>CAVWHV010000035.1:0-55825 GCA_963754725.1 uncultured Planctomycetaceae bacterium
TGCCAGCCCCACTGGTACGGGTCGTAGGTCAGCCAGTTGATGCCCCAGAACTCGTAGGCTTCGGCGCCATACTTGAAGCAGTACGCGGGCAGCAGCCGCTCGACGGCGCAGTAGGGCGTGTCGGTGCACATCTGGCCGTCGGTGGTCCACCAGATGCGATCTCCGGCGGCCTTGCGTTCGGCCATGACGTCCGGCCCGACGATGCCGTAGTGGCCGATGCCCCAGCAGTTGCAGGTAGCCGTCCCACTCGGGGATGTGTGCCCAGGTGCTGCAGTAGATGAGGATGCCGGGGTCGACCTCGTGGATCATCTCGCACAGCGCCTTCATCTGAGCGAGGATGTCCGGCTGGCTGTCGAAGGGCTCATCGGAGATGTACAGCACGCACTTCTTGTCCCAGCCTCGCGCCTTGAGGTGGTCCCAGTAGGCCTTGAGCACGGCCTGGTAGGCCTGCTTGAACTCCGGCCGCAGTTTGCCGCGGTCCGCACCGGCGTAGGGGTAGTCGCCCTCGTACGGTTTCTCGCCGAACTTCTCGGAGGGCGGGAATCCCCAGCCGAACAGGTAGAAGTACCCGGGCGTGTAGAAGTGCGTCATCCCCAGCTCGTCCAGCGCGTACTCGGCCGCCTCGTCGAAGGCCGTGAAGTCGGCGATGACCTTGCCGTTCTCGTAGCGGATGTCCGGCGCCGGGTCGATCGTGTCGGGGCAGACGCGGCGATCCGCCATGAACTTCAGAAAGTCGCGGCGAGCTTCCTCGGGTGTCTTGCCGGGAATGTTCCACCGGCTGTCCATGCGCAGGTCGTAGATGGCCGCGACATGGTTCTCCCTCGGTAGACGCGAAGTCCCAGACGTGCACGGTGAAGGGCACGCGGGCGATCTCGGCGCCGCCGGACGTGAAGCGAACCGCGCCCGTGTAGTCGCCCGGGGCAGCGTCCGCGGCGGTCTGTGAGGGTGACCCACACCGGCTGCGTCGTGCCCGCGCTCAGATCGAAGGTGTCGCGCGGCAGCAGCGGGTCGGGCCAGTAGCCTGCCCAGCCGTCGCAGGCCGGCGGGGATGCGGGATACTTGCGGACCCAGGCGGCCGTCTTCGTGCTGTAGTAGTTGGTGGGGTAGTCGATGGGCACGTAGCCCACGACCCCGATCTCTAGGTCGTTGAGCGTCGCCCCGGCCGCGTTGCGCGGAGCATCCACCTGCACCCGCACGCCGCGCATGGCGCGGTCCGAGCGAATCGCAAGCTGCAGCGGCTCGACCTCGTTGCGCGGCCATGCTGATGCGGGCAGGCGCGACGTCCTGCGGCGAGACGTCATCCTGAAAGACCTTGACGACTGGATTGACCGGCCAGACCTGGAGGCCCTGTTCGACGGCGCTGGCACGCGCGATTGCATGGCGACCGACCTGCCCGGCGCGTGACCTCCACCAGCATGCGCTCCATCATGCCACGCGGTGCCGGTGGCGTTCATCGTCAGGTGGAGCTGGAAGTTCGCGATGTCCTCGGGCATGGTGAACAGGCCCGAGAGCAGGGACCAGTCGGTGGTGCCGTCGATGGCGGGACCGGCGCCGGTCGTCTCGGCCTTCTCGCAGTACTCACCGGCGGCGTTGCGGAAGTGGGCGTGAAGCTGCAGGCCTCCCTGGAGGTCCTCGCACTTGAGCCACGCCGCGTAGAGATAGGACTTATTGGGCTCGACGGTGCACGTTCTGTCGCCAGCCGAACCAAGCTGACGGGGAGCCGTGTGGAATGCTGATGCGAGCGCAGCGCCGACCGAACAGGCCGGGCTCGACGAGACCCATCTGGGCCGCCGCAGGACGCTCGCCTTCCGCGCCGCCGGGCCAGTCGTCGGGCAGCGTGTCGCCGATCTCGAAACTGGGATTGCGGACGAGGTTGCTCGGGCTGTTCAGCAGGGCCTCGTAGTCCGGGCCACCTCCGACCTGCGGCCCTGTGGTCTGAGCGCCCGGTAGCGCCGGAGTTGGCGGCATCGGTGGTGAAGGTTTCGTCCGAGCGTCGCAG
Source organism: uncultured Planctomycetaceae bacterium (assembly GCA_963754725.1). Lineage (GTDB taxonomy): Bacteria > Planctomycetota > Planctomycetia > Pirellulales > Pirellulaceae > JAAYDI01. The sequence goes on from CAVWHV010000035.1 coordinate 2,000, forward strand.
GCCCGGGCCGCTCGCTCTCGGCAATATACAGGTAGTAGACCTGCACCGTGCGCGGCGGGACGGGCTCGCCCTCGATGAGCAGGAGGTCCTTGAGCTGGTACGACTTGACCACTCGTCCGTCCAGGACGGTGCGGAGACTGTCGCGATCGGCCCGGCCGCGCAGGCGTGCGAAGACACCGGCGAGGTCCACCGAGATGAGGCCCGTGGCGGCAGGCGTGTCGCTGTAGTTGGCGACGCGCACGGGAATGCGGTAGCCCCAGGCTGCGGTCGTCGGCAGGATCGGCGTCGTACCAGGGGGCGTCCGCGCCGCTTTGCGTGAAGGTCAGCGACTCGCGCGGCCCAGCGGTCGCGGACAGGCTCGCGGGGTCAAGGCACTCCAGGGACACGTCGTCGAACCACGCTGTGCCCGTCCCGTACAGCACGGTGCCCAGGTCGGCGAGATCGGCTTCGGCCGGGGCAGTGAACTCAGCGACAACTTCCTTCCAGCCATAAGTGCCGGCCCCGCCCGAGAGCATGGGTGCGGTGAGCATGGCGTTTTTCGTCATTGCCCACGTGGATGTACCAGCCGGCGTAGCCCACCACTTCCTGCGCCTTGACCCATGCCCGCATGACGTAGCGCGCGCCGCCCGTGATCGGCAGGCTTCCCTGCCGAGTGGCAACCCAGGTGGACGGCGCGCCGGGGTCCACCATCGTCTGCATGCACCGCTTACCCGACCGCGGGTCCTCGCTGACCCAGGAGATACGGTGCTGCGGGTCCGTCGTGTCACTTCGCCACGCCGCTGGACGCTTTCCTTCGCCGTCCTCGAACCCACCGTTGCGGACGCCGAGGTTCGCTGCCAGAAAGTCCGGCACACCCCACGCCGACGGGTTGTCGAAGTAGACCCAGTACCGGGCAGTAACGCCGGCAGCAGTAACGCCGGCAGCGCACTCGACCGGAAGCACCAGCTGGCTACCTTCCGCGATCGGTCCGGCGTGAACCTCGTCGCCCTCCGGACCGATGACGTTGTAGAGCATCTCCAGCCCCGCGTCATTGCACACGCGGAGCGCCTCGACCTGCACGCCCACGAGGTCCGCCTGCTGCGGACCGCGGCCGATGGCCACGCCCACCGGTTCGCCTTTGACCTCGCGTCCTGTCGCGTTGCGGACCTCGATCGGCAGGCGGCTGCGCCACGTGTCACCATTGCCCAGGCACAAGCCCTGGTGCCAGGAGGCGGCATGCGTCGGCGCGATGCACAGGCCGGCGGTGATGGCGAGTATGGAGATCATGCGAGTCATGACTATTCACTCTCCCAAGGACAGCCGCCGTAGAGCAAGCGTCTCGCTTGCTCAAGCACAAGTCGAAGGATAGCCGCTGTAGAGCAAGCGTCTCGCTTGCTCAAGCACAAGTTAAAGGACAGTACGGGACGGCGCCCCAGGTCAGGTCAATGACGAATGACGAATGACAGAATGACGAACGAATGTCTCAATGACGAAACGGGCCTAAGTTTCACTTGTCATTGAGGTTTCGTCACCCCTTCGCCATTCGTCATTCGTCATTCGTCATTGCACCCAGGTCATTCTTCAACGACACCGCGCCACCCTTGACCATGGTAAACTGATTGGCCGTGCGCGAGTATGGGAGGAACAAGTGCCTGTCGCGGCCTGGCACAATCGCTTCGCCTTCCCCTGCAACGCACAATCGTGTACGGTCCTCTTGGAGGACTCAAGAAAACTCAATTGCCAAGAGCTACTGTGCTACTTGCGAACCGATCACTCACAGCAAAGGAAGGTACGATGAAGCGGAAGGCCGTTTTCGCCGCAATCCTGGGATTGTCCAGCTTACTCGGCGTTTACCTTGCCGGTTGTGCGCGAACACCGAAAGACGACGGCAAGATTGTCATCGGCCTGACGGTTCCGTCGCTGACACATCCCTTCTTCATTTATCTGCGCGACAACGTGATGGATGAGGCGCAGGTGCTGGGCGTCGAGATCATCACCGCAGACGCCGAGGACGTCGCGGCCAAACAGATGTCGATTGTCGAGGACTTCATCGCACGAGGAGTTGACGGCGTACTCATTTCGCCCATCGGAGCCGATTCGCTCGTACCGGCCGTCGAGGCCTTGAACAAGGCGAACATCCCCGTGGCTACCGTTGATCGCAAGGTTTCGGGCGGGCAAGTGCTGGTCCACGTGGGGGCCGACAACGTGGAAGGTGGCCGTGCCGCGGCACGCTACGTCGCCGAACGGCTCGGCGGCACAGGCAAGGTGATTGAACTGGAGGGTACACCGGGCGCATCTCCTGCCATCGATCGAAAGAGGGGGTTCCACGAATTACTCGACCCGACCGGTGTTCAAGTCGTTGCCAGCCAGACGGCTAACTTTCAGCGCGCGCAAGGCCAGACCGTCATGGAGAATCTCCTGCAGGTACACAAGGACTTCCAAGCCGTGTACTCCGCCAACGATGAGATGATGTTGGGCGCGATCGAGGCCATGGAAGCGAACGGCGTGGACGCGTCCCGCGTTGTCACGGTCGGCTACGACGCCATCCCCGATGCCCTCGCCTACATCCGCGCAGGTCGTCTGGATGCCAGCATCGAGCAGTATCCGGGCCGCCAGGCCAGAACGGCTCTGCGGTTCCTGGTGGAACACATCCGCAAGGGATCTTTGCCGGAACCGAACGAGGTTTACATTACACCGGTCGTCATCGGCGCCGACAATCTGGATCAGGCAGAGGACAAGGAAGTCAATCGCGCCAAGTAATCGTTTCCTCGGCAACCGGGTGAACAGGAGCGGCGTCATGAATCGCTGGGTGAGCTACCTCTTGAGACAATATGGCATTGTGTTGGGGTTGCTCTGCGTTGCCATCGTGCTGTCCCTGCTCGAACCGCGCTTCCTGACTGCTCAGAATCTGACCAACATCATGCGTCAGACATCGGTCATTGGCATCATGGCCGTGGGCATGACGTTTGTCATCTTGACGGCCGGAATCGACCTGTCCGTAGGGTCTGTTCTGGCATTGTCCGGCGTGGTCTGCGCCAGCTTGGAGCATCACGGCTTGCCCGTCGTGGCGGTCGTGGCCGCGACCATGTTATTGGGAGCCTTCATCGGGACGATCAACGGCGTCGTCATCACCAAGGGGAAGGTAACGCCGTTCGTGGTCACGTTGGGTACGATGAGCATCGCTCGCGGGTTGTCCCACATCTATACCGACGGCCAACCGATCAGTGGATTTGGAGCGGCATTTCGATTTCTCGGGTCTGGTACCTTGGGCAACATTCCGGTACCGATCGTCGCTCTTGGCGCTTACGGTACTGGTCGCCGTCATCATCCTGAATCACACCGTCCTGGGTCGTTATACGTACGCCATCGGTGGCAACGAGGAAGCGGCACGACTATCGGGCATCCGCGTCGACCTCTACAAGACCTCGGCGTATGCAATCTGCGGCTTGACCGCCGCCCTGGGTGCCATCGTTCTCACCTCGCGACTCAACGCCGGCGAGTCGATAGCCGGGATGGGGTATGAATTGGATGTCATCGCGGCGGTCGTGATCGGCGGCACCAGTTTGATGGGCGGGCGCGGCGGCGTATGGGGTACTCTGATCGGCGCGCTGCTGATCGGCACGATCAACAACGGGATGAACCTGTTGATGATCTCGTCGTACTATCAGCTGGTCGTGAAAGGCATCCTCATTGTGGCTGCCGTCCTGCTGGATCGCCTGCGGGAACCGTAGAGCAAGCGTCCCGCTTGTTATGGGTTCGAACGATGGGGATCGACCGAGTAACGCTCCATGCACTGCCACCGCACACTGCACAAGGAGCCTTTCCCGCTTTGGCGAACGTTCCGGACAGGTTAACGCGTCATCCGTGCGAAAACGCAAGGATTGAGCAGTGCCACGCCCATACGCATGTTCCCGTGATCGCGCAATGTCACTTAGCGTTTCTCGTACCGCTTCAATCGCAGGCGGGCCATGTTGGCCGTTTCCGCGTTGCCGGATTGGTCCGCGATCTGGAGTGCTCGGTAGGCCGTCGAGACAGCCTCGACGAAGTTCCCCGCCGCGGCATGCGCATCGCTCAAGGTGAGCAGCGCTTCGGCGCTCCCGTAGTTGGTCAGCGTACACGCTCGGGTCGCGAGTTGGACAGCTTCTTTTCGCGTCTGCGGATCGGCAGCGGAGGAAGCCGAGAAAATCTGGGCGAGGCGCAGCAAGGCCGGGATGCAATCGGCGTCTTTTTCCACGGCCTTGCGGTACAGCGGGACCGCTTGGCTGGTTTCACCACTGCTTAACAGGGAATCTCCCAAGAGACAGAGAGGTTGCGGGTCGTCGGGCTTGAGTCGCATGGCTTCCTGCAAGACGCCCCGGCCCTGCTTCGTATTGCCCTGCTGCAGCAGCACTTTCGCGAGGCCCAGATAGGGCGGGGCAAACGCCGCATCGATGCGGATGGCCTCGCGAAACATGCGTTCCGCTTCCTGGAACTTCCTCTGCAACTCGAGCACCTGCCCAAGCTGCCAGTTGACAAACAGATCCTCCGGAGCGATTCCCCTAGCCTTGCGCAGAAGTGCTTGCGCTTCGTCCAGCTTGCCCTGCGCGGAGACGCGGTTGCCAAGGCCCGGTATCCGTAGAGATTGTCGGGATTGATTTCCAGCGCCTTCTGGAACTCCTCGACGGCATGGCTGAAATCACCTTTCCTCGCGTACTGATCGCCGGCATTGAGGTGAATCTGATCGGCGAAGAACTCCCGGTCAAAGCTGGCTCGCTCGATCGCGTCAGGCGTGGTGTTGACGAATTCCGGAATATTGGCAGCCATATCCGGGACGCTGAAATGCGACAGCAACGACCGGCGGAGTCGAATGCCCCTGGTCGTCGATGTGCGTCAGCATGAGCTGGGTATAGAGCGTGTAGGCCTTGGAGGAAAAGACGAGCCAGCGGCCGTTGGGCGACCAACTGTGCCAGGAGTTCATCCGATCGGTATTGCACTCGAGCCGCCGCGGCTTCGCCGCCTGCGGCCGGAATGATAAACAGTTCGCTGTCGGGCTGCAGGAGCATGAAGCTCTTCGCCTGGCAGAACACGATCCACTTGCCGTCGGGGGAGTACTTGGGAAAGTAGTTGCTCTTGCCGTTGTCCGAGGCTCCCGCAAGCGGCTCCGGCTGCCCGCCTTGACCGTCGTTGAAGGGGATGCGGTACAGGTCGAACAGAAAAGTCTTCGCACCAGAAACGAACTCCGGCACCTCCGCCGGCACCGACAGCCCGAGTTCATCCACGCCGATCTTGTGGCACGTCGTAGGCCTTGCTCCGGGCGAAAACGATGTGCTTGCCCGTCGGGACTCCAGGTAGGGTTGCTCTGGACGTATTTCGGATCATCGGCGCCCGGCAGAGCATGGAAGGACTTCGCCTGGCGGTCGTAGAACGCCAGGATTCCCTTGACGGGAAAGAAGAGCTGGCTGAACGCGAGATCGTCGTCGATCGCCACGAATACCGACAGGTCTTTGACGGTGCTGACGACGTAACGTCCATCGGGCGAAATCTGCGACAGCAGGCCAAACGTTCTCTTCTTGTCTTCGCGGCGGTAATCGCTCCAGGTAATGATGTATCTCGGGACAGCGACATATTCTTGCTCGACTCGCGAGATCGTATAGGACCCCTTGTCGTTGGCGTAGTCAACGTCCATGCCCATCGTCTGTCCGTCGGCCGAGAAAGAATGGCAGTTGCCGCAGATCGGCATCTTCTCCAGCACGATCGGCGGCTGCTCTTGCTGGAGATGGCTCCAAAACGCCAACGGATACGACGGGCCGGGTCCCTCACGGCATCGCTGAACGGAAGATTCACTTCTCGATAAAAGATCGGAGCACCCACCGGATCGGTGGATGTGACGATGTGAACCACGGCGGTGGTCAATACCTGCTCCTCCGCGGATCGATCGAATCCCTTCACCGTGATGCGCGCTGGCTCGTCGACACTGCCGCGTTTGATCGCCTCCCACTGCGCATCGGAGGGAGTCCAGCGACGGGCATCCACCACGCACTGCAGCTTCTCGACCGACGCCTGACCGGGAGTCGCCGAGGTTGTGAATTCCACCTCCAGCGACCAGCGATCCGCTTGCGGATTGGTGTCTTCCCAGCGGAAGGTCGGCGGTACGATTTCCGGCGGAAACATCGTCCCGTCACGTGGATACGTGATCGTCAGCTTACCGCCGACCGGTGTCAGTTCCGTCCGCGGTGACTTGACCGACTCGGCCACTCCGGTCTCCGGACCTCTCGTCTGGAGCCCTTCGAACAGCCCACCAGGCGATTGGCACGACGACCAACAGCAACAGCAACCCGAACCACCACTTTCCCATAACCACGTAGATCTCGCTGTCTGACGATGCCCGAGCGGCGTTTCACGCAGTGCGCGGCATGTGACGTCCGGGTGCGCCCTCGTGCCGCTGTCGAGACTTGTCCCCAACCTCCATTGCCGAACGTCGCCGCTCTCGGTGCCGAACGTGACCGATGCTATCCCTCGTGCGTGTCACCTTTCTTCGGTGGGAGCGAGTCCACGAGTTTCTTCACGGTCTCGGTCAGCTCGATCGGGAACATGATGACCGTGTTCGACGGCCCGGCTCCCAGTCCATCAATCGTCTGCAGAGTCCGCAGTTTCATAGCCCCCGGCGTCTGCTCCATGATCGCCGCGGCGCCGGCCAGGTTGACAGCCGCAATCTTGTCGCCCTCCGCTTTCGTGATCGTAGCTCGCTTCTCGCGCTCGGCAGAGGCTTGCCGCGACATGATCCGCTTCAAGTCCTCGGGCATCTCAATGTCCTGGAGGCGAATGGAGTCCATGTGCAGTCCCCAATTGCTGATGCGCTGCTCGACGATCTCAGCAATCTGTCGCTGGATCTGTTCCCGCTCGGACAGGAGTTCATCCAGTGAGAGTCCGCCGACCACATCGCGCAACGTGGCTTGGGCATACTGGGCGATGGCAAAGGCGTAATCCTGAATCTCGATGACCGCCTTTTCCGGGTCGGAAACCAGGTAGAACAGGACTCCGTCGATCGCGGCGGGCACGTTGTCCTTGGTAATGACCTGCTGGCTTGGAATGTTGAGTGTGAGCAGACGGAGGTCAACAAAGCGGATGTTGTCGATGAAGGGGATGATATACAGGATCCCCGGCCCGCGAATTGTCAGGAATTTGCCCAGCCTGAGCACGACACCCCGCTCCCACTGAGCTGCCACGCGCACGCCCGAGACCGCAATTCCCCACACGATGGCGAATACGACCAAGGTCACGACGGCGGCGATCGCTTTCGTTTCCGTCATCGGCCTCATCGCCAAGAAGAGCGCCAGGCCACAGGCGACCAGCGGAACCAAGAACAGCAAGGCCCGCAACGGGCCACCCAGAGAAACGTGCCCTCGTTGAGGCTGGGCGTAGACCTTTTCTGCTACCATTGTCCACACGCCTTTCCGTTGTAAATTCGACCACACCTCGTGGCCGAGACACGGCTTCGCTCGTTTTCACGATAAGCAATCGGACCACGTGTGATCATTGTCCCACTTCACTTGCGGCTCCGCAAGCAAATACCGATCGCCGTAACCGGGTCGATTCGCAGCTGCGAAAACGCACGCGGACCGTGGGGCCAACGTGTTTAACCGCAACGCCATCGGCGTGCGCGCCACGGCCATACGGTGCGCAGCTGGTAGCGATACCAAACGCCCGCCAGCTGCCAGCCGGCGGCGTGCAGCGCGCGGCCCGTTGGGCAAAACCGTTTAACCGCAACGCCAACGGCGTGCGAGCCACGGCCATACGGTGCGCAGCTGCGTAGCGATACCAAACGCCCGCCAGTTGCCAGCCGGCGAGGTGCAGCGCCGCGGCCCGTTGGGCCTGCGGTTAAACAGTCATGCCAACGGCGTGCGAGCCACGGCCGTACGGTGCGCAGCTGGTCGGCGATACCAGACGCCCGCCAGCTGCCAGCCGGCGAGGTGCAGCGCGCGGCCCGTTGGGCAAAACCGTTTAACCGCAACGCCAACGGCGTGCGAGCCACGGCCGTACGGTGCGCAGCTGCTGTCGATGCCAGACGCCCGCCAGCTGCCAGCCGGCGGTGTGCAGCGCGCGGCCCGTTGGGCAAAACCGTTTAACCGCAACGCCAACGGCGTGCGCGCCACGGCCGTACGGTGCGCAGCTGCTGTCGATGCCAGACGCCCGCCAGCTGCCAGCCGGCGGTGTGCAGCGCGTGGCCCGTTGGGCAAAACCGTTTAACCGCAACGCCAACGGCGTGCGAGCCACGGCCGTACGGTGCGCAGCTGCTGTCGATGCCAGACGCCCGCCAGCTGCCAGCCGGCGGTGTGCAGCGCGTGGCCCGTTGGGCAAAACCGTTTAACCGCAACGCCAACGGCGTGCGAGCCACGGCCATACGGTGCGCAGCTGCTGTCGATACCAAACGCCCGCCAGCTGCCAGCCGGCGCGGTGAAGCGCGCGGCCCGTTGGGCAAAACCGTTTAACCGCAACGCCAACGGCGTGCGCGCCACGGCCATACGGTGCGCAGCTGCTGTCGATACCAAACGCCCGCCAGCTGCCAGCCGGCGGTGTGCAGCGCGCGGCCCGTTGGGCAAAACTGTTTAACCGCAACGCCAACGGCGTGCGAGCCACGGCCATACGGTGCGCAGCTGCTGTCGATACCAAACGCCCGCCAGCTGCCAGCCGGCGAGGTGAAGCGCGCGGCCCGTTGGGCCTGCGGTTAAACAGTCATGCCAACGGCGTGCGAGCCACGGCCATACGGTGCGCAGCTAGCGGCGATACCAAATGCCCGCCAGTTGCCAGCCGGCGAGGTGCAGCGCGCGGCCCGTTGGGCCTGCGGTTAAACAGTCATGCCAACGGCGTGCGAGCCACGGCCGTACGGTGCGCAGCTGAGCGGCGATACCAGACGCCCGCCAGCTGCCAGCCGGCGAGGTGAAGCGCGCGGCCCGTTGGGCCTGCGGTTAAACAGTCATGCCAACGGCGTGCGAGCCACGGCCATACGGTGCGCAGCTGCTGTCGATGCCAGACGCCCGCCAGCTGCCAGCCGGCGGGTGCAGCGCGCGGCCCGTTGGGCCTGCGGTTAAACAGTCATGCCAACGGCGTGCGAGCTGTGGGCAAGCGGTGTGCAGCTGCTGTGAGTTGCCGATTACTCTTTCCATTCCCGAATGACGGCGCGCAGCGCACGTATGCCGTCCGGGTGTTGAGAGAAGCGGAGTCCGCAATTCCAGTTGTAAATGACCAGGAACCGACAGTTGCGAAAGGCCAGGGTTCGCTCGAAGTGATCGCGCCAGCTCAGCTTCGTCGTTCCCTTGCCACCACCATTCCACAGCGGCCCAACTTCCTGAACCTCGGCTGTCCAGCGTATCGCCCAGTCCGGCGGCGGCCGCCGGATCGGTGAAATAGAAGCTCCAGCCCGGCGTAGCGTCGGCATTGAACGCGGGCCACCAGGGAAGCGTTTTTTCCCAGGGGGCGTAGGTACCACCCTGGTGCGTGTACACCTTGTCCGGGGGCAGTCCTGCAGTGCGTGCCTCACCGCAGAGCATGGCAAGATAATCTCCTGTCACGCGGGCAATATCGTCGCGGTCAAGCTCGCCCGACCGTTTGAGGCCGGCCGTGGCGACGGCAGCATAGCCGATGGGCTGCACGCCGCCGTGCCAGCCTTTCTCAAAATGCAGACCGTAGACGGGGTCTTCCGCGGCGGGTTGGTCGGCCAACTCATTGCCACGCGGATAGTACCACGCATTGATGCCAATGCTCGCCTCGTGGCCGAGTTTCACACCGCCCAGCAGATGCTTCTTCTCCGGGGAAGGCTCTGCCACCAGGCGGCAATCCGAGGCAGGAGTTTCCGCAACACGTCCTGGTGCGCGGCGATGACCTGTGGACTCGCGACATTCATCATGGGCAACACACGGATTTGCGAGCCCCAGTTGCGCCAGCCGATCTTCACCGCGTACTGGGGGCCCCAGTCGTACCACTCGACATTACGACGGTTCTCGGGGTTGTAGCCGGGGCGAGTCGGATCCCACCAGTTCCACAGATCAGGTCGTTTCCCCCACCAGTTCATGCCGTCCAGGTTGATCAGGACAGGCACCCCCGTCTCTTCGCTCAAGGCAAGGAAACGGTCGAGGCTCCTGGAGAGCGTCTCGGTGTCGTAGCGAAAGAAATCAAAGACGAACGAAACACCCAAGCGTAACGCCGGATTGTCCGGCGCGTTGACGGCCCGAACGATCTCGTCGAAGCCATCCCGCGCAAAACTCTCCGGAACGCCCGCATCCCACTTCTCGGCGCCCGGCGCTTTGTTGATGAAGAGATATTGCGGCTGGGCTTCGGCCCTGTATGCCAACAACAACAGTGCTGCGAAACAGATTGCACGCATGGTTCCGGCTTTCTCTGGCCAGGTCACAAGGCAGACTCGTCCACTCGGCACTCACGGCGAATATACGCTTAGGCCCTGCGAGGAAATAGGTTACCGAATCCTTGTAGGACGGATTGGCAATCCGTCCAGGAAAACACGGACGGATTGCCAATCCGTCCTACATCCAATTCGGTAGGTTATTGTCTTGCAGTGCCTTACCTATGCCGAAGAACCACCTGTCTCGCCGGGTCTGTGTCAAGAAGTGGCACGGCACTCAGGCCAACGCACCGGTCTAATGCAAGCTTGCCTGACCCTCGATGATCGTCACCACACGGTCGACCGGAACGTCGGTCAACACGTCCGTGCCACCGCCCAGCCATTGGACTTCCACCCGGTCAACCTGGTTGCGCTGTCCCAAACCGAAGTGCAATCGCGACCCGAAATGACTCTGGTAGCCACGACCACTGTGGACCTCGCTGTACTGGACCAGGTCTCCGGCCGTGACTTTGACCCGCGCACCCACTCCGTCACGATTGGCCGTCACACCCCGCAACCGGACATCCAGCCAGTGATTTCCCGTCGAGGACTCGCCCTTCAGCACGACGGCCGGTCGGCGAGAACTGAGGATCACGACATCGAGGCGCCCGTCGTTGTCCAGATCGTCCAGGGCTACGCCGCGTCCGACCATTTTGACGCGCAGGCCGTCGCCACACAAATCCGAAACGTTGACAAAATTCCCTTGCCCTGTGTTCTGGAGGAGTATGGGAGATCCCTCATACGACGTGGTGCGATCGAATAGCTCGACGTTGTCCTGGATATGCCCGATGACGTAGAAGATGTCGACCTGACCGTCGTTATCGAAGTCGCCGAAGCCGCAGCCCCATTTGACGTTATTGAGTCCTCCCGCAGCGGTGTCGGTCAGCCGCGTGACGTCCTCAAATGCGCCGCCCAGGTTTCGGAAAAGGATCGGCCGCTCGCCCTGGTAGGAGGTCTGAAAAATGTCGAACCAGCCGTCGTGATCGTAGTCGGCGGCGTCGGCACCCATACTGGCTACCGGTGCGCCGTCGCCATTGAACTTCAAACCGTTCGTTAAGGCGACCTCCTCGAAAGTGGCCACGTCCGTCATTATGCCAGCAGAAGTTACCGTACCCGTCGTTACAAATGAAGATGTCCGTATGCCCATCGTTGTCGTAGTCCGTGCAGACGACGCCCATGCCGGGACCTGCGCGGGCCCCAATGCCCGACTCGTCCGTGACGTCCGCGAACGTGCCATCGCCGCGGTTGTGAAAAATGCTGTGGCGACACGGATTGTAAGCCTTTGGACTGGTGTATACCGGAAAGCCATCGGAGAACTCGGGGACATGATTAGCGCACGTGAAGTCAACGTAGTTGGCGACGTACAGGTCGAGGTTCCCATCGCCGTCCATGTCGAGAAAGCAGGGTCCTGCACCGACCTGGTCTCCATCGGCGACGCCCGCCTCCTGCGTAACGTCCGAGAAGGTCCCATCGCCGTTGTTTCGGTAGAGGACTTTGGGTCCGAAGTTCGACACGTAGATGTCAGGGTATCCGTCCTGATTGTAGTCGCCGATGCACACACCCAACCCGTATCCCGTCTCGCCCACGCCGGCTTGATCGGTGACATCTTCAAACTGCATGCCGCCCAGGTTGCGGTACAGACGATTCGCGGGCGGCGGGTCGACGGCCGGTGTCCCCTGCAGTGGGCTGCCGTTGACGAAGTAGACGTCCAGCAGACCGTCTCCGTCGTAGTCGAGCGTGGCGACGCCGGCCGACATCGATTCGATAATGTAGCGCTGGCCACTGCCACCATCGGTATGCTGGAACGTGATTCCCGTATCGCGACTGACGTCGCGCAGCTGGATCGGGAAGTCCTGGGCAGGTTTGGGCACCGGCCGGGGAATGGCCATCAGGCCCGCCACAGTCGCCACGGCAGCCGCGACGACCAGGCCCATCCAGACCATCCAATTCGCTCGCATGAATCTCATCGCAGATCTCTTTGCGGATCCCGCATAACCGCCTCACCGATCGAGCTGTCGGCCGGGCCTGATCGGCTGGTTGCCGTCGCGTCGAGCCGGGGATCGTCGACTCCGGGTCGATGGCCGCGGCCTTCGTCATGTACTGCTCGGCCTCACGCTGTCTACCTTTGGCCATATACACTTTAGCCGCTGTCTGATAGGCGTTGGCCAAGGACTGTCGCACGTCCATTTCGTCCCGGCCGCGAATTGTCCGCCCTTGGTACGCGCGATTCTGGTTGACCATTTCCGCATGCCTGCTCAAGTACTCGCGCGCCTTGTCCGATTCTCCCAACCGTTCGCAAGCCTGGCCGAGGCCGTGCCAGGCCTGTGCGAAATTCGGGTCCTCGCGCAACGCCAGCTGATGGTACTCCTTGGCCCGCTCGTAGGACTTCAGGTACCAGTACGCCTGCCCCAATTGAAAATACGGTTCGGGCGAATGAGGTGCCACTTGGAGAAACTGCTCGAGGACGGGGATGGCCTCTTCCATGCGGCCGAGATTGTTCAGTGCTTCACCAAGATACAAACCGGCGGCACTCGACTCCGGATCGTACTGGATCGCCTTGCGGAGGTACTCAACCGCTTCGTCGTTTCGGCCACACTGGAAGGCGTCCAGACCGAGATATTCGTAGGCCGGTGCCAGGTTGGGAACCAACATGAGGCAGACCTTCCAGCACTTCACCGCGTCTTCGTTGAGACCGTAGCGGAACAAGACGGTGCCGCGCGCGAAGATCGCTTCGGGACTGTTGGGATATTCTTGAAGCAGTCGATCGGCAATCTCCAAGGCCTCCCGCCGCTCGCGTTGATCCGGTGGTACCGATGACGCCACGGGCTGGAGTTCTGCCAGCGCGGCGGTGATTTCGGCGTTCTTCATGGCGCGAGTCACCCACCACGCCGCACCTGCGATCGCGGCGGCCGCCATCGCGACCACGAACCAGACCCGGACCGGGGACCTGCCACGCACCTCAGACGGCGCATCGTCGCCCGCGACGGATTGAACGTCCGCCCGATTCGACTGGGTCAAACGCCTCCTTTTCTTCGGCATGGATCACCTCTGCTACGGGATCCGTGACCGGGCCCGGGACGTTCCCTCGACGATGGTCACGAGCCGGTTCACAGGCACATTTTCCAAGACGTCAACGCCGCCTCCAATCCAACGCACCTCGATGCGCTCGATCCGATCGCGTGTGCCCAGCCCAAAGTGCAGTCGCGACCCGAAGTGACTCTGGTAACCGCGTCCACTGTGCACTTCGGCGAGCTGCGCGACACCACCGGCTGTCACGGTCACCTGAGCACCGACTCCGTCCCGATTGGTATCTATGCCGATCAGGCGAAGTTGCGACCAGTTGGCAGCCCGTGTCGGACTGGTTACGGAGCACCGTCGGCAACCGATCGCGATTGAGCACGACAACATCCACGCGGCCATCGTTATCCAGGTCGTCGAAGGCGATCCCGCGCGCCACCAGCTTGACCATCATACCGTCGCCACTGGCATCCGACACGTTGGCAAACGTCCCGGTGCCGAGGTTGCGAAACAGGACGGGGCGGACTTCATACGAGGTCCGATCGGTCATCGCGTCAATATCTTTGTAGATGTGGCCACAGCCGATGAAAATGTCCTTGAAGCAGTCGTTGTCGAAGTCCACCAGTCCGCAACCCCACTTCACGTAGGCCATGGCGCCAACGCCAAGGCCCGCCTGAAATGCCACGTCCTCAAACTGCCCGCCACCCAGGTTGCGGTGGAGCACGCTGCTTTCGTGTTGGTAATCGGTCACGAGCAATCCGAGCCGGCCCTCGTTGAGATAATCACCGGCGTCCGCGCCCATGCTCCCCGTGGGCACGCCGTTGACGTTACAGGCCACTCCGGCGATCAGCCCGCATTCTTCAAACTTGCCGCCGCCCGCGTTGCGGAACAGGAAGTCCCACCGATTGTCATTGCACACGAAGATGTCGGTGCGCCCGTCCTGGTCGTAGTCCAGGCAGACCGTTCCCATGCCGGACCCCGCGTGGGCCGCGATGCCCGATTCGCTGGAAACGTCAGTAAACGAGCCATCGCCGTTGCTGCGGAACAGGCGGTTGGCTTTCGGCGGATAGTCGCGCGGCCCGGCATACGCGGCCCGGCCCCGGATCTTGGCGGTTCGGTGGTTCTCGTAACTGAAATCCACATAATTGGCCACGAACAGATCCAAGTCTCCGTCCGCTTCGATGTCCAGGAAATTGGCACCCGCACCCAAGACCTGGCCGCGTGCCACACCTGCCTCGGCGGTCACGTCGGTGAAACTGCCGTCCCCGTTATTCCGGAAGAGCACGTTGGCGCCGAAGTTGTTGCAGTAGATGTCGAGATATCCGTCGCTGTCGTAGTCGCCGATGGCCACGCCGAGACCATAGCCCGCGTCGCCCACGCCGGCCTCGTCGGTCACATCCGCAAAGCGGCCGTCGCCGAGATTGCGGTACAGGGCATTCCGTGCCGCTCCCGTCCAGGGTGGACCGGGCAGCAGGCGACCCGACAGGAAGTAGATGTCGATCCATCCATCGCCGTCGTAATCGAACGTGGCCAGTCCGGAGGCGACCGTCTCCGCAATATAATGTCGCCCGCTCCCACCGTCCGTGTGCCGGAAAGTAATACCCGTCTGCTCGGTCACATCGTGAAAAATGATGGGACCCTCGGCTGCCGCCGCTCGAGACAACCAGAGTCCGGCCGCCAGGGGGAAGAGAACGATCAGGCGAGTCAGGAGACGCGATTTCACGAGGATTCCTTGAGTACGTTTTGGCCAAAAGCCTCTTATCACCGTAGCCTGGGGCAACGCCCCAGGTGATCCACAATCAATTCCCCTTTGGCCGAAGGCCAATCTCACCGTAGCCTGGGGCAACGCCCCAGGACAACAATCATCGGTTCCAATTGGCCAACGGCCAATCTCACCGTAGCCTGGGGCAACGCCCCAGGACAACAATCATCGGTTCCAATTGGCCAACGGCCAATCTCACCGTAGCCTGGGGCAACGCCCCAGGACAACAATCATCGGTTCCAATTGGCCAACGGCCAATCTCACCGTAGCCTGGGGCAACGCCCCAGAACAACAATCATCGGTTCCAATTGGCCAACGGCCAATCTCACCGTAGCCTGGGGCAACGCCCCAGGAAACCACCGACTCATGCGAAGCGATCATCGGTTCCAATTGGCCGAACGGCCAATCTCACCGTAGCCTGGGGCAACGCCCAGGAACACCGATCATAGGTTCCGTTTGGCCGAAGGCCATATTCACGTTGAGGCGTCAATCCCAGACGTAACGTTCGTCAAACTCGATGCGGTAGCGCTGCAACAACTCTCTCACCTCTTCCTGAAAAGACTTCTTTCGATGATGTTCGTCCTGATTACGAACATACGCTTCTGCATCCTCGAGGTGTGTCGGACTGACCGAGAACATCCCGTATCCGCGTTGCCAGTAGAAGTCTCTGTATTCCGGACCAAGGGCTTTGATAAACTTGGATGATTCTCGTTTTACCCGTTCCACGAACTCGACTGGCGCATGCATCTTTCCCATGTCGAACAAAATGTGAACATGATCCGCGACTCCGCCGACGACGACATAGGGCGAATCGATACTCCGAATCACCGTTGCCAAGTATCCATGAACGCGCTGTTGAACGTCACCGCACAAAAACGGTTGCCGATTCTTCGTGCTGAAAACCAAATGCGCGTATAGCTTCGTAAGCGATTGCGGCATGGTATGTTCCGACCCTGGGTGTAGGTGAGTTTGGCCTTCAGCCAAACGTGTTTTATGGCTTCCATTTCCTGGGGCGTTGCCCCAGGCTACGGTGAGGTTGGCCTTCGGCCAACATCCACACGCGTCCATTTCCTTCCTGGGGCGGTGCCCCAGGCTACGGTGAGGTTGGCCTGCGGCCAACGGTTCACATTGCATTCATTCCTCGGGCGGTGCCCCAGGCTACGGTGAGGTTGGCCTTCGGCCAACATCCACACGCGTCCATTTCCTTCCTGGGGCGGTGCCCCAGGCTACGGTGAGGTTGGCCTGCGGCCAACGATTCACAATTCATTCATCTGGGACGGTGCCCCTGGGGCGGTGCCCCAGGCTACGGTGAGGTTGGCCTTCGGCCAACATCCACACGCGTCCATTTCCTTCCTGGGGCGGTGCCCCAGGCTACGGTGAGGTTGGCCTGCGGCCAACAGCTCGACATGCGTCCATTTCCTTCCTGGGGCGGTGCCCCAGGCTACGGCGAGGTTGGCCTTCGGCGAACATCCACACGCGTCCATTTCTTCTTCCTGGGCGGTGCCCCAGGCTACGGTGAGGTTGGCCTTCGGCCAACATCCACACGCGTCCATTTCCTTCCTGGGGCGGTGCCCCAGGCTACGGTGAGGTTGGCCTTCGGCCAACATCCACACGCGTCCATTTCATTCCTGGGGCGGTGCCCCAGGCTACGGTGAGGTTGGCCTGCGGCCAACATCCACACGCGTCCATTTCCTTCCTGGGGCGGTGCCCCAGGCTACGGTGAGGTTGGCCTGCGGCCAACATCCACACGCGTCCATTTCCTTCCTGGGGCGGTGCCCCAGGCTACGGTGAGGTTGGCCTTCGGCCAACATCCACACGCGTCCATTTCCTTCCTGGGGCGGTGCCCCAGGCTACGGTGAGGTTGGCCTACGGCCAACATCCACACGCGTCCATTTCCTTCCTGGGGCGGTGCCCCTGGGCGGTGCCCCAGGCTACGGTGAGGTTGGCCTGCGGCCAACGATTCACAATTCATTCATCTCGGGACGGTGCTACGGTGAGGTTGGCCTACGGCCAACGATTCATCGTTCACTCATCTACGGTGAGGTTGGCCTGCGGCCAACGATTCACAATTCATTCATCGCTGGGGTGGTGCTCCGGAACGAAGTGACTCCAAAAGCTGTCGGGGTTCCGGGCGATCCGGCACCAGTTCCCAGCGCGCGCCGCCAGTGGGCGGCAGCTTGGGCCCGGTTCCCGGCACGGGCATAGTATTGACCGGCCGTCAGGTGGAATCCGGCCATCAGGGGACCCAGCTTGGCCGGGCTCTGCCGCTCCTGCTGCGTGCCGTAACCATGTGTCCGGTCGAACTCCACCATATCCAATTCCTTCAGCCGCGCGTATTCGGTGCGATGCACTTGCGCTTCGTCAGGTCGACCCAGCCGCATCAGTGCCAAAGATATCCCGTAATGCGCGGCACTGGTATTCGGCTGGTCGGCCAGCGCCTGCCGATAGGCCGCGAGCGCTTGTTCGTACTCTTTGAGTTGATAGTAGGCCTGGCCGAGCATCACTTGCGCCCAAGGCGGCAGCCGCGTATCCCGGCCGGCGCCGGTCAGCGTGTCGATCGCCTGCCGCGCTTCGCCCAGGCGCAGCAGCGAATCGGCCAGAATAAACGACTTCTGAGTCGCCAACTTCGCATCCACTTCGGCCAACCGGCGCATGCGCTCCACGGCTTGCGCAAAATCTCCCTGCTCCCACGCGGACTCAGCCATGCCCAGCCACGCCGCACCGGATCGATCGCTGATCTGGAGTGCTTGTTCCCAGCGCGCCAGTGCGTCGGATGAACGACCGATGGTAAAGAGGATCCGCCCGCTTGCAGACAGCAATTCGGGCTGATTGGGAAACGACTCGCAGAGTTCTTCCGCGAGCTGTTGCCCCTCGGCTATCAACTCATCGGTGCTCAGACCGACCGGCGTCGCGGGAGGCGGTGTGAGCAGCCGATCCAACTCGTCCGACTCTGTCCCAGAATCCTTGGCGCTCGTCGTCGCCACTTCATCGCGTGGGCGAGTCAGGCGTTCGACGACAACCGCCGCCACGGCCACGCCGACGATCGCCGTCACGATCAGCGGCCATCGGCTGCGGCCAATGTCAGGCTCCGTAGTCGCAGCGCGCTGGGCGTCTGCAGCGCGCCCCTTTGACTTCCGTGGGCGGTTGGTCATGGAAATCGCTCACCGCAGAACGCGAGAAAAGAAGAGTCTGTATCAAACAAAACGGTGCGTCCGAAGGGACGCACCGTTTTGCGATTTTCTAGATCCAGGGTCGTTCCCCCGAATCATTATTCCTCACGTTGAGGTTCGCCGCCGTCGATCGACCCGATTGCGCCCCAAACACCGTAAGGGGACGTACCCGAGATGACACAGCCCAAGGCGAGATTTCCCGTGTCAATCGATTCGCTGAAGAAGCGAACCGACCCGTCGCCCAGAAGCCCCATCACACCGGCCGGATGGAAACTTGTCGGCGCCGCGATCACCCGGCCACCGTCCCAGCCATCGTTGTTGCAGGCGGGACCGTTGGCGCAAGGATCGTGTTAAAGGTCGTAAAGATTCCACCATCGGCCCAGCGCATGCCGGTCCAATCGTAGTAATTCAAGCTCGGCAGATACATGCCGTTCACGCCGACAGTCGCCATGCACTGGATCGGCGTGTCATCCACCGGATTGTTCGGATCGGACCCAAACGCCGGGAGATGGAGGACAACGCCACCCTTGATCCGGTTGGAACGATTAAAACCGATGCAGCGTTCGGACATAGCAATCGTGTTGCTCAAACCGTCACTGATCGAGCCGATGCTGCGTCCCTTGACAGCCATCTTGTACTGACCGGGCTTGGCCGTGAAGAAACCGCGAGGACAATCCCAGTCTTCACCCCACGACGCCCAGTCACCGCGACTGAACATGTAATTCGTGGTGCAATTCCAGTCGTTAATACTCGCCGGCGCACCGTCCGAAGGGCACTTGATGTTGGGGATAATCACGTCCCACGGTCCAGCATCCCAAGGGGCCGGCCCACACATCCCTGATCCATCCGCGTCTCCCGAGGGATTGCGTCCGGCGAACCAAGGACTCGGCGCCCACGTCATGGCCACGTCATAGGCCTGGGTCTGTTCCATGTACGGCAGGAGCCGGATCATGGAATTCCACCGCCAGTTCGTTGTATGCGGCGGGAACGCCTTCTGTACGTCATGGTGATTGTGCAATGCCAATCCCAGTTGCTTGAGGTTGTTCGTGCACTGGGTCCGGCGTGCCGCTTCGCGAGCCGCCTGAACCGCAGGCAGCAACAACGCGACCAAGACACCAATGATCGCGATGACCACAAGCAATTCCACGAGAGTAAAACCAACACGCCAATACCTGCGAATCATAAAAGTCCCTCCACACTCCAAGGATCCACGTCGCCTGTCGCTCATGCGCCCTTGCGACTATCACCAAACAGGAATAATAACACGTAGCTGAGCAGCTTCCGCTCTGCTTCGAAACTCTACTCCGATAGACTATCTTCGTCCCAGAACGATTGCAAGCCACTTGTCGCCCATATTTGAGATTTGCCAGCGAGTTGCGGCGGTGGCGGGAAAACGCCACCGGGAAGCGGTGACAGTGCCTGCCCCCGCAACTCAGTCTCCAGCCATTGCCCGGAGGCCCGCATACCTGTTTTTTCTCCCCGAGTGATTGAGTACCCCACGCACCGGTGATATACTCCCGTGAATCCGGAAACACGTTCTTCGCAGTCACCCCACATTTGGAGGGAGGAGCCATATGGCACGTAAAGGTCTGATTTTGATAATCGGGGCGGTCGTCGGCATCGCCGTCGTCGGCTGCTCCAAGTCGGGAATCAAGGGGCTGGCGTCTGTCACGGGGACCGTCACGCAAGCCGGCAAGCCTCTCGAGGGGGCCACGGTGACCTTCGTCCCCACGGCTACGGGCGGCGACGTGAAGGCAGCCACGGGGACGACGGACGCCCAGGGTGTCTTCAAACTTACTACACTTCAGCCTGGCGACGGTGCCATGCCCGGCGAATACAACGTTACGGTCTCGAAGTTGGAGGTGACCGGCAAGATTTTCACCCAGGAAGAAGGCAATGCATACTACCAGAAGTATCAGAAGCCACCGCCAATTCCCGCGTCTAAGAACCACGTGGACATCAAGTACTCCCACCCCGTAAACTCAGGCCTGACCGCCAGCGTGAAAAAGGGCGAGCAGAACAGCTTTACGTTCACTGTGGATTAGTCGCAGGAACGAACCGACCTGCCAGAAACTCATGGAGCCCTGATCGCCGCGGTCAGGGCTCTCGTGTTTGGGTGACCGTGTCTTGATGACCGTGGGTCGACATCCTCCGCCATTGGCAAAGGGTTCGCCGTGGAGAAGCAGGACCACGAATCCATTTCCATCCCGCCACATCCCCACGCGGAATCGTCCCGCAACACTCGGCCCGCCTGGCGTTGGCTAGGGTGGATCACGGCCGGCCTGATCGCGGTCGGGCTGCTCTCGTATCTGGTCGTGAGAGGCGGGAGGGAGCAGGCTGGAGGCGGAAGGCTGGAGGCTGGAGGCCGGAGGCCGGAGGCTGGAGGCGGAAGAGGCACAGATTCAGTGTCGTCGGGGGCGGTGGCGAAGGTGGAACGCACAGCAGTCGCGGTGCCGATACCGGAGACTGTGCCGGCTCTGTACGGCGAGGCGGAGGAAGAAGGGCGGCGATTGCTCGAGCGATTTCCGGATCAGGCCGACTCCCACGAGGTCATGGCCCGCCTGCAATTGTTGCTGGGGAAGTCGAGCGAGGCGACACAACATTGGGATAGATGCGCTCCGGTTGAACCCGAATTACGCCTACGCTTACGACGGACTGGCTTCCGTGGCCTCGAAGCGAGGGGACGATGGGGAAGCGATTCGACTCTACCGCAAGTCCTTGGAGATTGCCGCCAACTCCCCACAGACCTGGCTGGATTTGTCGCGCATCCTGGTCAAGCTGGGACGACTGGACGAGGCACGTGACGCGCTGAGGAAGCACGTGGAGTTGGACCCGCGCTCGTTTGACGGGCACTCTGCTGCTGGGCCAGGTACTGTTCCAGCTGCAGGACTATGCCGGGGCGAAGGAGCAGTACCTGCGAGCCACGGCGATTGCCCCGGAGCAGCCCAAGCCCTACTACGGATTGGGCATAGCCTGTCAACGCCTGAACCAGGTGGAAGAAGCCCGCGAGTACCTGGCGAAGAACACAAGCATTCGGACGCAGGCAGCTCAGGCGGCCAATCTTCCCGAGATTTTCTCCGACGCGCGTGCGGCACGACGGGACGTCGCCAAGATCTACGCCACCATGGGACGACTCTACGGGGCCCTCGGGTCGTCGGCCGATGCCGAGCGACTCCTGCGACGCACGGGCCAACTGGACGAAACCAACACCGAGTCACAGCTGCAACTGAGCGTGTTGCTGATCAAGGCCGGTCGCCAAGACGAAGCGCTGACGGTCGCACAACACCTGGCCGACATGGTGGTTCCCAACCCGTACCACTACCTGGAAGTGGCCGTGCTCTTCGGGCGGCTCAAGCGGCTCGACGAGGCGGAAGCCTTGTTGGCCAAATGCCGGGAGTTGGCCCCGGAAGAGACCTGGGCGTTCCGCGAGTCGGCAACGTTTTACCTCCACGTCCGAAAAAATCCGACCGAAGCCCTCCGTTGGGCACAACAGGCCATGACCCTCAATCCGATCGCGAAGGATTATGCGATCCTGGGCGATGCGTGTCTCCGTAACGGAGACAAACCAGGCGCTGTTGCCGCGCTGCGTCGGGCACAGGAACTGGACCCCCAGAACCCGTCGTATGCCAAGTCCCTGAAACTCATCGAGTCCTCGAAATGACCCGTCGATCGCTCCTGCTGTGTGCCGGGTGGCTGGCGGCGAGTGCTGCGCTCGCTGCCATGGCGCTATCGCCCGGCACTCCCACCCGTGCCGAAGACACCTTGCGGCCCATCGTCCTGAGCGACGTGACGGACCGGACCGGAATTGACTTTCGGCACACGGACGGCGGGTCCGGCCAACATTACATCGTCGAATACGTGGCCTCGGGCGTTGCTCTGTTCGACTACGACGGGGACGCCTTGATCGATATTTTCTTCCTGAACGGAGCACCCCAGCCGGGGACCAAGAGCGGCGAGCACCTGGGTTGCCGGCTGTATCGCAACGAAGGAAACTTCCAATTCCGGGATGTGACCGATCAGGCCGGCATCGGCTACCGCGGGCATGCGTTGGGTGTCGCCGTGGCCGATTACGACGACGACGGTCAGGCGGACGTCTACTTGAGCAACTTTGGGCAGAACGTGCTCTATCACAACAACGGCGACGGGACGTTCACCGACGTGACGGCCACCGCCGGCGTGGGACGAGGAGACCGCGTCGGAGCGGGAACCTGCTTTCTCGACAGTGATGGGGACGGCAACCTCGACCTCTACGCCGGAAACTACATCCTCTTCTCCTACGATCGCCATGTGCCTTTGACGGAAAAGGGAGTCAGCGTCTATCCCAGCCCGCTCTTTTATCCGCCCGACAAGGACACGCTGTTCCGCGGCAACGGGGACGGCACCTTTCGGGACGTGACGGACGAGTCGGGGATCGGCACAGCGGCCGGACGCACCATGGGTATGGTGTGCGTCGACTACGACAACGACGGGCAAACCGATGTGTTCGCAGGCAACGATGCCATGGAAGATTTCCTCTTCCACAACGAGGGCGCGGGGAAATTTCAAGAAGTCGGGCTGCTGGCGGGGATCGCTTATGATATCGGAGGAACGCCGCGGGGCACGATGGGTGCCGAATGTGGCGACTACGATAACGACGGTTACCTCGATATCCTCACCACCGCCTACCAGAACCAGACGCCGCTGCTGTTGCGCAACCTGGCGCGGGTTCCTTCGAGGATGTCACGTCTCGAGTCGGACTTGGCACCATCCCCAAACGCGTCGTCACCTGGGGCGCAGGACTGATCGATTTCGACAATGACGGCGATCGCGATGTCTTCTTCTCCTGCGGACACATTCAAGACAACATCGCGAAGATCGACGACACGACGTCCTACGAGCAACAGAACCTGCTGCTGGAGAATGTCGGCGGCCGATTTATCGACGTGTCCGGCAAGAGCGGTGACGGACTGGCGTTGAAGCGTGCCGGACGAGGTGCGGCCTTCGACGATCTGGACAACGACGGCCAGGTGGACGTGGTGATTCTCAACGCCCGCGGAGCACCTACGATCCTCCGCAACGTCGCGCAGAACAACCACCACTGGATTCAGATCTCGCTGTGCGGAGTCCAAGGGAATCGCGGCGGAGTGGGTGCTCACGTGTTGGTGGTCTGTGATGGCCTGCGGCAAATGGCCGAAGTGCACAGCGGCCGAGCCTACCAGAGCCACTTCGGCACACGCTTGCACTTTGGCTTGGGGGATCGCAGCCACGTGGAGCGCATCGAGGTCCACTGGGTCGGTGGCCGAGTGGATATCCTGGAGAACATCGGCGTCGATCGCATCCTTACCATCACACCCCCGTAGAGCGAGCGTCCCGCTTGCTCAGGCCCCGTCCAATCAGCCAGCCGCGTTGCACGGCATTGACGAAGGTAGAACGGTAGAGTGATCAACACGCAACCGCAGATTGACGAACAAGGAACCGCAGAACACCCAAGTTCGGAATGTCGCTGCTTGCTTGTCCGGACTTCCGACTTCTGCGGTTCCTTGCTCGTCAAACTGCGGCTTCTTCAAGAAGGGACGAGGACAACCATGTTACAGACGACGAGCATGCGTGGCAGGCAACTGATTCTCTGGAAGCCTCGTGTCATCGCGAGCGTTTCAGGTTTGATGCTGGGGCTGTTCCTGCTGAGCGAACTCCGCGCAGCGGACTGGCCCACCTACCGCTGCAACATGGCCCGGAGCGGAGCGACGTCCGAGGGACTCCATCGCGCGCTCTCGTTGCAGTGGACGTACAAGCCGTTACACGCACCGAAGCCGGCATGGCCGTCTCCGTCCGAGGAGTTGCCGCGGATGCACTCGGACAACGCCTACCACGTGGCGAGCTCGCAGGGCATTGTGTACTTCGGGTCCTCGGTAGCCAACAGCGTGCTGGCGGTCGACGCGGCTTCGGGTGCCGTGCGATGGACGTTCTATGCCGAGGGACCGGTTCGATTTGCTCCGACGATCTGCGCCGGTCGCGTCTACTTCGGGTCGGATGACGGTCACGTCTATTGTCTGGATGCCGCCGCCGGCACACTGGTTTGGAAGCGGCGCGCGGGCCCGAGCGACGAGAAGGTCCTGGGCAATGGGCGAATGATCTCGCTCTGGCCGGTGCGCACGAGTGTGCTGGTCGACGACGGCATGGTCCATTTCGCGGCCGGTGTGTTTCCGTACGAAGGACTGTACGTTTACGCACTGAATGCCGACGACGGTTCGGTAGTGTGGGTCAATGACACGATCGGGGACCGTGCGCACGAGCTGGAATATGGTGGCATGTCGCCGCACGGTTACCTCGTCGCATCGTCGCGGATTCTGTACGTGCCTTCCGGCCGAGCGATGCCCGCCGCATTTGACCGTGCCAATGGCAAGTTCCTGTTCTTTGTTTCTCCGGGGGAAAACGGGGCGGGACCTGGACGCTGCTGGACGAGAACCGCCTGATCGCGGGAGTGGATTTCTCGGGTACTCCGATCAAGGCCGCCTACGATGCGGCGACCGGAGCGCGGCAAGAGGACGCGTTCGCCTGGTTTGCTGGAACCGACATGGCGGTCACGCCCGATGTCGTCTACCTGGTCAATGCCGACGGTGTGTACGCAGTCGGCCGCAGAGCCTACACCGCAGCGGTGGAGGACGCCAAGAAACTGGACGCCGAGCGACAGGCGCTCGAGACCCAATTGGCCGAGTTAAAAAAGGCGCCCGTCGACGGAAGTTCTCCGGTAAGTGCCGAGGAACTCGCGAAAAAACTCGAGGAGCCCACCCAGAAGCTCGCTCAAGCGATCGCCCAACGAGCCCGATTGAAGGACTCCGCCTATCTCTGGCGTTACGGTGGCAAGCAGTACACCGCCGTGATTCAAGCGGGGGACCTGGTGGTGGCCGGTGGCCCAGGGATCGTTGTCGGCCTGGAAGCCTCGAGCGGAAAAGAAGTGTGGCGGCAGGACGTGGATGGCCTGGCCGTCGGGCTCGCCGTGGCGGACGGTCGATTGGTCGTGAGCACAGACACCGGCTGCGTCCACTGTTTCGGGGAAGGAGCGGCGACCGGTCGAACATTCGGCGGCACTCGTGTCGAGAATCCCTATCCGAACGATGCGCTGGCCGAAACCTGTCGCGCCGCCGCGCGCAGATTCTGGACGAGACCGGCGTCTCGAAAGGCTATGGTCTCGTCCTCGACTGCGGCGAAGGTCGTCTGGCCTACGAACTGGCCCGGCAGTCGGACCTGCAGATTGTCGGCATCGAGCGGGACCCCGCGAAGCTCGCCGCGGCCCGTTCCCGCCTGGAAGAGGCTGGTTTGTGGGGATCGCGAGTTGTCGTCGAGCCGTGGGATCTGCCGGCGCTGCCCGATTACTTTGCGAACCTGATCGTCTCCGATGGCATGCTGGCCGCTGGGGAAACCGCAGCCTCGCAAGAAGAACGACGCCGGCTGCTGAGACCTTGGGGCGGGACGGAGTATCGGAGCTATCACGAATCTGCGGAGGTCCGGTGGCAACGATTCACGCGAGGTCCGTTGGAAGGGGCCGGCGATTGGACACAACAGTATGCCGATCCGCACAACACATCGTGTTCCCGAGACGAACTTGTCCGCGGGCCGTTGGGGATCTTGTGGTACGGCGAACCGGGTCCGCAGGGGATGGTCGAACGGCATGCTGCCGCGCAAGCCCCTCTCGCACTGGCCGGTCGCCTGTTCGTGCAGGGTGAAAACCTCATCCGGGCCGTGGATGCGTTCAACGGAACGCTGTTGTGGCAGCGCGAAATACCGGGCGCGGTGCGGGTCCTTGTCAAAGCGGACGCCGGGAACCTGGCCGCCACCGAAACGGGGCTGTACATCGCCGCACTCGACAAGTGCTACCGTCTCGATCCGGCAACGGGGCAGACGATGCGCGTGTATGAGATGCCCGCCAGCGCTCCGGGGGAACGCCGTCGCTGGGGTTACTTGTCGGTGGTCGGTAACGTGCTCTACGGCTCGACGGCCACTGCCATGAAGAGTGAATATGGCGCACTTCTCGCGTCGTTCCTGGACCACGGGCAATGGCGAGCCGCGGCGGACGTCCCCGCGGAACTCCGGGAAGATTTCGAGCGGCTCAAGCAACTCCACCCCGACCCCCGAGACGTGCCGTTGGCGGCCCAGAGATCGGGTTACATGTACGGTCGCATGACCAACTTCCCGGGCGGGGGTGAGTTCACACAAGAGGATGCTGTGACGCGCAACCTGATGGTGAGCGACAAGGTCTTCGCCGTCGATACGGAAACAGGCACACTACTTTGGGAATTTGCCGGGCAACGAATCGCCAACATCACCGTGGTGCTGGGCAATGGTCAAATCTTCCTGACCGACAACGCCGTGACTGCCGAGCAAAGAAGCGCGGCGATTGCCCAGCGCAAGGCGCTCGCCCAGACCGGGATCTACCAGGTCCGGCAACACGTGGTCGAGGAATTGGCGGAGAAGAGGCTTCTGCGCGAACAATATATCCAGAAGAAACAGACGCTGGTTGAGGCGAAAGGCGATCCAGCGCAGATCAATGATCGGATCAGTCAGGTTGATTACCTGATCGAATCTCTGGAGTCGGAGCTGTTCAAGGAGGAGAACGCCGCGGGCCGTCTCCGTTACGACACGGCGGATGTGCGCATCGTCGTGGCACTCGATGCGAGCACGGGTGCCAGGTTGTGGGAAAAGGTGATCGATTTCACCGGCTGCGGTGGCGACTATCTAGGCGCCGCCTTCAGCGACGACCTGCTGCTCTTCTTCGGAAACCACGGCAACCACGACGCCTGGCGATTTCGCGAGGGGGGCATGAAGTGGCGCCGTATCACGGCCTTGGCCGCCCAGACCGGTGAGATGGTCTGGTCTCGGCCGCTCAACTACCGAACGCGGCCGGTGATTGTGGGCGAAAAGATCATTCTGGAACCACAGGCCTGTTACCTGCACACAGGCGAAACAGTCCTGCGCGAGCACCCCGTCACCGGCCAGGCCGTTCCGTGGGAATTCCTGCGTCCCGGCCACACGTGCGGCGTGACGGCCGCCTCGGCCGAAGGTCTCTTCTATCGTTCGGCGTGCACGGCGTTTTACGACCTCCAACGCGACAACGGTGTCACCATCTTCGGCGGATATCGACCGGGCTGTGCGATCAGCGTGATCCCGGCCTGCGGTCTGTTGCTCTCCCCCGAAGCGGCAGCCGGATGCACCTGTTCCTATCCGATCCGCTGCACGTGGGCGATGAAACGGAAGCCGCAGCGGCAGCAGCCCTGGAGCGTGTACGTCACGCCGGGCGAGCTGAGTCCGGTCAAGCACCTGGCCATTAATCTCGGAGCCGTCGCCGACATGAAGGATGACGACGGGACCGTGTGGTTCGCGTACCCGAGTCCCAACACGGCGAAGTACACGCACTTCCCGAACTATGGGGTCAAGTTGGATTTGAAAGAAGAAATTCTGCCAGGTGCGGGATATTTCTCCCGCGACTTCAAAGGTCAGTCGATTGCCGGCACGGAGAGACCTTGGCTGTTCACATCCGGCTGCCGCGGACTGGTGCGCTGCCAACTTCCGCTCGTGGATGCAGGTGCCGGGCAACCCGCAGCCACGTATGACGTCCGCTTGGGATTCGTAGCGCCAGAGGGCGAAATGCCGGGGCAACGGGTCTTCGACGTCAAGCTGCAAGGCCAGGTCGTCCAGGAGAACTGTGATGTGGCGCAACGGGCGGGCGGGGCCAACAAGGCCGTCGTACTGGACTTCCAAGGCATTTCTGTCAGCAGTTCGCTGGTCCTGGAGTTGACTTCCAAGGGATCGCCGGCCACCGAGGCCACCGCGCCGGTCATCAGTTTCATTGAGGTCCGCAGATTGTAGGACAGGTTCCTCAGCGCGCTGACGATTCTCCAACGTCTTTGGCGGCGACCGCTAACCTGGCCAAAACGCAGTGGAACACCGGCGCGTGGGAATGTGAAAGCCGGGCAGGCCTGAGCCGGTTGTCGTGGCGGAATCTGTTCCATTGATGGGTCAATTCGCATTGACTGCCCATATCTTTGCCGCGAAGCGGTTACATCCCGCAGTTGGCCGAAGGCCATAATCACCGTAGCCTGGGGCAACGCCCCAGGAAATCGAAGCCATAAACCACGTTTGGCTGAAGGCCAAACTCACCTGTGGCATGGGCTCCCACGTGTGAATATGGCCTTTGGCCAAACATCTCGTTGTGCACCCATTCCTGGGGCGTTGCCCCAGGCTACGGTGAGAACTGGCCTTCGGCCAGAAGATACCTACGCTGGTACCACACCCCGGGTGCAGGGCCGCCAACCTCGCACAGGGTTCGCGGTGAAGAAGTGAACCGTCGATGCGAAGAGGCTCAACGATGGAACGGATTCCAAAACGATCACTTGGGCTGTTTCTCCCGGCCTTTCACCACTCCAACCGGCGCGGGACCGCCACGGTAAACGCGAGTTTGATCATTGTTGACTCTACCCGCGGCGGTTCGAATAATACCGGACGCTGGTCGTCGAAGCGCATACCGCGCTGCTCTCCAGCCCCGAGATAGCTCTGGCACCGGGCGACATTCTCCTGCTGCTGACCGATGGCGTCGAAGAGTCCATGAACCCTGACCAATCGGTGTTTGGCCTCCAGCGCGTGCTGGATGTCGTCCACAAGAATCGAGAGCGGTCTGCCTCGCACATTGTCGGAGCGATTTTCAGCGCGGCAAGTGACTTCACTCAAGGGGAACCGCAAGCGGACGACATCACCGTAGTCATCGTCAAGGCACTCGACCCGTAGAAGCGTCCGTTAGACGGTCCGGAACCGCCGATAATGGCAGGAACGAGACCGCGACAGAGGCTGCGAGGGCCGGTCGTGGTGGGGCTATGTCTCGTCCGTGTTGACGTCGGGGCAGCAGGCCCGAATTGCCTCAAGCAGGTCCAGGTGCCGCAGCGGCTTGGGCACGTAGCTGTCCATACCGGAGGCCAGGCACTGGTCGCGGTCGCCTTGCAGCGCATGCGCGGTCAGGGCAATGATCGGGATATGGCTGCCGGTTTGTGCTTCGCGCTGGCGAATGAGCGCCGTGGCCTCCAGCCCATTCATTTCGGGCATCTGGACGTCCATCAGGATCAGGTCAAAAGTCTCTCGCTGCCAGGCCTCGACGGCAGCGCGTCCGTTGGCCACGACGTGGACCGTGTGTCCCCACTTGGTGAGCAGGCCGACGGCCAGCTTCTGGTTCATCAAACTGTCTTCGGCCAAGAGGACTCGCAGGCTCTTCGTGACGCTCGGCACGGTTGGTCGCGCGCGATCCGCGCACTTTCCTTCTTGGGCCACGGCCCTGCCCAGCACGCGCAACAAGACGTTGCGCAGTTCTGACGGTTTGACCGGTTTGAGCAAATGAGCGGCGACGCCCAATTGCTGGCAGAGGGAGAGATCCCCGGTACGATCGCCCGAGGTCAGCACGACCAACGTGAGGTTCGCGAGTTCCGGCTGCGCCCGAATCTGCTCGCAGAGCATGAAGCCGTCGGTTTCGGGCATGTGGACGTCGGTCAACACGAGTCGAAAAGGCGTACCGGCCGCCTGACGCGCGTGCAACAGAGCCAGGGCGTCCGCAGCGCAGGAGACGCTGGTCGGGGCCATCTCCCAGTGGCACAGCATCTCCTGCAGGATCTTGCGATTGGTCGCGTTGTCGTCCACGACCAGCACCGGCAGCTGCCGGAGTGACTCCAAATCGAGCGCCGGCGATGGTTCCGCCTGCAGCGGACTCAAACCGAAGCGGGCCGTGAACGAGAATGTGCTGCCACGTCCCACTTCACTCTCGACCCAAATCCCGCCGCCCATCAACTCGATGAGCTTCGTACAGATCGTCAATCCCAGGCCGGTTCCGCCGTATTGTCGCGTGGTCGAAGTGTCGGATTGGACAAAGGCCTCGAAGATCAGCGACTGTTTCTCCGCTGCGATACCGATTCCGGTATCCGCAACCTCGCAGCGCAGCAGCACACTCTCCGACGTCGGCGATGTGCAACCGATCCGCACGACGACCTCTCCCGCCTCGGTGAACTTGACCGCGTTGCCAACCAGGTTGAGCAACACCTGGCGAAGCCGATTGGGATCGCCGACCAATCGATCCGGCACGTCCGGTGCGACATCATAGGCCAATTCCAGGTCTTTGCGATGGGCGCGGGGGCCGAAGCTGCGCATCGTATCTCCCAGCAGATCTCGCAGGAAGAAGTCGGTGCTTTCGAGTTCCACACGACCCGCTTCGATCTTGGAAAAATCGAGGATCTCGTTGATGATGCTCAACAGCAGATCACCGGCCTCCGTCACCATCGTCAGGTATTCGCGCTGCGACGGATTCAGTTCCGTATCGAGTACCAGTTCCGTCATGCCGATGACGGCGTTTAGTGGCGTGCGGATTTCGTGACTCATATTGGCCAGGAAATCGCTCTTGGCCCGATTGGCCGCTTCGGCCGCTTCCTTCGCCGTTTGCATGGCGGCCAGGGCCCGCTTGCGGTCCGTAACGTCGGCGATGCCGCAGACGACCAGCAGTTCCTCGTCGGTTTCCAGTGGGCTGAGTCCGATCTCGATCGGAAACTCGCTGCCGTCGCGGCGACGCGCGTACAGTTCGCGACCCAGTCCCATCGTGCGGCTCTTGGGGTTCCTGAAAAACCCCTCACGGACAGCGCGGTGCACCGCGTGATGCCGCTCGGGCATGAGCAGCTCGACCGATCGGCCGAGCAGTTCCTCGGCACGGTAGCCAAAACAGCGTTCGAGCTGTGCGTTGACCAG
The DNA here is from genome assembly GCA_963754725.1 of uncultured Planctomycetaceae bacterium. Classification (GTDB taxonomy): domain Bacteria; phylum Planctomycetota; class Planctomycetia; order Pirellulales; family Pirellulaceae; genus JAAYDI01. Next base: position 33,051 of record CAVWHV010000035.1, read on the forward strand.
CCGAATCGTTCCTGCCTGGTCGATGATCAGCAAGGCGACCGGCGAAGCGCGGACGGCCAACTCGAATCGCTGCTGGGAACGCTTCTGCTCGGTGATGTCGGAGATCGAGCCGGCCATCCGCGACGGGTGACCGGCCTCATCCCAGATGGCCTGACCGCGCGCGAAACCAGCGGTAGTCGCCCGATTTTGTGCGCAGCCGGTACTCAATGTCGTAGGGCACATGTCGTTCAAAGTGATCCTGCAGGGCCACCCGCACACGCTCGCGATCCTCCGGAGGCAAGCGCGATTCGAACGACGCGAAGACGTTTTCCATCTCGTTTTCCGCGCAGCCCAGCAGTTCCTTGAACCGTGCCGAGTAGTACACTTCGTTGGTAAACACGTTCCAGTCCCAGATACCGTCCGTGGAGCCGCGCACCGCCAGAGCAAAGCGTTCTTCGCTGGCCCGCAAGGCGTCTTCGCGCTCTTTGTGCAAGGTCACGTCCCGGACGGCGGCGAAAATCAACTGACCCTGCGGAGACGCCCACGGTTGCAGGCTGACGTCCACCGGAACCTCCAGCCCGTCTCGACGCAACAGCTGCAGCGACACGCCACTCCCCATTTCGCGCGATCTCGGATCCCGGCTGTATTCCTGCCGCAAGTGCTCGTGCCGGCCTCGATACCGCTCCGGAATCAAGACTTCCAGCGGCTGGCCCACCAATTCCGATGGGCGGTATCCGAACAACCGTTCCGCCAGCCGGTTCAAGTGGACGATCCGCCCCTGCTGGTCCGTGATCAGGACCGCGTCGGGAACCAGTTCCAGAACATCGCACAACGATTTGTCGAGAGTCGTCCGGGCGGCGTCATTCGAGATTTCCATGGGAATCGTTCGCTGTGGGGCACACGTGAGAAGATAGGCAACTTCCCAGACAAACGGCGGTTAGCATTCTACAGGAGTCCACGTGACCAGGGGAACACGATCAGCGCCATCTGGCCAATTGCCGGCGATGCCGCGATCTCTGGGAGAAGTCTGGATATTCCCCCGCCAAAGAGCGAGAATGATTCGCACGCATGCACATGGAAAGCGCGACGACTGAGAACGGAGTGACGCGTGAGGCAGATCGGAGCCACCGCTTACGCGTTCACGCCCGCCGAGCCCGCCTGGGGCAGGGAGATGTCTCATGGTCGATCCAAGCAATCCCAACCGACCTCCCGATTTTTCGCGCACTTACGCCTGGATTCTGTTGGCCGCCTGGACCGCGGCGTTCGCCGTGTCCCTGAGCGTCACGGTGTACCAGGAATACCGCGAGTCCCAGAGATTGGCTCTGGGTACGGAACCATCTCAAAGCCTGATGCGGCAACATGTGGTCGGCCCTGCGATTGACCATGGCCTGTTGTGGCTAGTGGGGCTGTGCGGAGTCGGGTGGGGCATGCGGCAGTTGCAGAGGCAGGCGACCGCCCGTCGCCAATTCGAGGCTGAGTTGCGGGAGAACGAGTTCCGCCTGGTTCAGTTGACGGAGCGTCAAGCGCGTCTGGATGCAGAGCACGCGTTGAACGTGACCAACGAGAAACTTCAATTGGCGCGACAGATCCAGCAGCGCATCCTCCCCAGGGCGGCACCGGCCCTGCCAGGTCTCGACGCCGCTGCGATCCTGCATTCGGCCGACGCGACGAGCGGCGACTTCTTCGACTATCTCACGTTGCGGGACGGGAGCTTGGGCCTCGTTCTGGCCGACGCGTGCGGCCATGGGATCGGCCCGGCCCTGCTGGCGGTGGAGACTTGCGCGTACCTGCGGGCACTGGCCGGCACCACGTCCGACATCAGCGAGATCCTCCGTCGACTCAATGAATTCCTGTGCGACGACATGGCCGAAGGCTTCGTCACATTATTCCTCGCGCGGGTCGATCTGGCGACCCAAACGCTGGTCTTCGTCGGCGCAGGGCACGGTGGGTACCTTGTGCATCCTGACGGAAGGTGTAAGACGCTCAAGTCAAACAACCTGCCGCTCGGGATTCAGCCGACCATGGAGGTCTCCTGCTCGGCGCCTCAGCAGATCGCGCCGGGCGATATCTTCGTGCTGTTCACCGACGGTGTGGCCGAAACAATCAATCAGGTGGGGGAGATGTTCGGAGCTCAGCGCGCCCTGGCATTGATTCAGGAGCGACGCAACGAGTCCGCGAAGGAGATCGCATCGGCCCTGATCCGCTCGGTGCACGAATTCGCCCCGGACCGACCCCAGGTCGACGACATCACTGCGCTGATTCTGAAAGTGAACATCGTGCAGGACTAGCCAGACATCGCCACCGGCATCAGGAAGTTGGCGGCCATTTCCAGCCGTACGTTCTGGCACCGCTGCAGACAGAACTGCCGGGGCTCTTCCCGGCTGAGGCAGAGCGCCAGGAAGCGGTCGCTGCCCATGAACCGAATCGGACTCACGACTCGGTGGGTCGTGACACCGTGGACGTCGCAGTAGTCAAACACCAGCACCAGGTCGTCCGGCCGATGCATGGCTCGGTAAATCAACTGTCGCATGCTCGTCCCTCCGTAAGCGTCGCCGTCGCCTCACCCGCACAAGTATCGCCGCCGGCCGTGACACGTCTGGTCACAAGAAGCAGACTTTGGTCAAAATCGTGGAGATGTCACCAGGTTCGGCGCTGCCCACCGACGGCCGATCAACACGGGATCGGGTGGCAGACAGCAATTGGAACGGGTACTCCAACAGGACATAACTTCACGTCAGCGCACCCCCCGACAGAAAAGGACTCTTGAACGGCGTTTTCCATCGAAGCTGATTGCTCATTCGTGCACATCTGATAGATTCACGGGGAATTTGTCACAGGCAGTTTCGTCGTACGAAACATTGTGCGTGTCAAGGATGGCGCAAGGGAGTAGATCCCCATCGTCTTGGAGTCCAACATGTCGACGGCTGATACCCTGGTAAGACCTCTGACGGCCGAACGGTACCACTCGCTCGACGGTCTCCGGGCCTCCATGATGTTGCTTGGACTTTTTCTGCATGCGGCGTGGTTCTTTTGTCCGGTGTGGTTCGGGCATCCGATCACGGACGTGTCGGCCAACTGGGGACTCGCCCACTTTTTTTACTGGGTTCACCTCTTCCGCATGCAGGCATTCTTCCTGGTAGCAGGATTCTTCTCGCATCTACTGATTCAGAAACGAGGCTTCTGGCGGTTCTTGAGCAATCGCGGCTTGCGCATCGCCATCCCGTTCCTCTTGTTCACGGTCATTCTGTATCCCCTGATGAATTACCAGGGGGTCGCCGGAGGGCTGCTGTCGGGGAGGATTCAGTCCAGCCAGAGCACGTGGAGCCTGACCCTCGAAGAGTTGGCCAAGTTGAAGTTGAGTGATCTGTGGCCAATCCACTTCTGGTTTCTGTATTGCCTTCTCCTGCTGTACGGGATCAGCCTGATACTCCTCTTTGTCTTTCGATTCGTCATCGATCGGCGAGGCGTGCTGCGGCAACACCTGCAAGTTGCCGTGGCTCGTGTGGTATCAACACCGTGGGGCGTGCCGGCATTTGCCCTGCCCCTCGCAGCCCTTATGTACTGTGGGGTTGACTGGTTCGGCATTGATGCCGGTCCCCTGAAGCCGCGTTGGTCGGGCGTCTTTGCATACTGGGTATTCTTTGCTGTGGGCTGGTGCATGCACGTGCAGCCTTCTCTCTTGCGGAAATACGACCGTGGCTGGACGTGGCGGTTGGCGATCGGTACTGCGCTCGGCCTGTTGCTCAGCACCGTTTTCTTTGAACAACTGGTGAGCGGGCGGATGTCCTATTTCTATCCCCTGATTGCCGAAACCGAGGTTCTGGACTTCGAGTTGCTTCGGCAGCAGCTCGTGCAATCACAACGTGACGCATCGCATCCGTTGGCAGCACACGTCTGGGAGAAAATGTCACCGGAATACCGACGGTTTGTGACGGAGGTCACATCTCCGACGAGCGACCAGTTGGCTGGAATCACCTTGGAACTGAGCACGAAAGCGATATTCGACCCGGACCTCGCCAATCACGCCGGGGTGTTGTCGGTGGCTCTGCCCCCCGAATCGCGTGCCGTGCTCAATTTGCCACCTGAGCAGCGAGCACTTCCCCAGGTGATGGAGCTTAATCGCAAATTGATCGAAAGTGCCTTCGCGACCACCATCACCTCCTTTTGGCACGCCCCGTTCTGGTACAGGGCAGGCTATTTCTATGGATACGCCTTGTGCTCCTGGCTGCTTGTATTCGGAGTCCTGGGGTTCTTCAATTATGCCTGTTCGCAAACGAGTCCGTTGTTCCGTTACCTGGCGGACTCGTCCTACTGGCTGTACATCGTGCATCTGCCACTGCAGTTCCAGATTCAGCTCTGGATCTCGCAGTGGCAACTCCACTGGTTACCGAAAGTCGCGCTGTACGTCGCCTATCCCACAGTCCTTGGACTGGTTTCGTATCATTTCCTGGTACGATCGACGTTTCTGGGCTGGGTATTGAATGGTCGCCGCTATCCGTTTGTGCTCTGGTCTCCCCGCGCCCCGGTGCGGAAGAACTGGAGCCGGATTCCCCGACGGTTTTTCCGGAACCAGAGGTCTGAAGTACCGTGCGCGATCATGCAGCATGTCGAGTCTATGACGAATGACGAATGAATGTTCTCGTTCCACGGCGCTCTCGCGCACGGCATGGCTGATCGTCATCTTGCTCATGCCTGTGGGCCTGCTGAACTACCTCGATCGCCAGATGTTGGCGTCGATGAAATACTCCGTGATGGCGGACATTCCGAGCATTGGCACGGAGGCCAACTGGGGGTTCATGCTGGGGCAGTTCAAGTGGGTGTATGCCTTTCTCAGTCCGATCGGCGGCTACCTGGCAGACCGGTTCAGCCGGCGTTACACCATCTGCGGCAGCTTGTTCGTGTGGTCGGCGGTCGCGTGGTGGACCGGGCAGACGACGACGTACAACGAGTTGCTCTGGGCCCGTTCTCTGATGGGCATCAGCGAGGCGTTTTACATACCTGCGGCATTGGCCCTCATCACGGACTACCACACCGGCCGGACGCGCTCGCGGGCCGTGGGACTGCACCAGATGTCGATCTACTGCGGTGTGATCGTGGGCGGATTCGGCGGTTACGTGGCGGACTCACCGAATCTGGGCTGGCGGTTTGCCTTCGACGTCTGCGGCATTTTCGGGATGCTCTACGCCCTGCCGCTCGTGCTGCTACTGCGTGACGCTGCCCGCTCCCCGGCCACGGCCGCGGTTCCGAAAACCTCGCCGTTGCTGCGCGATGCGTGAACTGCTCGCCAACCTCTCCTTCATCCTGCTCGTGCTCTACTTCACACTGCCGGCGCTGGCAGGTTGGGTCGTCCGCGATTGGATGCCGGCGATCCTGAAGCAACAGTTCCAGATCGGCCAGGGCCAGGCCGGCGTGTCGGCCACGCTTTTCTGGCAGGTGGCGGCCATCGTCGGAGCGATCCTGGGCGGCTGGCTGGCGGATCGCTGGATGCGGCGGCACGAGCGGGGGCGCATTTACGTCAGCGCGCTCGGCATGTGCTTCATCATCCCGGCCATGTTCGGCGTCGGAAACGCCGGTTCGCTCGCCGTGGCGGTCGGATTCCTCATGATGTTCGGCCTGGGCTGGGGGTTCTTCGACTGCAACAACATGCCGATCCTGTCTCAGATCGTGCGGCCGGAACTGTGCGCCACCGGCTACGGCGTCATGAACCTGGTCAGCATCAGCTGCGGTGGACTCGCCGACTGGGGGTTCGGTGAAATGCGCGACCGCAATCTGCCATTGAACGTGATCTTTGGCGTATTCGCCAGCGCCGCGATCGTCTCCGTCGTTCTCGTGCTGCTGATCAAGCCCCGCAAGGAACTCGCCGAGTAGTTCTCTCGCCCGTCATGCCATGGCAGCACTCGGCAGCGACACGTCAGAAATCCAGTTCGTGATTCGCGTCGATACTGGGCAACTTCACCATCTTCTTGTTGAGTGTGCCGTGTTCGCGCAGTTTGGAGTACAGCGCGCCGGCAATCGCGGAATACGGCACATACTTGTAATGTTCTTTGCCATCTTCACCCGTCTCTTTCACCCATGTCCGATCGACGAGCATCTTCGTGGTTATGACGAAGTAATTGGATAGGGAGATTTCTTCTTTCGAGGGAGCACCGGCATGGCCCGACACTTTCCCGATACTGATCACGCCCACATAGGTGAAGCCATTGGCACAATCACAAGCATGAACGCTGTCTAACGACATGAGGTCTACCTCCACATTCACTCGAGGCCGAAATCGTCCGGAAGCCGTGCCCTGCATTCTCCGTCACAGCACCGACACTACCGCTGCCCCACCCATTTCGCAACACGTCTTCGGAGATTATTGGGGATTCGAGGATCAGCGCCGAAACAAATGCCGTCTCGCGGTCCGCGGCCGAGAGCCGTTCGTCGCCCGCGGAAGGTGCAACGGGCGGACTGGGAAGTCCGCCCTACGGTCATAGTCGTCGACTGGCCGCAAATGACAGGGCACGATGGTTGAAGCCGCTATTGATTCTGCAGGACGTCGAGCATGGCGGCGACGTTTTCGGGTCGGGCATCGGGCGGAATGGCGTGGGCCGGCGAGGCGATGTAGCCTCCGTCGCGGCCCAGCACGTCCATGAGTCGCCGCACCTCGTCGCGGGTTTCCTGCACGGTGCCGAAGGGCAGCGTGCGCTGCGTGCTGATGCCGCCGTAGAAACCGAGCTGCGTGCCGAATTCCCGCTTGATCTCCGCCACATCCATCACTTCGGGCTGCAGAGGGATTGAACACGTCCAACCCGCACTCGATCAGTTCGGGAAACAGCTGCTGCACTTTGCCGCAGCAGTGAATGAACACGAACTTGCCGCGCGCCTTGACCGCCTGATACATCTGGCGGATCCGCGGTTTGATGAACTCGCGCCACAATGCCGGGCCCATGAGCAGGCCATGCTGCTGGCCCCAGTCGTCGCCGAACATGACGGCGTCGATGTCGTACGCACACGCGTGTGCGATGAGTCGCAGGTTGAAGTCCAGAAGTCGATCGAGCAATTGGTGGACGAACTGCGGGGCTCCATCATCGCCACCAGCAACGTCTCCATGCCCGTTAGCGTCCAGGCGCGTTCGAACAGGCTGAACGAGACATTCGTCACGACGAACGTGTCGGGGTATCCTGCGCAAGTGGGCGTAGGCGGCAAATCGCGACGGATCGTCGGGGTCGGGAAAGAGCGAAGTCGTGGAGGTTGTCGGGCGACACGAGGTACTCCAGGACCACGCCGATGTCCTTGTCGACGGTACGGTCCCAGTGCACACCGAACTGGTCGCGCCAGATGTTCGGGCCGCACTTCGACGCGGCGCCGATCGGTTCGGCGCAGAATCGTGAAGTGGTTGCCGATGCGATCGAGGAACGCGGGATCACCAAGGTACTCGGCCATGCGCGCCTGCATCTGCTTGGTGAACACGATATGGTAAGGGGTGCGATCGGGCTGCTGGTGCCGCAGGGCCGTGCGCACTCGTTCGCGGGGTGTGATCATGATGCGCTCCTGGCGCAGGTTCGGCAGACTGCCGTCGGCCGCGTAACGGCCCAGCGGTGCGGGCACATTCGATCGACGGCATGGATGTTGGCGGCCGGCGTGTCCGGCGGCAGCGCACAGCCGGGTCCGACGATGAATCCGCCACCGGGTGCCAGGTGGCGCCAGCATTTCCGCGAGTGTGACCGCAGCACGTCATCGCACGCTCCTGTCTCGCGCAGCACGTGCACGGGGTGCAGCATGCCGAGCACGCTCGTGCGGCCCTGCGTCGCACGCTTGCAGGCCGCCGGATCCGTCAACGGATCCAGTTCGATGCAGGCGGCCCCTGTGCCGATCAGGTGCGTCAGCATGGCGGTTTCGTTGCCGCAGGCATGGACCCACCCGCGACGCGCGCGAGGCGCTGCATGGCTGCACAAAAGGCCTGCGCACGCGGCAACTCCAGTTCCGTCAAACGTGGCCGGCGAGATCAGGCTGTGGCCGGCCAGGCCGATCGTCGAACTGTGCGCCCGGCGCGGATCTGCGCCTCGCCGAAGGCGATGTTCATCTGGCTGCAGATATCCAGCAGTCGATGGACAGCCGGTCGGCTTTCCGGTTCACCGACCCAGGTCAAGAACCGCTCCGGACCGCACAGGGCCAGGGCCAGCGCGATCGGGCCTTGATCGGCGCGGCCGTTGATGAAGACGCGGCCGGCGGTTTCGGCCACGATGATGCGCGTGGCCTTGCAGCATCTCGTTGAGCGGAAAGGTCGTGTCCGGATCGGGGACGCGGAGCCGGTCGATGTCGCCAAACGTCTTCACGATCGGGTCGTCGACGTGCGGCGCAATGTCGCTCTGGATAGCGCACTCCGCAGCCCATCGCCTCGGCCTCTGCGTGCACGCCGTTCTCGTGCATGATCACGTCGTGGCCGAACTCGCGCCAGGCCGCCAGCTGAGCGGCGGCCAGTGCCTCGCCGTCGCGCAGTACCACGCCGAGATCCGCGCCGACCATGTGGCAGGCCATCAGGTAGTTGTGCAGAGCCGACCGGCACGCGATCGGGAACCCGATGCTCCAGCACGGCCCGCACGCGTTCGAACGACGTCATTCGTTCCATAGGCACTTACCACAGCCAGGCGTACAGGCCCGCGCTGGCCGCCAACAGCACCGCCACTGCAGTCGCCAGTCGGCCAGTCCGCGGAAGGGCTCGGTCGGGGCACTCCAGTCCACGGTCAGCCCCTGGACTTTCTCGGCGGCGGCGGCTGCGTCGCATACGAGACCACGAACAGCACGATGGTCACGAGGATCACTTCCCACAGGCCGCGGAACGTGTAGTTCTCGGTCAGGGTCTTGTGCAGGAAACCGAACTTGGCCCGGCCGAATCTGGGAGATGCGTGTCGATCACGTAGAGCGTGGAGATCGCGCTGCCCACGAGCACGCTGCCAGATGGCGCCCGTCATGTTGATCCGCCGGTTGACGATGGCGAAGAAGATGGCCGGCACCAACGGCACGCACAGGTAGAACGAGATCGCTTGCAGGTACTTGTACAGTCCGTCTTGCGACTGCGAAATGAGGTACGCGGCCATCGCTCCGGCCATCGCCGCGACGAACACCATCACCCGTCCCGAGATGCACTTGCGCGCGTTCGCCCATGTCCGGCTTGAAGAACAAGCACGAAGTCGCGCACGACCATCGTCGACACGGAGTTCATCACCGCCAGAATCGACGAGATCAGGGCGGCCAGCAAGGCGGACAGCACGAGGCCGCGCAGACCGCTGGGCAGCAGATTGTTGAGCATCACGACGAACGTGCTCTTGGATTCCTCGGCCGACAGCCAGGGTAGAGGGCGTACGTGATCACGCCCGGCAGAGCGAAGATGAAGATCGGCGTCAGCTTGAGCAGTGCGGCGAACATGGCGCCCCACCGCGCCTGATCCAGGTCGCGAGCGCCCAGCACGCGCTGCACGTTCACCTGGTCCATGCCCCAGTAGAACAAACCCCCGTAGACCACGCCCAGAATGATGCCCCAAAACGGATAGCTCGGGATCGTCAAGCGGACCGGCCACATGCAGTGCGTCGCCGGCCTTGCTCACCAGTTCTTCCCAGCCGCCAACCTTGTCCAGGCCGAAGAACAACATCAGCGTGCAGCCGACAATCATGATGATCGTCTGGATCGTGTCCGTGTAGGCGACCGCTGCGAAGCCGCCCAGGATCGTGACCACCGCGGCCGCCAGGGACAGGAACACGACGACACTCATGATGTCCCAGCCGAACAGGTTCTGTCAGGACCAGCGCTCCGGCGAAGAGCGTGAAGGCCATCTTGGTCATGATGCAGATCAGCAGCATCAGGCCCGAGAAGAACAGCCGGGCACGCACGTCGTAGCGGCGTTCCAAGATACTCGGGGATCGTGAAGACCTTGTTCTCGATGTAGGTCGGGAACAGCACCCAGCAGGCGATGCCGATGCAGATGGCCGTGCCCAGTTCCACGGTGCCGGCCTTCAGGCCGTAGCGGTAGGAATCGCCGGACAGGCCCACCAGGTGCTCCGCACCGATGTTCGTGGCGAACAGCGAGGCGCCGACGATCGGCCAGGTCAATTGGCGACCGGCCAGGAAGAAACCGGCGCTGCTCCCTGAGGAGGACTTGCGGAGACCCAGCCAGAGTCCGAGGAGCATGCTGCCGACGAGCGTCACGACACACACGACGGAGTCCAGGGCCGTGAGCGAGAGTTGCGTCGGCATGGAAGCCTCCTATAAGCCCGGCCTTGTTGCAGGGACCATCGGCGACACGCGATCGTGAATCACCGACTTGAACGCGGCCAAGGCCGGCCCACTTGCGGGAACCCCCAGATGTTGCGCCCGACGGTCATGCCCTTCGCACCGCTCGCCACGACTTCGGCGGCCATGCTGCAGCGCGCCTGAGCGTCGTCGCCTTCGGCCCGCCGGCCGCCACGACCGGCAACGGGCACTCGCCGCACGATCTGCGCATACGCGGCCTGGTCGCCGCAGTACGGCACTTTGATGACGTCGACGCCGCATTCCACCCCGCACCGCACGGCCCACGCAATGTCTTCGGGCGCGAACGAAATCTCGACGCCTGCGCCGTGAAATCGCCGCGGGTAGGTGTGCACGATCACGGGCATGCCCAACCGCTCGGCGTCGCGCACGAAATCCGCGACGCGCCGCAGGTGCGCCGCTTCGGTCGCCCCGCGACGAAGGCACACGTGGCGAACGCGTCCGCACCCAGCCGCACCGCATCTTCCGGAGTGCGAGGTGCTCATCGGCCGAATCGTCGGCGGCCGGCAATCGACTGGACGATCAACGGCACACGGCCGGCGAACGGTTCCCAGCACGCCTTGGCCACGCCAATGTGCATCGTCACGGCGTCGGGCCGGCCAGCCACCAGCGTCTTGAACGTCGAACGCAGGTCGCGCAGCCCCTCGGGCAGACCAGTCTGATATCCAATGAAGTGATCGACCGCCACGCTGCAGAACCGCCCCGAGGCATGGCTGAACAACCGTGCCAGGCGAATCGACCTTCCCCAGATTCATCACCGTGTGCCTCGGATTGCCGGTGTTCGTGGTCCGCCAACATTCTGGATCGCGTGTGATTGACATCTTAAGAAAGCCATTCCTACGATACAAGCGATCTGAGCTCGGCGCTGAAGGATGAGTCCGGCGGAATGCGATCTACGGGGCGGAACAACCATGCATGCACACACTCCACTCGCCGTGCTTTTCTCGAACGGCGACCTGCGCTCTGCGGGGCTGGCTGTCCCCTACCTCGTGTCGCCTTCTGCGCTCTGGGCCTGGCCGGAACGATCGCACCGAGCAATCGGATCACACTCGGGTGCATCGGCACCGGCAACATGGGCACGGCCGACATGAGCCTGTTCCTGCAGTTGCCGGAGGTGCAGCTCGTGGCCCTGTGCGATCCGAAGCAGCCCGCGCGGGAGCAGGCGCTGCAGGCGGCCACGGCGGCCGGAGCAGGGCAGGGCGTGGCGCTCTATGGTGACTTCCGCGAGCTGGTGGATCGCCCGGACATCGACGTCGTGTCGGTGGCTTCGACCGATCACTGGCACGTGCGTGCACGCGCTGGCCGCGGTGCGAGCCGGCAAGGACATCTACGTGGAAAAACCGCTGGGCTTCAGCATCCAGCAGATCAAGACGCTGCGCGACGCGGTCCATCGCTACGGGCGCATGTTCCAGTTCGGGACGCAGCAGCGAGCATGCCGCAGTTTCATCAGGCGTGCGAACTGGTGCTCAACGGACGGATCGGCAAGGTGCACACGATTCGCGTGTCGGCTCCGCCAGGGTTTGCGGAACGCACGGGCGAACCCGGCTACCCGATCATGCCGCCGCCGGATGACGTGGATTACGACATGTGGCTGGGACCGGCGCCGTGGGCGCCCTTACACGCCCAAACGCATCATCTCGCCGCACTGGTTCCACATCAGCTCGTACGCCTTGGGCTACATCGCGGGCTGGGGAATCCACCACGTCGACATCGCACAGTGGGGCAACGGCAGCCAGCTGACCGGGCCCGCTGGAGGTCGAAGGCTCCGGGCTGTTTCCCACCGAACGACGGACTGTGCGACACGGCGCTGAACTGGGACGTCGACATGACGTACGCCAACGGCGTGCATCTGAGTTTCACCAGCGACGGCGGCAAGAACCGCCACGGTATTCGTTTCGAAGGGCTCGGACGGCTGGATCCACGTGGATCGCAGCCAGCTCACTGCGGAACCCGCGTCGGTCCTGCAAGAACGTATTGGTCCTGATGAGATGCACCTGCCGGTCAGCCGGCACCATCAGGCGAACTTGATCGAGTCGGTCAAGACACGCCGACCGACCATTTGTCCGATTGACGTGGCCGTGCGTTCTGACACGATCTGTCATCTCGGCGACATTGCCATGCGACTGGGTCGCAGACTTCGTTGGGATCCGGTGAAGGAAGAGTTCGTGGGCGACGCCCAGGCCAACGCCATGACCACGCGCCGCACTGCGCAGCCCTTGGCACCTGTAAGGAGTTCAAGCAATGACATTGCGCAAGACATGGCGAACGGCCAGGCGTACTGGCTGTTGGGCTGTTGCTGGTGGCTGCTGCGACAGCCGGCCGAGCCGCTGCGCGTGCTGATTCTGAGCGGGGCCAACAACCACGACTGGAAATCCACGACACCCGTGTTGCGACAGGTCATCGAAGCAGTGTCCGCGCTTTCAAGGTCGTGGACGTACTCGAGGATCCAACGCGAGTCACGGCGGCACTGCTCAGCGGCTGCGACGTGATTGCCAGCAACTGGTCGGCGTATCCGCGAGATGACGGGGCATCAGTGGGGCGAGCAGGCAGAACGGGCGTTTGTCGAGTGGATCAAGGCCGGGCACGGCTTCGTGGTCTTCCACGCGGCGGCCGCGACCAGCCAGGACTGGCCCGAGTTCCAGCAACTGGTGCACTTGACCTGGGGAATCGACAAGACCGCGCACGGCGCCTACCACACGCTCAAGGTGACGGTCCGCGACAACCAGCCACCCGATCACGCGCGGGATGCGGGATTTCTGGATCACCGACGAACTGTGGCACAACATGGTCAACCTGACCGGCCAGGAGATACACGCGTTGTGCCAAGCGTTTTCGGAACCGGACTTCGCGGCACGGGCAAGTTTGAACCGGTCGTCGTGCCGACGGCGCTGGGCCGCGGCCGCGGACTGAACATCGTGCTCGGCCACGATGTGCACGCGATGCAGAACGTCGGCTGGCAAACGCTGATGCTGCGCGGTCTGGAATGGGCCGCCACGGGCGACGTGACGATCCCCATTCCCGACAACTGGCCGCACACCGCCGCAGCGGCCGTCGTCACCGATCTGGATCTGCCGGCCGCCATCGCAGGGAGTCGCCGCCTATCGCGACGGCCAGGCACGCGAGCCGCTGGGGATGGTCCAGCAATGGGCGGCGTATGCCAATTCTGCTCGACGGGCCGAAGCGCGCGACGACGCGGCGAGGATCTCGCCGATCGGCTGGCCGATTCTGCTGGCTCCCGATGCCGCACCCGAGGTCAAGAGCTTCGTGTGCGATCGGCTGGCAGAGGTGGGTGGCGATGCACACGTGGCGGCGATCGCGACGTGCCTGGGTGACGAGCGGGTTTCCGTACACGCCCGCAACGCGCTGCCATGCGGATCGGTTCCCCCGCGGCAATCGAGACGTTGCGCACTGCCCTGGATCAAACGCAAGGTCTGCCCACGATCGGTGTCATTCATTCACTCGGTCAACTTCGCGACCAGCCGAGCGAACTGCCGCTGGTCAAACTGCTGCAGGACAGCGACGCGCAGATCGCGAGGGCCGCGGCGAGGGCGGTGGGTGAACTGGGCACGGCCACGTCGGCCGAGATACTCCGGAACGCGCAGGCCGACACGATCGGCGGCGATGTGATCGCCCAGGCACGCGTCGTGTGCGCAGACCGCTTGCTCGCCGAAAACGATGTGACGGGTGCTCGACAAGTCTATGAATCGTTGTACCAGCCCTCGTCGCCAGCGGCCTTCGCCTCGCAGCGCTGCGCGGACTGGCGCGATGCGGGAGCCGCGCCATCGTGACTGGCGATGGGGGACAAGGACCGGCACGTTCAGCAGCTTGGCATGCAGTTGTTGCGCGAATCGCTCGGTGCAGAACAAACTGACGAGAAGATGACGACCTGGTTCGACGAGACCATTTCCAAGACGGCGGATGCCAGCAGGCGACGCGCAATAGTCAGCCAATTGGCGGCCGTGTCCGGCACTGCAGCGCTCCAGCTGGCCGTGGAGATCATGAGGCGGGACGAGGCGCTTCGTGAGACAGCGGCCGACGCGGCGGCACGCCTTGGCCGCGACCTGGCCAGCAGCGAGCGCGAGCTCGTCAAGCTCGCGATGCAGCAGGTGATCGCCTTCAGCCACAACGCGGAGACCGTGAAGCTGGCCGATGTGGCGCTTCGCGATGCGGCCCGCTCAGTGAACCTGGCCTTGAATGCCACGGTCAGCAGCCCGGACGGTCTGGAGCCCGATGGCGGCTCGGGGCCGGACGCCGCGGCCGTGGACGGCAACCTCGCGACCTACTGGGACGAGACGGACAATCAGCCGCTGTACCGCTTCCAGGTCCGTTTCGCCAAGCCGACGAAGTTCAACACGGTGGTCATCGTCGGACATGCGTATCAATCGCACAGCCCGAAGAATTTCGAGGTGCTGTGCGATGACCAAGTGGTCGCAAACGTGACTGACGCTCCGTACGACGAGAAGACCAACACGACGCTGGTCAACTTCCCACGCTGCGAATGCACGTCGCTCGAACTGAAGATCACGGGGTACTATGGCGGCTCGCCCGGGATCCGCGAACTGGAGGTCTACGACGTGGACACCGGCTTGGAGTCGGCGTCGTACGTCCCGTTGCCCGCTGGCCCGCGCCAGCTGTCTTGGCAAAATGAAGCGGGCAGGCTGGCCCTGCTTGAACTACTCGCGCGTTGTGTGGGCGCTGCACTACGGCCCCCAGGTGGCCAAGCCCTATTTCGATCCGTTGGGCCTGCTCGACGGGGTCTCGCTGGTTTGGAACAGTCCGCCCGATCACCCGTGGCACCACGGTTTGTGGTTCGCGTGGAAAGGAATCAACGGCGTCAACTACTGGGAGGAGGACGGCACGACTGGTCGTGCCGAGGGCCTGACGGAAGTCGTGTCCTCGAAAGTGACGGCGGACGCGGACTTCTCCGCCCGGATCGAGTTGAACCTGGCGTATCACAAGCCTGGCGAACCCGTCGTGCTGCGCGAGACGCGCGCGTGATCCGCGTTTCGGTGCCGGACGATCAAGGCAGCTACGCCGTCGATTGGCGCAGCACTTTCGAGGCTGGGGAGCAGGACCTGGTGCTGCAGGGTGGCACGGCTGGTGGCGGGTACGCGGGGATGTCTGTCCGCATCGCCAGCGACACGCGCGATTGGCGGCTCATCGATGGTGACGGACGCGAGGATGTTCCCGCATGTCGATCCGCTGGCCAAGAACCTCCATGGGCAGCACGCCCGCTGGATGGATCTGAGCCTGGTCCACAGCGGCAGCGGCCAACCGGCAGGGCTCGCCATCCTCGAGCACCCGTCATCCCTGCGCCACCCGACGCAGTGGCACTGTGTGCTCGAAGACAAGATCCCCTTCGGTTATTTCAGTCCGTCACCACTGTGGAGTGAACCGTACACGCTGAAGGCCGGCCAGAGTTTCAAGCTGGCCTACCGAATCGTGATCCATCCCCAGCGACTCGGTGCGCGCCGAACTGGAGCAACGTTGGAAAGAATTTGCGGCGGACTGATTGGCCTTCGGCCAATCATTTGCCTCATTATTCCTTCGGTAAAACATGGTCTTCGGCCAAACCGCTGCGACATCTAAGGCTGCCGCCCCAATAAAACCCACTTCCGGAGCACTTGACTGTGACCAGGACCATTCGCGTCGGCATGTTGGGATATGGCTTCATGGGTCGTTGTCACACCAACGCTTTCCGCACGATCGACTACATGTATCCATCGATCGGCGTTTGCACGCAGCTCGCCACGATCTGTGGCCGTAATGAGTCGCGGGTTCGGCAGCGGACAATCGACTTCGGATTCCAGCGATCCTGCACCGATTGGCGCGAAATGGTGAACGACCCGACGATCGAGCTGTTCGTCAACTGTGGGCCGGATCCCGCGCACGTCGAGCCGACCATCGCGGCATTGCAGGCGGGCAAGCATGTGATCTGCGAGAAGCCCTTGGCGGTTTCGTTGACGGACGCTCGGCGGATGCGGGATGCCGCTCGTGACTGTGGCCGACTGGCCATGTGCATGTTCAACTACCGGTTCTTTCCCGGCCGTTTGTCTGGCGCGGCAACTGGTTCACTCGGGACGGTTGGGTGCCATTCGGCACATGCGTGTCAGCTACCTGCAGATGGCCGGCCACGACTCGCAACTGCCACCGGATCAGGTCTGGTACTCGGCCTGGCCACACAGCGGAGTGCTGCAGGGAATCGGGAGTCACGCGATTGACCAGTGTCGCTTCCTGGTGGGTGAGATTGCGTCGGTATCCGCGCTCGTGCGGACATTTCATCCGGAGCGGGCCCTGACGACTGTCGCGGGCGAAGGTGCCGTGGCGGACGAGGGAACAGCCGCCCTGCTCGAGTTCCAGTGCGGCGCGATCGGCGTGCTGGAGTCTTCCGCCGTGGCCTTCGGTCACAAAAATCGCCTCAGCTGGGAAATCAACGGATCGCGAGGGTCTGCGCGGTGGAATCTCGAACAGCCGAACAGCTTGTGGCTCAGCTTGCAGGACGAAGGCTGCGCGGGTTTCGCGGAGGTTTCCGTCACCGAACCGGACCATCCCTATGCGCGCGACTGGTGGCCCCCGGGCCACCATCTCGGTTGGGAGCACGGACACGTCATTGGAATCGCGCAGTTTCTGCGAAGCCTGGCCGACGGAGGACCGTTGCCGGCCGAAGTACCGACGTTCGCGGACGGCTGTCGCGTGGCGGAAATCATCGAGGCCATGCGGGAATCGAGCGCTGCGGGACACCGTGTGCCAACGACGACGACTGACTGACTGACTGACGGCAACGAGGAGTCACATGGTATCTGCCGATCAACGACGTCACCGCATCCTGGACTTATTGTCGCGGGATGGCTATGAGTCCATCCCGGCTCTGGCCCGGGTCATGCGCGTATCGGAAATGACGATTCGCCGCGATCTCAACGTCCTGGAGAGTGAGGGGCTGATCCGCCGCACACACGGGGGGGCTGTCACGGAATCGATCGGGCAAGTCGACCTCGATTATGTGGCTCGGCGAGCCCAGCACGCGGTGGCCAAGCGGCAGATCGGTGCAGCAGCCACGGCGGCACGTCAAGGACGGCGACATCATCTTCCTGGATGCCGGTACGACCGTTCTGGCGATGACCGAACATCTGCTGCACCGTCGTAACCTGACGGTCGTGACACATTCGCTCGCGGTCGTCGACCGACTCAACGGCCGGGAAGGAATCACGCTGTTTCTGCTGGGCGGTCAAGTTCGGCGTGACCTGATGTCGGTGGTCGGATTCCAGGCCGAGGAGTTTCTGGCCAGCTTTGCCTTGGACAAAGCATTTCTCGGCACCGGTGGCATCGATCCCCGGCGCGGCCTCACGCATTCGACCTTCGAGGAAATCCCGATCAAGAAGCGCGCCGCGCAGTTGGCTCGCGAGGTGTACGTCCTGGCCGACTTGAGCAAGTTCGGCAAAGGGGGCATGATGTTCTTCTTGGGTCCCTCGCAGATTGACGGCCTGATCACCGAAGGCCGGCACCACGCCGAACTCATCGGCTTGAGGAGCAGCGATGCGGAGGGTCGCGAACGTGCTCTGCGGCGTCTCGCCAAGCTGGCCCGGCAACGATCGACCGGCAGCACGCAGTAGCGGCGCCGTTGCGGGGGTTCAAAGTTTGCCCGGCTGCTGGGCCATTTCGCGCGTGTACTGCGAATTCACCGCGATTTCGTCGAAGAACCGCGGGTACATTCCGACAATCACGCCGTCCTTGGGCTTGATGTTCTCGAAGGCAAAACGGAACGCATCGCGGACCATCTCCTGGCTGTCACACAGCCGCCCTGCCCCGAGAATTTTGAAGCCGAGACACGGCTGATCCACCTCCCGCATCACGCGGGTCATGACGCGTCGGGTCTGCACGATAGAACGGGTAGGCGATCTGCAGCGTCTCGGACGCCGCGGTGGGGCCGTCGGCGGTCGAGTTCTTGCGCGTCAGGTAGTAGAAACAACACATGAAGTAGTCGACTTCCCAGCCTTCGTCGGCGATTTGTCGAATACAGTCCGGATCGTGCGCAGAGACCCCGGCGAGGAGTCCGCGATCGTGCACCGCCTTGACGTAGTCGTGCACTTCCTGGCTCTTGCCTTGGTGAAAGAGCTGGTCGGTGACGCCGCCATGATGGACCAGCGCAAACGGTTGCGTGTCTTGCACGACCTGTGCGATGCCTTCGCGCCCGGCGTGCAGGCCGAAGAAGTTCATCGTCGAGCCGTGCTCGCGCACGCGGCGGAGGACTTCCACGGTCGTGTCCGCCACGGAGAACTGGTGTGCATTGATGCCTGCCTTTTCGCAGTCCAGTAGAAACGTCACGGTCTGCTCCGCCGTAAAATACTCCTTCATGTGCCGATCCGTGTGCGAACCGAGGTAGGAGTAGCCGCCGATGGGGTTCCAGCCAGCCACCAGACGCGAGATGGCATGCGGCCCCAGTTGGATCGTGGGTAGCGGCGAAGCGGTTGTCGGCGCGTCGTCCGCCGCGACCCTGCCGGTCCAGGCCAGTCCCGATGCGGCGGCCAGCCACCCGAGTTGTGACAAGAATGCACGGCGTTGCATGTCGCGAGCTTGCACGTTTGATGACATAAGGGGAGTCTCCTGGAGGATCCGACGTTTCGCGTATTCTACCACAGGTGCACCGCGCGTATACACCGCCGCATTTCTGTCCTCGCGCCCGTTCACAGGTACTTGACCGAGGCCAGCCTGAACCGCAGATTGACGCACATGGAACCGCAGAATATCGAAGGAACGTACCACTCATCCACCACATCGAATCACTCGAGGACCATGTCGAAATTGCCTCGCCACGCCTGGGAGTGGCTGATGGTCTTCGGGCCGGGCGCGATTATTGCCTCGCTGACCATTGGCACCGGTGAGCTGATCTTCTCCAGCCGCGGCGGTGCTCTATTCGGATATCGCTGCCTGTTTCTGTTCGTCGTGATCTGCCTGCTCAAGTGGGGCCTGGTGCTCGCCGCGTCTCGGCACATCGTCTTGACGGGCGTGCACCCGTACGAGCGCATGATGGAATTGCCAGGACCGAAAGGCTGGTTTCCGCTGGTCCTGTTTCTCGTCGCAGCGATTGTCCTCCCCATCTGGATCAGTTTTCACACGGGCGTACTGGGGAATCTGATCGGCTGGGTGACCGGTACCGGCGACGTGTTGCGGGGCGGGATGGATTATGCCTGGGGCGGCATCGTTTTGGCCATCTTATTGGCCATCACCATCCAGGGTGGATACACGACTCTGGAGCGCATTCAACTGGTGATCATCGGAGCGATGCTGCTCGGGGCTGGCACCACGCTGGTCCTGTACCGGCCCGATTGGCTCGCGATGCTGCAAGGAGCCGTCTGGCCACAGGGGTTCGCATATCCGTCGTGGCTGAGTGCAGAGTACCCGGACATCGCCTCTCAACCGGTGTGGGTGGAGACAACGCGATACGTGGGCGTCATTGGCGGGGCGGGGTTCGATTACATGGCCTACACGTCGTTTGTGCGGGAACGGGGTTGGGGACAAGCGGGCAGCGGGCCCGCCTCGGCAGCCGAGTTGGCCGAAATCGCCCGCGACCCGGCCCACGTCGTACGGCGTTGGGTCCGCGCCCCGCTCGTGGATTGTACGCTGAGTTTCCTGGTGGTCATTCTGTTCACGGCCGTCTTTGTTGCCTCCGGTACGCTGATCCTCGGTCCGCATCACAAGATTCCGGATGAGAAGAACCTGCTCGGCCTGCAGTCGGCGTTTGTGACCGGCATTCATCCGTGGCTGTTGCCGCTGTACGTTTCAGGAGCATTCCTGGCAATGCTGGGTACGCTTTACGGGACTTTGGAAGTCGCGTGCAGCATCGTCGCCGAAATGGCACGCTGCGGGAGCCGCGAGTTCGCCACACGGCATGTTCGCCGGATTCGCAAGGCAACCATCGTCTGGTGTGCGGTCGGGTCCTATGCAATCCTCGACCTGGTTGTTGGTCTACCAATGGACCGGTGCGGACGGCAAACCTCGACTGCTGCTGGCCATTCTGACTCCGGCCAACCTGTTCACGGGAGTGCTGGGCTGCGGGTTGTTTTGTGCGTTGAACCTGTGGATCGACTGGCGGTTCCTGCCGCGGACTTTGCGGATGCCCAGTGGGTTGTGGGGGCTCAACGTGTCGTCGGCCGCGATCTTCCTTGGGCTCGGATTCAAGGGCTACTGGGACGATGCGAGCCGCTGGTACGCGATTTGCGCACTGTGTAGCATGCTCTTGATCGGCGTGGTCGTTAGTTTTCTCGTCGGTCAGTGGCGGCCGCCGCCACCATCCAAGGAAGTCGATTGATGAGGGTAGTTGTGTCCAGGCCTCGGTTCGATTAGGCGCATCGAACCGCAGTTGTTCGAACATTTCTTTTTGCGAGTACGTGTCATGCACCGCCTGCAGCTGCTTTCTGGAATTGTCGGTATCCTGTTACTCGGACAACCTGTCGCTCGGGCAGGCGAACTGCCCAAGCAGATTGCGTCGGCCGCCTGTCGCACCGCGCCGGAGGTCGATGGCGTGATCGGGGACGAGGAATGGAAGGACGCTCCGCCGGTTGAGTTCTCCTGGAAGATGGTGCGACGCGACAAACCGACGACCACGCGCGCGTGCCAATTGCGAGTCATGAATTCCGCCAATGGACTCTATGTCGCATTGCGTGTTCCTGACTCGACCGTCAATAGCAGCCTCTCGCCGTTCAACGTCGATTGGCGCTGGTGGCCTTCTCACGAGCGGCGGAACTTCGCGACGGAGATGATCGCAAGCTGGTGGTGCCCGGCTTGTTCGTCGACAAGCACTTTACGCAACCGGGTCAGGACGAGGACGACAAGCAACAGGATGGTCGTGGGGTCATGACGCACGACCAGGATGTCTGTTCGATCGAATGGGCCATTCCGTTGGAATCAGGCGACGCGAAGGATGTGCAGGCCAGACCGGGCGATGTGCTGCGGTGGAACTTCGCCTACTTCGACGCCTTTCAGGGCGACTTGAATGGCACGACGGTCGGGGTCGCGTGGGGTAGCGACCTCGACCGTGCCGCCGACTGGGGAAGTCTCCAGTTGGCCGCCGACGTGACGGATGATGGTGGTCGGGCGTTCAAGGGACCGGAATGGGTGCAATCACTGTGGCAGAGTCTTCCAGCCGCGGTCGCCTCGCGAGTACGACTCACCGAGTCCGCGGTCGTGTCGCAGGCGCCGGGACCCGGTGGCCAAGGCGCTTTGATTACACGTTTCTGGACACCGAAGGACACGAGCAGACGGCCCGCGCGAAGTTGTTTCTGCCGTCGAGTGTGCACGACGGCACGACGCGAATTCCACTCTTTTTCGCGGCCGGGTACGAATTGGATGACGGTTCAGCGATGGCACACGTCCGACGCGGGTTCGTCGTCGTCTCGCCGCGCGACTTGAAAGCCAATCCACTGGTCCAGACGCCCAATCCGGACGTGGCCCTGTTGCACATCGCCCGGTCGCTGCCGATGGTCGACGATGCACGAGTCGTCATCGGCGGTGGCAGTGCCGGCGGGTACATGACGCTCATGCTCGCCGCGGAGACGTTTCCACTCTCCGGCGCCGCGGCCGACGTGCCGCCGGTGAACTGGGGCTACAACGCCGCGTATTTCCTGCAGTGCCGGAAATGGAGCCAGGAGCTGAAGCCCGCGGAACTTCCGGTGTTTGCGGCCGTGGGCCGATCGCAGACCAGGCGACTTCGGTCTTCGGCGACCACACGGACGATGCGATCTGGTTTCGCAACTGCCCACTTGCTCAATGGGACACCATTACGTGCCCCGTGCTGGTCTACTGGTCCACGGCCGACATGTTGGTGCCGATCGACCAGGTTGGCAAGCCGTGGGTGCGACCGTTTGATGCCCAGGCCTATCCGGCCGATTTCACGCAGGACCCGGAGAAGTCCGTCACACCGGAGGGTCGAGTTGCGCACAATCGACGTGCTTTCCGCTGACATACGAACTGTTCGTGCTGACGGAAGACCAGATCAAGGGCATGCTGCCCGCGGACCAGACGGCCACGGCCCGAGCGAACTCCCGTTCAGCCGTACCAAACGTTGGTCGATCACGATCCTGGACGAAGGTGCCCCGGAACCAAAGGTCGGACACGTCAAGCATGCGGTCCCGTGGAGTCGCAACCACTTCATTGATTACGTCGCCCAGCAACCGATCGCGGTCGACCAGCTCACAGCGGTCAAGCTGCATCGACTGATGGATCGTTACGCAGGTAAGGAATGGCTGCCGACACGGCTGAAGCATCTTGATCGTGCGTACAGCGAACGGGCCGACGTGTCCGCGGCTTGCAGCGATATGTCGCCACGAGCCCGGCGCATGCCGCCAACTTCAGTGAATTGTACGGCAGCTTCCCGATGACCGAAAAGTGCTGGAACCGGAGGTCTTGGCCGCGATCGCCAAGGGCGATTGAAGTTGGAGATTCAGGGAGACGGGTACCCGGGGCGGCTGTCTCGAACATTCGCCGAAGCGGGAAAGGCCCTTTGAGCAGTGTGC
>CAVWHV010000036.1:0-46161 GCA_963754725.1 uncultured Planctomycetaceae bacterium
ATCGGCAATGGGATTTCCGGGATTCGGAAGACTGTCGGCAGTAACGGTTCCCATGGCCTCGGGAAGTTCGATTCGACTAGACCGCTTTCCAGGCCCGCCGCGGTTGAGCTCGTCGCGCACCAGGGGGCCTTCGTTATCGGACGGCGACGATTCACGACGGCTCGTACCGGCACTTGGCATTGCGTCGAAGAGGGGTCCGTCGGCCATCACGACGGATGCTTTGCCACCCGTCGGTGCGTTGGTGCGTGCGGCGTCCAGGCCACTGGCCAGTTCGGTCGTTGCCGGGCCCTGCGTATTGCGCGGTTGCGAGTCCGGATGACCGCTCGACTGAAGTGCTCCAGCCACTTCGACCGTTTCGGCCACGGCAGCGGCCACCCCGGAAGGCCCGCGCAGGAGTGCGCGGTGGCGAGTTCGTACCGCCGCCGGCCAAGGGCGGTCCGGGTCCGGCATCGACTGCTTCCGCGCGAGCGGCGAGTTCGGCGATCTGCATGCTGTCGGCCGAGCCCTGACCGACGGCGCGGCGACCTGTGGCGTGAGAGTGGCCGCGGCACCGGGCGAAGCCTGTTTCTCGCTGGCTGAGGCAGCTGCGTTGGCCGCAATGGTCTGGGCCGGCAGGGCATCGTCGTTGTGATCGGAGGCGTTCCCGACGCTCAAGTCGGCGGCCCCAGGGTCCCATGGCAATTGGCCATCACGAGCCGCTTTGCGTGCCAGGTGTGCGACGCCCGTTGGCGACTCGGGTTGAATCAGCTCATCGGCCGCGTCGTAGTCGCGGCGTGCCGCGTGCGTTGATGAGAGCGACGGCACCGCAGCCGGGCCGCTCCCGAGAGCCTGCGGTCCCCCCAACGAATCCGCGGCGGGACCTGGTCGGGCAGTGACCATGGAATTCGCACTCACTTCGATATCCGCGGGGCTGGGTTGCCCGCCACCGACCGACTCAGGTGCTGCCGGCGCAGGTCCCACCGCATCGGCCAGGAGTGACGGGAGCGGAGCGGAACCGGGCAGGGTGCGTGGCACCATCTCGCGTTCGGACCCAGAGTTCAGTTGTGGCTGACCGCCACCCGACGCTCGACCGGCCCCGGCTTCGGCGACAAGTGTGGTGGGTCCGGTATCGACGCCCAGCGATCCTTTCGAGGCGGTCACGTTCCCGCGGTCCGCGTTGGAGGCCGCCTGAGACATGGCCGCACTGGCATTCGCATTGATGTCCGCCGGTTGCGGGCTGCCGGGCACCGAGGACGGACTGAGTGGCGTGGCTTTCAGCACGGCGCTCGGTCGCGCCTGACCGGCGATGCCGCTGCGGACGAGCGCGGGTTCTTGGGGCGCCAGGGCGGGGCCGGCCGCGAGATTCTGCGTGGCCTTCGCGCGCTGCGCCGACCCGGACGCGACCGTCGCTGGACTGCCGGCCAGCGGATCCGCCATACCCAGGTTTTGGGAGACGCCCCGACCCGCGATGCCGGCCTCCGATTTATTCAGCACTAAGGGGGACGGAGCGGTCGCCGCATCGGGCTGCACCGACGAGGAGGCGGTCCGCGTCGGACTCTCGGCGGCCAGCGGTGAGATGGCGGCGGTGGCCTCGCGCAGGGCGCGGCGGGGTGGCACGTTGGAGTTGGTTCCGGCGGTCAGGCGCTGGAGCGGTCGGGGCTGACACCCGTCGTGGCTGGCGCGTCGCAGTTTGATCGACGGGCGCTGCCCCACCCGTTTCGGCGGACGGTCGCTGCCGAGCCGCGAGTTCGTTGCCGGCCGCCTGTTTCTGGACACCGGTGTTGGCGGCGGCGGAGGGTCCGGCCACTGCGCGAGACGGCTCGGTCGCGGTCGCCTCGGACGCGACGGGGCTGACTCGCTGCGGCACGGAACCGACGGCGGTCGCGTCGGCGGGACGACGGCCGGGCAACGCCGCACTGATCGCGTCAACGTTCGGCGTGGCGACCGACGGCGCACGGCTCGCACGGTTCGGCGAGATGTTGGCGGTGGCGGGCGTATCGGGTTTCGCGTTCTCCGGGCGCAGAGGCGCTCACTGCCGGTCGATCCTCGCGCAACGGTGCGCAAAGCGCGGTAGCCGAAGGCTCGGTGGCTGGTGTGGCGGAGGGGGTCGGTGCCACTTCCGGAACGCGATCGACGACGGACGTGAGATCGGGGCGAGTCGTGACGCGCGGTTGACGGTTCGGGACCGAGCGCGGTGTTTGCGCGAGATTGTCTCGGGGAGGTGCCGGTTGCTGTACGTCGCGCCGCGCTGCGTTCGCTGTCGATTCGGCTGCGATTTCGCGTTGCGGCGCTTCGACGCGGTCGCGCGGATTGGGCGCTCGGGTCTGCTGTTTGCTGGCCGTCGTATTGTGGGGCAATGGCGCGTCGGGCTGATTCTGTTTCGCGATGGCGGGTTGGCCCACGGCGTCGGCGTCGGCGCGGGGCGTCACGAGTGCGCGGTTTTCAGAGCGCACCATGGCGGGTGCGGTGGGCGGTTCGACCGTGGGTGTCACCGAGTCCTGGCGACGAGCCAGCTGGGGTGTCGGCACCGATTCGAGGGCCTGAGGTGTGGGCCGAGCCGGTTCGCGCAGCGGTTCGCTGGTTTTCGGCTGCGGACGGAGGCCGGTTTCCTCCGGGCGCGGCGAATCCTCGCGGCGTTCGCGGCGTGGCACGGCATCAGGCAGTTGGACCATTTGGGTCGGACGGTCAGGGACGGTCGCTTCCTTGCGGCTCAGTTTCGACATCTCGTCGCGTTGTCGAGGCACCGACTGGTTGGGTTCGGGGCGTTTGACGACATTCGGTCGGGGCGTCTCTTGGGGTTCGGGAACCGGACGCGGCTGCAGTTCCATCTGGGTCGGCTGGGGCTGCGTCTGTTCCGGCCGCTCCGGCTCGACGACCGGATCGGGCACGCTGATCTGGACGGGCTGTTCGGTGTCGCGGCGGGCGCGCCGCTGCGGATCATGTTGCCAGGCCCTGTAGTCGGGCGTTTTCACGGTTGCGTGCTGCGGTGGATTCGCGGCGGACGCGAGCACCTCGACCCACACGCGATGGAACACATCGGTTTCGATCGCCAGGATGAACAGGATGACGTGGATGGTCACGCCCGACACGACCGCCAGCTGCATGGTGCGGCGGAGGAGCCGATTTCCCGTCCAGGCCAGCCAGATCAGTCCTGTGGCGATGACCACCGGGATGGCGATCAACCAGGTCCAGGCATTGGCATACCATCGCGAGTCGTCCAGCCGCAGGTAGGCCAGGACCGATCCGGACAGGAATCCGCCCAGCACGACCATCGCTACGACCAGTGGCCAGAGCTGGTCATCGACGCGCTGGATGCGAGCCGGTTGGGTCTTCCGGATGATACGGCGGTGTTTTGCCATGCGGGGTGACCAGGTCACTCATCTTGTGTGGTGACGGAATAGTTTCTCGCGCCGGCGCGGTTGCAGAGGTTCATGACGGTCACCACGAAATCGAAGGGGACGCGGCGATCGGCTCGAATGACAACCGACTGATTGACAGGATTATTCGCCACGGCCTGCCGCAAGACTTCCTCGACTTCCTGGCGAGTCATGTTACGGCCCTGGACGAAATACTCTCCGTGCTGGTCGATGTTGATGAACAGCTCTTTCGGCTCAATCGTGAGTGGCTGGGCTTCGCTGGCTGAAGGCAACACGATGTCAAGCTCGTGATCTTCCTCGGCCAGTTGTGCCGCCACAAGAAAGAAGATGTTCAACAAGAACACGACATCGATGAGCGGCGTTAGGCTGAGCGATGCCAGTGAATGTCCGCGGTTGATTTTAACGGCCATAGCCATGGTCCATTCAATGTTGTGCCAAGGGGGGCGGCTCCACCTGCGCATGCAAGTTGTGTCCATCTCCTGCCGGTTGTCCGAATCGCACGCGTCCTTCGTAGCGTTCGATCTGCGGGAGCAGGCTGAACAGCATTTCATCGATCCGGTGGAAGAGCAGTTGAATCCGTCCCTCGTAGTAGTGTGCGAAGATGGCGGACGGGATGGCCACCATCAGCCCGCCGTAGGTAGTGACCAGCGCGATGTAGATGCCGGTGGCCAATTCTTCCGCTTTGTTCTGCCCGGGTGCGAGCAGCGTCGTGCGATGAAACGCTTCGATCATGCCCCACACGGTCCCCAGCAGTCCGATCATGGGTGTCACTCCCGCGGCCAGATTCAACCAGCGAACGTGGGAATACAGCCGATCTGCCTCGCGTTCACTGGCTTCGGCCACGGTGTGTTCGACTTCGCTGTGCGGCCGACCAACCTTCAACAGCATGGCGCGGACCACATTGGAGGCGGCCGACGGATACCGTTGGCAGACGCGGTAGGCTTCGCGCGGGTCAAACGTGCCCTGGCTTCCGCCGAGACTTCCCAGTTCCTGCACCATTTTGGTCGGCAACACCCGCTCCGCACGCAGCGCGATGAATCGCTCGATGACCACGACCGTGGACAACAGGCTCATGAAGGCGATGGGAATCATGAGCCAGCCGCCTTTGACCATCAGCGCGAAGAAGTTGATTCCTTCGTCCTGGCGGCGTTGGGTGGTGGAGGAAGCTGCTTGTTTGGCCGCCGTTGCGGCCGGCGGCTCGTCGGGCGCGGTAGCCGCGGGGCCCGGGACCGGGTCGGTCGTCGGTGGCGTGTAGGGAGTGGCTTCCTGGGCCACCGCCGGGGCGGGCCGTCCCGGCGGCATCGCCTGGACCACGAGCAGGCCGTAGCAGACGACCAGCAGACAGAACCACCAGCGACGGCGGGAGGAAGGACGATCGGGCATGAGCGATTCTCCGCGGGGCAAACGACTGCGGCACATTCGGGACTGCTACGACCTAAGGCGCTGCAAAACAACAACTCGCCGAATTGGATGTAGGACGGATTGCCAATCCGTTCTTGTTTTCCTGGACGGATTGCCAATCCGTCCTTGTTTTCCTGGACGGATTGCCAATCCGTCCTACGGCCTCCGGCAGAATTTCTTTGGCAGCACGTTTCGACCAGTGTTACAGTTTGGCGAGCACGTCCAGCCGCTTCTTGGCTTCCGCCGCCATCTCGTTTTCCGGATGGGTTTCGACGACGTATCGATAGAACTTCTTCGCGTCGGCAATTCGCACCGCGCGCTCGGACGGCGAGGCGGCGGATTCCAGGAGCACTTCCGAGCACCGGCCCGCCTCGTAGCCGGCTTTGGCCTGCCAATTCTTCACGTCGGGCGGCGCCTGGTCAGCCCCGTACCGGAACATGACGCGCTGAAAATCCTTGATGGCCTCTTCATATTGTTTCTGCTGGAACCCGACTTCGCCCACCATGAACTGGGCGCGGGCCCCCACCGCATCTCGCGACCGCTCGGCCGCCTGCTTGAAATCGGCCACGGCCTGTTCCAGCTGATTGAGCTTCTGTTTAGCGCGGCCTCGTTCGAAATAGGCTTCCGCCAGGTAGTTGCTGTCGGGAAACTTCTCCACGACGACATCCAGGAACGCGATGCTCTCGGGGCATTTGTTCAGCTGCAGGGCGGCTTGGCCCGCGTGCATCTGTCGGAGGACGGCGATCTGTGGCGAGGAGGCTTCCCGCGCCATCGCTTCCACGAGTGCGGGGAGCGCCTTCTCGTAGTCTTTCATGCGGAACAGGCATTCCCCTTTCATGAAGCAGGCGTCGGACGCGAGCGGGCCGTCCGCGTGGGCCTGCAACTGCGCGCTGAATTGCTCCAACGACTGCGGGTACTGCTGCAACTGGTATAACGCCCAACCGAGCTTGTAGTTGACCTTTTCCGACAAGGCCAGGTTATTGGCCTGGGCGGCTTGCTGGTACGCCTTGGCCGCCTCCGCATACTGTTTCTTGGCGTAGTAATCTTCGCCCACGTGAAAGTTTGCTTCGGCCGCCAGCGGACTGGCAGGGTACTTCTGAGCCAGCGTGGCAAACGCCTTGACGGCCGCGGCCTCGTCGGGCTGCGATCGGTAGGCCCAGCCCAGTTCGTACAACACCTTGTCGCCGCCCGGGTAATCGGGCTGCTCCGTGAGCAGCGACGTCAGGGTGGCCGCCGCCTTGGGAAAATCACCCAGAGACGCCTCCGCCAGACCGCGTTCGTACAGCGCATCGGCGCGCTGCGTGGCTTGCGGATTGGCGGCCAGGTACTGATCGATATCCGCCACCGCTTCGGCATACTTCTGTTGTTGCCGGGAACACATACCGCGGGCCAGGAACGCATCGGTGCGGAGTGGATGCTGCGTATGCTGATCGATCAGCGTCGTGAAACTGGCGGTCGCTGGTTCGTATTGGCCCGATTTCAGGTTCGCCCAGCCCTTGCCGTACAGGGCGAACGGGATGTACGTCGATTGGGGATACTTCTGGATCACTTCGTCGTACGCGACGATCGCCTCCGGGTACTGATCGACGGCATAGCGGTACTCGCCCAGGTGGTAGTACACCTGATCGGTCAAGTCGGTCGCGGGGTAGGACTGGAGTAAGGTGTTCAGGGTCGCGAGCGCCTGGGGGACTTGCCCGAGTTTGTGCTGCGCGCGAGCCAGGTAGAGCAGCGTTTCGTCGGCTTGTCGCCAGGCGGAACTGGCGGTAGTCGCTGCCTGGAGCTGAGTGGCCGCCTCGTTGAACTGGCCCAACTGGTAGTGACTCAATCCGATCAGGTAGAGCGCTTCGGCTTTCTGGTCGGGCGACGCGAGTTGCGGAGCGACCGGCGTAAGCGTCTCGATGACCGCCTGGTAATTCTTCTGGAGGTACGCGACCAGCCCGAGCCGGACCTGCCAAAGACCCTTGTCGGGATGTGCCGGCGATCCTTCGATCAGCGCGCGGTACAGCGACTCGGCCGCCGCGTAGTCTTTCTTTTGGATCTGGCACTCGGCCACGATGTATCGCGCGTCAGGCGCCAGCGCGTTGTCGGCGAATCGCTTCAGGAATTGGCCCGCCAGGTCCAACGCCTGATCGTACTGCTTGAGATCGAGCCCGGCGAACGCCGCGTTGTAGAGGGCCAAGGCCGCCACGTCGTGGTCCGGATAGGCCTGGAAGACCGCCAGGTATTCGGCCACCGCGTCTCCGCGGCGACCGGCCGTTTCGTACAGCGCGTCCGCCTTGTCCAATCGCAGGTTCGCCGCAAAGGAGCTGGCGCCGGCCTGCGGCGCAACCGAGTCCACCAAAGGCACGACGAGTTCCGGGTGCTTGCGCACAGATGAATACGGCACAGCCAATGGGCCGCTTCGGCCGCCGGTTCACCGCCAGCCGCCACCACTTTCGCCAGCCACTTGGCCGACTCGTCGTAGCTTTCCGCGCGATAGTAACAGCGGCCCGCCGACAACGTGGCTTCCGGCACATCCTTCGACTCCCCATACCGGTCGGCAACCGCGGCATACAGCGCCCCCGCTTCGGCCATTTTGTCCAGCCGCGTTGCGCAAAAGGCCTGACGCATCAACGCGTGGTCCGCGGCGTCGAAGCCTTCCACGGCCGCTACTTCCGCGAACAACTGCTCGGCCTGCTGCACATCCCCCTGCTGCAAAATCGACTCGGCCCGACGCATGCGGACTTCCGTCAGCAGCTCACTCTTCGCATAGCCCTCGATGAACATGTCGTAGGCCTTGTTCGCCTGGGCCCATTCACCCATTTCCTCCAGCGTCACACCCAACGCATAGATCGCATCGCTCCGTAGCTTCGAGTCCGCATAACCGGTCACGAGCCGGCCGTAGGCCAGGGCTGCCTCTTTGCGTTTGCCGATCGCGTACAACGATTCCGCTGCAAAGAACAAGGCCTGCTCGACGTTTTTGCCTTTCGGATAGTCGGCCGCCAGTTTGCTGAACGTCTCGGCCGCCAGCGGATATTGCGACGCATCGCCGGCCGTCGCCAAGGAATAGCGACTCCACCCAAGATTGAGATGCGTGTCCTCGAGCTGTTCGAACTTCGGGTACTTGGCAATCACTTTCTGAAACGATTCGGTGGCCCTGCCATACTGTTTCAGCTGCAGTTGGCACACACCCAGATAGTGCTGGGCTTTGGCCGCCAAGGGGTCGTCCGCAAACCGCTCCAGGAAGCGTGCCCACTCGTCGGCCGCCAGGTCAAACGCGCCGTTGTTCTGGAAGTTGGCCGCGTCGGTGTACATGTTGAGCGCTTCCGGCGAGGAATTGGCCGCCGCCCCCTCCCCCACCTTTTCGGCCTCGGCCGTCTTCTCCTGGGCCCGGAGGCCCGGACCGGCACCGAGCATTAGCAGGCAGACCGTCCAGAGGACCAACCGCCGGCGGAGACGCATTTTGCGGATCATCGCTACTCCTTCACTTATCCACACCTTTGTCCACGTCGCACGCCCGCCTTGGCCCGGCGCAAGGTGCGACCTCGATCGGCAGCCCTTCGGGTACGTTCTCGGGGGGCACTCGTGACCGTTCAGTGTACCGATACGCTCCGAGAAGGAAAAGTTAAGCGTCCCCGATCCCCCCCTGCCGCCTGGAGTGGTGAAAGGCCGGGAGAAACGGCCCTGGTGATCGTTTTGATATCTGTTCCATCGGTCAGCCTCTTCGCATCGACGGTTCACCTCTTTACCGCGAAGCGGTTACATCCCGCAGCCCAGGGTCGACGCCGGGCACCGCTGCGCAGCAGTGGTCGGCGGCGCACCCTGGGTTACCGGTTCCCATCCATCCGATACGCCGAAGGCGTTTCACAAGGCGGGATGGCGGAGTCATTGTGATTGCGGCCTCCTGTAAAACCCCTTCGGGGTATCCGTGCGTGTTGTCGTCCGTGACCCAGGGTGCGCCGCGAAACGCGTCGACCCTGGGCTGTGGGGTGTAACGCCTTCGGCGTACGGCCTCGTGCTTGTGTTTGTTTCCCAGGGCGGCGCGGCGGCGCCACCGATGTCTGGGCTGCGGAGTGCAACCGCTTCGCGGTGAAGACATGCGCAGTCCATGCGAATTGGCCCATCAACGGAACAGATTTCGCAAATGCAACCGGCTCGGACCTACCCGGCTTTTCACCTTCCCCCCTCCAGCCCACACCACCCTCTCCAGCAACGCTGTGAAGCATTTCGTGCATTACTTTCTCGCACAAAAGAGCCCCTCACCCTATCCCTCTCCCCGTCAAAGCACGGGGAGAGGGGACCAGAGCTCGAGGAAACGCGGTGGAAGTTGCTTCACAGCGTTGCCTCTCCAGCCTGCAGCCTCCAGCCTGCCTGCCCCCTCCAGCCTCCAGCCTCCAGCCTGCCGCCTGCCGGTTGTTCCGCACAGTGATAGCAACTAGGCTTGCATGATACGTGGCAGCGGGCGGCGAGCCCGGCCGAGCTTTACTGACACTCGCAAATCAGTGGCATCCTGTGGCAAAAGTACTCGTGACCGGCGGGGCCGGCTTTATCGGCTCCCACTTGACCGAAACGCTCTTGCGGCGCGGAGATGAGGTCGTTGTCGTGGACGACGAGTCGACCGGTCGCTACGAGAACCTGGCCGCTGTCCACGACCATCCGCGGCTCACCTACGTGCGCGGTTCGATTGGCGAGGAATCGCTCGTGCATCGCGTCGCCGCCGAAGTGGAGGAAGTGTACCACCTGGCCGCGGCGGTCGGCGTGGCGCTGATCGCTCGACAACCGATCGAGACCATCGAGCGGAACATCTACCCCACCCAATTGCTGCTGGACAAAGTCTGTGCGCGGGTGGCCCGTGGGGAGTCGGTCAAGATCTTCCTGGCCAGCACCAGTGAGGTCTACGGCAAGAACCCGAAGCCGGTCTGGGACGAAGAAGATGACCTGGTATTCGGGTCGACCACGCGGGCCCGCTGGTCCTACGGAGCGTCCAAAGCGATCGATGAATTCCTGGCCTTGGCCTGCTGGCGACAATCGCGCGTGCCGGTGGTCGTGGGACGGTTCTTCAATGTGGTCGGTCCGCGCCAGTCGGGAGCCTATGGCATGGTCCTGCCTCGGTTCGTCAAATCGGCGCTGGCCGGGGAGCCCCTGGTGGTCCACGACGATGGGCTGCAGGTGCGGTGTTTTGCGCACGTCCACGACGTGATTGCGATGGTGACCGCCTTGATGTCGGAACCTCAAGCGGTAGGGCAAGTGTTCAATATCGGCAGCGATCATCCCGTGTCCATTCTCGAATTGGCCCAGTGCGTGGTGCGGATCGCCAACTCGCGGTCGCCGATCTTGTTCCAGAGCTACACGGAGGCGTACGACAGCGACTTCGAGGACGTTCGGCGGCGGGTGCCCGACCTGTCGCGCCTCAGAAGACCATCGACTATCGGCCACGTTACGACCTGGACGCCATCGTGCGGGAGTTGGTCGGGTAAGGCGGCAGGCGGCAGGCTGGAGGCGGCAGGCTGGAGGCTGGAGGCTGGAGGCTGCAGGCTGGCAGGCCAGCCCCCACTTGTGGACGTTATTCTTGACATTTTCGACTCGGGAGAGTCGAATTAAGCTGTTGCCCGAAATTCACTTGCAAACGCTCGCTGGGCTCCGCCGCCGGAGCCCGCGCTGAGCTGTGTGTCGGCAACGTCTTATCTGCCGGCGCGATCGCGCTGCACCTTGCGCGGCCAGGATCGATCGAGAAACGTAGGCACGGGCGAGGAGAGGCACCATGGTATCAGGTGGCGGTTTCAGCCGTCGGACGTGTTCTGCTGCTGGTGCTGGTATGGGTATTGGCATTGGTCCCGAAAAGAGGACGTCTATGGTGCGCACGCGTCGTGGATTCACGCTGGTCGAACTGCTGGTGGCGATGGCCCTGTCGCTGGTCATCATTCTGGCCGTCACGCAGGTCTTTCGCCTGGTCGGCGACAACGTGTTGGCCGGACGGGCGATGGTGGAGATGGCGGGACAGTTGCGATCCGCAGCCGACCAGTTACAGCGGGATCTGGGCGGGCTGACGGTCCCGGTGCGTCCGTGGCCCGAGACCTCGGCGGGCGCCGGGTATTTCGAGTACTACGAAGGACCGTTCTGGGACCTGGGTTTAGGCCCCGCAGCGGCCGCCGTCGCACCTACCCGCGCGTGATTCCCTGGTATTCCGAATCGAGCGTCGGAGACATCGACGATGTGTTGATGTTCACGACCCGCACGTCGGGCACTCCGTTCGTCGGTCAGATCATGGCCTCGTTCGATGCCACGTCGGATCCCGAGCAACGTCCGGCTGTACATCGACCCCGCTGATCCGCTGCATCGCCAGACGATTGAGTCGCGTGTGGCGGAGGTCGTGTGGTTCACTCGGTTCAACGACCGGAATGGCAACAGTCAACCCGATCCGGGCGAACTCACGCTGCCATCGGCGCGTGTTCCTGGTGCTGCCGAATCTCGACCTTTCACATCCGACGATTCAGGCCTTGTCGCCGCTGCAGTTCTACAGCGCGTTCGATATTTCGGTGCGCACGACGCAGTCTGCACCCGATACCTGGGGCCGCCTGGCCAATTCTCTGGAGGATTTGACGCGACGCGAGAACCGTATTGCCCACGACGTGTCTGGTGCCTGGCCCACGTTGGTGACACCCGAACCGGCCGTTCCCGTCGTCTGTTCTGGCGCGGATTGCTGGTTCCTCAAGGCACCGTGGCGACTCCGGGCCCGGACGGTGCGTGGGGTGTCGATGGTGTGGACGACGACGGCAATGGCGTGACCGATGACATCAGCGAGGCCGGGCACTTTGGGACCGACGACTCGACGCAGCCGATCGACGCTGCGACGCCGCCGATGCCACCGCGCGCTGCCCGTCGGCAGCCTTTGCCGAGTCGTACGGTAGTGACGTGATGCTCTCCAACCTGCTCGCGTTTGACGTCCAGGCCTACGACCCGAACGTTACTGTGTAACGGGCCGTGTCGGGAACCGATTCCGTGCTGCCCAGCGACCCCGGATACCGGAATTCCGGCAGTTCCGGTCGCGGACCGGCTCGGTCAGGGTGGATACGTCGATCTTTCGTACTGGACGCTATACGGGCGTGGCACTTAGCACTTCGCTGTTCTCGGATCCGCCTGGCCCGCTCCGGAATGCAGCTCTCCACACCGACGTTCTGGGGCCAGCCACCTGGCGTCATCTGCCTGCCGCCGTCTATGACACCTGGTCGCTGGCGTACGAACATGACGGGATCGATCAAGATGGCATGCTGTTCGGCGACACTTTCGGTATCGACCAGGGCACGAACGGTTTTGACGACGACGCTGTCAATGGAGTCGACGACGTGACGGAGCGGGAAACATCGCCCCCCTACCCTGTTCCGCTGCGCGGCATCCAAGTGCGGTTGCGAATCATCGACCGCGACACGCGACAAGTACGTCAGATGACCGTGTCGTCCGACTTCATACCTGAGTAGTGGCAACGATTCGGGACGACAGATGGCGAGAGGTGGGCGATCAGGAATGACGAATGAGAATGACGAATGACGAAGAAATGACGAATTCGACACGGGGTAACGGCTGTCGGGCTTCGTCATTCGTCATTCGTCATTCGTCATTCGTCATTTTTTCGGGCTTCGTCATTCGTCATCCGTCATTCTTTCGGGCTTCGTCATTCGTCATTCGTCATTTCCTCCATACACATGCCACACGTCATCCGCCTGCGTGAACCGTGGAACGTGTCTGGCGATGCGGACGGACGCGTGGAATTGCGGCGTCGATTCAACGGCCCGACGGGGCTGCGGCCGGAGGACCGAGTGGAACTGGTCGTCGAGGGGCTGGCGAGCGAGCCAGAAGTTCTGCTCAACGGCCAACTTCTGCCGATGACGTCCGACGCGGCCGGCACACTGCGTTGCGACATCCAATCGCATCTCATCCCGCACAACGAAGTTGTCCTGCGGTTGCTCGTCGGTCTCGAAGACGCCACCGACTCGCTGCTCTCGCAACTCCGAACCGACGTCCTCGCCGCCGGCCTCGTGCGTCTCGAAATCCATGAGCGATAACGACGAATGACGAATGACGAATGACGAAGCCAGACTGTTGCTACCAAGTTCCGTCATTCGTCATTACTTCGGGCTTCGTCATTCGTCATTCGTCATTACTTCGGGCTTCGTCATTCGTCATTCGTCATTCCCAACCACACATCTCCTGCGGGTCAGCATTGGCGCACGGCTGCCGCCTCCAGCCTGCCGCCTGCCGCCTACCTCCCCGGCAGTTCGACGGCGCGGAGGTGCCGGAAGGAGAGGTTGGTCGTCGCGTCATGTCCTTGGATCATGATTGTGCCGGGTTCGACGCGCAGGCCCTTGCGCGGGTTCGAGTCGGCTGGGCGTGATGTCGGTCCAGTCGGTGACCTGATAGCCGTTCACCCACACGGCGATGTGCGGTCCGTCGGCAATGAGGGTCTTGTGGAACCACACCAGGTCGTCGGCGACGACACGTCGCGCATTGACTCGGCGGAAGATGCCGCCTGTGCCGCAGTCGACCGGTTGATTGCGGTCTCCTTGTTGAAAACCGTTGTGGATCTGGCTCTCATACCCGTTCATTTTTTCGCCCGGGATGCAGCGAAAGAAGATGCCCGAATTCAAGCCGGGGGCGTGGCTGATGCATTCGAGTTGCAGCACGAAGTCGCCGTAGGTCCGTTCGGTCTCCAACTGGCCGCTGCCGTTCTGCACATTGAGCTGTCCGTCGCTGGTCACGGTGAACTTGCTGGGCAGGTCCGGATAGCTCTTCCACCCGCTGAGGTCCTGGCCATTAAAAATGCTCTCCAGGCCCAGCGGTCGCAGCCGGATATTGCGAAACGCGACGCGGCCCTTGTTCAGTTGCAGGCCGATCCGCCCGCGCCGCAGCGGCGTCGGGTCGGTGTAGTCGAGCACCTGCTGGCCATCCAGATTCACCTGGATCCGCCCGGACTGCACCTGCACCTCATATGTTTGCCACGCATCCCGGTTGAAATCCTCCTTGACTGCCTGTCGTTGCACGAGACTTCCCGTGGGAAATGGGTTATCTGGTCCGGCAATGTTCAACTCGTAACAATCGGCAGCCACGTTGCCGGGTTCGAGCTGCGTGGCGAGAAAGATCCCGCTGTTCGTGCCGGGCGGGCAACGGAATTCGACGTGCAGCAGGTAATCGGCCAGGGTCGTGGTCGTCACCAGCAGCCCGGGGTCGCCCTTCTCCACCACGATCGTTCCGTCCTCGACGCGCCAGTCTGCTTGACTTGTCGGTTGCCACCCGAACATCGTTTCGCCATCGAACAGCGAGATCCAACCTTCGTCCAGCAGTTCGGCGCTCAAGAGACCGGGAGATCCGTCAGCGGGGGGCTTGTTGGTCGCTGGAACCGCGGTGTTCGACAGAGTGTCCGTTGACTTCGGAGGCAAATCGTGTGACGGCGCGACGCTGGCACCGCAGCCCGAGCACACCCATCCGACGACCAGCACGCAGATCAATCGGCCGCTGTAGATCCGGGTCCCATTCACATCGTGGCTCCAAAGTCACAGGTGGGAGGAGGTTTCAGAACGGTATTGTCGGCCAGGAGTGCCGCAGTGTCGAGCCACCTCTGCGTCGCTGTGCGATGCGTGCCGCTGCCCCGCCGACCGCTCAGACCGTAGGGTGGACTTCCAAGTCCGCCCGCCTTCGTGGACGGGTGACGATGGACGTCTCGGCAGGACCCGGACGGACTTGGAAGTCCGTCCTACGTAGTGGCCGAACACCTTGGACTCAAATTCGTGAGCCATTTCACGAAGAAAAACGGGTTTGACCTGACCGGGGTCTACGACATAAGCTTGTGACGTGATCGCGGCTCAGATTCGTTCCAACACTTGTCCAGTGCGGGCCGCATTCGCAGCCTCTCCTATCCACGTGAACGGGCTTGAGGGAATTCCACCATGAAGCTGAGTGACATTTTACGAACGAAGGGTACCGCGGTATTCACAATCGGCCCGCGTGCGACGCTGGCCGAGGTGGTGTCGGCGATGGTCGAACACAACTGTGGGTCGCTGGTGGTCTGCGAATCGGACGAGCTGGTGGGGATCATTACGGAGCGAGACATTCTGCGCGCCTGTGCCGCACAGAATCGTCCGCTCGCGGAGATGCGTGTCGAGGATCGGATGACGCGCAACGTGATCACAGGCTCGGCGAACGATAAAGTCAGTGACGTCATGGGCTGGATGACCGACAAGCGGATCCGTCATTTGCCGGTGCTGGAAAAGGGCCAGCTGGCTGGAATGGTCTCGATCGGCGACATCGTCAAGGCGGAACACAGCCTGTTGAGCGTCGAGAACCAATATCTGAAGCACTACATTCAGAGCTGATTTGTTCCGTTCTTAGGACTTAGGACTTAGTTCTTAGGACTTAGGACTTAGGACTTAGGACTTAGTTCTTAGGACTTAGGACTTAGGACTTAGGACTTAGTCCTGGGAAGGTGAAAGCACTGGGTAGGTGTGAGCCGCTTGCAGTCACGAAATCTGTTCCGTTGATGGGCCAATTCGCATTGACTGCTCATCTCTTTACCGCGAAGCGGTTACATCCCGCAGCCCAGGGTAAGCGGCGCAGCCCGCGCCACCCTGGGATACGGGCGACAACGGGCCACGATGCCCCGAAGGGGTTTGACAGCTGACCACGACGACGATCCGTTTGCCCTGAGCCCTTGTGAAAGGGTACCCTTGTGAAACGCCTTCGGCGTATCGGATGGATGGGAACTGATAACCCAGGGTGCGCCGCGAAGCGCGTCGACCCTGGGCTGCGGGATGTAACCGCTTCGCGGTAAAGAGGTGCACCGTCGATGCGAAGAGGCTCGCCGATGGAACAGATATCAAAACGATCACCAGGGCCGTTTCTCCCGGCCTTTCACCACCCCCATCTAAGTCCTAAGCTCTAAGTCCTAAGTTCCTAAGCTCTAAGTCCTAAGCTCTAAGCTCTAAGTCCTAAGTACTAAGTACTAAGTCCTGTCTCGCAGCTGTCCGACGATCCGTTGCACGATGCGGGCCACTTGTTCCGGATCCACGTCGCAGGCCACGGGACAACCACCGACCGGTTCGTGGGCAAATCCTTCGGCGGCGAGCAGGCACTGCAGTTGTCGCCCGAGTTGATCGAGTTCGATCTGCTGGCTGGCGGATTTCGGCTGTCGTCCGGTGCCGGTGGCGAAACCGCGCAGTCGCAAGGCCGCCCGAAAGCCCTCCGGGAACTCGGCCGAGTAGAGCATCGCGTCGAACAGGTGCAGCAGTCGATACTGCAGATCGCGGGCGTCATCGAGTTGTCCGGACGAGCGTCAGGTCGTACAGCTTGCGGGTAATTTCCGGTACGACGCCGCTGGTCGCATTGGTGCCGCCGTCGCAGCCGATGAGCAGCATCGGCATCAGGGCGGCATCCCAGCCGGTCAGGAAGCTGAAGTCGGGCCGCGTGCGGCCGCACGGCCGCGATCATCCGCATCATGTGCGGCAAGTCGCCCGAGGAGTCCTTGATGGCGACCACGCGCGGGCACTCGTCGGCCAGGCGGCGGACGGTCGGCACGTCGATCGGCGACGCGAACATGGGGATGTTGTAGAGCGTCACGTCGATCGGCGAATGGTCGGCGATCTCTTTGAAGTAGGCGTAGACGCCGGCCGGCGTCAGCTTGTAGTAGAACGGCGAGACAATCGCGACGGCTCGCGCACCGAGCTGGTGATAGTGTTCGCAGGCCCGGATCGTCTCGCGCGTGTTCGCTTCCGCGGCTCCGGCCAGAATCGGCACGCGGCCGGCCGTCTGGTCGGCGATGATCTCGATGATCCGCCGCCGCTCCTCGGCCGTGAATCGCGTGAACTCGCCGGTCGATCCGTTGGGGTACAGGCCGTGGACGCCGCGTTCGATCAGCCAGTCGACGTAGCGCCGCAGTTCGCGCTCGTTGATCTCGCCTCGATCGTCCAACGGCACGATGTTGGGCGTGAAGATGCCGTGCAGGCGAGGTTGCTGCTGGTGGGTCATGGATCCGCCATCGTTCGTGGGAGGTTCTCAAGAGCCGCGTCCCGGGGCTTGCGTGCCGGTCGGCGACCATCAATCATAGCTTGACAATCATACCTTGACCGGGCCGGTCCGGCAGTCCGTGGCCCCGGTTCTTGGAATCGTTTCCCCAGAGGCCTTGGTCGTGTCGAAACCTTCGAAAAAGCGGGCCAGCCAGACCGAGCAAGCGGAAAATCCGCACCCTGGCAGTGCGGCAGAGGGGACCGCCAGCGAGCCTGCCAGCACCGTGGCGTGGACCATCGTGTTCGTGGTCCTGGGCCTGCTCTATGCGGTGTACTTCTATCGAGTGCCCATCAGTGCCGGCATGGGACGATATCAGACGCTGGGTTACCTGCTGATTCCCGACCAGCTCGTGAGCCAGTGGTGTGACGTTCCCGTGGGCGAAATCTCGGTCCTGGATCGCGGGCCATTGCTGCTACTGGCCGGCGCGGTGTGGGGCATTGCATTTCTCACAGGTCGATTGGTGCTGCTGTTTGGGCCCGTGTCGCGGCACCTCAACCGCCTGGAGTTCTTCGCGTTTGCGATGGGGATCGGGCTGAGCGTCTGGTCGCTATTCACGTTGGCGGTGGGGTTGTTGGGTGGCTTGCGGCAGCCGTGGATCTTCGTGGCGACCGCGGTGCTGGTTGTGGTGGCATCCGCAGTGCGAGCCTGGCGAGACTCAAGTCGTCGGCTCGAGCCCGTACCAGCGAAAGTCGACGAATCGCCGGGCCCGGCACCGGGTCGCTTGTGGCGGCCCAGTTGGTGGTGGCTGAGCATTCCCTTCGTGCTGGTCATCGTGGGGGCGCTCTGTTGCCGCCGCTCGACTTC
Organism: uncultured Planctomycetaceae bacterium; assembly: GCA_963754725.1. Lineage (GTDB taxonomy): Bacteria > Planctomycetota > Planctomycetia > Pirellulales > Pirellulaceae > JAAYDI01. The sequence continues at coordinate 17,592 of CAVWHV010000036.1, forward strand.
GATGTTCTCGAGTATCATCTGCAGGTTCCGCGCGAGTGGGTCCAGAGTGGCCGCATCGCGTTCCTGCCGCACAACATGTACGGCAACATGCCCCTGGGCGCGGAGACGCTCGCGGCACTGACGATGGCGCTGTGGCCCGGCAAGCTCGGGTGGTGGTGGGGCGCCTTGGCGGGCAAGCTGGTCATGGCGGGATTCGCTCTGCTGGGTGCGGTCTTGCTGGCGGCCGCCGGGCGTCGTTTCGCGTCGCCGCAAGCGGGGATCGTCGCGGCATTGATCTACCTCTCGACTCCGTGGATCGTGCTGGTTTCGGTGAACGGTCTGAACGAAGGGGTCATCGCCTATTACCTGCTGGCGGCGGCCTATGCCACAAAGCTCTGGCTGGACGCGCAGCGGACCGATCCGGCCGTGGCCCGGGGGTACCTGTGGTTGGCCGGTTGGATGGCCGGCTCGGCCGTGGCGTGTAAATACACCTCGGTCGTGTTTGTCGTGCTGCCCCTGTTGGTCCTGATCGCGGTGGCCAGCCGACGTGAACGGGCTGGCTACCGGGCCGTGCTGGCCTTTACGCTGGCCGTGACTTGCGCCTGCGGGCTGTGGCTGGCGAAGAGTTGGGTGCAGACGGGCAACCCGGTTTACCCGCTCCTGGCGCACGTGCTCGACGGCCGCACGCGAACGCCGGAGAAAGACGCGCAGTTCCGGCAGGCGCATCGAGTGCCGGTCGATACGGAGGGACGTCGGTACTCGCCGCAACAGGCCTGGCAGGTCGCTGCGACTGTTGTGGGGAGGCAGCCTCTGGCACAGTCCGCTGGTGCTTCCCTTCGCGGCTCTCGTTGTATTGCGGCGGCGGACGCTGCGCGAGGCCACGTTCTGGCTTCTCGGGCTGTTGTATGTCGTGGCCGCCTGGTGGCTGTGCACGCATCGCCTCGAACGTTTCCTGGTCCCCGCGTGGCCTTTGCTGGCACTGGCCGCCGGCATCGGCGCCACCTGGTCCGGCGCGCGTGTGTGGCGCGTCACGATGTGGACCGCGGTGGTGCTGGGCCTGGCCGCCAACTTCACGGTGGTCGCTTCCCCACTCCTGGGAAGCAATAGCTACTTCGTGAGGCTCGAACAGCTGCGTGACGACCCGCGCCTGTCGACCACGACGGCGGCCCATCGGTACCTGAACGCACAAGTGCCGCCGGGTGGTCAGGCACTTCTGGTCGGCGATGCCGCCGTCTTCGATCTGCGAGTTCCATTCCTGTACAGCACGTGTTTCGACACGTGCATTCTGGAGGAACTCACTCGCGATCGCGATGCGACTCAACGGCGAGCTCAATTGGCAGAGCGGCGCATCTCGCACATTTATGTGAATTGGGCGGAAATCAGCCGTTATCGACAGCCGGGCAATTACGGGTTCACAGACTACGTGACTCCCGCGCTCCTGCACGAGGAATTGGAGGGTCAACAGGTCATTCGACGCGTCGAGGTGCCCGACCTGGATCCTGCGCAAGGGGAAGTGTTCGAGGTGATTCCATAATGTGGTTACGTTGGGTCGTGAGTAATCTTCTGAACGAGATGGCCGAGGAGCAGGTGCAGCAGGTCGTCGCGCGAGCCAAGCACCTGGTCAAGACAGCTCGTGCTCCCCAGCCCGGTAGCGAGGCGCCGACCGCCGCGAAAAACCCGCCTGCCCCGCCCCAGGTCGTGTTGCTGTTTGCCATGGGGCTGGAAGCGGGCGGGCTGGTCGATCGCATGACCGATGTCGTCACGACCGAGTGTGCAGCGTACGTGGAGCATCTCGGACTGCTGGACGGTCGGCCCGTGCTGATTGCCGAATCGGGTGTGGGACGCGCGGCCGCGGCGCAGGCGACCGAGGACATCATCAAAATCCACCATCCCCAGTGGATTGTATCGACGGGGTTCGCCGGGGCCCTGGTGCCCGAGCTGCAGTGCGGCCATGTATTGATGGCGGACTCGCTGGTCGACAGCCACCACCAGCCGCTGGGGGTCGGCTTCCGGATGGCCCCAGAATCGATCGAGGCCATGCCGTCTCTGCACGTGGGTCGGCTGTTGACCGTCGACGAGTTGGTGCGTCGGCGTGACGAGAAGAGCGCGCTTGGCGGCGGAGTTCGCGGCCGTTGCCTGCGACATGGAGACGATCGCCGTGGCTCAGGTGTGTCGCCGCCGGCAGATGCGTTTCCTGTCGGTTCGGATCATCAGCGACGGACTGGACGACCAATTGCCGCCGGAAGTCGAGCACATGCTCGACCAGCGTTCGCTGGCAGGCAAACTGGGCGCCGCGACGCGGGCCGTATTCTCGCGTCCCGGCAGTGTCAAAGACATGTGGAAGCTGCGCGAAATCGCCCATCGCGCCTCGGATCGCCTGGCCAAGTTCCTGGTCGGCGTGGTCCCTCAACTCCGGGAATGAGAGGAGTCTCGTCAACCATGCGAGCCATTCTGGCCAGTCCCCGCGGCTTCTGTGCCGGTGTGAACATGGCGATTGAAAGCCTGGATCTGGCAATCCGCGTGTTTGGCACGCCGATCTACGTGTACCATGAAATCGTTCACAACCGGCATGTGGTCGAGTCGTTTCGCGACCAGGGGGCCGTCTTCGTGAACCACATCGACGAGGTTCCGGAAGGAGCAACGCTGCTGTTCTCGGCACATGGCGTGGCACCGGACGTGCGGCGGCGAGCCGCCGAGCGCCGGCTGCGCGCGATCGACGCCACATGCCCGCTGGTCATCAAGGTGCATCGTGAAGCTATCCGATTCGCACAAGAAGGCTACACGATCATCCTGATCGGACACGAAGGGCACGACGAAGTGATTGGCACGATGGGCGAAGCGCCGCAAGCCATTCACCTGGTGGAGACGGAGCAGGAGGTGGATGCACTGGACCTGCCCGCCGACGCGCGCATTGCATATCTGACGCAAACGACGCTGAGCGTGGATGACGCCAATCGCATCATCGAACGGCTGCGGCAGCGGTTTCCCCAGCTCGTCGGTCCGCCGCGCGACGACATCTGTTACGCCACGCAGAACCGGCAAGAAGCGGTACGGCAATTGGCACGGGACGTGGATCTGGTGCTGGTCGTGGGAAGCCAGAATAGCTCCAACAGCTTGCGACTGCGGGAACTGGCCGAAGAGTGTGGCGTCGAGGCGCATCTGATCGATAGTGCCAATGACATTCGTGCCGATTGGCTGGCCGGCAAGCAGGCCGTGCTGGTGACGGCCGGCGCCAGTGCCCCCGAGTCCGTGGTTCAACAGTGCGTCGGGCACCTCCGTGAACGCTATGCGGCGACGATCGAGCATCGTTCGATGCAGGAAGAAGATGTGCGTTTTCCACTGCCGCGAGACCTGCGGGAGCTGAGGGAGCGTTGACCCCTACTCGGTTTCCACTTCTTCCTTCCGCAATTCCAGCCATCCGCCGTCAGGCTTCGGCCACCGGCGGGGTCCGATGAGGCTGGCTGGATCGGCATGCAAGCTGCTCGGGCTGCCACAGGATGCCTGGTGCGGGCACTTGCCAGCACCGGACTTCGGTGATGCTACGATCGGCAGAATCGATACAAGATAGCCGGGCGACGCAGGAATTTGGCAATCTGCCCGTCTTCGTTCGCCAATGGCTTGCATGCCCCTCCGGAACGAATAGAATGCTCAGAATGTAGGTCGTTTTTTCGGTCGGAGTCGTTTCGATTTGCTGAAAAACGGGAGAGGCTGACTATATTCGGTTCGACGATTCTGCCCCTCGTCGGCCGGATGGTTGGCCTCTCCTTTTTTTTTGTTGTGCTCGGTGCGCGTCGAGCTGTGCGACGTGTGGCCAGGATCCAGCCGGTCACAGGCTGATGTATCTCAGGAAGTTCCGCACCGGTTGGTCCGGCTTGTACAGTTTGGGCTGCCCAAGGAGTCCTTGGCCCAGCACGTAGCCGGCGGGTACGGTCGGCGCGCTCGGCGGGCGTAAGACGGTCTCCCTCTCGACTGGCGGCACCACGGGCGCGTACATGCGGTACTCGACGATGGGCGACATGGCGTCGGCATTCACCGGCTGAGCCGGTCCAGCGGGAAGCGGTATGAACTCGGACGCCGTCAGAACCGGCGGAATGCACTCCGACATACTGGGCGACATGTAGCTCGCACCGCGGTACGGCGTGACGGGTTGCGGGGCAATCCTGGCCGGACTGGCGCAACCGGGCGACCCGCTCAAGACGATCGGCTGCACACGTTCGTACGATTGAGCTGCAACGCGATCCACTTGGCACATCAGAGACATCCCGCAGGCCAAGATTGCTGTGCTGGCATAACGCATCGTCGAGGGTCCTCTGAATCGATCTCACGGAAGTTGGCGCTGACGGCGACCCATTGATGCAACCCTTGTGCCAAACAGCCGGATCCCGGAGCGCGAGTGACGATCCTGCGGGTGCGTGGAGATCGGCGGCCGGATGTTAAACGCCGTGAATGCCGACTGTTGCGACAATTCCGCCGTATCGAGTGACGTGCGCACGCCGGGCAGCCTGGGGCGTGTAATTCTTACAAAGGGGCGAGCGGAATGACGAATGACGAATGACGATGAAGACTTGAATGCGCCGAGGCAGACAAACGCGTAGCCCCAGCTTGCCGTCATTCGTCATTAGTCATTCGTCATTAGTCATTAGTCATTAGTCATTCGGTCTCACCGTCTGGGACTGTCGCGATCGGCAGGTCGATCACGAACGTCGTACCCTGTCGTTCCTGGCTCGTCACGTGGATGTGTCCGCCGTGCAGAGTGACCACGCGCCAGCACTTGGAGAGCCCCAGTCCCAGACCGCGTCCGGCTTCGCGACCCGAGAAGAAAGGGTCGAAGATATGTCGGCGGAGCTCCGGTGGGATGCCGGGGCCGGTATCGTGGATCGTGACGCGCGCCCACGAGTCCAACTCCTGGTCGGACGCCAGGCGGGACTCGATGCTGACATCGACTTGCCCTTCAGCCACCAGCGCCTGGAGCGCATTGACGATCACCCCACGGAGGGCCATGGCCCATTGCGTGGCATCGACGTCGACCAACAGCGGGCTGGCCGCCTGGCGCACGATCCGCGTGCCTTGCAGTTGCGCGTCGACCTGCAATTCGGCAATCACCGTGTCGACCAGCGCGACCAGATCGACGCGTTGCAGGACCAGCGCCGGGGGACGGGCGAAAAACATCATGTCGGCGATCATTTCGTTGGCCCGAAAAGCCTGCGCGTTGATGGTCGCCAGCATGCGACGTTTCTCAGGGTCGGTCTCCTGAGCCAACATGGCCTGCGCCCGCGTGGAGATGTTCGCCAGGGGATTGTTGATTTCGTGGCTGGCCCCGTAGGCCAGTTCCCCCAGCGACAAGAGCTTCTCGTGCTCCAGGGTGCGGTCGAACTGCTGGTGCAGTTGATCCAGCCGCCTGAATTTGTCGGTCAGCCGCGGGAGAAAGTCCGTGGCGCAATCGCCGCCATTCGATCCTTGCCACCGCTTGCGGGCCACGATCACATCGAGCAGGTCCACGCGACCGATCCGCCGACCACGGCGCCCCGCATCCCGCCACGCGGCGGCCGACTGCATGACCAGCTGCACCGTCTCGTGCCGCGACGAACGCGAACGATCGCGGAGCAATGCGACGAGCCAGGCCGGCAGGCAGCCGGGGTCCGACTTGGCAATGGAAATGCGCGGGCCGCAACTTCGCAGCCAGTCGGCCGCATTGTGCAACAGCCCGAGCAAAAAGGCCTCTGCGGCCCGCACGTCGTCCGTCGCCTGGTCGGCGGCCAGATTGGCAACCGCGATCGAATCGGCCGACAACTCGCGCCAGCGGGTACACATGTCCCGCACCGGACTCGCCGCCTCCGTCGACGGCCAGACCAGCACGGACAAGAGGTGCCGTGCTAACCACCGCGCCAAGTCCAGAACACAGCGCGGAACGACACTCTCCGACCGACCCGCCAAACAGGCCGTCCAGAGCGTCAGGGCAGGATCCAGCGACATCAACTCGGCGACACGCACCTCGCGTGCCGCCGGTTCGTCGATTACGAGGATCCGCGCCAGCTCGCACGACGCATGATCGTTCAGCGGCAAACGCCACTCCGACGAACCGAACACCAGACGCGGCAAACGTGCGGTGGACTTCGCCGGAGCCTTGTTCACCCATGCTCTCCCGGAGGTCGCCCCGACGTTCTCAGCTGGCCAGAGCCCGCTCCATCTCCAGCAGATCGCAGGCCCGATCCAGCAAACGGTCGACCGTGAACGGCTTGTGCATGAAGTCGTCCGCGCCGGCCGCCTTCAGATCGGCGACCTTGCCCTGCTCCACCATCCCGGAGATGCAGATGATCTTGACCGCTTCCAACGTGCTGTCGCTGCGAACCCGCTGGCAAACTTCCTTGCCGTTGATGTCCGGCAACATGACGTCCAGAATCACGAGGTCCGGGCGGAACTCTTTGACGAGCATCCCCGCGTCGAACCCGTTGTTGGCCAGGCGGATATCGAACCGACCATCGCGCTCGAAGACGTCGGCCAGCAGTTCCACCAACTCTTCATCGTCGTCGACGATCAGGACCTTCCGCTTTCCACTCTCCAACGCGTCGGTCGGGATGCCGTTTTCCCGCATGAACGCGAAGAGTAAATCGCGAGGAATCCTGCGAAATCGGCTGCCCGGGACCCGAAATCCCTTCAACGATCCGTTGTCGAAACAACGAATAATCGTCTGCTGGCTAACCTTACAAATTTTGGCCGCTTCACCGGTTGTAAAGACTGTTTTCGTAGACATGGCGATGAACCATCCCTCCTCGTCGATGGCCGGACTAGCGTGCTCAACGGGTCTCGGCGGTCATGCGAACCTGCGGACTTGTGGAGACCCCCGTACCTCCCTGATACGCGACGTCGCTGCTCAGCCCTTAGCTCCCTCGTTGGTTAAGTTCCGCGGTGTGCGTAGTTAGCACACCTCCCTGAACCGCATTCAGTTGGCAAGCTCGTCCGGTTCTTCCGAAATTACCGAATTTGCCAACCGCCAAGATTATACAACTCTGGAAGTAACAGTCAAGATTGATATTTACGACGTAAATCGCTTCGATTACACGACTTGCGACTTTCACTCCCGAATGAAACCAAAATGTCCAGGCCGAAAAGCGAGTCGGCCGGACGTTCCGGAGCGGGCGAACCTGGAGATGCTGCGGCGACTGTAGCGGTCGCGGAGGCAGCCGTCTCGCGTCCAGCAATGGCTGTGACAACTCCCCGCCACTGGCCGCCCCCGCGGCGGCCGCGGGCCAACGGATCAACGATGCTGGGACCGGTTCTCGAGATGGGCCATCAACAGGGCCACGTCGGCCGGAGTGATGCCGCTGATGCGGCTAGCCTGGTCCAGGCTGAGCGGTCGAATGCGCGAGAGCTTCTGGCGCGCTTCGCGCGCAGGTGCGGCAACTGCTGGAAGTCGAAGTCGGGGGGAATGCGTTTGCCGGCCAGACGTTGCTGCCGCTGCACCTGCTGCAACTGCCGGTGGATGTAACCCGCATACTTCACGTCGTGCACGACTTGGAGCACCACCTCGTCGCGGACCGGGGCAAACTCGGGGAACCGTTGGACGAGTTCCGCCCAGCCCACTTCCGGCCGCCGCAGGAACTTGGCCAGCGTCATATCGTCCGCCCACCGCGATTCCAGCACCTGCATGACGGCGGCGATCTCGCCCACTTTCGCCTGCAATCGCCGCCAGCGCTGCTCGTCCACCAGGCCGATGCCACGAGCCACCGGTGTCAAACGGCGGTCGGCATTGTCCTGCCGCAGGAGCAGCCGGAATTCCGCTCGGCTGGTGAACATCCGATACGGCTCGTCCACACCGCGGGTCACCAGATCATCGATCATCACCCCGATGTAGGCCTGATCCCGCCGAATGATCAGCGGTTCGCCTCCGCGGAGGCTCTGGGCGGCATTGGCGCCGGCGAGCAGGCCTTGGGCAGCCGCTTCTTCGTAGCCGGTCGTGCCGTTGATCTGCCCGGCGAAAAACAAGCCGGCCACGAGCTTGCTTTCCAGGGTCGGCTGCAGCTGGTCGGGCGGGCAATAATCGTACTCCACCGCGTAGCCATACCGCATGATCTGGGCGTGCTGCAGGCCGGGGATCAGCCGAAACATGGCGTCCTGGACATCGCGAGGCAGACTCGTCGAAATCCCATTGACGTACACTTCGGCCGTGTGGCGTCCTTCGGGCTCCAGGAACACCTGGTGCGCGTCGCGTTCGGCGAATCGGACGACCTTATCTTCGATCGACGGGCAGTACCGCGGTCCGCTGGTCCGAATCTGTCCGCTGTACATCGGCGCACGCTGGAGATTCGCACGAATCAGGTCGTGCACGGCCGCCGTGGTGTGCGTGATCCAGCAAGGCAGCTGCTCCACCTGCAGACGCTCGGTCATGAACGAGAAGGGCTGCGGTGGCTCGTCCCCTGGCTGGTGCTCGGTTTGCGCGTAGTCGATCGTGCGTCCGTTGAGTCGGGCGGGCGTGCCGGTCTTGAACCGCTCGACGCGGATCCCCAACCGCACGAGTGCCGCGCTGATCCCCTGGGTCGTGCCCTCACCCGCTCGGCCGCCGGCCGTCTGGGCTTCGCCGGTATGCATCAAGGCCTGCAAGAACGTCCCCGTCGTGAGAATGACCGTCGGCGCCAGATAAACGGCATCGCTCCGCACGCGCACGCCACACACGCGGTGGGCAGGGCGACCGTCGCCCGCCGGGCGTTCGGTCGTCAGGATGTCTTCGACGGTGTCCTGCCGCAACGCGACGTTCGGCTGCTGCTCGACGATGTTCTTGACCGCCTGCTGATAGGCGCGCTTGTCAGCCTGCGCTCGGGGGCTGTGCATGGCCGGCCCCTTGCGGCAGTTGAGCATCCGGAACTGAATCCCGGTCGCATCGATGGCCCGTCCCATGGCCCCGCCCAACGCGTCAATCTCGCGTACGATCTGTCCCTTGGCCACCCCGCCAATCGCCGGATTGCAGCTCATCTGAGCCACCGTGTCGAGATTGGTCGTGAGGAGTGCCACCTGGGCACCCATCCGCGCAGCGGCCAGCGCGGCCTCGGTCCCGGCATGCCCGGCTCCGACCACGATCACATCGTACTGATAACTCGTCGGCCCCATCGCCTAATGGTTGCACACGAGCAGGGGCGGGGGAAGGCTGGAGGCGGCAGGCAGGAGGCGGCAGGCTGGAGGCTGCAGGCTGCAGGCGGTGTGGCACTGCTCATTCCAATCGTGTTCCAACGAATGAGGTGTTACCCCGGAGGAACGTGGGAAGGTGAAAGGCCAGGACAGAACGCGGTGGTGATGATTTTGGTTTCTGTTCCGTAGCTGAGCCTCTTAATATGCAGAATGTGTCCCGTCCCATTTGAATTCTCGTATTCGTGACACGCGAGTTTTCCTCCTGAGCCGCAACGCGGCGGTCTCACCGTAGCCCGGGGTAAGCCGCGCTTCGCGGCGCCACCCCGGGTACACGTACCCGAGAACATGACGGGCGAGCCCACGACAGCGTGCCAAACCGGCGGTCTCCGAGCCCGACACAGGCCGCGCACAGCCTCGCGAGCTTTCGACGGCGCTATTCACACCGAGGCATGGCCCGGCCCGGTAGCCACGAAGCAGGGTGCGGCTCGTGGCGGGCTCGGAGACTGCCGGTCGTACTCATGGTCGTGGGCTCGCCCGCGGTGCGCGGGGCGTTGGCTGACCCGGGGTGGCGCCGCGAAGCGCGGCTTACCCCGGGCTACGATGAAGCCGCCGCGTTGCGGCTCCGAACGCCTCCGGGCTTTCGTGCACAACGGCTTCGCAATAGGCGACAGGCCATGCGAAACGGTCCACCCATGGAACAAATATCGCAACCGTGACCAAGAAGGCCTTTCCTGTCCTTTCACCTCCCCAGGAGGAACGCGTTGCGAACGTGCGACACACCGCTCGAGCCGTGTTTGCCGCGCCAGGAGTACCAGACACATTACCCCGTGATCCCTTGTCATTCCTCGTCGTCTGTCCTGTCTTCCCTCCAGCCTCCGGCCTGCCGCCTCCAGCCTCCGGCCTCCAGCCTTCAGCCTGCCGCCTCCAGCCTCCGGCCTCCAGCCTGCAAATCGAACAGGCCGAAGATATCCTGTTGCGTGAGGCCCAGGTTGTCCGGGCAGCCGGTCTCGGAAAACACGGCCGCGAACAGTTGCCGTTTCTCGTCCAGAACCTGCTGGATCCGTTCTTCGATCGTACCCAGGGTGAGCATGCGGGTGACAGTCACCGGGCCTTGGGCTCCGATCCGATGAGCGCGATTGATGGCCTGATCCTCCACGGCCGGGTTCCACCAGCGATCGAACAGGAAGACATAGCCGCAGAACTGCAGGTTCAAGCCGACGCTACCCGCGCCGTAGCTCATCAGCAGCACATGTCGCCGGGCGTCCTGGCGGAATTGTTCGATCGTGGCGTCTCGTTTTCGCGCGGGATCTTGCCGTGGTATTCCAGCGGGTTGAGGTGCGCCAATTTGCGGCGGAGGACTTCCAGCGTCTGCACCCACTGGCTGAAAATGATCGCCTTCTTGCCGCTGGCAGCCACTTCCTCCAGGTCCGCTTCGAGCCGTTCCAGCTTGCTGCTGGTACCGCTCAGCGGATCGAAATTGCAGATCTGTTTGAGTCGCAGCACCAGTTCGAAAACGTGCTGGATCGTCAGCGACTCGCCGAGATCCGAGAGCCGCACGATTCCCCGCTGTTCCGCCGCCTGATAGGACTCCCATTGTTCCGGCGACAACTCCAGGTCCGCGTCCCGATAGAGGATCGGCGGCAGATCGGTGAGCACGGCATCTTTGGTGCGTCGCAGCACGTAGTCGCGAGCTGCGTGGCCGATGCGTCGCGCCCGCATGCTGTTGTTGAGATGGCCGGGCAGCAGGAACTCGAAGATCGCGACCAGGTCGTCCGGACTGTTTTCGATGGGGGTGCCGGTGAGTGCCCAGGAGCGGGACCGAGCGATCGACCGGACCACCTGGCTCGTGGAGCTGGCGCGGTTTTTGATCCGCTGGGCTTCGTCGAGGATGACCAGGTCGAATTGCAGTTGCTGGCCGTGAAACAGCTCCGCGTCGCGGAGCATGAGTTCGTAGTTGGCGATCTTGACCGGCAGGTTGGTTTGCTGCCACTGCCAGCGGCGCCGCGGCTGGTCCCCCTCGATCACGCACACCGGCAGTTCCGGCGCCCACAGCGCGAACTCACGTTGCCAATTCGTCACCAGGGGTTTGGGGCAAACGAGCAGCACCGACCGGATCTCACCGCTGCGCAGCAGCAACCGCGCGGAAGTGATCGCCTGCATCGTTTTGCCCAGCCCCATTTCGTCTGCCAGGATGGCGGCATACCGCGGATAGAGGAAGGCGATGCCTTGATACTGGTACGGAAACGGCTGACAAGGAAAGGTCAGCTGGCCGGAACTGGCCAGCGACTCGAGCGGAGGCTGCAGCAAGTAGTACAGCCGATCCTGCAGCTTGACGATATCGCTGGGTGGCTGGAATCGTGTCCGGCCCGCGGGCCGCTTCTGCGTACTCAGCTCGGCAACCGCGGCCGGGGCGCGATCCGGACGAGTTGTCGGCCGACACCAATCGGGCAGTTCGGGAAACGCATAGCTGCGGACCGTGATCAGCGTGGCTGCGACCCGCGCGGAAAGGAGTTTGGGAGGTGCTGTTTCCAGAGCGGTGGTGGTGACGTCGATCCTGGCATCGCGTCGCAGTGCCGTCATCAACCCCGTCGCAAAACAATCCACGGTCACGGAAAGGTCGAGCGTGAACGTGGGCAGCGGGCCTGGCGCCGGCGGCGGTGTGTTCGAGTTGGCCAAGAGTTGCGGGTCGTGCATCATGCGTTCTGCGGCGGGATCAGCGTGCACTGGCGCGGGCTTCGTCAATCGCTTCGCGAATCCGCCCGAAAGGTTCGTCCAGTTCGATCTGATCGGCGAAGTGCGGCCAGCTCTCCACGAAATGCGGTTGGTCGTCGGCGTGCTCGGCGTGGACCGCCAGCCGGTAGCCGCCCAACTCAAACGGTCGCAGATGGGCGATACCAGGCCGCGATGCCGCACGGTCGGTCTTGCTTTCGGCAACGTCCGCCGGCAGTGCGCACGACGGTGGTGTCCCGCCGACCGCTTCCGCGTCGTCGCGGGCAGCCACGGCACCAACCACCAGCACCATGGGGGTCGCCACGAACAAGCGGGCCGCCAGGACGGCCGGGCAGTCGGTCAGCACCAGCTGAGGTGCCGCCTTGGACTTTTCCAGCAAGGCCTGTCCGATCCGCTCGCCGTACAGGTACGGGCCGAGGGTCGGACCGTACAGAATCTCCTGCGCCCGGTTGGGGCGGACCGGGGCCGTGCAATGGAACTCCAGCGGCCGGCCCAGGAAATTGAGGACCAGGTAGCCGCCAAAGAGGCCCTGCTCCGCGTCCCGAGTGACCGTCAAGAACCCGATAGCCGGTAATGACTTTTGGCCGACCGATCTGATCATGAAACTGCTCGTCCAGACCACGATTTCCAGCCACTCCGTCCGGGCGCGATCGGCGCACCGCGAACGCCGCTCGCCAACGTTTCCATCGGGCCGGACGGCCACGCGACTTTAACGAGGATCGTGATTGTGCCGGACCACCCGCGCATCTCGGGACACCTGCCTTTCATTCACTCGACTTCCGTCGTGAATCGTTTATACTTAGTGTTCAGCACCCCAAAGGAGATTCCTGCATGAGTTCCGATCCGCAGCACTTGCCCATGTTTCGCATCGACGTGTCGGCTGACGCTTCTTCAGGTCACCTGGAGAGTGAAATGGATACCGGCGATCTGATCGTCGCCTTGCTGCGGCAGGTGGTCCTGAATCAGGAACAACAGAATCAGCTGCTGAAGGAATTGAACAATCAGATGAGCGCCGCCCAGCGCCAACGGGCTCAGGAGCTGTGCCAGTGGAAGGACGCGAATCCGGACCTGGCCAAGGGCTGTCGCTCGGCTGCCGAAACACTCAGCCGAGTCCAGACGCAGTTCCTGCAGAATCTCACCGAAGAAATCGAGATGCACGAAGATTGCCTGATGGACGGCGAGTTCATGCTCAATGAGTTCGTTGATCGATTCGGACCCCGCTTAGCCCACCTTAACGGCGTTCTCCAAGTACTGTCGCAGCTAAGTTACACCCCAAACGCGCCGCGTTAGTCAAACCACCCCGTCAGCGCAGACCACTGCCTCCACGTTCGTAACCTCCCACCGTTTCCTGCCCGTGTGATGGCGAATTTTCGTTTGGTACGCACGCGAATTGCTTCGCCTGCTGGCCTGCTACTGAGCGTTCTGATCGTAGCGGGCTGCAGTCCAGTGGTCAGCACCAGCGGGGCCAACGGGCCGATTCTGGCGATTCGGCCCGGAGGTGATGGTGACGTGACCGAATCCCACGTGGCGTGGCGGCAACCCTGGGGCGGCGCGTACGTTCCGACGGGCATTATTGAGGCCGGTCGGCTGTACCTGATTTCCGACGGTGGTGTTCTGCGGTGTCTCGATCTCGCACACGGTCGCGCGATCTGGGAGGAGCGGCTCCACGACAGCTGCAGTGCGAGTCTGGTGGCAGGCGACGGAAAGCTGTTTGCGTTGAGCGAACGGGGCGATGTGCACGTCTTCAAGATCGGTGACGAACGCCAGCTGTTGGCGGTTAACAGTCTGCGGGAGCGCTGCCTGGCGACCCCTGCGATCACGCAGGGCGAGCTTTTCGTCCGGACCGAGCGGCGGCTGTACTGTTTCGCCAACACGACCCCACCGATGGCCGAGAATCCGTGAGCCAGTCTGTGGACCGGACACATCTCGAACCCGTCCCGCCCGCATTGGTTGTGCCTGCTTCGCCGCTCGTGTATTTTTTCCGTAGGGAGAACGAGCGGGTACCGAGAATTGTCCCCATCCTAGCTGGCGAGATCCGATCGGGCCCGGTGCGGAGATCGCCCCAGCGTCGCGGGGTTTCACCTTCATTGCTCGATCAGGAATACACTATGAGTGCTTCGGAATCCTCCCCGACCGCGGATCTAGCCATTGGCCAGCGTCAGGCCCGGGAACGACTGGACGCGCACACCTACGAGATCGTGCAGTGGCACTTTCACGATTCGACGGGCTGTCCGTTCTGGCTCGAACAGAAAGCTCGATTACAGTTCGACCCGCTGAAAGACATCCGCGGCTTCGACGACCTGAAGAAGTTCCCGCTGTTTGAAGACGATTGGCTGCGTGGCGGCCCGGTGCGACGATGGGTACCCAAGGCGTTGGCGGACAAGCCGATCTACGTCTTTGAGACGGGCGGAACGACCGGCGTCCCGAAGAGCCGCGTCGTGATTGACGACTTCCGGATCGACTACGAACTGTTCAGCGACACGCTGCCCGACAAGTATTTTCCCAGGGGTTCGAACTGGCTCATGCTGGGTCCCTCGGGACCGCGGCGTCTGCGACTGGCGGTGGAGCACTTGGCGCAGTACCGGGGCGGCATCAGCTTCTGCATCGACCTGGATCCCCGGTGGGTCATCAAGTTGATCAAGCAAGGCTGGATGGAACACTTGGAAGCCTACAAGAAGCACTGCATCGAGCAGGCCATCACGATCCTCACCGCTGGACACGACATCCGCTGCATGTTTGCCACGCCGAAGCTGTTCGACGCGCTGGCCATGGCACTCGAGCAGCGTGGCTCCAGTATCCCTGAGACCGGCGTTACCGGGATTTTCTCGGGCGGCACGGAGTTCACCCCGCAATGGACGCGCTATGCCGTGGAAGAGCTGCTGGGCGGCCCGCCGGAAGTCGGTGGCGTGTATATGACGCCCACGTACGGCAACACCTTGATGGGGCTGGCCTGCAGCAAGCCGGTGACGGCGCAGGACAAATACCAGATCACGTACTACGCGCCGCAGCCGCGGGCGGTGGTGGAGGTCGTGGATTTCGACGACCCCCAACAGGTCGTCGGCTACGGAGAAACCGGCCGCGTGAAGTTGACGACGTTGACCAAGGAGTTCTTTGTCCCCGGATTCCTCGAACGCGATGAAGGCGAGCGGGAGCAGCCCTACCTGGCCTATCCCTGGGACGGAATCAGTGGCGTGCGTCCGTATCGCGGTGTCGCCGCGCAAACCACCGTCGGAGTGTATTGATGACCCCGTAGCATAACCGTCCCGGTTGTGCCGCAGCTGACAGAACCGTGCCCAACACCCGTAGCATAACCGTCCCGGTTGTGCCGCAGCTGACAGAACCGTGCCCAATCCAGGCGCCCGAGCAAGCGGGACGCTTGCTCTACAGGAGAACCTTACCGTGTTGAACATTCCGATCCTGCGGTGGGGCCAACCGTACGAATCGCTGGAACTCGACGAGGTCGTGCACTTCAGCACGGGCGAGCCGATCGCGAAAGTGAGTCAAGCGAATGGCGGCATCATTCAGCGCGACATGCGCAAGGCCGACCGAGCGCACGAAATACTCTGCGGCATTCCCATTTACGAGTTGACGGAGCGGGTCAAGAAAGCGGCCGATCTCTACGAGCACGCCACGCTGCCGATGGGCGATGGCACCCAGTCACCCGACGACTTTGTCCATCAGCAATCGGCTTCCACGGGACTTCCCGAGCACATGTGTCGGGCCAACATGGCCAAGAATTCGTTTGTGCTCCAGAACATGGATCGGATACTCGACTGCCTGACGCGCGGGCTGGATCTGAACATACTCGCGCGTGGATACGGGACGGAGAGTCGCGGGGTGGTGGTGAGTTACCAGGCGCAATCGCCGGTCTTGGGCGCGGTGTTGCCGTCGAATTCACCGGGCGTCCACACGTTGTGGCTGCCGGCGATTCCGCTGCAACTGGGCCTGGTACTCAAGCCGGGTCCTCAGGAACCGTGGACGCCCTATCGCATGATCGCGGCGTTCATTGCCGCGGGTGTGCCGAGCGAGGTTTTTGCGGTCTATCCCGGGGGACCCGAGGCGGGTGCCGCCGTGTTGAGCGCCGCGCCGCGGGCCATGATCTTCGGCGGGCTGCCGACCGTGGAGCAGTATCGCGGCAATCCCCGCGTGCAGGCCCACGGCCCCGGGTTTTCCAAGATCCTGCTGGGGGACGACGTGGTGGATCACTGGGAGCAATACGTCGACTTGATGGCGGAGAGCATCTACATCAACAGCGGCCGCGGCTGCATCAACTGTTCCGGCATTTGGGCGGCACGACACACGCGTGAGATCGCCCAGGCGCTGGCGGAGCGTCTCGGTCCGATCGACGTCCTGCCGCCCGAAGATCCCGCGGCGGGGCTGGCGGCATTCACCGTCCCCGGCGTGGCGAAGTCCGTGTGGACGATGATCGAAGGCGACCTGAAGAGTCCCGGGGTGACCGACATGACGGCGGCGTACGGACCGCGGCTGGTGGAACAGCCGCGTTGTGCTTACCTGCGGCCCACGATCTTGCACAGCGACTCGCCCGACTCGGAAGTCGCTCACCGCGAGTACATGTTCCCGTTCGCCACCGTGGTGCCTTGCCCGCAGGATCAGATGCTGGCCAAGATCGGTCCCACCTTGGTCTGCACCGCGATTACCCGCAACGAGTCGTTCATTCGACAACTGAGCAACGCCGTGCACATCGATCGCCTGAACGTCGGCCCGATCCCCACCACGCGACTCAACTGGCTGCAGCCGCACGAGGGCAGCATTATCGATTTCCTGTTCCGCTCGCGTGCTTACCAGGTGTCCGACGAGTTCCTGGGGAAGGGTTCATGAGCGCGGTTCCGTTCGATTTTCATCTTCCGACTCGGATTGCCTGTGGCGTCGGAGCCCTGGAGCGGCTTGGTGATTTCGCGCGCGAGCTGGGCGCTGGTCGCGCGCTGGTCGTCAGCGACGGCGGCGTGGTCCAGGCGGGACACACGCAGCGCGGATTGGAGGGGCTGAGCAAGGCGGGCCTGCAGACCGAGTTGTTCGATCAGGTCCACGAAAATCCGTCCACGGACGACGTGGCGGCCGGCCTGGCGGTGGCCCGCGGATTCGCACCCGACTTGCTGGTGGGCTTGGGGGGCGGGAGTTCGATGGACTGCGCGAAGGGCGTGAACTTCCTGTACACCAACGGCGGGCAGATCCAGGATTACTGGGGTGTGGGCAAAGCCCGGCAGCCGATGTTGCCGATGATCGCCGTGCCGACCACGGCCGGGACCGGCAGTGAAGCGCAGTCCTTTGCCCTGATTTCCGACTCCCAAACGCACGTGAAGATGGCTTGTGGGGACAAGAAAGCCGCTTGTCGCGTGGCGATTCTCGACCCGCAGCTCACACTGACGCAACCGCCGCGTGTCACGGCACTGACGGGCATCGACGCCGTGGCGCATGCGGTGGAGACGTACGTGACGCTCAAGCGGAATCCGGTCTCTCAGCTGTTCAGTCGAGAGGCGTGGCGATTGCTGGCGGCCAACTTCGGCCGGGTCCTGGAACAACCTGGCGACGTGGCAGCGCGGCGCGCCATGCAGTTCGGCGCCTGCTTCGCGGGTCTGGCGATCGAGAACTCGATGCTGGGCGCGGCGCATGGCCTGGCCAACCCGCTCACGGCCCACTATGGCATCCCGCACGGGCAGGCGGTCAGTTTGATGTTGCCGCATGTGATCCGGTTCAACGCGGCCGAGGTCGGCGGCGCGTATCGCGAATTGCTGGAATCGGACGGCGGCTGTACCGTGTGGCCAGCGGCGGACGCAGGTGCGGCCGGGCTGGCGGATTTTGTGGGGGCCCTGGCGAGTCGGGCCGGCCTGGCAATCCGCCTGGCCGCCTGCGGGGTGGAGGAGTCCCGCCTGCCTGCGTTGGCCGCCCAGGCGGCCCGCGAGTGGACCACGTCGTTCAATCCGCGGCCGGCCGACGCGGAGGCGCTGTTGGCGGTCTATCGCCAGGCATTCTGATAGAATCGTACAGATCATCCCGGTTTTTTTTCTTTTCCGGAGATTCGGGCATGCGTTCGTTGCGAGCCAGCTGTCTGGGGCCGGTGGTCGTTGCCACCGCGTTGATGCTGCAAGGCACACCTGTGATGGGCGGTGATGCGGCCGCCGGGTCGGATGCCGACACGTGGCCCGTGTTCCGCGGCGACGCCTATTCCAGCGGCGTGGCCACGAGTGAGCTGCCGACCGCGTTGGAGCTGGTCTGGCAATACGCGGTCCCCGGCGGCGGATTCGAAGCCACACCGGTGATCGCCGAGGGTGTCGTGTACATCGGGGACCTCGATGGTAATATCTTTGCGCTCGACCTGCAGAAAGGGACCGAGCGCTGGAAGAAGAAGCTCGACACCGGCTTCACCTCGGCCGCGGCAATTCGCGACAAGCAGTTGTTCCTCGGGGACATCGACGGTCGGTTACACAGCCTGGATATCACCACAGGCGAGGAGCAGTGGACGTTTGACGCCGAAGGCGAAATCAGCTCCGGCGCGAATTTCCATGGGGCCAACGTGTTGATTGGCTCGCAGGACGGGGCACTGTATTGTGTGGACGCCAAGAGCGGCAAGTTACTCTGGAAATTCTCGATCGAGAACCAGATCCGGTGTACGCCCACGGTGGTAGAGAACCGCGCGTTCGTCGCCGGTTGCGACGGTCAGCTCCACATCGTGGACGTGACCAAAGGCGAGTCGCTGGGTCAGGTCGACATCCAGGCGCCGACCGGTGTGACACCGGCGGTGATGGGCGACCAAGTGTACTTCGGGACCGAGGGGGGCCGGTTCTTCTGCGTGGACTGGAAACGGGCGGCAGTGGTTTGGACCTTCGAGGACGGCCAGCGGCAGCAGCCCCTGCGCAGCGCGCCGGCCGTCACCGCCGGCAAGGTGGTCTTTGGCGGCCGGTCCAAGAAGATCTACTGTCTCGACACGTCGGACGGGCATCGGTTGTGGGAATTCGCGACTCGCCAGCGCGTCGATGCCGCCCCGGTCATCGTGAAGGATCGTGTCGTTGCGGCGTCCGGCGACGGACGCGTGTACAGCCTGGACCTGCAGACGGGAAAGGAGCTGTGGCAATTCGAGGCCGGCGGCGGATTTACGGGCTCGCCGGCCGTGGCGTCGCAGCGGCTCGTGATTGCCAGCGAAGAGGGCGTGGTCTATTGTTTCGGAAGCAAGTCGGAGTGAACTGCGGATGACGTCTGAAACCACGAAGACCGAAGTTGGCAACTACTTCATCTCCAATTACCCGCCGTTCTCCTGCTGGAAAGGCGAGTTGGTGGACGATGCGCGGCGCGCGTTGCAGCAGCCGCCGGCCGACGTGCCGCTGGGACTCTACCTGCACATTCCCTTCTGCCGGAAACGCTGCAAGTTCTGTTACTTCAAGGTCTTCACCGACAAGCGGTCGGGGGAGATCGAGCAGTACCTGGCGGCCTTGGCACGCGAGATCGAACTGGTCAGTCGCCAGGAGGTGATGGGGGGGCGGCCCTTCCGCTTCGTGTATTTTGGCGGTGGCACCCCGTCGTTCCTCAGTGTCCGGCAACTCCAATCGCTCGTCGACCGCTTGCGTGCCAACATCGACTGGTCGCAGGCCGAAGAGGTGACGTTCGAATGCGAGCCCGGCACATTGGCCGAGCCCAAAGTGAAGGTACTGCGGGAACTCGGGATCACCCGGCTGAGCCTGGGTGTGGAGAACTTCAGCGACGAAGTGCTGGAGGAGAACGGTCGAGCCCACTTGTCCGCGGAGATCGAACGTTCCTGGCAGTGGATCCAGGCGGCCGGGTTTCCCAACGTGAACATCGACCTGATCGCCGGCATGGTCGGCGAAACCTGGGACAACTGGCAGGAGAACATTCGGCGCACGCTCCAAATGGCGCCCGACAGCGTCACGATCTATCAGATGGAACTGCCGTTCAACACGGTCTATTCGCAGGACATCCTGGGCCACAAGTCGGAGACACCGGTGGCCGACTGGCCGACCAAACGGGCGTGGGTCAGCTATGCCTTCGACGAACTGCTGGCGGCCGGCTATCACGTTTCCAGCGCGTACACGTTGGTGAAGGACCGGACGAAGGTCAACTTCAGCTACCGCGACAACCTGTGGCGGGGCGCCGACATGCTGGCGACCGGCATCGCCAGCTTCGGGCACGTCTCCGGGGTCCACTACCAGAACCTGCCCGAATGGCAGCAGTACGTGAGCACATTGCTGGAGCAGAACCAACTGCCGATCGGCCGAGCGCTGCGACCGACCGACCATCAGTTGTTGGTCCGCGAGATGATCCTGCAGTTGAAGCAGGGGTTCCTGGATGTCGCGTACTTCCGCACCAAGTTCGCGGTCGACATCACGCAGCAGTGGCACGACACCTGGACTTCGTACGTCGACGAAGGTTGGGTCCAGTGGGACGGGGATCGAATTACGTTGACGCGCGAGGGATTATTGCGAGCCGACGGACTGTTGCCCGCGTTCTTTGAACGGGAGCATCAGGGAGTCCGGTACACATGAGCGACCTGGTGTTCCTGATGGGGGCCTACGAGGCTCGATTCCCGACCGACCGGGCGTACTGTACGAATCACATGTGGGCACAGCCTCGAGGTCATGCTCAGCGGTTCGGGTTTACGGCCTACGCCGTGCGATTGCTGCAGGACGTGTATTTCCTCGAATGGTGCGTGGACGAGGACGCTCATCTTCGCCACCGTCAGCCGATCGGCTCGATCGAGAGCAAGAAGGCGGAAAGCGAGTTGTACGCACCTGCCGAAGGACAACTCGTACGGTTCAACGATGAGCTCCTGCGTGATCCTTCGGCGATCAACGTGGACAAGTACGGACACGGATGGCTGTTCGAGATGCAGATAAGTGGCGACAATTTATTGTCACCAGAGGAGTATGTGCGACATCTGGACTCCGTGTGGGAGATCACGCAGCGCACGATCAAGGGTCAGTTGAGCTGATCCGAAGTCAGGCGCTGCCAGGGAATAAGAGCGGCATATGGCCAGACAGATGGCAGTGGTCCTTTCCCAGGGCCAAAGCAACAATCCGGTGAAACGACGCCTCGAAGAAACGATCGTGGCCGAACTGATGATGGCCGGCGGTTTCGACGTGACGGTGATTTCGCATCTGTATGACTTGAGCCCGGACGGCACGGCACTGCTCGCCCTGCAGGGAGTCTCTGGCGATCTCATCCTGCTGTCGTGGCTCTATCCGCGGGCCGCTCACTGGACACTCGATCGTCACGACATCCGCGGTCGAATCGGCGAGACCGCGCTCAAGTCGGCCTGGGACGAACGGAAGAAGAAGTGGGAGAAGAAGACTCAGGAATATCGTACCGACGAGAACACGCCCCGCGTGGTCGATCTGCGGCCGGAACCGAAACGCACCATCTTTCATCTCGACCTGCGAATCACCGAGGACCCCCGTGTGTACGTGGACGAGGTCAAACGGATCGCGGCCGAACTCGCTCATCAGGTCGTGAACCTGGCGGGAACGCTGGACGGCCAGCCGCGCCCGCTTCCAGACTCGCCTGCCGCTGCGGCGCCCTCCGCGGCCGCGGCCGACGAGACGGCGATCCGCCGCTGGTAC
Source organism: uncultured Planctomycetaceae bacterium (assembly GCA_963754725.1). GTDB lineage: Bacteria > Planctomycetota > Planctomycetia > Pirellulales > Pirellulaceae > JAAYDI01. The sequence goes on from CAVWHV010000036.1 coordinate 39,008, forward strand.
CCGGTGATCGACTACAGCCGGTGTACCAATTGCATGGAGTGCATCGATTTCTGCCTGTTCGGCGTGTACGGCATCGACCAGCAGGAGACGATTCTCGTCGAGCAACCGGACAACTGCCGGAAGGGCTGCCCGGCGTGCAGTCGCGTGTGTCCCGAAAATGCGATCATCTTTCCGCAGCACAAGACTCCGGTCATCGCCGGCGATCCCAGCATCGGCGGCGAAATGAAGATCGACCTCTCGCAGTTGTTTGGCCAGCCGAGTGATCTGGACACGGCCGCGCGGGAACGCGACGAACAACTCCGGCTGGCCGGTCGGGAACCGATCGGAGCCACCGCCCGCCACGCGCCCGGCGGCGCACCGGCCTCCCCTGCCCCGCGTGACGAGTTGGATGACCTGATCGACGAACTGGACCAGATGGACTTGTAGGATGACGGCGCGACGTCAACGAAGACGTCGTGACGCGAATGACGAATGACGAATGACGTTTCAACTGTTGGCGCTGCAGTGCCAGGAGACCTTGGATGTACTTCCGCATGGCCAAACGAATGCTGCTGGAGACCGACAAACGCCTGCTCTGGAAGTTGGCGTACAATGCCGGCTTCAAGGGGATCCGCTCCATTCGGCGGCACAAGAAGCGGCTGCGGCAGGGCGAGTTCTATCCGCCCTTTCTGTACATCTCGATCACCAACAGCTGCAATCTGCGGTGCCAGGGCTGTTGGGTCGACGTGGCGGCCAAGCAGGAGAAGATCGAAGCTCCCGCCATGCATCGGCTGATCCACGAATCGCGCGAGATGGGCAATGCCTTCTTCGGCATCGTGGGGGGCGAACCGTTCATGCACCCGGAATTGCTCGACATCCTGGCCGAGCACCCCGACTGCTATTTCCAGGTCTTCACCAACGGGCACTTCATCACCCCCGATGTCGCCCGGCGGATTCGCCAACTGGGCAATATCTCACCCCTGGTCAGTGTCGAGGGAAACGAGATCGTGAGCGATCAGCGGCGCGGCAAGGCGGAGGTGCTCAGCCGCACCATGCAGGGACTCCAGCACTGTCTCGACGCGCACGTCATCACCGGTGTGTGCACGAGTCTCTGCCAGACCAACATGGACCTGCTGACCGAAACCTGGCTCGATCGGCTCATCGACATGGGCGTCCTCTACACGTGGTTTCACATTTACCGGCCGGTCGGCGCCGAAGCCTCTCCGGAACTGTGCCTGACGCCCGATCAGCAGAAACAGGCGCGGCGGTTCGTCGTCGAGATGCGAAACAAGAAGCCGATTATCATCGTCGACGCCTACTACGACGGTGACGGCTATGCGCTCTGCCCCGCCGCGACCGGCTTCACGCACCACATCAGCCCGTGGGGCGACATCGAGCCCTGCCCGGTGATCCAGATCGCCAAAGACTCGATTTACGACCAGCGACCGTTGAAGGAAGTGCTGGGGAAGTCGGAGTTCCTGCGTGATTTCCGCGAGACAGCCGCCACGTACACGCGCGGCTGCATCGTGCTGGAACGCCCCGACCTGTTGCTGGCCCTGGCCGAAAAGCACGGCACAAGGATACGACGGTGCGGCAGACGGCCTTCCAGGAACTCAAGACCATGCGTTCGCGCGCCTCGCAATTCAATCCCGGCAATGAAGTGCCCGAGAAGAACTGGATCTACCGCCTCTTCAAGCGGCTCTGGTTCAACGACTACGGAACGTACGCCGAACACTTCCGGCGAGACGAATGGCAGGACCCGCGGCCGTAAGCGTTCGCGGAAAATTTGTTTTCACTTGGCCGGAGAACCGCAGATTGACGAACAAGGAACCGCAGAAGTGCGAAGGATGGAGAGTCCTGCTCAACCTGTCCCTCCTTCGACGATCTGCGGTTCCTTGTTCGTCAGTCGGCAGTTCTAACCACCCCCTGAGAACCGGTACGCATGATCGATCCTGCACGTCTCCAGGCAGCCTACGAGAAAGCTCGCGCGGATCTGCTGGCCGAACGGACCGCGGCAGGTCACTGGGAAGGTCAGTTGTCGTCGTCCGCCCTGTCCACGGCCACGGCGATCAGCGCCCTGTCGATCGCTCGGAACGCGGCGGCCGATCAGACTTCGCACACGACCGGACCGGACGATTCCCTGCTGATTGAACGGGCCGTCACGTATCTTGGGCAGCAACAGAACGAAGACGGGGGCTGGGGCGACACGGACAAGAGCCACTCCAACATCGCCACTACCATGCTGGTCGTCGCGGCACTCCACCTGGCCGGCCACGACGACCACTGCCGCAGTTCGTTGGAGCGAGCCCGTGCGTATATCGACCACCAAGGAGGCACGGACGGCTTGCGAGCGCGGTACGGCCGCGACAAGACGTTTGCCGTGCCCATTCTGACCAACTGCGCGCTGGCCGGCCTGGTCGCCTGGCCGCAGGTCGCGCCGCTGCCTTTCGAATGGGCCTGCATTCCACAGCGATTCTATCGTTGGGCACAACTGCCGGTCGTGAGTTACGCGATCCCGGCGCTGGTGGCCATCGGTCAGGCGCGATTCATTCACAGCGCGCCGAGTTTTCCCGTCACGCGTCTCGTGCGTCGAGCGGCGATCGCCCCCAGCTTGCGCGTGCTCGAGCGGATGCAGCCGGATAGCGGCGGTTATCTCGAGGCGGTACCCCTGACCAGCTTCGTCGCCATGAGTCTCGCCGCGACCGGCCGGCTCGAACACCGTGTGACTCAGGAAGCCTTGCGGTTTCTGCGGGCTTCGGTGCGGCCGGATGGCAGCTGGCCGATCGACACGAATCTGGCGACCTGGACCACGTCGCTCGCCATGAACGCCTTGTCCGCGGACCCGGACGTGTCGGCGGAGGTGGCCGACCTGTCGTGGTTTCTAGACTGTCAGCATCGTGTCCGACATCCGTTTACGGGAGCGGACCCGGGTGGATGGGGATGGACCAATCTGTCGGGAGCGGTACCGGACGCCGACGATACGGCCGGTGCGTTGCTGGCCTGTGCGCGCTGGCCGGCTGCGGCACGATTACCGGAGGCGGTGCGGAGTCGTGTGGCGGGTGCGGCTCAGGCGGGCGTCGAGTGGCTGCTCGACCTGCAGAACCGCGACGGCGGTTGGCCCACCTTCTGTCGCGGCTGGGGCAAGTTGCCGTTCGACCGCAGCGGGGCCGACCTGACGGCGCACGCCATGCGAGCGTTGCATGCGTGGCCGCACGTGCAGCCGCGGCGCATTCAAAGCGCCGTGCGGCGAGGTTGGAAGTATCTGGAAAAGAACCAGCGATCGGACGGCAGTTGGGTGCCCTTGTGGTTTGGCAACCAGGACCATCCTCAGGAAGAGAATCCGGTGTTCGGGACCGCGCGCGTCTTGCTGGCCTACCACGAACTGGGCGCTCTCGAAACGGCGGCCGCGCGACGGGGTTCGGCTTGGCTGACGGCTGTCCAGCGCGCCGATGGCGGTTGGGGCAGCGGACTGACATTCGATGGTCGACCGGTGACACGTTCGGCAAGCAGTGTCGAGGAAACGGCACTGGCCGTGGAGGCCCTGCTGGCGCCGGGAGGTGACGCGAATCTGCAAACCTCGGTGTCGAAAGGACTTCAGTGGCTGGTGGAGGCCGTCATGGGAGACCGCCACCGAGAAACAGCTCCGATCGGTTTCTACTTCGCGAAGCTGTGGTATCATGAGAGGCTCTATCCCATGATTTTCGCCGTCGCGGCACTTGGGCGAGCTGTCCACCGCTTTGGCACCCGAACGACGCACCCTTGATCACGCACCACGGAACGAACGTCTTTGCCACCCCTGATCACAAGGACACCACCTTGGCAAGTGCATCTGTGACGCCCTCCTCGGTCGCCGACGACCTGGCGGACGCGACGACTCCCCACGTGCGAGACCGCCGGCGGCGGCAGACGACCCACTTGAAGCACGTCCCTGATACCAAGCCACTGCGCGAACAAATCCGTCAGCGGTGCGTGGACGTGGCCGCTCGACTGGATAAGTCCCATCCGTTGTCGAAGGACGCGGTGGAGACGATCGCCCGGGCAACGCTCACCGAGATGGGACTGCCGGAGGGTTACCTCGGCTGGACGATGGTCATGCTCGCTTCGGCCTTCTGGCGCGATCAGGTGGCGGCCGTCCCTCCCTCCCGCCGACTGTTCCTGTTGCCGCACTGCTTGAAACACACCGAGCACTGCAACGCACACTACGACGAATTCGGGCTCGACTGCAGGAGCTGCGGAGCCTGCAACATCGGCGATTTCCGGACGATGGCCCAGGAATTGGGCTATCGCGTGCTGGTGGCCGAAGGCTCGCCGATCGTCATGAAGATCATCCTCAGCGGGTACGTCGATGCCATCGTGGGCGTCGCCTGCCTGAACGTGCTGGAAAAAGCGATCGACAAGGTACTGCTGGCCGGCATCCCGTGCATGGCCGTGCCGCTGTTGTCGAGCAAGTGCAAGGCGACGTCGGTCGACGAAGACTGGGTGCGCGACATGATCCAGCTGCAACACTCGACGACCTCCAGCGCAACGCGCACGTATGTGCACATCATGCGTGCCGCATCGGGCATGTTCGAACAGGACATGCTGGACCGCTGTGCGCCGCGGCTGCGCGGCGGCCCCCGCCTGTCCGAACTCAACGGGCAAGGCATCGCCGGCGATCGAACCGATTGCCGCCACCGAAGCCATTGCCTACGACTTCCTGGCCAAAGGCGGCAAGTACTCACGACCGTTCATCACGCTGGCCGTGCACGACGCCATGACCGGCGGCCAGGGAACCGGGCCGGCCGGTGCCGAGCATGTCGCTCAGCTGCCGGATGGCCATCTTCCGAGCCGCCATGTCGATCGAGACCTTTCACAAGGCCTCGCTCGTGCACGACGACATCGAAGACAACGATGCCTTTCGCTACGGCGACGAGACCGTGCATCGCCGGTACGGCATGGCGACCGCCATCAATGTCGGCGATTACCTGATCGGGATGGGGTACCGACTCGTGAGTCGCGAATCCCGCACGCTCGGTCCGGAGGCGGTCAGCGACATCCTGGACTGCCTGGCCGATGCACACACGCAGCTGTCCGAAGGCCAAGGTGCCGAGTTGCTGTGGCGCGATTCGCTCGACAAGCGGCTCAAGCCGCTCGATGCCCTGAAGATCTACGCCCTGAAGACCGCTCCCGCCTTCGAAGCCGCGATCCTGACGGGAATTCGGCTCGCCGCCCCCACCGATCGGTATGTGACGCCGGTTCAGTCAGTTCGCCCGCAACCTGGGCGTCGCCTTTCAGATCCTCAACGATCTCGAACGACTGGCACGGGGACCAGCACAACAAGTTGGCCGCCGGCGGCGACATCCTGGGCGGACGTCCCACCATCCTGTGGGCACTCGCCCTGGAAGCTCTGGACGAACAAAGTCAGCAACAGCTGCGTGCGCTGGTCGCAGACAATGCGCAGAGCGCCGCGGATCGCATCGCCCGCGTGCGGCAGTTGTATCAGCAGACCGGCGTGTTCGAGAAAGCCTGCCGACTGGTCGACAAGCATCAGCAGCGCGCGGAAGCCGTGGCCGGCGAAATCGAGCCGGCCGAATTGCGGCGATTGTTCCAGTACCTGATCGATACCGTCCTGGAACGGCCCGATGATTTCACGGCCGAGATCGAACCGGCCCAGCCCCTGCCGATCGTGGAAAGGATTCAAGTCCCTTCGTGACATCGCAACCGCCCGTGATTCCCGACCTGACGAGCCTCGTGACGTTGTTCTGCCGATCGATGCACGAAGTCGGCAGTTTCGAAGAGGTGACGGCCGATAAGCTGCCTCCCTACTACCGGCAGCTGCTGGATCATCACGACCACATGACGGTCACCTTGGAATCCGCCTGCGGATGCCCCGTCGCGGTGGAAGTCAAGCGGCGCCGCGTGACGAAGACTCGCTACGAACGCAAGAGTATCCTCCGGGCGACTCGCGGCGGTCGGGTCCTTCAATACTGCATGGTGCGACTGTGGTGTGCCTGCCTGGACGATACTGTCCGCGAGGACATTGAAGCGGAGCAGATCCCCCTCGGCCGCATCCTGATCCACCACAACGTGCTCCGCAAAGTCCAGATGTTCGCGCTGTGGAAAATCACCACCGGGCCCGATCTGCAAAGTACTTTCGGGCTGAGCCAGTCCACGATCACTTACGGACGGACGGCTTTGATCTACTTCAACGACGAACCCGCCGTGGAATTGCTCGAAATCCTGGCTCGCAAGAGGATTGAACCCAGCGGGAGTTCAACGACCGCGTGTGGCAAGGCAACACGGCGAGTCCATGACGAATGACTAATGACGAAGCGGGAACCGCAACGTGATTGGACATGGTCGGTACGTTGTGGGGGGAGTGACTCCTTGGCTCTAAAATACGATTTTCATTCGGGTTTCGTCATTCCTTCGTCATTCCGTCATTAGGCATTGGTCATTTTCGACGGCCGGGGCGGCTGAACTTCCCACCGTGGCACTTTCCGGTCGGAGTGCCCTGGCTTGCGTTTCCCGAGGATTCGCGTACAATAGGCGATTCTCCGTGGCAAAGAAACGGCCGACGAAGGCCGACAAGTTCGCAACTACCAAGCACTTACAGACGCTAAACCCACCGCTATGAAACGAACCATCCGGGCCCGCAAGCGGACCAAGCACCGCGAGTCCGCAGCGAGAAGAAAGATCCGATTTTTGTGGACGGCGAGCGGCCGAGGCCGATGTACGTCGACTACAAGGATGTGGAACTGCTCAAGAAACTGATCAATCGTCACGGCCGGATCGTGGGCCGCCGCAAGACGGGGTGTTCGGCGGCCAGCCAGCACGCGGTGACGCGTGCCATCGAGCGTGGCGCAGCTCATGGCCCTCTTGCCGTACACCGGCGAATCAACGCGCCAGACTTTGGACGAGCCTGTGAGCCGGGATCCCCGCCGCAGGCTTGTTTTTTGCACGAGCGGGTTGTCCAACGACGCTGCAGCAGACACGCGAAACCGGGGAGCTTCGACGCATGCCCGCCGCCTACCGCGCCATTCGCCGTGTGGAGTTTCGCGACACCGACGCGGCGGGAATCATGCACTTCTCCACTTATTTCACCTACATGGAAGAAGTGGAACACGAACTGCTGCGGAACCTGGGGACCAGCGTGGTCACGCCCCTGGATCCCGCCGACTCGACCCAAGGCGAAC
>CAVWHV010000037.1:0-36559 GCA_963754725.1 uncultured Planctomycetaceae bacterium
GATGTCGCTCACGAACGCGTACTCGGGAACGTCGAGCGACGGGAAGGTCTCCACCTTGCGCCAGTTCTGGCCACTGTCTTCGCTGACCTGCACCAACCGTCGTCCGTGCCGACATACAGCAAGCCTCGACCATCGGCGACTCGGAAATCGTGAGGATTATCCGTGAAACGAGGTCGAGTTGTCGGCCACGGAGTCGACTCCCCAGACGCGGCCCATCACCTTCAAGGCATTGCGGTCCAGATTGCGACTCAGGTCCGGACTGACCGCCCGCCACGTGTCGCCACGATCGTCGCTGCGAAACAAAATCTGCGAGCCGTAGTAGAGCCGCGTGTGGGAATGCGGGCTGATGAGGATCGGCGAATCCCAATTCCACCGCAGCGGTGGTCCTGCCATGTCCTCTTGTGGCTTGATGTCAATCCGTTCGCCCGTGCGGCGGTCAAAGCGGACCAGACCGCCGTACTGCCATTGGGAATAGACGATGTGGGGGTCTTGCGGATCCACGGCGGGATCAAATCCATCCCCGAACACCGTGACGAACCAGTCGCTATTGCGGATGCCGTGGACGTTTCTTGGTCCGAGTTGGCCCTCCCTGAGTCGCGTTATCCTGAGTCCCACCGTAAATGTTGTAGAACGGCACATCGTTGTCGACGGCAATCTTGTAGAACTGAGTGATGGGCAGATTGGCTTTGAAACTGTAATTCTTCCCGCGGTCCCACGTTTCGTAGAGACCTCCGTCACACCCCACCAGCAGATGATTCTCGTTGTCGGGATCGATGACCAGCGCGTGGTTGTCCACGTGTTTCCACTGTTCGCCCAACGGCTCGAACGTCTTTCCACCATCTTCCGACACCATCATCAAGGTGTCCATGGAATAGACTCGATCGAACACGTGCGGGCAGGCGATGATCTCCTGGTAGTACTGCGGACTGGTCGATTCGTAACTGCTCTGCTTGGACCAGGTCTCTCCGCCGTCCGTGGATCTGAAAAACCCGCTCTGACCTTCCGCCGCTTCCACCAAGGCGTACACAACGTCCGGCTTGAGTGGTGAGACGGCCAGTCCGATGCGACCCATTTCGCTGCCCGGTAGCCCGCTCGAGATCTTCCGCCACGTGGCACCCGCGTCCGTCGACTTGTACAGAGCCGACTCGGGTCCACCGTCGATCAGAGTCCACACGTGACGCCGGCGCTGGTAGGCCGTGGCCAGCAACACGTCTGGGTTGCGGGGATCCAACACCACGTCCGAGACCCCTGTGTTCTCGCTGATATTCAGCACCAACGTCCAGGTCGCCCCGCCATCGGTGGTCTTATACAAGCCACGGTCGCCCCCCGGCGCCCACAACGGACCTTGAGCCGCCACGTACACCACCTGGGAGTCGCGGGTCGATCAAGATCTTGCCAACATGTTCCGAGTTCGCCAGGCCAACCCCGCAAAACTCTGGCCACCGTCGAGCGACTTGTACACGCCGTCGCCATATCCCACGCTCCGCTGACTGTTGTTCTCGCCCGTCCCCACCCACACGACGTGCCGATTGCGCGGGTCCACCGTCACGCAGCCGATCGAATACGATCCGTAGCGGTCGAAGATCGGCGTCCAGGTCGTGCCGCAATTCTGCGTCTTCCAGACACCTCCGGAAGCCGCTGCCACATACCACGTGTTCCGATCGACCGGGTCGACCGCAATATCCCCGACGCGCCCCGACATGAAGGCCGGGCCAATGCCGCGGAGATTCAAGGACGACAATAACGACGCGTTGAGACCCGGAGTCTTGTCCGTCGCGGCGTCGCTGTCTTGAGCATGGAGCACGGGAGTCAACAGGGCGGTCATGCCCACCCAGACCAGCAGCTTGCGCAAAGACTTCATGAACATTTCTCCGATGGCGAGTCGTGCGAGCGGTCGCATAAGGAATTACCAGATTTTGCAGCTTACCTAGTCTACCTTGTGCTGACGCAACAGAAACCTGCCCCTGGTCAAACGCTGGGGGCGCACCGCGAATGACTGGCCCAGGCGATTTCGCGGCGACGACGGCTGGCGATTCGACGGTCGGCGATTCCACGTTAACCGTTAAATAATCAGTGGTTAGCGTCCATCAAGCGAGCGATTTTCTGCTCGTCGACTTCGATGCCCAAGCCGGGTCCGACGGGAACCTGGGCGGTACCGTCGACGATCTGCAGAGGCGTTTTCAGGACGTCGGCGTTCAGAAACTGCGGGCCGTTCAGAGCGGCGGGTCTCTGAAGTCCGAACGCCGCATAGAGGCTGAGTGCAGCGGCCAGGGAAATGTCGGGATCGGACAGGCCGCTGCCCAACCACATCAGTCCCTCTTGCTCCAGGATTTCGATTTGGCGTTTGTTCGACATCAGACCTCCGCAGCGAGATGGTTTCATGGCCACCCCGTCCAGCATCTTCAGTCGGATGAACTCCTCGAGTTCAACCGGGGAGACGATGCCTTCATCCATCAGGATCGGCAACGCCCCTTGCCGCTTGAGGGCCTGGTAGCCGGAGATCTGGTTGGGTCGGAGGGGAGATTCGAGCACATCGACGCCGACGTCGGCCAGTCGTGGTGCCGCAGCGAGCGCCGTCTGCGGATCATACCCGCCGTTGGCATCCGCCCACAGGAACCCAGCGGGTGCCGCCCGGCGGACGATGCGGGCCAGCTCGACGTCGAACGTGGGATCCGGGGCGACTTTGATATTGAAGTTCCGATAGCCGCGCTCGTGTCCTGCGCAGAGTGCCTTCGGCTTCGTCGAGCGAGTGGACGTTGACAGTCCAGCTCAATGTCAGGGGCCCGCCGCGCGGACGGTTCCACATTTCGCTCAGCGACTGTCCCAACCACTTGCCGGACAGATCGTGCAGCGCAATGTCGATGCCGGCGCGCGTGAGAGGCATGCCGGTACTGAATCCCCCGTGGATCGTCAGGTCCATGATGTGGTGAGCGCCAGCGATGTCGAGCGGGTCGTGGCCGATCAGGGCGGGCGCATAGTAATCGCGGATGGCGATCGTCGAAGCCTCGAGCGTTTCGTCGCTCCATTTCTCGACCGGCACGCTCTGGCCCCAGCCCACCGTCCCGTCATCTGCTGTGACCTTGACGATCACGGCGGCACGTCCCGTGGCCCCGTGAGCCCCGGCGAAGAACTTGAAGAAGCCGGTCGTGGGGTATCGCAGCGGAAATGCCTCCACGCGGTCGATCTTCACCCTGCATGGTCCCATTTCACTAGACTTCCTCGGGGATCTCAAACCCGGAACGTTGTTTTCGTTCGAGGAACTGGTTGGCCTCCGCGTCGCCGATGAACTGCTCGTGCTCGGGGTCCCATTGCAGCTTGCGACCGGCCCACCGCGCGATGTTTCCCAGGTGGCAGACGGTGGTCGAGCGGTGTCCGATTTCCACGTCGGCCACCGGCATTTCACGCGACTTGATGCAGGCGATCCAATTGGCCAGGTGCGTATCGGTATTGTCGGCCCGGCTGAACTCGCCCGTCTTCAGCGCCTCCTGGACGATCTCGGGCGGATCGCTCTTCAAATACCCCCGATCCAGAACGATCTTGCCTTGATCGCCGAGGAACGTGGCACCTCCGCGCTGGCCATTATCTTCCAGCTTCACCAGGATGTCCTGGTCGTAACGGAATCGCACGAGGGGACGCGAGCAGATCTTGTTGCCGTCCTGGATCGAGCCGGGCTGCGAATAGGTCGGAGGTTGGAAGGGTTCCCCTTCGGTCCAGACTTCGACGGGGCCGGTGAGGCTGGTCCCCAAGGCCCATTGAATCTGGTCGAAACCGTGAGCGCCCCAGCCGGTCATCTCGCCGCCCGACCAGGGCCGGAACGAGATCCACCCCGGGTTGGACCGTGGGATCTGGATATCTTTGTGGTAGGGCACGACCTCCGTCTGGCCACACCACGTGTCCCAGTTCAAGCCGGCGGGTATCGCCTGCGCGGGCAGCGCACACTCCCACGGGCTCTCGTAGTTGGCCGCGATGACGGTGTGAATGCGACCGATGGCTCCGTTGCGAATCAGTTCGCATCCGAGCCGGTTGAGCGAGATCGACCGCTGCTGGCTGCCCGTCTGCAGCACCCGCTGGTACTTGCGTACGGCGTTGACCAGCTGTCGACCTTCCCGGATCGTCAGCGTCATCGGCTTTTCGACGTAGACGTCTTTTCCTGCCTGGCAAGCATGGATGGCAGGCAAGGTGTGCCAATGGTCGGGTGTGGCCACAATCACCGCATCCACATCGCCTGCCTCCAGCATCTGGCGGTAGTCCTGGTATGCGCGGCACTGGAACTTGGCGGCCATCGCCTCGGCCGCCGGCAGGAAGCAATCGGAGATCGCCACGATCTGCGCGTCACTGGGCAGCGCAGTCAGCTGACCCGCTCGACGGCCGGCACCGATGAAGCCGACACGGATCCGATCGTTGGCTCCGGCATGCTCAGCCGACCGCAAGACCCCGTGCGGGATGATGTAGGGTGCGGCGACCGCCGCTGCGATGCAGGACGTCTGCTGGAGGAAAGTTCGACGAGTCACGGTCGGAGTCGTAGAGGACATACAGCCGCTCGCAATTTCTGAAGAGAGTTGTGGGAACGATCGCGTGGACAGTGACGTGCCATCCGCCGCGACTAAGGCGCTGTAAAACAATAACTTGCCGAATTGGATGTAGGACGGATTGGCAATCCGTCCTACGAGGATTCGGCAACTTAATTCTTGACAGATCCTAAGTGTGGCGGTTCACCTCACCGCCTCCTCGAAGGCATGATACCAAGCCTGGGATGCCCATTACATTCCCCGTCCGCGTGGGCCAGCCATCAGGCCCTCGCCGAACTCCCCGCATGTCGCGTTTCGTGCATGAGTACGCATTGGACGCAGCCAACGTCACCGCAGCCTCAGGAAAATGATCGTGCGTCGTAATTGGCCGAAGGCCATTGTCACCGTAGCCTGGGGCAACGCCCAGGAATCGTGGCCAGCGCAAACGTTTGGCCGAAGGCCAACATCACCGTAGCCTGGGGCAACGCCCCAGGAATCGTGGCCAGCGCAAACGTTTGGCCGAAGGCCAAATTCACCGTAGCCTGGGGCAACGCCCCAGGAATCGTGGCCAGCGCAAACGTTTGGCCGAAGGCCAAATTCACCGTAGCCTGGGGCAACGCCCCAGGAATCGTGGCCAGCGCAAACGTTTGGCCGAAGGCCAAATTCACCGTAGCCTGGGGCAACGCCCCAGGAATCGTGGCCAGCGCAAACGTTTGGCCGAAGGCCAAATTCACCGTAGCCTGGGGCAACGCCCCAGGAATCGTGGCCAGCGCAAACGTTTGGCCGAAGGCCAAATTCACCGTAGCCTGGGGCAACGCCCCAGGAATGTGCGCACAACGGGATGTTTGGCCGAAGGCCATATTCACATGTGGGAGCCCATGCCGCAGGTGAGTTTGGCCTTCAGCCAAACGACTCCTATGGCTTCAATTTCCTGGGGCGTTGCCCCAGGCTACGGTGATTATGGCCTTCGGCCAAATGCAATGTTCGATCGTTCTTCGAGGGCGTTGCCCCAGGCTACGGTGATTATGGCCTTCGGCCAAATGCAATGTTCGATCGTTCTTCGAGGGCGTTGCCCCAGGCTACGGTGATTATGGCCTTCGGCCAAATGCAATGTTCGATCGTTCTTCCGGGGCGTGCACCAATGCCACGGTGAGAACAAACCTTCGGCCAACAGCAACGGCACCAGCAGCATCAGCACCAACACCAGCGACCGAGCGGTTGCGGGTCGGTGGTTCGGTGGGCTACGATAGACGGCACCAGTTTTCGAGTGGATGGGAGTGGCGCACAGTCAAGAACAGGGGAGCTTTGCCATGTCCAACGACCAGTCTCTGGGTAATTCGCGGGGTGCCGGCGCCGTTACGTTACAGCACATCGGAACACGCGACGGTCACCTGGCCGGAAGTCGGTTGATGTTGCTCTTGTCGGCTCTGGTCGGTGGAGCATTGACGTGGTTTCTCCTGCAGAACAGCTATCCGATGTTCGATATTCCCGAAGAGCTGCTGGAGCGGACGAAGGGGGCGCGAGAGACTCTTCCTCCCGAACTGCAAGCGGCGTTCAAGGAGGCCTATCAGCGGGTGGATTCGAATCACGCCATCGTCGTGTCGGGGATTCTTCGAGCGCTGCTGGCGAGCCTGTTGGCTGTCGGGGAGGGGATCGCGCGACGATCGTTGCGGACAGCAGTCTCCGGCGCGGTACTCGGCATCCTCGTGGGTGGAATCCTCGGCGGTTTGGCCGGTCTCGCGGGATTCCTGTTGGACAACTACCTGGAATCGTTCCCAGGGCTGTCCAAGTTGGCCAGGACGTTGTGCGTACAAGGCGTGTTGTTGGGAGGGCTGGGTGCGGCGGTCGGCTTGGCATTTGGCGCGCTGACGCGTCGCACTTCCGCCACACTGACCTGTCTGGCATATGGGTTGCTTGGCGGTGGACTGGCCGCGTTGATCTGGCCCGTCTGTGCGGCTCTCGTTCTGCCCACCATGGATCCGGACTGCACAATCCCCAGCCAAGGGTCGGTCCGCCTGCTGTGGATTGCCGTGGTTTCCGTCGCGTTCGGCCTGTTGATTCCCGAGGCGCTGCGCCCGCGAGTGCCTCGACGCGCGCCGAACGCATCGGCCGACGCGTGAATTAGCCAAAGCCCGCCAGCGCCGAACCGCAGGGGGACGAACCGGGAACCGCGCGGAGACTCGGCCAAGAGCCCGGTCAGCCGCGCCCGGCCAGCGGCGGATTCTTGACCGTGCCGGAGTCTCGCCCTATGCTAACCGCATGCAGGGGAGAGTTGATTCGCCGCACGGGAACCGATCATTCAGGCGATGGCTGCTGGTGATCGCGGCCGTGATCGTCGCTGTGGCCATGTGCGCCCTGCTGATTGCACCGCGCCCGCCTCGCCCAGAACCCCGCTCATCTTCCGCGGCACCCGGCGCTGTCGACTCCACCGCACGGATCCGTGCGCCGCACCGTCCGCGGCCGAGATGCCCGCCAAGCCGGTCACTCCTGCGGCCCACGAAGAGGGCCGTGCCGTAGACGAAAGTGGTGTGGCGGCCGCTGCTCCCGACCCCCCGGCGGCAGACGCGGAGCGGGGGCCCATCCTGCTGCACGACGTGACGCCCGAGACGGGGATCACGTTCCAGCACACGGACGGCAGCAGCGGGCGACTCTACATCGTGGAAACCGTCGCTTCGGGTGTCGCCACCTTGGACTACGACCTGGACGGTCTGCTCGACATCTACTTCGTGAATGGCGGGGCCTTGCCCGGCACGCACTTCGCGGAACCGCCCCGCAACCACCTGTATCGCAATCTGGGGGATTGGCGATTTGTCGACGTCACCGAGGCCGCGGGAGTGGGCGACACGAGGCACGGCCTGGGAGCGACCGTGGGGGATTTCGACAACGACGGTTACCCGGACCTGTACGTCAGCAATCTCGGGCACAACGTGATGTATCACAATAACGGCGACGGGTCGTTCGGCGAGGTGTCCGCGCAGACCGGCACGGCCGTCGGCCGACGAAGTCCGGGTCGGGGCGGGCGTCTGTTTCCTGGACGTGGAAGCGTGACGGCGACCTGGATCTGTTTGTGGCGAACTACTTGAAGTTCTCGCCCGATCAGCCGGTCAGCCACGTTTTTCGAGGCAAGCGGATTTATCCCGGTCCCGAGCGATTTCCGCCCTATCCCAATGTGCTGCTGCGCAACGACGGCGACGGGACTTTTTCGGATGTGAGTGCGGAGGCGGGGATCGCCCAGCACCCGGGTTTTGGCATGGGGATCGTCTGTGGCGATTTCAATCAGGACGGCGCGATGGATGTGTTCGTCGGAAATGACGGCGGACCCGGCAATTTCGTCTTCCTCAACCAGGGGCATGGCGTGTTCGAGGAGATGGGCGTGCAGAGTGGCGCGGCGTATAGCGGTTTGGGACTGGCGCACGGCAGCATGGGCTCCGACTGCGGCGACTACGACAATGATGGTTTGATGGATCTCTTTGTCACCTCCTACCAACGGCAACTCGCCACGCTGTTCCGAAATCGAGGTGGATGCAGTTTCGAGGACGTGACGCAGCAAACCGGGGCGGGGTTGGGCTCCTTCAACCAGGTGACGTGGGGATGCGGCCTGGTCGATCTCGACAACGACGGGCGTCGCGACATCTTCTATGCGTCCGGGCACCTCATCGACAATATCGATGCGCTGGACGACAGCACTTCGTATCTCGCCACACCGGTCGTGCTGCGCAACACGCCCGGAGGTCGCTTTGTCAACGTGTCCGACACGGCCGGGAGTGGGCTGCGCAAGAAGTCGGTCGGTCGCGGAGTCGCGATCGATGACCTCGACAATGATGGTGACCTGGATGTGGTGATCCTCAACTCGCGTCGGACATCCACGGTCCTGCGGAACGATTCCTTGGACCACCAGCACTGGCTGGAGGTGCGCCTGATTGGCACGGTGGGCAACCGCGACGCGGTGGGAGCTCTGGTGAGTGTGGAAGCCGGCGGACAGCGGCAGACCGCCGAGGTGCGCAGCGGCCGGGGATTTCAAAGCCATTACGGCACGATCTTGCACTTTGGGCTGGGAGAGACCGACCGCGTCGACCGGATTGCAGATTCGTTGGCCCGGCGGCGGCACGCAGAGTCTGGAGGACGTTTCGGCCGACACGAGAATGACGATTCTTGAGCAGAGTAACTGATGAACAAGCACGTTCCCGATCCAGTGAATCCCCGCGCAGTCGGCACCGCGACTGACGAGGACCAGCGACGGTCGCGGCCCGCAGCCGTGCGCGGCAGCCGTTCGTGCGCGGGCGGCTGGTGGCGTGCGCGCTCTTCATGCTCGCTCTGGCCGGCGGCTACTATGCCGGACGCTTCGCGCGGGGCATGTACCTGAACCGCGCCGCAGAGAGTGACGCTCGGCGACAGGTCGAGGAGGCGGCCAAGATCGCCGACGACTCGTCTCCTGCGCCGCCACTCCTGGCGGTCGATCCGGACGCGCCGCTTGCCCACGACCGTGGAAGCGTTGAATCAGGAGACGCTCCGCGCCGTCGAGGGGCTGGTCCAGACTCTTTCCAGACAATCCCGACGCGTTGGAGATGAAAGCGCGCGTCCAGGTGTGGCTCGGCAATTCGTCGCAGGCCGAAGCGACGTGGCAACAATGCCTGAAGCTCAACCCCAAGTACGTCCATGCCTATCGTCGGCATGGCCTCGACGGCCGCGAAACGCGCCGAGCATGAGAAGTCGCTCGAGTTGGCGCAGCACGCGCTCACGCTGGATGCCCAGAACTTCCAGGCCCGTGCGATCCTCGCCGACTCGCTGCTGCAGTTGGGACGCGCCCCGGAAGTGCCCGGCGGTGCTGGAAGAACATCTGAGCAAGGACCCTCGTTCGCGCGGCCATTACCTGCTGGGACAGGCCTATGCGCAAATGGGGAACCACGAGAAGGCCCGAGACAATTACGAGGCGGCGATCCGCATCTATCCGGATTACGCGGAGGCTTATAACGGACTCGCCGTGGCCTACGAGCAGTTGGGCGAGACGGACAAGGCCAAGCAGGCCATGGACAAGTTCCGCCAACTGGGCTGGACGCAGAGGCTCAGACTCCGCGCGGTCCGGGAGATCCGAATCGACCGATCTCGACGGCACTCATCCGCGATGCCGCCATTCTCTACACCGACGCGGGCCGGATCCTCTACGTCGGTAAGAAGTGCGACGAGGCGGAACAATTCTGGCTGCGGGCTGCGGCACTGGATGTCGAGAACGTGCCCTGCCGACAATCGCTGGCGTGGCTCTGCCGCAATGCCGGCCGGCAGGGCGAGAACATCGTCTGGCTCAAGCAGCTGGCGGATCTGGAGCCGGCCAACGCCAGCTACTGGATCGAGATCGGACGGATTTATGAGGAACTGCTCCTGTTGCCGGCGGCCGAGGAATCGTTCCGCAAGGCCTGTCAGGCGGCACCCGACAGCGATACCGGCTACGCGGCGCTGGCCGATCTGCTGCTCCGGTTTGAGCAAGAATCTTCCCGAGACGGTCGAACTCGCCCGCCAAGCCGTCCAATGCCGGCCGTCGGCCCCCAACTACGCCATGCTCTCGGCCGCCTGCCGAGCCAATCAGGATCTTGCCGGCGCTCGAACCGCGATCGATCAAGGCGTTGGAGTTGGCCCCGCGCAACCGCCTATCGAGCTGTGCGCGATGCCATCGAGGCGGATCAGAAGCAGAAGGGCCGAAGGCCAAATTCACCGTAGCCTGCACATCGCCCAGGAATCGACGGCCACGCCAACGATTGGCCGAAGGCCAATCTCACCGTAGCCTGGGGCATCGCCCCAGGAATCGAAGCCATAGCGAACACGTTTGGCTGAAGGCCAAACTCACCTGTGGCATGGTCAACGAAATGTGAATATGGCCTTCGGCCAAACCTCCCGATCCCATCTGGGGCGTTGCCCAGGCACGGTGATTTGGCCTTCGGCCAACTGCCCGTTTCGATAGGGCGTTGCCCCAGGCTACGGTGATGTGTGGCCTGTCGGCCAACCTTGGCGATGCGCCCGCGTTTCGGATGAGGGCGTTGCCCCAGGCTACGGTGAGGTTGGCCTGCGGCCAACCTTGGCCTTCGACGAAAACGCGTCAACGCAATCTCGGAATTTGCGAACGGCTAGGGCGCACCTGACGAGGCGGGTGCGTCCCTGGATGATGGTCACCAACTGGTCGGCCGCCACGTCCTCCAGCACGTCGACGCCACCGCCGAGCCACTGCACTTCGATCCGATCGACGCGTGGCTGGTCGGCCAGCCCGAAATGCAGCCGCGTTCCCGCAGTGGCTTTGGTAGCTGCAGCCGCTGTGGACCTCGTCCAACTGGGTCAAGTCTCCCGCACGCACCGTCACGTGGCTGCCGACGCCGTCGCGATTGCCGTGGTGCCAATCAGGCGAATCTCCAGCCAGTGTCGGGTCGGCGACGTGGCGTTTTGCAGCAGGGTCGGCTTGGACTTCCTGGTTGAGCATGACCAGGTCCTGGTCGCCGTCGTTGTCGAGGTCGTCGGCACACACGCCGCGTGTGGCACTCGACGACGGCCAGGCCGCTGCCGGACTGGGCCGAGATGTCGACGAACGTGCCGTCTCCGTCGTTGCGGAACAGGACGTTGGCCACTCGGTAGTCCGTCGTGCTGTCGATCTGGTGGATCATCGGTTCGAGATGGCCGTTGCCGACGTACAGGTCGCGGTCGCCATCGTTATCGACGTCCAGGAAACTGCAGCCCCATTTCACGTGCGGCATGAGCGGCGTGGTGACGCCGGCTTTGAGCGCCACATCCTCGAAGAACCCTTGGCCGAGATTGTGGTACAGCACGGGCATTTCCGCTTGATAATCGGTCATGAAGATGTCCAGCCAGCCGTCGTGGTCGTAGTCGGCGCAACCGCGCCCATGCTGCCGTTGGCTCGGCCCCAGAAATCGTAGGCGACGCCGACCGACGTGGCGACCTCCTCGAACTTCCCGGTCCCGTCATTCCGCCAGTAGAAGTTCTCCATCACGTCGTTGCAGACGAAGATGTCCGTGTCCCCGTCATTGTCGAAGTCTCCGCACACCATGCCCATGCTCCGGCCCGGCGTGCGCCGCCACGCCGGATTCCTGACTGATATCGGTGAACGTGCCGTCCCCGTTGTTGCGAAAGAGTCGGTCGGGATCCGCGTCGAAATCCAGCGGGACTCGGTGCCCGCAGGAAGCCTCCGACGACTGCGTTCCGGATGCTGCTCGTAGGTGAACTTGACGTAGTTGCCGGAATACAGGTCCACGTCGCCGTCGCCGTCGATGTCCAGGAAGCAGGCTCCCGCCCCGACCGCTTGTCCCGGGTCGATGCCGCACGTCGCGCGTCACTTCGGTGAACGTGCCGTCGCCGTTGTTGTGATAGAGCACGTTGGGACCGAAGTTGTTCACGTACAGATCGCGGGAAACCGTCGTTGTCGTAGTCGGCCGCGGTCACGCCCAGGCCGAAGCCGGTATCGCCCACGGCGGCCTCGGGCGTGACGTCCTGGAACTTCCAGTCGCCCAGGTTGCGATACAGCGCGTTGCGCGGTGGTTCACCGGAGTGGCGTCGTTCCTTGCAGCGGCGCGCCGTTCAGGAAATACAGGTCGATCAGTCCGTCGTTGTCGTAGTCGAAGGTGGCCATGCCCCCGGTCATGGCTTCCACGATGTACATCTTGCCGGAGCCGCCGTGCGTATGCACGAACGTGATTCCCGCGGCCTCCGTCATGTCTTGCAGATCGATCGCCGGTCTGTACGCGCAGTCGGTTCGCGCGAAGCGGGGCGAGGACGATGACGGGGCGACATCCGGTTGGCGTGGCGGACGCAGCAGCTGGCCGCCGCCGAGCACGCGAGCCCGGCGATCGCCACGACCCCCAGCCCGACGATCGCCCACCGCCAGCGGCCGGCACGGACGGCTCGGTCAGCTTCCGGTTGGAGATCGACGCATAGAGCCTCCGATACTGGGGATTTTCCGGTTCGCGCGCCAGGGCTTGCTCGATGGCCGCGCGCGCGGTCGGCAGGTCGCCCGCTTCGTGGGCCGCGATCGCCAACAGAAACAGGTGCGGGCCGCTCGGGTCGAATTCGACGGCTGCGCTGGGCCAGCGACTGGGCCTCGCGCACGTCGCCGCCTCGTCGCAACAGCAGTTCGGCCAGCGCCGCGTAACCGGCACTGCCCGTAGGCTCCCGTCGACAGAGTTCGCGAAACACCTGTTCGGCTTCGTCGTACCGCTTCGAGACGGCTCGAGGAACAGGCCTTCGTTGCGGTCGTGCAGACGATTCTGCGGCGCGATGCGCTTCAATTCGCGGACCCACTCGAGCGATTCCTCCAGTCGTCCCTGGCGCGTGGTACAAGTCGCACAGCAGTTCCCGCGACTCGGTGTCGTCGGGATTCAATTCGGCCCCCCGCAGCCAGCTCTTCTCCGCCAACGCGAGTTCGTTCGCCTGCCTGGTAGGCCTTGCCCACGTGCCGCATGATCTCGCTGATACGGATCGGAATATGCACCTCGTCGCGTACTTCCTGCCGTGCGCTGGCATCGCCCTGCTTGGGCGGCCGTTTCCGCGTTCTTCAATTCCTGGAACTTGGTCCGGTACCGCGTGGCCAGTTCGGTTTCGCCGAGCTTCGCGCACGCCTTGGCCAGACTGAACACCATGGCGGAGTTGTACGGCGCGAGGGCCGCAGCGGCCTCGAAAGCACCGTTTCGCTTTGCGCGGTTCGTCGAGTTGATACCAGACCTCACCCAACACGAGGTACGTGTCCGCGTCAGCGTGACCGTCGCTCACGTGCCGTTCCAGGACCGTCTTCGCTTCGTCGTAGCGCTGCAGATACATCAGCGCGGAACCCAACGGGCCGCGATGGGCCACATTCCGCGGATCCCGCGCTTCGGCTTCGTGCGCCAAGTCCACAATCCGCTGGTAGTTTGCCTCCTGCTCGGCCAACGCCAACAAACGGGAGTAGGCCAAGGCGTTGGAGGGATCGAGTGCCAGGCACCGCTCCCAGCAGGCCTCCTCGCCGCGCGTGTCGTGTGCCAGATAACACAAGACCCCCAACGCACTCACCGCGTCCGGGACTGTCGGGATGGGCCTGCAGGACCTGCGCCACCGCCGCCCCGACCTCGTCACACTGCTGCCGATACGCCGGCTCGATGCCCGCGGGAAGTTCGGGGAGTTGCCAGGACCATGTCTCCGGGTCCTGCGAATCGAACCGGATCGGCCCAGAAGGAGAATAGACCGATCACGAAACCCGCGATCAGTCCCAATAGCGCGACCACCACCGCCCAAGTGCGACCAAATTGCATCATCTCGAGATCCTTGGACGGTCCTCTCACTCGCTTTGACGTGACCCAGCCTCGCAGCCTACCTGCCTGACTCGATCTTATCCACCCGCGACGATAGAACCAAGTCGGAGGGCTCCGCCCGCAGCGTCCCGGAAGGCGAAAAGGTTTGGCCGAAGGCCATGATCACCGTAGCCTGGGGCACCGCCCCAGTCCGAAACACGGCCGAAGGTTGGCCGAAGGCCAACATCACCGTAGCCTGGGGCACCGCCCCAGGAATGGGCGCACAACGGGGTGTTTGGCCGAAGGCCATATTCACCGTAGCCTGGGGCACCGCCCCAGGAATCGGCGCACAGCGGGGTGTTTGGCCGAAGGCCATATTCACCGTAGCCTAGGGCACCGCCCCGGGAATGGCGCACAGCGGGATATTTGGCCGAAGGCCATATTCACATGGGGGCGCCCGTGCGACAGGTGAGTTTGGCCTTCAGCCAAACGATTCCTATGGCTTCAATTTCCTGGGGCGTTGCCCCAGGCTACGGTGATGTTGGCCTTCGGCCAACCTTCTCGCCGTGTTTTGGACTGGGGCGTTGCCCCAGGCTACGGTGATGTTGGCCTTCGGCCAACCTTCGCGCCGTGTTTCGGATTGGGGCGATGCCCCAGGCTACGGCGAAACGTGGCCTTCGGCCAACTGTTCCAATATCCGCCTGAATGCCGCGATTCTGCGTGACTTGGCGACGTATTATTGACTTGGCAAGGTATTATGATAGGCTGGCCGAGCGTCGCTGGCGCTGCTCCGGATGGCGGTTGAAGGTCGCATCGGAAGTCATTACTTATTACTTGCAGGAACTTTCCTGCCGGATTTGGAGGTGGTCATGTCTCGCTCACGCTGGATTCACTGGTCCTTGCTGGCCGTGCCGTTATTCTTCGTCGGTTGTAACAAAAGTGAGAATATTGGGACCATTCCTGTGACGGGACTGGTTACGCTGGATGGTCAGCCCGTGGCGGGTGCGGCGGTCAGTTTTTCTCCGTACCTCGAAGACCGGCCTGGCCGCCGTGGGGACGACCGATGCCTCGGGCCGATTCAAGCTGACCACCAAGAAGCCCGATGACGGCGCGGTACCCGGTGCCTACGCGGTAATCGTCACCAAGAGTGCCGCCGCTGGCGCGGCAGCGCCTGGACCGACCCACGATCGTCGGGAGGCAAGATGACGCCCGATCAGGAGAAAAACGTCAAGGATATGATGTCGAAGACTG
Organism: uncultured Planctomycetaceae bacterium; assembly: GCA_963754725.1. Taxonomy (GTDB): domain Bacteria; phylum Planctomycetota; class Planctomycetia; order Pirellulales; family Pirellulaceae; genus JAAYDI01. The sequence continues at coordinate 15,014 of CAVWHV010000037.1, forward strand.
GCGCGAAGGAAGGGGCAACGCAGTCGGAACTCCCGAAAAAGTACGCGTCGGCAGATACCTCGGGGTTCACGGCGAACGTGGCCGAGGGTCAACCCAACGATTTCACATTCGCGTTGACGAAATAGCTGCGGGCCGTCCTGGTGCGGCCCCTTCCGGCGGCGAGTCGAAGCATTCCTCCATTGGAGGGGGTGTGTGGAAAATATCTTGCAATTATGGTTTTCGTCGCCTAGATTAATGGCTGGATTTGCTTGTCGTGGCATGTGTGGTTACGCATGCTTGGCATTAATTGTTTGTTTTTTGATTACCTGGCGTGTGCTCTTATTCCTTTTCTTGTAGGAGAGACTGTGTTATGAATCATCGGCGAAGTCGAAGTGGTTTCACGCTCGTTGAGCTGCTGGTGGTGATCGCCATCATCGGCGTATTGGTTGCGCTGCTGTTACCCGCAGTGCAAGCCGCGCGCGAAGCAGCTCGCAGAATGTCATGCAGCAACAACTTGAAGCAGTTGGCGTTGGCTTTGCACAACTACCATGATGTGCATAAGACGTTTCCAGCTCTTGCCCAAGGGACGAACCAAGCTGCGGTGCCGGAGAGGGACAGCAATTATGGTGGCTTGAGCGGCATGGTGTTCATGCTTCCGTTCATGGAACAGACCGCCTTGTACGAAAGATTCGGACAACCTCAGGGTAGTCCCAACGCAGTTTATCCCGCCTGGGGACCAGTTCCATGGTATGGCTGGAACTTCCTCCCGCACCATGCGCAGGTTCCCACACTGCTCTGTCCTTCGGACGGTGGCGGTACATTCCGTACGAATCCTTATTCGTACCAAGGCGATACCAACTACAACTTCAATCATGGCGATCATCCGGGCTGGAACTGGGCAGGCGATAGCTCACCTCGCGGTTTGTTCGGTCAGTACAGCTTCGTGAAGTTCGGCGAAATCGCGGACGGCACGAGCAATACGCTGGCCATGAGCGAGCACGTGATCGGCAAAGACGGCGAAGTCACCATTCACGGAGCGTATGTCGCGAAGAATGACTGGAACGCCAGCCTTGAAGAGAATCCGGCCGCCAATTGTTACATCTACAAGGGGTCGGGGAGTATGATCATTGACAGCGCACCGAAGGAGCGACTCCGCGGTACGAACTGGTGCTGGGGTGGTATGGTGATCACGGGATTCACAACCATCCTGCCGCCTAACTCGGTGGGCTGCACCAATGGTTCGTCCGAATGGGGACAGTCGAACATCATGCCTCCGGACAGCAATCACCCGACGGGAGTCAATGCGGCTCGTGCGGACGGATCGGTCGACTTCATCAACAACGGCATTTACGCCGGCAATCTGGCGCGCCCCGCGGTACGCGGCGGAATGAGCCCTTACGGCGTGTGGGGTGCCTTGGGCAGCAAGTCCGGTGGCGACCGGACGGTATCGAATCGAGAGTAGTTCGCGGTGTTCACGCCGGTCAGAAACTGATCATCCAGTGGAGGGCCGAGGCGTGACGACCCGAGATTGCGACTCTTGATTCTTGATCGTGACGGACTTTTGGCGAGGCTTGCAGCGGAATGACCGCGGCAAGCCTCGCTCATTTTCTTGCCTGCGGTCGCAGCGACCGGTTCCGTGTTCTCCCGGATGGAATTGCCCACCGCAGTTGGTAGGATAGCCGGTGCAGCAATGGTTCCGTACGTTCCCACCCAATGTCCCACCCTGGCCCGCGTTGCGAGGTATCTGCGATGAGAACATTCGACCTGTCCCCCACTGCGTCTGGCACATCCCGCCGCGAGTTCCTGCGTCTGGCCGGACAGACCGTGGCCGCCTCGGCGCTCGCCACGATGACCATCCCGCGTTGTCATGCCGCGGAGAACTCCACGATCAAGTTGGCGCTGGTCGGCTGCGGAGGACGCGGCACCGGTGCGGTCGCCAACGCCTTGGTGACGAAGGGCGGCCCGATCAAGTTGCACGCCATGGCCGATCTGTTCGGCGATCGCCTGCAGGGGAGTCTCACTGCGCTCAAGGGACAGTTCCCGGAGCAGGTGGACGTTCCCCCGGAACGTCAGTTCCTCGGTTTCGACGCCTACAAGAAGGCGATCGATTCGCTGGGCCCCGACGATGTCGTACTGCTGACGACACACGCTGCCTTCCGCCCGATGTATCTCGAATACGCCGTGCAGAAAGGTGTCAACGTTTTCGCGGAGAAGTCGTTTGCCACCGACGGACCGGCGGTGCGCCGGTGGTTGAAGGCCGCCGAGCTGGCCGAGCAGAAGAACCTCAAGATCGGTGTGGGCTTCATGTGGCGACACTCCGAGGCGCGGCAGGAAGTGATCGCCCGAATCCACGACGGCGCGATTGGCGACCTGCACACGCTGCGCATCTATCGAGTCCACGGGCCGGTCCAGTGCCCGCCGCGACCCAAGGACCAGAATGAAGTCGAGTTCCAGATCCGCACACCCAACAGCTTCACGTGGGTCTCGTCCGGCTTCTTCATCGACTGGCACTGCCATAACATCGACATCGCCTGCTGGACGAAGAACGCCTGGCCGGTGAAGGCCCAAGGCATGGGTGGACGCTGCTACCAGGAAGCAGGCAATCAGTTCGACCACTACACGGTCGAATACACGTTCGCCGACGGCGCCAAGCTATTCTGCTTCTCGCGCCACATGCAGAATTGCTGGTCCACGTACGCGGATTACGCGCACGGTTCAAAGGGGTCGGCTGTGATCATGTCCGACCTGGGTGAACCCAAGCCGCGCATCTACAGCAGCCAGCGAATCGACGAAGACAAGCCGGTCTGGGAATACGGACGCAAAGATCCCAATCCGTACGACGTGGAGTGGCAAGTGCTCGTCGACGCCATTCGCAACGACACCAAACACAACGAGGCCCGCCGAGCCGGTGAGGCCGAGATCGCTGCTCTGATGGGACGCATCGCCACCCACACCGGCCAGGAAATCACCTGGGATCAGGTGCTGAAATCGGAGTTCCAGTTCGTGAAAGACATCGACCACCTCACGTTCGACACGCCGGCCCCGATTCACGAAGGGCCGGATGGACTCTACGCGCCACCGCAACCAGGCATCACCCAAGAAATCTGAACGCGCCCGTAGCATAACCGTCCCGGTTGTGCAGGAACCAGCGAAGAGCCCGCACCATCGTCGTCCCGCACCACCACCGTCCCGTAGCACAACCGTCCCGGTTGTGCAGGAACCAGAGTAAAGTCGTTCCACTACATTCTCGGTTGTGCCCGAGCAAGCGAGACGCTTGCTCTACGGTGAGACAATCAGGAATCGTGTGTCCGCTCGTCCGGACGCACTCCGCGGGGGCCAGTCGCGACTGAGGGCCTCACCGGGTCGGGGCGTCGTTGCGGTGGCGCCCGCGCGAGCGAGCGGAGGACTGTACCTGCAGCACGGGCTGGGCCCGTTCTCCGCTGCAGAGCACGACCAACAGGTTCGATACCAATTCGTCACGCTCGCTTTCCGCCACGTCCAGACCCGCAGCGTTCAGACGATTCACGGCGTCCCGCACGATCTCCACGGCGCCCTCGACGATCGTCTTGCGGGCATCGATCAACGCCAACGCCTGCTGGCGCATCAACATCGCCTGGGCAATCTCCGGAGCGTAGGTCAGATCGTTGAGCCGGACGTTGAGCACGCGAATCCCGGCGGGATTCACCGCTTCCTGGAGTTCCATGACGAAGCGTTCCGTGACTTCCTCGCTTTCCTTCTTGAGGCAAGGTATCCCAGGATCGGCAGACTCGTAAGGGAACTTGGCAGCCACGCGTTTGACGACGGCACCGGCCTGGTCCTCGATGAACTGGCGGTAGTTTTCCACGTGCAGTGCCGCTTTGTACGTGTCCTCCACCCGATACACGACGACCGCACTGATCTCGATCGGGTTGCCGTTCACTTCCACGACGGTGGTCGCGGCGATGTCCAGCGTCGTGTCGCGCGTGGAAATCCGGCACAACCTGCGCCCCACCGGATGGATCCAGCGAATGCCCTGCGTGGTGAGTGTCGTGACGAATTTGCCGAATCGCAACACGACAATTTCTTCCCGCGGGTTCACAATGAAGAAGCCAAAGAGCAAAATCGGTGGAAACACGATACTGACGACGATCACCAGAAACAACTCCATCGTGCCCTGGTGAGCATCCTGGAATTCAGATGGAGCAACCGGAGGTTTGTTGGGCATCGACATGGTAACCCTCGCTGGACTGGATTGAGTGGCCGCCTGGATTGTTCGTACAATGGTATTCGATGTGGGCCGCACGATCTTCCCACCACCACCCTCACGATGATGGTGGCACGCTCATGCACGTCAGGAGTATTGTCGATGTTCCGAAAAATCCTAGGGGTATCCCTGCTGTTGGGTGGACTGTCGTGCGCACGGCCCGCCGTGGCCGACAATCCCTGGCCGGCGGCAGAACGCGTGGCTCAGGTTGACGCACAGGGCGTGTTGCGGTGGCGGGACACGGGCGAGGAGTTGGCCTTGTTTGGCGTCAACTACTACACGCCCTTCTGGCACAACCATCCCGACTTGAAGGAAGTGGGGGCCGAGCACAAGCGAGTCATCGACCAGGATGTGCTGCACTTCGCGCGCATGGGGCTCGATGCCCTGCGGCTCCACGTCTTCGATCGGGAAGTGAGTGACGACACAGGCAACTTGCTGACGAACGAACACCTCGACCTGTTGGACTACTTGATCGCCCGCGCCAAGGAACGCGGCATCTACACGGTGCTGACGCCCATCGCGTGGTGGCCGGTTGCGGGAGACAGTCCCGGTTTCTCCACGCGCTTCACCATGCACCAGATGACCACCGATCCGGCGACGCGACAACCGCAGATCAAGTATCTGCAGCAGTTCGTCAGGCATGTGAATCGATACACGGGGTTGGCCTACCAGGACGATCCCGCGGTCGTGTGCCTGGAACTGATCAATGAACCTCAGTACCCGGACAACACGTCCGACGAGCAGGTCGTGGACTATATCAACGCGTTGGCGGACGGAGTTCGCGAGACAGGCTGCTGCAAACCGATCTTCTACAACGGTTGGTGCAACCGCCTGGCTGCCGTGCAACAGGCGCGCGTCGAAGGTTCCACCTTCGGTTGGTATCCGAGCGGACTTGTCGCCGGCCATTCGCTGCGGCGGAATTTCCTGCCGATTGTCAACACGTACGGCGGCGCCAACGTGTGGAACCCGTCCATGCGCAGCGAGGTGCTCGCGCACAAGGCGAAGATCGTCTACGAGTTCGACGCCGCGGATATTCCAGGCAGCTATATCTATCCCGCCATGGCCCGCTCGTTTCGCGCGGGCGGCGCACAGATCGCCACACAGTTCCAGTACGATCCGCTGCCGCTGGCGCGCCATAATCAAGGCTGGCAGACCCATTTCCTCAACCTCGTGTGCGCTCCCCAGAAGGCCGTCAGTTTCCTCATTGCCGGGGAAGCCTTTCGTCGCCTGCCGCGCCTGCAGGACTACGGTCCCTATCCCGCCAGTTCACGGTTTGGACCCGGCCGAGTCAGTTACGAAGAGGACCTGAGCGAGTGGGTGACGGAGCAGGAGTTCTTCTATTCGAATTCGACGTGTACAAGTCCGCCCGCCAGTTCCTCCCTGGAGCGCATCATCGGCTGCGGTGATTCGCCCGTCGTGACCTACCCAGGGACCGGCGCCTACTTCCTGGAGAAACTGGTGACCGGCGTGTGGCGATTGGAGGTGTACCCCGACGCGGTCTGGATCGCGGATCCTTACGGTCCGCACAGTCTCGCGCGGGAAGTGGCGCGCATCGTGTGGCGCGAGTGGCCGATGCAAATCCGCGTGGACGACTTGGGGGACGTGTTCAGCGTGCGAGCCCTCAATGTGGGAAATGAATTTCAGACGACGGCACAGGCCGGGCGGTTCACGGTCCGCCCGGGCGCTTACTTGCTCCAGCGTCCGGACATTGTCACGGATCAATGGAAGACGGCACCGCTGGCCGCCCATCTGCGCCTCGACGAGTTCGTGGCGCTGCCGGAGTCGACGACCTCCTGGGTGGTCCGCCACGAGCCGCCGATCCGTTGGCGATCTGGCCTGAACTTGCCGGTACGCTTCACCATGGTTGGCGACACCCACCCCGTGCGTGTGGAACTGGTGAGTTTGCCGGGTGACAATCGTCCGGACCGCCGCGTCGATCTCCAGCAAGACCACGGCTATCAGTACGTGGGGACGATTCCCGGCGATTGGCTGGCGGAAGGGGATTTTGCCTATGCCGTCGACGTTCACACCGAAGGAAAGGTGCGACGATTTCCCGATTCCGATCGCCCAGCCGCGGACCGAATGGGATGGTGCGTCAAGATCCAGTCAGCGCAGTCGCCGGTCGTGATCTTCGATGCGGAACACGATCGAGTGAAGCCGTGGGGCGGCGACGCATTTTCGCAGCAGCGGGTGCCTGTAGCAGAGACGGGACGGACGGCCCTGCAGATGTCCGTGGAACGGTTCGCACCGCCGCCGAGTGCGGTGTCGTTTCGACACGAGGTCGATGACGAGCTCGATCCGTGGCGCGACCTGCTGGGCGACCGTGCGACGCTCCGGGTCCGCGCGCGGGCCCTGGAGAGTTCGACCAGGGCGGTAGAGGTTGTCCTGCTGGAACGCGACGGTGCCGCCTGGGGCACGAACGTCCCGCTGACCACTCAGTGGCAAGATATCCGCGTCCCGTTCCGCTCGCTGAGTTGCTTCCGCCATTGGGCCGATACGCCTGAGAGTCGAGGCGGAGAGGGGGATGTGTTGCATCCCGCCGACCTGGTCGCTGTGAGTGTCTGTTTCGGCGCCTGGCTGTATCCAGAACACTTCGCCGAGCCGCACACCGTCGAGGTCGAAAGCATCGCCGTGGAATAACGTGCCGCGGCTGTTCGACCGAGTGAGCGACATTCTCCGCGATCCTTATGGGTCGTCAGTGTGCGGCGACGGGGCTGGTCTGCAGCAGCACCATTTCGCGGTACTTGCCGTCGGACGCCATCAGGGAATCGTGCGTACCGGACTCGGTGATGCGGCCCGCTTCGATCACGACGATCCGGTCGGCGTGCGCGATCGTACTCAGTCGATGTGCGATGATGAAACAGGTCCGATGGCGCGTGAGCACGCGCAGGCTGGCCTGAATCAGGCGTTCACTTTCCGTGTCCAGATTGCTGGTGGCTTCGTCCAGGATCAGGATTCGCGGATCGGCCAGCACGGCTCGAGCGATGGCCAGTCGTTGTCGCTGTCCGCCGCTGAGCTTCACGCCTCGTTCGCCGATGACGGTGTCGTAGCCTTGGGGAAGTTCGGTCACAAAAGCGTGGGCGTTCGCGACATTCGCCGCTTGCACGATGTCCTGCTCGGTGGCGTGTTTTCGTCCGTACGCAATGTTGGCGGCTACCGTGCCATCAAACAGAAACACGTCCTGCTCAACGACTCCCAGAATGCTGCGAAAGCTCTCGACGTCCACTTCGCGCAGGTCGCGGCCGTCCAACAGAACCCGGCCGCTTGTCGGATCGTAGAAGCGGGCCGCCAGGTTGCAGAGCGTTGTCTTGCCGGCGCCGCTGGGACCGACCAGCGCAACGGTCTCCCCGGGCGCGACATCGAGTGAAATGTCCTGGAGCGCAAACGCTTCACAGCCGGGATATTGGAAGCTGACATGGTCGAACGTGAGGCGCCCTGCGACTTCGGCGCGATGGATCGACACCGCGTCGGACGACTCCATCTCGCGTGGCTCCGCCAGCAGGTCGAGGATCCGGTCCAGCCCGGACAGGCTGTTCTGGAGTTGAGCGGCACTCGAAGCGAGTACGGCCAGCGGCCCCAGAAGCATCAACAGATAGACGAGAAACATCACCAGGTCGCCCAGCGTCAGGTAGCCCTGCAGCAGGCGATGTCCACCGTACAGCAGCAGGCCCGCGCTGGCCAACGGTATCAGGGCCTCCCACACGATTTCGATCACACGCATCCACCACCAGGCATACAGCTCTTGCCGACCCATGACGTGGTTGCCGCGCATGATGCGGTTGGTCTCCGACCGCTGCCGCCCGAACGCCCGCACGACCCGCATGCCGCCAAACGACTCCGTGGCCAACGCATCGACTTCTTCCCGTTGCGCGCGAATCCGTCGGTGCTGGGGACGGATGCTGCCGATCCAGGTGCGATGCGTGAAGTACACTAACGGCACAACGACCAGTGCCCCGAGTAGCAGTCGCACGTCGACCCAGGCCAGCACGCACAGGCTGCCGACGAGCTGGATCACCGCGCGCCAAGGATCGTACAACATGCCGAAGACCAACTCGCCGACACTCCCCGCGTCCTGACGCAGCACGCTCGCCGCCCCGCCCGACTTGAGCTCCTGGACGCGATGCATCGGCAAGCGCACGGCATGCGCGAAGACTTTCCTGCGCACGGACATCTGCAGCAGCTTGGTGACGCGTGTGGCGTGCCAGCGTCCCCAGAGGTGGACGGCAATTCTGACCAGCGAGATCACGACCACACCGATCGTGATCGTCCCGAGCAACCGCCAGGGATCGCGGGGAACCCAGGCCGGCACATTCGCGGGCAACGGCTTGCCGCCCAGCACGTAGTCGACGACGAATTTGGTGGCGGCCGGAGGGATCAACGACAGCACGGTGGCGACCGTCAGCGTGGCCAGCGAAAGAGCCACCATGGACCGATGGCCACGCAACAGCTGGAAGAAACAGGCCACCAGCTCCCGCGACGATCGCTCCCGCCGCTGACGCAGCTCACGGTTCGTCCGGCCGCTGTGCTCGCGAAGCTCTGTCTTGAACTGTTCAAACCGCTGCCGGCTGAGGGGGATTCGTGTGAGCATGGAGCCTGATTCTGCGGCGGGCGCGTACCAGTACGACTTCCAGTACGCGCGATCAGCCTCGAAGATGTCGATTGGCGAGGTGCGCGGGATCGAAATCGGAGGCCAGAATGCCGTAGCGTTTCAGTTCGCGAATGTACTGCCGATTAGGGCGGAACCCGGGCGTGCCGTAGCGGGGCCGCACGTCGGCCTCGGCCTTGCCGCGGCGAAGCGAGCCGAGCAGTTGCTGGTAGGCCGGATCCGTGGTGTCGGCAAACACCGGTCCACAACTCTCCCAGCCGCCGGCGCTCTTGGCCAGCGGTCCGAGCAGCAACGGCGAGCACTCGGGCCGCGTCATGTTGACGAGAATGTGCGGGCTGTACTTCGTCTGGGGATCGTTCTGCAGAACCACGCGCTCCCAGCCCAATGCGGACGACTCGAGTCCGCGCGGGTTGCCGGCGTCAATCGGGTTGAACGGTATCGCTCGGCCCGTCTCGTTCTGCGGCTGGCCAATAGCATGGCACTCACCGCACCGCTGTGGGAAGATCGCCGCGTTTTCCGGAACACGCGTCCGGCGGACCGCGCGTCCAGCGTCTGATCGTCGGCGTTCCGCAGGCCGGCGTAGCTCCCGGCATACGGCGCGGCACTCTCGATCCACATCCACACCGTCCGCCACTCTTCCGGTGTCACCTGAACGTCGTAGTGGCTCTTGTCCAGCTTCTGCAGCAACGGACTGGCAGCGCTGCCGATCGTGCGAGGTGGATAGTTCCCCAGGCCGTTCCGTCCGTCCGCGACCTGGAGATGCGCGAAGAGGTGAAAGAAACTGTGGGACCATTGCACTCCCAGGTCGCCGGTCAGCAGCACGCCCCCGTCGCGCCGCTGATAGTTGTGGCACTCCACGCAGTGCCGATCGAGGATCGGCTGGATGTCGCGCGGGAAATCCAACACGTCAGGCAGGTCGGCGAACGGTTCGTATCGTGCTCGGAGGACGTTGCAGAGCCTGCAAGAGCAGTCCCACTCGGCGACGCCGGGCTCTGGGACCGAGCTTCGTGACATCCGACGCAACTCGTCGTCTCTCCCGGCATCACACTGACGAAACTGTGCATCCGCTGCACGGACATGTCGTTCTCGTCCAACGCCACGAAGAACACCGGTCGACAGGCAGGCACGTCGAAGCAGGCCGACCCGTCTTCCTCGACCGGCACCGTGCCCAGCACGCGCTCGAGCGAAAACGTGCCCAGCCACGACACCAGGTCGGGTCCACCACTGAAATTGACTTGCTTGGGCAGCAGTTCCAGCACCAAGCAGCTTCTTGATCTCTCCGCGCCGCACGCCCTCCATATTGCGGCCCTGATAGACATCGGCCAGCACCAGCCGACCTGTGGGTTGCTGCCGCATGCACGCGCGGCGCAATCTGTCGCTCGCGCGGCCGCACCATCACCGGTCGCGGCTCGTGGACCAGGCCGGGCGCGCGGTTCCTGGTACAGGACCTCCGTCTTGCCCGCGCCGTCCATGACCAGCACCTTGTTCTCCTGTGCGACGACGAAACAGTCTTCAGACAGTGGATAGGGGTCCTTGAAGAGCGGCCACGCATTCGGTGAGCTGACGCGATGTCGGCAGGCTGTCCGGCCCTGCCGCGGGCGACACGATCGCCACGTGGCCCTGGTGGTCGGTCACTCCATGGCCCGGCGAGAAGTTGACCAGCACGCTGCGCGAATTCGGGATCGGTCTGGCATCAATCATCACGATCCCAGGATGCATGTTGCCATAGTAGACCATCTCGCCGCTGCCGTCCGGATTGATCGTCCACAAATGGTGGAACTCCACCTGGCTGCGATCGACGTACTCCCAGCGCGTGTAGAGAATCCTGCCGTCCGGCAAGACCGCGGGAGTGTTGTCGTGTTCGGCGATTGTGGGAGATCCGGCGAATGTTGCTTCCGTCGGCCTCGCACCGGTAGAGCACGCCAACTTGTGTCATCCAGCAATTGACCCAGCACTGACAACGTGTTGACACAAAGATGATCCCGTCGTCAGGCAAGTACGTCGGCTCGTAGTCGTCGTAAGGTCCCGACGTCAGTTGCCGCAGCCCCGACCCGTCGAGATTGATCTCGTAGAGGTGATAGTTGTCGACGTGCCGGCCTGCCGATAGGAAAACACAACTCGCTGCGCGTCGTAGTGGACTTCCGGATCGCGGATCGAACCGCCCTGCGCGTCGAACAGCACGGTGACACTCCGGCTGCGGACATCGAGCAGGCAGAGCTTGCCGACATCCGGCTGGCCACTGCCCGGATAGGCCTTCTTGTTCTCGTCGTCGCAGAAGTAACCGATATTCGCGTACCAATGAGGATCTTCGTAACCCAGCCGGACTGCGAAAATGACCGTTCCACCTGCCCCAAGCGGACCGGCCAGCGCCCGCGCCAATACCGACGACTCCGCCGCCGCGCCCGTCCTCCGCTGGCAGCGTGCCGCCGAGCCACACACAACTCAGCCAGACGGTCCAGATCCAAGGCTGCTTACGCATGCCAGTCGTCCTCATTTCAGCTCGGTAGGTGGGATCGCGGGCAGGCCATGCAATGCACTTCACATTCTATCGTGCAGCACCCGTAGAGCAAGCGTCCCGCTTGCTCAGGCGCCGTTGACCACTGCGATGCCTGCCGGTATTCTTCTTCGGTTGGCTGTGCACGGAACCACAGGTGCGGTGCATAGGGCTCATTGGTCTTCCTTCCTGTCTGAGGTATGTCAGCATGACACGTCGCAACAGGATGCTGGGCTTGATGGGAGTGTTGGTATTGGCGGGAGTGAGCCAGACAGGACCGCATGGGCATGGCAGGCGACGGTGTTACAGCATGGTGCAGATCAACTGAGCATGCAGTCGGTGGGAGTCCGCTTTGACGGTCATCCGCCCGTGCTGGAGGCTGTCGACTTCTCGGTGCGCGAAGGCGAGTTCGTTTCGATTGTCGGTCCCTCCGGCTGTGGAAAGACGACGATTCTGCGATTGATCGCGCATCTGGTCGAGCCGACGACAGGTCGAGTCGAGGTGCGCGGCTGCGCCGCGCATCGCCTATGTGTTCCAGGAACCGAATCTGCTGCCGTGGCGCAGCGTCATCGACAATATCCGACTGCCCTGGAGTTGCTGGGCGTTCCGCGGCCCGCCCAGCAACCCTCGATCGAAGACAGCCTGCGGCTGATCGGCCTGCAGGCTGCTGATTATCGCAAGTATCCGCGGATGCTTTCCGGCGGCATGAAGATGCGCGTGTCGCTGGCCCGGGCGATGGTCACGAAGCCCGGAATCCTGCTGCTGGACGAACCGTTCGCCGCGCTGGATGACATGCTTCGCCAACAGCTCAACGAAGACTTGCTGGCGATCTGGCAGGACCAGCAATGGACGGCCGTGTTCGTGACCCACAACGTGGCGGAGGCGGTGTTTCTCAGCCAGCGTGTGCTGATCATGAGTGCCCATCCGGGGCAGATCATCGAGTCGGTGAAGGTGCCGTTTGCTTATCCTCGGCAGCCGGCGCTGCGGGGCACAGGCGGAGTTTGCACGGCTGACCGATGATATCAGCCGGCGGCTGCGAGGGGGATCGCGGTGAAGTACTGCCTGCTCCAGCACGTGCTGCCGCCGCTGCTGTTGCTGATCCTGGTGGTCGCTCGCGTGGCAGGTCACGGTCACCGTGTGCGGACTTCCTCCGTATCTGCTGCCCGGGCCGAGCGACGTGGCGCGGGGCGCCGTGAAGGGTGGGCCGAACTGGCGACGGCCACCGGCGCTGACCGGTACGGGTGCCGCGTGCGGATTTGCGGCCAGCGTCGTGCTGGGCACTGCGATCGCGCTCCTGTTCTCGCAGTCGGGCATCATCCGGAGCAGTTGCTACCCGTATGCGATCTTTCTCCAGACCGTTCCCATCGTGGCGATCGCCCCCCTGATCGTGACCTGGTTCGGTTCGGGGTTCCGCAGCGTGGTGATGATCGCCTGCATCATCAGCCTGTTCCCCATCATCACGAACGTGACGACAGGACTGATCACGATCGATGCCGGCCTGCGCGATCTGTTTCGACTGCATCGCGCCACGCGGCTGGCAGTTGCTGCGCAAGCTGCAGATCCCCAACGCCGTGCCCTATCTGGTCACCGGTGCGCGCACGTCCGGCGGCCTGGCCGTCGTCGGGGCCATTGTCGGCGAGTTCTTCGTGGGGTACGGGACGCGACATCATGGATTGGGCTTCATCATTCTGTACGCAGGCCCGCAGCTGAAGACCGACCAGTTGTTCGCCGCGACCATCGCCTCGGCGCTGTTCGGTGTGATGATGTTCGCGGCCACGACGTTAGTGGGCAAGGCGGTGTTGGCCAAGTGGTACGAAGCACCATTGAACTGACGCGACCCGATGAAACAGTCTCGCTCCGCATCGCACGCCTGATCGTGGGCACCCGCTGTCCTGGTATCGCTGGCGTTCCTGGCCGGGTGTGAACGCCGAGAAGATGACGTGCCGACAGCGACACCCGGCCTGCGACGTGTGACGTTGGCACTGAACTGGTTTCCCGAAGTGGAACACGGCGGTTTCTTTGCCGCGGACGTACACGGCTTCTTCCGGGACGAAGGGTTGGAAGTGGAGATCCAGTCGGGTGGGCCCGGTGCGCCGGTGATTCAGCAAGTGGCGACGCAACGCTGCGATTTCGCGGTGGCCAACGCGGACCAGGTGCTGCTCGGACGCGACCAGGGCGCCCAGGTCGTGGCGGTGATGGCGGCGATGCAGAACAGCCCGCATTGCATCATGGTCCACCAGCGCGGCGGGGATCGACAGCCTGCTGAAGCTGCGCGACGTGACGTTGGCCGTAGGTTCGGGCAAACCGTTTGCGGAATACTTGCTGCACAAGCTGGGTGATGCCCAGCTGAACGTCGTGCCCTACCAAGGCAACGTCGGCCTGTTCCTGGAACGACCGGATTTCGCTCAGCAGGCCTATGTGTTCAGCGAGCCGTTTGTGGCGCGGCAGAAGGGAGGCGATCCGCAGTGCTTGATGCTGTCGGAAATCGGCTTCAATCCTTACGCCAGCGTGCTGGTGGTTCACGAGCAGCTGATGTCGCGCGATCCGGATCTGGTGGCGAAAATGGTGCGGGCCTGTGTGCGTGGCTGGCGACAGTACCTGGACGAACCGCAACGCACCAATCAGCGCATCCACGCGCTGAATGCCGAGATGGACCCGGAAATCCTCGCGTTTGGTGCGAAAGAGATCCGCGAACTGTGCCTGCCGGGGGAAATGAACTCCGCACAGTTCGGAGAGATGTCCGCCCGCCGCTGGGAAGAATTGGCACGCAGCTCGAGGAAATCGAGCTGCTGAATCATCTGGCGGTCTGGCAGCAGGCGTTCGACACCCGCTTCTCGAACGGCACACAATGACGTCAGTCCACCCGTGCGCGCCGCCTAACAACTTCCCTCCCGCCTCCCGCCTCCAGCCTGCCGCCTCTCGCAGCGATTCCGTCACGCCGCGGTGGATTTCGTACCAGAAGGAGATCGCCGCGTCGTGCTGGTTCGCGTCAAAGCGTTGGAGTCCACTCGATGCAATTCCGGGCGGTTTTCCTTTTCGACATCGCGTTTGCGCTGTGAGAAACGTGTGGATGTAAGTCGACGCACCGCTGCGACTCCCAGTAATTGGCGGCGTTGCGGCACGTCCATGCGTTCGACGGTGTCGTCACTTCCTGCAGCAGGCGGTCTTTGAGCCCGTAGAGCGACTCGATGATGGTCGGGGATCATGTCCTGGGCCCACGCCCGATGGAAGCGGCAGAAGCCCAGGTTGTCGAGCATCAGTTCGTCGCGCATCAGTCCGGCACACAGGTTGCCGAGCGAGCGGGGCGGCGTGAAGTCGTAGCCGTAGTACATGTAGTACCTGCCCATCACGGCCATGGGGGCCAGCACGCCGGGCGTCCAGTACTGGTTGGGGACCATCCAGCCGTTGCGACCGAAGGCCGTGTACACGAACGGGTCGAGCACCGCACGTCCCTTGTCGCGTGCCAGACGCCGCCCGAATTTGCGGGCACCGCGGCGAAGATCCACGATGCCGCGGCGGTGGATCATGCGAGTCCAGCAGCCGGATCGCCGAGGTCGGCATTGTGGGCGGAATCGGCCACGACGTCGAACCCTTCCGTGGAGAAACAGGGTCGCTCGGACGACGCCCAGTTCTTCCGGGGTGAGCGTGCCGGCGTCCAGGCATTCCATCAGCCAGGCGAGCCACGCCGCCCACGGAGATGGCGTCGAACGCCGTAGCAGTCGGCATGGCGGTTGAGTCGTTCGGCGGCGCGCTGATCGAAGACGCCGACCAGCGGTCCCATCGCCTGATAGGGCTCGAAGTCCTTCTTGAACTCGTCGCGCAGCTTCTTGCAGACGGCGGCACACGGCTCGCCGCACGTCGTCTGCTGCTTGGACTCGATCGTCTCCTGGTTGAACTGCTTCAAGTAGTGGTTGCAGGATGAACTGCTCGTGCACGTCGCAGCCGTTCTTCTTCGCTGGCGAAGATGCTGCGATAGTTGAAGTACAGGATGCGGCCGCCGACCTTGGCGTAGTTGACGCCCAGCGTGCCGCCGGTTTCGAAACCGGGATCGAAGCGGTACTTCGTGGTGGCCTCGAAATCCACGGCCATGAGTTTCTTCTCGTACTTGTCGACGAACCACTGGTCGGCCACCTTGCGATCGCGGAAATCCTCGTCGACAAACGTGCCGCCGTAGATGATGGCGCACACGTTGTGCCGCTGGAGCAGAGCGCGAGCCGAAGCCGCCCCGACCCGCCCACGTGTCGGTGTGAGTCAACTGGCCGTCCTTGATCGGCACCGACCCGAGCGCCCCGAAGTCCGTCTCCGCCGCGGCACGTCCCACAGCCAGGATGCGCGGATCGGTCTCGTAACGCCCGCCGTACCGGTCCAGCACCTGCTGCATCAGACCGTAGATGCCGCCGCGTCCCGATTCCCAGGCGTCCTCCAGATGGATCGGCGTCAGTTCCACCTCGATGTGCTCCCCCCCCTGCGGTTCAGATACAGCACGGACGGTACCGGCGCACGCCCCACCAGCGACAACATGTTGATGCCCAGGTTGTCGAACACCAGCGCGGCGCCACCCATCGTGGAGACGTAGAAGCCGTCCCAGGCCGGCGAGTATCCCGTCACGACCAGGCGATTCGAGCCGGGCAGGATCGAACCGGCCAACAGGCCCGGTCGCCGATGTTGAGCGAATGGATATTTGCCGGCCAGGTGCAGACCCAGATCGACCGGGCCGAAGAACGGATCGCCTACGGCATAGCGGTCGATGCGATAGAAATTCGACGTCGCGTCGACAAACAAAACTCGCTGATGTGTGTCCATAACTCCTGTGCGCCCTCCGCGGCAACTCCCTGAAGAACGGTCGACACGCCGCACACCGGATGCGCGCTGCGTGCGGCCGACCTGCGGACGACCGTCGCTGTGTACGACCGAGCGGCCGGACACCACACTCCGCTCGCCACGCGGTGTTGACGCAGTTTACCCACGTCCCCACGAAAAAGGTACCACGCACCTTAATACGTCCGTGCGAGATTGGGCGCTTGTTGTGCGAAAGGGCACAGTCGTGTGGTCCGCGTCCGGGACCCGCCGGACGCCCGGAGGGTCGGTGCGACCGGCGATGAGGATAGGCGATAGAACGCGTTGGCGCGCCTGCGCGACCATGCGGACCCGTTATCCCACCTGAGCAGGCTTCGGTATGCGACTTGCTCCAGACTCACTCCAGGCGTGGGGTGTAACCCACGGCCGCGTGACGGCATCACTGACGCGAAGGGGAATCCCATGAACATTCCAGATTTTCTACAGCAGGAGCGAGTCGAGTTCGAAGTCATTCGGCACTACGACACGTATGACGCTCAGCACCTGGCCCAGTCGGTGCACGTGTCGGGTCGCCTCGTCGCCAAGACGGTCTTGTTGCGCGCCGAAGGGGGCCGCGCGTTTGTAGTGGCAGTGCTGCCCGCCAACCGCAGCGTCGATTTCGAGCTGGCCGCCGACGTGTTGGGTGGAGGCCGGGTGGAATTGGCGACGGAACGTGACGTGACTCAGCACTGTCCCGATTGCGAGACAGGTGTGTTGCCACCTTTCGGTCGGCAGTACGGCATGAAGACTTTGGTCGACGAGAGCTTGCTGGAGGACGACGAGATCATTTTCGAGGGCAACACGCACCACGAGGCGATTCGCATGAAACTCACGGACTACCGCCACATCGAAGAGCCGTTGGTCGGCAGTTTCGCTCAGGCCAGTTAACCGCCCTGTTTTGTGGGGCGTGGCGGCTTGATTTGCGGCGATTCTCCTGCCATGCTGCAGCCAACGGGGTGGCTCGAGGCTGGTGTGTTGCCAGGCTGAACTGCGAGCCCAAGTACGGTTCATCGACGTGGTTTCGCCTGGAGACTCGACATGAAACTTTCTGTTCTCTCTTGCATGGTCTTACTCATCGCGGTGGCCGTTGTCGGGTGTACGAAGAGCCCGACAACGCAATCGAAAGCACAGCCGGCCACCGGCGGGAAGAAACCCGTAGTGGCCGACTCGGCCCAGCAGCCTCCTGGCCCGGCTCCTGCCGCACCGACTGCGGATACCTCCGCTGCGGACACGGCCAAGGGCGCGCCGCCTGCTGGTACGACCCCCACCGTTCCGCCGGCGGATGGAAAAGAGATGGACACGCCGGCGACCGAACCGGCCACGGCCGATGTGACGCCGCCGGCCGAAGCGGCCGCCGCCATACTCCCCTACGAGGAGCTGGTCGCGGCGCTTGGCAACGAGCAAGCGACGGAAGCCTATCGACAGATTGAGAGGCAGTTGGCTGAGAACCCCGCGAATCTCGAGACATGCGCACGACGGGCGTGGATCTTGAATATGGTCGGAACCGAACTGGCCCGCGGCGACAAACGCGACAAGGGACTGGAAGTCTTCGGAGTGGCTTTGGAACAGGCTCAGGCCCTGGTGGCCAGCGAGCCGTCTCTGCCGGATGACATTTCGCAGGTATTGAGTGCCGTCTATTACAACGGTGCGTGTGCCCAGTCGCTGGGTGGGAAACCGGAGGATGCCAAGACGACCTTGACCAAGGCCGTGGAGCTGGGATTCAGCGATCTGAATGCGATCCAGAAGGACGAAGACCTGGCGGCTGTGCGAGCGCTGGCCGGGTTCGACCAGCAGTTGGAGGCGTGGAGCACACTGATTCAGGAAGCGCTCGCCAAGCAGGCCCGGGAAGTGCTGGCGACTGGCGAGTCATTTCCGTTCGACTTCGCCCTGGCGGACCTTGCCGGACAGAACATCAGCCTGACCGGCTACCAGGGGAAAGTGCTGATTGCCGACATCTGGGGCACGTGGTGTCCACCATGCCGGGCCGAGATTCCTTCGTTTGTCAAGTTGCAGACCGAATACGGTCCGCAGGGACTCCAGATTGTGGGGCTCAATTACGAGAACAATCCCGACGAAGCGGCGGCCAAGGAAGGTGTCCTGAAGTTCATGCAGGACAACGGCATGAACTATCCCTGCGCGCTGGGGACCGAGGAAATTCAACGGCAGGTCCCGAATTTCGAAGGATTCCCCACGACGCTGTTCATCGACCGGACTGGCAAAGTGCGGGCGAAAGTGGTCGGAGCGCATGACTATGCATTCCTCGAAGCGATCGTGAAGATCCTCTTGGAAGAGGCGGCTCCACCGGCGGCAATCCCGGCGGCGACTCCGCCTGCCGCGACACCCGAAGTCAGCGCGCCCCCCGCAGCGCCCGATGCGCCGCCCACAGCCCGATCCGAATGCGCCACCCACAACTCCGGAGCCCGGTAAGTCGCCAGCCGAAGCGCCCGGGGGTGGCGGCCAGTAAGGCCCTGCGAGGAAATTAGTCACCGAATCCTTGTAGGACGGATTGCCAATCCGTCCTACATCCAATTCGGTAGGTTATTGTCATGCAGCGCCTGATCGTGGAATTCGTCACGGCGTGGGCCTGAGCACAGCATTGCACCGTCCTCGTCACTTCGGACGGGCTGGTCAGTGCTGTGCGACCGGCTCGACACACCAATCGATGATGACGTCGTTGCACCGCAGGCAACGACCGTCGCGTACGAGCGGCTTGCCGGTCGGCAGGATCACGAAAACGGCGGCTGAATCCGGTGGCAACGAGACGAGCGCCTGACCCGACACTCGGCGGGCTACCAGTGCGTGTTGTGCGGCGTCGTAGATGTCGGACTCGGCCGAGCCCACCGCGATCGTGAACTCGCGTCGGTCTGGATGCGGATTGTAGCAGAGATAAGTCGGCAGCGCCGGCGCGCGGAAGAAGTCGGTGGCCAGGCAGTCCAGTTGCAGGATCTGCGGGTCACTGGTGGTTTGTACGAGTGCGCCGAGCATGCCGGCATAACTGGATCCATACAGGCCGAGATCGGTCTTGGGACCCCACTGCAAAGCCACCGGATCGCCCGTGCCGCAGGGGCTCTTTCCCTGCCAGGAATACCGCAATCCTTCATAGGCGATGACGTGGTGCGGATCGCCCGTCCAGAATTCACTGCTGCCGTGGCCCGGCGGCAACTCGCCCGGATAGAAAAGACGCGCGGCGTTGGCCAGGTTGAGCATCCACTTGCCGAGCGCACGAGCGTAACGTGTGTCATAGCGGGCCAGAGGCACGAGTGCGCCAGCTTGCACGCAGGTGTTCATGGTGAAAGCGTAGCCACCCCGATTGTCGATGCTCCCCAGCAGGCCGTCGCAATCGTATCCGCCCCAGTTCCCGACAATCACACCCCACCCTCCGCGGCAATCGCTGATGCCGAAACACCAGTTCAGCAATCGCTCGACGTCGTACTCCCGTCCCAGCTCGGCATTCAGGCGAGCCGCAGTGAGTGCGCCGAAGGGCAGCAGGACTTCGTAGTACGGATTGGTGTCACTTTGCTGCAGAAACTGCACGCAACTTTCCGCCGCGGCCAGGTGCGTCGCATCGTGAAACTTCGTCCAGGCGGCGTACTCCAGCCATGCGACCGCGCCCGCCGAGTCAGGCTCGCGCCACTTCCCATTGTCAACAGTCTGGCGTGTGCGGAAATCGAACGACGTATGATCGAAGTTCGGTAACCCGTCGTCGCGGGCCAGGTCGCGGCACGCCTGCTGCCAGCGGTCGGCGGTCACGTGCACGATGTCGCTCAAGTGCGGATGGTCGGGATATCGGTCGGCCAGGGCATAGAAGACGATGTGGGGGAAGAGTTCATACCAGAACGAACCTCCTCCTCCGTCTTCCTGCCGGTTGAGCACCAGCTGGATGCCATTCCGTGTGTTGAACCACGCCTCGCACATGGACACGTAGTCGTGGTCCGGTCCGCGCTTGTCGAGTCCCACGAGCGTGGCTCCCAGCACGGCACCCAGGCAGGTAATGCCCTCCTGCGAGTTGGGTCGTCCACTCCCCTGGTCTGTCGCACCCACATAACTGGGCAGGCCGAACGTCGGACGGTCGATGTTGATCTTGGAATCGTCCAGCCAGATCAGCGGCAGGAATTCGCCCTGCGCATGGAAGTCGAATACGAACCGGTCATAGGCCCGAGCCTTCTCTCGCCAATCGATCAGCCGGAAGGGTTGCGGCACGTTCGGCATCAATTCCACGGCCGCGATATCCAGTTGGCCCGGTTGGCGGACGGTCCGAGGCGGACAGTTCCCGCGGGGCAGGGGAGCCAGGAACGCCACATCCTGAAATACGGCGAACGCGCCGGACGGACCTTCGACACCCAGCTGCAGCTGCATCGGCGCATCGGGGTTCTGACGCATTCGCGGATCGAATGGGATGACCCACTCACCGGCTGTCGTTTCCGCCTCGGCGATGCTCGCCGTTCGGGGTTCTCCCGGCCGCCGCAGGTCCCCGTAAAGACGTACGAACCACTTCGCGCCCGGCCCGACTTCCGCCACTTTGATACGCAGGCGGCCGACAGCGGGCGGCAGCGTCAACTGCGAGGCCGCCGCGATGGCAAAATGCCGCTCGTCCGCCACTTCGACACGCAGGCCCAGGGAGGTGGCGGTCAATCGCACGTCGCGCTCGGAGTGCGGCCAGGCCGAGGCGTCGAGCAAGCGGGCGGACGACCAGGTGCTCGACGCGGCTTGCGCGTCCAGCCGAGCGCGGGCCGGCCAGGAGTAACACGCCGCAGACACACCAGACGGCCAAATCGCGGATAATTGTCGTCGAGACTGTAGTGTGCCGAGAGACTCGCAGGACCTTCGCTCGAACCTTTAGATCGAAGATCGTATCGGATTGAGCCACTGCGCTCACCGCGGTCGGCAGGGCAGGCATGCCGGTCGCGCTGCCAGGTCGCCCAGAAATGCGTGCAACAAACGGGCAAACTCGTCCGGCTGCTCAATCGGGGGCGAGTGCCCGCACTGGTCAATGAAGACCAGTTCGGAGTTCCGGATTTTCTCGCAGAACTGCTCGGCCACAAACGGCGGCGTGATCGAGTCTTCGCGTCCCCACACAATTAATGTCGGGACATCGACGTTGGCCAGTTCGTCGATCATGTAGCGATCCCGCGTGGCCTTGGCCACCCGCAACAGGAATCGGCGGTAATGACGATCGCTGAGCATGGCCAGGATGTCGTCCACCAGTTCGTCGGTTACAAGGGCCGGATCGTAGAAGATCTCACAGGCCTGCGTCACGAATATAGTCGCGACACAGGCGAGGTGCCTTGCTCCCCGCCAGGTTCCGCTCGAATAACCCGGCGCTGCCGCTCAAAATCAGCCGTTCCACGCGTTCCGGCTGTTGCAGGTACAGGTCGAGCGCGATTTGGC
>CAVWHV010000038.1:0-127500 GCA_963754725.1 uncultured Planctomycetaceae bacterium
CACTAGGCTGGGCTGCCGGGTTCTTGCGGCTTTGTCCGCGTCAAGTCTCATCGCGGGCACCGCGGAGGACCTCGCCTGGATGGGGTGATCCGCGGCGCCAATGCCTTGCAATGTGGGCCGAATATCGTCATAGTGAGTCCTCGAACGACCTGAGCCCGGGTGCCTCGGGGTGAGATTCCCGAATGCTCCTGGGGACGGATTTGCTGGCGTGCGGCAGGAGAATGAAACGCATGATCGCCCGTGAGTACACGAAGTTCATCAGCGAGATGGTTTGTCATCCCAAGGCGGTGGGGGCCATTGCACCCAGTTCGTCCAATCTGGCCAAGCATCTGGTTGACTCGGTCGACTGGCCCAACACGTCCACGGTGGTGGAATACGGTCCGGGCACCGGCGCGATTACCGAGGAGATCTTGTCGCAGTTGCCGCCGGACACGACATTTCTGGCGATCGAAATCAGTGCCCGGTTTGCGGAGATGCTGCGCACGCGTTTTCCCGGCGTCTGCATTTGCGAGGGCAGCGTCGGCATGGTCAGGAACCACTGCGAGGCGAACGGCGTCGAGCACGTCGATGCCATCGTCAGTGGATTGCCGTGGGCTGTGTTCTCGGATGAAGATCAGACGGCGTACCTGGATGCGACGATGCAGGTGCTGCGGCCGGGTGGTCAGTTCATCACGTACGGTTACCTGCAGGGATTGCTGCTGCCCGCCGGACGACGCTTCCGCCGCAAACTGCAAGGGTACTTCTCCGAAGTGCGTGTCAGCAAGCCGGTGTGGGCGAATTTGCCACCGGCATTCTTCTACTGCTGTCGTCGCTGCAGCCGCTGGCTCTACATGTTCCTGCCGCCGGGAAACCGTCCGCCACACATGGCGGAGTGCACGGTGCTGTCCCCGTGAGCAGGGCAGCGCATGGGTCGGCGGCGCGTGGGTGATCGATGCGCAGGATCAGCAGATCGGCCCGTTTGCCCGGCTCCAGGCTGCCGACTTCCTCGTGGCATCCCAGCGCGCCGGCGGCGTCAAGCGTTCCCATCCGCAGGATCTGTGCCGGTGTCACCTGCGGATGCACGCGTGCCACGTACCGCAGTTCTTCCCACAGGTTCAGGTCCGGATTGGATGCGCGACTGTCGGTGCCCACGACGACACGCACGCCGCGCCCCAGCATGGCGACCAGAGGATACGGCTCATGCCCGAAGTAGTGGTGCGTGCGCGGACAATAGACGACCGCCATCCGCTCGGCGCGCTGCGCAAGAAAATCCCAGTCGTCTCTCGGCAGGTAGTTGCCGTGAATCACCAGGCTGCGGTGCGCCGAGTCGAGAATTTCCAGGTAGTCTCGCGGCTGGCCCCCACGGGCGAACATGCCGAGTGCCAGGGCGCCGAGCTGTTCGAGCATGTCGCGCATCGGTCCGTTGCCGGTGGCCAGCAACTGCAGTTCTTCGCGCGACTCCGCCAGGTGCATCGCCACCGGGCACGATCGTTCGCGCGACAGTCGACACGCCAGCGCGACCAGTTCGCGCGTCGGCCGTGTAGGGTGCGTGGGGACTCAGTGCCGCGCGCAGTCCGGCGACCGCGGCGACTTGCTGCAGGTGACGGTGGACCTGGTTCAGTTGCTGAGCCCGCGTCTCGACGGAATAGCCCAGCATTTCTCGAAACGCGTACCAGGTGATGGGGAACTGGTACCACGACACGTCATCCAGGTCGGCGCGTGACGATGTCGCCCACGGTCGTCACGCCGTGCGTGAGACACTCGTGGAGTCCGGTCATTCTGGCGTGCCGACATGTCGCTGTGCGGGCTGGTGCGGCGAGTCCGTCCGCGGCGGCACGCTTCCAGCGTACGACCTCCGTGATCCAATCGGGCAACGGCATTCCGGCCTGCCCCAGCGGTGCGGCGAGATGGCTGAACTCCAGGTGCGTGTGCGGATTGACCAGACCGGGCAAGATGGCCACGTCCCCGAGATCGACGGCCGGTTTCCCCGACAGATTCTCTCCCACCGCCACGATGCGATCGCCGGCAATGGTCACGACGCCGTCGCGGCGGGGCGGCGCGCTGATCGGGAACACCAGTCGTGCCTGGAGGGCCAACGGTTGAGCGGCATTGTCATGGTGAACAAAGCGAGGGTTACGAAGCGGTGGCACGAGCCGATTGGTGGCTCAACGCGTCACGGAGTTCCTCTTCCGGTGTCGAAGCGTGCGGCAAGCGGTGAAACCAGGCGAGGATGGTCACCGACAACAGCGCCCCGATCACAACCACCGGCCAGTGATAGGACATGGCTTCCCCGTGCACGTCACCGAACCACTTCCACCACTGCCCACCCTCACTGTGCCAGGCAAGTCCACGAACGACGACAGGCCGAGCGAATTGTAGACCAGATGAAATGCGATGCCCGGCAGCAGGCTGCCGGTCTGCACGACGATGTAACCAATGACCATGCCCACCAACGTGGCGCTGATCGACTGCTGCAGAATCCCATGGGTCACGCCGAACAACAGGCTGCTGATCACGATCGCTCCCCACTTGCTGCCCATGTGACGCAGTCCGGACAGGATAAACCCGCGGAACGCCAGTTCCTCGCAGATGGCCGGCGTCAATGCCAACAGCGCCAGGATGTGCCAGATGCTCGGTGCCGACGCGATCACCTGTTTCATGCTCTTGAATCTGCCCGAGCATCCGTTCGTTGATCGGATACAATGCCTGGACGCCGGCGGCGATCCACATGGCCAGCGGATGAAGGGCCACGGCCAGCAACACGGCGAGCAGCACCGACTTGCCGCTCGGCAGGTTCAGCAGCAGGGCGGACCGCGGACTGCGCGTGAGCATGCCGGTCATGATCAGCACGGGCAGCGCCACCAGCACCGCGAGCGTCATGAACTGCATGAGCGCAAATTCGTTCCACGTGGTGGGCGTCTGTGGCGGCAAACGTGGCGAAGAAGCGAATGGTCAGCAGGAGCACGCCGCAGGCGATGGCCTGACCGACGGTCGGTGTCGGCCCGCGATCGCGCACCAGGTGACGCAGCCACAGTCCGAGATCCACTCGTTCGCTCTCGCGGAACAGCACCGATTCGTTGTTGAACTGGTCCACGGCCCAGCGGATGGCCAGCAGGCAACAGCCACCCGTGACCAGCAGCACGGGAGGTGCGAACAACGCGGCCTCGGCATACTGCCCTTCCACGACCGCGCGCAGCAGCAGCATCATGCCGGTGATCGGAATCAGGCTCGATCCCCAGGTTCAGACTGACGGCGGGCAACATGCGGCAGGATCATCAGCGGCAGCGAGATCAGCAGCAGCGGCATCAGGTAGTACTGGCCTTCCTTCGTGCTGCGGGCAAACGCGGCAATGGCCAGCGCCAAGGCGCTGAACAAGGCCGAGATGGGCAGCAACGCCAGCAGCAGCCAGCCCAAGCGCCAGGACCGGCGGCGGTCCGATCGGAAACATGGCCGGCTGCAACATGATCACGGCCGTTCCCGTGATCGCCATGCTGAGCAGGTTCAGCAGCGACGTGGCGGCGCTGAATCCCATGATGGTCAGCAGCTTGCCCAGCACGATCTCGCTGCGTTCGGCCGGACTGCTCAACAGCGTCTCCAGCGTGCCGCGTTCCTTCTCACCGGCGCACAGATCGACGGCCGGGTAGAACGCGCCCGTCAGCGCCCACACGAACACGACGAACGGCAGGACCTTGGACCAGAAGGCCGCCCGGCGACTCACCTCCTGCGACACGTCGACTTCCCGAATCTCGAACGGGTTGGTGACGTGCGGGGAAATCTGACGGTCGGCCAGGTACTGCCGCACGATCGCTTGCCGCCACGCGTCGAAGCACGCGGCCGATGCGGGCACTCGGTGATCCGCGAACGATCGCTGGCCGCATCGAAGACGACTTGCGGCTGCGGAAGCTGCGACGACTCGGGCCCTGCCGCGGATCGCCGTTCGCCGGAGCGGAATCGCGCCAGCGCCTCGGCGAACCCAGCGGGAAACACGACGACCGCCGCGTACTTGCCGCTCACAATCAACTCGCGCGCCTGCGCGGTGAAAGCCTCGGTCGCAGCGTCCCCGGGCAGCTCCCGGTCGACCTGCAATTCGAGCAGCCGGGCTTCCTCCGGCGGGCAGACGTCGTCGATGAAATCGCTGCCCGTCGATCAGCGGCGGCGCGGCGGGCAACTGACTGGCACCGACGACCCACACTTCCGCCGGCTGTTCGTGCGTGAACTGCGACACCTGCAGGAAGGCCATGCCCAGCAACGGATAGAGCAGCAGCGGCAGCACGGCGATCGTGAACAGCGTGCGACGATCGCGCAACTGGTCACGCACTTCTCGCAGGAAAATCAGTGAGACGTTGGACCAGTTCATCGGGAATGCTCTTCCTGCCGCTGCACGCGGTTTCGCCGTTGCTCTGTGGCGGTCGCCTCAGGACGCCTTGTTCGCGGCCATGAGATGTTCATCGTGCTTGGAGATCAAGCCGAAGAACAACTCCTCGAGATCCTCTTCGCGAGTGGATCTCCAGCAGTTCTTCCAGCGAGCCTTCGGCCAGGATGTGGCCGCGATGCATGATCGCGATGCGATCGCACAGCCGTTCCGCCTCGCGCATGATGTGCGTGGAGAAGATGACGCACTTGCCGTGTTCGCGCAGTTCGGCCACGGTCTTCAGCAGGGCGCGGGCCACCAGCACGTCCAGTCCGGCCGTCGCCTCGTCGAAGATCAGGACCGGCGGATCGTGCACAATCGCGCGCGCGATCGAGACCTTCTGCTTCATGCCGGTCGACATCTTCGAGCCCAGCACGTCGCGGATCTCGTTCATCTGCAGGCGGTGAAAGATCGCTTCCATCCGCTCGCGCAGCACGTCGCTCGTCCAGTCCGTAGAGCCGACCGAAGTACTCCACCATTTCCCAGGCCGTCATGCGGTCGTACACGGCCGTGTTGTTCGACACGAAGCCGATCTGCTGGCGCACCAGGGACGGCTGCGTCAGGACGTCGAATCCGTTGACCGTGGCGATGCCGGCCGTGGGCCGCAGCACCGTGCTGAGAATCCGCAGGACCGTCGTCTTGCCGGCGCCGTTCGGACCCAGCAGTCCGTACACTTGTCCCGGCAACGCCTCGAAGCTGACGCGTCCAGCGCAATGAACTGGCCGCGGCGCAGGTCGGTGTAGGATTTCGATGAGCTTCTCGACGTGGATCATGTCCGTTGCCCGCCCAGTCTGTGGAGGTGCCGCCGTGCGCGCGCTATTCCCTGCCTGATATCACAGCTTAGCTTATTCGCGGAAGAACGCGACAGTCGTCAGTTCCGGTCAGCGCGAATGTGCACGAATGCAGCGAATCAGGCGGCCGTCACGCTCCGGTTCGCCTCCACGGCGCGCTGTTCCTGCTCCAGGCCGACCAGTTCGTAGAACACGTTGCGCTGCCGCGGCATGAAGCCCAGTTCGCGGATGGCGCGTGCGGATCTGCTCCAGCGTCAGGAAGTGGACGGTGCCGGCCTCGGCCACCACGTTCTCCTCGATCATCAGGCTGCCCATGTCGTTGGCGCCGAAGAGCATGGCCAGCTGGCCGATCTTGAGTCCCTGCGTCACCCAGCTCGACTGGATGTTGGCGAAATTGTCCAGGTACAGCCGCGCGACGGCCTGCGTCCTCAGGTACTCGACCGGACTGGCATGCGGAATGTGCGACATGGCCGTGTTGTCGGGCTGGAACGTCCAGCCGATGAAGGCCGTGAAGCCGCCCGTTTCGTCCTGCAGTTGCCGCAGCCGCTCCAGATGCTCGATCCGCTCCGCCAGCGTCTCCACGTGGCCGAACATCATCGTCGCCGAACTGCGGCCGCCCAGCTCGATGCCAGACCCGCATCACTTGCAGCCAGTCGTCGGTCAGCACCTTGCCACGCGTGATCTCCCGTCGCACGCGGTCGACCAGGATCTCCGCGCCGCCGCCCGGAATGCTCCCCAGGCCGGCCGCCCGCAGACGCTCGAGCACCGTCCGCAGCGGCAAGTCGCGATGACCTTCGTGAAATGATGGATCTCCGGCGGGCTGAAGCCGTGCACGTTGACCTGCGGAAAGCTGCCGCTTGATGTCCCGCAGCAGTTCCTCGTACCACGTCAAGCGGCAACGTCGGATGCAGGCCGCCCTGCAACAGGATCTGATTGCCGCCCAGCTGCGACCGTCTCGTCGATCTTCTGCCAGCAGGACTTCGCGC
Organism: uncultured Planctomycetaceae bacterium; assembly: GCA_963754725.1. Taxonomy (GTDB): domain Bacteria; phylum Planctomycetota; class Planctomycetia; order Pirellulales; family Pirellulaceae; genus JAAYDI01. The sequence goes on from CAVWHV010000038.1 coordinate 6,168, forward strand.
GGCAGCACGTAGCCTTCGCCGCTCTTGCGGCGTGCGGTAGAACGCGCAGAAATCGCAGACGGCCGTGCAGATGTTCGTGTAGTTGATGTTGCGGTCGATGTTGTACGTGCGATACGGCTCCGGATGCAGTCGGCGACTGACGGCATCGGCCGCCCGGCCCAACGCCACCAGGTCGTGCGACTGCAGCAATTCCAGGCCTTCGGCCAGCGTGATCCGCTGACCCGCCACCGCTTTGTCGAGGATGTGTTGCATCATGTAACCGTCAATCGGGAGTTGTCGGATTCCGGGGCGAGTTGCACCAGCCCCAGTTCGGCGGCGTGCTGACGGAACAACTGGAGCCCCCGCCGCTCACGGTACTCCGAGGATGAAATGCAGATTGTCACGCAGATAGGACAGGCAGGTGGCGAAGTCCAGACCCACCCCCGGCGCTTCCGCGGCGGCGATCTGTTCCAGGTGGGCGAGCCCGGCGTCCCGCATCTGGCCGAGTACCGAGCCGATCTCGCCGTGTCGATGCCTTCGCGCGCGGCCCACATGGCGAACACGAAGGGCACCCCCATGTCGTGATACCACTCCGCACCTAAGTCCCACTCCATCGGAAACACACCACGCGGCGCATGGATGGCCCGGTCCCCAATCAGCAAGACGGCGTCGGCCGTCGTGTCGCTCAGGCCTCCGTGCAGTGGCAGGGGCTGCAACGCGGGAACCAGTCGAAATCGCTGCCGCAGCAGGATCTGCACTAAGGCCACGCTCGTTCGCGAGCCTTCGTCCAACGCCAGCGTACGGATGCCATCCATCGACACGCGACTCAGCAACTTGACGCTCAACACGGGCCCGCGGCAGGCGATGCAGGCGTCCGAAACGACTTCGTACCGGGCGTGCTGCAGACACTCGATCGACGGGATCAACGCCACGTCCAGGTCGCCCAAGGCCAGCCGATCCGCCAAGCGACTGGGATAGTCCAAGATCAGCTCCGCGTTCCGCGCCAACTCGTCGAATTGGTGAATCAGCGGCTTCGTGTTCAGATACGAAACAGCGCCGACCCGCAACTTGCGGGGACGTGAGTTGGCTGCGACCACGCGGCGATTCCCCCTTCCCAGGCATCACGGCCGCTGGTCTTGGACCGTGCCTGCCCACCTTCTGCCGACGCGGTATGCGTAACGGCCACACCACCACACCACAAAGGGCCGATTATATTGGCGCCCGGAAACAACGCCTAGGGCCGTGATCCCCCTCCAACAACCGGAGGAACGGTCCGTTCTTAACCGGCGCTCGCCGACAGCGATGCTACGGCAGCTCCAGGCCACCCCAATAGTCCGGCAGCGGCGCGACCACGGTCTGGGGTTCGTGCGTCATCGGGTGATAGAAGCTGATGCTGCGGGCATGCAGGGCGATACACTTCTCCCGTTCGTCCGAACAGGCGGGCCCAAAGACTTGCCGCGAACCGTATTGCACGTCTCCCGTCACCGGATGGTGGCGGGACGCCGCCTGGACGCGGATCTGGTGATAGCGGCCAGTCTCCAGTTCGATGGCCACACACGTTACGCCTGCCAGGCGATGCAGGACACGATAGCGCAGGCGAGCTAACCGGGCGTCCGAAGCGTGCGAAGCGACCACCTCCGCCTGCGCTTGATCGGGTATCTTGCGGATGTAATCCACCCACTCACCCTCGTCATCGGTCAGCTCGCCGTCGAGCATCGCCACGTAGCGTTTGTCGACCATCCGACGCTCGAACTGATCCGAGAGCCGTCGCGCTGCACGCACGTGGCGGGCAAACAACAGCACCCCCGACACCGGACGGTCCAGTCGGTGCGGCACGCCCAGGTAGATGCGGCCCGGCTTGGCATCGCGCTGCTGCAAGTAGTGGCGCAGACGCCGCTCCAGACTGTCGATGTGGGGTGGTGCCTGCGTCAACAGCCCGGCCGGTTTGGCGACGGCCAGGCAGGGTCCCTCTTCCCAAAGCGTGACGAATCCATCAGGTTGCATCTACACGTTTCCTGCCGCCGGGACCACGTACGGCGGTCGGTATTCGCGCGTCAGGAGCCGGTTGGCGGCCGAGTGATTCAAGAATTTTTCCGCCACGGGATCGCAGGTGAGCTGCGCGCCCAGACGCAGCGAGGGGGTGGCCGTGTCCACGCCGTTGTCGCGCAGGTGCCCCTGCATGCGGTCCAGAGTTTCGACGAGCAGGCTGCCGTCGGGATAGCCCGCGAGTCGCAGTCGAGCTTCGGCAAACGAGACCGGTCGACCCAGACGGTACGAGATGTTTGCCGTGTGAGCCAAGGCACTCGACACGTGCCCTTCCTCGATATCCGAGTTCAGTTCCAGGCAGCTGCGCCGCCGCACGGCGTGCAGGAAATTGCGGAAGTGCCACTCACTCCCGCCTCCTCCCTGAAACCGTCGCAGTTCGTGCCCGTCGGCATCAAAGGCCACACCCCGATCGTGGCCGGCGATGGCCACATATCCGGCCGATCCGTAAAAGATCACTCCAACCTGCACATCGCGGTACGGTGCGCTGGGCAACGCACGTGTTTCCAGGACGATCGACTTGTCGCCAAAATCATGCCACGTTACTTGCGTGTTCGTCGTCTGATGCGGAATCCCCGTGCGCAAAGCGGCCACCCAGGCTCAGCACACGGCGGCTGATCGTGGACACCTCGAGCCCCCAGCGACACAGGTCCAACAACTGCACCCCGTGGTGACCCAGTTCGCCGTTGCCGTACGGCCATTGCCAGTGCCAGTCGTGATGGAAGCGTTGTCGCGTCAGCGGCGCCGCGGCCGCTGGGCCAAGCCAGAGGTCGTAGTCGACACTGCGGGGCACCGGATAGATTTGCCGCGGTCCGCCCGCCGTGCGACGCTTATAGCAAATGGCACGAGCCCGCGCGACCGATCCGATCCCCCCGGAACGCACGAACTCCAGTGCCGCCCGGATGCCGGGATTCGAGCGGGTCTGGAATCCGGACTGGCAGATGCGCTGATACCGTCGAGCCGTTTCCACCATGCGGCGACCTTCCAGCACGTTGTGGCTGACCGGCTTCTCGACATACACGTCCTTGCCCGCCTGCATCGCCCAAATCGCCGCCAACGCATGCCAGTGATGCGGCGTGGCGATGCTGACGATGTCGACCCGCGGATCGTCCAATGCGCGACGCATATCCTGCACCAGGGTCGGAGCCGCGCCCCCCTGTCGCTTGGCCACTTGAGCGACGCGAGCCTCGCCGACCTGCCGATCGACGTCACACACGTACAACACGCGCGTGTCCCGACGCCCCGCAAAGAAACCCAGATGCGAATTGCCTCGCCCGCGCACGCCGATGACGGCCACGCCAAGTTGCTCGAGCGGACTGCGGGTCGGTGGCGACGCGTCCATCAGCAGGTCCGCCGGCCCGCAGCTCGCCACGGCGGCTGCGGCCAACATCGATTCCTCGAGGAACTGGCGACGGTTCTTTCGGCTAGGCATGCAATCGTTCGCCGGCGACAAGGGAATGAACGGGAAACCGGACGTCACGGTACTCCATGATAATTGACGGTTACCGACGTGTCGTCGGGCCGCCCGTCCGACTCCGGCCGTCCGCCTGCTCCGCGCAAAGCGTCAACACTCCGCCCTGCAGTCCGCCGCCGTCCCGGCCGGTTAGCCGAAGCGCGCAATCAATCGATTCATCAGAGGGGGGAGAGGCGATCAAGCCAAACCAGCAACTTGCCGCCCGGTGAGAGAATGACCTCGTGGCGCCCGCGGCGAATGGCACGGATCGTACACGCCGCCACTCTTTCGGCGGACATCCCGCCGGACAACCAACGGGCCTGTCGAGACGGTGTCGCGTCGGTCTCCAGTACACTCTCTACGAACTCACTGCGAGTGGTGCTGGGGCTCACCAACAAGAGATCGATTCCCTCGCCCGCCAGCTCGCAGCGCAACGCATCGCTCAATCCGTGCAACGCGAACTTGCTCGCACAATACTCGCTCTTGTTCGGAACGGCGCGATGCCCCAGTACCGAGCCGAGGTTGACGATCAGCGGCCGATGGCCCGCTCGCAACATGGGGAGCGCGATTCGAATCAACTCGGCCGGGGCGAAAAAGTTGACCTCCATCACCCGCCGCAGTCGGTCTTCGCGGGCGCGGGAGAAGGGACCGATCGCTCCCACCCCGGCGTTGTTGACCAGGATGTCGAGTTTTCCCCAGGCCTCCTGAACCGTTTGCATGAGCCGCGCGCGCAGCGACGCATCCGTGATGTCGCCCGCCATCCAGATGACTTGCGAAGCACCGGCCGGACACGCAGCCGCCACGGTGCGCAGCCGATCCTCGCGCCGGGCGGTCAGCAGCACGTGCGCACCCTGGCGAAGCAGGCTACGAGCCAGCTCTCGGCCGATGCCGCTGGATGCGCCGGTCACCAGAACGTGTGCGCCTTGGATCGACCGGGTGCTCATCCGCCTACGCGACATCCTCCACGGCCCTTGTGTCCGAATCGGCGGTGCAGGTGCCGCAGAAGATTCCGATCCCGCCGACGCCTCGAAACACTCGTTGTGAGCCCGCACGATCACCGCGTCGCCGGCCATGCGTCCCAAGCACTTCTCGGGAAGGCGGCAGTGGATCGTCACCTGTTCTCCGCTGTACCGCCGCGAGAGAATCTCGCCATGACGAGCCAGATACGCCATGAGTTTTCCGTCCTCCACACTGGTCTGGATGTCCACATCGCAGAACGACCGGCTCAACGCGTCGCTCACCGCGATCGCCAGCCGGTCCTGTCCCTGGCCGGTGCGTGCGCTGATCGGTACGGCGTTGGGATACCGTTTCAAGATGCCCTCGAGCTGGTTTTGAGCGTGCGGGTCGTCGATCTTGTTCAGTATCAGCAGCGTGTCCTTCTCCTGAATGCCGATTTCCTGGAGTACGTCAAAGACGGCGGAAATCTGGTCGTAGACCGCCGGGTTGCTGGCGTCCGCCACGTGCAGCAACAGGTCCGCTTGCCGTGATTCCTCCAGCGTGGCTTTGAAGCTCGCGATCAGGCGGTGCGGCAATTGGCGGATGAATCCGACGGTGTCGCTCAGCAGAACCGGACCCCAATGCGGCAGTTGCCACCGCCGCGTGCGCGTATCGAGCGTCGCAAACAGCTTGTCCTGGACCAGCACGTTCGCATCGGTCAGAGCGTTCATGAGCGTGCTCTTGCCCGCGTTGGTGTAGCCGACCAGCGACACCGTCATGTGCCCGTCGCGGGCCGCGACCTGGCGCTCCTTGCGTTTTTCGAATTCCCGCAGCTCGTTGCGCAGGTCGTGGATTCGCCGCTCCACGAGCCGCCGGTCCACCTCCAACTGCTTCTCGCCGGGACCCCGCATCCCAATTCCCAACTTGAGTCGCGACAAGTGGGTCCACATGCGTTTGAGCCGTGGCAGGGAGTACTCCAGTTGGGCCAATTCGACGGCCAGTCGTGCCTCGTACGTCTTGCGCGTGCGTGGCGAAGATGTCCAGGATCAGCTCCGTGCGGTCGAGGACCTTGACTTCCACGGCCTGCTCGAGATTGCGGGTCTGGCCGGGACTCAGGTCGTTGTCGAAGATCACCACGTCGGCCGAGTGCGTGTCCACCAGACGTGCCAGCTCCTCGACCTTGCCACGTCCCAGAAACGTCGTGGCATCCGGCGTCTGACGACGCTGCGTCATGCCGCACGCCACGCGCGTGCCGGCCGTGGTCGCCAAGCCTTCGAGTTCCGCCAGGGGATCCTCTTCAAATCGCTGGTTGGGAAGAATGACTCGGACCAGTACCGCGGTTTCGCTGGCCAAACTCTCGGCCCGTTCTCGTTCGTGCACAGTGGTGTCCAACCTCCTTCGCCCTTGCTCAGAGACTCAACCGGTGTCCCCAATATAACCCGCAGGCTCGGAATTGCTAAGACTTCTGGGAGGGTGTCGGCCCCTGGGGAGCCTGTGCCGCCGGTGAGGCGATGGTAGCTCATCGCTGCTGAGCAGTTAGCTGTGCAGCAGTTAGCCGCTGAGCAGGATCGAGGAATCGCACCCGTCGGGCGAGGTATCGGCGAATGCGCAGACAGTCTTGTTTGCAGGGCGGAAGCTCCGCGCCGCGCGAGGGCCCCGTTGTTCGACCTGGGAAGGATGCCACGGGCGGGAACAGGCTCCAGGCGGCAGGTGCGAGTCGACCAACTCGGTCGGCTCTTCTCGCGAGAGCCGACTTCGGTCTTTTTTCTCGGAGACACGAAGTGGACACGTGGTCAAATGTGAAAAAGCCGCCTGCTCAGAAAGTAGGCAACTCGACCAATGCCTCGATTCGGCAGGCCTGCCTAGGAATGAGGCAGCTGCAGCTTGAGATGCTGTAAGTGCAAGCACTGCAATGATATCGGTGGGAGACTTGACTCGCGGGGCACGATTGGGCATTGGCGCGACCGATGGGGTCGTAGTTGTGGAAGAGAATCTTGGTCCCCAGATCCGCGAGGAAAGGGAAGGAACCGACAGATGACGGAACAATTGCAGGGTACGACGTTGGACGAACGCAGATTGGAAGCTTATCGAGTGGCCTTGGCGCTCTATCGTCAGGATCCGGATTGGGTGACTTTCTTTCGCGAGATCCTGGGCATTGGGGGTGTGGTCCGCCGATTGTTTCGCGACCGCGAAGCGATGGTCGAATTTGAGAAGAGCGACGGAATACTGCAGAAATCCAGTTGATGCTGGCGCGCCTGCGGCGGCGGAGTAACACGCGGGGGGACGGCCAGGAGCCAACGCGCGTGATCACAGTGCAGATTGCCTCAGAGTCTGCACGAGGCCTTGCAGGCGGAAGCCTACGCGCATGAAACGAGCATGAACAAGCTGTGCATTACGAAATTGCTCCAGGTGATCGACGGGGAGTTGACGGAGGTTCCCGCGACCCATCCTGGTGCGACGGGCGGGCCGACCAATCCATAGGGATCGCAGCAAGGGGAGGGACCGAGGGGAGTCGTAAGCCGGGTTCTGTGGCGGCGAGGCTGACACGCGTGCCAGTCGTCGCGCCGACGGTCATTTATCTAGGACGCCGATTGCTCGGCGCCTCGAGCAGCCTACCCGGGAGTCGATAGCGGGCCGGACCGGCCCGCGGCGGACCGTCCGGGCGGTCCGTCTGCTCCCTGTTTGGCCTTGCTCCGGGTGGGGTTTACCGAGCCAGCCGAGTCACCTCGACTGCTGGTGAGCTCTTACCTCACCGTTTCACCCTTACCGCGCGCGATCCACGCGGGCCGCTGCGCGCGGCGGTTTGCTTTCTGTGGCACTTTCCCTGGCCTTGCGGCCGGTCGGCGTTACCGACCACCCTGTCCTGCGGAGCCCGGACTTTCCTCTCGTCCGCCGCAATACGGCAGACCAGCGACCGTCCCGTCCCCTCGTGTCCCTCCGGATCTACCATATCCGGTGCGGCGTGCGGAATAAAGGACGGTCAGCGTCGATTGGGCGCCGCCCATTGCTCCTCGGCGGAGCAGTGCCATAATGGGAACTCGTCGACGTGCCGTCCGGGCGGCCTGACCCTGCTTCGGTCATCGGCAGTCGCCCTCGTAGCTCAGGTGGATAGAGCGGCGGTTTCCTAAACCGCAGGTCACAGGTTCGAGTCCTGTCGGGGGTATTTCGCTTCGGGGCGGACCGCCGCGCAGGGGCGCGGTTCGCCAGGATGTTCGGCCGAGGGAGCACGGCATGTCACTCGAGCTTCGACAACGACTGTTTGCAGAACTCGACGCACTCGTGTTGGTCGATGCCCACACGCACATCAATCCGCACCAGCCGGCGGCCCAGTCGCTGGCGGACATCCTGGGCTACCACTACTTCACGGAACTGGCCCACTCGGCGGGCATGCCGCAAGGGACGCGATCGAACGGGAGGGCAGGGATCCGCGCGACAGGGTTCGCCGGTTGGTGGAGCATCTGGAGCCCTTGCAGAACACGATCCAGTACAGCTGGTTGCTGGACATCGCCCGCACGTTTTTCGGATTCACGGGCGAGCAGATCACGCCGACAACTGGGAAGCCTTATACGACGTGTCGATTCGCGCAGGCGGGCCAAACGGACTGGCCGCAGCAGGTCCTCCGGACCAGCCAGCTCGAAGCGGTGTTTCTCACCAACGACTTCGACGACCCGCTCGAGGGTTGGGACACGCGCGTCTACATTCCGTGCCTCCGCACCGACGAATTGGTGTTTCGCCTGCACGACCACCGGGTCCGGCAGCGACTCGAAGCGGCCACGAACGTGTCGATTTCCGAATCCGCGGCAGCTGCGCGACGCCCTGGGAAAAATATTCGACCATTTTGCGGCTCACGACGTGCGGGCTTGTGCCATCTCGCTCCCACCCGATTTCGCTCCCACGCAGGTTTCCGAAGGTCGCGCCGCGACAGCCTGGGACAACATCCGGGCGGAGGCCCATGCCTGGGACGAGCGCGACCAGCGTGCGCTCGTCGCCACTTCGTCTTCTGGACCCTGACCGAGACTCTGCGCCGAATACCGCTTGCCTTTCGACCTGATGATCGGCGTCAACCGCGGCGTCTATGCGGCGGGCGTCTATCAGGGCCAGGATCTGTACGACAGCCGCGTGTCGCTGATTCAGTACCGGGAATTGTTCAATGCGTTTCCGCAGGTGACGTTTCCGGTGTCCGTGCTGGCCAGCGTCACGAATCAGGAACTGACCAGCTATGCCTGGATCTTCCCGAATGTGGTCACCAGCGGCCACTGGTGGTACTCGAACACGCCGGCCTTCATCGAGCACGATCTTGCGGCGCGGCTCGAGGCCGTGCCGCGCACCAAGCAGATCGGCTACTACAGCGACATGTACAAGCTGGAATTCGGGCTGCCCAAGTTCCGGATGTACAAGCGAGTGCTGGCCAAGGTACTGGCCGAACGGTTCGTGATCGACCGTGGCTGGTCGGAGCAGCAGGCTGTGGAGCTGGGATACCAGGTGCTGCGGGGGAACGTGGACCGGCTTTTTCCCCGGATTGAGAAAATTTTCGCGAACTATTCTGCCGATGGCGCGTCTAAACGATAATTGGCCGGCCGCCGCGGATCGATGGAAATTCGCTTGCCGCGGACCGCGGTGGCTAGTATTCTTGGATGCGAAGTAAGTGAGTGGGGGTCGGGACCCTGCCCGGAAGGGCCGCCAGGACCTCCGCCGGCGCGGGAAGGCTCGCGCCCGTCGTTTATGTCTCTCGAACTGCGTGGATTGCGCAGGGGAGGATGATTGCATGCGTTACAACGAAACAACATCCGCCGTCAACGTGGCTTTCGGTTTCGGCCGAAAACCCGCCCACACGCGGACCGCCAAGTCGTTGTACACGTTCGTCCTCCTGCAGCGCGGCTGCGCGATCGCTCGACCGTCCGTCGAGGATCGTCCGTGGGGAGCAGATCTACGGCTTGCGATGCCACCGAGGCTCGCGATGCCAGGTCTGACGCTCGCGGAGGCTGACGGACGGTATCGCAACGGGCGATGGATGAGTCACATGGCGCACGATGGCGCGTGGCAACGATCAGCGAACTGATTGTTTGCACCTGAAGTGACTTCCTCGCATGGCGATCCATTCCTGTGCCTGCGCGCGGCGGTGCGCTCTCCGGAGCTCCGCTGCGTTTTGACCAGGCACCCGCATCGGCGGCAGGGGATGGGCATGACATCCTGCTTTGTGTTCGAGAGGTCAAGATGGCTACTGCTTCGATTTTTGAAGACGAGAAGGCCCGTGTTGCGCGGTGCGTGGTGGCGGCTCAGAGCGGCGATCGCGAGGCGTTCGGGGAGCTGTTCGAGAAGTTCGAGCGCCGCGTGTACTCGATCGCCTTGCGCCGGCTGCGGAACCACTGCGAGGCTCAGGAGCTCTGCCAGGACGTGTTCATCCGGCGCTCCAGAAGCTGGACCAGTTGCGGGCGCCGGAGGCGTTCGGTGGCTGGATCCAGTCGATCGCTCGTCGCATGGCGATCAACCGGGCGATGCGGCGAGCGCCGGATCGTTCGGCGGAGGCGAGCGTGTTGGACGCGGCCCGCGCGGACGAGCGCACGCCGCTGTGCAATGTGCTGGCCGGTGAGCGGCATGCGCACGTGAATGCCGCTTTGCGACGGCTGCGCAAGCTGGACCGGGACACTCTGGAGTCGTTCTACGTCGATGGCAGCTCGCTGCTGGAGATGTGTGAAGCGTTTCGGGCACCGCTGGGAACGATCAAGCGCGGTTGCACGTCGCGCGGAAGCGGTTGGCCAAAGAGGTTGAGCTGCTGACGGCCGTGTGACGGCGGCCCCGGTTTTCCGGGTACGCCGCCTAGGACGGGTGCCCAGGCCGCCACTCACGTCGCGGGGCGAACGCGTGTCGCCTGCGACGTGGGTTCTTTCTTTAAGCCCGCGGCGAAATGGCACATGCCACGCCCGCCAGGCACCAGCCGGCGATCAGGGTCAGGCCGCCCAGGGGGACGATGGCCCAGTGGAGGGCGGTGCCTGCAAACACGATCAGGTAGAGTCCGCCCGAAAACAGCAAGACGCCGACCAACAGCAGACCACAGGCGCCTGCGACGAGTCGACGCTTTCCAGGCACGAGCAGCTGGCCCAGAGCGAGCAGGCCCAATGCGTGGTACATCTGGTAACGGACGGCCACGTCGGCGCTGTGCATGCGGCGCGTCACCTGGTCGGCCGTCGCTCCCGTGGTCTCCAGCCAGGCCTGCAGTCCATGTGCGTGGTACGCACCGAGTGCGACGCCGGCAGCGGCCAGCGCGGCGCCGATGGCCAGCCAATACGGTCCTTTCATTCTCGACTCCCTGTGTCACGTGCGAAAAAAAAGGCCGCCGACCTGCCCGTGCAAGTCGGCGGCGGATTGTCGCGTGGAGGAACTGCAGCAGGTCACTGCGAGCTGTCGAAACCGGTCTGCGCGAGTTCTTCCTCTTCTTGAATGATGATGCGAGGTGTGACCATCATCATCAGGCTTTGGGTTTCACGGCCGATGCCCACGTTCCGGAACAGCCGGTTGATGTACGGCATTTTGCTGAGCATCGGCACGCCGCACTCGGTACGTCCTTCACTCAGTCGTTTGATGCCGCCCAAGAGCACCGTACCGCCGTCGGGCACGCTGACGGTGGTCGAGACGGTCGTGAAGATGAACGTTGGCAATTGCACCGTCGTGCCGTCGCGCGTCCTGATCTCGTTGTCGCGGCCTTGTTTCCTCACCTTCCGGATCGGTGACGATGGTACCGGTGTCGCTTGACGAACGACCTTCGAAGGTGAATTCGTATCGACGTCGCCGATCCGGCTGAAGAACGGCACCAAGGTCAGTCGCACGAAGCGTCGGTCCGATGAGACGACGGCCTGGACGTTGAGCTGCGTGCCTTCGTTCAGCACGACGATGACCGGTTGCTGTGCCGCGGCGAAGTCACCGACGACCGGGATGATGCTGATCACGAACGGCCGCTGCGACTGGTCCGGAACGCTGGCCGTCTGGCCGTTGAACAGCGTGACCTTGGGTGCCTGCAGCACGTTGGTACGTTGATCGCCTTCGGCGGCCTGCAGCAGGAAGAAGACTTCCAGATCGCTCAGGATGGCGAAGCCGAAGTTGGCGGCCGTCGCCGGATCGTAGTCGCCGAACTGAGGCAGCGTGGCTCCGAAACTGCCCTGGGTGAATTCCAGGTCGAGCGTTTGGGTGGGACCCGTGGTCGTCAGGCCGATCACGGCACTCGGACCCTGATCGTCGCCGATGCCGCCGGTGCGATCCGACCCGCTGATCAGGTCCACGTCGACGTTGTCGTCGATGGAGAAGTCGAAGTCCACGCCCAGTCGCTCGAACGAAGTTGTCGCTCAGCGTGATGAACCGCACTTCGATCGTCACTTGCAGGTCCTGCAGCCGACGCAGTTGGTCCAGCAGGTCGGCGATCTGTTCGTGGACTTCCTGGGTCTGGCTGATGACGAGGCTCAGATTCACGGGGAACGGTTCGATCGCGCCGGCTCCGCCGACTTCGTCCCACGTATCGGGGGCGATCGTACTGGTGATCAGGTCGATCAGCGTGTCGAAGTCGGCCATGGCGCGCACCACCCATGCCACCCGGGCCGAAGCCCGGCGGCGGGGCTGTTTGCGCGCCGAGTGGACGGCAGCATGCCGCTGGCACCCATCTGCGCCAGCACCGACGTGTTGGAGTTGGCGGTCGCCCAGATCGTTGGACGCCACCGCCATGGGAACACGTCCCAGCGGTGTCAGGTTGTTGCCGTAGCCCAGCGTGGCATGCGCGTATTGAATCGGCGCCGGCCAGGCCCGTGTTGTATCCGGGAATGAAGTTGGGAATGGGAATCACCAGGTCGGCCACGTTGTAGACCTTGTGATACACGTTGGAGTCACGCGTCTGCTCGCTCGTCACTCGCAGCACTTCGTTCTCGATCACATAGCTCAGACGCAGCGGTGCGAGTACGAGATTCAGGGCGCTTCGCAGCGAGATCTGCTGATTGAGCCGGATGGTGACCGGCGTGTCGGTGGTCACTCCTTCCGCCGCCATGCCGACCGGATCCAGCACGATCGGCACTCCGGAGAGTTCGCTCAACAGGTCCATGACTTCGGCCAGCGGCCGCTCGTTGAACTTCACGTCCACCTTGTTGCTCAGCGACTTCTGGATTTCCAGCTTCCGCTTTGCTCATGCGCTGACGCTGTTGCTCGAGTTGTGCGGCACGACTGCTCGAGAGATCTCGCCACTCTTTGGCTTCACCGAACTTGTAGGGCGTTCGATCGTCGAACGGTGTGGACGATCCGTCGACGGCCGTCAACGCGTCGTAGAAGCCCTGCTCCTTCTGGTCGTCGATCGACATCTGTTCCTGCATTCGGCGAATGAAGCGGCTTTGCCACATCAGGCTCTGCACCACGTCCGCTTTCGGGTCGAGTTCGCGCGCCTGCTTGGCGATTCGTTCGGCTTCGGCGTACCGTTGTTCGTCGAGCAGTTGGTTGAATTCCTCCACCAGGCTGGCCAGCTTGTTCTGGATTTCCTGTTCGCGTTGTGCATCGAGTTTCACGCCTTCCACGACTTCGCGATTGCGCTCGGTCAGTTCGATCTCCGGCTTGTTCGTCTCGATGTACTGCTCCAGGCTTTCCACATTGCGGTCCACGAGCGTCAGCAGTTGTTTCTTGGAGCTGGGATCGACTTCGGAGTCGTTGACACGATCCCGCAGCCGCACGAGGCGTTCCAAGGCGGCCTTCGGATCCGTCGGCGCTCATCCGCTGGGCTTCCGCCTGTTCGCTGGTGATTTCGCGATACAGCTTCTGGCGCAGCAGTTGTTGCTTGGCGTCCACCGCTTCCAAGGTGGAGGGCTGGCAGTCTCCGCGTTGGTCGCGGACGGTGACCCGCTGGTTGCAGCAGAATCAGCTTGTCCTGCAGTTGCTGACGCGTCTGCGGGATCGAGCTCTCGTTCGTACTTCCACGCGTCGCGAAACAGTCTCAGCGCAGATTCGCGATCATGGCTTTCCAGCGCCCGCAGTCCGTCGTGGTACAGCTGTTGTCCCGCCGAGACCTGGGTCGCGGTCGGATCGGCTGTCCGGCGGCGCGGCGGGTGTGGGCTGTAGATGCTTGGGCGGCCATGTTGCGTGACGCGTCGGTGGCCGGGTCGTAGATCCCCTGCGACACCGGATAGGCGCCGCCACTGTTCTCGTCGGTCGCCAAGGCGTTCTGAGATTCGAAATTACCGGCCGGGACGACTCCGCCGCGCGCGTTGAGCGCCTTGTTGACTTCCAGCAACACCATCCAGGGACGTGTTTCATTGGCGGCGTAGGCAGATTCCGGCACCAGGTTTTGAGCCAGTTCGGCGGACTGCTTGGCCGTCAGCAGATCGCCGCGGTCCAAGCGCCGCACGCGCCTGGGCAATCAGCCGCAGCGCCTCGGCTTTGTTTTCGGCGAGGCCGCCGATCGGCTCGCCACTCGTCGGCGGCAGTCGCCTGGGAGCGCCGGTCGCGTCGTCGGTCAGGTTCCAGGGAGTTGCCGCGCCGGGGTCTGCCGGTTCGCCAATCGCTTGACGGCGCGCGGCCGCCACCTGCGTCAGCACTTGATCCGGCGTCCGGTCAAACTGACCGTAGTTGGCACGCAGGTCTTTCGCCTGTTGCGCGAGCCGTTGCGCGTCATCAAAGTCGCCATATCCTGCCAAACCAGTCGCCTGATCCAGCAGGAACTGCGCGAATTCGCGTGTGTACGTGGCCGCGTCGGTGCCGACTCGCCGGACCCTGTGAAAAAGTCGCCGCCTTGCCGATCAACGCGTCCACCTTGTCGGGCGAGTCGGCGTTGAGCGGATAGGTCAGGCCAAGATGGCGGGCCTGTCCCACAAGCAACGTGGCGCGCTGAGCATCACCCTTGGCGAGCGCCGCACGGGCCTCACGCAGCAATTGGCTGCTCTCCTGCTGCCGGTCACCACCACCCATGTCACCCAGGGAATGAGGTGCTCCGAGTTGCGGGCTGTCCTTTTCACTGGCCGACCTGGTCGTTGGCAACCTGGACAAACCAGTGTTGGCCAAGGGACCGGCACCGGCCGCACCGGGAATTGGCAGTCCACCGGCCGCCGCGTCCTGCGAGCCAGTCATGGACGGACCGGTGTACGGATCCGAGGGTGGACTGTGGTACTGCCATTTTTGTCCTTGTGGAACAACTTGGACAGCGGTCCGGCGGTGGTGCCTTCGGGTTTTCCCTGCTCGCGCGCAGCTGATCCAGATCTTGCGCGCTTTGGCCGGTGTGTCTTTCAACGTGGAGAGCAGCGATCCTTGCTTCACGGCCATACTTTCTCGGCTCGCTCAATGCAATACTCGGCAATATCGAGGTTGCCATTCTTCATGGCCTCGCGAGCTTGCTTCAGCCACTTCTCGGCTTCTCGACGGCTCGCTGCCGAGTCGCCCTGGTCCGTCTGCCCAGAGCGATCCAACTGACATGTGTGCCGCCGACCATCACATTCGGACCGGCTAACACAGACGACACAGATAGCGTGAGCCCAAAGGCCACGCACCAACTCAGTAGTCTCGCGGTCGCACTCAACGCGCTTCTCCTTCCTCGAGATGCACGAAACCCCCGAATGTGGACGGAACCGATCCGACACCACACGCACAGCCGTCGCGCTTCCATGCGCAAGGCGTTGAGCTCAACGTCCGCGAGCGTTACCGCTCCCGAACCATGAGCGTGGTCTTACGACGAGCTGATTTGTCCGGTGGCTGCCGATGGAATTCGACAACCGTCGACAGGGAAATTTTGGGATAAGAGAGGCGTTAAATACCGCCGGCCGTCCGATGGGTCAATATCAGTTCCTGGAAATCCGACAAAAAAACGCTCGGCCAAGCTGCCGAGCGTGGAAAATGGGGCAAGTTCACAATTCAGGAGACGCGAGCGGTAGGCTTGCCGACCGAAAACCGTCCGCGGTGATCGATCACGGCTGTTATCGTCGCGGCCGTTTCGCCGCCGCGGCCCCCGCCTCCATCCGGGCCACTCATGCCTGGCATGCCCGGCATACCCGACGCCCCGGGATACATGCCTTTGCCTCGGTTGCCAGAGCCGCCCTTCCCGCTGGACGGCATATCCGCACCCGGCATCAGGCCACCGGGACCACTGGCGCCGGGGTACATGCCCCCGGACCCCATCCCGGGCATGCCGGGTATCCCGCCGGCAGTGACTTCGTCCGCAAACGAGTATCGCGCGTAATCCTTGGAATCGTCCAGTTCGTTCAGGACGACGAAATTGCCTTGACCGTCCACCATCGCGTATTCGCCCGCTGCGGTAACAAGTTCCTTACGGTCGCCCGGCAGATCTTCACCGCCCCGCAGGTCCGCGACCAAGAACTGACTCTGGAAGTCATAGCTCTTCAGAAGCTTGATCACGAGCGAGACCGGGTCGAGTACGTCAAACTGCTTCTTGCTGAAATTCAAGACGGAACCGCGGGCTGTCTTGACTTCCGTCGCGACATCGATCGCCAAGCTGTCATTCCACACGACGGGCACCACGTTGCCTCTCGGTTCGCTTTGCTGAACCAGGCTGCCGTCCGCGCCGGCCGCCATGCGGGCCGGTTCCACTTCTCCAGCATACAGCGCGCGATGTCGAGGGCAGCGACACGGGTGCGGTGGCTTCGCTCCAGTCGCTCACGACGTAATAGGCGCTCTTGGTCGCATCATCCGCCTGCTGCTTGTTCAGCCGCTCGATCACTTTCAAGGACAAGGATCGGCGACGAGGAGCCACGTTCACGTAGCCGTTGGTTGGATCCATGTTCGGATTGTTCGGGTCCTCCAGGAACACGCGAACACGGTAGCGATACGCTTTCCCGGGCTGGACATCCATGTCGAAAAAGCGCAGGAGCTTGTACTGAGCGACCTCCATGGTGCCTGAATAGCTGCCGGGGTAGCCACCGCCGCCCATGCCCAGTGCCCATGCCCATACCCACCACCCGAGACACCGCATGCCGGGCATCCACTACCCCGTGAACCGGGATACCCACCGCCCGAGCACCGGGCATCCGGGATAACCACTCATGCCCCGCGAACCCGGATAACCGCCGCCAGCGCGCCGGCATGCCGGGATATCCACCACCCGGCGAACCGGGATAACCGCCAGACATACCGGCATGCCGGGATATCCACCGCCCGTGACATCGCCGCCAGGCAATCCGCCCGGCAGATCGGAACCCTCCATCCTTTTCGCCTTCCTTGGCATCCTCTTCCTTCTTACCTTCATCCTCGCGGGGACCTCGATCGTTGGCACGATCTTGCTGCGAGGCACTTCGGAGTGCAGCATGGCATCTTCCATGCACCGCAACATAATGGGCGGGACCAGGCATGGTGGCATTGGAGTCGACGTAGGTCAGATCGGCGACTTCGGGCATGACGCCGTGCCATCTCTGCTCGCGAGCCTGGTTTGCGCTGTCTTGGGAGTCATCACCAACTGCCAATCCGATTCCTGCAATTCCTTGGCAGGATTATCCGTGACATCGGCTCGTTGGGCCTGAAAGAAAATGATCCGCGGCTGATCGCGCATCGGATCGTAACTGATGGCTTCCCCCAGGACCCGCTTGTACTCATCGGCCTGCTTGCGATACGGAACGACCGCTTTGACCGCAATCACGTGTGCGGATCTGGCGATCGGCTGGCCGGTCATGGTCGCCAGTCCGCCCATGCCATGCGGGACCGCCGCGGCCGGACGACCCTTCGCAGCTACCGCGCCGCCAGGTCCACCTTCTTCCGAAGGTCCCGCTCCCGTCCTACCGCTGCCGGGCATCATCCCGCTGCCCCGGGCATCATGCCACCCGGACATCATGCCACCGGGCATCATGCCACTCGGGCATCATGCCGCCGCCGGACATCATGCTGCCCGCGACCCAGCATGCCCGAGCGCCAGACGGACGGTAGCCACAGACTTTGTTTTCTGGGTAGATGCGTTCAGGTCCTCGGGGTTGATTCTTCTTCTTGTCACCGCGCTTGAGTCACCCTCGCCGGGATACGGACCACCACTGCCGCCTCCCATTTCTCCGCCCGGACCCATGCCCATACCCATTCCCATATCGCCGTATGGATTGGAGCCCCTGCCACCTATACCAGCCATACCGGGGCGCCATGCCCCCCGCGCCCGGATATCCTGGGTATCCGGAGCGGCCACGTTTCTTCTTCTCTTTCTTCTCCTTCTTTTCGGGGGCCGGCGAGTTTTCGAGGTCCGCCAGCAAGTCCTTTTCGCCTTCGTCTGCGCGAATACAGAGCGACCCGGTCAACGCCGTTGTTTCCAGTTTGGTCGGCGGAAACACCGTGGGGTCTTCGCGTTTGCTACCGGGTCTCCCCAAAGGTTGATCCCACGGCTTGATGACGAAGGCTTCGGGATCGGGCGGATCGTCGTTGTCCGACACGCGCAG
Organism: uncultured Planctomycetaceae bacterium; assembly: GCA_963754725.1. Lineage (GTDB taxonomy): Bacteria > Planctomycetota > Planctomycetia > Pirellulales > Pirellulaceae > JAAYDI01. The sequence continues at coordinate 23,955 of CAVWHV010000038.1, forward strand.
AATACTGACCGCCCTGTCCTTCCCGCGGCGTGCGTTCTTTCTTGACTTCTTCGAACGTCGGTCGCTCAATGCTCGCCACGACGTGTTCGCCAACGTCTGAAGTCCGTCGGGAGTTTTTCCGTCCAGCTTGGATTCCAGGCGATAGCCGAGAAACACAAACGCCAGTACCAGCAAAATGGCGACTCCGAACACGAGCTTTTCGACGTGTTGAACGAAGAGTCCCTTCACACCGCCGCTACCGAGGCTCAATTTCGGCTTCTTCATGGAAACAAACTCCCGGGCAATCCCACATCGCGATTCTCGATCCGCACCGAACTACTCGGGTTCAAATTCAATCTCAAACTCAAAAAGGGCTACGATCATCCTCCGCCGCCAGCCGCGGGCGCACGGCCGGGGCAGTGCTATCGTCCGCTGGCACGGGCGGCTCGCCCGAAGTTGCCGGCGCGGCCGTCGCGTCGGCGGGCGGTGCTCCGTCCGCAGCTGGTGGTGTTGCACTTTCATCGCCATCCCGGCAGCGTCTGTGGCACCGTCCGCCGCCGGCGGCTGCTGTTTCTGGACCGGCGGCCGTTCCGTCGGCGGATGTTCGGCGGACCCCGTGACGACCTCGGCACTTGATTCCGTCGTTGGATGCGGTGCGGCCCCGCCGGCCGCATCAGCCGCCGCGTCGGCTTTGTCGTCCTGTTCGATTCCCAATTTGGCAGGGTCGACCGGGTTGTAAATGTAAATGATCCCGTAAATCTCCACAGAGGCGTCATAGGGTGATTCGGTGTTCAGCGCGGAAGCCGCTCCACCGCTCGGGCCACCCATGCCCGGATACCCCATACCGCCGGACCCCATACCGCCGGACATCATACCGCCGGACATCATACCGCCCGACATCATACCACCCGACATCATACCACCCGACATACCACCGGGCGCCATGCCACCACTGCCGCCCCGTGGGCCGCTGGCCGCCGCATCCGGCATGGCCGGGCCCGACATTCCGCCCATTTCGGAGGACCGCCACCGAAACCGCGGGTACCTGAAGAGCCCGTCATCCCACCACCGGCCGAGGTGTTGATGCGGACCTGACGCACCTCGACCGGCAATTCGGACTGGGAAAACTCGCACAACAACAGCGGCAGCTTCAACACATTCATACGCACGCGCATCCGCATCGGCATTCGCTTGGCGACCGCCAGGAACGCGTCCGCCGGCTGATCCGACTTGATCGCGGTTCGCAACCGATCCCCGGCGAGTGGTTCATTCTTGTCATCCACGTACCGTCCATTGGCCGGATCCACGTCGCCGCCGCCCATCGAAGCGTAGGGCGACATCGAGGAAGGACCGCTACCGCTGGAGGGTGATGCCGCGCCCGGGCTTCCACCGCCACCGGGGCCCATCGGGCCACCGGGGCCCATCGGGCCACCGGGCCCCATCGCTCCGCCTGGTCCACTCGGACTGCCGGACATCATGCCACCGCCACCCGAGCCAGGGTACATACCGCCGCCATACATGCCGCCTGCGGCGCCACCCGCACCAACTTGCCCGACCAACTTGAATCCCGCGGCCATTGCACCCAGTTCGATCGAAAGAATTTCTTTGACGGCCGCGTTATATTGAGCGTCCGCATCTCCGTTGGTGGCCTTGATGATCAGCATCAGAGACGCAGGACCCACAGGTCTTCCTGCGCATAGAGCACCTGCAGCGTGGTAGGACTTGTCCAGTTCATGCTGGTGGCCTGCAGGGCGGCCTGGTTCGCGGACTCCACTCGACCACGATCGGTTTGCCTTCAGCGGTCAACAAATCCGATCCGCCACGCCGAGCCCCCACTCATGCCGGGATAACTTCCCATGCCGGGATAGCCAGCACCGCCGCGGGATGACATGCCGGGATTACCAGCTCCTCCGCCGGAGCCCATACCGGGATACCCGGCTCCTCCGCCGGAAGCCATGCCGGGAAGCCGCCGCCTCCGCTGGGGCCCATGCCGGAACTCATACCTGGATAACCGCCACCGCCGGCCATGCCAGGCATACCCATACCGCCGCCGGGCGACTGCAGTCCGCCTCCCCATTCAGCACCAATGATCTCGGCGAGCTTCGGCAGTTCCTTGCGAATGTAGTCGCGATACCGGTTGCGGAACTCCATCTTGAGTTCCTGCGCTTGAGGTGTCGGAAATTCGACCTTCGCTTCAATGGGCTTGAGCGGTTCGACAGCCGCGATGAAGTCTGGCAGCAGCTCCTGGGGCCACACCAACACGTCTTCTTGTTCGCGAAAACGGCGTTCCCACGCCAAACGCACTTGTTCTGCCTCTTCGCGATTCAATTTACTTCATCATCTCGGCCGAAGCCGGATTCGGATGGTTCTGGATTTCCGCGATGCGTTCTCCGGTCGAAAACGCGGAGCTGATCGTCGCCACCCGCGCCTCGGTTGCCTTCGTCATGTTCGACGTCGACATGAACCACGTGCCGATATACAGCACGAGAATCAGCAGGCACAGAATCCAGAAAAATGCTTCTTGAGGGCCGAGAAGGCGTTGCTTGAGTTGATCCATGACTAGGCACCTCCCTGCTGTATTGGCCGCGAGGTCCGCACTATCGCTCGATGTACCACTCTTCTGTTTCTCTTTCTCCCAATCACTCGCCTGCTTCTCGAGCCGCGCGGACAGAAGCGTCTCCTTCCAGATGAACTGGACCACGAAATCGTATCGAGGAACGGTCAGGAACGGTGGTTCCTCAGGTTCCTTGTCCGCGTCGCCGTCCTTATTGTCGGCGTCTTTTGCGGGCGCACCGGCGTTGCCACCGGCACCCGCCGGCTTCCCGCCACCGGGCCGCGAACCGGCGCCGGCATATCACCGCATGCCGGAAGGCCCCATCATTCCGGGACCCATCGCCACCCATCATGGCCCGGCCCCATCGCGCCACCGGAAAGTCCCGATTCCGGCATTTCGAAGTTCGGGTTGGGAACGCGATAGTTGGATTGATCGCGATTCTCGCGAACACCACGGGAAAATCGATGCCCATTTCCTGCATTGTGAAGACGACGGGTACCTGTCCGTTGCTGGGAATCGGAATCGGGTTCTCCACACCCTGCAGCGTCAGCTGGTAGCCGCCCACGGTTTCCGCACCGGTGGCCGGATCCTGTTGGATGGTCGGAATGATCGACGTCACGCGCAGATTCACGAACTGCACGTTTCCTTGTGGGTCCTGTACGGATGACTGACCACGACTCCCGGCCGAATCTTGTCGACCGGAACCGCCATCACCACCGATCCGAATTTGAGGTTCCGGATCAGTGTGGCATTGACGTGCGAAATGCCCTGCTTCGCCAGGTCCTGGTTGTAGTAGTGGTAGCACTGAAGTTGCACGACCCAGCCTTCGCCCGTGGGGCCCGCGCCGCCGGCCTCGGCGGTGCTTCCTTGCGAGCTGGAACCGTCCGTCGCAGCGGGGGCCGCCGCCTCGACTCCCAGCGAACGCTGCTGATCCGCATACTTGCTCTTGATGATTTCGGTGAACCAGTCCTCGAGTTTCTCGAAGTACTGGACTTCGACCTGCTCGACGTGGATCTCCTGCCGTTGGTGGAAGGGGATCTTGTCGACGTCGGGGATTTCTCCGGGTTGGACGCCCGGGGTCTGCGGCAGAGCCGAATTGACCGTCTTGAGCATCTCCAGCCACAGGACACGGCGATCGGCGTTGCCCACCAGTTCTTCACCGATGGCGGTGATCCGGTTCAATTGACCGAACAGGTCCTGATCCTCCTGTTCGTAACGCGAGCTCAAATCGCTTGGCCTGATCCATCTTCGATGCGGCCTGTTTCCAGTCCACGCCGCCGACCGCGCGATCTTCGGCCACTTGATGCAGGCGGCCATAGTGGAAGAAAACGTTGAACGTGCAGGCCAGCAGCAGGGCGGCCACGGACGCGACGACCCACGGCTTTTTGGATCGCACCAGCCGTTCGGTCATGATCTCGCGCGGCACCAGGTTGGTCCGCAGCTTGGCCACGCCCAATCCTTGGAGGCACAGTCCGTAGCACACGCCGAACGACAGCTGGTTGTCTTTGAACGCGGGCGCCGCGAGCACCGAGGGGCCTTTGAGATGGGAAAAGGCCTCGAAGTTGTTGACTTCGTAACCGAGGTTCTTGCCGAGGTACTGCTGCAGGCCAGGCAACTTGACGGCGTTGCCCAGCACGACGACGCCACCAATCTTCGCTTTGCGGTCGATGCCCTGGAAATACCCGATCGAACGCTGCACTTCCGTCACCAGATCGTTGAAGACCAGCCGCATGGCCTGGAAGACCAGCTTCGGATCCTCCGCCTGCCGTGCATTGCGTTTCAAGTGCTCCGCCTTCGCGAACGTCAGCTTGAGTTCCTTGGTCAACTGCTTGGTGAAGTGGTTACCGCCCAGCGGCACACTGCGTTGCCAGACGCGGAAACCGTTGGTGATCACCAGGTCCGTCGTGTCGGTGCCCATCGACAGCACGACCAGCGAGGGTGGCGGGTTTTCCGGATCATATTCGTCGGTGGCCGTTGCTTCGCCCAAGACGTCGTAGGCCACGAAGTTGTAGATGCTCAGCGGCGCCAGCTGAATGATGTCCAGTTCGACACCCACGTCCTGGAACGGCTTCATCGCACGGTAGACCTGCTCGCGCTTCATCGCGAACAAGCCGACTTCCGTTTCCATGGCGAACCCGTCGACCTCGCCGCCGCCCATCTGCTGGAAGTCCCAGATCACGTCTTCCAACGGAAAGGGGATCTGCTGGCGAGCTTCGAACTTCACGATCTCGGGAATCAACTTCGCGTCCACGGGCGGTGGCTTGAAGAACTTGGCCAAGCCGCTCTGGCCGGGCACCGCCAAGGCCATCTTGTAGCCTTTGACGTCGTTGCGGGACAGAAACTGGTCGATGGCGTCCCGGATCATCTTCTCCGGTTCCGCCTCGGGCTGACTCAGGATCTTCGGGTACTCGATGTAGTCGAATGCGTCGGCCACGACTTCGCCGTCCTGCAGCGTGCAACGCAGCGCCTTGAAGGCGGCCTGACCAATATCGATACCCCACACGCCGGCATGCTTTGCCATGAATTGTCCCCTCAAGTCCGAAGGTCTATCGGTCTCGACAAGCGAGCTGCTGCAAGCGACATCTATAAGCGATGATCAGGGAAAACCTGAACGCTCGTCCCAGTGGCCCCTGCAACATGCCAAGGCATGCAGAAAACCTGACGAAAACAGGAGATAAGACAGGGGCACGGGCCGGGAGCCACCAGATTCTCTGGTCCTTCTCTACTGTACAAAGGTGTCTTATCGACTGTCAATGATTTTTGCCCCGCCGCCCGGCTGATTATGCCGGTCACGCCGAAGCGGCGTTCGGCCGCCACGGGTTCCGCAGCACGCAGGCTTCCTCGACATCCGGCGGGTCGCTCGATATGGTGAAGGGCTTGGTACTCGCCGCTACCCTCCGCGTCATTTGACAGACCCATGACATATCGCGAACTGTGCATCCTGCTTGCCGTGCCACAGCCTGGAGGATTTTCCCCTGCATCACGAGGGGGAGGATGCGGCCGGGTTGCTGGCCGCCTGGACCGCCCTCTGGCATCCCGCCCTGCTGGCAGCGACCGGCGCCGGTCCCAAATGGCGCCGAGGCGACAGTCCCCCCAGCACGCTCGCGGGACGGTTGATCCTGGCGCCCGGCGTCAGCCTGCACGAGATCCCCACGGATTTCGCCGAGCGTGCCGCCACGGAGGGGGCGGTGTTCATTCAGGGTAACCTGCCGCGCGAGGAGATTCTCCGCCAAGCCTTCGCCCCGCTCAACGCCCCAGCCACCTTGCTGGACGAGGACGTGGCCGCGGATTTTCTGGCCCTCGGGTACGGCTACCTGCAGGTCGAATTGCTCACGCGGCAAATGCGGTACTCCACGAACCTCGACGAAACGCGGTTTTTCCAGCAGGTGGTCGCGGGAGCCCAGGCGGCCGTGGCCGGAAACACGACCGAAGCGAAGGCCCAGCTGGTGGCCTGTTTCGACCTGCTGTCCCAGGAGCGCGACCACTATTACGCCGTGGATGCCTACATGCTGGACGTGACCCTGCGTGGAATCCCACACGATCGGCGCTTCACTGATCCAGCAGTTGGCACCCGCCATTCCGATCAACATCGTCCTGACCGGTCAACTCCTGCAGGCGATCTGCGAGCGAGCGCCTGAGTCGTTGGCAGCCCTGCAGCGTGGCCTGGCCGAGGGCTATCTGGGATTGATGGGCGGCGAAGCGAGTGAGTCACGTTCGTCCCTCAACGGTTGCGAAACGGTGCTGGACGGTTTTCAACGCGGTCTATCCTGGTTCGATCAGTGTCTTTCCGCGCGTCCCCGCGTGCACGCCCGACGTCGCTTCGGCGTATCGGTGCTCTATCCCCAGCTGCTGCAACGACTCGGTTATGTCGGGACGCTGCACGCGGTCCTGGGCGAGGGACGTTATCCGGAAGGATCCCAGGTGAAAATCCGCTGGCAGGGACCGGACCATTCGGCGATTGACACGATCGGTCGCGTGCCCTTGGACGCCGCTCGTCCCGAGACGTTTCTCAAGTTGGCCAGCAAGCTTGGTGAAACCATGGACATGGACCATGTCGCGACGCTCTGCCTGGCGCACTGGCCGGGGCTGGTCAGCCCGTGGTACCACGATTTGCGGCGTATCGCCCGCTACGGGGCGATGCTCGGGAAGTTCGTCACGGTGGACCAGTATTTTCGCGACACGGACTATCCAGGCACAAGCGAAAAGTTTCAGACCGATCAATATCAGTCACCCTACCTGGGGCAGGCGGTGTCACGCCAGCAGCATGACCCGATTTCCACGTCGGTTCGCTATTGGCGCCGTCAGGTGGCGATGCGCGCGGCGCAGGCCTTGGAGACGCTCGTGGCCTTGGTCACCCAGCGGCCGCCGGATGCCAGGCCAGGAGTGACGGAGCAGGTCGACGTGAACGACGAACAGGGGGACGAGTCCGAGCGGCAGCGGAAGGTGCAGGAAACGCTCGACGATCAACTCACGAGGGCAGCCGAGTTGGTCCAGCCGGGGGACGGCCCGCCCCAACTCGGCTATGTGTTGTTCAATCCATCGACGGTGGTGCGGCGAGTTGGGCTCGATTTGCCACAGCTCAGCGGACCGCCGGAGATCGCCCGGCCCGTCTATGCGGCGACCGCGCTCGCGGGCCATCACTTCGTCGTGGCCGATATCCCGGCCATGGGGTATGCCTGGATTCAGGGGAGCGTGGACGCCTCGGCCGAGCGTCGAACGGCTCCGCTGCTGGTCGAAGGACAGCGGTTGTGCAACGAATATTTCGAAGCCCACGTGAATCCCGCAACCGGTGCGCTGCAATCGCTCCGCGAGTTCGAGAAACGTGGCAATCGATTGTCTCAGCAACTGGCTCTCCGCATGCCGCGCGGCGCCGGGGCGGCAGGGTCCGGCCGCCACGTATTCGGTCATGGCCGCCGATTCGGTGGAGGCGACCGCGGCCACGAGTGTGATGGGGGAGATCACTTCGGCGGGCCGGTTGTTGAACCCGCGAGGCGAAGTGCTGGCGCGGTTTCGGCAGCGATTTCGCGTGTGGCGAGGGAGCCGCGTGCTGTGGCTGTCGATCGAACTGGAACCGCTGGCTCATCCGGGCGATGATCCCTGGAATTCCTATTATGCCTGTCGGTTCGCATGGGCGGATGAAACGGCGTCCTTGTGGCGAGGCGCTCCGGAGTTGCGGGAACGGGCGGAAGCCAAGCGATTCGAAGCCCCACTCTATGTGGAAGTCGACGATAGCGACGGCCGAGTGGCCATCCTTACGGGCGGACTGCCGTTCCACCGTCGCACCGACGCCCGTATGCTCGACAGTCTGCTCGTGGTGCGCGGCGAACGAGCCCAGCACTTTGAGATCGGCATCGGAATGGACGTGAAGTATCCGTGGCACGAGGCCACGGCACTGCTCACGCCACCCCTGCTGATCCCGCGCACGGCGGGGCCTCCCAGGGGGCCTGCACATAGTTGGCTGTTTCACCTGGACAGCCGCAATCTCGCGGCCACGTCCTGGACCCCGCTGGTTCAGGAGGGACGCGTAACGGGTTTTCGCGTCCGGTTGCTGGAAACGGGTGGTCGGACGGTCCATTCGCGGCTGAGCGCGTTCCGACCGATCGGCTCGGCCCACAAAGTGGACTTTGCTGGCCAGAGTCTGGGTGTGTGTCCGGTGCGGGAGGGAACGGTCGAACTGGATGTGGGTGCCCATGAATGGGTGGAGCTGGAAGCTCGCTGGTAACCATGCGGATTCCAGGAGTTGATCTGGGGAAATGGCGTGCGGAATCCATGATCGTGACGATTGATGGACCGGCTGGCGCGGGGAAAAGTTCGGTCGCGCGATGCCTGGCCCGACGTTTGGGTTTCTATTTCCTGGACACGGGGGCCATGTATCGGGCCGTGGCGTTGGCGGCCATGCGCGGGGAAGTGGCTTGGGACAACCGACGGGCCATCGCCGACTTGGCGGCGCACCTGCCGCTCGAGTTGCAAGGCGACCAGGTGTTGCTCGGCGGCAGTGACGTCACGGACGCGATTCGCCAACCGGAGGTCACAGCCAACACGAAATTTGTTGCCGACAATCCGCAAGTCCGTGCTCATTTGGTCGCGCTGCAACGCCGCCTGGCGCAAGGCGTGCACGTGGTGACCGAAGGGCGAGACCAAGGAACCGTGGCGTTTCCGCACGCCGACTGCAAGTTCTTTCTCACGGCCTCGGCGGCCGAACGCGCGCGACGGCGGCACGAGCAGTTGCTCGCCGCCGGTCAGGATGTGACGCTGGCGGACGTCCTCGCGCAACAGAATCAGCGCGACGCAGAAGACGAGAACCGGGGAGTCGGCGCACTCGTCGCGGCCGAGGACGCGATCCACGTGCGGACCGATGGGATGTCGGTCGACGAAGTCGTCGATTTGCTCGAACTGGCCGTGCGTGAACGCCGGGCGGGGCTCCAGGCCGGACAGCAGAATGCGGATGGCAACGTGGCGGAGTAAGGTGCGGCATCGATCCGCGGGGAGTGAGCCGCCAGCCATCGCCGGGAACGTTCGACGGAGACTTGGCGGCGCGAGACCCGGTCGCGCCGCGAGTTGGTTGATTTACCGAATGGAATGTGGCATGGCTCGACCGCTGTGGAAAAGTGCCGGTTACCAGTTGTTCAAAAACACCTTCTGGCTGATCGCCTGCGTCTTCTTTCGCTTTCGCTGGAAGGGGCGCGAGCATTTTCCACGTGACAGCGGGGCCCTGATCTGCTCCAACCACCAGAGCTATTTCGACCCCGTGCTGGTCGGGATCTGCTTCTGGCAGCAGATCAACTTCCTCGCACGGGACACGCTGTTCCAGACGTTCTTGTTTGGGCCGCTTATTCGCTACCTGGAGGCGATTCCCATCGATCGGGATGGTTTCGGCCTCAGCGGCATCAAGGAGACGCTCAAGAGACTGAAGCGGGGAGAGATGGTCTTGATTTTTCCGGAGGGGACCCGCACCCTCGACGGACAAGTTGGCCCGCTGAAGCCGGGCTTCTGCGCGTGGCGCGCCGCGGTCGAGTCCCCATTTTGCCGGTGGCGGTGGACGGAGCGTTTGACGCCTGGCCACGCTCGAGTCGATTTCCCCGTTTCACGAAACTCCGCACCTGCTTTGGCCCGCTGATCCCCTTGGCCCAAATCGACGCCATGCCGGATGATCAGCTGATCGAAGAAGTCCGCCAGAGGATTCTGGCTTGCCATCGAGAGGCCCGGCAATTCCGAGGATTGACCCCACCGCCCGCCGACCCGTCATCGGACATCGCGCCACATCGCGCGGACGGGTGACAGAGGTCCGACACGAACTGTAAAGATCCTTCGTGACCCGTGTTGGACGGCGCCTGGGTCCATTCCGGCGGCGGGCGGACAAATTCATCATCCGAGACCCAAGATCGGGCGAGTCGGTGCGAATACACGACTGTCCCGCCCCGGAGTTCTGTCCGACGCCGCAGGCGGGCGAGTTGTGGGGTCCGCTCACCGAGCATAAACATCCGCCCGCACGGTCCGACGCTTGCCGGGCCCGACGGGCCCACTCAAGGGAGACATGGGATGGGCAAAAACTCGCCAGTGGTCATCTATCGCCGTGGATTCGGGAGTTCGCTGGTCCTGGGTCTTTGCGGGACGATCTGCGTGGTGATTGTGTGCGCGACGTGCGTAGCCGTGTACGGAGTGAAGGTGGTCAACGATCGCGTCGGCACTCTCATCGAAATGTCGCCCGCCGCGCTGACCGCGCTGTCGAACTGGCAACAAGCCATGCCACCGGCAGTCAACGACGCGCTGCACGACCGGCGCATGCCGGAGTATCGCGAACAAGTTCATGTGACCGCCACGCTGGTTCGGGACCTGCATACGGAACGGCTGGTGCCGATTGTCGAAGTCTCCAACGATGGTGACCAGGTTGTGTCACTGATGAGCCTGCGGCTGCAGATTGAAGATGATGCGAGCATGCCGGTCCAGGAGTGCACGGTCTTTGCGGCGACTCCGCTGGCGATCGAGGCGGACTGGCGGGGCCCGCTGCTGCCCGGTTCCAAACGCCGTTTCAAGGCGCCGCAGATTCGCGCTAACACGATCGGCGAACTGAACGTCAGTTGGGAAATCTCCGAACTCCGCGTGTGGAACGGCGCCACTCCGCACCCCGCACCGCCCGCCGAAATCACGGTGCCGACGGCGATCTCGGCGTCCGAAAGCGAGAATTGACGACCAACGGAACGCGATGGCCAACATGTCGATCTGAATCCGCACGTCCGAGCAGATCGACATAAGTCCTGGACGCGGCGACGTGCCGCGTCCTACGCCGAGTGGTCATCGTGGGCCAGCTCTTGGCACGTGAATGATCCGGGGAATGGGCACGCGGTCCGGTTCCTCACGGCGCGTCACCTTCGCGTAAGCTGCTTGCGCCACTCGCTCACCGATGGCTTCGGTCGTCCGTCCGCTCGGCCCCCAGTTCTTCCCTGGGCCCCCTCCCGCGATTGGTTTGCATCGCGGCGACTGCCAACCGCTTAACCCCGCGTCTCGGCACGAAGCTGTCCGCACAGTCGTTGTCCAATCTAGTGGCTGTACGTGTGTTTGCCAAAATGGTGGCTGTCCGGGTTGGGTTACCGGGATTGTACGGACTTGAACGACGTTTTCGGCGTGAGACTCGGCGAGATTCTTGTCTTGGGCGGGCACGCCTATTGAATTGCCCAATATGCCCATTTATCGTATTTTAAATATCCATGACGTAGGTGGATTTATTACGCCGACCAAAAAGAAAGAGAGCAGAGCCAGAGTATGAGAACCCGATTTTTGATGATTGCGCTAGGCTTGACTGCCAGTTTGCTGTGGACGGGAACCACCCGTGCAGGGGTGGTGAGTAGTGGCGACCACATCAAGGTGTTTCCTGGTGTGGGGACCAGCTACGGCGGTGGTGGTCCATTCCGGATCGACAATTTGACGACCGGTCAGAACTCCGTCCTGAACACGTTTTGCCTAGAAAGGGACGAATTCCTGTCATTCAATACGAAATATGTCGCCCAGTTGTCCACCAGCGCCGACAAGGGCGGCCGCAACACCGACAGTGGCGATCCGCTGGACACCAGGACGGCGTACTTGTTCTCCCACTACTTCCACAACACACTCGGCGGGCTGATGGGCGCCAATTCTTGGTCCACCGCGGATCTTCAGGAGGTTTTCTGGTTCCTCGAAGACGAGTTCATCGGGGAGGGCCACGTGCTGACTACCAACGCCCAGGGCCTGCTCAATTTGGCCACCGCGAACAACAACGGCTCGCTGTACGACGTCCGTGTCATGAACCTCTACGGCCTGGGAGGCGAACACAAGCAGAGTCTGTTAACCGCCGGAGTGCCTGAGCCCGCCACGCTGGTGATGTGGGGAGTTTTTGGTGCTTGTGGTTTGATGTACGTTCGTCGGCGTCGAAAGGCAGCCTAGTCGCGGCCCCTGCCGGGACCAACGCCTGGACAAGGACCAGAACACAGCAAGCCGGCGCTGTCCGCCGGCTTGATTGTGTTTCTTGACGCGGGCGATCACTGCAGCAGGGCCGCTCGAGATCACCGCTTGCGGTTCGAGTTCTCACTGTTCTTCTTGGCGGTAGAGCTGCGTTGCGGCGCCTGCAACTTCCGCTGGACGATCGACTCGACGCGGGAGGCGTTCACGAGGAACAGTTGCGGGTCATCGATCACAAACGGCGTGGACCAGGTGTGTCCATCGTTGCGATTGCAGACGTTGAAGAAGAACGTCCGAAACCGTTCGGCCCGGAAGCTGTACGGGTACTGCGACGTGAGAAAGTCCTGCGATGTCAGCGGATCGACGCCGGGGCTGGCGTAGTAGTGAACCATCCCGTCGCCTGTCAGGGTCATGCCCAAGGTCCACCATCCGAACTCCTTGATATCCAGGACGTGGAAGTCGCGCCCCATCCGGTCGCCACGCACCTTGATGAAGGCGGGAGCCAGTCCGTTCTTGCGGTCGGCGGGACGGCGATAATGAACCCACATGCCGGGCCAGTACGGCTCGGACGTCATGTCACTCCCTGAGGCGAACAGTCCGGTCCTGGGTTTCGAGGTAGTTGTCGTGACGCCGGTGCGAAAACCGAAGTGCGGCCCGGTCCGGTTCTCCCATTGGTCGTCGGGCGGCAGATAGACGCGCACCACGCAGTTCGGGATCTCCGATACGGGGATACTCGAACTCAACCGGGAAATGCAGTCCACAATCAGATCGTCTTGCTGCACGTCATTGGAAACGCGTCCGGGAACTCCCGAATTGCGGGTACGCATCATCAGGGCGTATTCGCTGCCGGCCAATCCGCCGGCAGGTGTGGCGACCACCTTGAGTTGATCCGGGTAACCGCGTTCAGGTCCTTCGAACCAGCGGCGGTTGGCGGAATACCCGAGCGGGTAGCGGGACTGCTTGTCGTTTTCGTCGGAACTCATCGCGCCGGCCTGTACAAAGTCCCACTCGGGGTCCTCGAATTTGTCCCCGACGTAGTCGATCAATTTTCCGGTTCCCGGGACCACTCGTTGGGCCAGGGCTGGCTGGACCGGCATGCCAATAACCAGCAGGACGGCAGCCGTGCTCAAGACACATGTTCGCATCATGGTACTGTCTCATTCGAAGATACACGGGAAAGGGTCTGTTTCCTCAGCGTCGACTAGAAACTGCGACGAGACGGGCACTATCGATGAGTATCGGAAATCCGGCGGATGCGAAGTTACCGAACCTGCTCTGGCAGGGCGAGTTTTGTCGTGGAGTCGCGGGTGTATTTCCCAGGCCACCTGTCCCTCGCGGGAGAGGCTACAATTCCCAAACCACCACGACTCCCCCCATTTCGATTAGAATGGGGACCCACAGGAGAAAGGACAGACACTCTGGGCATCGGCTGGTGCCGCCATCAGGGTTCACATCGATTATCGAAGGAGGGTCATCGCATGCTGGAAGAAAACAAACAACTTGTGCGACGTTACTATCGGGAGGTGATGGGCGAGGCGTCGGGGATCGACGAAATTGTCGCCGCGGGTTTTGTGGATCATCATTTTCCGCCCGCTATTGCCCCGGGGCCGGCCGGGGTTCGATCGTTTTTCCAGGACATCTTGAGCCGTATCTTCAGCGACATGCGGATCGACATCGCCTTTCTGCTCGCGGAAGGAGACCGCGTCGACTGTCACTTCGCGTTGGTGGCTCGGCACACCGGAGAATTTGCTGAAATTACTCCCAAAGGCAACCTGATCCGCTGCCCGGCGATCAGCACCTTCCGGATCGAGGACGGTAAACTAGCGGAAGCGTGGGAAATCTTTGACAGTGGCGATCTGCTCAACCAGATGCGGAAATAACGGCTTTTGGCAGTCGTCAAGGGTGGCCGACCGAGGGTCGCAGTGCTGGGCACCGTCCGATTCGAATGGCCTGTGGCGGGCAACGGCGAGCGGGATTCGTTCGCCTTGCTGCCGCGGCGGACTGTGCTAGACTTAGCCGGGACGTCACCGCGATGAGGACCATCGGGGGTGCTGTCCGCGGTGCCCGTGGGCTTGTCCGGGCGGGTGTCCGCACGACGTGTTGCTTGCTGTTGGTGGTGTCGACAACGGTGGTGTGCGTCGCCGGAATGGCGAACGACGGAGCGGCTGCCACGCGACGCCTTCTGCCAGGCATGCACCGGATGGGTGGCCGAGTGGACTAAGGCGGCAGTCTTGAAAACTGCTGTACCCATTGCGGGTACCCTGGGTTCGAATCCCAGCCCATCCGCTCTTTTCCACGAACAGCGGCCTGACCAGCGAAGTCTCACAGACCCAATCGATAGCGTTTGGCGCGCTCCACGATGGCCGCGTCGGTACTCGTGGCAGCGACTTTCTCGAGTACCGGACGGAACTCATCGAGATGCGGATGGCGCAACTCGCGATGGTGCGCCAGCTCGACGATCGACTGGCAAGCCGTTTGGGCGAGTTGAGGATCGTCCAGGTAGCCGGCGAGCCAGCGCAGACATTCGATCGTGCGGACGCTGGCCCCGCGTTCGATGACCAACGTGCGGTCGTCCAGTTCGTCGGCTTGTTTCATGGCGGTCTGCAGCAAGGCCAGCGTCTGGTCTGGTGCGCGGTCGCTCGGCAGACTGATCACGCGCACGAACGCGCGGAGTGCCCAACGACGGTGTCGCTTTTCCGCTGCGTTGGCCGCCAGGTCTGACAGGCGATCGGCAACTTCCGCGTTGGGCCAGTTGCAGAGCGCACGGACGGCCGCTTCCGCCGCCTCCTTGTTCGCGGAGTCCACCTGGGCATCAATCGCCTGCAGGGACTTCGCTCCGCCCAGGCGGCCCAACAGGGGCAGGCACAGGATGGTCTGTGCGGTATCCGCGTCCTGGAGCAGATCCAACACTGGTTCGGCCCGGTCCTGGTCGGCAGGCAATTTGTTGCACACGAGGGCAATCGTCTTTTCGACTTCGTCACGCTGTGCGCCCGGCCGTGTCCGAAATAGCAGCGCGACCAAGCGGGGCAAGTCGGTTGGATCCGGGTCCGCGATGCGTCCCAAACCCTCCAGGACCGGCCCGTACACCGCCGGATCATCGTGAGCAGCCAACTCGAGCAGCGGGTCAATCGCTTCGTAGTATTTGAGTTCCGCGAGGACTGCGACGATCGGCGCGCGAATGGTCCGGACGGTTCAGCGCCGTGACGAGTGCCGGCCCCACGACCTCGCGCGGCAGGCGTTCCAGCGACTGTTGGGCCACCGCCGACACTTCGGCGTCCATTCCCAGCAAGTCGATCAAGGCCGGGACTGCGGCGACATCCCGCACCGCCCCCAAGCAGCGGACGCCGGCCAGTCGCACGTCGCGTTTGTCGCTCTGCACCATTTCCAGCACCCACGGCAACAAATCCTGTGGTTGGCGGTCGGCCAGTGCCTCGATCACGACGACACTCCAGATGTCCGGCAGTTCGGCGATTCTCTGGCTGAGTTCGCGAATCATGTCGTCGGGCAGCTCGCGCAGATGCCGAGCAGCGACTTGACGCTGTTCGGCGTCACCTGCCACGAACCAGTCTCGCAACGTTCCGGCGCGGCGGTCTGATGGTTCGAGCGACAATCGTCCCTCCCAGGCAGCTCGCCGCGTTCCAGCCCGCTCCGCGGCCGCGGAGAGGCCTGCGAAGATTGCCGACGCCTCCTCGCGCTGTCCGTTTTCCACCAGGACCGACGCGACCTGCAGCAAACACCCAGCCAGTTCCGTCGGCAGAGGCATGGGCTGTTTGGCGGCCAGGCCGCGCAAGTAACTGACGGCGGGTGGATCGGCGATGCGGGCCAGACGCGCGCAGGGCCGCCTGACGCAGGGCTCGTCCGGCGCCTCGGCCAACGCCATGAACTTTGCGACACAGCCGTCGGCGCGTCGTGCCCCCAGAGCATTGATCACTCCGACCAACGATTCGCCCTGCAACGAATCGAGCGCGTGTCGCAGCGCATCGGTCGCTGCGGGTCCCGGGATGGCCGCGATTGCGCAGCGGGCCATTTCGCAGGTGTCAGGAGCCAACAGCAACGGAGCGAGAATCGGTATCTCCGCGGGGGTTCCGATTTGTCGCAGCTGAAGGCAGATGAATTGTCTGGCTGCCGGGGTGGTCTGCGGCGGCAGGAGCAGCGCGGCCAGGCGCTGGGCCGTCCCGGCATGCACGGCCGGCGATCCCATCGCTTCGATCACCGCCCGCTCGATGGCCAATAACGGTCCCAGGTCCTGGCCATACGTGTAGTGCGGGAGTTGCTCCCATGCGGTGTCGATCGGCGTTTGGCCCGTCGCGGGAGCCAGGGCCCCCATCGTGACGGAAAAGAACGCGAAAACGCACGGCGCGAAGCGGTCCATTCGAGTGTCTCCTGGTCTCATCCCACCATGGCCCACGGGCTGCGGAGTGGGCGATCCAACAGGGCGTTTGCCCCCTCATCGGCAACAAACCGGTCGTGCACCGGATCCCAGGTCAGCTTGCGTCCCAGCCGCAAGGCAATATCGGCGACATTGCCCAGCGTGCTCGCCGCCTGTCCGGCCTCGACCGGCGATACCGGATCCTGACGCGTGCGAATCGCACGAAAGAAATCGGCGGTGTGAGCCGTGTACGGATCGGGGAATTCGGGACTGTGCGTGCAAGTGCGTGTCGTGTGGCTTGAGTTGCAGGGTCAGCAGGGAGGCCGGTTCGGCCCAGATGCCTTCCCGGCTCGACATGGACCCATCCTTCCTCGCCTTCGAACCGGCAGCCGAGCCGGTTCGGGTTGTCCGAGTTGGAGTAGCTCATCTGCAAGCCGCTCTCCCACCGCAGTTCCATCTGCCAAGAGATCCACGTGTCGGTCATCCCTTCGGTAGGCAGCACTCCCGTGCCCTCGATTTCGAACGGTTTCTCGAACACCTCGGGACACCCCCAGCCGGCGATATCCAGGTGATGGACGCCCCAGTTCGTGATGAAGCCTGCGCAGTAATGCGAGATCATGTACATCGCGAGCCATTCACATCGCTTGGTATCGAATGGGATGCAGGGCGCCGGTCCGGTCCACATGTCGTAGTCGAATCCCGCGGGGGAGCGCGGACGGAGGTTCCACCGGATAGGTCTTCGCCACCCGGGCGCCGCCACGCGACGGTAATGCACTTTGCCGAGGTAGCCGTTGATGGCCAATTCGCAGGCGTGCCGAAAATGAGTCGAACTGCGTTGCTGCGTTCCCGTCTGGAAGACGCAGCCGTAGCGTCGCACGGCATCGCGGATCCGGATGCCCTGCTCGATCCAGCGCGATGATGGGCTTCTCGCCGTACATGTCCTTGCCGGCCTCGAATCGCCTGGCTGTACACCACACCGTGCCAATGATCGGGAACGCAGCCCCACACGGCATCGATATCATCGCGCGCCAGCAGTTCGCGGAAATCGTTGTAGATGTCGCAGCCCTGGAATTTCTCGGTGCCCTGTTCGATCGGCGTAGAACTCCTGGACCAGTTGCTCGAGCCAGTTCCGCTCGATCGCGGCGGCAGTCGGCGATGGCCAGGACCTGATGATCGGGCAGCGGCTGCATGGCCGCGCAGCGAACTGCTGCCGCGATTGCCGACACCCAGCATGCCGATCGTGATCCGTTCGCTGGGTGGCAAGTGACCGTTGCGGCCGAGCGCGGAGGCCGGCACGATCCAGGGCGTCGTCAGGGCCGCCGCCGCGCCGACCAGAAACCGGCGTCGCGAAGCGCGTGCCACGCGGTGCTGCCATGGGTGACTCATGAGTGCTTGTCTCCTGTCTTTCCACTTCCGTTTGCGCCGGACGCTCAGGGAATCCACAGAGAATTCACCAGGGCGACGGTGCGCTCAACCAGCATCTGGCCTCCGTCCGGCCCGACATGGCTGCTGTGCACGATGGCGCTGTAATGGCCGCCGCGTACCGCTTTCTCGGTAGGCAGGTACGTGCCCTGGCCAGCCAATTGGATGATGAAGGTCTGTTCCGCCTTGCTGCCGGCCTTCATGCGGATTCCGTAGTCGGTGAACAGTTCGAACGCGTTCGTACAGATCACCGCGTCTCCAATCCGGACGACGTGCAGTTCCATGGGGAAAACGGGCTGAGGATGGGCCTGCTGGGCCGCGTATCGGGCGACCGTGTCGGCGTACCACTGGAGGCGACGAAATTCCTGATCGGCGACGGCGGGATCCTGAGCTATTGCCGCTTCGATTCGCGTGCATTCTCTTTTCGCCTCACCGCATTCTGCTTCCGTGACCAGTCGCATGGGGAGTTCCAGCGACTCGACCTTGTGGATCAGGGGCACGTCGGCGTGCTGATCGTCCTTGACGACTTCGTACGCCTCGTCGACCGCCCGCACGATGCGGCGGGCAATCTCGTCGAGTCGATCGAGTCCTCGCAAGCACCGCATGCGTTCATCGGCCGCGGCCCGGTACATGAGGTGAGGCGACTGATCTCCGGCAGCGCCGATCCAGCCCAGCACGCAAAGTTGTGGACCGAATCGTTCGCGCAGCGACCGTCGCACGGGGTGCCAGAAATCGGCATTGACCGCCGCACGGGCTTCCACTTCCTGGGCCGTGCACGCGACGTTAATCGCCACACCGATCAGCGTTCCGGCGGCATCGAAAAAAAACAGCGAACCGACGTCGTGATCTTCGTAGCCTTCGAGGTTGCGGAAATCGGGCACATCGGTCGGTCCATACATCTGTGCTCGGCCGTCCGCATACACGGCGCGCCGATTGTACGCCACGACGGCGTGGCTCAAGCCCCACGTGACACGGCCCGGCTGGCGACCCGCCCACGCCTGCGCGATCGCCCCGGCTACTCGGTCGGCAAACAAGTTCTGATACTCTTCCACCTGCATGACCCCGTCGGTGGGGATCCGAAAAACACCCGGTTCGAGTTCGGGGGCCGTGTGGGTGTGCGTGCCGGAGAGAAAGATCCTGGTCGTGTCGAGGTCGGGGAGTTGTTGGTGCACGCGCTCGCGCACCATGGCCAGGAGCGCCGGGGGGATGCCGACGACGTCACAGGAAACCATGATTGCCAGGTCTCCGGCCACTTCGTTCGTGCGGGATTCCAGCGCGATCGCGTTGGCGGTCAGAGGCGTCTCGACCTGGCGGGCAATGCGGAGTGGAAACTGACCGCAGAGCGCCACCGGCTTGGCCGGCGTGATGTCGACGGTGGCGGTGCCGACAAGCAGGTCGGCCGCTCGCGCGCGGGCGCAGCGGCCAAGCAACAAGCGACAGCAACGACGGTCAGGCGGGCGTGGATGCGCATGGCGATCGACCCTTTCACGATGGGAAACGATGTTCGCGACGACCACCGGCGGTCAGGGATCAGAGCAACGAATTCAAGTGGTCGAGACTGCGGCGGGCTTGGTCGATCGTGCCGCACTCGACGGAAAACACGATGTCGCGCGGCGCACGGCGGCAGATCTCGATCACTCGTTTCCAGTCGATCACGCCGTCGCCGCAGGCGCAGCCGACCGGCGTGCCGGTCACTTTGCCGCGTTCCGATTCGGAGTGTTCGACGCTGATGTCCTTGGCGTGCAGATGCACCAGCCGATCCGCGACGCGTTCCAGCCAGGTGTAGGGGTCCTGCCCGGCCAGGTAGGCGTTGCCCGTGTCGAGATTGATGCCGATCGACGGGAGAATCGACCAGGTTGTAGATGCGGTCCAGGCCGTCGGGCGTTTTCGAGTACTGCGCGTGGCATTCCAGTCCGATCAGCACGCCGCGCCGTTCGGCCACGAACGAGGCTTCGCGCAGCGTGTACTTCATCAGCACGAAGTCTTCTTCCTCGGTGGTCCAGGGCGCCTTGATGCCTTCGTCCGTGTTGACCACCGGTGCACCGCACTCGGCCGCGAAGCGAATGGCCATCTTGAGGTACTCGCCGTGATAGTCGGGCCGGCCCAGCGGCCCGTGGGCCTGGAGTCCGGAGATCTTCAGCCCGCGCTGCGCGACCATCTCCTGCATGACCTTGGGATCGTTGAACAGCGAATAGGTGTGGTAGTAGCCCGCTTCGCTCATCAGTTCGCGTCCGAAGTGGACCATCGGCTCGACGTACTCGTAGCCCATCTCCGCGGCCCGATCGAGTCCCCATTCGAACGGCTTGTCGTGATGACGGGTCGCTTCCAAATTCATACCGACGTGGATCTGACCCATGCGAATATCTCCCCGGGAGTGCATGGTTCGAGTGATCCGCGACTTCCCCCTTCGATATCCGCTCGCCAGCCCGGCTGTCAATCAACCACCTGGAAATCGGCACGTCGGGCCGTGGCTCGTTTGCCGCGACGTTCTCTTGACCGTGGCCGTCGGGCACGCGATGATCGGCCGAAGTCGAGAATCGCCGCGAGTGCCAACCGGGTTCTGGTCGCCGAACACATTCAGCCCAGGCAGGAGGTCGCCGCATGACAGTACACCGTGAAACCTGACGTCCGCGAGAACGCTTGTTGACGGCGCTGAACCATCGGGAGCCTGATCGCGTGCCGATCGATCTGGGGGGCAATCAGACGGGCATTCACCGGCTGGCCTATGCGGCGCTGCTGCAACGTCTGGGGTGGGATGAGGAGATCGAAATCATGGACGCGGTGCAGCAGCTCGCACGGCCGAGCGAGGCGGTGCTCCAGCGTCTGCACGTCGACACGCGGTACATTCATGCGGGGGCTGCGGCCGATTTCGACGGCGGAATTGTCACGGCCGCACCGCGATGGCAAAGTGTGGCATGATCTGGTGGATGAATTCGGAGTGCGCTGGTCGATGCCCGACGATGCGCCGCTGTACATGGACATCACGCATCCATCCGCTGGCCGACGCCACGATCGAGGATGTCAAGGACTACCCGTTTCCGCGAGGCGACGATCCGGGACGATTTGCGGGCCTGCGCGAGCGGGCCCTGCAGATCCGCCAGGAGACTCCCTACGCTGTGGTGGGTGGCATCTGCGGCGTCGTGTACGAGATCTGCTGGTACCTGCGCGGGCTGGAACGCTGGTTCATGGATATGCTCGAACAGCCCGCGTTCTGTGAGGCGCTGATCGATCGGACGCTGCAGTTCTGGCTCGACTGGAACGAAGCGTTCCTGCGCGAAGTCGGCGACCTGGTCGACGTGATCATGATCGGCGACGACATGGCCGGCCAGCGCGGACCGCTGTTCCAGCCCCAGTTCTATCGGACCGTGGTCAAGCCGCGGCAGAAGCGGCTGGTGCAGTTCATCAAGTCGAAGACGCCAGCCAAGATCTGGTACCATACCTGCGGTGGCTGCCGCACGTTCATTCCCGACCTGCTGGACAACGGCATCGACGCTCTCAACCCGGTCCAGATCAGTGCCACCGACATGGACCCCGCCGCGCTGAAGGCGGAATACGGCCCGCGACTGACGTTCTGGGGAGGCGGAATCGATGCGCAGCACGTGCTGCCGCAGGCCGATCCGCAGACGGTTCGGGACCATGTGCGCCGGAACGTCCAGACGTGGATGCCGGGCGGCGGTTACGTGTTCAACAACGTGCACAACATCCAGGCCGGCGTGCCCGCCGACAATGTCTTGGCCATGTACGATGCGGCCTACGAGTTCGGGTTCTATGCGAAGTGACCGCGCCGCCGCTGCAAAGGCAGCCCCCCAAACCTAACCGCCTCCAGCCTCCAGCCTCCAGCCTCCAGCCTCCAGCCTCTCCTAGTGCGTGAACACCAGGCCGATGTTCGGACCGTGATACACGGCGTCGGCGCTGTGATCGACGATGGTCGGACCGAGCGTCAGCAGTGGGAACGGACGCGTCGAAATTCTCTGCGCCGATCGCGATGCCCGTCACCCACAGCGCGTTGTAGCCCGCATAAAACGTCCACGACGGCGCGAACTGGTAGTTGAACTGCAGTGACAGGTCGCCCACAAACGACGTGCGATCCCGCTCGTCTGAGCCGATGAACGTGGCGGCTGGGCCACCGGCCGCTGAAACGCTGTACGTGCGGTCCAGACTGGTGCGGTTGGTGAAGATACCGCCCTTCATCTCGAAATCGATCCAGCATTTGGGCTGCACCAGGAACTGGCTGAGCATGCCGACCTGCACGCCCATCATGCTGATTGTCTGTATCCACATTCATCTGGTTCGTCGAGATTCCCGGTCCCGGCGTGCTGGACTGCGTCAGGTACCCGAACTCTTCGTCGATTTGCAGGTACCGCCCGCCGACCAGGAACGATGCCTCATAGCAGCCCGGCCGCATCAACACGCGTCGACGCAAGTTCAGCTCGCCATTGTTCAGTGTCGGAGCTGAACCGGATGGAGGCGAAGTTGTTGTAGTCAAATCCCACTGCGCCGTCCGGGTCGCCAAATCCGGAGAAGGGCGAGTACAGGTCGCCGGTCCCGCCCTGATCGTTCGTGTCGAGATTCCGAATCGCCGCCACGTCGTCCCACGAGTAGGACCCGAAATAGGACACTTCCAGGCGATACCAGGTCCCGAGAGTCTTGCCGACCACCGCACGAATGCCCGGACTGAAGTCCGCTCGGAAATCGCTGGTCGACAGGGCCACCGGACCGCTCGGGCCCAGTGTCGCGAAATCGAACTCGCCGTTCGCGTCGCGGTAGAGAGCCAACAATTCGGCACTGCGCGTACCACGCCGGCATGCACCCGTTGGTCGCCGGCGGCCAGATGCGACAGGCCTCCCACGAAGCCAGGTGAGGGTCGTGCCAGTACAGATTCGTGCCCGGTTCCTCTTCGAGCACCGGCCGTTCCGTTTCCCACAGCTGCGGTTTGCGTGAGGTGTAACCGAACGTTTCCGCTGCCAGCAGCCGAACGGTCGGCGCCGCCAGGGACACCACACTCGCTATCACCAAGATTCCCCAGACCGGTCGGCCGCAGTGTCGATTCATCATGCGGGTCTCACTTGAATGTTTTTTCCCACGGACCCTCCACCCGCATATAAGCTTCGACCGCTATCTTCGGAGCCCGCAGCATTTGTCATACAGGCGCTACAACCAGACTGACCCGCAATGTCGCACTAGATTCCCACGCCTCCGGCACTTCGCGTCCTGAGGAGCAAGAAATGCCACCCGAGTGACGGGGTTGGAAGCTGCCAGCAATGGGCTGGCTTCTCTGGCGAAGGGGCCGCCCTATCGAATGCGGCCAGCCGAGCCGTCGACGCCCGGACCGGCTCGGTCCATCAGGCGACCGTGCGGTTCGCAACTCGCTGCGCGATGTAGGCGACCAGGCCGGCGATATCCGACACATCGGTGATGTCTTCTCCGATGCGAATGCCGAACGCCTTCTCGATCTCGACGGTCAGCTCGGCCATTCCGAGCGAGTCGATTTGAAGCGCATCAAACGAGTCCTCGAGGTGAGGGCGGACGCCGGTCTTGCGTTGGATCAAGTCGCATAAATCGTTTTGAATTCGACTCATGGCATCCCTCGCCAGCACCACCTCGACGGCCGCGGACTCTCGTCGTTTATATCGGTGAATGCCCCCTGCGGACTCGATTCGCCTTTGCCCAGATTGCCAGGGTTGTTCCAGGCTGGACGTCACCGTCCGCCTGCCTACTCCATTCCGAGAATTCGCTAAAGATGTCGGTCTTAGTTGTGGAATCGCCGGTCGGACCTGGTGTATGCTACGGCAGGCGGAAGTGCCTGACACGTAATCCTCCTCGAGGTCTTCTGGCAAGCGGGGGTGGTGTGATGGAGAAGCACTTGAAGGAATGTTTGGCGCGATGCGCTGCAGCAGCGGTCGAATTGCAGGAGCAGGAGCCGGACCTGTCCGCCGAGTCGGTGACTCACAGCCTGGTTTACGGCCTCAACACCCTGCGGAATTTGTTGTTTCAGCGCATTCACGAGGACGTGGAAACCAACATCGGCCATGACTCGATGCTGCTTCCCATCAGTGTCGAGGAGAGCGAAGGTCTCGCCAAGTGTGAGATTGAAGCCTACCAGATCGCGGTGACGGCATTGGCGATTCAGAATCGGGGTTATTTGCGCAGCGACCCGAAGTGGTTTGTGAAGTGGCTTGGTGAGTTGCGATTGGGTGGCGACTTGCAGGACCCCAAGTGGCGTCGTCGCATTCGCAACTACGCCGCCATGTCGGAGGACGAACAACGGTTGACGTTTTCGCGCCATCTCGAGTCGGTGTTTCCCGAGGCGAGTCGTGCGCCGCTCATCCTCTACCAACTATTTCCTTTGTCCGTTCGCATTGTCTGCGCCGTGGCCTTTGGCCACCATCTGGAAGCGGCCGAGTTGAGGAACCGTCAGACGTTCTGGCTCCCGGCCATCGGTGACTGTCACGATTGTCACGGTCGGCCACTCGACAATGGCGAACAATGCCCGGTCTGCGGTAATCCCGTCTGGACGTACCACTGGTTGTGTGCCGACTGACCGGCCGCCGGCCCGACGTCTCACTCAGCGCATGCCGCGGTGCCGTGCCAGGTATTTCATCTCACGCGAGGCGTTTTTCGCTAAGGTGCCGGAAGTCGACGGCATCGACGGCTTGAGGCGGAATGATCGGCCTTAGAGTCAGCGGGCCGTAACACGCCTGGAGCTGCCGGTCTTGCTCGGGGGCCGAATGGCGTCAGGATCACCGCATTCTGCGGGAGTACGGTTGACCAACGAGCGGCGAAATTGAGAATTTCTACTCAAGGATCTGAATGAGAAGAGTTTCCGGAGAATTTCCACATGCCCACGACCCTGTCACGCCCGCCGAAGGTACACCACAGTTTCCGCCGCGCAGCGATTCTATTCGCGGGCGGGCCGGCCCCAGCCGCCAACGCGGTGATATCCACGGCAGCCGTTTCCTTTCTGAGAAATGAAATCGAGGTGGTCGGCATCATGTACGGCTACTCGAATCTCGTCCAGTTTGGCCCGGACCACCCGATGCAGGAAGGCCGAGACTACGTAATTCTCGACCACACGCGTCTCAAACGGACGCGCAACAGTCAGGGGATCATGATCGGGTCGGCTCGGACCAATCCCGGCAAGTTAGTGACCTGCAGGGCGGACCTCGACGATCCTGTCAAGACCGCGCTGCTGAAGACCGCTTACGATGCACTCTGCTCGCTGGGTGTCGACGCGCTGGTGTCCATTGGTGGCGATGACACGTTGAAGACCGCCAACAAATTCCAGATGTTCCAGGATCGCCTGCCGGCCCATAGTCGGAAGATTCCCGTGGTCCACGTGCCGAAGACGATCGACAACGACTACATGGGAATCGATTTCACGTTCGGGTACTTCACGGCCGTGGAAACGCTGGCGGCTGAAGTCCGCAACCTGCTGGCCGATGCGGAATCCACGCAGAGTTATTTCCTGGCGGAAACGATGGGCCGCAGCGCCGGCTGGATCGCCTATGGGGCGGCCATCGCCGGGGAAGCCAGCCTCGTGATCAGCGTCGAAGACATCACCGGCAAGTACCGCACCGAGGAAGAAGTGATCGACCCCAAGACCGGAGCGAAGACCACGCGAGCGGCGATGGATATCGACGAAACGGTCCGGCGGATCGTGGCGACGATGCGCGTGCGCGAGGACTCTGAGAAGAAGCCGTACGGCGTCATCGTCCTGGCGGAAGGGCTCGCGGAATTCCTGCCGATGAGCTACCTGAAAGACGTGCCGCGCGATGAACACGGTCACATTTCGATCAGCCATATCAACCTGTGCGAGCTGTTCAGCAGACTGGTTTCCCAGGAGTACGCGCGTCAGACGGGCAAGAAACGACGCGTCAAGGGGCTGCAGTTGGGTTACGAAGCGCGGTGCGCCCGACCGCAGGCGTTCGACGTGATGCTCGGCAGCCAACTCGGCGTCGGAGCCTACCGCGCCTTGGTGGAAGAACAGCGCAGCGGCGTCATGGTATCCGTGTCCGGTCAACTGGACCTGCACTACGTTCCCTTCAGCACACTGGTCGATCCCGAGACGCTGGTGACCATTGTCCGGTACGTGAAACCGGATTCCGATTTCCATCAATTGGCGAGGTTTCTCGAAACGTACGTTCACGAATGAGCGCCCGTCCGTTCAGCGCCGTGCGGCGCGCGGTCGATGCGGCCAGCTGACCAGCAGGGCCAAGATGATGGCAGCTGTGATCGCCAGACTGCGGGGAATCATCTCGCCGCCGGCGCCGACCTGGGGAACGATCGCGGCGCGGATCGGAGGCCCCAGGACATCGACGACCCAGCCCAATCCCACCGAAGTCGCGGCCACGCCAATCAAGTAGGCCGCCGTGGCTGTACTGCCCAACTCGCGGCGCAAAATGGCTGCCGAGGAGAGATTCGTGGCTGGTCCTGCCAGCAGAAACACGAGCACCGTGCCGGGGCTCATTCCCGCCACGAGCATCGAGGCGGCTATCGGTGTCGAGGCCGTGGCGCAGATGTACATCGGAATGCTGATGGCGACTATGGCCAGCATGGGCAGCAGGCCCGACCCGAAGCGGGACAACGCCGCGGGCGGCACGATCGTCTGGACGGCGGCGGCCGCCAGCATGCCGAACACCAGCCACAGGGCCATGTCGTCGAGCAAATCCACGACGGTGGTCGCGACCTGGCGCCACGGCGGTTGGCGGTCTTGTGCGTGGATCGAGGCGGCGTGGTTCTCTGGCTGGCAGTCGCCGGCGCGGCAGTCGCATGCGGCTTCCCCCGCTGGCTCGGAGGCCTGCTCGGCATCCGCGCGACCGCTGCGGTCAACCACGAATTGGGTCAACCGTCCCGTCAGGACAGCGCTGATGACGGCCGCCACCGGCCGGATCACGGTCATCCAGGGTCCGAGCAGCGCATAGGAGACCGCCAGCGAATCGATGCCATTCTCCGGCGTCGCGACGAGGAACGATGCCGTGGCCCCCGCGGAAATGCCAGAGCGATGGAGCTGCACTGCGGTGGGCAGCACGCTGCACGAGCACAATGGCAAGGGTGTGCCGATGAGGGCTGCCTTGATCAAGGGCCACCAGCCGCGTCCGCCCAGAAACCGTTCGAGGACTCCGGAGGGTGTCCAGACGCGGAGCAGACCGG
Organism: uncultured Planctomycetaceae bacterium; assembly: GCA_963754725.1. GTDB lineage: Bacteria > Planctomycetota > Planctomycetia > Pirellulales > Pirellulaceae > JAAYDI01. The sequence goes on from CAVWHV010000038.1 coordinate 50,861, forward strand.
CGACCAACAGGCCCAGTAGCAGCCAGGCGACATCGAGCCCGATGGCCACGAAGTTGGAAACGAAAGCGGCCAGGAATTGGGACAAGGACATGAAGTGAGTTCCTGCCATTCATCCTTGCCGCGGCGGCGTGGCCGTCAATTCCGGACGCTGCCCGGTGGCCGGCAGGCGACGAAAAAAGGCGGGACGGCCGACGACGGCCGTCCCGTGCCAAGTGCGTGGTCGCTACGTCCTCACGCGGAGGGGAACTCGCTGGTAAACGAAGTGAGCGCCTTCATGTAATTGGCGCGTTCGAAGGCGCTCGGATCCGGGCTGTTGCCGCGGCTCATGCTGCCTTTTATCTGTTCCACCGACGAGTACTCATGTTCTTCCAGCCAGCGCTCGATTTCCTCCAGCAGCTTGCCGAGGTAGGGAGGGCCATAGCGGAGCACGGCTGTCGCCATCTGGACGACATCCGCACCGACCAGCAGTGCCTTGATCACGTCGTCGGCGAAGTGGACACCGCTGGTGGCGGCCAGGGAGATCGTCCGTCTGGTCGCGGAGGATGGCGATCCACCGCAGTGGCAGCCGCAGTTCGTGCCGGCTGCTGAGCACCAGGTTCGGAGCCACCTGCAGCGATTCCAGGTCGATATCGGGCTCCAGGAAGCGGTTGAACAGCACCAGCCCGTCGGCGCCCGCGTCCGCGATGCGCTGCACCAAGCCCGGCATCGACGTGAAGTAGGGACCCATCTTGACCGCCAGCGGGACGGCGATGGTGTCCTTCACGGCCTGCGACCAGTTCCACGTATTGATCTTCGACCGCCTTGGCGGACATCTGGGGATCGGTCGGCACGAAGTAGATGTTCAATTCCAGCGCGTCCGCACCGGCATCCTGCATCGACTTGGCGTAGCGGGTCCAGCCGCCGATCGAGGCGCCGTTGAGGCTGCCGATGAGCGGCATCTTGACCTTCTTCTTGGCGGCTTCGATCAGGTCCAGGTACTCCTTTGTCCCCGTGTTATAGGAGTTGAGCTCGGGGAAATGCGACAGCGATTCCGCGAAGGATTCCGTCTGGTACTCGTACAGCTTGTTCAATTCCTGTTCGTCGTGTTCGATCTGTTCTTCGAACAGCGACGGCAGGACGGCGGCGGCCGCACCGGCCTCTTCCAGCCGCTGGAGCGTTTCGGCGTCGCCGCACAGCGGACAGGCCGAAACCACCAACGGATTCTTCAACGAGAGGCCCAGGTATTTGGTTGATAGATCAATGCTCATGCTTCCACCTCCTCCATTTCTCCGCGATGTCACGCTCGACGCCGGCCATCTGCTCGTAGTAGTGCCACTGGTCGTCGATGTCCCGTTGTGCCAATTCAAACAGCTGTTCGGCACGTTTCGGATTGGACCGGACCGAGCATGGCGAACCGCGCCTCCTGCATCGCAAATTCCTTGAACGGAGCCATGGGTTTGCGGCTGTCGAGCTGGAACGGCGAGCCTCCCTCGTGCGCCTGGCGCGGATCGTAGCGGTACAGCGGCCAGAAGCCGGACTGGACGGCGTCCTTCTGATGCGCCATCGCCGTGGTCATGTTGACCCCGTGGGCGATGCAGTGGCTGTACGCCAGAATCAGCGACACCCCATGATACGATTCCGCTTCGCGGAAGGCCTTCACCGTTTGCGCCGGGTTGGCACCCATCGCGATCTGAGCCACGTACACGTTGCCGTACGAGACGGCGATCATGCCCAGATCCTTCTTGCGGGACGGTTTGCCGGCCGCGGCAAACTTGGCCACCGCACCGCGCGGCGTGGCCTTGGAGGCCTGGCCACCCGTGTTGGAGTACACGCCCGTATCCATGACCAGCACGTTGACGTCGCGCCCGGTCGTGAGCACGTGGTCCAGACCGCCGAAGCCGATGTCGTACGCCCAGCCGTCGCCGCCGAGGATCCAGACGCTGCGATCCACCAGGTTGTCGGACCAAGCCCGCCAGCCGCAGGGCTTCCGGCGTGCCCAGTCCCTGCAGCTTGGCTCGCAGCCGAGCCACGCGTTGCCGTTGGGCAGCCAGGGCGAGTTCGTCCTCCTGCGGGGACTGCTAGCACTTCGCCGACCAGGTCGTCGCCGATCTGTCCAGCCAGGTTCTTCAACAGGTACTGGACGTAGCCCCGCGTCTGGTCCAACGCCAATCGGAACCCCAGGCCGAATTCGGCGTTGTCCTCGAACAGCGAGTTGCACCACGTGGGGCCCCGCCCCGAGGCGTCGACCGAATACGGCGTCGTGGGGAGGTTACCGCCGTAGATCGACGAGCAGCCGGTGGCGTTGCCGATCATCATCCGGTCGCCGAACAACTGGCGTCATCAGTTTGACGTACGGCGTTTCACCGCAGCCCGCGCACGCCCCGGAGTACTCGAACAACGGCTCGAGCATCTGCGACCCCTTGACCGTGTCGGTCTTGACCTGCGTGCGGTCGAAATCGGGAATGTTGAGGAAGAAGTCGAAGTTCTTTCGTTCCGCATCCAGGTGATCGAGCTTCGGCTCCATGTTGATCGCTCGTGTTGCACCGCTTCCTTGCTCTTGGCGGGGCAGACATCCACGCACACGCCGCAGCCGGTGCAGTCGTCGGGCGCGACCTGGATCGTCATGCGGCAACCTTCGAAGTCCTTGCCCTGGCTCTCCTTGGACTGGAACGTCGCGGGAGCTCCGGCAAGTGCCGCGGGCTGGTACGGCTTGATGCGAATCGCCGCGTGCGGGCAGACGAACGCGCACAGGCCGCACTGGATGCAGATGCTGGGATCCCAGATCGGGATGTCCAACGCGATGCTCCGCTTCTCGTACTTGGCCGTCTCGGTGGGGAACGTGCCGTCGACCGGCAAGGCGCTGACCGGCAGCAGATCCCCCTTGCCGGCATAGATCACGGCGGTGACCCGTTCGACGAAATCGCTGGCGCCCTCGGTCGACACCGCCTGACGTCGGAACTTGCTGGTGGCGGCGGTCGGCACTTTGACTTCGTGCATCTCACCCAACGCTCCGTCCACGGCGGCGAAGTTCTTCTGCACGATCGACTCGCCCCGCTTGCCGTACGTCTTGTTGATGGCGTACTTGATCTGCTCGATGGCCTCCTCGCGAGGCAGGATACCGGAGAGCGCGAAGAAGCAGGTCTGCATGACCGTGTTGATGCGGCCGCCCATGCCGGCCTCCTGTGCCACCTTCACGCCGTCCACCACGTAGAACTTCAGTTTCTTGGCGATGATCTGCTCCTGCGCTTCCAGCGGCAGCTTGTCCCAGACTTCATCCGCCGTGTAGGGGCTGTTCAGCAGGAAGGTCGCGCCCGGAGTCGCCATCTCCAGCACATCCATCGTTTCCAGGAATACGAATTGATGGCAAGCCACGAAACTGGCCCGGCTGATCAGGTAGGTCGACTTGATCGGCCGCGGGCTGAATCGCAGGTGCGATACGGTGACCGAACCTGCCTTCTTCGAGTCGTAGACGAAGTAGCCTTGCGCGTACATGGGGGTGTTTTCGCCGATGATCTTCACCGAGTTCTTGCTGGCACCCACGGTGCCGTCGCTCCCCAACCCATAGAACACCGCGCGGATCACATCGTCGGCTTCGGTGGAGAACTCGGCATCGTACTTCAGGCTCAGATGCGTGACGTCGTCGAAAATCCCCACCGTGAAATGACGCATCGGCTTGGCCTGGGCCTGCTCTTCGTACACCGCCATGACCATGGCCGGCGTGAATTCCTTCGACGACAGACCGTAGCGGCCGCCGATCACTTGCGGGATCGCGCCGCTGGTGCACCGCGCTCCAGCCTTCCACCAGCGCCGTCAGGACGTCCAGGTACAGCGGTTCGCCGATCGCGCCGGGTTCCTTCGTGCGATCGAGCACGGCGATGCTGCGGACGGTCGCCGGCAGAGCGCGAATGAAAGCCTCCACGGCAAACGGACGGTAGAGACGCACCTTGACCAGGCCCACCTTCTCGCCCCGCTTGACCATGGCCGTGAGGGCTTCTTCAGCTGCCCCGACTCCCGATCCCATCATCACGATCACTCGTTCGGCATCCGGGGCGCCGACGTAGTCGAACAGGTGGTATTGGCGACCAATCAACTTGGCGAACCGATCCATGTATTCCTGGACGATCTGCGGGACCGCGTCGTAGAACGGATTGCAGGCCTCCCGCGCCTGGAAAAACACGTCCGGGTTCTGGGCCGTGCCACGCAGTACCGGCGCGTCCGGGTTCATGGCCCGCTGCCGGAACTCTTCGATCAGCGTCTCGTCCAACATCGCGCGGATGTCGTCCGGTTCCAGCATCTCGATCTTGTTGACTTCGTGCGACGTGCGAAATCCGTCGAAAAAGTGCAGGAAGGGCACGCGGGCCTTGAGCGTGGCCGCATGAGAAATCATGGCCAGGTCGTGAATCTCCTGCACGGAGTTGGAGGCCAACATCGCCCAGCCGCAGCTGCGCATCGACATCACGTCGCTGTGATCGCCGAAAATCGACAAGGCGTGGGTGGCCAGCGTCCGGGCCGAAATGTGAAACACCGTCGGCAGCAACTCGCCGGCGATCTTGAACATGTTGGGAATCATCAGCAGCAGGCCCTGCGACGCCGTGAACGTCGTCGTCAGCGCCCCGGCCTGCAGCGATCCGTGCACGGCCGCCGCTGCGCCCGCCTCACTCTGCATCTCGATGACGTCCGGAACCGTGCCAAAAATATTCTGACGTCCCACCGCCGACCAGGCGTCCGAAAACTCGCCCATCGGCGAGGCCGGCGTGATCGGATAGATCGCGATGACTTCGTTCGTCTGGTGCGCGATGAGAGACGCAGCCTCGTTTCCATCGATGGTGACAAATGATCGTTGACTCACCAGTCGCTCCTCATCAAAACTGTCCATCCGGACTCGCCCTGCCGACCACGGTCGAGACACGCCGGCCAGTCCGGAAAACCGCCGCGACCACGTCGCGGACCACTCTTGGATGCCACCGCGTTCCGGTGCCCCGGCATTTCCACGCGGTGTGCAGATTCGCACACGGCGAGCCATCTCGCGCCAGAGACGTTCGCGCAGCTCGCGGCACATGGGCCTATTCTAGCGAAATTGGCCGCAGTGTAAGCGGGGGGAACACAACTTCGCGGAAAGACGTTGCGTCACCGGCTGGGCAGTGTCTGCTTGCCGCCGCCCACCAGCAGGTGTGGCCCGCCGGAAAACCTGCTGGGTGCGGCGGATTTCAAGCCGCTATCCTGCCAGCAATGGGACGCTCGTGAACGATCTGGATGATATTCGAAACGGGCGGGCTGGGCATTCATGCGGCGGTCATGGTGAAGTCGGGTTGTCCAGATACGGCGTCCGCCGCGGAACGTTTCTGCTGCGCGCGTCCATTTCGCTTGGCGCCGGGCCGCGACCGGTGGTCTGCGCGTTGAAAGGGGTTCCAAAAAAACTCGGAGTGCGGTACGATTCCTGCGAGTCGAACGCTCAGAGAATCGAGTACGAGAGTACTCGCGGGGCACTTCCGGAAGGCGGTTCTCGATTCCGCTTGCGTGATGTGTGGAGCTGGCCGCCTATCGAGCATCCGGCGGCATGCGGGAGTGGGCCTGGCGACGACTGTCCGTGCTGCCGGGTCGCATCGGAACGGAGTTGATCGGCTTTGTGTCGTGTGCAGTCCACTCGCGCACCTAGGCAAGTATGCCAGGAGAATCAGTCATGCCCCTGCAGGTCGCCAAGCCGGCGCCACCGAGTGACGACAAGCGTTGGAAGATGGTCGAAGTGACGATGCGGCGCAGCGGTTACGCCAGTCACGCTCTGATCGAATCTCTGCATCGTGTTCAGGGGCTGTTCGGTTACCTGGACGAGCAGTCGATGCATTTCGTGGCGGAGTCTCTCGGGCTGCCGTTGAGCAAAGTCTATGGCGTCGCGACGTTCTACCACCTCTTCTCGCTCAAGCCGCAAGGGAAGCACACCTGCGTGATCTGCACCGGCACGGCCTGCTACATCAAGGGCGCTGGAGAGTTGGCCGCGGGTGTGCGCGAGAAATACGGAGTGAAGTTGGGGCACACGACCGCCGATCTGGGGTTGTCGGCGATCGGGGCCCGTTGCATCGGCGCGTGTGGCCTGGCACCTGCCGCGGTGGTGGACGGAGAGGTCTTGGGTAATCAATCGGTCGACCAGCTGTTGGCCAAGATCGAAAAGGTGATGCGCGATGCAACTTGACGAACTCACCGAACTGGCCGAGGGAGTCCGTGCGGCGGAACACCAGTGCCAGCACTGCGTCCGCGTCTGCATGGCGGCGGGCTGTCAGTCGTCGGGCGCGGCTGGAGTGCTCGGCGCGCTGAAGGAACAAGTCGGCGAGTCGGACCAGGTCCGAGTGAAGGGCGTCGGCTGTATGGGGCTCTGTGCCGCCGGCCCGTTGGTGGAGGTGACGTCGCAGGGTCACGACGCGCCGGTGATGTATCAGCACGTCACGTCGGCGGACACGGCGGAACTGATTGACAACCTGGGCGGGCGACCGGTCGAGCGGTTGCGTTGTCCCACCGATGTCCCGTTTTTCACCAGCCAGCAGAAGATCGTGTTGGAGAACTCCGGGATCATCGACCCGGAAGACATCGATCAGTACATCGGGGCCGATGGCTATCGGGCGCTGGTCACGGCGCTGACGGAGATGACGCCGGCCGAAGTATTACGGGAAGTGGATGCGAGCGGCTTGCGCGGCCGGGGTGGCGGTGGGTATCCGGCCGGACTCAAGTGGTCGACCGTGGCCAAGATGCCGAGTCACGAGAAGTTCGTGATCTGTAATGCGGATGAGGGAGATCCCGGTGCGTTCATCGATCGCGCCGTGTTGGAATCCGACCCGCATCGAGTGCTCGAGGGGATGGTGTTGGCCGGTTACGCCGTGGGTGCCAACCACGGGTTCGTCTACGTGCGGGCCGAATATCCCTTGGCCATCGAACGGTTGACGACGGCGATTCGCCAGGCGACGAAGAAGGAGCTGTTGGGACAGAACATTTGCGAGACGCGACTACAGCTTCGACATCGAGATTCGCCGGGGGCGGGCGCCTTCCTCGTGCGGAGAGGAAACCGCGTTGATGGCTTCCATTGAAGGGAAACGTGGGCAACCGCGCCCCCGTCCGCCGTATCCCGCACAGACTGGCCTGTGGGGTTATCCGACGTTGATCAACAACGTGGAAACGCTGGCCAACATTCCTCCGATCATCCGCGCGGCGGTGCCTGGTTCGCCTCGATCGGCACGGAGAAGTCCAAGGGCACGAAAGTTTTCGCGCTTGGCGGGACGGATCCGCAATACGGGGTTGATCGAAGTGCCCATGGGTGTGACCATCCGCGACATCGTGTTCACGATCGGCGGTGGCGTACCGGAAGGGAGTCGGTTCAAGGCGGTGCAAACCGGTGGGCCCTCCGGCGGCTGTCTCCCGGAGCAGTTCCTCGATCTGCCGGTCGACTACGACACGCTCCGCGAGGCGGGTTCGATCATGGGTTCGGGCGGCATGATCGTCATGGACCACACTTCGTCGATGGTCGACGTGGCGCGTTACTTCATGGAATTCTGCATGGATGAATCGTGCGGTAAGTGCGTTCCTTGCCGGGCTGGCACGCACCAGATGCACGGTCTGCTGGACAAGATCGCCAAGGGGCAGGGACGGACAAAGACCTGGCGTTGCTGGAAGAAGTGCGGCGAGGTGGTGAAAGCGACGAGCCTGTGCGGTCTGGGGCAGACGGCCCCCGACCCGGTGCTCAGCACACTTCGCCATTTCCGCGACGAGTACTTGACAAAAGTGCAGGCCTGCGCACCGGGGTATGGTGGGCTCTGGCTGGTGCGGCGATCATGACCAGCCCGACGGAGGCCGCCTGCATGATGAAACCCGCGACCTGCCCACGGCAAGTCCGCGTCGCTGACCTTCAAGATCAACGGCCAACGGGACATCAGCGCGCGGGAGGACGGACGATCCTGCAGGTTGCTGCCGCGAGAACGGGATCCGGATCCCGTTCCGCTCTCGTTACGGTGAAGGGCTCAGCGTGGCGGGCGTGCGCCGGCTCTGCATGATCGAGACTCGAAGGGTGATAACCGGGTTGCGGCGCCGCCTGTTCCAGCGCGGGTGGCGGAGCGGATGGAGGTGCTGACCGACACGACGCGGCTGCGGCGCGTGATCGGCGGATGATTATGGAGCTGCTGTTTGCGGAGACGCCAACGACGTGTTGGCCGTGTGCGTGTCCAACGGGCGGTGTGAACTGCAGAACCTGGGCGCAGCAATGCGGCGTGGACCGTGTGCGGGTTCCGTATCGAACCGCCGTGTACCACGTCGACGCGTCGCACGACTGGTTCGGTGTCGATCACGATCCGCTGTGCTCCTGCAGCGCGCCGTCGTGGCATGTGGGACGACGAAATCGAAGGGGCGCACCTGGGACCTCATGGGCCGCGGGATCAACTGCCAGGTGATCACCGACCTGAACAAGCCCTGGGGCGAAAGCAAGTCGTGCACCGGTTGCGGCAAGTGCGTCCAGGTCTGCCCCACCGGGGCGCTGGTCAAGCACGGTACGTCCGCGGGTGAAATGGAAAAGGACCGGGACTTCCTCCCGTATCTGTCGCGAATGAGGCACTCGGAATGATGGAGTCAAAGCGGATAACCGTGGCCACCGCGTGGTTGGATGGCTGCTCGGGTTGCCACATGTCGTTGCTGGATATCGACGAACGCCTGTTCGCGCTGGTCGAGAAGGTGGACATCATCTACGGGCCGCTGGTGGATGCCAAGACGTTGCCCGAGTCGGTCGATGTCGGGATTCTGGAAGGATCGGTCAGCACAGACGAAGACCTCGAGAAAAGCGCGCGAGTTCCGCCGGCACTGCAAGTTCTTGATCAGCTTGGGGGATTGTGCGGTTTGCGGCAACGTGCCGGCCATGCGCAATTTCTTCCCGTTGCAGGACGTACTCGATCGGGCCTACAAGGAGAACGTGCAGAAGAATCCCCAGCTCCCGACCGAAGGCGTCCCGGCGCTGTTGACCACGGTCCAGCCGGTGCATGGAGTCGTCGATGTGGATCTGTTCGTGCAGGGCTGTCCGCCACCGGCCGACGCGATCTGGTATGTGTTGAGCGAACTGATTGAAGGCCGCGTACCCGAGCCGATGAAACTTACCCGTTTCGGAAAGTAAGGACTAGCTGTCGTGAGTCAAACCATTGCGATCGAACCGGTCACGCGCATCGAAGGTCATGCCCGCATCACGCTCGAGCTGGACGATGCCGGCAAGGTGGAGGACGCCAAATTCCACTTGACTCAGTTTCGGGGCTTTGAGAAGTTCTGCGAAGGGCGGCCGTACCGCGAAATGCCCGCCTTGACCGCCCGCACCTGCGGTATCTGTCCGGTGAGTCATCTGCTGGCCTCCTCCAAGGCGTGCGATGCGCTGCTCTGCGTGCGGATTCCCGAAGTCGCCATGGAGTTGCGGCGGCTGATGAACCTGGCGCAACTCACGCAATCCCACGCCCTGTCGTTCTTCCATCTCTCGTCTCCCGACCTGCTGCTGGGCTGGGACTGCGATCCCGCCGAGCGGAATGTCTTTGGCGTCATGTTTCGACACCCTCAGCTTGCGCAGGAGGGGATTCGACTCCGCCAGATCGGACAGACGATTATCGAGATGCTGGGCGGCAGAGAAAGTTCATCCCACCTGGGTCGTCCCGGGTGGCGTCAGCGAGCCGCTGACCGAAGAGAAACGCGATGTGATGCTCAGGCTCGTCGACGAAGGGCTCGACATCGCCAAGCGGACCTACGAATTCTACAAGGATGACGTGGTTCCCAAGTTCAAGGAGGAGGCCCGGCATTTCGGCAACTTCGCCACGCTGTTCCTGAGCCTGGTGTCGGCCAAGGGGGGGCTCGAACACTACGACGGATTCCTGCGGGTCAAGGATGCCAACGGCAAGATCGTGGAAGACATGGTGCCGACCAGCGAGTACGAATCGATCATTGGCGAGGCGGTGGAGCCGTTCTCGTACATGAAATTCCCCTACTTCAAGCCGCGCGGGTATCCCAATGGCATCTATCGCGTGGGACCCTTGGCTCGGCTGAACAATTGCGACACCTGCGGCACGCCTTTCGCCGACGTGGCCCTGGCCGAGTTCCGTACGTTGCAGGAGAACAAGCCGGTCGCGAGCAGCTTCCATTACCACTACGCGCGGTTGGTCGAGATCATCTTCGCCCTGGAAAGCATGGATCGACTGCTCAACGACCCGTCGATTCTCCATACGTTCGTGCGGGCCCGCGACCGCAGCAACACTCTGGAGGGCGTGGGAGTCGCGGAAGCGCCGCGGGGAACCCTGATCCATCATTACAAGATCAACGATGATGGCTTGATGACCTGGATGAATTTGATCATCGCGACCGGGCATAACAACCTGGCGATGAACAAGGGCATCAAACAAGTGGCCCAGAAGTACGTGAAAGCCAAGAAGCTGCAGGAAGGGATGTTGAATCGCGTCGAGGCGCTGATTCGCTGCTACGACCCGTGTCTCAGTTGCATTCACACGCCTTTGGCCAGATGCCGCTGCAGGTTGAACTGCGAGACGTCCACGGCCGGGTGCTCGATACGATGACGCGAGGTTGATGTGGCTGCGGACGTACCGGCGGCGCTGCCCGCCCGCGTGGTCGTGATCGGATTCGGCAGCCCGATTCGCGGCGACGACGCACTGGGACCGCTGGTGGCCGACCGGCTCGCCGAAGAGCTGGTGTCACCGCAGGTGGAAGTGATCAGCCGACACATCTTGACGGCGGAACTGGCCGAAGTGCTGCGCGATGCCACGCTGGCCGTGTTTCTGGACGCCTCGATCGATGGCCCGCTCGGGCAGGTCGTGCGCCACGATCTGGAGGCCGACACGTCAAGCGTTAGCGGCATGGCCCACTCGGTCAACGCGCACGGCTTGCTGGCCTGGACCCGCGGGCTGTATGGCCGAGCGCCACAAGCCGTTCTCTTCTCGACCCGCGCGGTGACTTTGGAATACGCCCACTGCCAACTGTCGCCGGAAGTGGCTGCCATGGTTCGCCCGCTGATCGATCGAGTCACGGAACTGGTGCGCGGGCACCTGCGGCAGCCGACGTGACACGCCGCGGATTCGATTCCTGCACTCCGGCCCCGCTCCTAACGTGGTGGGCCGGGTGGGGGACCGCCCCACACCGCTTCTTCGCGGTCGTGGTAGAGCGGAAATCGATGCGTGACCTGCGAACGCTGGAGACTCCGCACGTAACGTGACGGCAAGCCACACAAGCGGAGCACGCCGTGATGCTCCTGGATCCAGTCGTCGAGCTGTCGCAACTCCTCGATCAGCTGCTCGCAGGGCAGGACCGATTCCTCCAGTTCCAGCACCACGCGGTAAGTGAAGTGCTGGTCCAACGCCGACGTGACGCGCTCGGCCAGCGAGAGCACCTCCACATCTCCCGGGCGGCACCGGTGGACACGCACAAACAGCCAATTCGGACCGCGTTCGATGTCCAGCTCCCGCTGCACCGCGATCGTGCGGCCTGCGGGGGCCGCGTCATGAACGTCCGCTGTCGACTGCGTGCTAACCATGACCATCCTCCTCTGGGGACGCTGCTTGCCGCGCACGTCGGATGTCCGAACGACACACGCGGACACCCGCTATCGCCACTGGGGACTGCGAACCACTTCCACGCGGTTCAAAAGACGCTCCACGCCGTCCAGGCTCCGAACCACCGTCTGCGCCAACTGCTTCATATAGAAACTCGAGACAATGCCACGGAGCGTCAAAATCCCTTCATGGAACTCGCACGTCACGTGATGCAGCTCCATGTACGGGGCCTGCCGCAATAACGCCTGACCGTGTGTTTCGATTTGCCGCTGCTGCTCAAATGGCGATACCGCTCTCTCACCCACGATTCGCAACCCTGCCGGTCGCATGGAGTGTGCCGCCGCCATGATGACTCTCCGTTCAGGCGTATGCGCTGGAACTTCCGCACGTGACCAACTGCAGGCGAAACCGGGAGCCCGGCCTTCCGAATCAACTCCGCCTCTATCTTTCTACGGCCACGGGCCGCCGAGGACAATCGAGCCGTTCACGAGCGGCAACTAGGTGAATCTGAGATGTCGCATCGGGCGTTTTCCGTGGGGAGGGTAGGGGAATTTCCTAGGAACCCTCCCCCAACAGGTCGACGCTGCCCGCTTGAAGGACGGAATGTGGAGGGGGTCGTTTGCGGAAACGACCTGCCCGGGGATACGATGGTGGGCATGCGAAGCCCGCCGACGGCCAACGGTGGGTGGGAGACGGGAGGGATGTGGCGGGCAGTTTTGCGGGATTGTCTGGCACACCGCGAGCGGTTGGGAGACGACAGCATGCTTGTCGGATTCGTCCTTGTCGCTTCCATTCTGCTGCAACTGACGGCAGCCGGTCTGGCGGTACGGTTGATCCGGATCACGGGTGCCGGGCGGGCCTGGACCTGGATCGCCATGGCCGTCCTGTTGATGGCGGTCCGCCGGTGCATCATTCTCTACCGACTGTCCAGCGGCGATCTAACCCATCCCCCGGACTTGGTGGCCGAGTTGATTTCGCTGGTTATTTCGGCGCTGATGGTGCTGGGGATTGCTGGAATTGGACCTTTGTTTGTGAGCATCCGTCGCGTCAAGGACGTGCTGGCAAATGCCCACGACGATTTAGATCGTCGGGTCGCTCAGCGAACCTCGGAGCTGGCGGCTGCCAAGCGGCGGCTGGAGGAGAATATTGCCGACCGCAAGCGGTCGGAGCGAGAGCTGTCGGAAATTGCGGCTCGACAGCAGCAAAAGATGGGACAGGAATTGCACGACGGGCTGGGACAGCAGTTGCTGGGTCTGCGGCTGATGGCCTCCAGCCTGGCCAAGCAATTGGAAGCTCGGGAACTTCCGGAGGCCGAGTCGGCGTGCGAACTGGCCGATGGCCTGATCGGAGCGCAGCAAAATGTGCGGGCGTTGATCAAAGGGATTCGGCCGGTGGAAGTCGACGCCCGCGGCCTGATGGCCGGGCTGGCCGATCTGGCGGAACGCACCGAACAGCTGGCGGGTGTTCCCTGTTCGTTTCCGTTGCACGCAACCGGCCGATCTGGAGAATAACCACACGGCCACGCAGTTGTTCTATATCGCTGCCGAGGCGGTGGGAAATGCCGTGCGGCATGCGCGATCGCCGAACACATCGAGGTCGGATTGGCGCGCAACGATCACCGCCTCCAGCTGTGGGTCCGCGATGACGGATGCGGCCTGTCTGGCGACGTGGAGCAAATTGCCGGAATGGGCATGCGCATCATGCGACATCGCGCGGCGGTCATCAGTGCGGTGTTGACGATCGAGCCGGCGGCGGAAGGTGGGACTCTGGTCAGCTGTGTCGTACCTGCGGGAAGCCTGTAATGACTGTCGATGAACGAGAGACACCGGCCACCAGAAAACTTCGGATTCTGGTGGTGGACGATCATCCGATCGTTCGTAAAGGTTTGGCCCAACTGATCGCCCACGAGCCGGACATCGAAATGGTGGGTGGTGCCGACAACGTCGTGGACGCGCTGCGACAAGTGGCCGACCTGCATCCCGATCTGGTGGTGGTCGACATGTCGCTGAAGGACAGCCACGGACTGGAGCTGTTGGCGCAGATCAAAGCTCAATTTGTGGACGTGCGCACGCTGGTCTGGTCGATGTTCGAAGAGAAGATCTACGCCGAACGCGCACTGCGCGCGGGTGCCATGGGCTACGTCAACAAGCAGGAATCGAACAGCCAGTTACTGGCCGCCATCCGGCAGGTGCTGGCCGGCGAGCTGTACTTGAGTTCCCAGATGACGCGGACGTTGCTGCGACGCGTCCGTGGCGGCGATCTGCTGGCCGAAGACCCGGTCCAGACGCTGTCCAACCGGGAACTCGAAGTCTTCGAGATGATCGGCAATGCCATGACGACCCAGCAGATCGCTCGCAAGTTGAAACTCAGCCCCAAGACGGTGGAGGCGCATCGCGAGAAGATCAAGTCAAAATTCAAGCTCGCGAACGCCGCCGAACTGAATCGCCGCGCAGTGCAGTGGGTGCTGGAAGGAAACTGACCGCTGGACGGCACGGGTTGCTTGACGGGAAGCGTTGGTCGGGACGACAATGCTGCGTTCAGCCCTGTGACGGCACATGCGCGTCGGCGCTCTACCCAGTGGGTCCGGCCGTGCAGTCAGGATGGTGTCCGTCGTTGAGTCAGGTTTCCGGAAAAGGACAGCGCAGATCCATGCGAGTTGTCGAGCCAATGCCCCGCGACATCACGTCGATCCAGCCGGGAGGCGGGGTCTGTATGGCGTGGGAGCTCGCCTGGGGGCGATGGCGACGATGGTTCCTGCGGCGATTCCGACCGGGTTACGTGCGGCGGATGCAGGCGACTCGGGTGGGCGCGGAGGATGGTTATCCGCACGAGATCCTCGATCCGCGCGATTTGAAGTTCTGCCGCAATCAGGGCGATCTCCATTGGAGCTCGGAGGACGATCCGTTTGCCTGGCGCGATCGACTCCCCGTGGCCCGCGTGGGGTGGGCCGAAATCTGGATCATTGGCGGCGGGTTACTCGTGCTGTCGGCGTTGTTGTGGTGGTTTGTTTGGCCCGCCGCGGTGATTCCCCTCGTGCTGGCGGCCTTCGTACTCTACTTCTTCCGCAATCCGTCACGATCGATTCCCACTGAACCGGGGACGGTGGTATCGCCCGCCGATGGTCGGGTATTTTCGATCCGCGAGGTGGACCATGACGAGTATCTGGGGGGGCCGGCCGTCGTGATCGACATTTTCCTGTCGGTGTTCAATGTCCACTTGAACCGTGTGCCGATGGAATGCCAGGTGATGGGGCTGACCTACCGGCGCGGTAAATTCCTCAATGCCCTGCGGCCAGAAGCCGCTCAGGAAAACGAATCCCTCGAAGTCCGGCTGGAAACCACCTCGGGTCCCGTGCGTGCCCTCCGCGTGCGGCAGATCACTGGTGCCATTGCCCGCCGGATTGTGTGTTGGGTTCGCCCCGGTGAACACTTGCCAAGCGGGGCGCAATTCGGGATGATCAAGCTTGGCTCGCGCACCGAATTGACACTTCCCCAGCAAGAGGGGCTGCAAATCCGTGTGCGGCAGGGGGAGAAGGTGCGGGCCGGAGCGACCGTGATGGCCCAATACACGGGCGATATGCGACTCTAACATGCCATCGGAATCCGCAATGCACCAGGAAAACAGACGCCGTCGCAGGATTCGCAACATCGCGTTTCCGGCGCTGCCGACGGCGTTCACGCTGGCCAACGGAGTGTGCGGACTGGCCGCCATTACGGTGGTCACCAGCCACGTTCCCAATTACACCCAGACCGATCTGGCGTTCTTTGCCGCGCTGTTGATTTTTCTGGGAATGGTGTTCGACGTGCTGGACGGTCACATTGCGCGGATGACGAAGCAGACGAGCCAGTTTGGCAAGGAATTGGACAGTCTGTGCGACGTGATCACCTTCGGTGTGGCTCCGGTCTTCATCATGTTCACGTACAGCGAAGTGTTTCAACGACGGCTGCTGTGGGGCATTGGCGTGCTGTACGCCGTATCGGCGATCCTGCGTTTGGCCCGGTTCAATGTGCATAAGGATGAGCACGCGCCGGCCAGCCATTTTGAGGGGTTGCCAACGCCGATGGCGGCCGGCGCCATTGCGTCCTTTGCGATCGCCGCACCCTCGATGATGGAGTTGACCGACGTCTTATTGCCGGAAGCGACTCAGGAGTGGGCCCGCCACGTGACCACCGCCACGATGGTCGTCGTTCCCCTGCTGACCGGCGTGCTGGCTTGGCTGATGGTTTCCCACATCCGGTACCCGCATCTGACCGGTGCGCTGGCGCGACGCCGCAGTTTCGCGCAACTGGTCGAACTTGTGTTTGCCATGGTGGCTGCCGTGACGTTGAAGGAGTTCGCGTTGCCCTTGCTGTTCGGGTATTTCGTGTTCGCTCCGCCGATCAATCAACTCCGATTGCGAACGCTCGCGCGCATCGACCCGCATGCGGCCAACGCGGATCTCGTCGTCGCGCCGGCCGATGATGCCCGCTAGGCCCGCACCCCGTCGCTGTCCGGCGGATGACAGCCGGCGGATGACAGCCGGCGGATGACAGCTGGCGGATGACAGCTGGCGGATGACAGCTGGCGGATCACAGCCGGCAATTGTTGATGGGAGTTTCCAGAATGGCGGAAGCGCCGACTTCCTCCAGTCGCTCCATGACCTGGATCACCTCGTTGCGGCGGACCATCACGCGGACTGCGCACCAGTCGGGGTCCTCCAAGGAGCTGATGGTGGGCGAGTTGAAGCCCGGGGTCAGCTTCTCCGCCTCGGCCAGCCTGCGGCGCGGGATGTTGTATTCCAGGAGTGAATAGCTCCGAGCGATCACCACGCCTTCGAGCCTGCGCACGACCCGATCGGCCATCTCGGCATCGCGCGGCTGGTGGTTCTGGATTAAGACCGTTTCATAACGCCCGATCTCTTCCAGGATGCGCAGCTCGTTAGCCGCCAACGTGCTTCCCGTCTCGACCAGATCGACGATCGCTTCCGCCACTCCCAGGGCGACCATGACTTCGACCGAGCCCGACAGGGGGACGAGGTGTGCCTCGCACGCATGTTCCTGCAGGAACTGCGTGGTGACGCGCGGGAAACTGGTGGCGACGCGACAGCCGTCCAGGTCGGCGGGCTGGCGAATGGAACTCGTCTCGGGGACACAGACCGCCAGTCGGCATTTGCCGACACCCAGGTTCATGCGCGTGATAACGGAGGCCGCCGATTCTGCTACCAGGTCGCTGCCCGTGATGCCCATGTCGATCGCTCCTTCGGCGCACAACACGGGAATGTCCTCGGTTCTCAGGAACGTCACCTCCACGGGCAATTCCCCGACCAACGCGAAAAGACTTCGCGGCTGACGGCGAAAACTGAGCCCCGCTTGCCGCAGCAGCTCTTCGGCTTGCTCGGCCAGCCGTCCTTTGCTCGGTAGTCCAATCCGCAGTTTGCTCATAGTGGATGACCTTGCCGGCGGCCCTGTTTTTGCTGTGGCAGCGATGGTTAGGATCTGTCAAGAATTAAGTTACCGAATCCTTGTAGGACGGATTGCCAATCCGTCCTACATCCAATTCGGTAAGTTATTGTTTTACAGCGCCTTACTGGCGGCGCGACGCTTTTTCGTCCAATCCGCAGATGCCGAACCGGCGAGCCAATTCCGCTTCGACTTCCTGCCATTCCACGTCGCTGTGGCGCAGCAAGACCAGCAAATGGTAGATCAGGTCCGCAGCCTCGTAAATGAGGTGCTCGCGCCCCATAGCTCCGGACTCTGTGGCAGCTTCGACCAGCTCCGCCGCTTCCTCGACAATCTTGGCACCAATTTGTTCCAATCCGGCCGTGAATAGGGCTGTGGTATAGGATCGCGGCGGTGGATTCTCTTTCCGATCCCGGATGACCTGCAAGAGCTGGTCCAAGACGGTGGGTTGCTCGTTCACGCGAAATACCTGCCAGAAAAGACTGCTGTCGAACCAGCCGGCACGACGTCGACCTGCCGGACCCGATCAAAGCGAACATGGTAGGGACTGGTCCGACGGTCGGCAACTGCTGGCCGGAGGCGAGCGAGGGCGGGGACCTCCGTGCCGGGTGGGGGCTTCACACCTACCAACTGGGGTCTTCTTTCGCCTATGCTGTGGGCTGCGAGGGCGCGATGGTCATGCGCGCCGCGTGTCCCTCGGACCACGTCGATCATCTCCAACGTCGCTCCAGATCCATGCACCGACCACCTGACCAGCGAAGTGACTCTGACCTCGTTCCAGCAGGTCCTTTTGGCCCAGCGCCCCGGCGCTGGATTGCTGGTACTTGACCGGCCCGACAGCGGCCGGCAAGACCACGGTCGGGTTAGAGCTGGCGCGGCTGCTCCAGGCCGAGGTCATTTCGTTGGATTCGATGGCCGTCTATCGGGGTATGGACATCGGTACGGCGAAGCCGTCGCCGGAGCAGTTGCGGGCCGTGCCGCACCATCTGATCAACATCCTGGATCCCGACCAGGAATTCAGTGTCTCCAATTACGTGGAAGCGGCCCACCAGAAAATTGCCGAGCTCCGCCACTTGGGCCGAGAAGTGTTGTTTGTGGGCGGAACACCGATGTATTTGAAGGCGATGCTGCGCGGCATTTATCAGGGACCGCCGGCCGACTGGGAGTTCCGACGCGAAGTGGAGGATGAGGCGCGTCGTGTGGGGATCGAGGCGCTGCATGCCCGGCTCAGCCAAGTCGACCCGCTGTCGGCGGCCAAGCTGCACCAGAATGACATCCGCCGCATCATTCGGGCGCTGGAGGTGTACAAGATTACGGGCGAACCGATCAGTCACCAGCAACTGCAGTTCGATGAAGGAGTGCCGGGCGATCGCTGTCGCGTGTTTGTATTGGGTTGGTCGCGCGCGGCACTGCACCTGCGGATCGATGCGCGGGTCGAATGGATGTTCGCCGCGGGGCTGATCGATGAAGTGCGCGGCCTGCTGGGGCAGTTTGGGACGCTTGGGCGGACTGCATCGCAAGCGGTGGGCTACCGGGAAGCGATCGCGTATCTGCGCGGCGAGACATCGTTGCAGGAGACGCACCGCCGGGTCAAGGTGCGGACTCACCAGTTTGCCCGCCGCCAGGAAACGTGGTTCCGGAGCCTGAGCGAATGTCGGCGCATCGAGCAAGATTCGTCGACATCGGCCGCGGAGACGGCCGAGCGGCTGGTGGCTTTGGGGCGCAGCATCGGACCATGACCGGGCGGATGCCAGGGTCCCGAGCGGATCGCGTGTCGCGCGCTGCTGGCCGGGCGCGCGGCAGGGCCTCGCGACCTCGCCGCCTGTCGCGGCGGCCTCGCGGCAGGCAACCTTTCCAGGTCGGGCTGGTGCGTTTAGAATGCTGGACTCTCCGGTTCCCGGGTAGGTCGACGGTTTCCCGTTGGGCGGGCCCGGGGGGAAGGCCGCAGCGGTTCGTTGCGTTTAGGAAACTGAGTTTGAATCGGGAGCGGGCCTCGACCGGCGGTCGCACCGCACGGTCAACGGCCTCAACTTGCGAAGGCGCTCCCCCGACCTAGCAACAGGAACTTGACAGGTGTTACGCACGCATACATGTGGCGAGCTCGGGGTCGAGCATGTGGGCCAGGAAGTCACGCTTTGCGGGTGGGTGGACAGTTCGCGAGATCACGGAGGGGCCGTGTTCCTGGACGTGCGCGATCGGTACGGCAAGACGCAGGTCGTCGCCGGTCCGGAGGCGGGCCCGACGATCGTGGAGGAGGCCAGGCGTCTGCGGAGCGAGTACGTGGTGCGGGTGACTGGCGAGGTTGCCCCGCGTCCGGAGGGAACGGTCAATCCGAAGCTGTCCACGGGTGCGATCGAGTTGCGGGTCAGGCAACTGGAAATCGCTCAACAGCTGTGCGATGCTGCCGTTCACTCCGTCCCAGCAGGAGACGCCCGGCGAAGACCTGCGGCTGAAGTACCGTTATCTCGATCTGCGGCGGCCGGAGATGCAGCGGACCCTGCTATTGCGCAGCCGGATCATCAAGGTGATGCGCGACTATTGCGATGAGCACCGGTTCATCGATGTCGAGACGCCGATGCTCGGACGCAGCACGCCCGAAGGCGCTCGCGACTACCTGGTGCCCAGCCGTGTGCAGTCGCGGCAAGTTCTATGCGCTGCCACAGTCGCCGCAGCTGTACAAGCAGATTCTGATGGTGGCCGGTTACGACCGCTACGTCCAGGTCGCCCGCTGCTTCCGCGATGAGGACCTGCGAGCCGATCGTCAGCCGGAGTTCACGCAGTTGGACCTGGAGATGTCGTTCGTGACGGCCGAGGACATGATCGAGCATGGTCGATGGGCTTGGTGGCCCGGCTGGCCAAGGACATTCTCGGCCTGGACGTGACGCTGCCGCTTGCCGCGACTGACCTACGACGAGGCGATGCGGCGTTTCGGGCACGACGCGCCCGACTTGCGGTTCGGGATGGAGATTGTCGACTGCACGGATCTGGCCGACGAAGTGTGAGTTCCGCGTGTTTCAGAGCGCGGCCAAGCGGGGCGACTTCGTGCGCGGCATCCGCGTGCCGCAGGCCGCCGCCCAGTTCTCGCGCAAACGGATTGACGAACTGACCGATTACGTGAAGAAGGACTTCGGGGCCCAAGGCCTGGTCTGGTTCCGCGTCACCGAAACCGGACAGCTGGAGTCCTCGGCGGCCAAGAACTTCACCCGGAGTCGATGCTGGAGCGGATCGCGCGAGCGGATGGAGGCTGCAGCCTGGCGACGTGCTGTTGTTCGTGGCCGACACGTGGGAAGTGACCTGCAAGGCGCTGTATGGCCTGCGGAAACGGCTGGGTGCCGAACTGAAGCTCTACGATCCGCGGCAAATGCACTTCTCGTGGGTCGTCGAGTTCCCGATGTTCGAGTTCGACAAGGAAGAGCAGCGGTGGGGTGCGATGCACCATCCTTTCACGTCGCCGCGCCCGCAGGACATCGCGCTGCTCGACACCGATCCGGGCAAGTGCCGCGCTCAGGCCTACGATCTGGTGATCAACGGCTACGAAGCGGGTGGAGGCACGATCCGAATTCACGATTCCCAGGCCCAGCAGAAGGTCTTCGACTTGCTGGGGATCGATCCCGTCCACGGCCCGCGAGCGGTTCGGTTTCCTGCTCGATGCTCTGCAGTTCGGTGCGCCACCCCACGGGGGTATCGCGTTGGGCATCGACCGCGTCGTCATGCTCTTCGGCGGGCTCGACAACATCCGCGACTGCATCGCCTTTCCCAAGACGCAGCGGGCCATGGACATGATGACCGAAGCCCCCGGCGTGGTGGACGCTCGACCAGTTGCAGGAACTGGGCATTGTCGTCGAAAAGCCGCGAGCTAGCTGCCGGTCGGCTTGGCGGGTGTTACCCCGCCGTGCGTGAGCCGCCGTTGACGAACGGCGTCGGGCACGGGAAACTGTGTGGACGTTTCGGTGCGAAAAACCCTCTCAAACGGAATTTCCATGCACGATTCCATGCCGCTGTCCCGGCTACTCTGGGGTCGCTGATCACTCTCGTGGTGGCCACGATGCTCGTGGTCGCAGGGTCTCGCGCATCGTGGTCCTGCGAGCCGCTCGATGGGCTCGCCACTCGCCATCCGGGTACGGTCCGAGACGTAGAGGCGGTCGGAGACCTGGCCGAAGAAGGACGCGCCGGAAACGAGTCCACGGCGAGACAACTCGGCACCGACCGCGCCGCCAGCGGCACCCACGCAGGACACGTCAGCACCTGAATCCGCGGCAACGACGTCCCAGCCGCCAGCCGCGCAGGAAGATACGACCGGTCGTGATCCGATTCGTCAGCTCTCTCGGCAGTACGCCCGGCGGCGCCCGACCAAGGACCGTGAGGCCAAAGAACGCCTCCGCCGGCCAACGAGATTCACTAGCCGGTTCTGGCGTTGAGCCAGGACCATCGTGACACGTGTCTGGTGTTTCTGGGGGATGTCGTGCCGGCTGGAACACTGCCCGACGCGGCCGGCACGGATCACGTGCTTCTCGATTCGCTGGGCAAGAAGCTGACCGTCGTCGTGTGCTGGAACGCCGACAATCCCTACGCGCTCGACCAGTTCCAGGAAATGCAGGCACGAGGTCGTGCCGTTGTGTGAGCAGGGCGTGCAGGCGATCGCGATCCACGTCGGACCACCGCCGCAGGACTACGCCCAACTTTGCCGTGACAATGGCGAAGGCGTGCTCTGCCTGCTGGATGCGGATCAGAAGTACTTCGGGCAGTTGGCCCATCGCAAGTTGCCGCGCACCTACCTGCTCGACGCCGAGGGCAAGATCCTCTGGCTGGACCTCGAGTATTCGCGCTCGACGCGGTACGATCTGCGCAACGCACTGCACTATCACTTGCAGAAGCCGTAGCCGCCGTCTTGGGCCGCCGTGGCACCGCACGCCTGGTGGGAAAAAGCGGTCCGCCAGCGGCTGCGGCGAGCTGCCGCAGCCGCCTGCGGGAAAGAGCGGTTCGCTCACGCCTCGTCGAGGATGTCGACGCTGGCGAATTTCTGGCCTTCGAGCATCGAGAGGCTGGCACCGCCGCCGGTGCTCACGTGCGACACCTGATCGGCGAAGCCCATCTGCTGAATGGCCGCCGCGCTGTCGCCGCCGCCGATGATGCTCGTCCCCTCGCTCTGCGGCGATCGCTTCGGCGACGGCTCGCGTGCCGGCATCGAACGGGCGGCATTTCGAACACGCCCATCGGGCCGTTCCAGACGATCGTCTTCGCGCCCTGCACCACGTCCGCAAAGGCCTTGGCCGTCTTCGGGCCGATGTCCAGCCCCTGGTAGCCGTCGGGAATCTGGCCGGCGTCGACCACGACTTTGCTGGCAGTTCGCGTCGAAGGCGTCGCCGCAGTGCGTGTCGACCGGCAGCATCAACTTCTGGCCGCCGCTCTGCGAGCAGTTCCTTGGCCAGTTCGACTTTGTCGGGTTCGACGAGGCTGTTGCCGACCTTGCCGCCCTGAGCCAGCGAGAACGTGTAGGCCATGGCGCCGCCGATGAGCACCTGTGTCGCAGATGCCCAGCAGGTTCTTGATGACGTTGATCTTGTCCGAGACTTTCGCTCCGCCGAGGATGGCCACGAACGGACGCTGCGGCTTGGCGATCGCGTCGGAGAGGTACTCGATTTCCTTGGCCACCAGGAACCCGACGACCTTGGGCTTGCTGCCCATGGCCTTGGGCACGGCGTACATCGAGGCGTCTTCGCGGTGGCAGGTGCCGAAGGCGTCGTTGCAGTAGATGTCGGCCATTGCGGCCAGGGCCTGGGCGAACTCCGCGTCCCCCTTCTGTTCGCGGGGATCGAAACGCAGGTTTTCCAGCACCAGGACGCCGCCGCTGGTCGAGCTGTTTGGCTTTGGCCTGGGCGTCCGGGCCAATCGTATCGGTCGGCGAACTCGACTTGCTTGCCCAGCAGTTCACCCAG
Organism: uncultured Planctomycetaceae bacterium; assembly: GCA_963754725.1. Taxonomy (GTDB): domain Bacteria; phylum Planctomycetota; class Planctomycetia; order Pirellulales; family Pirellulaceae; genus JAAYDI01. The sequence continues at coordinate 73,772 of CAVWHV010000038.1, forward strand.
CCGCACGGCGGTCGGACGCATGCTGTACTTGGCCGCATCGCTCGGAGCGCCCTTGGGACGCCCCAGGTGGCTCATCAGGATCAGCGCGCCGCCGCGTTCGAGCACGGACTCGATCGACGGCAGGGCCATGCGGATCCGCGTGTCGTCGGTGATGCACTGCTTGTCGTCCAAGGGCACGTTGAAATCGACCCGCATCAGCACCTTCTTGTTCTTGACATCGACGTCTTGAATGGTCTTCTTGGCCATGGATCGTTCCTTACATCTGGCGGGTGATTGCGGACAACGAGCACTGGGGAGAACCGGCACGATTCAGGCGGTTTCCAGACAGGCTCGACGCGGGCCGGGCAGAACCTGAAGGATCTACGCAGTCCAATACTGCTCCCACATCATGGCCGTTTTCGCCCGGTGGTGAAGTGGTGGGACGGCGGAAAAATCATGTCAGTCGGACATGTCGACGGCTTCGCGAACCAAGGCGTCGCGGTCCTCAAGCGGTCCACGTCGGACAGCAGGCGCGGATGGACGAAGACCCGCACTCGCTTGACGTAGTCGTCGAACTGTTCGCGAGCCAGCGTCCGCACGACGGGTGACACGTCGCCCAGGGGCCGGAAGCAGCCTTCCTTGGGGAAGTGGATTTCGACGTTGAACTGGACTTCCAGCTTGACCGGGGGCGCGTCGAACAGCACGTCGTGCGGCCGCACTTCCATTCCCAGTTCACGCTGCAGCAGCTCGGCCAGGTTTTCGGCGCAGACGACGAGCCACGGGTAGGGGCGCCGCGCCAGGCGATGGTACTGGTCGGGCATTTGAAATGCGCTGTACTGGGCAAACCGCTTGTAGAGACGCCGTTCCGGACCGAACAGGCCGTCGAGCAGTTCGCCGGCCGGGTCGCGTGCCCGCGACCTGACGCATCGCGGCAATCATGCTCGTTTTCCGACTGTCGAAACAGCGTGTCGAGATCGAGTACGTCGTGGAGCAGGTAGAACGCCCGCTGCAGCATGGCGGTGGCGCACCGCACGGCGTGATGCCAGTACACCTCGCTGAACATCACGTAGCGGGCAAACACCATCATCTCGGCCGCCGTGCGCCCTTGTCCGTGATCGCCAGCCCGTCACCCGCTTCGTTGACGCACAGGCTGCCGATCAGTCGTTGCTGATCGAAGTTGCGGCCGTAGGGAACACCGGCGTGCAGGCTGTCGCGCATCAGGTAGTCCATCTTGTCGACATCGATCGGACCGGAGAGCATGCTGGACAAGCAGCCGCGACTTGGTGTCCCGCGGCTTTTCCGACAGCAGCGAGACGATCTCGCGCGGAGCGATGCCCCAGTCGTCCCGCAACGTGTCGGCGATTTCACTTTCCAGCAGAGAAGCTGTTCGCAAACAGTTCGTGCTGCGGCACGCCCGGCAAGTTCATGTCTTCGATCGGATGGCAGAATGGCCAGTGTCCCAGGTCGTGCAGCAGGGCGGCCGCAATCAGCCGCTCGGCATCCCTCCGGTGAATCACCGCGGCGAATCGTTCGTCGTGGCACAGTTGCTGGAGATACAACAGGGCCAGCCGGTACACGCCCAGCGAGTGTTCGAACCGCGTGTGGATGCGCCGCCGGATAGACCAGTGCCACGAGCCCCAGTTGGCTGATCCGGCCCAGTCGGCGGAACTCGGCCGTGTCGATCAATTGCCGGACACGCGGCGTGATCGGCACGTCGCACTCCTGAGGAATGCGGATCAGATGCTGGCGGCGATCCAGCCCGTGGATTTCCGGGATGTCGCTGAATGCCGCTCATCGCGCTGCCGAGTTCCCTTCGCCTGGATTACACGCGGCGGCGGTCCCAGTAGATGGACGCCGATGATGAGACAAAGCACCACCGTGACCAGCACGTACATCGCGTAGTGGATCATCGCATCGGTGAATTCCAGGTCCAGCGGAATACGTCGCGACAAACGCGCCGACCGCGACGATCGGCGGGACGATCAACAACAAATGAAACATCTCCAGTTGCTCCAAGTTGAAGGCCAAGCCGGGCAGCCACGCGTAGGCACCCCACAAGGCCGCGTACACCGCTCCGCAGATCAGCGACGCGCACGATCAAGGACAGGCCGCGATACGGCTCCAGTTCGTCGTCCCGCAGAAACGTGTAGCCGCCGAGCACCAGCGGGCGGAGCGAGCAGAGCACACAGCCCCAATGACCCAGGGCGAGACCTGTTCCAGGCTGCGGAGCACGACCGCGACCACCAGCACCGTGATGATCCCGGAGACAATCCCGACGATGACCAGCGGCGAGATCTTGGTCTCCTTGCGCGTGATCGGCTTGAGCACCCCCACGCCCGCCGCGTTCTTCGGGCCGAACTCCTCCGGCGCATGCACCACGACCTCTTCCGTCATCTGCCGGAACCGTGATCACCGTCTTGCACTTGGGGCAGGGGCCCTTCTTGCCCGCGAACTTGTCGCTGACTTTGAAGCGCGTCTTGCATCCCGGGCAGAGGACTTCAATCGGCATAGCTGCACTCAACTTCGAGCGGGGCCAATCGGGCCCGGAATCGATCGAACCGGAGATGACGTGGAGCTGCCGAGTACGACCGGCTCGGCACCGCGTGGCCGGAGCTCTGACCATTCTCCATGGCGAGGCCAAGAACCGGGAACCGTCCGTCTCACTCCCGGCGACACGCGTCGTCAAGCCAGGGGCCTCCGCGGACTCCGCCCGCCCATTCCGTACGATCGGGATACTCATAGGAACCAAGCATCAGTTTGGCAAACTCATCGGCGGCGTCAAGAACCAGGGCCCCCATCCTCGCCCCACCCAACTCCGACCGCGTGCTACATTTGACTTTGAGCTCGGGTACCGCACTAGTGCCCCGCGAGTGGCATGGGAGTCGAGATATGGCCGTGATCAAGTTCCGCTGTCCCAACGGACATCCGCTGGCAGCTCCCGCGAACCGCGTGGGCAAGTCCGGACAGTGCCCGCGGTGCCAAATGCAATTCGTCGTGCCCGCCGCGACGGACCAGGAATCCGCGGAAACGGTTGTTTCGGCCCGCGACACCGCGGACGTACACGGGCAGTGGCCGTCCAGCGGGAACGAGGCGGACGCCGATAAGTTCATGTTCCTCTGTCCCAACGGGCACAAACTGTTCGGCCCGCCCAGTCTGCAGGGTCGGCCCGGCCAATGCCCGCACTGCAACTCGCGGTTCCTCATCCCGGATGTCCAGCCTGCCGCGGTGCCCGACAACATCGATGCGGATGACGTGCTGTCCCAACCGGGCGACCTGAGCGAACTGACACCCGACATGTTGCTGAGCGAGGACGTCGCGGTCGGCCCACGTGCCGGTTCCGACCTCCGTGATTGTCCGGAGGAGCCGCCGCCGCCCCCCGTGCCTGTCAGCTGCCACCCGCTCGCGCACATCATCCGGCGCATCGGGAACGGAATTGCGGTGGCGCCGGTCCGCTGGAAATCCGCCTGAGCGACGGCACGATTCTCGTTGCCGAGTCGTTTTCGGTCGAGCTGTCGCAGCATGAATACGGCGTGTTCGCCGCATGCGACGCCGATCACGCGTCATCGGTCGTGGTGATTCCCTGGGACCAGGTGACTGCGCGTCACCATCCATCACCTGGTGAACTGCCGGTCGACCTGCGTCGTGCCCCGGCGGCTAATCGAACTTCCGCCAGATCGGCTTCGGTGATCATCGCGGAACCCCTTGTTGTCGAGGGTTTCCAGGGCCAGCTCGATGTTGTCCACCATCAGCGCCACCGCCGGCCGACCGTGCGGACGCACGATCAGCGGATAGGCCTGCACGATGTTGATCTCGGCCTGCAGCAGAGCCGTGCAGACCTGCAGCAAGGGCTGAGCGTCTCCGGCAGTTCGATACCGATCAGGTCGCTTTCGATCATGGCCAGCCCGGCCCGCTCGAGGACCTCCCGCCCCTGTTCGGGATGACTCAGCAGAAACCGCACGAATGCACATTCGGTGGCATCGTTGATCGAGAGGGCCACGATCCGCACCTTGCTCCCCTCGAAGCGGCGCATGACTTCCAGCAGTTGCCCGACCCGGTTCTCGAGGAACACGGTGAACTGCCGAATCGTGGGGTAATTTCGACCACGCATCGTGGCAAAACCCGTTCCTGCCCCTTCACCGACACTCATCGCATTAGTCCGTAGTTGGAGGAATTGGAACGGGTTCATGCTGCCGCCACCGACGGCGACGACTGCTCCTAACTATAGGAAAGCTTGAGAGTTCGGTCAACTTGATTCGACGTGTCGAGACCGCCGTGATGGCCGCACCGAGCCAGTGGACAGGAGCGCACGCAGAGGGGAGACTACGTCTGCCGCCGTGGGCGGATGTGGGGGCGCGGCCGACAACGAACAGGAGATACAACCATGTGCCGACAGTGGCTGACGATCGCGACGATGTGGACGTGTGTGGGGATGGCCGCCGAGGTGCACGCAGGACGTTCCAGGTGGGGGTCGGCAGGTCCGTGATCACGCCCGATCCACTGCTGCCCGTGTCCGGAGGAATGGGGCCGACCGCTCCGGTGACGGAACAAGCGGGGCGAGTTGACCGCCCGCGTGGTCGTGCTGCAGCGGGACGCCGTGAGCGTCGCGATCGTGAGTCTCGATTTGCTGGGGTTTCCCTCGGTACTCTGCGACCGCGTGCGGGCCGCTGTTCCGCGGATGGCTCCCGACAACATCCTGATCGGTTCCACGCACACGCACAGTGCCCCGGACTGTTATGCCTTTCCCGATGGTCACGGCGGTCATACGGGTGACCTGGCGTACATGGATCTCGTCTGCCGGCAAACGGCCGAGGCCGTCAACCAGGCTCTCGATCAGTCTGCAGCCCGCCGCGCTCCGCGTGGCGACCGACACGGCGAAGGGAAGAATCGCGTACAACTACTACGCTCCCGATCTGTACGACCGTCGCATGACCGTGCTGCAGGCCGTCAAGCCGGACGGAAAGCCGATCGTCACGCTCGTCAATTTCGCCGTCGCATCCGGAGGTGTTGGGCAACGACGCGGGGATTCTCAGCCCCGATCTCGTCGGACCATTCGTGGATCGCATCGAGTCCCAAGCGGGTGGCATGGCGCTGTTCATGAATGGGGCCCAGGGCGGCGATGGTCACGGCCGACAATCGACTGCTGGATCAGCCATCCGATCCGGTGCGCGGCTATTGGAACGACAGTCGTACCTGGGAGGAATGTCTGCGGATCGGGCAGCTGATGGCCGACGAGGCGCTGCGGATCATTCGTGATGCCCCGCTGCAGGCCGCGCCGACACTGCACTGCGCCGCTTCGGACGTGACGTTGCCGGTGGACTCCGACATCCTGTGGGGGATCGTACGGCAGTCGCCGTTGGGGTATCCGTTTCACGCGGATCGCACGGTCACGGTGCGCATCAATCTGCTGAATGTCGGCAATCTGCAGGTGCTGACGATGCCCGGTGAAGCCTTGCCGAATATCGGGTGTCTATCTGAAGCGAAAAATGCGGGGTGAACACGCCATGTTGTTCGGGCTGACTAACGACGCGCTGGGTTACATTCTCACGCAAGGTCGACTTCGCCAGCTTTCCGCGATACGACTACGTCTCCCGCACTTCGTTGGGCGAGATGACGGGAGAGATCCTGTTGGAGCACTGGCTCAAGCTGATCGCGCGGTCCCCGGAACCTGATCGACTGGGGAAGCACTGACGGCCAGCACCCGATGTGTACGGGGCGGGATGTGCGGGGAGGTTTTCGCGTGGCGTGGAGTGGAGTGGGTCGAGGCGGATAGGGCAGGGGAGAGATGCGATGAACCCAGCGCAGCGGGTGCGGCGCGGCCATGCAGCATGCTCCGGTGGACCGTGTGCCGGTGATGTGCCAGTTGTCGGTCGGCCACTACTTGCTCAATACGCGGGTCTGCGCCGGCCGATCTGTGGTTTACGAGCGAGGGTTTTGCCGAGGCCCTGGTGACGCTGCAGCGACGCTACCGTTTCGACGGGATTCTTATCAACTTGCTGGGCACGGATCCCGCGTGGCGTACGAACGTGCGCTGCATCGAGACATCCGCGGACGGCAGCCAGATTGTCCGCTTCGGCAACGGCGATACGGCTCAATGTCCGGCCGATGACAACGTGCATCATTTTTCGGTTCAGGATCCGCGCCGACCAACGCTCCAGGAAGTCGACCCCGAGAAAATCTACTACGATGATCCGCACGGCCCGGGCGGTCTCAAGTACCCGTTCTACTTCGGTCTGGATCCCTACGAGGCCGATCGTGAGAACTACTGGCCCGATTACTTGTTTCGCACCATCGATTTGGTGTTGGCCGAGGTGGCCGGTGACGTCTCCGTACACAGCGAGGTGTTCTCGCCGTGGACGCAGCTGATGGAGTTGTTTGGCTACGAGCAGGCGCTGATGTATATGCTCGACGACTCCGCCAAGATCCACGCCATCCTTCAGGCCTATACGTTGGGCACGATCGATCTGGCCTGCCGGCAGGCTCGGCGAGGCGTCGATGCTGTACTGATCTCCTCCGCTTTTGCCGGAGGCGGTTTCATCTCACCCGCGCAGTACGATGAGTTCGTATTACCTTATGAGCGGCAAGTGGTGGACCGGGTGAAGCAGCAAGGCGTGGCCGTGTACACCCACACCTGCGGCCGGATCGGGGATCGTTTGGAGCGGATGGTGGCCACCGGACTGGACGGCATTGATACGCTCGATCCCCCGCCGCTCGGGACCGTCGACTCTGGCCGACGCCAAACGACGGGTGGGCGACCGGATCTTTTTCAAGGGGAATATCGACCCGGTCCACACGCTGCTCAAGAAGTCACGGGAGGAAGTGCGACAGGACGCGCTGTTGCGGCTGGGCGTGGGCAGCCTGGGAGGCGGATACATCCTGTCGAGCGCGTGCTCGGTATCGCCCCGTGTGCCGCCGGAGAACCTGACCGTGCTGGTGGAGTCGTCGGAGGAATTCGGCGCAGTCCAGCCGGCGGTTGTCGGGTGAAGGCCGCGCGGTCACGGCTTGGTTTCGGCTTGGCCGACTGCGCGCCGGGTGCCGTTCGATCCGGTCGCGCCAGCCGGCTTCGAGGCCAGGGCGAGCTGGGGATTCCCGGCGCTGGGGGCTACGCAATCTGGGGTCGGTCAACTCTAATTGGGAGATTGGCCCGCTCCATCCCCACCTGCACTCAGGAATCGACCATGAAGCCCCGCATCGCGTTCGCGCTCGCCATACTCGTCGCCTGGACCGCGGCCACCATCGCCCAGGAAACGCCCGCAGACCCCATTGCCAAGCTGAAAGAGACCCCCAACGATCTGCAACTCATGAAGGACGTCGTCACGGCGAAGTTTCGCGAGGTGGGCCCGTTAGTACGCACGGATCCCGATAAGGCGCTGCAACTGCTGGATGAACTCAATGCCACGCTCGAATCGCTTGCTCCGTCCGAGGATCAGGCGACGCAGTTGTTGGCCGAGGCGCGGGACGTGATCGCAAGAACCCGGAAACAGGTGGAGCTGCAGAGAACTTCGCTGGCGGATTTCGAAAAGCGGCTGGGGGACAAGCCGGACGATGCGAACACGATTTCCCTGTATGGCATGAAGGTGGCGATGGACACTCAGGCCAAAATGGACTCCGCCCCGGATGAGGCGGAGGCGCTGTTGAAGCAGTCTCGCGAGTTTCTGACGCAACTGCGCGAGAAGGCGAAATCGAACGACAGTGCCATGGCGGAACTGGACCAGGTGGAGCAACGACTGACGTTGATGGAACGGTTCCTCCAAGCCGCCCAACGCCGCCTCGCAGTGATCGGGCAGGATGCCGCCCCGCTCAACGCGGAGGCCTGGGTGAATGGCTCGCCGCTCAAGCCGGAGGACCTCCAGGGCAAGGTCGTGCTGCTCGACTTCTGGGCCGTGTGGTGCGGACCGTGTATCGCGACCTTCCCTCATTTGCGGGAATGGTACGAGCAGTTCAGCGAGAAAGGATTGGTCATCGTCGGTCTGACCACGTACTACAAATTCACCTGGGACGAAGCGGCGCAGAAAGCGGTTCCGTCCAAAGAGGCGGTTGCTCCGGCCGACGAGCAGGCCATGCTGCAGAAGTTCGCCGAGCAGAACGGACTGCGGCACTCCTTTGCCGTGCAGACGAAAGGCGACAAGACGCTGATTGACTTCTACGGCGTCAGTGGTATTCCACAGGTCGTCCTGATCGACCGGGCGGGCAAGGTGCGTGCGATTAGGGTGGGGGCCAGCCCGGAGGCATCTCAGGAAATTGGTCAACTGCTGCAGACACTGATCGCTGAATGATCGTGGCGGGCATGGCTAAGCGTCCTGCCGCGGGGGACAACTCGCGGTCGCCGTCGCGGCGGCTGGCCGCCGGTCATTCCCATCGCCGCACGGCGGACACGTAGGCGACCGGGACGAAGACCAGCAACGGCAGCCAGGCGGCCAACGCCGGACTGACGAGGATGGCGTTGCCCAGCGACTGGCACGCCAGCACCACCAGGAAGAAGGCGCCGACCAGCAACAGGCACTGGCCCACGGCCACAAACATGTTGCGGTTCGAGCGGCTCAGGACGAGCGGGAGGCCGAGAAACAGCAGGGTCACGTCGAGCGCGGGCTGCACCAGCCGACGGTGGACCGTCACCCGCGTGTCGGCGCCGTAGTCGAGACTGGGATTGCGCAGCGCCTCGATGAGCTGAGTCGTGGAGGAGTACTGGCGCCACGCCAGATCCGCCGCCAGATGTTCAAAAGTGACTTCGCTGGCCACAAAGCACTGATCGGGTTTCAACCACGGGTGGTCCCTCGGGGTCAGAATAATCGGCTGGTCGTCGAGCACCGCCGACGGGATCGCGGCAATGCTGGCCGGTTGGGTGACCCCGTCCAACAGATACCCGGCGGGATGCTCGGTCGTGGCGAGCTGGTAGTTGGCTTTGCTCGCGGCAAGTTGTCGGCCGAACTGAGCGAAGGAACCGGACAGCCGAAAACTGGGCTGCGTGATTTGCTGGTAAGCGGCCACGGTGGCCTTGCCCGCAATCAGGATCCGCGTCTGATTGTCCCGCCGCGGTGTCAATTGCGAGGAGTTCTCACCGTGCCAGTCCTGCGCGTTGCGGCTGAGTTTATCGCGGACCTGCGGCAATCCGATTTCCCGGTTGGCGGCGGCCACTACCGCCACGGTGATGGTCGCGACGATCAACGGCCGGACAATGCGTGCCTTCGGAATGCCAGCGGCCGTCACGGCCGTCAGTTCGTTGGTGCGTTGAAACCAAGTGACCGTGAAGATGGCGGCGATGAGCGCCAGGAGCCCGCTGGTCCGGTCAAAAAACGACAGGACACGCGCGCCGTAGTAGTCCCCTAAGACGGTCAGCAGGCTTCCCTCTCGCTCCGCATACGAAATGAATTCCTCCAGATTCCCAAACAGATCAATGATGACGTACAGACCTGTCAGGCTCAGAAAACTGACCACCAGCACTTTGGCGAACGTGCGAAGCAGATAGCGGTCGAAGATCGTCATCGTGGAAATCCATTTCCCGCGGGTTGGCACGCAGCGCTGCGGCAGGCCCACGCGCGGTCAAGTCAAATTGCTCCGACCCCTGCCAGTCAAACTGCACGCACAGACCTGGCGGATGGCACGCGCGAGAGCGGCCACGCCTTGGTCGATCTTCTCCGGAGTCTGCACGCCGAAACTCAAACGCAGTGTGTTGTGCCGAACGGGCTCCCCGAGCGTCGGATAACAGTATTCGCCGGGAACGTACAACATCCCCTCCTGGATCGCCAGGTCAAACAGCGGGCCATCGGGCCCGGCCGACAACTCCCGCGGCAACTGCACCCAGACATAGAGGCCTCCCGTCGGACGAAACCAACTGACCCCCGACAGCGCCCCGAGCTCTGCCTGAAGGGCTTCGAGCATGGCCTGCAGTTTGACGCGATAGCTCTGTCGAATCCGCGCCAAGTGCGGTTCAAACAGGCCCCGCGTCAAAACTTCCGCCATCAAGTGCTGGCTGAAATTGGGAGATCCAAAGTCAATATTCCCCTTCTGACTGCAGACGGGCCCCATGAGATGCCGCGGCAGAATGCCCCAGCCCACGCGAACGCCCGGCGAAAACGACTTGGAGAATGATCCGGTGACAATGACGGTGTCGCCTTCTTCGTCGACCGTCAGCGTGCTGGGGATGTCGTCCCCCTCATAGCGCAGGTCCCGATACGCTTCGTCCGCAATGACGTGGATCCGGTGGTCGCGCGACCATCGGCGGGCGATGTCCACGATCCGTGCGCGCCGCTCAAGCGGCATCGTGATGCCACATGGATTGTCGAAGTACGGCACGAGATAAATCGCCTTCACACGCCGCGATTCGCCCCGTTCGTCAAGTTGTCGCAAGGTGCGCTCCAAGGCTTCCGGGAGCATGCCATAGGGGTCGACCGGCACGCCCAGCGATCGTGCGCCAAGGTTGCTCAAAGCGCCGAAGAACACGAGGTAAGTGGGGGCCGTGCAGAGCACAATATCGCCAGGATCCAGCAAGCTCTCGCCGACCAGGTGCAGCAACTGGTTGCTGCCGGCCGTGACAATCACTTGCTCGATCGATCGTGCCTGGTAGCAGGCGTCGCGCGCGAGCCAGCGTTCCAACAGCGCTTGCCGCAGCGGCGGAAAGCCGGGGGTTGTCCCATACTGCAGCGCCGCCCTGGCCGACGACTCAATCTCAAACAGCGAGGCGAGGGCCTCGCGCGTGGGCTCGACGGGCAGCGTCTGTTGGTCCACAAATCCGGCGGCCAGCGAGATCAACTCCGGCTCTGCCAGCGCGCGAGACATCAAATCGCTGATCGGTTGGCCTTCGGCCCATTCGGCCCGCTGGCTCAATCGCAGTGATGAGGACATGATCTGACCCAATCTGCGGTTCAAACGATTCCTCGAAAAGTGTGCGAACAGGTGCCAATCTGCAGCAACCGCCTGTGCTTCGCAAAGTCGGTACAATAGGCCAGTTTGAAAAACCCTTCAAGATGGATCGGTTCCCTGGGTGACACTCGCCTGGGGCCCGTCATCTCCGCCGTTGGTATGCTATCACCTGTGGTCGCGTCCATGGCCCTTGCCAAATCGCCCGACAAGCGTCAGAACAGAAGCAGGATCTTCCACGAACACGACCTGGGCAGGCCTCGCTGGAATCGGAGAGGCGCTGATGCGCGTGCGGCGCGTCAAGGGTTGGTTGGCGGATGGATGCCGCACGGCCAGGGAGCGGTTTTCTCCCCGGATCGTCCATGCGTGGCACGCGGCGGGCAACTTACTGTTTCCTCCCGCCTGTGTCTTTTGCGGTGTGGAACTGATCGCGCATGAACCGGGTCGACCGCTGCTGTGCGTGCGCTGTCTCGGCCTCCTGACGGTGCGAGACCGGCCCGCGTGTCGGCGTTGTGCCAGCCCGCTCCCCGCGTTGTGGCCCGACCGGGGAGGCTGTCCGAAATGCCTCGGACGCCGCTACTTCTTCAGTAGTTCGGTGGCGTTGGGATACTATCGCAATGAAATGCAGCAGGCTGTTTTGCGGATGAAACGCCCGGCCTTCGAACCCCTGACCCACTCCATGGGGATTCTGTTGGCCGATCAGATCGGCACCTGGACTCGCGCTCTCGACGTGGATCTGATCGTGCCGGTCCCCATGCACTGGTGGCGCCGCTTGCGGCGAGGCGCCTATCCGGCGCAGTTGTTGGCCCTGACGGTGGGCCATAGCATGGGATTACCGGTTCATACGCGGCTCCTGAAATGTCGGCGCAAAGCAAGCAAACAAGGTACTTTACAGCCGAACGCGCGGTTCATGAATGTCCGGGACGCGTTTTGCATTTCTTCGGCGTACGATATAACTGACGCAACCGTTCTCCTGATCGACGATATCATGACCACCGGGGCGACGGCCAGCGAGGCGGCGCGACTGCTGCGGCGTGCCGGCGCGCGGGCCGTATGCGTGGCGGTCGTGGCGCGCGGGACAGGGACTGCGTGAAGCTCAACGGGATGGGACCCGAACTCGATGTCCAAGGCGAAACCACGAGCCGCTGAAATTGCCGGGCCGGTCAGGAGCCGGCCGTTTCGACGCTTTGTGCTGCGCGGTTTGGGCGTCGTCATGCCTCCCCTGCTCACGTTGGTGCTGTTCATTTGGGCGTGGGCCACCGTGGACAGCTATATCCTCAAGCCGATCGAAGCCGGCCTCAGCGAAACCTTGGTATTTTTGTCGATGCGTTCGGGCGTGCGGGACGGAATTCCCAACGACGTCGATCCCAATCTGGTCTGGGTGTTGGATGCCAGCAATCAGCGGGTGCCAACCGATGTGGTGAACGAATGGGGAGGGGCCGTGGAGAATATTCCGGCCCGAGCTCGTTCGAAGGGGTTGCGTGTCAGTTCGTTTGTTGCCGAAGGAGTCTCGTACGTGCCCGTGGCGGGCCAGAAGTGGATGCCGCGGGAGGTTTTTGAACAGGTCGAGAAAAACCCGGGCGATCTGGTTCTGTCGACGGCCAGCGCGCGCGACATATACGGCCGCTATGTCAGAACGCAGTATCTGCAACGGTGGCGCACGATTCCCGTGTTCTTGATCCTCTTCACCGGTTTGCTGTACCTGCTGGGGAGGTTCCTGGCTGCCGGGGTGGGGCGGATCTTTGTGACCGCATTCGAGTCCCTGATCAACCGGTTGCCGCTGGTACGCAACGTCTACTCGTCGGTCAAGCAAGTCACCGATCTCGTGTTCAACGAGCGCGAAATCCAGTTCAATCGTGTCGTGGCGGTGCAGTATCCGCGGGAAGGGATCTGGTCGCTGGGGTTTGTGACGGGTGAGAGTCTTCTCGATATTTGTGCCGCCGCCAACGAACCGGTGTTGGCTGTGCTGATGCCCACCTCGCCGATGCCAGCCACGGGTTTTGTGATTACGGTGCGCAAGAGTGAGATTCTCGACCTCAACATCACATTCGATCAAGCCTTTCAATTCATCGTGAGTTGCGGTGTGGTATCTCCTCCCTACGAGCGTTCGGGCGACGTTGCCGCGCAGTTGTCGGCGGCCGTATCCCGGCGTCTGCAGAGCGGGCCACCGATTGCGGGCACTGCCTCTGACCCGCAACGGCCGGACTAATCCGCGCTGGCGCAGCGGTTCCCCACCTGGACAGTCTGGCGTAGATGCCAGAAGCTTGTAGCGTACCGCTTGCGAACGCGGTGTCCCGACCCGCCCTTCTGAACCGTGGGAGGCATCGACGATGAGCCACACGACCAGCATTCGACTGGGAACGCGCGGCAGCGGCACTGGCCCGCTGGCAGGCCGATTGGGTGGCCGAGCAATTGCGGACGAAGGGTATCGATGTCGAGCTGGTGCTCATCACCACCCAGGGTGATGTGCGGAGCGGACCGATCGGCGCCCTGGCGCGCAGGGGGTCTTTACGAAAGAAATCCAACGGGCTTTGTTGGACCAACGCATCGATTTGGCTGTGCACAGTCTGAAGGACCTGCCGACGGAACCGGTGGACGGACTCGTCCTGGCAGCCGTACCGCCCCGCGAGCGGCCGGGGACGTACTGGTCTCGAACGTCGTGTCCGACTTCGCGTCGCTGGTGCCTGGGGCCCGCGTGGGAACCGGCAGTATGCGTCGTGCGCACAGCTGCTGCACGTGCGGCCCGACCTGCAGATGACCGACATCCGCGGCAACGTGGATACGCGGCTGCGACTGTTGGATGCCGGCCAGTTTGAAGCCATCGTGTTGGCCGAGGCAGGGTTGACGCGATTGGGACTGGCCCAGCGCATCACCCAAGTCCTTTCCACGGAGTGGATGCTCCCGGCCGTCGGCCAAGGCGCCCTGGGACTCGAAACCCGGACGGCCGACCAGCGGACACGTGACGTGGTTGGTTTGCTGAACGACGCCGACACGCACGCGGCTGTCGTTGCCGAACGTGCCGTGTTGGCGACCCTGCATGGAGGTTGCCTGGCACCCGTAGGAACCTGGGGGCGCGTGGTGGAGGGAATTCTGCGGCTGGACGGTGTGGTGTTGGATCCCCGCGGGTCACGTCGAATCGCGGCTCAGGCGACTGGTTCGCCCCAGTTGGCTGCCGCGTTGGGCCAGCAAGTCGCCGCCGAACTGCTGGACCAGGGCGCTGCGGAACTCATCGCGGAAGCGCGCGAGCCGAACTGATTGAATGACTGGCGGGTCCGCCCGCCGTGGCCAGCTGTTCGGCCAGGGTTGCCGATCTGAATCGGCAGATCCTGCGGTTTCTGCCGCCGTAGGGTCCTTCGCCCACAATGTTGTTCGCCGATTCTTGACGAACGCATCTCGATACGTCGCCCAAGGTTACCCCTGCTCAGCAGGTGACCTGCTCGGAAATTCTCCGTCGATTTGGCTCGCTGCTTGCTCTCAGTCCGCCGGCGACCCGTATCGTGGGACAACCGTCGACCAGGAAAGCGTGCCGTTATGGACTACGGACTCTACATGTCAGCAGCCGGTGCGGACTCGCAGACGCAGCGAATGGAAGTGCTGTCGCACAACATGGCGAATGTCGATACGCCCGGGTTCAAGGAAGAACTGGCGGTGCTCCAAGCGCGCGACAGTCGGGCCATCGCCGACGGTATCGACGTGGCCGGTCGGGGCAGTATCAACGATCTGGGGAGTGGAGTCTCGCTGGTCGAAACGATGACGAACTTCGCCGAGGGAACGTTGAAGCAAACGGCGGCGCCATGGGACATGGCCATTCGTGGCAACGGTTTCTTCGTCGTGGAAAATGACGGCCAGCAGTTCCTGACGCGGGCCGGAAACTTTCAAGTCAATGCGGATGGGGTCTTGATGACTCCGCAAGGGTACCGAGTTCTTTCCGCCGCCGGGGTGCCGATCGAGATCAACCCCAACACGTACTCCAGGTTGCACAAGGACGGCTATCTCGAGCACAGCGGCGCCGGTGACCTACTGGCCCTGGTGAAGCCGCGTTCCATGGGGGACTTGGCCCGGGCCGGCGACAATCTGTTTCGTCCCCTGGGGCCGACGCAGGCGCTGGAGCCGGGCGAACGCCACGTGGAGACTGGGTTCCTCGAAATCTCCGGGGTGCGACCGACACGCACGATGATGGAACTGATCGAGACCTCCCGCATGTACGAAGCCAACGTCCGGATGATCCAGAACCACGATCAAACGACCGGGTCCCTCGTCAATCGCATTTTGCGCGTGCGATGACGTCTTGTGAATGAGGAGCGAGACCATGAGTGTGCAGACACTGTATACGGCCGCCACCGGCATGGAGGCGATGGAAACGAAGCTCGATGTGATCGCCAACAACCTGGCGAACATTAATACGACCGCCTTCAAGAAGGGCCGCGCGAATTTCGAGGACCTTTTCTACCGCCAGGAAGTGCTGCCCGGCGCCGAAGACCAGTCGGGGGGACTGACCGCCACCGGCGTGGCCGTCGGTCTGGGCACGCAAGTCGAGAGCATTCAGACGGATTTCCAGCAGGGTGCGTTTCTTGACACCGGCAACCCGCTGGACGTGGCCATCGTCGGAGATGGGTTTTTCCAGGTCCAAGACACGGACGGCCAGACGGTCTATACGCGGGCCGGCAACTTCAGCATCAATGCCAACGGACAACTGGTGGTCAGTTCGGCATCGGTGGGACGCCTCGTCCAGGGCGGCGACATCACCTTCCCGTCCGGAGCCCAACAGATTTCCATTTCCGCCGAAGGTCGTGTGCAGTACATGATCGACGGAAGCACCGATCCGCAGGATGCCGGTCAGCTGGAACTGACGAGATTCATTAATCCCGAAGGTCTCGAGAAACTGGGACAGAACCTGTTTCGGGAAACGATGGCCTCGGGCTCGCCGGAGACCAGCAACCCCGGACAGGACGGAGTTGGGACGGTGCAGTCGGGCATGTTGGAGGCGTCGAATGTCAATCCCGTGGGAGAGCTGATCGACCTGATTACAACGCAGCGTTCGTTCGAATTGAATTCCCAGGTGGTGCAGGCCGGCGACCAGATCCTGCAGTTGGTCGCCAACCTGCGGCGGTATTGATTCCAGGAGTTGGAGTGAACCGATGGCTGACTCGCGGTGGACGACGGGATTGACTGGCTTCCTGGTTGTCGTGGTGCTGTGCGGCGTCACGACGGCGTGGGAAATCCAGTTGCGGAACGACGTCACGACTCCGGCGGCCGTCGTACGTCTCGGCGACATCGCGGACCTGCCGGGTATCGAACCTGGCCTGGGGGACGTTCTCAAGCAGATCATCGTTGCCCCGGGTCCCACGCGGTCTCACCGCCGAGTGCTGACCAGCAGCGACGTCCGCAAGACGCTGGAGCAACGAGGCGTCGATTTGCAGCAGTGCCAACTCGCAGGCGCCGCGCGTGTCGTCGTGTCGTATGGTCCGGGGACGCCGGCCGCGGGGAGCGCACCACGCGTTTCTCGAGCCACGCGCAAACACACTTCGCCGCGGAGCCGCGGCCCCGAGACGGTGGGTGGCCCGTCGCCGCCAGCCGCCACAGAATCGTCAGCGACGCGCTCGCCGGTTCAGGTCGTCGTACCGGTGCGTGCCATCGGTCGGGGGGAACTGTTGCGGGCCAACGACATTGAGCTGCGGTACGTAGAGGGTGTGGACGAACCTGCTTCCGTCCTCCAGCGACTCGAGGATGTCGTCGGCCGCGAGGCTCGCCAGCCGCTGAGTGCCGACCAGCCGCTCAACGCCCGGATGCTGAAGCAGCCTCTGCTGGTGAGAAAACGCGATGAAGTCGAAGTCTGGGTGCGGTGTGGCGGCGTCCAGGCCCGACGGTCTGCCACGGCGCTCAGCGATGGTGCGCTGGGAGACATGATTACGGTCGACCCGAACGATGGCACCAAGACGCACTTCATTGCACGCGTCGTGGATATCCGCAAGGTGGAAGTCCTCGCCAACTCGACAAGCGTCGGACGCCGCTCGGATTGATTGTCCAGAACTCGGCGGCAGCACAGCCTGTACCTGGCAAACCGGCACATCAGCACACGGTTGTCCAAGAGACACAAGAGACACACGAATGATTAAGAAACAACTTTTTTGGAGCTTGTGGCTCGGAGCGGGAATGCTGATCGTGGCGTCCACGGCTCAAGCGCAGAATTCCAGCCTGTTTTCGATGGAGGCTCAGCGAGCCCAGAATCCCCCCGCGTCGCGCGCGGCGGCGGACTCGCCGCAGATGAATCTGGCGGCGGCCAGCTGGATCCACATGCCGACACCTCCTCCGCGCGAGATCCAGAAACACGACATCATCAGTGTCCGCGTCGACATTCTGGCGCGCATGGCGTCCGAAGGTGAGCTCCGACGGCGTAAGAACGGGCTGTACGACGCACGACTCAACGACTGGATCATCTTCGACGGCTTGCGATGGGTGAAGCCCAGTCCGCAGTCTCAAGGGGACCCGCGCATCCGCGGCGAATTGCGCTCGCAATACCTGTCGCTGGGCGAACTCGAAACGGCAGAATCGTTGGCCTTCAACCTGGCTACGGAAGTGGTCGACATTCGCCCCAACGGCAATCTCGTGCTGGAAGGACGCACCAAAGCCAGGATCAATGATGAAGTGTGGACCCTCAACTTGTCGGGGCTCTGTCGACCCGAATCGATTGGACCGAACAACGTTGTCTTGTCGCGCGACATCATCGACCTGGACATTCAGAAAGTGGAAACGGGCAGCGTGGCCGCCGGCTATCAACGCGGCTGGTTTCAGAAGATCTTTGACTTGATCCAGCCTTTCTAATCCTGGACCAGAACGCAGCTGCAACGTGCCAAGAGCTCGGTCAACGCCTGGCGACTTAGGATGCCTCGAAACAGTGACAAAACACTCTCCACAGAATAACGTGTCGATGGAACTCCTCCGAACGAACGCGGGGCATGTTGTCGTGCTGTCGGGCGCAGTCATTCTCATGACGCTGATCGGAACCGGCCGCGCGGTGGGGCAACCGGCCCCGGATGTTCTGCCGGATCCGCCGATACAAATCGAGCGACCAATCCAGCTGCAACAGATGAATATCGGGGATATCTGCCGGCTCGAAAGGGCAAGAACGCAACACGCTCACGGGAATGGGGATCGTCACGGGGCTGAACGGCACCGGTGATGGTTCCTTCGGACCAACGATCTTGTCGCTGATGCGGATCATGCAAAACATGAAGGTCCCTCTCGCCAGCGGGTCCGCGAGCACAGGCAAGGACAAAGGGCAAGGAAAAGCTTCGCCGCTGGAGAATCTCAATCCGAAAAACGTGGCGCTCGTGATGGTCACGGCGGACGTGCCGGTGGAAGGCGCGCGGCAGGGGGATGAGATCGACTGCACGATTACGGCGATCAACGCCAAAAGCCTGGTCGGCGGTTCGCTGATGATCACGCCGCTGATCGGCCCGGTGCCACCCGGCGATCAGGACGCCGAGCCGCTCGTCTACGCCATGGCGCAGGGCTCACTTCGGTTCGACGACAAGTCCACGTTGACGACCGCCAAGATCTCCGTGGGTTGCCGACTGGAGCGGAACATCATGAATCCGTTCGTCAAGGACAACAAGATCACGCTGGTCATCAACCGCAGTCACGCCAGTTTCACGGTAGCGGAGGAGATCGAGGCTGCCATCAACACGAGCGAAGCGTTCAAAGACGCTTCGGGTACAGGAATTGCCAAGGCAATCGATCAGTTGACCGTGGAAGTCACGATCCTCGAACAGTACCGGTCTAACCCCGTCCAGTTCGCGTCGCTCGTCCTGCAGCAACGGCTCCGTGATCTCCCACGAGATGCGATTGTCGTGGTGAATGAAACCACGGGCGTCATTACGATGAGCGCGGATTTGGAGTTGGCCCCTTCGCTGGTCACGCATCAGAACATGACGATTGACATCGGCAATGAAGTCGGGGCCAGCCAGTTCGTGGGCCTGGATCCCGGCGAGGACACTTCCGTACCCACGCTCAAAGCCCTTGTGCAATCGATGAATGCGCTGCGGGTCTCTGCCAAGGATATGATCCAGATCATTCGCGAACTGGATCACAGCGGAGCCATCTACGGGCATGTGATCTATCGCTGAACAGCCAGTGCGGTGAAGAGGTTCAATCGGTACCGACGGTCAGTGTCTCCACGCAGTCCGAGTCTGGTTTCGGTCAGGTCTTACGAAGAAGGACGGATTCGATGGACATTACCTCTCTGGCGGCGACGACCGTTGACACGACGAATCGCGTGCAGCAGTCACCGCTCGCCGAGCCCCGCCCGGCACACGGTGAAAATCCGGCATTGCGCGAAGCCTTCCAGGATTTCGTGGGGCAGACGTTTTATGGCCAATTGCTCAGCGCCATGCGGAAGACCGTGGACAAGCCCGCCTACTTTCACGGCGGTCGCACCGAAGAGATCTTTCAGAACCAACTGGATCAAGTGCTCTCCGAGAAACTGAGTGACGCGAGCGCGAAGTCATTCACAGAACCCATGTACCAACTGTTTACGTTGCAGAGGCGTTGAGCGGCAATGATTTCGACTCTCGAAATGAAACCCGAAAACATGAACGAGTCTCGACAGGATCATGCGTGGGAAGAGGATCTGGCCACGTTGCTGGAAGATCTGTCACAGGTCCAGGATGAGTTGCTGGACGTGTTGGCCAGGAAGCGCCAATGCATGGCCACCGGCGACACGCATGGCATGATTGACCTGCAACCGGTGGAGCAGATGCTTGGCCAACGCCTGCAAGAGTGCCACGAGCGGCGCGCCACATTGCTGACCGAGGCCAGCGACCAAGGACTCCCCGGCGGGAGTCTGGGGGACCTGGCCTCCGCGCTCGACCGCAAGGGAGGAGGTGACCTGCGGCGGGAAGTGAAGCAGACCTCGGCTCGCATGCGGCTGCTGCAGCACCAGAGCCTGGCCAATTGGGTCCTCGCCCAGAAAGCGCTGCTCCACGTGGCCCAAATGCTGGAAATTATCGCGACCGGCGGCCGTTTGCGGCCGACCTATGGAAAAGACACGGGCCACCAGGCCCGTGGGGCCCTCGTCGATCAGGAAGCCTAGACGCGCCATGACACTTCTCTCAACTCTGCAGATTGCCAAGCATGCGCTGTTTGCGTCGCAGGCCGGCATCCAGGTCTCCGCCAATAACGTCGCCAACGCCGACACGCCGGGCTACATTCGCGAGAAGTTGGTGCAGGTGCCTGGCCCGACCCAACGGCTCGGGAGACTGGTGACCGGCACGGGCGTGCACGTGGAGGGGATTGTGCGGGAAGTCGACCGCTTCCTGCAGGAACGTCTGTGGTCAGCCGGCAGCGATCTGGCGAACGGTGAGACGCAGGAGAAGATCTATTTGAGTCTCGAATCGGTCGTCGGCGAGTTGTCCGACACCGACTTGAGCACGGCACTCACCGGCTTCTTCAACAGCCTGAACGACGTGCTCAACCAGCCCGAAGACCCGGCTGTGCGGAACCTGGCGGTGCTCAAGGGCGACGGCCTGGCGACGCAGATCCGCAACCTGGACTCGCGAGTCGGTGATCTGCGTGAGATGGCCAACGACCAGATTCTCGATGTTGTGGCAGACGTGAACAACCGGGTCACGGAGATCGCCAAGCTCAATACGCAGATCGTCGAGATCGAACTGGGCGGAGCCATCATCAGCGACGCCGTCGGCCTGCGCGACAAACGCGACGTCGCGCTCGAAAGCCTGGCCAAACTGGTCCATATCAGCGTGGAAGAACAGGCGAACGGAGCGATCAACGTATTCGTGGGGGGCGAGTACCTGGTGTTCGACGGGGCGACGCAACTGGTCAAGGCGATCCCGCACGTCGATCGCGGGCTGCGCCGCCGCCGAACTGCGACTGAGCAAGTCCGATGCCCAGCTACGGGTCACTTCGGGTGAACTGGCCGGCTTGCTCACGGCCCGCGACGAAATCCTGGCCGGTTTCCTCGAGGAACTCGACACGTTCGCTGGCTCCTTGATCTTCGAGTTCAACAAGATCCACGCGTCGGGACAAGGCCTGACCGGCTACAGCGAGTTGCTGAGCGAACAGGGCATCGAAGATCGCAGCAAGCCGTTGGATGAGGCCGGTCTGGCGTTCACGCCCGTGCACGGCTCCTTTCAGGTGGAAATCACCAACCAGCAGACCGGCGTGCGCACGACGCACGACCTGTTCGTTCGACTCGACGGCCTGGACGACGACACCACCTACGAGGACCTGGCCAACGACCTGGACGCGATTGACGGCCTTTCGGCGGAGATCACGCTCGAGGGACAATTCCGCCTGCGCAGCGAATCTCCCGAACTGGAGTTCTCCTTTGCCAACGATACGAGCGGCGTGTTGGCGGCGTTAGGCATCAACACGTTTTTCACCGGGACGATGGCCGGCGATATCGGATTGAAGCAAGACGTGCTGGACGACGCCGGCAAACTTGCGATGAGCGCCGGAGGCACCGGGGCAGACACGCAGAACGGCGAGCTGTTGGCCGAAATGCTGACCACTCCGCTGGATGGTCAACAGAACGTCTCGTTGGCTCAGCAGTACGAGCGATGGATGGGCGAGACGGCCCAGGCGTCAGCGCTGTCCCAGGCCGTGGCCGAAGGATACCGGTCCTTCCATTCCACCTTGGAGAGTGAGCACTTGGGCATGAGTGGCGTCAGTCTGGACGAGGAAGCGGTCAACATGATGACTTATCAGCGGACCTTTCAGGCGGCCGCCAAAGTCATCAGCACGATCAGCGAGTTGCTGGATTTCCTGGTGAGACTCTGAGGTCGGTGACCCGCGGGTCGGTGAATTCCCCGAGGTTGTAGGGTATGGCAGGCATTTATCCGATACCGTCGGGCCGCAGCAGCGACGCGCTGTTGACCCGCCGCATGCTGTTGCAGCTGCAGTCCGAGCAGAAGCGGCTGCTGCATGTCGAGCAGCAGTTGGTCACCGGCCGACGCTTTCAGCTGCCGAGCGAAGACGCCCCCGCGGCCAATCGAGCCGTCTCGCTGCAACGGATGCTGGAAAGCAAGCAACAGCTGCAGACCAACCTGTCGACGAGCCAGTCGTACCTGGACGCCACCGACACGGCGTTGTCGGAGGCGTGGCCGACGTGATTGCGCAACGCGCGCGGACTGGCGGTGCAGCGCGGCCGACAGCGACCACCAGCGACCTGGAACGCAAGGCCATGGCGCTGGAAATTCAAGCCACGGTCGAGTCGGTTGCTGGATGTGGGCAACCAGCAGTTCCGCGGGCGATACTTGTTTGCCGGGTCGGAGTCGTCGGTGCGACCGTTTGAGAGGTACGGCAAGTTCGTGGCCTATCGAGGCAACAACACGCGAACTGCGCACCTACGCCAATCAGGGACTGCTGCTCGACACGAATGTGCCGGGACAGGAGTTGTTTGGCGCCGTCTCGACCGAGGTGCAGGGCATCGATCTGAACCCGGTGCTGACCTCCGACACGCGACTGGCCGATCTGCGCGACGGGCAGGGGATCACCACGGGGACGCTCCTCGTATCGGACGGAGTGCATACGAGCACCGTCTCGATCGCTGGTGCGGAAACGATCGGGGACGTGGCGCGACTGATCGAAGCGAATCCGCCGGCAGGTCGCGAAGTGCGTGTCACGGTCGAGGCGCGGGGCTGCGCGTCGAGATCGACGCGGCGGGCGGAGGGAGCTTCACGATCCGCGACGAACAGGGGGGCATGACCGCGGCACAACTCGGAATTCTCCGTTGGTCCGGACGAGCCGTCGATCCGATTGAAGGCTCCGACCTCGATCCGATCCTGCGGGCCACCACCCGACTGGCGGACATCCTGGGTGTCCGGGCGCGAGCCTACGTTCGTTCGCCGGGCCCCAACAACGACATTCTGCTGGAGGCCCGTCAGCGCGGCGCGGCCATGAATGACGTCACGCTGCAATTGGTCGACCACAACCTGCTGCAGGCGGCTCCGGGACTGTCGGCCGGCGCCGAGTTCGCCGAGTTCGACGCAACCGCGCGGGCCGCTCAGGCCGGCCTTCGCCTCTCCGGCCTCAATAACGACCTGATCCTGCGGGCCACCACCGCCGGCACCGACTGGAACAACATCCAGATTCAGATGGACGCCAGTCAGAACCTGGGCGACGCGGCGCAAGTGTCCTTCCATGCGGCCACGCGGACGCTGACGCTGGCGGTGGATGATTCGGATCAGACCACGCTGGGCACGCTCGTGGCGGCGATCAACGGCTCCGGGCTGTTCACCGCCGCCCCTGATCCGTCCCGGGGCGAAGGGTATGATCCGTCGGCAGCCGTGCTGGCCGTGGACGCGGGCTGATCGGCGACACGGGCAACAGCGGCGGGTCCGCCAACACCATCTACGTCTACGTCGACGTCGACCTGACCAGCGCGAATCAGGCGGTGGCGGCACTGCACGCCAACAGCGACATCGCTGCCATGTTCGACGCGTCCGTCGATTCGCATGACTCGACGTCGACTGCCTTGGCGGGCTCCCGCCCGGTGGACGTCATGGCGTCCGGTCGGACGGCGGGAGGCAGCGGCATCGAGTGGGATCAGACGTCGGGGCTGCAGATCACCAACGGCGAAAAGACGTACGTCATCGACATCCGGACGGCGGAAACGGTCGACGATCTGCTGAATATCCTCAACGGCTCCGGCGCCAACGTGCTGGCCGAGATCAACGAGGAAAGCACGGCATCAGCGTCCGGTCGCGTTTGAGCGGTGCGGACTTCTCGATCGGAGAAAACGGCGGGTCAACCGCCACCGACCTGGGGCTTCGTTCGTTGGCGCTCAACACTCGGCTGGCGGACCTGAACTACCGGCAAGGCGTGAGCACCGTCGAAGGCACGGACTTCACGATCCGCCGCAACGACGGCGTGGAATTGGCGATCGACATCGTCGTCGGCACAGACCGTGGCGGACGTCGTCGACCTGATCAACACCCACCCGGACAATCTGGATCCGGCCACGGCGGTCACCGCGCGGTTGCGCGCCTTCGGCAATGGCATCGAGTTGGTGGACGACAATCCGTCGGGCACTGACACACTGCAGGTTCGTCGGCCGAACCTCAGCATGGCGGCCTGGGATTTGGGGCTGATTCCGCGGAACGACGATACGTCTCAACCGCCCGATCCGCCGGCGGCCGCGGCAGAGGCAGGTGTGGCGTTCGCCGCTCCGCACGCGCTCAACACGGCACTCCGATTCGTCGCCAGCCTGCGGCGGCACGCAGTGGAACGGGATCGACATCGAGTTCCGCAGTACGCTGGCCGGAGACGTCGCAGTGGCCACGTTCGAAGCGGCGACCCGTCGCTTGACCATCGATATGGCGGACGGACAGACGACGGCCAACACCGTGATGGCCGCCGTCATCGCCGAAGGAACGTTCCGCGCGGAACTGGATCGGTCGAGCGATCCGACGAACGACGGTTCCGGGACGATCGTGGCGCCGGCCGGCGCGGCCGCGACCACCAGCGGCGGCACGGCCGAGACACTGGCCGGCACCGACACCAATCCGATTGAAACGCAGGGCGTCTTCAATTCGCTGATCCGCCTGTACGACGCGGTGGACAAGTACGACGTCGACGAAGATCGAGCGGATCGTCAGGATGCTCGACGAGGACTTCGACCGGTTGACATTCGGACGGGCGGAGGTCGGGGCCCGCGGCCAAAGCCTCGACGCGATCACCACGCCGGAACGAAGACGAGCAGGTGGAACTGAAGACGGTCCTGTCCGACGAGATCGACGTCGACTTGGCCCAGGCGGCATCGGACTTCGCCGCTCGCCAGGCCGCCTACGAGGCATCGTTGCGCAGCATCGCCAATCTTGTCACAGCTTGTCGCTGCTCGACTTCATGTAGACCGATCGTAACGATTTTGCTGGCCATAGGGCCGGCCGGCTGCCGATGATACCTAGACGGCTTGGTCTGGCCGCAGTCGTTCGAGCCCGGACAAAGTCACGAGGGTGACCGCAATGCAGATCAGTACCACACGATTCGGCACGTTGTCCGTGGACGTCGATGATCTGATCCACTTTCCCCACGGAGTCGTGGGGTTTGAGGATTGTCGGCACTGGGTGCTCCTGGCGGACCCCGACAACAACGCGGTCGGCTGGCTGCAGAGCGCCGAACGGCCCGCCACGGCGCTGGCCGTGGTCAGCCCGCGGCGTTTCGTGGACGACTACCGCATCCGCGTATCGCACGGGCCAGTTGACCTGCCTGGCCCTGTCCGACCACGACCGACTGTACGCGCTGTGCGTGGTCAGCAAGCAGGACGGCAGTTGCGTGATGAACCTGCGCGCGCCCGTGCTCATCAATCTCGACCGCCGCCTGGGGTGCCAGGTCATTACGGGCGACGATCAGCCGTTGCAGATGGCGCTGGCGAGGCCCGCGGCCCAGTTGCGAAAGAGCGCCTGATACAGCCGTTGCGGCCCGAATAACACACACGAAATCGGCGTCGCTGGTCCTGCAGTAGCGTGGCTACCGATACTTGCTCAAGCAGTCGGTGATGCCACTCCTCCGCGTGTTGGCTCGACCTGCTCAAGGAATCCATCCTGCACGGCAGAGACGTCGATCGCTTGCGGATCGGCATGGGGATCGAGGAAGGAGCCAACGATGCTGGTTCTGTCGAGACATCGTGACGAGAGCATCATGATCGGCGACGAAATCGTCGTCACCATCGTCGACATCCGAGGCGACAAAGTGCGCTTGGGAATCGATGCGCCCAGGACATTCCGGTCCACCGCCAGGAAGTCTACGAAGCGATCCAGCGCGAGAACCGCAAGGCCAGCCAGATCCAGCCCAGCGAAACGCGGGACGTCGGCCAGTCGTGATGGGTGCACAGTGCCCGAATCGCGTCATTCGCGCTTCACACCGCGCTGTCTAGGCCATTCCTCGGCCGTTCCGGCGGCACGTAGCGCAAGCTCGCTCGGACTGCGGACTGGCCGCATGTGCGCCGGACGATCATTGCCGTTGAAGCCGCTCACAGATCGCTACAAGTAGCAGACGGAGCCAGGCATCGGCGCGAATCGGTTAATCGTCACAGTCCGTACATGGCGACCGCGGCGGGTGAGGTAATCTCGGCGGATTACCTAAAGTGCTCATGTTGTCGCGACGATGTTTGCTGTAGACCTCGTTCGGTCTCGGGGACATCTGCGGATCGTTTCGATTCTGATTGGCCCCGTGGTGAAACCGAAAGCAATAGTACAACTGAAAGGGCTGCGTTACGACGCGGGGTGAGTGCCCCTCGAGCCGAGCAGCCATGCCAATTCGGTGTCTCCCCACATCCGATTGGACACGAGGGACAACACTTTTCAAACGAGTAAGGGGTGAACTGGCATGACCCGGATCAACACGAACGTTAGCTCTTTGGTTGCACAGAACACGTTGGCTCGCAATTCAAGCGACCTGCAGCAGGCCTTGACGCGATTAAGCACCGGCTTGCGAATCAACGTCGGCAAGGACGACCCGGCCGGCTTGATCGCCAGCGAAGCGCTTGCGCAGCGACATTACCAGCATTCAAAAGGCCGATCACCAACAGCGAGCGAGCCAACCAGGTGATTGCGCACCGCCGACAGCGCCTTGGGCCAGGTGAGCAGCCTGCTGAACGACATCCGCGGCCTGGTGGTGGAAGCGGCCAATACGGGCGCGTTGAGCCCCGACCAGATCGCGGCCAATCAGTTGCAGGTCGACTCCTCGCTGGAAGCCATCAACCGCATCGCCCAGACGACGACCTTCCAAGGCCGTCGCCTGCTGGATGGCAGCCTCGACTTCATGACCAATATCGGGTCCGTGGCGAGTGTCAAGGACATTCAGATTGATCAGGCCAATTTCGGTACGGCGGGCCAGGTGGCTGTGGACGTTGCGATCGCGTCGGCTGCCACGCGTGCGGAAATCACCAACGCGAGCGGTTTCTCGGCTGCCGCGCAGGCGAATGCCACGCTGGACTTCACCGCTCGGCGCGACACTGACGACCGCGAATGCCGTGCTCAACGTAAGGGCAACCGCCGCAGGCACGGCTGAGGACGCTGTCGCGATCTCCTTCGTGGACGGCGGAGCTGGTGCAGCCACGACCGTGACCTACACCGCCGGCGCGACACTGGAGATTGAGACGGATCTGACGGCGACCACCGCGGTTACCGCTCAGGAGGTTGCCGATGCGATCAGTGCCCAAACCAGCGAATTCGAAGCCTTCCTCACGGGAGCCGATGGTTTGATGGCCGCTGCCGACGCGTTAGTCACCGAGACGACCGATCTCGCGTCGCTCACGCTGACGGCGGACTCGGCCGGTTCGGATTACAACAACGTTACGGTCAACATTGTTGCCGGCGTATCCGGTGCGGGCAATAGCGCCGCCTACGACGCCGGCCAGAGGGCCGTCACGATCACCGTTGATCCAGTTGCTCCGCAGGATCTTGCTGCCCTGGTGGGCGACATCAACACCGACTTAGCCGGCATCTTTACGGCTACTGCGAGCGCTGTCGGCTTTGTCAATGCCACGGGCGACGACGCGGACGTCACCGACAATACGGCCAACACCGGCGGTCGGGCACTGAAGGGTGACTTCGTCTTCTCGATTGGCGGTGCGACCGGTCGCGAAGTGTTCAACTTCGAATCGGGCGCGTCCGTGAACCAGATTTCGGCCGCCATCAACCTGGTGTCCGATGCCACGGGCGTGATGGCCTCCTATTCAACCGCAGGCCTGACGCTCAACTCAACGACCTACGGTACGGCCGCCGTGGTCGACACGGAGATCATCAGCGAGGGCGCCGGCGGGACGTTTGGAGCGGGTCTGAGTGCCGCACGTGCCGAAGGCACGGACATCGTAGCCTCCGTCAACGGTGTGAATGCCAACGGCGACGGCAACTCGTTCAG
Source organism: uncultured Planctomycetaceae bacterium (assembly GCA_963754725.1). Taxonomy (GTDB): domain Bacteria; phylum Planctomycetota; class Planctomycetia; order Pirellulales; family Pirellulaceae; genus JAAYDI01. The sequence continues at coordinate 101,486 of CAVWHV010000038.1, forward strand.
CATCAACACGGCGACGTTGGATTTGTCGATCACGGTGAATGACGGGAGCAGCACGAGCTTCCAGTTCTCCATCACCGGCGGTGGCGCTCTGTTCCAATTGGGTCCGGACGTGGTCAGCAACCAGCAGGCGCGTATGGGCGTCCAAAGCCTCAACACCGCTTCGCTCGGTGGTGCGAGCGGCCGCTTGCACGAGCTGGCTTCCGGCGGCTCCAAGGCGCTGGCAACTGACCCGAACGGCGCCTACCGCGTGGTCGATGACGTGATCAGCAAGGTCACTCGTCTCCGTGGTCGGTTGGGTGCGTTCCAGCGTACGACGCTCGAGACGAACATCGCTTCGTTGAACGACACGCTCGTCAACCTGACCGCCGCCGAGAGTTCGATCCGGGACGCGGACTTCGCGAAGGAATCTTCGGCGTTGACGCGAGCTCAGATTCTGGTCCAGTCGGGCACGTCGGTCTTGGCGATTGCCAACAGCAATCCGCAGAGCGTTCTGTCTCTGCTCCGCTAGTAGCCCACGCCAGAAAACGTGATACTTCTCCGCCGGCTCGACGCTCCCAAGGCTCGAGCCGGCGGTTTTTCTTGACGATCTCGACGGGGCAGCGTAGCCGTGCCTGGGGGACTCACGCAGGTCGGACGGTGCGCGCCGCGTTTTCCCGCACACTCGCCTCAACTTACGTGACTTGCCAGACCGATATAGATGAAAGCGCGATAGTCGGTTTGCAGATCACGTCGACGGGGCGGCAATCATGGGACGCATTCAATCTTCGGTGGGACTCGCCACAGGCATTCCCATTACGGACACCGTCGACCAGCTCATTGCCCTTTCCGCCAAACCGCGCGATCAGCTCAAGCAGCGCGTGGCAGGACTGCAGCAGCAGCAGGTGGCCGTGGGCGAGCTGACAGCGCTTTCGATCGCCATTCAGCTGTCGGTCAAGAAACTGGCCTCGTCGTCGGTGTACCGCGAAGCCCAGGCCACATCCAGTAACGAGAACCTGCTGGCCGCGTCCGTTACGGGCTCGCCCGCACCGGGCACGTACGTCTTCACTCCAGTCCGGGGCGCACAAAGCCATCAACTCATCAGCAGCGGCGTCGCGGCTCTCGACCAGTCGTTGGGCGGAGGATCGCTGAAGCTGCGATTTGGCGGTTTTGCCGACCGCGGGATCGATCTGGAATTGCTCAATAGTGGCGCTGGCGTCGAGCGCGGCAGGATCCGCATCACCGACCGCAGTGGTGCCAGCGCGCTGATCGACCTGCGGTTCGCCCTCACCATCGACGATGTGCTCGAGAAGATCAACGCCAACAGCGAAATCAACGTGACGGCCGTTGCCGATGGCGACGCCATTCGGCTGGTTGATGAGACCGGGCAGGCGGTCACCAACCTCAAAGTCCAGGAGGTGAACGGAGGCAGCACCGCGACCGACCTGGGACTGGGCGGGATCGACGTGGCGGCCAGCCAGGCCACCGGGCAGGATGTGCTGCGGATCTTCCGCGGCCTGCGCGTGGATGAACTCAACGATCGCAACGGCCTGAGTATCCGCGATGAACTGCCCGACCTCGAAGTTACGTTTCGCGACGGCAGCGCCCCCCTGCAGGTGGATCTGACCCGCGGCGACATCGTCACGGTCGGCGACTTGCTGGACAAGCTCAACGCGGCGGACCCCGCCCGCCTGCGCGCGGAGGTGAGTTCGGACGGCAGTCGACTGGTGCTGACCGATTTGACCGCCGGCACCGGCGGGACGTTCCAGATCGCGAGCGCTGTGGGAGGCACGCTGGCCGAGGACCTGGGCCTCTCGACGAACGCCCTCGGCGGCGTGATCACGGGACGGCGTCTCCTGGGAGGTCTGAAGAGTCCGCTGCTGGGCAGCCTGGGCGGCGGCCGGGGACTGGGGACGCTCGGACAAGTCGCGTTGACCGACCGCAGTGGTGCGTCAGCCACCGTGAACCTCGCCACCGCCGAGACGCTGAGTGACGTGTTGAAACTGCTCAATCAGTCTGGCCTCCACATCCAGGCCTCGATCAACGAGGCGCGAAACGGCATCCTGCTGGAAGATACTTCCGGCGCGACCGCCGGCAATCTGGTGGTGGCCAACGCGGATGCCACCAACACGGCGGACAAATTGGGCATGGCATTCCAGGGCGCTGCCGACCGTGTCAACAGCGGGTCACTTGGTCTGCAAGTATTTCACGAGAACTTGCGTCTCGAAGCACTGAAGAATGGAAACGGGATTCGGCTGGGCTCCTTCACCATCGTCGATTCCGCGGGCAAGACCGGTGCCGTGAACCTGCGGACGTCGGGTGCGAAAACCGTCGGCGACGTGATTGATCTGATCAATGGGCTGGACATCGCCGTGGAGGCCCGCATCAACGAGACGGGTGACGGACTTTCGCTCGTCGACCGGGCGGGCGGGAGCGGCAAGCTCACGGTGCAGGACGCCGGCACAGGCAAGTCTGCGGCCGACTTGGGCATCGCGGGCACCGCCAAGACGATCGACCTCAACGGAACACCCACGCAAGTGATCGACGGCTCCACAACCACAACGCTGACCCTGGCAGCAGACGACACGCTCGACGACGTCGTGAACAAGATCAACGAACTGAATCTGGGTGTGACGGCGAGCGTGTTTCAGAGCGGCAGTGGCATGACGCCCTATCGGCTGGTTCTGTCCAGCGGAGTGGCGGGATCGAAAGGAGAAATGCTGCTCGACGCGTCCGAAATGGGCCTGTCATTTCGGGAATTGGCCGCGGCCGAAGATGCGATTCTGCAAGCGGGATCGTCCGACCTGCCGGGCGCTGGAATCCTGGCAACCTCCAGCAGCAACCGGTTCTCCAACGTCGTGGAGGGCCTCCAGTTGAGCGTGGGGGGAGCGTCGGACACACCGGTCACGATCAACGTCAGCACGACCGACAAGAGCCTTGTCAGCAGTGTCAAGGTGCTGGTCGATCAGTACAACAAGCTGCGAGACAAGATTGACTCGCTGACCTTCTACGACGCGAAAGCGGAAACGACTGGAATCCTCTTCGGGTCGAGCGAGGTGTTGCAGGTCGAGTCGCGGTTGTCCCGCCTGTTCACCGGCCGGTTCTTCGGGGTCGGGTCCGTTCGTTCGCTCGAACAACTGGGGATCAGTGCCGACGAGGAAGGCAAACTGGAACTGAACGAGACGAAGTTGAAGGACGCCTTCGCGGCGGACCCCGAGGCTGTCGAGCAGTTCTTCACCGATAAAGACCTCGGCTTCGCCAAGAAGCTGGACGGCGTCATCGAGTCGATTGCCGGTGTGAGCAATTCGCTGCTGATCACTCGCAACGACATCCTGCAGCGGACCATCGAGGCGCACACCGAGAAGATCGACTTCTTCAATCAGCGACTGGATCGAGAACGAGAGCGACTGTTGCTCTACTACTACAATATGGAAATCGCCATCTCCAAGATCAAAGCGAACATGTCCGTCGTGGAGTCGCTCGCGTCGATCGCGGTCACTCCCAAGAGTTAGTCAAACCACTGGACCATGAATGTGCTGCAGGGAGGGATTCTGCATGTCGCCCACAGCTCGCGACGCCTATCTGGAAGCTCAAGTCCGCACGGCCACTCCGCAACGGCTCCGCCTGATGCTGATCGACGGAGCGTTGCGGTTCGCCCGTCAAAGCATTGAGCTGTGGGACAACGAACAGCAGCAAGAAGCTCGTTTCAACGCACTGGTTCGGTGCCGGGAAATCATCGCGGAATTATATGGTGCGATTCATGCCGATCACGCGACGGTCGCTGAACAGGTGAAGGCCATCTACCGGTTCCTCTTCCGGCAGTTGGCCGAAGCCTCGTTGCACAACGATTGCCAGAAAGTGCGCGACGTCGTGGAGGTGCTCGGCGAGGAACGCGAAACGTGGCGGCAACTGTGCGAGAAGATGCCCGAGCCACCTCCGCGTGACGGAACCGCGCCCTTTGGCGGCCGGGAGATCACCGCCCGCGACTGCTCGTCGGGCACCCCGCCCCTCCCCGCTCTGCCGGGTCATGTGGTGCGGCCACCGGAGCGATTTTCGCTGGAAGCCTGAGCCTGCGGTTGACGGCCGGCCACGCTCGATACGCTGCTCCACCTTTGCCGCATGTGCTACAATCGGCGGATCCCAGGATGTTGCGCGGGGTTTTGACCGAGCCCGTACGCGGCACCCCGTTTCTTGCCGCACCGCGCCTCCAACGGCGGAAGCGGCCCGCTCGACCACTGAGAAAGGACATTGCCTTGAGCGACACAAAGCGGCTGATCCGCGTGGGCCACAGTCCCGACCCCGACGACGCGTTCATGTTCTACGCGCTGGCCTGCGACCAAATCAACACCAACGGCTACCGGTTCGTCCACGAACTCGTCGATATCGAAACGCTGAACCGACGAGCCCAACGGGGCGAACTGGAACTGACGGCGGTCAGCCTGCATGCCTACGCCTATCTGGCCGACCGCTACATCCTGTGCACGTGTGGCGCGAGCATGGGTGACAACTACGGTCCGGTCGTGGTGGGACGGCGAGCCCTTTCGTGGGAGCAGTTGCGCGGGGCGACGATTGCCGTTCCCGGGACTCTGACTACGGCCTACCTGGCCCTGCGGCTGTACCTCGGCTGCGATTTCGAACACGTCGTGGTGCCGTTCGATGAGATTCTGGAGGTGACGCGCGACGGGCAACACCAGGGCCGCAGCATTGATGCGGGGCTGGTGATTCACGAGGGCCAGTTGACCTACCAGGCGGACCAGCTGCAACTGGTGGTGGATCTGGGCAAGTGGTGGATGCAGGAAACGGATCTGCCGCTGCCGTTGGGCGCCAACGCGATTCGCAAGGACTTGGGGACCGAGTGCATTAGCGACGTGCATCGGTTGCTGCATGCCAGCATCTGCTACGGTCTGGAGCATCGTGAGGCGGCACTCGCCTATGCGCTCGGATTTGGCCGCGGTCTGGACCATGCCAAGGCCGACGCGTTTGTGAGCATGTACGTCAACGACTGGACGCTCGATTTCGGCCCCCGTGGACGGCAGGCCGTAGCCACGCTGCTGCAGCGCGGTTTCCAGGCCGGAGTCATCCCCCACCAGCAGTGGCCTGAATTCGTGGAATCCCGTGCCTGATGTGGGCTACGCCCGTGGTTTGCCCTCCGCCCGGGCCCTGGACACGAGCGATACCGCGCAGTACATAGGAATTCTGGCCGCTTCGAATCCGGATGAGGCCCCTGCATGCCTCAAACTGGAAATGAGTAGGCTGTCGACCACCGTTCGACACGCAGGGTGGTTTTCGCCCTGACAAACGAAAGTCTGCACCAACGTTCCTGGCCGGCAGGAATGTGAATCCCCTCCACGTCACCCCGAAGAGGAAACAAGTATGGGTAGCTCCCGCAATCCCACGCGCCGCGAGTTTCTGAAGACGGCCGGTGCGGCCCTCGCCGTGCCCTACGTGATCACGTCAACGGCGTTGGGCAAGGACGATATCCCGCCGGCCAGCGACCGGATCGTGATGGGCGGCATCGGCATCGGCAACATGGGAAGCGGCGATCAAGGCGCCTTTCTCGGCCGCTCCGATGTCCAGTACGTGGCCGTCTGCGACGTGCGAAAAGGCGTTCGCGACGCGGCCAAAGGCAAGGTCGACAAGCACTACAAGAACACGGACTGCCAGGCCTACAACGACTTCCGCGAATTGTTGGCCCGCACCGACATCGACGCCGTCCATGTCGCCACGCCCGATCACTGGCACGCGATCATGGTGATCGAGGCCTGCCGCAGCGGCAAAGACGTCTACTGCCAGAAGCCGGAGACGCGGACGCTGCGCGAAGGCCCGCTGATGGTCGAAGCCGCGCGCCGCTACGCCCGCGTCGTCTCCGGCGGCAGCCAGCGCGTGCTGGAAGATTATCGCGGCATCGTCGACAAGTGTTGGGGCGGCGAACTGGGCACGATCAAGTCGATCAACGTCAACGTCGGCCCGCTCTCGCAGCCGTGCAATCTGCCGGCGGAAGCGGTCCCGCCCGACATGGACTGGGACATGTGGCTCGGCCCCGCGCCCTGGGCGCCCTACAACGAAGACCGCTGCGACGGCAACTTCGGCACCGGCGGCAACAGCTGGCGATCCTACGTCGACTATTCCGGCGGCGGCATGACCGACTGGGGCGCGCACCACTTCGGCGGCGCGACGTTCGCCGTCGATGTCCGCGAACTGCAGCCCGAGGAAGTCACCTACCACGACGACAATGGCCGAAAGTATCTGTCGTATCGGTATCCCAACGGGATGCTCCTGTACCACAACAAGCCCGACACGGACAACTTGCAGGTCGAAGGCACGCCGGGCGAAACGCGGCCGGCCAAGCCGGTGCCGAGCTACAAGGGAACGGGCGGCATCTACGGCGACTTCATCGAGTGCGTGAAGACCCGCGAAAGGCCGTTCCGCGACATCGAATTGGCGGTCAACACGGTGATGGTCAGCCACCTGGGCATCATCGCGTACACGTTGCAGCGATCGCTGAAATGGGACGCGAGCAAGCAGGAGTTCCCCGGCGACGAGGAAGCCAATCGCTTTCTCGATCGCGCCCGCCGCGAACCGTGGCAACTGTGATCTCCACCGTTTCCCACCTTTCCCACGCGAATCTGGACCTGAACAAGGGAACTCGATATGGAACTGGACGCATTGGACCAAGCTTTGAAGCACTGAAGACTTACGACTGGGGTACGGATCGAAGTGCTCTGAACCCATCGACGAGGCCGTGGTGGCCACGCACGATAACGCCGAGGCCCGCCAGGAACTGGAGACCCGCCTGGCCGCCGTGCTGAAGACCGACGTGTCACGCGACGCGAAGGATGTCGTCTGCCGCCTGCTGATGGTCATCGGAACGGCGGCGTCCGTCCCGGCGCTGGCCGAGTTGCTGGCCGACGAGGAGCAACGCCCACATGGCCCGCTACGCCTTGGAACGCATCCCGGCGCCGGAAGCGGCCCAAGCGATGCGCGACGCGCTGCCACAACTCAGCGGGAAGCTGAAGGTGGGCGTGATTGGATCGCTGGGCGTGCGACAGGACGCGGCCAGCGTCCCCGCGCTCGCCGCCTTGCTCGGCGACGCCGACCCGGCCGTGGCCCTGCGCAGCGGCCTTCGCCCTGGGCGACATCCGTACACCGGAAGCGACCCAGGCCCTGGCGAAAGCCAAGTCGAGCCGGGCGGAAGTCCGTCTCGCCATCACGGACGCCTCTCTGGCATGTGCCGAACAGCTGTTGGCGGACGGCAAGAAGGCCGAAGCGCTGGCGGTGTACCGAAAGTACACCGGCGATGATCAGCCCAAGCACGTTCGCCTGGCGGCCACGCGCGGCATGCTGGCCTGTGCCGGCAAATCCGAGTAACCGCCAGCGACAACTGCCGACCTGGGGACGCGCACCCCCAGGTGAAGTCCACTCCGGTGGATTCGGGGTGGCGGGCAGCGCCGTCATGGACTCTCGAATGTACATTTCCGATCTCTTGCCCCCCCTTCCCCGGGGCTTTGCCGGGGAGAGGGTTGGGGTGAGGGGCGTCGGTCCCCAGGTCGCTTCCGAGGAGATTCCTGCCGTGAAGGCCACCCGCTTGCTGTTGGGTTCCATGGTTTGCCTGATTGTCATGGGCGCTTCGACACACGGGTCGTTCGCCGAGGAACAGACCGACGACGAACTCATCCAGATGGTCGTCGATCTGTTGAGCGAGAAGGACAAGGATCTGCGCGCGCCTGGGACTGGAGCAGGTCCGCACGGCGGCCAAGGGTCAGGCGGCCACGCAGCAGTTTGCGGCGTTGCTCTCGAAATTGCCGCGAGAGTCCCAGGTGGGGCTGCTGAGCGCTCTGGCCGATCGCGGAGATCCCGCCGCGCGGCCCGCCGTGCTGACTGCACTTGCCACGAGCCAGGATGAGGCGGTGAGGCTGGCGGCGATCGGGGCCGTGGGTTTCTTGGGTGAACCAGCCGACTCGCCGTTGTTGATGCAGTTCTTACGGACCGGTTCGCCGGCCGAGCAAACCGTTGCTCGGACGAGCTTGGTGCGCCTGCCCGGCGACTCGGTGGCTCGCACGATCGCCGTCGAAATGAACCAGGCGGCACCACCACTGCGCGTGACGCTGCTGGAGATCCTCACGGCGCGTCGCGCGGTCGACACGATTCCCGATATGCTTTCCGCCGCCGTGGCCGACGACCCGCTGGTGCGCACTGCGGCGATGGCTGCGCTCGGACAGTTGGCAGGCCCCGAACATATCCCCGGACTGGTGCAGGGAGTGCTCCGAGCGGAGCCAGGTCGGGAACGCGAATCGGCCGAGAAAGCCGTGATGTCCGTTTGCAGTCGAACGGCCGATGCGGGGCAGCGGGCGGAATCTGTGCTGGCCGCCATGAACACAATGCAGGAGAGCGACCGGCGGGCTCTGCTGCCGACCCTGGGACGCGTCGGCGGCCCCGCCGCCTTGACCATTCTGGAAGCGGCGATTGGCGACGCTGATCCCACGTTGCACGACATGGGGCTCCGTGCGTTGTGCAACTGGCCCGACGCATCGATTGCCGCGCGACTCATGGAGCTGGCGCAGAAGGACGAACACCCCGAACATCGCACGACAGCACTCCGGGGCCTGATTCGCGTCGCGGCCTTGCCGGACGGTCGGACCGATGCGGAGAAGCTGGAATCGCTCCGTACGGCCATGGGCATGTGCACGCGCGACACGGAACGCAATCTGGTGCTGCAACGCGCTCAGGCGATCCGCATCGTGGAAACCCTGCGTTTCCTGGTGCCCTACCTGGATCAGCCGGCCTTTGCCCGGCAGGCATGCCAATCCGTGGTCGAACTCGCGCACCATCGCAGCCTGCGCGAGTCGAACAAAGCGGAGTTCGAGCAGGCGCTGGACAAGGTGATTCAGACCAGCGGGGACGCCACGGTGATCGACCGTGCGAATCGCTACAAGAAGGGGCAGACCTGGGTCCGACCGACCGAGCCGGATCGAGCCAGTCGCTAACACGCATTCACTTGCCCTATTCCACGCCGAACAGTCGCCGGGCGTTGGCCGTGGTGTATTCCGCAAACACCTCCAAGGGCACGCCGCGGGCGTCCGCCAGGCACTGAGCCGTGTGCACCAGCCAGGCTGGCTCGTTCGGTTTCTTTCCCCGATGAGGATGCGGAGCCAAATACGGCGAGTCGGTTTCGATGACCAGGCGGTCCTCGGGTATCCGGCGGGAGATATCGCGCAGTTCATCCGCCTTTTTGAAGGTCACCATGCCGGCAAAACTGATGTAGAGGCCCAGAGCGAGGCACTGCTGAGCGACTTCCAAGGTGCCCGTGAACGAATGCATCACGCCGCTCAGCCGACCCCGTGCGTACGCCGCCCGCAGCATTTCGACCGTCGCCGCACCACAGTCTCGCATGTGCACGATGACCGGCAGGTCGGTCGCTTGCGATAACCGCAGATGGGCATCGAAGAAACGCTGCTGGATGTCGAACGGAGTGAAGTCCCAGTACGCGTCCAACCCCGTCTCCCCGATCGCTCGCACGCGCGGGTCCCGGGCCAATTCGACGACGCGATCCCAATCGTCCGCCGAGGACTGGCTGCCGTAGTTGGGTTGGATACCGACGGCCGCATAGACCTGTGGAAACTGGTGTGCGATCTGGACGGTCGCTTCGCTCGACGCTCGAGTGGTCCCCACCGCCAGCAGCGTGCACACGCCGGATTCCCGTGCGCGTTGGACCACGGCGGCAAGTTCCGCGGTAACTGTTCGTCGTCCAGATGGGCGTGTGTGTCGAAGAGTTCCATGGACATGGGGAACCGGCCTCAGGCCGGTCTCGCGGCCAAGTCATGCTGCAGATCGGCCAGCAGATCGCGATGAGCTTTGGCCATCCCCAGTGCTTCTTGGGCCAAAGTCTGAGCCATGGAGGATCGCGATAGCAGGGGCACGAGCTTCTCGATGGCGGCAACCGTCCGGTCCTGGTACCGAATCAGCTCCACCAGCAGGAAGTCGAACGCCAGGTCGTGCAGCGCTGAGAACCGATCCGGATACTGTCCGGACGGCACCGTTCCGCCATGGTCTACGATCAATTTCCCGATCCGATCCGCGATCCGGAGCTGATCCGAAGCCACGTCGGCCAACACCTCCGCCACGCGACCGTCCTCGTCCCGCCACCAGGGCGGTGCGTACGTCAAAAAGATCGGCAGCGAACGATTGTGGATCACCAGCAGGCGATTCAGGATTTCGTTCGTGGTCACGACGGTCATGCGATGTCTTTCCTGCAGCACAAGTAACCCAGCACCGGGCTGCTGCGCCAATCAAGTCGTGGGACTAAACAAACAACGACCGAACGGCGGCCAAGGCCAGCGCGTTCAGTCGCTCCCATCCGAGAATCAAGAGCGCCGTGGGCAGCGTAATGAGCAACACATACAGGCCCGGAGATGACGCCAAGGGCAACGAAAACGGCCGGTGCGATTCCGGTTCGGGCATCATCGTCATCAGCCGGACGATGCGCAGGTAGTAGAACAGGCTGATCGCCGAGTTCAAGCCGCCCGCGAACAGCAGACACCATCAGGTAGGCTTTGCCGGTCGCACGAAACGCGTCGGTCAGAGCGGCGAAAACCGCGAACTTGCCCAGGAATCCCGACAGCGGCGGCAGCCCGATCAGGCTCAACAGAATGATCGAAAAACAGATCGCGACACCGGGGCAACGGCGCAGCAGCCCCGCATAGTCGGCGATCTCCTCGCTGTGCATCGCGTTGCGCAAGAAAGCCACCACCGCGAACGCGCCCAGGTTCATGAACAAGTAGACCGACGATGTAGATCACCAGCGCGCCGACCGCGTTCTGCGCTCCGCGCACGTCGCTCCCCAGCAACGCCAGCATCGGCGGCACGGCCATCATCATGTAGCCGGCGTGGGCAATCGTCGAATAGGCCAACAGCCGTTTGATGTTCGTCTGACCGTAGGCGGCCAGGTTGCCGAACGTGCAGGTGACGATCGCCAGCAGGGCGATCAAGCTGGCCAGCGTGGATCGCACCGGATCCAAGGCCGCGTTGCCCCTCGCTGACCGCCGTCGTCCGATCCGAATCACTGGAGCGGGATGGATGCGACGGACGCCGCGGCCACCGTGTCCGCAAATCGAAAACAGGCCTGCGCTCCGCCAGACCGTGCGGAACCAGACGGTGCGATCGCCGCCGACCGTTCGCCCGGATGGACACCCTCCGGCGCCAGCCAGCCGAAACCGACGACGACCCGCACCAGCAGCGCCAGGGCCGCCGCTTTGGACGCGACACTCAGGAACCCACCAATCTCGGCCGTCGCCCCCTCAAACACGTCGGGGCACCAGAAATGAAACGGCACGGCGGACAACTTGAAGGCCAGGCCGACCGCGATCATCAGGCAGGCCAGCCCCAGGACCGTCAGTTCCTCGGCACCCATCGTGGGCAGCGCAGTCGACAGCCGCAGGGCCACCGTCGGCAGGTGCACCGCGTTGACCAGGCCCGCGATCAGGCTGATGCCATACAGCATGATGCCCGCCGCACCGGCTCCGTAGACGGCGTACTTCAGCGACGCTTCGCTGGCTAGTCGATCGCGCCTTGAGCAGGCCGGCCAAGGCGTACGACGGCACGCTGGCCATCTCCACCGCCAGGAACACCATCAGCAGGTGATTGGCCGCGACCATCAGGCAGAAACCCGAGCGTCGCTCCCAGCACCAGCACGTAGACGTCCGGGCCGTCCTCGCGGTCGGGCACGCCCGACAGCTTCGTGAACACGATGAACAGCACGAGGAAAAGCAACAGCACGCCCCGCATGAAGACGGTGAAACCGTCGTACACGAGCATGCCGGTGAAGATCTCCATTCGCGCAAAGGACGCCGGGTCCGTGACGAGGCGCCAGGGAGCGGCGACCCACAAGGCCAGCAGCGCACCGAGCCAGGGCCATCCAGGCCGCATCGATGCGGCGGCTGGCGCGAAACAGGCGGAGCACGAGCACGACGAGGATCGTGACGCAGAGCACGATCTCGGGCAGAAAACGCCCCGAGGCTCGAATCCGCAGTGACACTCAGGAAGCTCGCATCGGCCGAGCCCTTCGTGTCGATGATCAACTGGCTGACAAGGTCGTGTAGGTTCACGATCAGTCTCTCTGTTCAAACGGACGCGGCGTTTCTTCCGGGATCGGTGCCCCTGTCAGGGGCGATGCGGTGAGATGGAATCGACGAGCGACGGCTCCCACCTTCGCCCCGGGGTCTGTCGACGTCCGATCGGTCTGCCGCGTTACGTCGGTCGCCGGCGCGGCCACGCCCTGCGGAGACTTCACCCGCTCGCGTCCACTCGGCCAATGCGTCGACCTGCCGATCGATCGTCCGGTCCATGTACCGCAGGACAAACGTCTGGGGAAACACACCCAACAGGATGGCGAACACGAACAGCACGCCGGCAATCGCGTTCTCGCGGAGCCGTGCTCGGCGTCAACGCTTCGGCGTGCGGGCCCTCGGTACTCCGGTCCCAGGTACACGCGCTGGATCGCCCACAGGATGTAGCGCGGCCGTCAGAATCACGACCGACGCCGAGATCACCGCCAGGATCTGTCTGTAGTTCCACACCGACAGCACGACGAACACTTCGCCGATGAAGCCGCACAGGCCGGGCAGTCCCAAGGCCGGCGAAGAAAATGCCGATCGACAGGGCCGTGTAGACCGGCATCTTGCCGAACAGGCCGCCGAATTCGTTCAGGTTGCGGTGATGCACGCGGTCGTAAATGACGCCGACCATAAAGAACATGCCGGCCGAGCTGATGCCGTGGGCGATCATCTGGAACATGGCGCCCTTGACGCCCATGTTCCAGTAGTCGGGATTGTAGCCAGTGCCGGCGTAGGCACCGACCAGACGCCCAGGCCCAGCACGACGTAGCCCATGTGGCTGACGCGAGCTGTAGGCCACCATCCGCTTGAAGTCCGTCTGAGCCAGGGCCGCAAAGGCCCCGTAGACCATGCTGACCACGCCGATCGCACAGACGAACATACGCCAGATCGTAGCCGCCGTGCGGGCAGATCGGATAGCAGATGCGAATGATGCCGTAGCCGCCCATCTTCAGCAGCACGCCGGCCAGGATCATCGAGATCGGCGTCGGAGCCTCGACGTGCGCATCCGGCAACCACGTGTGCAGCGGCACCGACGGCACCTTGATGATGAAGCCGATGAACAGCAGCAGGAACGCCCACCACTGCAGCACTGTCGACTCGAAAACGCTCCGTGTGCTGGCCCATCGGCCGCCAACGCCAGGATGTTGAACGTGTGCAGCTGCCGTGGCCGCCGTTTGTCGGATCGGCTTGCAACTTTGCCGTCGCCGCGTCCGACACGTGCAGTTCGCTCCAGCACCGACGCGCGGATTGGCCACGTCGCCGTGCAGATCGGACAGGTCCGCCAAAGCTCGCGCAGATCGCTGTTGAAGTACAGCATCAGGATCGCGATCAGCATCAGCACGCTGCCGACCAGCGTGTACAGGAAGAACTTGATCGCCGCGTATTCCTTGCGCGGACCGCCCCACACGCCGATCAGGAAGTACATCGGCAGCAGCATGACTTCCCAGAACACGTAGAACAGGAAGAAGTCCAGCGCCAGGAACACGCCGATCATGCCGGTTTCGAGCAGCAGGAACAGAATGCAGTAGGCCTTGACGTACTTGGTGATCGACCAACTGGCGCCCATCGCCAGCAGGCAGACGAACGTGGTCAGCATGACCAGCGGCAGGCTGATGCCGTCGACGCCCATGGAATAGTGAGATGTCGAACGAGGGAATCCAGTCCAGCACGAACATGTTCTGCATCGTGCCGACGCCGGTCTGGAAAGACGATCTGGGAATCCGGCCAAAGCCAGGCCACCGAGCGAAAGGACGAACGTGACCGCCGTCGTCGCCAGCGCGAAGTACCGCAGCAATTCCACGTCGTGCCTTGGGGAGACACGCAATCACCAGCGCACCGAGCGCCGGCAGGAAGACAATCAGACTGAGCCAGAATAGCGTAGTGTGTTCATAACGCTCTAGAAAGAGGCTGCTAATCAGGAAAACCGCGATCACACCCACCACCAGGAACATCACGTACTGCCGCAAGCTGGCCGGTCTGCGAGGCCGCGCAGCGAGACGACCCAAGCCGATACGTCCAGCGGCCGCGAACAGGTTCACGAAGCCGTCGATCAGACCGTGCGATCCGCCGAGCCACGTCCCAGAACGGCGCAAACCGCGTGGTCCAGCCGCGCCGAGCCGTCAATGAACCCGTCGATCCAACGCCGGTCGAGCGCCGCGCACCAACCGCGCGATCGCGTGCGCCGGACGCACAAACAGACATCGTACAACTCGTCGAACCACCACTTGTTCCGCAGGAACCGGTAGAGCGGCCGCAGAACTGCCGGCTCACTTCGCTGGGATTGAGCCGTCCGAACAGTACATGACGTGGCCAAGGCGATGCCGCCGACGCGGTGCAGAACGCCAGCCAGGTGACCGGACCACAATCGATCGATAATTCTCCGGCTGCGTGAGCCAAATGTTCGCTCGGCCACGGCAATCGGCACCCAGGCACCGGACACCGTGTACGTCAGCGTTCCCGCCGGCCGCGACTGCTCCAGCAGATCCTTGCAGCGACGAGCGATCCGAACGGAGCCTGCCAGGCCACACGCCACGGCGAACACGGCCAGGATGATCAGCGGGCACGTACATCACGCGCGGCGATTCGTGGGCGTGGTCGTAGCGATGCGTGATCGCGCGGCTTGCCGGCGAACGTCAGATACCACATGCGGAACATGTAGAACGCCGTCATCGCCGCACCGCCGGCCGCCGCCACGAAGAACACGCTCGGCCAAGCCGATGCGATTGCGCGCGCAGCGAACGAAAACGCCTGCTCCAGGATCGGGTCCTTCGAGTAGTAACCGCTGAGGCCGATCACAAACGGAATGCCGATCCCGGCGATCGCCAGGCAGCCGATCAGCATCGTGAAGGCGGTGATCGGCATCTTCTTCCGCAGGCCGCCCATCTCCGTCATGTCGTTGGTGTGCACGGCGTGAATCACCGAGCCGGAGCACAGGAACAGCAGGCTCTTGAAGAAGGCGTGCGTGATCAGGTGCATCAGCCGGCCACCCAGCCGCCGACGCCCAGGGCCAGCATCATGTAGCCCAGCTGGCTGACCGTCGAATAGGCCAGCACGCGTTTGATGTCGGTGGCCGTGATCGCGATCGTGGCCGCCATGAACAGCGTGATGCAGCCGATCGACGGCGATCACCAGCAGCACTTCCGGCGCGAACACCGGATAGAATCGGCCCACCAGATAGACGCCGGCGGCGACCATCGTCGCCGAGTGGACGAGGGCCGACACGGGCGTCGGGCCTTCCATCGCGTCGGGCAACCAGACGTGCAGCGGGAACTGGGCACTCTTGCCGACGCAGCCGCAGAAGATGCCGACGCCGGCCACGACCAGCAGCCAGTAGCCGTAACGCCGCCCCGTGCCGTCCGGTCCGCCGTGCCGCACGTTCCAGCTCCGCGACAAGTGCCTGGCACTTCGGCCTGGTCGAAGCCGTCGGGTGTGCCTGCGCCCATTGCCGCGATCTCGTCCCGGGCATCGGCCAGCACCATGCCGTCCGGCGTGGCGAGGTGCAGTGATCCTCCGCGCGGGCCGCACCAGGCTGAAGATGCCCGGCTCGACGGCTTCGATCGCGCCGTTGCCATCGCCGTCGCACGTCACCGAACGCGAACGTGCCCAGACCGCGCCCACAGGGCCATCAGGCCGATGATCATGCCGAAGTCGCCGACGCGGTTGACGATGAACGCCTTGTTCGCCGCGTTGCGAGGCGCTCTTGCGCTCGATGTAGAAGCCGATCAGGAAGTAGGAGCAGATGCCCACCAGCTCCCAGAACACGAACACCATCGCGATGTTGCCGGCCAGCACCAGGCCCAGCATGCTGAAGCAGAACAGCGACATGTACTGGAAGAAGCGCGAGAAGCGGCCCGGCCGCTGCAGGTGTGAGCCGTTCTCGCAGCGTCACTTCGTGGTCCGTGACCGTCGTGCAGTTCATCGTGCATGTACCCCATCGCGTAGAAGTGAATGCACGAGGCGATCAGCGTCACCATGCAGAACATGACGATCGTCAGCGAGTCGATGTAGTAGCCGATCGTCAGCCGCAGCTTGCCGAACTGGCCCAGCGGTAGTAGTCGCCGGCGTAGTAAGCCGGCGGACCGTTGACGTGCGCGCCGCTGGCGCGATTCGCTGGCGACGTCGATCGTCGCCGGACTCGCCCGCCACGGTGCTCGTGGGCCAGCGTACGCTCGCACAAGGGTCAGTGTCGGGCGACGTCGGGATGCGCCGCGTGTGCCCGCTCCGTGCTGCGCGCTCGGCGGACAGCGGATGATGCGCCAGCCAGATGACCAGAGCTCACAGAACGACAAGCACGCCGGCCGCCACGATCGCGCCGGTCGCGACGTAGCCGCCCGTGCCGCATGGCTTGCCAGCCGCGAGCCACGAACAGGATCACGAAGAACGAGACCAGCGGCAGCAGGACCGCGAGGCCCAGCAGCCTTGGTAGAGCGAGGTGTCCATCAGCCCTTCAAGTCGTCCGCCTTGTCGACGTCAATCGTGGTGTGGTTGTTGTAGAAGTTCAACGCAATCGCCAGCGCCACGGCCGCTTCGGCGGCCGCCAGCACGATCACAAACAAGGCGATCAATTGGCCGTCGAGTCCCAGCGACTGCGGCCGCAGATACTCGCTGCCAAACGCCACGAAATTCACGTTCGCGCCGTTCAGCACCAGTTCGATGCCCATCAGGACTCCCAGCGCGTTGCGCTTGGTCGCCATGCAGAGCGACGCCGGTGACAAACAGCACCGCTCCCACGGCCAGGTAATGCGAAACGGTAATCTGAGCGAACAAGGCGTCATGCCGAACACCTCTGACTGCGGGCTGGTCTCTCGGACGAGTCCGCTCGCCGGACTTGGTGCGCGCCAGGTAGGCGGCACCGACCAGCACCACCAGCAGATGCACCGAGACAATCACAAACGGCAGCAAGTACCCGGACAGTATGATCAGCCAGCTGCCGGCTCGTCCGGACGCACGTTCAGCCGATCGACGCGCACCCCGGCCAGTCCAGCACCGACGGCCGTGGCGGTCTGTGCTTCGGCCAGCGGCAGTTCGTCCGCCGCTGCGCGCTGTACGCCAGCTGCTCGCACGCCGAAGGCCGTGGCCAGCAGCAGCAACAGCAGTCCGCCGCCGGCGATCAGCGCCAGGATCCACTCGCCGCTGCGCGTGCGCATGCGAGATGAACGGTGCCTGGGCCGTGAGCATCACGCCGAAAATCAGCAGCACCAGCGTGCCGCCGACGTAAATCATCAACTGCATCGCGCCAATGAACTCGGCACCGGCCAGAAAGAACAGACCGGCCGTCGCGCCCAGCGAAACGTCAGATAAAACGCCATGCGCACGATGTTGCTCGTGAACAGCACGGCCGCCGCAAAGACGCAGGCGAGTCAGCGCAAACAGCAGAAAGAAGAACGCATACCAGTCGATGGCGGCCAGCAGCATCATCCCTCAACTCCTTGCCCGCGGCGTCCGCCACGAACCAGTCGGCGCCGGCCGTGGCCGTGATGAGAACCGTTCGGCCGCGGCTGCAGCTGGCGCCACCACGGACCCTGCCGGCGTTTCCCGTTCGCCCTGCGAAGCGGGCTGCACGACCCAGGTCTCACGCACGCCTGCCGGCCCGCTCGGCACCGGCAACCAATCGTTCGGACCCGGCAGCCCCAGCACCTGCCAGACCAGCACCCCGACAAAACAGATCGCCGCCAGCGGCACACAGTACTTCAGGCACATCGTCATGACCTGATCGATCCGCAGCCGCGGCAGCGTCCACCGGACCCAGATCATGACCGTGACGCCCAACACGGCCTTGACGATGAAGTTGACACAGCCAGCCAGATTGGCCAGGAAGCCGGTCAGAGACCAGCCGTTCGCCCCCGGTCATAGGACCAGCCCAAGCAGGTCGAACATCGGGAATCGGCCCGTTCCAGCCGCCAAAGAACAGGATCGCGGCCAGGCCGCCGACCAGGAACATCGAGCCGTACTCGGCCATGAAGAAGAAGCTCCACCGCAGGCCGGAGTACTCCGTGTGAGAAACCGGCCACCAGTTCGCTTTCGGCTTCCGCCAGGTCGAACGGTGCGCGATTCACGCTGGCCAGGGCACAGGCGAAATAGACCCAGAACACCGCAAACGTGAACGGATCGTGGAAAATCAGCCAGTTGGTGAACCAGCCCGCCTGCATGTTGGCGATCGTGGTCAGATTCATCGTGCCCGCAACAGCACGGGCACGACGACGCAGATCCCCAGCGGCACTTCGTAGCTGACGACCTGCGCCGCTTCGCGCATGGCTCCGAACAGCGACCATTTCGAGCCCGACGCGTAGCCGGCCAGGATGACCCCGAACACCTCCAGCCCCAAGACGGCCAGAATGAAGAAGACGGCCACATTGGTGTCGAAGGCCACCCAGCCATCGGCAAACGGCAGGGCCAAAAAGGCCGTGAAACTGGCGGCGAAACTGACGTAGGGAGCCACGCGAAACAGCATCTGATCGGCGTCTCGCGGCGCCAGGTCTTCCTTGGCGATCAGCTTGATGCCGTCGGACAGCGTCTGCAGCCAGCCGAATTTGCCGCCGACCCGTGTCGGGCCCAGTCGGTCCTGAATGCGTCCCGAAACCTTCCGTTCCAGCCAGATAAAAACGAGCGCGGCCACCGCCACCAAACCCAGAATCAGCGCACAGTGAATCACTGCCGCCAGCAGATAAGCCAGCGGCCCGAGAGCGACAACGCATGGGTAAAGAAGTCGGCCACAGCGTCGTTCTCGTACAAAAGCGTTCAACTATGTCACAACTTCGTGGTACCGGGCAAGCCCCCGTGCGGAACGCGCCGGCACTAGCGATCGATCTCTCCCAACACGATGTCCAACGATCCGACGACCGCCGGCACGTCCGCGAGCAGACAACCGCGGCAGAGTTCCGAGGTCACCGACAGGTTGGCAAAACAACTGCTGCGGGCCCGTGCCCGCCACGGAATCGCCGACCCGTCGCTCACCACATAGAACCCCATCTGACCCTTCGGCGCTTCCGTCTCCAGGTACGCCTCACCGGCCGGCAGTTTGTGATTGAGCTTGATCGGGATACCCCAGTCCCCGGCGGCCGTGCGGTACTTCTCCATCGCCTGCCGGACGATCTCCATCGACTGGACGACTTCCAGCATGCGCACGTAGAACCGGTGCCAGCAGTCCCCCAGAACCGCTTCGCCCGGCACCGGTGGATAGGCGTGATCCCGCGGATAATGTCCGTTTTTCTGCACGATGACTTCGAACTTGTAGCCGGCATACAGCTCGGTATAGCAGCGTTCCCCATCGCGCCGCAGGTCGTGATCCACGCCGCTGCCGCGCAGCACCGGGCCGGTGCAGCCGTAGCCGATGGCCAGCTTCGCGGGCAACACGCCGATCCCGGCCGTGCGCTTGATGAAAATCGCGTTGCTGGTCAACAAGGTGTGGTAGTCCGAGATGACCGGCGTGAGTTCCTCGAGAAACTGCTCGCACTTCCGCAGCCAGCCGTCCGGCAGGTCGCCCGTCGCGCCGCCCGGCGTAATGTAGCTGTACGTCAGCCGGGCCCCGCAGACTTCTTCGAACAGATCGAGGATCTTTTCCCGCTCGCGAAACGCGTACAGAAACGGACTGAAAGATCCCAAGTCGAGACCATACGTGCCCATGGCCACCAGGTGGCTGGCGATGCGGTTCAATTCCACGATCAGCACGCGTAGGTGCCGGGCCTTTTCGGGCAGTTCGAGGCCGAGCAGTTTCTCCACGGCCAGCGACCAGCCAAGGTTCATGTTCATCCCGGCCAGGTAGTCCATCCGGTCGGTGTAGGGGATCCATTGGCGCGGAGACAGGTTCTCGCCGATCTTCTCGGCGCATCGGTGCAGATAGCCGATGTGCGGTTCGGCCATCGACACGACCTCGCCGTCCGTGCGCAGCACGAGACGCAGCACACCGTGCGTACTGGGGTGCTGTGGCCCCATGTTGACGAGCATCTCGTCGGTGCGAACATCAAACTCGACGACCCGCGGGTCATTCAATGCGGACATGCGTAACGATTCCTCACGCCATCACCCACGGATGTCAGTGGTCGCGAATACCGTGGTAATACTCGGGTGGTTTGTAGTCCTTTCGCAGCGGATGTCCAACCCAATCCTCCGGACAAAGGATGCGCCGCAGATCCGGATGCCCGGTGAACTGCACGCCCATCAAGTCGTACACCTCTCGCTCGTGCCAATTCGCACCCGGCCACACGCCGCACACGCTGGGGACGGTCCGGCAAGGCACCCTCGACACCGTCTTCCCACCGGCTGACCTTGATCTTGAGCACGCACGTCTGCTTCGTGACGGTGCTCGACATATGGTACACGATGTCCAGGTGCGGTTCCCAAGTGGCTTTGGCGGCTTTCTTCGGATCGGTGTGCAGAAAGTCCACGCCCGTAATGCAATTCAGCATGTCGAACTGCAGCGCCGGATCGTCGCGCAGATACCGACAGATCTCTGCGAGCGAGTCCGGGACCACCTCCACCCACGGGTCCAGGGCGTCTAATTCGAGCCGTCACCACGCGATCGCCAAATCGCTGTTTCAATTGGTCACAGAAAGCCTGATCCAGGGCCATAACTAGATCTCACACAGTTCTCATCTCAAGCGGACAGTGCCTGCTCCAAGTCCAACGTCTCCGGCTCCGCATCCTGCACCCGTCCCGCCCGGTCGCCGTGGCGGTACGCCCGGACCCAATCCAGATCACCCGCGATTCCAGACATAGGCAAAGCCCACCAACAACACGGCGAAAAATACGGCAATATCGACGATCGTCACCAGGGCCAGTTGCCGAGCACCGCGTTTGACAATGTCGGCCGCCCTTTGTAGTTCTGGAGCGCCGGCATCCACCTTGCCCGCCAGGCTCGGGACCGCGTCGCGCGGGACCGTCGGGTGCTGCACACCCAGTTCGCGATAAATCGATTCCGCCTGAGCGGTCAAATGCCAGCCCGTCGTCGGCCTGCACCACAATCTGGTCTGCCTGCGCAAGTCGGCCAGGTGCGTGGCTTTTCCGAAGACCGTGGCCCACGGGAAGAAAAACGCGACCTCCACATCAAAGACGATGAAGAGCAAGGCCACGACGTAGAACCGCAAGTCGAACTGGACAAAGCTTGTTCCCACCGCGGGCTCGCCGCATTCGTAGGTCTCCAGCTTCTCCGGCGTGCGGATTCTGCGGACGCACGAACCGACCCACCAGCAGATTCACGAGCAGGAACACGATTCCCACCGTCGTGAACAGCGCCAGATACGCGACGATTCCGAGTGACGAGGTGACGGCATCCGGCATGTCGGCCTCGCTGTGGTCGGTGAAACCGGCGAAACGGAGGTGGTCGACCAGATCAGCTCCCAGCGGGGTTTCCCGGCTCAGAGTTCGCGCGCCCGACAGGGCCTGGGATATCCGCGGCGCAATCCGACTCACTCGACCACCGGGAAACAGAATCCGCGGCGCTGGAACTTAGCATTTTAGGTAGGCGAAGAGGCTTTGCAAGCGGTCGTCAATTCGCCTCGGGTGCCGGATGGTCGGCGATGGCCGCCGTGGCTAACGGCTGCCGTGCGGAAAAGCCCCCGTCGAGTGAGTGCCAATACAGGATTTCCGGTTCGCCATACTTCCAGCAAAGGAAAACCAGCTCACCGTCCATCATGGCGGGGAAGTCGACGATTCCGTCCACCCCGCTCTTGGGTTCGACCCCCAATTGACGCAGCTCCTGCACGTACTCGTGCAGACGTTCGCGGTCCTTCGTCAGCTCCTCCTCGATCTGCGCCAATTCCTCATCGTAGGGATCGCCGGAGGTGATGTTTCGCCCCGCCTTCAGATGCTCCACACGCTGGTGCCGTTCCACGACCTCGCGTGACAAGCGAACGAGGTCTCGTGTGATGGCCCGCACCAAGGGGAGCATCGCATTCGCTTCAGCGACCGTGAAGACCCGACTCGGTTTCGAGGCTTGAACCATCATTGCTTTGTTACTCATCGTGGCGATTCTACCGTACAGGTCTGTGACGTTCCCGAACGACCGCCTGCCGTCGGAAGATGGGGCCCTATTGATTCGGTCCGCCGTGCACCGGTTCCGCGATCACTTTGCATTCCGCGACCGCAGTGGGATTCAGCGTCGCGCGGCCCCAGGCCACCTCCAAAGGCAAGCGGCAGAAGTCCACGATGCAGCCATCGCGACTATAGCAGCTCAAATCGTGGCTGGAGCCCATGAAAATGCAGTCGACCGGACACGGTTCGACGCAGAGTGCACAAAACATGCACTTGGAATAGTCGATCGCGTAGCCGGTGATCCGGAATCCCTTCCCGTTGGTGACCCGTTCCTTGCCAATGTAAATGCAGTCCACCGGACAGGCCTTGGCACACTGATCGCAGGCAATACAAGTCGTCAGGTCGAATCGGTGAAAACCGCGGTAGCGCGCCGTCACGGGCACCGGCAACTCAGGATAGGCGAATTTCTCCGTAAATGTCCCGCGGTCTTTCCGGTAGGTAATCAGCCAATACCGAAGCGTGACCCACAGTCCATGGGCCACCGTGTAAACGGCCATCCAGACGTTCCGCAGCCAAGCCCACATCGTGAACCACCTTCTCTGCTGCCGCGAAGCACTCATCCGTCGATGGCCGGCCCGCGGGACGGAACCGACCGAGATTGACGGCCGAAATAAGCGCCACCTCTGATTGAATTATAGACACGACCCCAATACCCGCAACCATACTCGCAATGCAGCTCACATTCGTGCCGCTCGCCAAACTCGACGATCCTGGCATGGTCCCCTCACCGATTCCCGCCGTCGAAAAAATGACCCCACTGCGGCTCGTCCCGCAGGGCCTGGTCGGCACAGGTCTGTGCTCTGACGAAGTGTCCAGGTTGCGGATCGGGTTTTGGCAAGGGTGAGATCTCGACCACTCAGAAGGCTCGTGATGCTCTCGGTCCCCCACCTCTGAGAGACTCTCAAGTCTCGCGCGTACTCAACGAAAGTCGGCGAAACGTCGAAAACGACTCTCGCGAAGTCCGCTTGGCGTGTGGTGAGGCAGTGGTGATAGCCTTCGGTGGGACCTTCGGCGAGATGGCGTAACATGCTGTTGCATAACGGTTTGACATGGTCTGCTCATGGCAATTGGGGAACGGGTGAGTTGCACGGAAGCGCAAATCGCACGGGCCGTATCGGTCGTATGCATGGCGACGACGAAATTCGTGGGAAAATCCAGCGTGCCACGACCGCATTGCTTGACTCGAGCAAAGGAGCACGTAGAGTGAAAGGAAGGAACTTTGTGCGCCTAAGCGGTTGGCTCACCGTATGTTTGAACCGCCCGGGCATGGAAAAACGAGGGACGCGCTCGAAAGGGAACACAGGGCGTCCAGGCATCGTAGAACGATTGCCGAACAGACAAAGGAATGGGACGATGTTAGTGCTTTCGCGCAAGAAGAACGAGAGTATTGTGATCAACGATGACATTACCATCGTGGTCGTCGAAATCCGCGGGGACAAAGTGCGGTTGGGAGTTGAAGCGCCCAAAGAAGTCCCGGTGCATCGACGCGAGGTGTATGATGCCATCAAGCGCAACGAAACGACGCGGGACAAAGATGCGGCCAGCGAAGCCGGTACGGCCGAAACGTAGTCTGACTCCAACTCGCCGCTCGCTTGCCTTTCTGCTCCTTTCACACCTGCCTTGATCACGGCCGCAGTCTGGGTTTTATCCACCTGCGAGCCATCTACCGTCGGTCAGTCCCCTTGACGAATCCGTGGGCCGGCTTGTATACCCGTGCATTGCTCAGCTGCATCGGCAGGTTGAGGGCGGCCCCATCGTCTAGCGGTCTAGGACACCGGCCTTTCACGCCGGCAACACGGGTTCGAGTCCCGTTGGGGTCATTCTTACGTGTGGGGCCTGGAATACGCCTCACGAAGGGGTCGCATCCGAGTCGGTCGAAGCGACCAAAGGACGGGGGATCACACGCCCCTTGCTGAAATGGGCCTCGACCCGCTCTCCGCCTTCATACCAGAAGGTCCATTTGCCCTCCATCTGACCGTCCACATAACACCCTTCGCCCTGCTTGCGCCCGTCTTCGTACCACAATGTCCAAGGGCCCTGCTCCCGTCCGGCCGCGAAATCACCGGTGGCTTCGGTCCGGCCGTTGGGATAGCGAAACGTCCAGTGGCCCTCGCGCTGGCCGTTGCGATATTCACCCTCCGCGAACGGGTCAAACTGTGCCAGCACCATCTTGTCGACACCCGGTCCCGTCGGATCCCGAAGGTTCTTTTCGTAAAGCAACACCAATTGGACGTGTTCCACCTGTTGCTGCAATGCCCGCTGCGCGTTCCACTGGTGGGCGAAGTACCGGATCACCGAAATCTGGAAGATCTGGCTGTGGGGCCGTGCCAGGTCGATCATGATTTGGACCCAGCGGTCACTGGGGCGGTACAAGGACACCGCCTCCGGGCGATCGACCTCCTCGAAGGGCTTGTTCCGCAGCAGGTCCATATGCGTACCGTCGCGGAGTGTGGCTAAGACCACGAAGCGGTAGTTGTGCGTTGCCGGACAGGAGAACATGCTCCATTCCTGATCCAGGCAGAAAACGTCGCGGACCACGTGCACGGCAAATGGAATCCGATGGATCGTTTCGGGGCTGCCAAAATAGGCAAGTGGATTGATGATCGCGATGTAGGCCATGGCGACCAAACAGACTAGGGTGCCAGCTGCCGTTCCGATCCGTTGGGCCACCGGATACCGGATCGGCGGCTCGGTAAATCGTTCCTCGACCGCATGTCCCGGCAGCCGTCGCGCCATCCGCTGGACCCAGCGCACGACCAGAATGTGCCGGGGGTAAACAGCGTGAGCGCTGCCAGACTAGCCTCGGAAAAAATGACCACGTGCATCGTCAGCTCGATGCCAATGTGCAAAGCCACAAAACAACCCACGACCCACGCACGGATCGTGCGCGTCTTCCAGGGACAGAACATCAGGGGCGGGCCCGCCAGTTCCAGCACGAGTGTGCCGTAGGTCAGGCCGCTGAGCAGCGTTGGGTAATTCGCGAACCACTCCGCCAGCGGCCGGGTGAAAAGAGGATTCTGGAAGACCGATTCCAGCGCTTTCCCCTCGAACCACAGGAAATTGCACTTGGAGAAGGCCGTAAACAGGTACATGAAGGCGATCTGCAGCAGGATCGCCGCCGACGCGACGGACACCACGGGGGCGGGATTCCCGCGATCACCGCGTCGCCATGCATCGGCCGAAGCTCGCCGACCCCAGGGCAGAAACATCCCCCAAAACAACATCATGAGGATCAAGGCGTCGCCCCCGGTCACCAGAGACGGTGCGCGGGTGTGCAGCGAAACCAACAGCATCCAGGACGCGATGGTGGCGAGACGCGTCTGCCAACCGACCAGCAACAGCAGCGCGAACAGGCCC
Source organism: uncultured Planctomycetaceae bacterium (assembly GCA_963754725.1). GTDB lineage: Bacteria > Planctomycetota > Planctomycetia > Pirellulales > Pirellulaceae > JAAYDI01. Next base: position 126,958 of record CAVWHV010000038.1, read on the forward strand.
GCGATCGCAAACACCACGCCTTGAAACGTGGCGCTTCCCCCCATCATGTGGAACGACCAACGCAGTGTATCGGGGCCCCAGAACTTGGCGACGTCGGCGATCGGGTAAAGCCCCGCGTCCGAATACATCAGCTGCAAATCGGGGACCCGGCCCACCAGGTTATAGATCAGCACGGTGGCAACGGCGATCCGCGCCAACGCCAACGTGCGCGGGTCGATTCCGAACAGGTCGGTCAGTTTCTGGCGAAACCAAGTTTGAGCGACGGGAGCAGATGCAGGGGCAGGCATGGCGTACTTCCGGAAAGCTCGAATCAGTTACCGGCGCGGGCCACGGGCCGGTCGTCACGAATCGGTGTCCACGGCCGACGCGCGAGGGACCCCTTCATCGTAACGTCGCCCGTCTCGCTGTCCCAGCAGGGCTGTCTGCCACCATGTATGGCCGATGATGAAACCCGTCCGACGGGATGTGCGACGCATGTCTTACTTTCGACCCGTGGGATACGGTCGGGGCGTGCCCGAGGGCGGGAGCCGTCCAGCGGTATCC
>CAVWHV010000038.1:132500-258372 GCA_963754725.1 uncultured Planctomycetaceae bacterium
CGCGCAGACACCCGAGACCAGCGTCGCGACGCCGGACGAAACGACGACCGCCCGCGATGCGCGGGGTGACACAACGTCGGGACCCGATCGAGCGGATTCCGGTCGGTTGGCCCAGTCCGATCTCAGCAACCCAACGCCCTCGGATGCCCGATCTGCGCAGGACGGTGTTGCCGTTTCGGACGCCGTGTCACCTGTTTCTCCGACGATGCCGGCGGATTCGGTCGCCTCCGACAATGCCCTGTCGTCCGCTCCAGCGATCGTCGCGGCCGACGCCGCGGCGGCCGTGAGCATGTCGGCTGATCCCCACCCGAGTGATCTTCCTGTGGCCGACGAATCCGATCGGTTGGTGCGCGAGTTGGCCAAGGGCCTGCCGTTTTCCGGGAAGCAGCAGTTGCTCCTGGTGATCGATGTGACATTGACTCCGCAAGGGGCCCAACACAGCGCGTTTGAAAACGCGCTGGTGGCCCATCACGTGGCCGTCGAAGATACGGTCCCCATCGACCCGGCGTTAGAAGAAGCACTGCTCCGCAGTCGGTTTTTTGACCCGATCAAGACACCCCCGGGCGCAGAGGCCGCAGCACATTCCGATCTGGGCCTGGTCTACGTCCTGGCGCAGGCCGGTCACGTGGACCAGATCTGGCGAACCATACAGTCCAATGGGGGCGAGTTCGCAGCCGTGTCCTTCGATATGGCCTTGATGCCAGCCGACATGTTGCTGTTCCAGCAACTGCGGCAGGCCGTGCCGCATCCACTGGCCGGTGCTGCGGCCGTCGGCGAGGCCAAGCTTCGCGAGCGTCGCGCGGCTGCTCACCGGCTGGCGCTTTCCCCCAGTTGGCGTGGAACACCGGCTCAAAAATTGAAGGGGCTGGAAAGCCTGGCGGGCATGGTCCCCGCCTGGATGCTGGAGGGAAAGGGGGCCAAAACACCGTCGCGGGACGATGCTTCCGGTTCACCACGTCCTCAAGCCCCGCCGTCGCCTGCCAGCAGGTTGGGTGAAAACGTGGAGGCGGAAGTGCTGTTCGTCGTGCATGTCGGTCGCGGCTCGCAGGAGTAGCCCGCCCACCAGGCGACCGCTGGCCGATGCCCTCACTCCAACGTCGATCTTTTCGAGCCCGCGTGCGCGGCGTACCTGCGGAACGCGCCGCAATCGGTGCATCGGCCAGTTGCCGCTGTGTCAGGTGAGGGGAGCGAAACGGGACTGGAAAAATCGTAGATAGGGTGGCTCGAAGACCATTTTGAGTCCCCGGACCGCGCGACGATTGTCGAACACTGCCTTTACCGATTCCGCCACCACATCCATGTGCGCCTGCGTGTAAACACGCCGCGGAATCGTCAGCCGGACCAGTTCCAGTTTCGGATAGCGATGGTCGCCCGTCCGAGGATCGCGTCCGGCACTCACGACACCCCGCTCCATGGCGCGTATGCCCGAGTCCAGATAGAGTTGGGCGGCCATGGTCTGGGCCGGAAACGCATCTTGCGGCAGGTGGTCGTAGATCTGGCGAGCGTCGAGGAAGATGGCGTGGCCGCCCACGGGCTGCACGATGGGAATTTCCCAGTCGGTCAGCAACTCGCCCAAATAGCGAACCTGTCCGATGCGGGCTCGCATGTGGTCGTCCTGCAGCGATTCCTGGATGCCGATTGCCACAGCCTCCATGTCCCGTCCGGCCATGCCGCCATAGGTGTGCAATCCCTCGAACACCACCACCAGGTTGCTGGCCTTGGCGTAGAGATCCTCGTGATTCATCGCGAGCCAGCCGCCGATGTTGACGAGGTGGTCCTTCTTGCTGCTCATCCAGCGCCGTCGGTATAGCCGCAGAATTCACGGAGGATTTCGGGAATTTTCTTGTCCGCGTAGCCGTCCTCGCGTTCCTGGATGAAATACGCGTTTTCGGCCATCCGTGTGGCGTCCAGGTACAAGCGGATTCCGAATCGGTCACACAGCGTTCGCAGTTCCCGCACGTTGGCCATGCTCACCGGCTGGCCGCCCGCCATGTTGACCGTACCGGCCAGACTTACGTAGGGAATCCGATCCGGGCCGACCCGCTGGATGAGGTCCGCCAGCTTGTCCAGATCGACATTGCCCTTGAACGGGCACGTGCTGGCCGGGTCGTGGGCTGCGTCCACAATCACGTCCACGAAAGTACCGCCAGCCAACTCCTGATGCAGTCTCGTCGTCGTGAAGTACATGTTGCCGGGAATGATGTCCCCCGCCTTGATCAGCGCCTGACTGATCAAATGCTCGGCGCCGCGCCCTGGTGGGTAGGTACCAGGTACCTGTAGCCATAGTAGGTCTGCACGGCCGTTTCGAGATGGTAAAAATTCCGGCTGCCCGCATAGGCTTCGTCCCCGAGCATCATGCCGGCCCACTGCCGGTCGCTCATAGCGCTCGTCCCGCTGTCCGTCAACAGATCAATGTAGACGTCTGCCGACCGCAGCAGAAACGTGTTGTATCCCGCTTCCGCGATGGCGTGCTGCCGAGTTGGCAGGTCGCTCATCGTGATCGGCTCGACCATCTTGATCTTCCAGGGCTCGGCCCACGATCGGCGCCCCGACTGTTGACCCATCGTACGATGAACGTTGTGCGACATGACACGATCCTTGGTAGTTGTCTTCCTGATGGGCCTCCGATGATTGTGGAGGCAACTCACACCAGCGATGCCGAGGCGGCGGACAATTTGGCCCTTCACCAGGGCAGCTTTGTCGGTAATCCGACCAAGGATCGGTAGGCGCCGCAGAATCCGAAGAATATCCAGCAACGACGGGCTGGTCTCTGATAGCGCCTCGAGACTCCGGGATCACGATTTCTTGACGAAGGCCGCCCCGAGTTCGGTCGGCGTGATGCGACCGTCCTTGTCGGCGTCCGCCGACGAGTAGTCCGTGTTCATTTTCGTCCACTCGTCCTGCGTCAGCACCCCGTCTTTGTTCGTGTCGTATCGCTTGATGAAACTCACGGCATACTTAATGTACTTGGGCGGCACGTCGCCGCTGGCCGCCGAGGTCTCGGCCGCGGCGGGTGCGGCGGCCGCGGGACTGGAACTTGCTTCGGCCGGCGGCTCACTGCGGTCGGGAGCTGGCCGGTCTTCGCTCCGCGGGCGGCTACCACCACGAGCATTGGAATGATCGCTCGTCGCGACCGGAGCCGCGGCACCTTGCACGGCTCCCGATTCCGTGGCCTTCACGCACTCGCTGGGAGTCACGATTCCGTCTTTGTTCAGGTCGAACTGCGCAAAGTCGGCCACGACCTGATCGGTCCACGAGGTGGAGTACTCGGCCATTTTCACCTGTCCATCGCCGTTGGCGTCGGCCCGTGCAAACCACTCCGGGAGCCCTTCGTGTTTGCCGAGCCGCTCGGCCGCCGACCGGAACCGGTACGACTTCTTGGAACCGACGGTGGCTGCCTGTTCCTCGGCGGGCGTCTCGCCGGCCTTCGGGGGCCCCTCTTCGCCTTCGCGGCGCGAATACCAGCGGGACCGGTCGCCTCCGCCTTCCCCGCCGCCACCACCAAACCGGGCGGCCATGGCCGCGGCGAATTCTTCGCGCGTAATCTTGCCGTCATGGTTCGTGTCTTGGCCGGATGGATCCGAGGGAAACGAACCCCACTCGTCCTTTTCCAATACGCCGTTTCCATTGCGATCGTAGCGACCAAACATCATCTGCAACATGCGATCCCGGCCTTGACGGGCCTCGCCGTCGGCGGCTGCGGTGGCCGTATTGCGATTGCCGCGTCCGCCGTTGCCATCGCGGGATCCGGAGCGGTTGGAGGACCGCGAATTCGACGAGTCACCATCGCGGGCCACCCGCCGTACGGCGTATCGCAAAGCCAGTTCGTTGAGCGTCAGCTTGCCGTCTCGGTTTCGGTCGGTCTGGAGCGGATCGTCCCCCCACCGGCCATTGCGAATTTCCTCCGCGTCCAACACGCCGTCCTGATTCGTGTCACTGCGTCCCATCGTGCGCTGAGCTTCCTGAATGTCTTGCTCGTCAATCGCGACGGCGAATTTCTCGCCCAGGTCGCCAAACCCAGGGACGGGATCGAACATGTCGGGCTCTCCGAACCCAGCCACCAGCGGCTGGACGTTGGCCGTCCCCGCTTCGTTCTGCCCGTCGTCGCCGCGACCGCGGCCTTCCCCGCCCCGGTCTTCGCCACGCCCAAAGCCTCCCATCTCTTCCATCCGGCGGTTGCGCATATCTTCAAACGCCTTTGTCACCTGGTCAATCGGAATCGGGCGCGACAAATCGAGACCGGTGCTTTCCAGAAACATGCGGGCACGCCCCTGCGACTCCTCGGGATCCAACATGCCGTTGCCGTTGGCGTCCAGGCGGCTCACGAATCCCATGCCACCGCCGCCCATGCCACCACCCCGCCCCCAACCGCCGCCGGGTCCGCCGCCGCCAGGACCGCCCCACATCGGCGGCCCGCCGCCGCCAGGACCGCCCCACATCGGCGGCCCGCCTCCCCGGAACTCACCGGGCGGTCCACCCCGCATTCCGCCGCCCGGGAATTCACCCGAAGGTCCACCGCGCGATTCGCGACGTTCGGCACGGTTCTCCCCGCCACTTCGCCGGTCTCGATCCGTCTGCTGCGCCCAGGCCGGCTCGCGCACCGGGGCTACGCCCAGCAGCAGCACCTGGACCAGAATGAAGACCAACCCATTGAGTTCGTGCAGAGTCTTGCGCATCGTCTTTTGTCTCAAGGAAGTACCTTCGCGGGCGGCCGCCAGGCGTGAGCACCTTCTCAGCCCCATCCATTATCTTTGCGAAGCGACCCGCGAGCCAGCCTGTTCTCACCACTTTTGCCGCGGTTCGTGGTCACCGCAACACTTCGGTTGGCCCCGGACGCGGCCTCACTGGGCCATGCCAACCGCGCCGAATCGAATCGGCCAACCAACACGCTCAGCCCAAGGTATGGAACCCCATGTCGAGGACGCGGTTTCGAGGAAAAGCCCAGGCGCCGATCGTGAGTTGGCCCCCGCGCGGTCTGGCAGCCGAGCCCAGGGAGCCGGGCCCGTTCACTCCGAGACGCCCAGCGTTACCTCCACGTCCACCTGTTGGCCACTCCGCAGCACACTCACCAGAACTCGTTCGCCAGGTTGCTTTTGCTCAACGAACGTGAGCAGATCGTCCACCGTCTTTACCCGTTTTCCGTCGATCCCGATGATCAGGTCAGCTTGACTCTGGTCGATCCTCGTCCGCTCGACCAGATACGGTCCGCGCCGGGACTGTTCACGCACCAGGCGGAAACCTTTCAGGCCGGCCTGGTCCGCAGGTCCGTCCGGCATGGTCGCCGCAATCAGCAGTCCTTCGTCTGTCTGAAGGACGCGAGCCAGTCCCAAATCGGGCCGGGTGACGTGACCTTTTTCGATCAACTGCGCCACCACCCGCCGAATCGTATTGACGGGTATCGAAAACCCGACGCCCGTATTCTCACCGGTCGAACTGGCGATCGCGGTGTTCATACCCACCAGTTCCCCTTTGCCGTTCAACAAGGGACCTCCGGAATTGCCGCGATTCAAGGCCGCGTCAATTTGAATTATCGACTTGATCGTACGCTGATTTCTGGACATCAGCGTGCGGTTGAGACTCGAAACAATACCGACTGTCATCGTGCGCTCAAGGCCGAATGGGTTGCCAATCGCGTAAATCCTCTGGCCGACCCGCAACCGGGACGAATCCCCCAGCGTAACGGGCAAGAGATCGTCCGGAGGTGCCTCGATCTGTAGCACCGCAATGTCGTTCGAAGGGTCCTGGCCAACCAGACCGGCCGCGTAGGAACTGCCGTTGGATAGCGTGACTCGAATCTGCTGAGCACCCTCGACAACGTGAAAATTCGTGAGAATATGGCCCTCTTTGTCGAAGATCGAGCCCGATCCGGATCCTTCGGTGGGCACGATGTCCATGAACATCATGTCCGTCCGCACAGCCCGCGTCGTAATGTTGACCACGCTGCGGTTGACGGCCTCGTAGACCCGAATGCTTCTCTGCTCGTCGGGCGTAAACTCAGACAAATCGGCCGTTGCAGACGCCTCAGGTTTGACCAGTTCCTGCGCTGCAAGATCCACCGGACTACTGATCGGATGCAGCAGGCTACCAAGCGTCAAGCCGATTAAGGCACACGTCGTGCCCAGGATGATCAGATGGCGATACATGGATCAAACACCTCCTTCCAGCGTATTGCTCGCTACGAGCGGCCAACCCGGCATCGCATGCCAAGGACTCGCCGCAACCGAATCGCCAGATTCACAGCGGTCCCGAGCAAGCTCTCGAACGTCGCAGTATACCACGACCCCACAACCGACTCGCATCACGTCCCAGGGGGGTGGCGGCCCCTGTGAAGTGGGTCGAGTCGCCGGCCTGGTGAATCCGACAGTCGCTTAGTGAATTCGCCGCCAACAACCGAATATGCGAATCGACGACGGATTTTGTCGCCGCGACGCGGCCAAAACCCGCCTGCGACGTTGCCGCGACTCTCCCGGATCGTGCATTTCTTGAACCCGCTTCTGCATCCGACGCCATCGGACCTCGACCTGGACCATCCCCGCGCAGTCGGCACGAGCGGAGCAATCCGTGCCGACGAAATACTTTTCCAGGTCTCGCTGGTCGCGCGAACTGGTTCATACTTTGCGCTGTTTTCCTTGTATACGCCAATTACCTAATGAGCCTAAATGTCGTGCTCCGATACGATACATCAGCAAGGATTCATGGATGCCGGAAGCGGAGCACGGTTCCCGGCTGGTCAAAACAGACCGTGCAAAGGTGTACTTTTTAACCCAGCGCGTTGCGTGTTTTTCAGGAGGATTAATGGAATGACCCGCGCCTGCTACTCTCTGGCACTCCTGCTGATTGCCCTCGGGGGATCCCTCGTGGTGACAAGTCCGGCGAAGTGTCAGACAAGTACTGATGACAACCGATTTGGATTCCGTATCGACGAAACCTGTCCTTTTGTGGACGGATACATTCAAACGCATGGGGAGGACTTTCAACCTGTTTTGGCGGACGACGCCACGTGCGACCCTGATCTGCGGGGTCGGTCGGTCGTGGCGGTGCTGGACGATCCCGCCGAGGCGGTCGCGGACAACGCGGCAGCCGCCGAGGTCGACGATCAGGCCAGCCTTGACGAGTGCAGTTTCCCGGAGAGCGTGGCAGTCGATGGGCAGTCGAGTGAGACGTCTTCGACGACCACGAATTCCGATAACCAGTCCGATATGCGTGACTCTGGTTGCTACGACGAGTACTACTTCCATCACGCGTGCCCTCGCGAGGCATTCGGCAGCGTTCCGAATCCGGCGACCGGCGTGGATGGATTGCCTGCGGACGGTTTGGCGACGGCAGACGCGGCCGCATCCAACGGCGCGGATAACGCGTCACCGTCTCAGGACATCGAGTCGGTAAACGATGGCGGCGATGCAGCCGACGTCTGCAATCAGGGTTACCTCCGGGACTACTATCAGCGTTACCGTTCCGAGTACGTCAATCCTTGCCAGCCCGACAGCGCCGCTGGCAACGAAAGCGGGTGCCCGCTGGCGGAGGCTCAGGCCACCGCCGACGTTCCCCGGTACTCGAAGCCTTACGAGGCGTATGACTACAGCTACCACGATGGTGGTTCCGAGGCGGGCAGCTGCCCCGCGCTCAAAACCGAAGCGGTGGTGGAGTTGGTGAACGAAGTCGTCGACGTTACTCCCGAGCCCGCGGCGCGGGACTGCGAAGACGAGTGCTATCGAGCCTATTTGCAGCGATGTGCCGACGAAGCGGCGGCCAAATCGGCCGTCGAGCAAGCGGCGGCCCCGGTCCGTGAGTGCGAGCCTTTTGATGCCTATGGCTACGAGTATCGCTTCGAGGATCGGCGCCTTCACGACAGCTGCGAACCGGCTGACACCGAAGTAGTGACGGCGGATGAATCCGCGCAGTCCGCTGCCGAGGTGGTCGGCGACGACGCGTCCTGCGAGCCGTACGGCTACGTGGACGGCTACAGCGACCCCGCCGAGAACGGTGGTTACGAGCAGGAAGCGGCCGTCCAGGCGCCGGCTCAGAACCCATCGGAACCGACGGCCGCCGCCATCAGCGCCGACGCTGACACGTCCTACGAAGTCTACGATTATTACCATGGAGCCCCGGAGACGGTGGTCAGTGAGCCTCAGCCCCGCGTGGAGCCCGCCCCGAGCGTACCCCACTACTACGGACGCTATCCCTACGGCTATGGCTACGAGTACGACTACGAGTACTCGAAGTCGTACCATTCGGACGTGCCGGCGGACCCGACGACTGAGCCCGCCGTGACCGAGGCCGCTACGCCGCAGGGCATCGATGTCCTGCAATGGGTGGATCTGGGCCGAGAGTTCCTCGGTTCAGTGGCCGACACGGACCTGGTCGACTTGGTGCGGGCGGAAGCCGATCGCCTGTGGACTCAAGTCGCGGACGTGGTCGAAACCATGAATTTCGATCAGATTCGCGATGACGCCACACAAGCGATGGCGGCCGCTGTGCAGCAACCGCTGCCTGCGCGAGGCGACTGGAGCGACGCGAACGTGTTCCTTTTCATGTTCGAAAGCGACTTGAATGCGGAACCGATCGCCGATGCCGGGCTGGCTGCGACGTCTTGGATTGTTGACGACCAGATTGTCGACCAGCAGCCGTGGGCCGGGCAGGACGCTGCCCGTGTCGAGCGGGCGAGCGACGATTCGGTGTCAACCGTCACGCCGATCCAGCGTGAGCAGGTCCTGCAGTGGGCCCGCCACGCCCTGAAATCGGCGGTCGCGTCCTGGGATCGGTTGACCATCGAGCTGCAGCGGTTCGCCGGCCGCAGCATGGCCACTGTGCCCGGGGACAACGCGTCGTCGACCCAACGCTAGGTTTCAACGGCGACCTTCCTACGACGCTCGTACGACCCTCCCCTGGATCTGCCCGGGGAGGGTTTTTCGTTTCTCGGCAGACTGAGAAGATTCCTGCCGACCGGTGTTGCGTTTTGCAACATTCGGGCGAAATGAGTCATCAAGTTGCCGGTGCATCGTCCTCCTGGCGACGACGGGACGGACGGCAAGGGGTCCTCCCACCATCGCGACATGGTGGAGGGGTGTATCGATTTCGGCGAAGAAAATGGCCGGCGCACCGCGGATCGGCGGGACCGGCCCGTGCGATCCCAACTTGCACCGTGATTGGCTCACAGTTTGCTTTAGATGGCTGGACGGTCTTGGTGAGTTGACGTGGAGCGCGGTTGCAGCGGTCGTAATCGTTGTATCGAGTGCCGCTCGCAGGGGTACGTCCGTGCCGAGTCGAAAGACGGTTGCGGGGCAATGGTCGACAGGGTGTGTGTCTTGTCTGGATCTCCCAAATTAGCGTTTTTTGTGTGGCAGACAGGGCTTACTGAGCTTAGAATGGTGCATACGGGTAACTTCTGAGCGCCCCCCGTGTGGGCGAGGCGGGCAATCCGATTCGGGACAGGGATGGAGTCCTTTCGCATTCACTTCTGTGGTTGGAGTTTTCACTATGTCCAAGCGCAGTCTCTATTTGCTGCCATCGTTCCTTTTCTTGAGCGGGTTGTTTGCGGCGACCTTGTGGTCGTCCGACCCGCCTGCCGACGCATTTGGCGCTCGGTTGGCTACCTTTGACAAGGCGGCCGGTGAGTCGTATTTCGCTCTGAGCGTGACGCCCCAGCAGCGGGTAACGGCAGCAAAGGTCCACGACGTCGTGATTCTCGTCGACACGTCCGCGAGCCAAACGGGCTTGTTCCGCGAGGACAGTCTGTTAGCGGTTACGACGATCGTACACCGCCTCGATCCGCAGGATCGAGTCAAGCTGTTCGCCGTGGATCTGGAAGCCGTGGCGTTGTGCGATGAGTTCGTGGAAGCCGGCAGCAAGGAGATGAACGAAGCGTTGGCCAAGCTCCAACAGCGGACTCCGCTGGGGGCGACCGATTTGGTCTTGGCCTTGCAGGCGGGTGTCGACAGTTGGCAGGGGGCACCGGAGAATCCTCGCGCGGTGATTTATGTCGGGGACGGGTACAGCCGCGCGAACTTTTTTGGCGACAGTGAAATCAAGACGCTGGTGGGCAAGTTAGTGGAACGCCGGGCACCGGTTTCGAGTTTGGCGATCGGACCTGCCCGCAGCATTGAATTCTTGGCTGTCATGGCCAATCAGACAGGCGGTGTGCTCTGGCTGGATTCGGATGAAGAGGCATCGGCCCAGATGGCCGGAACGGCGCTGGCGAAAGCCGCCCAGCAGACCGTTTTCTGGCCGCAGGATGCTCAATTCTCGGCGGGGATTGCAGAGTACTATCCGTCGCAAGTGCCGCCCCTGCGCACCGATCGTGACACGATCATTATCGGGAAACTGGAGAGCCACGACCCACAGACTCTGACGGTCAAAGCCGACGCTCAAGGCAAGACGGTCGAGCTGTCGTGGAACTTGGCCGCCGAACGATCCAACGAGGACTTCGCATTCCTGCCGAAGTTGGTGGACATGGCCCGCGACAACGGCGGCCTGACGTTGCCCACCGTCGGTTCGGCCGGACTGCGTGAAGTCGCCCGCGTGATTCTTGCGGGCGCTCAGGAGCTGTCGATCCAGGACCGACCGTTGCCCGCGACGCGGTTGACGGCGTCCACCGGCACGTTCCATTTCTGCAGTTTCCAGGAAGAACCGCAGGACGAGCCGGCGGCACCGGCACCGCCGAGTGACCCGGCAGTTCCCACCCCGCCCGCGCCGGCCCCTGTCGTGGTTCCGCCGGCACCTGCGCCTCAGGCGGAACCCGCCGCGCCGGCCGCCTCGGAGGCGACCACGCCCTCCGACGACGATCTGCTGTCCGAACTCAACCCGCAAACCAAGTTGCTCGACGACGTTCAAGCCAATCGGCAGGTGCTCGCGGGCAGGATTCAAGCTGAGGTGGAACAAGGACTCGATGCGGCCCGCAAGCAAATCGGGACCGATGCACTGTCGGCGATCCAAGCCCTGAAGGTGATGCTGGACAATGTGGACCGGGCCCCCGAACTGGACCCGGAAATCCGCGGCCAACTGCGCGACCGGATTGTCACGGCTATTCGCGAAGCCGGTCGTCGACAGGTCGAACTCGACGAAGTGCGCCGTCAAGGCCAGGAAAATCGCGCCATTGCCGACGAGGCGCGCCGACTGTCCGCCGAATTCACCGATCGACGGCAACGCGTCAAGCAGTTGATGGAGAAATTCGACGCCTTGGTCGATGAAGGAATCAGCCTGGCCATGTCGGGCGAAAACCGGCTCGCCGAAGCCAATTTTGATGCGGCGATTTCCGAAATCGCGGACCCGGTGGAGTTGCTCTTGCCGTTCGACTCGATCGGCGTTGCAGCCCGCTACAACGCCGGCATCCTGCGGCAGTTGACCGGTAACCGGAAATTCCGCGAACTGCGGCACCGCGGATTCGTCAATGCCCTGTACGAAGTGGAACGCGCGGCGATTCCGTTTGCCGATGAGCCGCCGATCGTGTATCCGGATCCGGAATTCTGGGAACGGATTTCCATCGCTCGCGAGAAATACAAGTCGATGGACTTGCTGGGCAGCGGTACGCCCGAGAAGCGGATCTACGACGCGCTTGACCAAGAGACGATTCTGGAATTTAACGAATCGCCGCTGTCGGAAGTCGTCGACTTCATCAAGAACGCTCGCGAAATCCCCATCGTCATCGACCGACGCGCTCTGGATGACGTGGGTATGGGTTCCGATACCCCGGTGACGATCAGCCTGGCTGGAATTACGCTCCGCTCGGCCCTCAAAATCATGCTCAAGGAACTTGACCTGACCTACGTCATCAGCGACGAAGTCCTCAAGATCACCACTCCCGAAGAAGCCGAAAATCAACTGCTGACCAAGGTCTATCCCGTGGCCGACCTCGTGTTGCCCATCATCAGCGGCGGCGGCATGGGCGGCATGATGGGTGGCGGCATGGGCGGCATGGGCATGGGCGGCATGGGCGGCGGCATGGGTGGCATGGGCGGCGGCATGGGTGGGATGGGCATGGGTGGGATGGGCATGGGTGGCATGGGTGGCATGTTTGCAGTCGAAGACGACCTCAAGCTGGGTGCCGCTGCCGGCTCAGCAAAGCCCGCGACTGCCGCCGCAAATCAGGCCGCCCCCGAGTTGCCGGCGGTTTCCGCGATGACCGTGAAGCCGACCGAGCCAATTACTCTCGAACTCAAGGATGGCCAGTCGTCCGCGGAAGCGTGGGATGATTACTTCGCTCGGCATAAGGGCGATCGTGCGCAGAAGGCATTGGAACTGGACGGCCAGATTCGCGCCACGGCGCATGGGTTGTCCGAAAAGGAGGCGTATGCCGACATCGTCACCATGCTGCAGTCGGCGATTCGCAACTCCTTGGCCCAACCTTGGATGTATGAAGCGCTGGGATTGGCGATGATGGCGACCGATGCGCCGCAATCGGACGTCGAGCGCGCCTTGATGTCGGCGGTGGACTTGACCAACAGTCAGGATGAAGCGATGAACACGGCGGTCTACATGGCGCGTGTCGGACTGGATCGACGGGCGTTGTTGTTGTTCCGCGAGATTGCGTATGCGAGTCCATTCCGGCCCGAGCCCTATGCGCTGGGACTCGCCTGTGCCAAACGGCTGGATGACATCGACGGGATTCGTTGGGCGACGCTGGGCATCCTGGGCCAGGCCTGGCCCGAAGATCAAAGTGGTATTGAGGACCGCGCACTGCGACTGGCGAAGGCGACAGTAGAACGCCTGCGGCAGGACAATCGCAGTGACGAGGCCGACACGTTCGAAGCGGCCATCGAGGACGCTCGCGTGCGGGATGTGACCGTGAAAGTGACGTGGACCGGTGACGCGGACGTGGACTTGATGATGGAAGAACCGGCGGGCACGGTCTGTTCGCTGCAGAGTCCTCGCACGACGGCCGGTGGCGTGATGCTTGGCGACGCGTATGCTGCTGGAAAGGAAACCGAGGGTTATACGGAGACGTACGTGTGTCCGACGGGGTTCAGCGGTAAGTACCGTTTACTGGTGCACCGGGTGTGGGGAAAGGTTACGGCCGGCAAGGTCACCGTCGACATTCAGACCCGCAATGCGGATCGGCCGCACATTCACAGCCAGATTCCTCTGGGAGAGAAGGACGCGGTGGTCATGTTTGACGTGCAGAACGGCCGCCGGACCGAGCATCTGGCGGGTCAGCAAATCGCACGGCTACAGACGCCGGTAGTGCAGACGGACCGGGCCGCGCTGTCGCGACAGTTGAATCGCTACGAAGATTCCCTGGCCCAACGTGACTACCGTGCGGCACGGGCCCAGCAGCGTGGCTGGTCGGGTGGCGGTCCGGTGGGGTTCCAACCGGAAATCACCACGCTGCCACAAGGCGCCATGTTGATGGGGATTGGCTCTTTGGCCGTTGTCTCGGCGGACCGGCGGTACGTTCGCACTTCTCCGCTCCCGTTCTTCTCGCAGATCGGGGACGTCACCACGTTTGATTTCGGTGGCGGTATCAATGGAGGTCTGCCGGATGACGACGACGATGATGATGACAACAACAACAATAACAACTAGCCGGGTGCTGCGGCGGGCCCGGCTGTAATATTCACTCCGCAGGGGTGTCACTCGGTTGATACCCCTGTTCTTTGCGCGGGCGATTTCAGGGCGGTGCATCCGGTTCTCGTCGGCTTGGCGGTGGCTTCGATTGCCGGCCCCGGGGGCTTTCCGTATACTGGGATGGCTTGGTTCTCCGCCGGCGTTGAGGACCACACGTGACGGGCGTCGTGGTCAAATCTCTCGCGGCACGGCCTGCCGGTGGCGGGACTCTTTTTTCTTGGGAGATCGCTCGTATGCGCACGCGTCTCGTGATCGTCGCTCGCAGCAGCCTGACGCTGGTCGTGATGGCCTGCATCGCGGCGTGGGGATCGCGTTGCCGGGCACAGGACGCCGCTGAGCGGCCCGATGGACAAGTCTCCGCCGCGTCGAGTTCCTCGCCGGAACGGCTGGCCGAAGAACGCGAGTTGATTCGTTTGCTGGCTGACACGCTGGAGCAGGTGCGCGCCAATTACGTCGATTCCCAAGTCAGCGAACGGGAGCTGATTGAGGCCGCCATTCATGGCATGATTGCCCGACTCGACCCCTATTCTGACTACATCGCGCCCCAGGATTTGGATCAATTTCGAAAAGGGGTGGAACGCGAGTTCGTCGGGATTGGCGTCCAGGTGTCGGAACGGGACGGCCAGATGCAGATCATCAGCCCGCTCTACGGCACGCCGGCCTGGCGCGCGGGATTGCGGGCTGGGGATCGGATCCTCAAGATCGGGGAAACCAGCACTCGGGGACTCTCCCTCGACGACGCCATTAAGTTGATGACCGGAGAGATCGGGTCGGAAGTCACCGTCTCCGTTCTGCACCCGGACGAGACGCGCGCCGAGACGGTGACGCTCAAACGGGAGCGGATCCAGCAGCCCACGGTGATTGGCTACCGCCGTCAGGCCGACGGCGTGTGGGACTACTTCTGCGACGCGGCCGACAAGATCGGTTACGTCCGTGTGGCGGCCTTCAGTCGCAACACGACGGACGAACTGAAACACGCGTTGCAGCGGTTGCAGTCCGACAACATGCAGGGACTCGTCTTGGATTTGCGTTTCAATCCCGGTGGAATGCTCAACCAGGCGATCGAGACCAGTGATCTGTTCTCTGCACGAGGGGCGGATCGTCAGCGTGGTCGGCCGCACCACCGATCAGCGGGCGTGGGATGCGACGGAGCCCGGCACGTTGATCCCGAAAGGCTTCCCCGTGGCGGTGCTGGTGAATCGTTTCAGCGCCAGTGCGGCGGAAATCGTTTCGGCATCTCTGCAGGACAATCAGGTGGCCGTGATCGTGGGTGAACGCACCTGGGGCAAGGGAAGCGTCCAGAACATCATCGAACTCGAGCACGGGAAAAGTGCTCTCAAGCTGACCACGGCTGGCTACCAGCGACCCAGCGGCAAGAACATTCACCGGGCCGCCGGGGCGACCGAGACGGATGAGTGGGGCGTCACGCCCGACCCCGGTTTTGAAGTTCCGTACAGTAACGGCGACATGTTGAACCTGGGAATCCGCTTCTCCGAGCTCGACGCGCTGACCGAGCGACCACCGGTCAACCCCGCCGAATCCGCGGCCGACGCCAGCGGCGCGACGGAGTTCGTGGACCGGCAATTGGAGAAGTCGTTGGAGTACTTGCGCGGTCGTATTCACCCGGCGGCGCCGGATCTCCCCGCGGCCGCCCTCCCTGAGCCGGTCGGATCATGATTGTCTTGACTTTGGAGACCACCTGCGACGAGACGGCTGCCGCCGTGGTCACGGATCGGCTGGAAGTTCTCTCGTCGGTGGTCGCATCGCAGGATGCGCTCCACCAGCGCTTCCGGGGCGTGGTACCCGAGATCGCCGCCCGCGCGCACGTCGAGCGAATCCTGCCGGTTGTCGATGAGGCGTTGCGGCGGGCCAATGTCCGGCTGGAGGATCTGTCGGCGATCGCCGTGGCCAACACGCCGGGACTGGCCGGCTCGTTATTGGTGGGACTCGTGGCTGCCAAGACGTTGTGTGTCGCGCTGCGCATTCCCCTGGTGGCCGTCAACCATCTGCACGCCCACATCTATGCGTGCCGCATTGCGAGTGGCGTCGATGTGTTCCCGTGTGTCGGTTTCATCGTCAGCGGCGGGCACACCAGTCTCTATACTTGTGCGAGTCCCAGTTCGTTCACCTGGCTGGGTGGGACGATCGACGACGCGGCCGGCGAGGCTTTCGACAAAGTTGCGTCGATGCTGGGATTGCCGTATCCGGGTGGTCCGGCGATCTCCCGCGCAGCGCAAACCGGCAACCCGCTTGCGTATGCGTTTCCGCGACCGTTTCTGCAGGACGAGTCCCGACTGGACTTCAGCTTCAGCGGGCTCAAGACGGCGGTCCGCTACTCGCTCACAGGTATGGGCCGGTGCGACTTTGCGTCGTTGGATCTGCCCCCTTCACAAGTGGCCGATGTGGTCGGCCAGTTTTCAGCAGGCCGTGGTGGACTGTCTGGTCGGCAAATCGCTGCTCGCATTGCGCCGTACCGGGTTGCGGCGGTTGTGCGTCGGCGGCGGAGTCGCGGCGAACCGCGTGTTTCGCGAGCAGCTGTCGGCCGCCATGCAGACAGCGGGTGTGGAGCTCTTTGTCGCACCGCCCGAGCTGTGCACCGACAATGCGGTCATGGGTGCGATTGCCGTCGAGCGATTGAAGGCCAACGCCGTCGAGTCCCTGGACCTTGACATCTTTCCAGGGCTGGTGCGACCCACCGGTAGCCCCGCTTAGAAATCGTACCAGACCCCGAATCCGATGGTCTCTTCAAATCGGTTGTGGAACGAGTACTGACTGCTGCTGCCGTTGTAGTACTGGACTCCGAGGCGCAACAGGTGGCGGTTGCGATCGCTCATCCACGACCAGCCGGTGACCACCGTCAGATTGCCTCCGAAGTCGACCTCTTGACGCAGATGCGTGTTGATGGCAAAGAACGGAGCCCCGCGAAAACCGGTCGCGGACGTGGGGGCCCAGTCGGCCCCGAACTGGAACTCCCACGGCTCGTTGACGTCCGACCGGAAGGCCCAGCCAGCTTCCGCATACAGCCGCAGCGTCTGGGTCATGTAAATCGAGTAGCCCAGCACCAGGGCGTCGCGGGACCAATTCATGCGGGGATATCCCACGTTACGGAGCACGAACTCGTCACCCAAGTGCGAACTCATGTGGTAGTACGCGAGTTTCCACTGGTGACTGCCGCAGCCGTACGTCAACGGCACTCCCGCCCGATAGTCGGTAGCGCGCACGTCAACGTCCTGATCGACATCCAGACGCACGCTGGCCGCCCCTTCGGCGTCGATCTGGAATCCTTGTGGCAGCAGCGGATCGTGGTCTCCGTATCGCAACAGTCCGATGCGCGCGCCGATGATCCCTTCCCAGACCCAACCATCGTTCTCAATGTTCGTGATCACGGTGCCGCTGCGAGGTTCCTTGATACCCGCCAGGTAGGACTTGTAGATCAAGTCATTCGGCAGCAGCTGCCAGTCCCAGTCGCTGCTGGACATCGGCACCACCCCGCCGTTGTCGAGATACGCATCGAGGTCGAAATACGGCTGCTCCACCGGACTCGGAATAACCGCTGCGGTCTCCGCCGGCGCCGTTGGTGGCGAAGCGTCGGCCGACTGCCCCCGTGCCCAAGCCGCCGGCAACCAAACCAGGCCAACCAAGACGAGTATCGCGGCGTGAGTTATTCGATCACGAAACACGGTTTCGTACTCCATCGACTGTCGACCGGATAAGGCCAACTCCGCTCTCCCACGCCTCAACACTCTGTCCGCCGCACACGTTCGGGGGCGTAAGTGTACCGGGGTGGGTCAACGCGTGATAGGCCGGTTCGGCGGTGTGCTAAACGATTGGCATGTAGTGGTTTAGGTCGTGTGTGGGGACTGCGCCCACCATCGCAGAGTCTCGCAGCCGGACTCGATCCTGCGACGAACCAGTCGTTGTTATCGGCAGTCTTTCTACCACCAATTGACTGGCGTCTCCCCAGATTCCGGCGCCCGGCTCGTCCGGGAGTCCTGTCAGGAAGTCCTGGAGCCGGAAAGGTTTGCGCAAGTTCTCGGGTGCTCGCTCGGGGGTACCTTGCGGGTCGATCCTCCACGCAATTCATTCCGCCGCGTGGCTACAGACAGCGTGGATCCCGGCGAGCAAAATGGGCGGCCAGGCACGCCAGCTGGCGACTGCCCGGCGCACGCACTTCGAATAGTGATTCCGCGGGGTGCGTGGCGGCCAGTTCCAACGCGGCGTGCGCCCGTTGTCGCTGACGACCGTCGCGTAAGACAACGCGACACCAGGGTTCGCTGATCGGTCGTCCCAACAAATAGCGCCGTTCGGTTTGGTACTCGGTTCGGTGGGTGGCCCACCAATCGGCCACCGCGGCAACTTTGGGCCACGGCAAGTGCTCATCCGGACCGCACTCGACGGTCTCCTCCCACGGGTTGCTCTCGCACGATGACAGACGTGCTGCTTCGGGTGGTTGGGCCTGAAATGGTGGCCTGTCGAGCGGGACGCCGGTGATCGTCTGCAACGACTCGCCCGCCAGGCGGGCGCTGGCGGGAATCGTCAACAGAGAAATCAGCCAATCCACGAGCGCGGGATCGCCCAGTTCGCCGGCTCCCACAATGGCTGCCCGCCGCGTGGCAGGGTCGTTGGCCAGACGCTGCAGGAGGGCTGCCGCCTCGCGCCCGTGGATCCGATGGACGATCATCCGCGTTGCCCGTTCGGACTCCGGACACAGACGGCGTGCCGTCTCCCGCAGCACTTCAATTGCCGAGGGGGACGCAGCACGCAATGCGCACGTCCACGCCGCTTCGAATCGACAGGCAGAGGGTTCACCCGTGATCTGTTCGGCGACCCGCGGCACGAGGTCCATGCATCCCATTTCCCCCACGCCCCGTAGCGCACGCGCTCGCAAGCCGTCATCGGGATGGTCCAACGCGTCGGCTAACGCCGACTCAGGCACCTGGCGGTGCGCGATGGCGGCGGCCAGCCCGATACGGCGGAGACGCACGTCGTCGGCCGTGAGTAAGTCCTCGAGCAGATCAACGATCCCATCCAATGGCGCCCAGGCGAGGCCTGCGACGAGAGGGGCGACAGCTCGTAGCTTCGTATCGCGTAGTCGAGCACGCGCGTCAGGCGATTGGGGGAGTTTTCGGCCAGTGCCAGCAACGTGGCGGGAAAAATCTCCCCCGGTTCCTCCCACCCGAGCTCTCGCTGACAGGCTCGCCAACCCAGTTCGCCGGCCGCGAGCAGTTCGTCGAGTCGCGCCTGCAGTTGGCGGTCGCGATCGGCGAGGTCCGGCAGCGACAGGTGGGGTTCGCCAATCAGGTGCTCGCGGCGCAGCCATAACAAGGCTGCTTCCTCGACACACCGAGAAACGGCCTTTTCGCGGGTCGTCTGGTTCACGGTCTTCGCACTCCTCGTCCGTGGAGTCCACCTCCTGGCCCTTCCCGGCCCGCCGCACTGTATCCGTCGTCTACCAGGCCTTACGGCACACTTACGGTTAGACCATGCAATCATACGGGATGGAAGAACCCAACGTCGAGGACCTGGTCGTAATCCAGAACTCGTGTGACGGGTGGGGTGATCGGGACCTCGCAGGCCAGTCACCGTTGCGGTAGCATGATCAGGCCGGTTCGCTTCGTGAGGGGAGAGTATGTTTCAGCAACAAGGAGCCGCCGAATGACGCTCAGGACGCCTGCCTCTCGTGCACACCAGGTCCGCTTGTCCCGCCGCCAGTGGCTGGCAGCCAGTGCCGCCGCCATCTCTGTGGCCCCTCTGGCCTGGTCTTCCGCCGCCGGCCAGGCGGACCAGAAAGACTGGGCAATGAAGCTGTCCACGTCGTCACTGCATTATCGAGGACTCCCACTCACCGAGGCCGTTGAGCGGATTTCGGCCCTCGGATTCGAAGGCATCGACGTCTGGTCGCACTTTGAATGGGCCGGTCCCTTGTGTGAGCACTTGGAGGACGCGTTGGAGAAGATCGGGCCGGAGAAATTCTGCGCGATGTTGCGTGAACGCAAGCTGGCGCTCAACAGCGCGTCCTGCTACTCGGTGCCCTTCAGTCGTTTTGCCAAGCTGCTGGGGGACTGTGGCGGGTGTGTCGTGGTGCGCGGCAGCAGCAACTTCGAGGGTACGGATGTTACGGCCGCAGAACTCACGCGGCAGATGAAGCAGTTTTTCGAAACGCTGAAACCCGAACTCGACTTGGCTGAGAAATACAATTGCTCGATCGCGATCGAGAATCACTCCGGTTCGTCCCTCCTCAATAAGCTGGACTCTTTCCGGGCTTTCACCGATCTCAACAGGCATCCGCGATTAGGTATCGCCTTGGCGCCGTATCACGTGCAGCTTAATGGCGAGTCGGTTGAGGAGACGATTCGGGTGGCGTCCGGGCAGCTGAAGTTCTTCTACGCCTGGCAGCATGGCGAGGGGACAGCCCAGCTACCCGGCATCGGTCCGACCGACATGCGTCCGTGGCTCCGTGCGCTGGCAGCCATCAACTACGCCGGGTATGTCAATCCGTTCATGCACTTTGAACCGGAGCCGAACGAGATGGATGCGGTGCTCAAAAAGAGCCGGCAGTACCTGCTGTCGGCAGCGGTGGATATTACGCGGACGTGACACGGTCAGGGGCGCGAGTCCCTGCGTTGTGCGAGTCATGGTAACGGGCCCATTCTGGCGTTTTTCGCACGTCGCGTCACCTCGTATCTCCTGCCGATGCCGACCTGCCGTGCCGATTGACAGATGCGCTGCCAATCTCGATGCTGCCAGTATTTGACCTGCCGCCGTGCTGTGCGCGTCAGCCCATTCTTGGATGCCGATGTCGAACGCGCCCCTCGACGAAGCGATGTTGCCTCACGACGCCTACGCCGCCTTGCGCGTGCCGGCGTTTCGCCAATACTGGATGGGCAACCTGTCTGGCGCTGCTCGGCAGCCAGATGCAGTTCGTGGCCATCGGCTGGGACATTTACGAACGCACGGGCCAGATCGCTGCAGCTGGGACTGGTCGGGCTGGTCCAGGTGATTCCCGTGATCCTGCTGGCGCTGCCGGCGGGGCAGGTCATCGACCGCTGGGACCGTCGCTGGTGTCATCATGCGTTCCCTGGCGGTCATGGCCGTTTGTTCGCTTGACCCTGGCTGGTATCTCCTGGTCTGCGCGGACTACCGCTGGATCTATGTCTGCCTGTTTGCGAACGGAGTGGCACGCGCGTTCCTGCAGCCCGCCAAGTCAGCTCTTCTGCCGTTGATCGTGCCGCGCAGTCGATTTGCCAATGCCGTGACGTGGAGCACGTCCGGATTTCAACTCGCGACCGTGGCCGGCCCGGCGCTCGGTGGACTGTTGATCGCAGCCACGCAGTCGGCCGTGTGGGTCTACTTGCTGACGGCCCCCTTGACCGTGGCCTTGATCGTGGCAGTGCGTCGGATCCGTGCGCGGCAGTCGGTAGCGAGCCAAGAGCAATTGGGGCTGGCCAGTCTGTTGGCGGGCGTGACCTTTGTCTGGCGCACGAAACTCGTGTTGGGCGCCATCTCGCTGGACATGTTCGCCGTTTTGCTCGGTGGCGCGACTGCTCTGCTGCCCGTGTACGCCAGGGACATCCTGCACGTCGGACCGCAAGGCCTGGGCTGGCTGCGCATCGGCGCCGGGGCTGGGCGCGCTGTTGACCTCCTACATCCTGACGCACCGCCCACCGATCGAAAACGCAGGGCGCAGCCTGCTGCTGGTCGGTAGCCGGGTTCGGCGCTCGCGACGGTCGTGTTTGGCTTGGCACGCTCGTTTTGGCTGGCGTGGGCCATGCTGTTTCTCGCCGGCGCGCTCGACATGATCAGCGTGGTGATTCGTCACACGCTGATCCAGCTGTGGACGCCGGACGAGATGCGGGGCCGCGTGTCGGCCGTCAACGGCATGTTCATCGGCATCTCGAACGAACTGGGCGAGTTCGAATCGGGGACGGTTTCGCACCTGTTCGAGCGCCCGACCGAGGTGGCTTTTGGCCCGACCGTCTCGGTTGTCAGTGGCGGCATCGGCACGATGCTGGTGGTCGTACTGGCGACGTGGCTGTTCCCCGACCTGCGCCGCCACGGTCGACTGGACGATGCGCCGCGTGCCTGCGCACCATCCGGAGTCCGAGACCAATCAGGCCTGAGTCCGAATCTCCAGGTGCCTGGGATGGCTGCTTCCTTCAGAAATCTTGATCGCCATACGCCTTGACTCGGGACTGCTCGTCTCTTTGAAGATCCGGACTCCTGTCTCTTTGGCGTAAATCGATAAGACCTCCTCGTCGGTCTTGGTGGGTTCCGTTACACACTTGCCTTGGCAATTGCCATCCACAAACACTTCGCAAATCCCGCACCCCAGCGAGTGGGTCGTCCGATTCTCGAGGCGAACTGCACGGAATGGCCGCCGTGTCATGTGATTAGGTAGGTAAATCTGTAGTGGGGTGGGGGGCTGTGTCATAAACCTCCGGCTCCCACGGGTTGATGGCACTTTGATTTATGACATGGCAAAATGGGACTTACACATCGGGAGTTAGTGCTGAATGCCACTCCCGGGGTAACTGAAGCGTTAATCGAACGTTTGCAGCTGAAACTGCTCCCTGACTCGGCCAAGGGTCCGCGAAGTTGATGTACGCGGTGGGCGAGCTTGTGGGCTAACATGAGAGCGATGGACCGTCCGGGAGATGGAATAATCTTGATTCGGGCATCCCTTCCGCGAGTTCAAGGGGTGACGCGGATGCGCCACGTTCGTCGCGGTGAATGGCTCTGCGGCACACTGCCAAACTAACAAGACGTCGCAAGGTAAGGAGGGGTTGATCATGGTCGAATCTTTCACGACGGGTCTACCGGGCCTGGACAAGGTGCTGAAGGGCGTGATGCCCGGCGACAACATAGTCTGGCAGGTAGACTCGGTGGTGGACTATCGAGCGTTGGTCACCCCGTACGCCGAGGCGGCACAAAAGGCCGGACGACGACTTGTCTATTTCCGGTTCGCGTCTCACGAGCCTTTGTTACCGGAAGACTTGAGAGTCGAAACCTACACGCCGAACCCTGCCCTCGGTTTCGAGAGCTTCGTTACCGAAGTCCACAAGGTCATCGAAGACGCGGGTAAACACACCGTCTATGTGTTCGATTGCTTGTCCGAGTTAGCCTCCTTGTGGGCCGCCGACCAGATGCTTGGCAATTTCTTCTTGCTTACCTGCCCTCGCCTATACGAATTAGCGACGGTCACCTACTTCGGCCTGTACCGCAACCACCACGCCTCCTTTGCCCTGAATCCGATCACGGAAACGACCCAGTTTCTGCTCGACGTGTTCCGACACGCTGAGGTCTTCTATGTCCGTCCGATCAAAGTCCAGCATCGTTCGACGGGCTCCATGAACACGATCCACCGCTGGGACGGTGACGAGTTCCGACCGATCACCAGTCAGCGCCATAATTTCCGAAGTGCTGGCGTCCAGCCGCTGGCCAGGGCTGCGTGCCGACTCACGGCTAGGCTTCTGGCGTAAGCTCTTCAACGAGGCCCAGCAGACGTACGACGACGCGCGCGAGGGACATTGCCCGCCCGAAAAGGAACAAGAGGTCTTCGAGCGACTGAGCCAGATGGTCTTGTCGCGAGATGAGGCCATGCTGCAGTTGGTGAATCGCTACCTGGGTCTGTCTGACATCCTGGACATCCGCGACCGCATGATCGGCATCGGACTGATCGGAGGCAAGACGTTGGGGATGCTGTTGGCACGCGCTATCCTGAAGCGGCATTTCCCGGAACTCAACGACCGGCTGGAGACTCACGATTCGTTCTATATCGGTTCCGACGTGTTCTACACCTTTCTTATCCGCAACGGCGTATGGTGGATTCGGCAGCGGCAACGCAACCCGGACACTTTTCTGGAGGGCCTTGAAGAAGCCCAGTCGCGCATCTGCGAAGGACGATTCCCCGAATACACCATGGACCAGTTCCAGGCGATGCTCGATTACTTTGGCGAGTCGCCTTACATCGTTCGCTCAAGTTCGCTGTTGGAAGACGCCTACGGGAACGCCTTTGCCGGGAAGTACGACAGCGTGTTCTGTGTGAACCAGGGCAATCGGGAAGAGAGGCTCCAGTCGCTGCTCAACACGATCCGGCACGTATATGCAAGCGCCATGAGTGAAAAGGCGCTACAATACCGGGTTGCCAGAGGCCTCCTCGATCGCGACGAGCAAATGGCCTTACTGGTCATGCGAGTCTCCGGTGACCGATATGGCGACAAGTTCTTCCCACAGATCGCCGGAGTCGGCTTCTCGTTCAATCCGTATGTCTGGCACAAGGAAATCGATCCTCGCGCAGGCGTCATGCGGCTCGTCTTCGGGATGGGAACGCGGGCGGTGGACCGTACGGACGACGATTACACGCGACTGGTGGCGCTGAATGCCCCCGCGCACGACCCGAGAGCAACTTCGACGAGGTCTGCGAGTATTCGCAGCGCCGCGTGGATTACTTGGACATCGCGACGAACCGCTTCGCGTCCGGGCACTTCCTCGACATCATCAGGGAGACACCCGGCATTCCCCTGCAAATGGTGGCGTCGCACGAGGGATCTGCCTGGCAAGACCACGAACCGAGCCGTGCGTTGACCTTCGACGGCCTCCTCTCCAATACGCAGTTTGTGGAGGATATGCGCACGATGTTGAAGACCTTGGAAGACGCCTATCAGAGTCCGGTAGACGTCGAGTTTACCGTGAACTTTGTGACCGCTGAGCGCTACAAGATCAACCTGCTCCAGTGCCGCCCGCTCCATGTGCAAGGCGCGGAAATCACGAAACTACCGTCGGTAACGGTCGTCGATTCCGACCGAATTGTGGAGGCGCACGGCGCGATCATCGGTCCGAGTCGACTCGTGCGTCTGGACAGGTTCGTCTACATCACGCCCGGGCTCTATGGTGAGTTGCCGTACGCCCGCCGCGTCGAAGTGGCCCGCCTTCTCGGTCGGATTAACGAGAACAGTCACGAGGACGGAGGAACCACCATGCTGTTGGGACCAGGGCGGTGGGGCACTTCCAGCCCGGACCTCGGGATCCCGGTACACTTTGGAGAAATCAGCCGCGTCTCGGTCTTGTGCGAAATAGTCACCATGCGCGAGAACCTCATCCCGGACGTGTCGCTCGGGACGCACTTCCTCAACGAACTCGTGGAAATGAACATCCTCTATATGGCGCTCTTCCCACAGCAACAACGCAACTACTTGAACGAGAAATTCTTTCTCGAATCGCCAAACCGACTGTTGGACATTGTGCCGGGCGCAGCGCAGTGGCAGGACATGGTGCGAGTCATCGACGTGAAAGACGTATTGGACCCCGAGCATGGCGTGCTACTCTTGGCTGACGCCAGCGAGCAGCAAGCGAGGATCTTTATCGCGGACAGAGGTGTTCTGTCCAGCACCGCCCCGTTTTCCGGCAGGGAAACGAGCAACCGTTGATGGGGCCACAGCAGTGAACGAAAACGGCCTTGCACCCCTTGTTGAGGGTCGACTCTATGGCGTCCAGAGGTGAAGCCGCTCGCGCGGACGAAAGCGAGAACCACGACGTTTCTCTCCTGCGCCGGCAAGTGGCGGAATTGTCCCGCGACTTGGCTGAGCAGAGACGCGGCGCACGGGAACTCGCGAACGAAGTGGAGCAGTTTCGAGCGGTTGCCGAGTGCACCTACGATGTTGAATGTTGGGTCTCGCCAGGCGGGCGGTTGGTCTGGGTAAACCAGGCCGTCCAGCGAATGACAGGTTATTCGGCGACCGAGTGTCTGACGATGTCCGACTTTCCAGCGATTTTGGTGTACGCGGAGGATCGCGAGCGGACCGTCCAGGCATTCCAGGGTGCGACGCACGGCAGTTCGGGAAATGACTTACCGTTCCGAATACGACGCGCGGATGGAGGGGTGGTCTGGGTCGCGGCTTCGTGGCAGCCGATGTGCACTCCGAACAACCGCTACCTGGGCCACCGATTAAGCATTCGAGACATTAGCGACCGCAAGCTGGCCGAGCAGCGTGTGATTCAGCAGGGCAGGCTGCTGGCTGGCCTCCTCGCCAACATCCCCAGCGGCGTCTTCTGGAAGGGACGTGACTTCACGTATCAAGGCTGCAACGAGGCGTTCGCACGATCGGCGGGTGTGCAACGGCCGGAAGATATCGTCGGCCGCAGTGATTACGACCTGGCCTGGGATCGTGATCAGGCGGACTACTTCCGCGCCTGCGATCGGCAGGTGATGGAAGAGAGCCAGCCCATGTACAACATCCAGGAAACGGAGCGGCAGGCCGACGGGCGACAGGCGATCCTGCTCACAAGCAAGGTGCCCCTGCTGGATGCCGACGGGACGCGTATGGGGACTGCTGGGCATCGATACGGATATTAGCGAACTGAAGCACGTGGAAGCCGAGCTGCGGCAGATCAAGACCGAGTTGGAGTCGCGCGTCGAGGAACGCACTGCCGCGCTGGCCGATGCCAACTGTCAGCTCACAATCGAGATCGCTGAGCGAAGCCGGGCCGAAGCAGCGTTGCATGTGAGCCAAGAACGATACCGCTTGATTTCCGAACTCACGTCCGACTATGCATACGCGTTGAGCTGCACCGGAGACGGCGTCTGGCAGATCGAGTGGTGCAGCGATGCGTTCACCCGAATCACCGACGGGATGACACCGCGATTGGATCGGACAGGGGGTTGGGAGGGACTGCTGCATCCGGAAGATGCCGCCATCATGGAGCAACGCTGGCAAAGACTCCGGTCGGGTCGATCGGTGACAACGGATTACCGGATTATCACGAAAGACGGTCGACACCGTTGGCTGCGGGATCGTGCCCGTCCACTGCAGAACGAAACGAAGGAAGGCGTGAGTCGCATCCTGGGGGCCGCGAGAGACATTACCGATCGCAAGCAGGCCGAGGAAGAGATCCGCCGACATCAGGACGCACTGGCCCACGTGTCCCGACTGAGCATGATGGGGGAATTGACCGGACAACTAGCTCACGAGTTGAACCAGCCACTCTGCACGGTGGTCGGGAACGCTCAGACTGCGCGGCGACTGCTGAAATTGCCCATGCCGGACATGGTGGAACTGCAGGAGTGCACTCGACGACATCGTCGCCGCCGGCAAACACGCCGGAGAGGTGATCCGCCGCTTGCGGAGCCTGGTCCGCCAACAGGAGTCGCAGCTAACGGTACTGAATCTGGATCGACTCATCGAAGAGGTGGCAGGCTTTGTCGAGACGGATGCTCGACGCCACGGAGCTCTGGTGCAGTTCGACATCGCGGCGACCTGCCGGCGGTTCGCGGTGATTCGATCCAGTTGCAGCAGGTGATTCTGAACCTGGTGCGTAACGGCCTGGAAGCGATGGTTGGCACCGACAGCGCGGGCTGCGCGAGTTGACCTTCGCGTCCATCGACGCGGCCACGAAGTCCTGATCGGCATCGTCGACCGAGGAGTGGGCCTATCCGCAGAAATGATCAAGCGAGCATTCGAACCGTTCTATACGACCAAGCCCACTGGGCTGGGACTGGGGCTCTCGATCAGCCGGTCGATCATCGAAACACACGGCGGGCGGTTGTGGGTCGAGCCTAACCCGAAGGGCGGCACGACGTTCGTGCTGGCTTTACCGGTGATCGAGGATCCTGGCAAATGAATCCGCATGACGACTCATCGCAAACGTGCCGTACTGTGTTTGTGGTCGACGACGATCCGGGGGTTCGCCAGATGATTGCTCGGATGGTGCGTTCGATCGGACTTCAGGCAGAAGTGTATGCGTCGGTCGAGGAGTTTCTGCATGCGTATGACGATTCGCGGTCGGGCTGCTTGGTTCTGGACATCCGCATGCCGGGCGAGAGCGGCCTCATCCTGCAGGAACGTCTGATGGCGAAAGGGGCAATGATTCCGATCGTGTTCATCACCGGGCACGGGAGCATCCGCGCAAGCGTACAGGCGATGAAACACGGGGCGATCGACTTCCTCGAGAAACCGTTCGACGACCAGGCACTCTTGGATGCCATCAATAAGGCACTGGTAACCGCTGCTGAACGACGCCATTCGGAATTGCTGCGGGTGGATGCCCAGACCAGGGTGGCCCGGCTCACTCCACGCGAAAAGGAGGTGCTGATCGAGGTTGTCGCTGGGCTGGCGAACAAACAGATCGCGTCCCGACTGGGGACGACCGAGCAGACGATCAAGGTGCACCGCGGTCGCGTGATGGCCAAGATGCAGGCCGACTCGATACCGGAACTGGTTCTGCTGGCCCAATTCGCTGGCGTGATTCCCTCGCCAATCTGACCGACGGGCGTGCATCGCCGCTAGTGATGGCGATGTTCTGCCGCCGAAGGCGGGATGCACTAAGGTGTAATACCCGATCCACGAAAGTGCACTGTGATATTCGCCGACGCGGTTATGTTTCATCATGTTCACGATGGGACGTAGCAACCGCCGGCTCGCAATCGAACTTTCGACTGGCGTCGGCGCAGCGCGACCAAACGATTGGCAGTTCGCGCCGATGCCAGTGCTGAGGCGTTGCGTCGCCGGCTCTGCGCCGACCCTAGTCGGCCGTGACGAAAGGCAGGCTCAGCATGAAATGCGATCGACTCGACAATCTTGAACAATGGGATCGCGTTCTCGAGCAACTCGATGAGTGGAAGCGGGCCGGGCAGCTCGACAGCCACCAGGACGATCTGCTTTGGCTGCTAAGGTATCGCGGTAACTGGCGGCTGCGCGAAGCGGCGTTGGAGATGATGGTATCGCTGCAGGTCCCTGAATCCGGAACTGATTCGCCAAGCCTGCGACATCATGATGGATGAGAGTCTCTACTTCGAGTTGCGGATATTGGCTGCCGAAGCCATGACGGCCTTGTTATCGAGCGAACGAAACCCCCACGTTCAAACGGAATCGACCGGCTGGCGAGGTCCGCGAGTGCATGCAGACGCTGCTCGCATCGACCCAACCGCCGGTCTTGCATTTGGCCCTGCAACGTGTGTTGTCTCGAATCGAGTGATCGCGGACGTGGCAGATGGCTCCCGCGCGGTGGCTGATCAACCGCTCCACTTTGTGAGGCACGACGATGCTGATCGGAATCCCCAAAGAAGTACTACCCGCAGAACGGCGAGTGGCGGCCTTGCCCGAGACCGTCGCACGGTATGTCCAGATGGGCTTCCAGGTGCTTGTTGAAACGACAGCGGGCGCGGGCGTTTTCAAACCGGATGCGAATTATGCGGCCGCCGGGGCCGAGATCGCGCCCGACGCCCAGACCGTGTACCAACGAGCCGACCTGGTGTTGAAGGTGAAGCAGCCAATCGATTATGACGGACGGCACGAGGCCGAGATGATCCGCGACGGAGCAACGCTGATCTGCTTCCTCCATCCCGCCGCCCCAGGCAACCACGCGATGATTCGGACGCTAAGTCAACGTCGCGTTACCGCTCTCACGATGGACGGTATTCCACGCATCACACGGGCACAGACGATGGATGCCCTGACGTCGATGAGCACCGTCACGGGCTACCGCGCCGTGCTGCAGGCAGCCAGCATATTCCCACGGTTCGTGCCCATGATCGGTACCGCCATCGGCACGATTCAGCCCGCGCAGATCCTGGTAGTCGGCGCGGGCGTAGTCGGATTGCAGGCGATTGCGACGGCCAAGCGACTCGGTGCTGCCGTGAAGGCCATCGACATTCGCAGCGAAGCGCGGCGAGAAGCAGGCAGCCTGAAGGGTACGCAGGTCGTGGGATTTGACGTGCCTGAACAGATTGCCCACGGAGAAGGCGGATACGCCCGTGCCTTGCCGCCCGAGTGGCTGGAGCGTGAGCGGCAACTGCTCGCGTCACTCGTCGGCGACGCCGACATCATCATCCTCAGCGCCCTGGTTCCCGGAGAAGTCGCCCCGATATTGATCACCGAGCCGATGGTTCGATCCATGAAGGCCGGCTCGGTCGTCGTGGATGTGTCCATCGACCAGGGTGGAAACTGCGAAGTCACGGAGGCGGGGCGGGAGATCGCGATTCATGACGTCCACGTCTGCGGCACAGCCAACATTCCGGGTTCCATGGCCGTCGATGCGAGTTGGTTGTACGCGCACAACGTGCTGCATTTCGTGGAGAACCTGTTCCCCCAAGGCCCTGGGACATTGAATCTGGACGACGAAATCGTGCGTCACGCACTGGTCACCGTCGATGGCCGCATCGTGCACGAAGGAACTCTCAAGGCAATGGGCATAAGTTCTGACAATCGTGCGGGTAATCGAGGAGCAGATTCGATGTCCGAGTTGATCTGGATGCTTGGTGTGTTTGCGTTCACGTTTGCGATCGGTTACGTCCTGATCTCGCGAGTGCCGCAGATGCTGCACACCCCGCTCATGTCGATGACGAACGCCATCTCCGCAGTGACCATTCTGGGGGCGCTGCTGCTGTTCGCCGAGAAGGCAACGGTGCTGGAGAGGATGTTCGGCGCGCTGGCCCTGGCCGCCGCTGCGTTCAACCTCGTGGGAGGGTTCGTCATCACCGACCGCATGCTCGGGCTGTTTCGCCGAAAAGGGACGGACAACGACGGAGCCTGATACCACATGTTGCCTCTACTTGATCGATCTGGCAATCATCCTCATCCTGATCGCAGGGATCTCGCGGTTTCGTACACCTCACCGAGCCCGAGTCGGCAATTTGCTGAGCGCCGCCGCACTGGGCGGCGCGGTGACCGTGATCCTCATCCGCCATCCGGTCGAATCGGTCGGACTGATACTGGTCGCCAGCACGGCAGGTGCGGTGAGTGGATCGGCCATCGCCTGGCGGGTCAGTATGATTCAGATCCCGTCGATGGTTGCGTTCCAGCACGGAATGGGAGGCCTGGCGGCACTGTTGATCTCCTATGTCGAATTAACACGCCACGGGGGCATGTCACTGACGCCGATCACGGAAACTTCGGCACTGCTCGGGCTGGTGACCGGAGCAGCTACGTTCAGTGGCAGCCTGGTCGCGGCCGGAAAGTTGGCCAACCGGTTGCGTCAAACTCCCATCCGTCTGCCAAGCCACAACGCCGTGATCGTCGGCCTGGGGGCCTTCCTCCTGCTCTTGATCGTGCAGGTGGCCACAATCGACCGTGCGGCCACGCTGTCGATTATCGGACTGGCTCTCGGGTCCATGGCTCTGGGCATTGTTTTTTCCATCCGCGTCGGCGGGGCGGACATGCCGGTGCTGATCTCATTCCTCAATGCCACCGCCGGCTTGGCCGCCTCTTTCTGTGGGATTGCAGTCGGCAGCCGTCTGCTTGTCGCGTGCGGAGCCACGGTGGCCGCGTCGGGCTCCATACTGACTCACGTGATGTGCCGCGCCATGAACCGCGGCCTAGGCGGCGTCTTCACCGGAATTCAGTGTCATCCGTCGGATTCGCCCTCGGCGTCCGAGACGATACATCACCCAGCGGAGAGCAAATCACTCGCGGCCGACGAGCTCAGCTCCAGCGGCGTGTCCCTCGATCCGTGCACCCGGGCGCTGACCGCGCTGCGATTCGCCGATCGGATCATCATCATCCCGGGCTACGGTATGGCGTTGGCGGATGCCCAGGAAGAAGTTGTGCAACTTGGCGAAAAACTCGCCGGCATGGGCAAACAGGTGCGATTCGCCATTCATCCGGTGGCTGGTCGCATGCCGGGGCACATGCACGTGTTGTTGGCCGAAGCCGATGTCGACTACGGCCTGATCCGTGACCTGAAGGACATTAACTCCGAATTCGCCAAGACGGATGTTGCCCTGATTGTCGGGGCCTGCGACGTCGTCAATCCCGCGGCCCTGAAAAAGACCGGGACGCCGATTTCTGGCATGCCAATCCTCCGAGCCGACGAGGCACGCGACGTCATCGTCTGCAACCTCGATGAGCGGCCTGGTTATTCGGGAGTTGACAACCCGCTGTACCGCTACCCGCACACGATCATGATGCTGGGTGACGCGAAGCTAACGGTAAGCCGCTTGATCGAGGGACTCGCGTGAACATATCAAGGGTCAGGGATTTCTATTGGCTGAACGTGCTCCGCTACACGATTGCCGGCAGTTCGATCGTCAAGAACGATGCGGCGGCAAGCAGCACGGTGGCGAGCCAAGCCAGTTGTGCCCGCCAGCCTCACACCATGCAAGAATCACTTCCAGCCAATGGTTAGGCGAAACTGGACGGACTTCACACCCACGAGGTACCTACGAGAGGTTTCAAATTCGTTTCCTTACAATCAGCTCTCAGTCAACTAATTGGACGTGATACAATCGCCCGCGGGGCACTTTCTCGGATGTTGGGTTCCTCCCTCGCGCCGCTACCGGCGACGCGAGGCGCGGGGTTCTTGGAATAGGACCGGAACCGCGCGCTTCGCACGGAAAGTGACAAGGCCCAACAATCGCTGGGCCTTGTCTAATGAAGCGGACGGATATGAAATCGCTTGCGGCCAGAACCTGCCGCATCTGTATTCCTGTAAAGCACTCAGTGTGCCAATCCGAATGTCGGTCCTCAGACCACGGAAAACCGCTTGATGTGCGCATTGCGGCAGATGACACTCACCGTTGTCAAACCACAGTTGTCTCAGTCTGAGAACGTCGTCCAACATCGGGACAGACGAGAGCCTGGGCCGTAACGGCACACAGACCGCGGTAGTTGCCGCAAGCGAACCTACACCGTGCGATGCCTTTTCTTGGGGCGACGTCCCCGAGAAATACCGAAATATTCACGCGGGGGCGCTACGCAGGCTGGAAGTTCTGCTGGGTCCACATCCCAATACCCCGGAATGGTATCGTTGTCACGGTGCGTGTAATTGCCTGGCGGCTTGGAATGGCGCCGTCGCATCCCTTGCGTTTCCCAACCTGAGCTGGTATGTCATTTCTGGCCCTGATCACGTGACAGCCTTCGGCGCGGGAGACAATCCGGCCATCTTCGATATCTTGTTGTCGTTGGCAATTGTGTTTACCTATGTGATCCTCCCCTTGGCGCAATGGCTAAGAGGCTAGTGCTGTTGGGAGCCTTGTTCAGAAATCCACCCTTTCTTGGGACAAGCGTGTCCTGCAGGCGTGTGCAGCTAACGGGGGTGGGTCACTACCACCTCGGCACCGGAACGCGCCCTGCTAACCTGCACGGGTCACATCCACCTCAAGCACTTGCGCTGCCGGGCCAAGGTGCACAGGTCGCGCCCACATCCCGGTGAGGCTATCCTACGCGGGTGTGTCCTGACCACGGCGTTGTCGATCGCATCCTATTGGGTTAGACCGGCGCTCAATGCGACCCGGAAGCCACCGTGGCATGTTCGTGAGGAAACATGGGTGTGGTCATGCGCACAACGAAACGAGAATGGTCGATCATTCACGAACGATCCACCTCGTACGTTGCATATGAAATCCAGAGACCAAGGTTCGGCAACTTCAAAACCGCCTTCAAGAAGGTCTTCCGCAGAGAGGTCCAAGTTGCAGATGTCCGCACACCACTCCCAGACGTTTCCCGCCATCTGGTAATGCCCGTATGGCCCACGGCCTTCCGGATAGCTCCAG
This sequence comes from uncultured Planctomycetaceae bacterium, assembly GCA_963754725.1. Lineage (GTDB taxonomy): Bacteria > Planctomycetota > Planctomycetia > Pirellulales > Pirellulaceae > JAAYDI01. The sequence continues at coordinate 165,544 of CAVWHV010000038.1, forward strand.
ACTCCACAGATTGTCTCATCGCCGCCCAGTTTGCTGTGATTACATCTTGTCGCGTCCCAGTCGTTGCCCCAAGGGAATTCGCGGCCATCTGTACCACGGGCTGCTTTTTCCCACTCCAAAACGGTAGGCAGTCGTACACGGGCCCATCGGGTGTAGGCAGAAGCTTCTCGCCAATCAACGCACACAACGGGGTGATCCGCCTTGTCTTCGGGAAACGAATCGCCGTTCCAAATGGGCGCACCGGCAGGGTCCCACTCAGTGGTGTTCGGTGCGGGGTGGCCTGACGCCTCAAAGAATCTCTTGTATTGAGCGTTCGTCACAGGATGCGCCGCAAGATAGAAAGCGGGCAGGTTAACAGGGACCTTGTCATCTCCGGCGAGAAACTCAGCACCTGGAACCAAAATGAAAAGGCTGCCATCTCTTTTGTTTCTAAGGTACTCGGCGTCATCATTTGGTGGCGGCGTCATCGACAATCACCCTTCCCTTGAGAAGTACAAGCTTGCTTAAGTGATCAGAGCTGATGGTCGAGGGCAACGAGCGGGCGTCGTGCAAATTTCCTAAACCGCTCCCTGATGAACGGAAAGAGCGGCTCTCTACGCCGTAGCCTGGCAACTCATCTCGCTGGTTCAACAACTGGTCTCCCTGGCTCCCTCGCCTATTCTGGATAAGACTTTCACGACCAACCAGGATCGAAGGCATAGAGCACGGGCAACCGGTCTCCTTCCTCTGAAGGGAGGATTCGAGACAGCAACTCCCTCTCTTCAAGCGTCACAAGGCTCCGAAGCGAATCGTCATCGATGTAATGGGTGAGCACGATTGCGAGTGGCACGATCTTTCGTCCGGCACACTCGACGACGGGTTGCAGTGTCACTTCGGTCGGGCCATCGGAGCACGAGATACAGAAGATGACATTATCCCCGTCGGCCACAGCCCCTGCCGGTCTTCCCAAGCTCTCTGCGCCGGGACACACACCGGTGGGCTTTGGCGAAGGCATCCCGGGTACGTTCCGTTCCCGGCAGCCGTTCCACGTGTTTTTTCGCCAACCTAAGCCGCGACCAGCCCGGTGTCAATTAACGGTTCGCGTTTTTGGGCGCGCTCCCTGGCCGTGCCAAAACGTCGTCGGCCTTTGGCACACTTGGGTCGCGCAAAGGACGTAGCCGTCGAGCCGACAAATCGCTGAGTCCAAAACAGTGGATAATGGCATCTGCATAGTACCAAATGTCGCCAAACTGCGCTGCGCAAGGGGAGGTGCGGAAGCTACTCAGGTCGCGCCCGCCCAAAGGAGAATCGGCGAGTCGCGAACTGCCCCAGGTCACATCCACCTGGTGCAGTTGTGGCGTTGCGCCACGCCGCGCCGGTCGCCACCACCAGCTGCTCACGAGTCTCCCAGTTGTGCGCTGGGGTTGTTGACGACCCAAGCGCGCAACGGCGAGTTCCGTAGATGCTCAGGTGGCGTACACCGGCGTGGTTTGGCGGGACTCGCGCCCGGCCAGCGAACTCGGCAAGAGCGACGGTTCGCCCCGGCAAACCGGTGGACAGCCCAAGTGGCACTCGCCGTGCAACAGAACCGCCGACTACGCAGCTCAGGGCGATCGTGTCGTCGGGATCAACTCCGCGTTTGTGTCCGGTGCGGCAGTTGGCGCGAACGTGGTACGTCGTGAGGCGGAGTTGCTGGGCGTCCAGTTTCGTCGTCGGATCGTTGTGGCAGTCGGTCAGGAAATGCTCCAGGCCCGCAGTCGGCGATGATTTTGTAGCGGTGCTGGATGCCCATAGCGCAGATGTGCCGGGGAGGTTTCGGGGGTTGCTACGAAGCGCAAGACGGGACGCAGTCCGCAGATCGTCGAACGCGACAACGAGGCGGCGCTGTACGAACGCATTCGGGAACTGGTCGTCAACGCCCGCCGGACGGTGGCCCGCGGCATCGACCTGGTGCAGGTGCATACCCACTTCGAAATCGGACGACACGTTGTGGCCCACCAACAGCAGGGAAAAACCAGGGCCACGTACGGCAAGGAGGTGCTCAAGCGGCTGGCGGAGAAGCTGAAGTCGGAATTCGGCCGCGGCTTCTCCAAAAGCAACCCGGAGTACATGCGCCGGTTCTTTCTCGCCTCTCAGGAGCGGATGCCGATTACCCAATCAGAAACTGGGCCATCCATGACCGTCCTGCGGAATAAGGCCGAAATTGCCCAGTCGCAAACTGGGCAATTGGCCGCCGTGACCTCCAAGGCCCGGCCCTTCCGCTTGAGTTGGACCCATTAGGACTTTCTGCTGGGGATCAAGAATCCGGACGAGCGCAGTTTCTACGAAATCGAATCCAGCGACCAGAACTGGAACCTGCGCGAACTGCGGCGGCAGTTCGACAGCGGCCTGTACCAACGTCTGGCCCTGAGCCGAGACAAGGAGGGCGTTCGGCGTCTGGCGCGGGAAGGGCAGATCGTCAGCCAGCCGCAGGACCTGCTCAAGGAGCCGCTGGTCCGGGAGTTCCTCCGCCTGTCCGAACAGGCTCGGTATTCCATCCCCAGCGGAAGACCCTCCCCGGAAACTCGCCAGGGCTCGTTTCCGACCCTCCCGATTCGGGAGGGTGAAGTCGTTGGGAGCTATCACCATTGTGTGAACTCACAGTGGCGGTGCCGTCTCTTTGTCAACTAGCGGTGATTTTTCGGTGTGTTCGGAATACGTATGGGTAGATGAACCAGCCGAGGCCGTAACGGTAGGCGGTCACCCGGCGGCGGCTAAGTGACTTTCCATTTTGATCCCGCCCCGATCCGCCGCTCGGGTTGACCGCCTTGTTCGGCAATTCTTGGCGTTCACCGAATGCGTCATCTTTATCGGCGCCCGTGGTCATTCGCTGCGTTCGAATTGCGCCAGTTCCGCCAAGTGTTGCGCCGCTGAACGTACGGCACGACCCGACAGGGATTCTACGAGACGACGCGCCAAAGGGTTGAGGTCTGTGCGTTCAACGTACCGACGCGACAGCGCATGCCCGATGCCGAGGCACACGAACCCGAACAGTATGTTTGCAGCCAGCCATGCCAGACCGACACGGGCCAGCGCCTTCGAATAGGATCAGCGCCATGGGAAACCAAGCGACGATGCCCAGGAGCAAGGTCCACTTGAACGCCCGATACTCCGCAATGGCCACGTTAATCGCGATGCGGTAGATCCAGGTCGTTTCTTTGAACCGAACGTCATAGCGGTCGCGAGATCGCCATAACTGAATCGCGATCTCCTGGATCACATCGTCGCGGTCGGTCGCGTTGCGGCAGTAGGCATAGGCGACCTTGTGGATCAGTCCGGCGTGCCGCCGCAACAGATTGGTGAATTGCGCAATGTCCATCGACAACATGATTCGCAACCGCCCTGTCGCCCATCACAAGCCTAATTTCATTTTTTGTGTGACGACTGCATCTGGCTCACCCTGTCCGACGTCCCGGGCGTGATAAACAAGCGAGGCGAACGATCTCGCTTGGCTGGTCGGATTGTGCGAGGATCGTACTATGAAAGACCTGCGAGCCGAACGATTATTTGACTGCGAACTTGGCGGCCTAGTGCTCAACCGGCAGCCGTCTAAACGACACACTCGCGGCCTAACGCTCACGGCATGCAGCTGAATTCGCTTGCAGCGAGCGACTATCCGCCCGTGTCATAGTCTGGCAGACTCACCTGACACACTGCAAGAATGGTTCGTTGCTGGAACCGTTGGCCGGACGCTCTCCAGGCGGTGAAAGTCCTGATGCCCGAGTCCCATTTTGCCATCGCGCAAATCAAAGTGCCATCAAGGCGTGGGAGTGCAGTTCTTGAATAACGCAGCCCACTCTCTGCAGTGGGGGCTAATTCCCTCACTCGACTCCACTCGCCGCACGTCACGCACCACCACACGCACTGGCCCCAAACATATTTCTCGTGACGCCAGCGATATTGCCTGACGAATACCGATGCACCGCATGGAGAAGCCGATACGGTACTCCTGCTTGGAGAGCGACTCGTGACAGCGGTGAAGATCGACGGCGGTCGGCTCGATTCCGACACCGCCAGTCGCGTCAAGGCCCTGTCCGATGAGATGCACGCGGAGTTCGTCGCCGTGGGTCTGCCTGAGCCGCGATCATCGGCAACCTTGGAAACGTTCCTTGATGAGTACATTGCCAGACATGGCAACGTGAAGCCGGCCAGCAGAACAGTCTACGGCCACACACGTCGGTGTCTGATCGAGTATTTCCGATCGGACATGCCGCTTCGCCGCATCACGGCGGGCGATGCCGAGGAATGGCGTCATTGGTTGGCAATCCACGAGAATCTCTCCGACACCACGATCCGCCGTCGAACAGGTTTGGCAAAACAATTCTTCCGTGCTGCGGTCAAGAAGCCTGTCATCGACTCCGATCCGTTTGCGGAACTGACTGCCCGCGTGCAGCGCGCTGCAAAAGGCGCTGCACCAACCAGCCCCAACGAGCAATAACGCCGATTTGCCGACTCCCAAGAAACGCCAAAACCCTCGGGAAAACGAGGGCCTTGGTGCTCCTTGTCGCGCATTGACAAGTAGCCAGGTGGGCGATGAGGGACTCGAACCCCCGACCCCCTCGGTGTAAACGAGGTGCTCTAACCAACTGAGCTAATCGCCCCACAGGAGCGCGGGCCAGCCTGAAGCGGGTCCCGACCCCGCATCGTACTCGGACCGGAACTTCCTTCGCAAGGTGGCGCCAGTCAGCCCAGCAGCTCGTATGCGAAAACGGTTCCCCGCGAGACAACTCGCCAGCACGGCTCGCCGCGGCTGAATGATCTCGTCGGACACCGTCTACTCGTCGTCCTTTTCGTCTTCCTTGCCGGCGGCGTAATCAAACCCTTCGTAGAGGAACGGCAACTTGCCTTCGGAAAGCAACTCGCCGAACTTCCTGTCCGATCCCTCGGCTTTTTCTTCCTCGACCTTGCCAAGCATCTCCAGCGTCTTCTCGGTGTCCTTCTTGTCCTTCTCGGTCAGGTACTTCGACAGAGCGAGGCCGTACGGGTTGCGGTTCTTCTTGCTGACCTTGCCGTCGTCGCCGGGGCGGGGATCGTGGCACACAAAACACTTCTTGACGCGGGCATACTCGGTCGCAATCGACTTCTGGGCGTCGCTGGATTTGTCGTCGGCGTATTTCTTGAGGAAGGCCTTGGAGAAGTTCACGTAGGCGTCCGCCGGGCGGACCTGGATCAAGCACAGACTCGCAATCAAAGCGACGCTGAAAGCGACACACACGCTCAGTTTTCTCATCCGATCTCTCCCAGAAACTTGCAGTTACTCTTGCGGGGCAGCACGGACACTCAACGCCGAAAACGGCTCGGGCACGGAGCGCCGACTGGCAGTAACCCGGCGGGACCAACTCCTGTCCAGTAAAACTGGCTGTGGGGGGGATGTCAAGTGACGTCGCGTTGATTCGCGCGACGGTCACGAGCCCCGTGCGGCCTGCGATCCGGTGGGTGGTAGACGCAGGTCAGCCCGCGGCAGTAGCGACGAGTAGTCCGGGAATCGCGGCAGCGCCGACAGCGAGATTTCCAGGTCCCCCATGAACCAGCCGTCCCCCCCTCCCGGCTCGATGAAGTCGTCGAGGATCTGGCGGTCGACCGTATGTGCCGGAGGGAGCCAGGAAAACACGGTGGCCGGCTGCGGATTGCGCTCGCTGTACCACTTCTGTCCCTCCAGTTCCTTCAGGTCGTCAAACGAGAATTCCTCGAGCGTGCTGCCACCACCATTCAACTCGACGCGGACCACGACTTTCGTGTTCTTGTAGTAGTTGTTACTGCCGCCGACGGTCAATTGGCTGCCGTCGCTGGCCAGCGGACCGGATCCGCGAAACAAGTACAGGGGCGTGGGCGGTTTCGTGAGTTGGGTGGCGAACAGGCAGGCCTGCGCCTTGACGGTCACTCCCGGCTGGTACGGATTGTTGAAGTCGGTTCGTACCTGGCAGATCCCGCGATCGGCGAATACCAGCAGTCGCTTGAGTCCCAGCGTCACGCGGCCCATCGCCCACTGCGGTTCCACCATCGTTCCGCCCACGTCCACCAGTTGTTCCGAACTGATGAACAGGCCCTGGTCCCAGTTCAACCAGAAGGGCTCGGCCTGCTCGGCACGCACAAGCACCGTCTGTCCTCGCGCGACGCAGTCGGTGAGCCGAATTGTCGGAGTGTTCGCCAGCGGCTCCAAGTCGTAGACGACCCCTTCGATCTGGTTGACGGGTAACAGACTGAACACCGCAGCCCTTCTTGCGGACGGCTCGGCGTCAAGTCCCAAGTTGCGAATCGTGAACGAGCACCGAACAAACTCGACGGTATTTACCGCATCGAGTTCAAACAGCGAGTGCGCCGACAGCTCTTCGGCAGTGGTGGCACATCCGAGGTAGAAATGGGTATCTTGCCACGCCAGGTGCCCCCGGTGCACGCGAATCATAGCCGACGGCGGGGCTGGCGCCGTACGATCGTCATTCATTTCGAAGGCGATGATGGGTGAGAAGCCTTCCGCGGCGCGTATGGTGAGCTTGCCTTGGCCGAATCGGTCCAGATCCAAGTCCATTGACCGCATCGCGCGGATGCCGCTGAAACGCAACTGGATCTCATCCACCCGGTCCAGTTCCGTGGCCATATCGATGGCCTGCTCCAGGGTCCGCGCACACAACGTGCTCCGATCGAGCCGCACGTCCTGATCGGAAACCACCACGATGTGAGGGTCGGATACCGGTACGGCGATCGGTCGGTCGTTCCTGGGCTGAGCAGGCGACAGGTCGGAAGCCGCGACGGCCTGCGAATTGTCTGCGTCGGCGGTCGCTGGCGGTGACTGGCGATTCTCGGCCGCGGGTACGACCGGCAACTGCGCGTCGAGCTGAGGGGCGTCCGCATCTGGAGGACGTGCGGCGCGTGCCTCGGGTGATACCGTGCTGTCGGCGACGGGAGGTTGTCCTTGCTCCGTTGTCCCGGGCAGCTTGGCCGGCGGATCTGCCGGTTGGCTGACCTTGGCACCGGGTGTCACGGCGGGCGGCGGAGAGGATTCCTCCGGTGCGTCGGTCACCGCACGTCGCTTCTTGGGCTGTTCCGGAATCGCACCTTCCCTCTTCCTTTCGCCCGAGGACGCGGCCGGCGGGGCGGCCGCCACGCGGGGCGGGGGAAATGGCCCGCTGCGGGAACTGTCTAACCAGGTCTGCACGAGCACGACGACTGCCAGGATCCCGGTGGGCACCATCCACGGCAGATGCTGCACCCACCACGCTGCTGTGGGCTGGACGGGAGCCAGCCAGACGGTGCTGTTGGTGGTAATGGCAGTGAGGTTCAAGCGATCTGCCAGCAGCAGCAACTCGCCGATCAGTTCCCGTGGTGATTGGAACCGCTGCTCGGGCAGTTTGGCCAACAACCTGCGTACCACGGCCGCAATTTCTTCAGGCAATTCCGGTCGGAACTGTCGCACGTCCGGAGGTTCGTCGCTGCTGTGACTGAGCAGTTTCTGCAGAACCGTGCCCTCGGGAAACGGCGGTTGCCCGGCGAGCATGAAGAACAACGTGCAGCCCAGCGAATAGAGGTCGCTGCGGACGTCGGTATTGCGCGGGTCACGGGCCTGTTCGGGTGAGATGTAGTCGAACGTACCCAGCGTGACGCCGCTGGCCGTCAGTTCATTCGCCGTGGACTCCACCTGCTGCAATCGGGCCAACCCCATGTCGACGAGCTTGGCCCGCCCATCGATCATGATCAGGATATTCGAGGGCTTGATATCGCGGTGCGTCACGTCCCGTTGCGAGGCATGCTCCAAAGCTTCCGACATCTGCAGCGTGTACTTGATGGCGTCCTCGAGCGAGAGCGGACCATTGTGCTCGACCAGGTCGCGCACATTGACCCCCTCGATGTATTCGAAGACGATGTAGTTCCAGCCCTTGTCCTCGCCGACGTAGTACACGCGGGCGATGTTCGGGTGATCGAGCCTGGCGGCGCTCTGCGCCTCGTTGCGGAACCGCCGCAACGTCTCCTCGTTGGTCTCATCGCGCGACACGACTTTGACGGCGACGGTGCGTCCCAACATCGTGTCGGTGGCCCGAAAAACGGCCCCCATCCCGCCGCCGCCGATGAACTCCTCCAGCCGGAAATGACCCAACTGCTCGCCGGTAAGGGCGGCCCCCATCTCGAACGGGCTGGCGGCCCGCACGAAGGCCGGCCCAGAAGCCGGCGGCCGCTTCGAAATGACCGTTTTCTGACTGTCCACACCGCCCGCGAGCGCGAACCCGGACCCCGGCGCTGCCGCCGGCGCGGCCTGCGGTCCCTGGGCGCAAGTCCCTCCGCGGCCGTCGACGCGGCGCCGACGGTTGGCTCTGGCTGCGGGCCAGTTCGAGCTGGATCGTTAGAATGATCGTCGGACACAGACAAGCCACTTGTTACCGCGAGTCGGGTGGCCGGGCAGCCTTTCTGCCAGCTCCCGGCGTCTGCCCAAGCGATTGGATGGCAGACGAACGACTGCCCCGGAAGCTGATCGGCCAGGATGAGGCACGTTGGCCCTATTCTAGTTGGATCGCCCTCGAGCGTCAATCATTAAGGCTATAGCAGTCTTGAGGTTACGTCACGTAACATGAATGCAGGCCGGGAGTTCGCCAACCTTCACCGGCCCGCAGAATAACCGTCCCCGTTCCGCGTATGGTACAACGATAGCTGGTTCGCGGTGGCAACTCAGGAGACTGGCTGATGTTGACAACTTCGATGTGCGTCGTATGGGCCGTGTTGACGATCGGCGCTGAAGGCGCCGACACCCCGCAATTTCAAGCGGAACTAGTCTTTCCCTTGCGGAACGACCATAATCACGCGCCGGGTATCGTGGCCTGCCCCGATGGAACCTTGATCGCATCCTGGTACCGCGGTTCGGGCGAGCGCACGGCCGACGACGTTGCCGTCTATGGTTCCCGCCTGCGACCGGGGGACACGAGTTGGGCGGAGCCCTTTGTGATGGCGGACACGCCCGGCTTTCCCGACTGCAACACCTGCATGATGATCGACGCTCGCCAGCGCCTGTGGCTGTTCTGGCCGACGATTTTGGCGAACAGTTGGGAGTCGTGCCTGACGAATTTCTGCGTGTCGAGCGAGTATGGGGCCGACGGACCGCCACGGTGGACTCGTTCCGGGCTGATCTTGTTGAAGCCCGAGAATTTCAAGACGCCCGCCCTGGCCAGCCTCGACCAATTGATCGGACAGTGGCCGGAAGTCGCCAAGCAGGTCGAGCCGGCGAAGCTCACGGAATTGCGCGAGCGACTGGACTCGAAGCTCTACCAGCGTCTGGGATGGCAGCCGCGCTGTAAGCCGACCGTCTTGCCCAGCGGTCGTATCCTGCTGCCACTCTACACCGACACTTTTTCCATTTCGATCATGGCCGTGTCCGACGACGGCGGGGACACGTGGTATGCCAGTGCGCCCCTCCTGGGTTGGGGAAATATCCAGCCTACGGTTCTGCGACGCGACGACGGAATCTTGGTAGCTTTGATGCGTGAGAACGGGTTCCGGCGTCGGGTGCGCACGGCGGAATCGCGGGACGAAGGCCTGACCTGGGGCGCCGTTGGCGTAAGTGATCTTCCGAATCCCGGATCGGGCGTGGACGGAGTCCGCCTGAGCAACGGGCAGTGGTTGTTGGTGTACAATGACACGACGGAAGGCCGGCAGAGTCTGGCCGTGTCGATCTCTGACGATGAAGGGCGGAGCTGGCGGTGGACTCGGCACCTCGAACGTCACGAGCGCGGATCGTATCATTACCCGGCGGTGATTCAAGACGCCCGGGGGACGGTCCACGCCGTGTATAGCTACTTCGTTGAGGAAGGCAAGAGCATGAAACATGCTGCGTTTAACGTGGCCTGGGTCATACAAGGTGATTGAGCAACGAAGGGAGATTCTCATGTCAGCCGATGAATCTTCCAGGCCTGGCGAACCGGCGGCGGGAGTTCCCACGCCATCCGACCGATTACCGGACCGTCCTCCTCGCGACGCGACCGCCGCTTCCGGTTTCAACATGGAAGACTCCGAGACCCGCTACCGCGAGCTGTTCGAGTCGACGGGCGATGCCATCATGCTGTTGGATGCGAGTGGGTTCATCGAATGTAATCAGGCTACGCTCGAGCTATTTGCCTGTCGTTCGAAGCAGGAATTCATCGCGCGCCACCCCAGCGAGATGTCGCCGCCGTATCAGCCGGACGGAACGGACTCGCGGACCGCGGCCAACACGCGCATTGCCCAAGCTCACGCCCATGGCACGGCTCGGTTCGAATGGCTGCATCGCCGCGCCGACGGACGCGATTTCCCGGCCGATGTCCTGTTGGTGCGCGTGGATCTGAAGAGCGGCAGCGTGCTCCAGGCGGTGGTGCGCGACATCACCGACCGCAAACGGGCGGAGGAGGCTTTGCGGGAGTCCCAGGAGCAGTTGGAGCGACGCGTGCAGGAACGCACCGCGGAATTGGCGGCCGCCAACGAGGAACTGCGTCGAGAGGTCACGGAGCGACGTCGCGTGAAGAAGGAGCTGGCCTTCGAGCGATTCCTGCTGGCCACGCTCATGGAGCACGCTCCCGATTTCATCTATTTCAAGGACCAGCACAGCCGGTTCATTCGCATCAGCAAGACACTGGCCGACTACTTCGGTTTGGATGATCCAGCGCAGGCCATCGGCAAGTCCGATCTGGATTACTTCGATGCGGAGCGGGCGCAGCGGTACATTGCCGACGAACAGGAGATCATGCGCACCGGCATCTTGAACATTGGCACGGAACAGGACCAGCTCAAACAGGACGGCAACGTCACCTGGATGTTGACGAACAAGGTGCCGCTGTACGGTCCCGACGGGGCACTTCTCGGCACGTTCGGCATCTCGCGAGACATCACTCCCCGCAAGCAGGCCGAGATGCGGCTGCAGGTGGCGATCAAGGAAGCGGAAGCCGCCAGCCGGGCCAAGAGTGATTTTCTGGCGAACATGAGTCACGAGATCCGCACGCCGATGAACGCCATCATCGGCATGACCGAACTGGTCCTCGACACCCCGTTGACGGACTCGCAGCGTGACTACTTGAAGATGGTGCGCGATTCCAGCGAATCGCTGTTGACGGTGATCAACGACATCCTCGATTTCTCCAAAGTGGAGGCCGGCAAGCTGGAATTGGAGCGGGCGACGTTCGACATCCGGGAGGTTCTCGGTGACACGATGAAGTCACTGGCTCTGCGGGCTCACAGCAAGGGACTCGAATTGGCTTGCCACATCTGGCCCGATGTGCCGGACTGGCTGGTGGGGGACGCCGGCCGCCTGCGTCAGATCGTGGTCAACCTGGTGGGCAACGCGATCAAGTTCACCGACGTGGGGGAAGTGGTCCTGAACGTGGCCAACCAACAGCTCGACGACAGTCGGGTTCGTCTGCACTGCTGCGTCACCGACACGGGTATCGGCATTCCGGCGAACAAGCAGGAGTCGGTTTTCCGGGCGTTCGAGCAGGCCGACAGCTCGACGACGCGGCGGCACGGCGGGACCGGACTAGGGCTGGCCATCTGCTGGCGACTTGTGGCGGCGATGGGAGGTGAAATCTGGGTGGATAGTTCCGAGGGGCAGGGGAGCACTTTCCACTTCACGGCGACGTACGACATTTCGCCGACGGGGCCTCCGCGCCGACGCCAGACGGCCCGCGCCGTGGTGGAGGGAACCCGCGTGTTGATCGTCGACGACAACGCCACCAATCGGTTGATCCTGGAGGAAATGCTCGGCAATTGGCGGCTGCATCCGTCCGCTGCCGCCAACGTTCAGGAGGCGATGGTCATGTTGCGGGCGGCCCGCGCGGCCGGACAGTCGTACGACCTGGTCGTGACCGATGCCAACATGCCCGACGTGGACGGATTCGCGCTGGCGGAGATGATCAAGCAGGATGCGGATCTCGGCAGCACGGTGATCATGATGCTGACCTCGGGTGGTCGCTCGGGAGACGTCTCCCGGTGCGAAGACCTGGGTGTCGCCTCCTACCTGCTCAAACCGGTCAAGCAGTCAGAACTGTTCGATGCGGTCGCCATGGCTCTGGGCATCACGGCGGCCGAAGATGCCGAAGAAGTCGCCGTGAGTGTCGCGCGCCCCGTCTTTCCGAGGCCACTCCATGTGCTGTTGGCGGAGGACAGTCTCGTGAACCAGAAACTGGCCGTGGGACTGCTGGAAAAACACGGCCACCACGTGGAAGTCGTGGGAGACGGGCGGGCGGCGTTGGCGGCCGTGGAGTCGAGTCGCTTCGACCTCGTGCTGATGGATATTCAGATGCCGGAAATGGACGGGCTGGAGGCGACACAGGCCATTCGCATCCGGGAGCGCAAACGGGGAGGACACATTCCGATCGTGGCAATGACCGCCCACGCGATGAAGGGGGACCGGGAACGCTGCCTCGATTCCGGCATGGACGGATACGTCGCCAAGCCCATCCGCGAAGGAACTGTTCGACACGATCGCCAACGTACTCCCCGCCCCAGGCGTCGATTGACTAAGTCTCAGCTGGTCTCGCGGTCGTAGGAGGATCTGATGATCGATTGGTCCGAAGCACTTGCCATGATGGGCGGTGACGAGATGCTGCTCGTGGAAGTCATCGAAGCGTTTCAACAGGAAACGCCCCAGGTGATGGCCGACCTTCGCCAGGCCGTCCTGACGCGCGACACCCAACTCCTTCATCGCTCGGCTCACACGCTCAAGAACTCGCTGCTGACCTTGGGAGCGACGGCGAGCGGTGAAACGGCGTTCGCGCTGGAAACACTCGGCCGCAACAACGAGCTCCGCGGCGCAGACTCGTTGCTCGCTACACTCGAATCCGAACTGCCCGAGATCAATCAGGAGTTGAGACGGTTCGTGCTCACTAAACGGCAATCGGGGGGAGCATGACGGAATGACAGCATGACGGAATGACGAATGACGGAATGACGAATGACGAATGACGAATGACGAATGACAAGGCGGTGTGCGGAATGCTGGATGCGGCGGCCACGCTGGAGGCCGCAAGTTCTCTCACAGTAAGATTCCGACATTCCTTCGTGCTTCGTCATTCGTCATTCGTCATTTCCTCCACCCCGTCATTGATCAAACCGGGTCGCGCCGGGCACGGCGGTCGGATAATTGCCGTCTGGGCCCGGCACGGTGGGTGGCGGCGCATCGAGTGCGTATCGTTCGGGGTTCACCTGCTTGTGCGCATTCATGGCCTGTTCCCAGGTGATCTCTTCACCCGTGTGCGAGCACCAGGTGGCCATCAGCGCCAGCAGGCTGCTGCGGGCCATGTAGAGGCCGTTGTTGAGCGGCGTGCCGGACCGAATGGCGGAAAACAACGCGACATGTTCCAGATCGAATCGATTGCAGGCGGGACCCTCATCAGCGCCAGTCGAGTTCGCCGGTAATCCTGTTCTGCAGCAAATCGCAGCGGCCCTTCGTACCGATGAACACGTCGGAGATGTCGGTTCGACAGCCGTTGATCTGTTGGCAGTAGGCGTACATGCGGACTCCGTTGGCATATTCGAAGATCGTCGCGTGGTGGTCGAACACGTCTCCAAACGTCGGCCCTTTGCGGACTTCACGGCCTCCCATGCCCCAGGCCATGACCGGAGGAGAGTCGTGTAAGGCCCACGCGCCCTTGTCGACGTTGTGCACCAGATTCAGTCCGGGCAGATCGGCCGAGAGCCAGTTGAAGTCGTACCAGTTGTAAAGTTGGTACTCCATTTCGGTCATCCCGCTCTGCCGGGGCAGGCTGCGCAGATGGCCCGTATTGCAGACTTCCTGGATCGCCGTGATTTCGCCGATCGCGCCGTCGTGCACGCGCTTCATCGTCTCCTGCACGCCCGTGTCGTAGCGCCAAGCCAGGCCGGATACGACGCACAGGCCTTTCTGGCGCGCCGCTTCGGCGGCCTCCAGGACGAGCCGCACACCCGGCGCATCCACGGCGTGAGTCTTTTCGCAAAATACGTGCTTGCCGGCATCGATGGCGGCTTTCAGGTAGATCGGCGTGAAATGGGACGGGACGGTGATGAGCACCACGTCGACATCGCTGGCCAGCAATTGAGCGTACGCTCCGAGGCCAACGAATTGGCGCTCGGCAGGAACGTCGATGCGGTTCGGCTGGATCGCCTGCAGATTGTGCAGGCTCTCGGTGATACGCCACGCAAACACGTCGGCCATCGCCACGAGCTGTGCGTTGGCGTCCGCATTGAGTGCATTGAGGGCCGCTCCGCTCCCGCGACCTCCGCAGCCGATCAACCCAACGCGCAGCGTGTCACGGCCCCCTGCGTGCAACGATTCCCTGGCGGCCAGCCGGCTGGCCCATAACGTGGCGGCGGCCACCGAGGAGTGTTTCAAGAACCGCCGCCGCGTGCACGAGTTGTCTTGTGTATTCATGACGGAAGGAAGAATTTTCTGGACCCGCGGCCCGGAAGATCTCACGCGGCCCTGCGTCGTTCAGTCTGGGGAATCTCGGGAGTCACCCCCACAACCCGGACGACCGCACCTGTACGGTCGAAGAACTTGATCTCGTTTTCTTCGGTGAACCAGACGGCCTGTAGCCCGTCTGCTTCAAATCGGCGACCACAGAAGTAGCCGTCGCGGATCAACATGGCTTCGCGAGGCGTGTGCTCCGCCAAGCCGCCGAACTCCGCAAAAGTCCGACGAATGAGGGACCGAATCTGGTCCAGACGCTGGACGTGGCCCATTCTCAACTCTCGAGCAAAAGGAAAGGCGTCCGTGCGATTGCCGCAGTCCTTGCTACCATCGGCAAGTCAAGATCCGACAATTCGGTCTGCACGGCGGAACCGCCAAAGTTTACCCAGCTTGCAGGCGTCCCGGGTTCGGCCCCCCGTGAAGTTCCCGCCAGGGCGACTGGCCGCGGTCCACCACTGCCGCGGACAGTGCCCAACCTCTCGGTGTCGATGGTCCTTTTCTGTCCAGCCACTTATCTGAATCAGAGAACTGGATAAGATGGTGGCGGCTGGCGGGCTTATCCAGATTCGCAAGTCCTGGTTTGACATCGGCATACTGCATGGTTTTTATGCGCGGCGGGACCGCTGGCGGGAGTCCATATTGAGGTGCGCAATGCTGCGACAGCCAACTCGATCGTTCGTGCTGCCGCTGGTGCTGTGGTGTGTCTGGACCGCCCACAGCCCCGGCGATGATCCAGCGGCGACGTTCTTTGAGAATCAGGTGAAGCCGGTCTTGGTCGAGCGATGTCTGACGTGCCACGGCTCAGACCGCAAAGGAGGGCTGGATCTGCGAGCCAAGGAATCGGCCGTGCAAGGCGGCGAGAGCGGAGCCGTGATCGTACCAGGTCAGCCAGATGACAGCCTGCTGATCGAATACGTCGAGTCTCACGAGATGCCGCCGGGGCGTCCACTCCCGGCCGAGGAAATCACCATCCTCCGCCGGTGGATTGCCGAGGGGCCGTATCTTCCCACTGTGGCGATCGATCCGCTGGTGGTTTCCACGTCGCAGCGAGCTGGGTACGACTGGTGGTCTCTGCAGCCGTTGGCTGACCCGGTGCCCCCCTCACCCGTGGACGTCCCGGAGATCTGGACCCACCACCCGATCGATCGCTTCGTGGCCGCCACGCTGGAGAAAATGGGGCTGCGTCCGTCGCCCCCTGCAGACCGTGCCACACTGATGCGACGCGCCAGTTACGATCTGACCGGATTGCCTCCATCGATCGAGGAGCTCGAGTCGTTTGTGCACGACACGCGTCCGGACGCCTACGAGCAGTTGATCGATCGCCTGTTGGCTTCACCTCACTATGGCGAGCACTGGGGACGACACTGGTTGGACGTAGTCCGATTTGGAGAGAGCAACGGTTTCGAGCGCAACCAGATCATTGACAACGCCTGGCCCTTCCGCGACTACGTGATCCGTGCGTTCAATGCAGACACACCGTTTGACCAGCTGGTTCGTGAACATCTCGCCGGAGATGTGATCGGAGCAGGCGACCCACAGGTCGAAGTCGGCACCACGTTTCTGGTGTGTGGTCCGTACGACGACGTGGGCAATCAGGACCCGGTCCAGGCCGCTCAGATCCGCGCCAACACGATCGACGACATCATTCGGGGCGCGGGTGAAACGTTTTTGGGAATGACGGTCGGTTGTGCGCGCTGTCACGACCACAAGTTCGACCCGATCGCGCAGCGCGATTACTACAGCCTGTATGCGACCTTCGCGGGCGTGCACCATGGCAGCCGTCAGCTGGGGACGCCTGCGCAGAAGCAGGAGCGGGTCGACCGAGTTCGTGTCCTGCAGGAACAGAAGTCGTCGCTTGTGCAGCGTAAAACGGCTTTGGAAGAGGCTCTGCTTGCGCGGGCCGAAGGCGATGCGGCCGTCCTCGAGGCGACATGGCAGCGTCCCGGCGCGGCGCGCCGCGGCACGGAAGAGGTGTTCACGCCTGTCGAAACGCGGTTCGTGCGATTGATCGTGGAGGGGGTGGACACCGATCCGCTGGCCCGCACCGGCTACCGGATTGACGAGTTCGAGGTGTGGACTGCGGACACACCGTCGCAGAACGTCGCGCTGGCCGCGGCGGGGGCCACCGCCAGCGGGCCAAGTCCGGTCGCGGAGGATTTTGCGGGGGCCTACAGCGCCCAACTGGCGATCGACGGCCAGTTCGGAGCGCCCTGGATCGCCGCGGGGCCAGAGCTGACGATCGCCCTCGCGCGGCCGGCCACCGTGGGGCGGGTCTTCTTCTCGAGCGACCGATCGGGGGCGGCGGGCGACCAGTCGATTGCCACGTTTGTCGGCGAGTACCGCGTGGAAGTCTCGTCCGACAAACTCCACTGGACCACCGTGGCGAGTTCCGCGGATCGCCAGCCGGTCAATGCCGGCCACCGGCGCAAACGCCTGATGGATCACGCGCTCACCGAGCCAGAGCGGCAGCAACTGGCGGAGATTTCCGCGGAGCTGGCGGGTATCGACCGTCAGCTGGCGGAAATTCCTCCCTTGCCCACCTGGTGGGTCGGTGCGTTCCAAGCCGGCGCCGGCCCGTTTCACACCTTCATCGGTGGCAGTCCGGAACGCAAAGGCGAGGAGGTCGTGCCGGCCAGTCTGGCAGCCTTGGCGGCGGCGACTCCCGGTTACTCACTGCCAGCCGACGCGCCCGAATCGCAGCGCCGAGAAGCGCTGGCGGATTGGCTGGTTACCAGTGACAATCCTTTGACACCTCGCGTGCTGGCGAACCGTATCTGGCACTACCATTTCGGCACCGGCATCGTGGACACGCCGAGCGATTTCGGCTACATGGGCGGAAAGCCTACGCACCCGGAGTTGCTCGACTGGCTGGCCCGCCAGATCCAGACGGGTGGCTGGCGTCTCAAGCCACTCCACCGACAGATCATGCTGTCGCAGACCTACCGGCAAGCCAGCGACCAGAACGTCGGTTCGGCGCGGGTCGACGCCAACAGCCGGTACTTGTGGCGATTCCCGCCCCGCCGTCTGACGGCCGAAGAAATCCGCGACAGCATGTTGTTCATCACGGGTCAGCTGAGCGGAGAGATGGGCGGGCCGGGATTCCGACTGTATCGCTACCTGCAGGACAATGTCGCCACCTATGTGCCGCTCGACACGTTCGGCCCGGAAACGTATCGGCGATCGGTGTATCACCAGAATGCTCGGGCGACGCGGATCGACTTGATAACCGACTTCGACGGTCCGGATTGTGCCTTTGCGGCACCCCGGCGTGATTCCACGACGACGCCCCTGCAAGCGCTGACCATGCTGAACCATCAGTTCACTTTGGACATGGCCCGTGCGTTGGCCGAGCGGGTCGAACGAGAAGTGCAAGGCGCCGCCGCGACCGATGCGACTTCGGCGCCGCAGGATCGCGGCGCGTGCATCGTGCGGGCATTCCAGTTGGCCTTTGCGAGGAGTCCGTCCGACGCCGAACTGGCCGCCAGCACCCGCCTGGTGCAGTCGTACGGTCTCCCGGCGCTGTGCCGAGCGCTGCTGAACTCGAATGAACTCGTCTATTGCTACTGAAATTCACCGCCTATCCAAACCGCCCGCGACAGGATCTGGCAGCATGTTTCCACAGCAACGCGACAGCTTGATGCGCTCGGTGTCCGAACAGGTCCTCTCGCGGCGAGGTTTCCTGGCGGATACCTACGCCGGCGTGATGGGGATGGGGTTGCTCAGCCTGCTGGGAGCTGACTTGCCGGGTAACGAGGCGCCCGCTGCCTCGTCGGTTGCCGGTATGGCCTGGCAACCTGGCCGGGGAATGTCGCACTTTCCTGCCCAGGCCCAACGCGTGCTCCAGATCTTTTGCCCCGGCGCGGCCTCGCACATGGATTTGTGGGAGTACAAGCCGGCCCTGGAGAAGTACGATGGCCAGCCGTTGCCGGGCGCCGAGAGTTTTGTCAGCTTCCAGGGCAAGAACGGCAGTCTGATGAAGAGCCCTTGGCCGTTCGTTCCCGCTGGCGCCAGCGGCAAGCTGATTTCCAGCATGTTGCCGCACATGGCGCGGCATGTGGACGACATCGCCTTCATCCATTCGATGACCTCCAAGACCAACACGCACGGACCGGGATGCGTGTTCATGAATACCGGGCACGCCACGGAAGGATTTCCCAGTGCGGGCGCGTGGCTCAGTTATGCCTTGGGCAGTGCCAACGAAAATCTGCCGACCTATGTCGCCATTCCCGACCTGCGTGGTGAGCCGCCCAACGGCAAGGCCAATTGGAGCAACGGATTTCTGGCCGCCCAGCACCAGGCGATCGTGATGAACGGACAGCAGCCGATTCGCAACCTGTCGCGACCGGCCCGTATCAGCGCCGCGGAGGAACAGGCCACGCGAGATTTTCTGGACACACTCAATGCGCGGCACGCTGCCGAGCATGCCGGCGAAACGGAATTGCAGGCGCGGATGGACGCCTACCAGCTCGCCGCGCGCATGCAACTCTCGGCTCCCGCAGTGACCGACTTGTCGGCGGAACCTGCATCGGTAATGCACCTCTACGGCACGGACGATCCGAACCCGCTCCAAGCGGCCTATGCCCGCAACTGCTTGCTCGCCCGGCGATTGCTGGAGAAGGGGGTGCGGTACGTGAATCTCTACTGTGCTTCGCGAGCATCCGGTGTCGACGGACTGCTGAACTGGGACGCCCACAAGACACTCAAACCCGACTACGAACGGCATTGCCCCATCTTCGATCAACCCACGGCGGCCTTGCTTTCCGATCTGAAACAGTCCGGCCTGCTGGCCGACACCTTGGTGCTGTGGACGACCGAGTTCGGCCGCATGCCGACGCGCCAGGAAGGTACTACCGGCCGGGACCACAATCCCGACGGCTTCACCTGCTGGATGATGGGGGCCGGGGTGAAGGGCGGAGTCAGTTACGGGTCCACCGATGAATTCGGGCGTCGCGCCGAAGAGAAACCGACGACGGTCTGGGATTACTACGCCACGGCCCTGCAGCTTCTGGGCTTCGACCACCACAAGCTGACGCATTACTACAACGGACTCGATCGCCGCCTGACCGATGTCCAGGGAAACGTGATCCGAGAGATCCTCTCCTGACCGATCGTCACCACAGTCGAATGCGGGCGTAGCAGATGGCGTTGCCCAGGCCGGCACGAGTGCCCAGCAGATCCAGGACTTGGGACGGGGGCGATCCGCCGCGGATCGTGGCGGTGAAGAAGGCCACCAATGGCGTTTGGAGCGGCACACGCACCGGCGGGCCGACGGTCCCGTGGGAGTTCAGTTCGAGGATCCGGTTCTCGGAAATCGACAGGCCTTGTGGATCGGTGCCGCTGACATGGAAGACCACGAACAGGCGTTCCGCAGGCGCGACATGAAAACGGGCGGCTCCCACGATTTCATTGGCGCCACCTTCCTCGGCCCGGACGAGCGTCTGCTGGTGAACGACCTGGCCGCGCACAATCACGGCGTAATTCAGTGCGTGTGACTGGCGGGCTTCCGGAAAAAACGTGGTGCGGAGACGCGGGTCGATGGCTCGTTCGGTCCACAGCACGTGGACGCGTCCGTCGTCGGCGACGTGCAAATCGCAGGGACCGATCCAACCACAGGTCTTGTCGCGGCTGGCAATTTCCACCCACTTCTCGAATTTCCTACTCGTGATGTCGTCGGTCCAGGTGTAGAACAGGCGGCGGAAATCGTAATCCCATTCCCGGCCGGTGAGTTCCTTCTTGTAGGCCCGCCACCGCGCGTACGGCTCGACAATGTCACTGACGCCACAGAAATGCACGGCCCGATTGCGCAGCATCACGTTGGGGTAGCAGATGCGAATCGGCTGCGGCTGATCGTATTCGCCACCCCACGGCCATGCCAGTTGTCCTTGCGCCGACCACTGACCCTCCGCATCACGAAAGGACCATTCCGCATGTGCGTAGCCGACGTTCTGCAACAAGATCAGCTCACCCCGGTTTCCATCGGCTGCCAGACTTCGATACGAGTGTTCCGAGAACTCGGGAGTACCCTCCCAGACCGGCCAGACTGTTTCGGGGGCCGTTGTCGTATCTGCGGCCCGCCACCGCAACATCTGAGGCTGAGCCGGGCCGGCGGTTTGCGGCGGGCTGGTCAACGTGGGATTGGCCGACAGCCACAACGTCCCGTCCGAAAAACCAGCGATGGGAGATGGCTCGCGCGTGCGGCCATCAGGATCGCTGTCCCGCAGGTTCCAGCCCGTCGTATCGCGTTCATAAAGCAGCCAGCGGCAATTGTTGAGCGGCGCAAGTTGCGGAAGTGTTTCCAGGCCGCTCGCGAAGAGCCGGTCCTGGACGCGGACCAGACAGGTAGAACCGCTGCACCACATCGGCCCCGCGCCGTTGTTGGCCGCTTCGAATCGATAGACTTCGTCCTCCACTTCGACGATCGGCGCGAGTGGTGTCTGCCCGCAAGCCACCGAGATGGCGAGGGCAGCGCTCAGCAATAGGCTCAGTCCGAGGCATTGTCGAGTCATGCGGCATCCCTCGCTCAGGAGATGGGGAACCAGCTTCTACGGATGGGTGACTTGAATGTCGATGTCGACTCCCAGCGATTCACCGATCTGTTGCAGGCTGCCGTCGAGTTCGTGGAGCGACAGTTCGGGCGGAACTTTGATCACGGCATCCATGCAGAACAGCGGCGCGGCACTCATCGGCGCTCGCGTGACCTTCGTCTCCATCGACTCGACGTTGATTCCCTGAGCGGCGAGATACGCGGAGACCTTATGGACAATCCCTTCGTGATCGGCACCGGTCAGGTGCAGAGTGTACAACCCATGCGGTGTGCGGACGGCCGGGTCGTCGGCCCGCGTGGTCTTCACGGCGACGGTGGTTTCGTCGTGGCTGAGGTCGAGTAACGCATGCTTCAGCGCGTCGGCATCGTCGGGGGCGACGCTGATCATGACGATCCCCGCGAAATCGCCCCCCAGTCGGGCCATGCGGCTGTCTTCCCAGTTGGCGGAATAGCGAATCACGATCTGCGTGATCTGTTCCACAATTCCGGGTCGATCGGGGCAGGTGATCGTGACCACCAGCAGAGTCTTCATACCAGGCTCCTCACTCGCGTTGCGGGCTGCCAGCGCAGCTCACTTCCTACCAGAATCGGTCCACCCTGTAAACAACCGCGCGGCGCGTCACAGGTCGCCAGCCGACTCACCAGGACATGGGCCATGGGCCGAGATCGCTGCCTGCTCGCGCATGCCCTTGGCCAGAAACCGCAGCAACATGCGTTGGCCGCACCGCCAGAACAAGTGCCGTCCTGCCTGTTGTTCGAACAACTCCAACCCGAGGACGTCGCGCTGGAAATCGTGGGCCAAAGCCAAATCATCGACGTACAGACACGTGTCGAGTATTTCGTGGGCTTTCAGAAGGGTGCTTGTTCGACAGCAAGTCCGCGAGAGGCTCCCCAACGTCACTCACCCTTGGCCACGTCGAGCCGCCGCGCGATCACATCGTGGTCCAGCGGAATGATGGTCGTGGCGGCTATCAAGTCGGTCTGCAGCATGTCAGGTTGAGGCACTTCCTCTTCCGAAAACGTGTACTTGACGATGAACGCACCGACCTGGATGCCGTGATGCGAGTAGATGGGAGGCCAGAATCCTTCGGCGCCGGTGGCGAGTGTCTTGGCCAGCAACCGAGTCGCTCGGCCCGAAAAACCGCCGAGCACCATTTCCAGCCGCCCTTGGGATTCGCGATGGATGTAGAACACGAACGCGGTGTCGTGCTCCGGCTTATCCCAACCGCAGTACTCCCACGTCTGATCCTTGTTTTCGTAGTAAATGCCGGGAGCCGCGGATGTGTCGTGCTGGCTGAGTCGCACCCCGCCGGCACACGACGGCGGATGGGGATCTTCCACGCGATAGCGCAGGAAGAACGGACAGGCACGCTGGTGCGGATGTTCAATCGTATCCACCGAGACAAACGGTTCGCAACCGAACGCCTCGGCCAAGATCAGCTCGGACACCGGATTGCTCTTCATGCTGCCCACGCAGATCAGCGCCTGGTCGCTGCCCGGACTGCAGAAATCGTCGTAGACATCGCGGGCCCGAGTGATCACCTCCTCGAGCGGCACCTGACCGGGACTCCACACAAGCGATTGCTTGAGATGTTCGGGATGGGGAATCAAACCCCCCACG
The DNA here is from genome assembly GCA_963754725.1 of uncultured Planctomycetaceae bacterium. Lineage (GTDB taxonomy): Bacteria > Planctomycetota > Planctomycetia > Pirellulales > Pirellulaceae > JAAYDI01. The sequence goes on from CAVWHV010000038.1 coordinate 188,119, forward strand.
GAGTACTCGCTCCCCTTTTCACGACGCAGGTGCTTCGCGGTTCCACCGAGTGTGGAGACGCCATTGAGCAGTTCGCCCAGGAGCACCGAATCGGACGCCACGACCCAGGCTCCGGCCGGCCATTCATCTTCTTCACCGCGCCGCACACCTAAACATATCTCGAGGCGGCGGCGGCGGGCCAACAGTTCCCAAAAATGCTCCGGCTCAACCGCAAACAACGCGCCCGGCAGCTGGTCGCCCGATACATAGCCGTACTCGATCAAGTAATCACACAGCCGGGACAGCGCCTGCATCGGAATGTACTTGACCTCATTCTTCAGCAGCGCCGCGACCTGGTGCCGGTCCAGGCCGGTGTACTCGACGATGGCCTTGATGGTGCCGGGACGCTTGCGCGGATCCGGAACGTGCCCCAGAAGTTCGGCGAGTCGAAATGAATAACGCATTCCCGAGCCCTTTGAGGTAGCTTCGTCCTGACCATTACGTGGGGACGGCGACGACCCCCCGCGCACGGCCAACATCCCCACGATGCGTCGGATGCCACGGGCTGCGGCAGTGCCCGTGTCAGGAAGCTTCGGTCGCAAGCCACGGGCAGACCCAGCGGCACCCTGCTGTCGCGCCTGGGCACCGCACGCGCGGTCCCCCCACAAATCTGCCTGATTCTACCGGCCCAGACGCCGGGGCGGCAACTACGGAGACTCGCCCGCGTCGGCTTCCGTGGCACCAATATCGAGCTTCGACCATTTCTTGCTCGTGAGCTTCTTGAGGCCCTCGTCAGACACCTGGCCATTCTGCTTGAACGTCAATGACTGCAGGCTCTTCATGCCGAGCAATTTGTCCACCGCCGCGTCCGTCACGCCGGTGGTCCGAATCGACAGCTCCTTGAGGTTCGGCAGTGCCGCGATAATGTCCACCGTGGCATCCGTCATCTGCGGCACGGTCCAGATGTCGAGCACTTCCAGCGATTTGAGCGAGGCGAGGTGCTGCAGGCCACTGTCACTGATCGAGGCAATTTCGTGCACATACAGCCGGCGGAGTTCCGGCAGGTCTGCCAAGACGGCCAATGCTCGATCGTCGATCATCGGCAGATCGCGGAGTGTCAACCGCGTAAGCTTCATCCCTTGGAGAGCCAGCAAGCCATCGGATCCGAACCCCTGACAGCGAAAAATCTCGAGTTGAGTCAGTTTCGGGAGTTTGGCCAGATGTTGTCCCGCCTGGTTGGTGACGGCGAAGTCCTGGATCAGCAGCGAATCCAGCGTCTGGCTCTTGCTCAGGGACTCCACGCCGGCGTCGCTGACCGCCGTGCTGCGGTGCTTCAAACCGGTCAGTTTGGGCAGGCCGGCCACAACCTCCATGGTCATGTCCGCGGCCTCCATGTTGCCACGGAGGTCCAGCACTCGGAGGTCCGCCAGTCGCGACAAGCGGCGAGTGCCGAGGTCATTGAAGCGATTCTGGACCACCGCCAGTCGCTGCAGCTTGCTCAGGCTGCAGATGACCTTCATGACACTGTTGGTCAGGTTCGTATTGGACGACAGATCGAGGTCGGTGAGATTGGGAAACGACTTGGCGATCATATCCACCGTCGCGTCATTGATGACGGAATTGGTCAGCGCCAGGGACGTGAGCTTGCTCAGGCCCGCCAACTGCGCGGCCATCTCGTCGTTCAAAGATCGGAAATTGTAGATCTGCAGTTTCTCGAGATCGGTGAGCTTCCCAAACAGGGCCATGTTATCGGGAGCGAGCGCCGAGCCGTCCTGCACGACAATCTCCGTCAACGCACCGCCAGGCAAGAGCGTGTATTTCGCGCTGCGTCCCAAACCGTCCAGCACGGTCTTCGCCGCTTGTACGTCGTCCGCTTTCGCGGTGGCCGCCGACGCCTCGGGAGCCGCCGGTGCCTTGCTCTCGGCAGCTGCATTGCCCTTCGGTGGGCTGGTCGTTTCGCGACTGCCGCCAGACGCACTCGGCGAACTGGGCCCGGCTTTGCCACTCTCGCCTTTCGGGGCCGGGCAGCCGGCCAGACACAGCGAAGCGACAAGCAAACCTGCCAGCGCGGGACGCACTCCACATGGACGATACATCGGTCCTGCCTTTCTCATCAACACAGATACTGCAGGGGTACAGCATGCCGTACCCCTGCAGTCACTTGACCGTGCACGGGCCTCGTGCCGGTGGGTACCCGGCCAGCCCTCCCCTGCGCCATGGAATCTAGTCCAGACGATAGCCTTCCGCATACTTGGGCTTGATCAGGTCGGCCACACGGGGCGTCTTGAGCGCCGCGAGATTGGTCACCTGCAGGTTGCGGGCGTCCCACTCGACCTTCTCGCCCCATTCCCCCATCTCGCCATTCTGGCCGCCTTTCGCCGCAGCCCATACGGCCAGGTTGCCCAGCAGAATCGTCTCCGTCAGGGGGCCGGCCCGGTCGATGAAATTCGAATGGCAGATCTTCGGGTTCCCCGCGGCACGGGCACGGAACAACTCGTACATGTTGTTCAGGTCGTTATTCCCTTTGTCTTCCGCCTTCTCGTAGTCGACTTTGACCTTCTCCACGCCCTTCAGCTGGTACACCCCGCAGTAATCGTCGCTGCTGTAAAAAGCACCCTTCTCGCCGATGACGATCACACCGCTGTCGGACACTTCATTAATGCCCCACTTGCTGAACACTTCTTGCGGCGGCTTGTTGCCCTTCCGGTCATACCACCAGAACGGAATTGCGGGCCGGTCGGACGTGGCCGGGAACTCAAACTTAATGATCGAACTGGCGGGGAAACTGTCGTAGTCGTGTCCGGTCGTCTTCGCGACCACGGAGATCGGATCGCGCAGGCCGCAGGACGCGAACGGCACGGTCAGCTGGTGGCAGGCCATATCGCCCAGGGCGCCGGAGCCGAAATCCCACCAACCGCGGAACTGGAACGGATGATACAGGCCGGGCCAGTACTCACGCGTTGGAGCCACCCCCAACCAGTGCTTCCAATCGAGCCGTGTAAGGTCGCGGGCGATTTCCTTCTTCTTCGCCTCGACGATCGCGTCCGCTTCCTCCGCGTCTTCCTCCTTGGCCTGGGCCGCAAACTTCTCCAGCGTCATCCGCCGATCGGGGCCCTGCGCCAAATCGGACGATTCGACCACGCGTAGACTTCCTTCAGCGTACCCAGCACACCCGACTGGATCTGGGCGATCGCTTCCCGCGAGCTGTTGAGCGCGGTGCCCTGATTGCCCATCTGTGTGCAGACGCCCGTTTCCTGCGCGACCTTGGCCAGCAACCGCGCCTCGTAAATGGTCCGTGTCAACGGCTTCTGGGTATAACAGCTGATGCCGAGCCGCATGGCTGCCAGCGTCGCAGGACCGTGCATGTGATCCGGCGTGCTGACCGTCGCGATCTGGATGTTCTTGCCGTGTTTGTCCAACAGTTCGCGGTAGTCGGTGAACCTCTCCGCGCTCTTGAATTTGTCGGAATTCCCCTTGCTTTCGAGCGTATTGCGATCGACGTCGCAGATGGCGATGACGTTGCCGAATTGTGCGGCATTGTCCGAATCGCTGCCCCCTTTGCCTCCCACGCCAATGCAGGCGACATTGAACTTCTCATTGGGGGACTGGCTCAGCGCCTGCCGGGTACCGGCGGCGACAAAGAAGCCGGTCCCTGCGATGGTGGCCGTCTTCAGGAACGTGCGGCGTGTTGTCTTGGGCATGGTCTTCACCTTTCAGTTGCTGCGAATGAAACGAACGCCCTATCAACATACTGTGATCGAAGGGATCGATCAATAACGTGCCCCCGGTCTCTTGCCGGCCTGCCTCATCACGGGGGTGTGTCGTCACTTGCCGATGCAGAAACGGCTGAAAATCCGGTCGAGAATGTCGTCGGTATGAACCGCGCCGACGATCTGACCGAGCTGGTCGAGCGCGTCGCGCAGTTCGACGGCCACAAGTTCTTCGCAGCCGTGCTGCGCAACGAGCCGCCGGGCGGACTGCAGCCGGGCCGCCGCGTCGAGCAGGCTCGCGCGACACCGTACCGCCGTAGAGGCGACGGCCCCCAGCTCGGCCGACGAACCGCCGCTGACTCGGCGGACCACCAGCGACCGCAGCGTGGCGACCCCTTCGCCGGTGACACTGCTCGTGAACACGGCGTGGGGAACGGTCGTTTCGCGGTTGGTCGCGAGATCCGCCTTCGTCCAGGCCACGATACGCTCGTTCGACGCGGCCCCGGTCAGCGACTGCCGTTCCCGCTCGTTGAGTGGTCGCGTCGCATCGAGACAGAGGATTTCCAGTTGTGCTTGCCGGACTTGCTGGGCCGCCGCTTGTTGTGCGGCGCTGCGCCAGCGGCTCGTCCGGCGAAGTCTCTTCGTAGCCCGGCGTGTCCACGAGTACTCCTGCCACGTTGTCCCAGTGGAACCGGCGCGACACGTAGTCGCGGGTGGTGCCGGCCAGCGGTGACACAATGGCTGCCTCCGAGCCGACCAGAGCATTCAACAGACTGCTCTTGCCGACGTTGGGCTCTCCTCGCAAGACGACCTGCGGTTCTCGCGTCGAGTCACCGCGATCTGTCAGCTGTGCCAGGATCTCGTCGATCGACGCCAGCATCCGGGCGAGCTGACCGTCGATCTCCTCCGCCCGGATGAATTCAATCTCGTCGTCGACGAAGTCCAGTCCGGCCTCCAGGTGGGCGAGCAGGTCCAGCAGATCGCCGCGCAGGTGCGTCAAACGGCCGCTCAATCCGCCGGCCAATTGCAGGAGCGCCACATGCAGTTCGTGCGAGTCCTTGGCATCGACCACGCCCAGCACCGCCTCGGCCTGCGTCAGGTCGAGGCGGCCGGCCAGGAAGGCCCGCAGCGTGAACTCGCCCGGTTGGGCCAGGCGAGCACCCTGTTCGCACAGCGTCTGCAGCGCGGCGTCCAGCAGGGGTGGCGAACCGATCAGGTGCAGTTCGGCCGAGGGCTGACGTGTGTAGCTGCGCGGCCCAGGCCACAGGTACACGTGACACGCCAGCGCGCCGACCGGCGGGGGCAACTGCAACTCGCCCGATCGGCGAGTCGCCCGACGCAGCTCGGGCAGTCCCGGCGCGTCGGCCGAGTGAAAACATCCGCAGAGGCACCGGACCGTGTCGGGCCCGCTGACGCGAATCACCCCCCGCACCGCTCCACCTGGCGGTGAAGCGACAGCGACAATCGTGTCGTCCACGCCATAGTTCATGTCAGCGCCGACTCTTGCGCCGCGCCCGGATGTCGTCGACGGTCTCCGACTCCGTACGATTCATGACACGGTCCCCGAGTCGTTCCAGCAGCGGCTTGGTCTTGGGTTTATCCGGCGGAGCCGCGGAAGGAGTGCTGGGTGGCGGCAACAGTTTCCGCTCGCCTATTCCCCACAGACTCGACGCGATGAAGTACACGCACAACCCGGCCGGGACTTTGAAGAAGAGAACCCCCATGAAGATCATCATGTACTGCATCATGTTCTGCTGCATGCGGGTCTGTTCATCGGTGGCGGGCGGCGTGAACATCTTCTGCTGCACGATGAACAGAACGATCGTGATGATCGGGAAAATGTTCAGGTACGGGCCGAGCCATCCCGTCTCACTGGCCAGGAACCCGGGCAATGCGCCCTTCCAGTACCAGGCCATGTCCGGACCTGCCAAGTTGGAACACCATTGGACGCCTGGAATCAAGGCGGCCTGGCGCAACTCGATGTCGACCGACAGGCAACGATACAGGCCAATGAAGATCGGCAGCTGCAGGAACATCAGCCAGCAACCGCCCAGCGGATTGAAGTTGTACTTCTTCCACAATTCGCGCTGTGCCTGGCCCTGCTTCTCCAGATCGTTCTTGTACTTTTCTTTGATCTTCTTGATCTCGGGGGCCAGCTCCTGCATCATCTGCGCATTGCGGGCGGCCTTGCGGCCGATCGGGAACATTGCACCGCGGACAATTACGGTCAACAGAATGATGGCCAGCCCATAGTTGCGCACGATCGCGTAGAACAGATGCAGCAGTCTCGAGAGCGGCTTGGCAATCCACCCGAACCAACCGTATTCGATGATGTCGGCCAGCTGGTATTCCTGGAGCAGAGCGGGTGCCTTCGGACCGAGGAAGATGTGGTACTCGTGAGTCGCCGTCTTCCCGGGCTCGACCGTCTCGTCCTGGCTCACCAGGCGGAACGTGGTGTTGAGGGTTTTCACGTCATTACCCTTCAACTCCGGCAACACGCCGGACGGCATCGCATAGGCTTGCTGACACACCACCGGGCGGACGGCATCCAGAGTGCCGGCCATCAGCACGGCGGAAAAGTACTGGGTATCGACTCCCAGGTAATCCAGCGTTCGTTCGTCCAAGGAGGGATTGTCGGTGAGAACGGACGTCATGGCGTCCGCCAGATCCTTCTTCTGGGACTGTTTGTAGATCTGTGCCGCGCTGCGCAGGCTGTGCCGATTTCCCCGCACGCGCCAGATCACATCCCGCGCTCCCGCCGACCCCCAGGCGGGATGGATCTTGGTCGAATACCACCAGCCTTCCGTCGGCAGTCCGTTGGGGCCGTCCAGGGCGTACGCGAGCACCTGCGGCGACTTCCCGAGATTCGTCATCTCGATGCTCATTTGGACACTGTATCCGGGATGCAGGCCCGCCTGGTCGACGCGGTCTTGAGCGGCCTCGGACCCGATCCGAAAACGCTTGATGAGTTCGATCACGCCCGCCTCATCCCCGGTGCCCACCGGCAGGCGGCAACGGAAAGCGACGGAATCGGTCGTCGTGTCGACCACGCTCCATTGCATCTCCCGCAGCGATGGCAGGCCCGGCAATTCGTCGCTGCCGCGGGCCGGGGTGGTGGAACCGACGCGCGTCAGTCCCAGCAGATAGGAGGGGATGGGCGGCAGGCCGGGCAGAGATTCGGGCTGGATCAGTGACAGCGGTCGGAGGGCGAGAGTCAGGGAGAACTTCAGCTGGCGCGTGGTCTCGCCGGCTTGGCGGCGGATTCCCAACCGCACGACCTGGTCGCGCCGCGCGTCCTTCAGCAACGATTCCAGGTCCGTTCGACTGCTGATCTTCACTTCGTCGACCGTCTCGAGCAGGTCGCCGGGAAGCATCCCGGCGGCCACGGAGCCGTCACTGGCCGTCGCGACGGCGGCCGGCGTTCCTGGCCCCACGACAGTCACGACGCAACCCTGGTCCGTGTCCTGACACTGCAGCCCCGAATAGCCGTATTGACTCTCCAGGTCCCGATATCGCAACTGGCCGTTGGAGCGACGTTCCACCAATTCCACGCGTTCGATCGAGGCGCCGCGATTCGTCAACGTGACCAGCAATTGATACGGATTGTCGGCTGCGTATGAGCCCAGAGTAATCCACTGTTGCGGTACGTCGGGGGCTACCGGTGGGTCGGTCGTCTGCGGAGTCTCGGCTTCGGCCGGCCCGATCTCCGTGGGCTGGGCGGCGGCCGCGGTAGCGTCCGCCGCGTCCTGGTTCTGGGCCGCCGGGGGCGTCCGCTCGGGTTGCGCGGCGTCCTCCTTGCCCGACGGCGATGGGGCGTCCGCGTCGCCAGCCAATTGTGGGTCAGCCGGACGAGGCGGCAGCAGCGCTCGCATCAGCAGCGTATGGCCGCCGAGGACGAGCACGGAGCAAACGAAGAAGATGACGAGCCGCTTTTCCACGAGTTTGCAGGCCTTCGCGATCGATGGAGGAAAAAACACGCTCACCACATGCCGGGCGAGCCGTGAGGACGTTGAGTATCGGGGTTCATCGTCCTTCCCGCAAGCGATCCCCCAAGAAGTTGTCCAGTTCCGCGATCGCGTAGATCTTCTCCACCGTCTTTTCCAGCGGATATTCCACGCGGCGGAACTGCACCAGGTTGTCGTCGAGCAGCACGTAGCACGATCGAGGATCCCCGTCGCGTGGCTGACCTACACTGCCGACGTTGATCATCGTCTTCTCTTCGCCCAGTACGAACTGATTATTGATGTCGACCGGGCATAAAAAACGCTTGTCACGCGTGAAGATGCCGGGTACGTGCGTGTGTCCCTGGAAACACCGGCGCTCGACGAGCCCAAAGATCTTCTCGATCTTGCGTGAATTGTAGATGTCTTCCGGGAAAATGTACTCGTTCAGCGGATTCCGCGCCGAGCCATGGACGAACATGATGCCGTCTTCGTGATGATTGCGGGGCAACTCGGACAGGAAATCCAACCGCCGGCGGGCCGCCTCCGCGTCGCCGGAACCGTCTTCTAACTGCTTACGAGTCCAAAAGATCGCCCGCTCCGCCCCGCTGCTGAACCCTTCCGGATCGAACAAAGCGCCGAGGTCGTGATTCCCCAGCACGCAGACGTCAAAGTCCCTGACCCGGTCGATACATTCCAGAGGATTGGGGCCGTATCCGATCAGGTCCCCCAGGCAGATCAGTCGCGTGGCACCTTGGGCTTCGGCATCCGCCAGCACGGCCGTGAGGGCTTCCAGATTTCCGTGAATGTCGCTCAGGATCGCTCGCTTCACACCCGCATCCTTGATTCGCCGCCTTGACTGCCAAGCGTGGGGCCGCCCCGCGACCGTGGCTTCGTACCAACGCACCACCGCAGGCAGCCGCCGCTCGGTCTGAACTGGCGGCCGCCCGCCTCCGAGCCTCTACCGGCCGCTGCGCAGCCGATCCCCCAACATATTGTCCAGACTCGGAATTTTGTAGATCTTCTGGACGGTCATTTCCAGCGGGTATTCGACCCGCCGGAATTCGACTCGCGGGTCATCGTCCTCGTGCACGATCACGTAACAGGATCGAGGATCGCTGTCGCGTGGCTGCCCGACCGATCCCACATTGAACATCGCCTTCTCGCCCGTCAGCCGGTACTCGTAGTTGCACTCGTCCGGCGTAATGAACTCACCACCGACCGTGAATACACCGGGGATGTGCGTGTGGCCCTGAAAACAGTATCGCACAATGCGATCGAACCAGGCATCCATCTTCCGCTGATTGTAGACGTCTTCCGGGAATACGTACTCGTTGGTCGGCTCCCGCGGCGAACCATGCACGTACAGGAAATCCCCTTCGCTGTGCGACCGTGGCAGTTCGCCAAGGAAGTCCCATCGTTCGGCGGCCAACTGCGTGTTGTTGTCCCGCCGCTCCAATTGCTCGCGCGTCCAATACACCGCCTGCAGGGCCACCGGATTGAAACCGTCCGGATCGAACAGGGCGGCCTGATCGTGATTGCCGAGAATCGAGACCTCGCAGAACTGCATTACTTGATCGAGACACTCACATGGATTCGGGCCGTAACCGATGATGTCTCCCAAACAGTAGATCTTGGTCACTCCCTGCTGTCGAATATCCTCGAAGACCTTTTGCAGGGCTTCGGAATTCGCGTGGATGTCACTGATGAGAGCCCGCTTCACGGCCGGCCACCTTTCCGTTTTAGCGTCTGCACAAGCCGCGCGGTGGCGGTTTCTCGAAACCTGCCAGAATCGACGTAAATTCAGACCACAGAATCTACTACGGAAGTCTAGGACGGTGCAATCGAGCGTGCAAGGGCGGTCGCCACCAAGCTGCCGTTACCACCAGGTCCTTACCCCATTCGAGGGAACTCGCGCGACTACCTGGGGTAGTTTTCGGATCGGAATCGTGTACGAATAAATGCCGACAACCCGGACGTTGAGCGAGTCGGTCCCGAAGTTTCTGCTTCGGCGCGATTCGACTGATTCCACGCGAATCAGCGCGGAATGCCGGCGCGAAATCACGCCTCGAGCGGTGTCTGTAACGATCGTAGCGGTAATCGGGACGTGGAACACGCGTCTCGCGACGGAGCCTCCCCGGCTCGGAGATGCGACCTGTGAGGAAAACCAATCATGCGCGTGCTGGCTCTGGAAACTTCAACCGCCGGTGGTTCGCTCGCCCTGCTGGAGGACGCTGTTGTCGCCTGGGAAACCACTCTTGCCGGTGACCGCCGCACGGCGCAGACGTTTGCGGTCGCCATCGACCAAGCGCTTCGGCAGGTCGCCTGGGAGCCGCTCAGCATCAATCTGGTGGCCGTCACCAACGGGCCGGGCTCGTTTACCGGTCTGCGAATCAGCGTCACGGTTGCCAAGTTATTTGCCTACGCCGCGCGGGCCGATCTGATCGCACTCAATACCCTGGATGTCCTGGCTGAGCAACTCCCACCGGATGTACAGGCGGCCTGTACCTTGGTCGACGCCCAACGACAACAACTGTTCGCCGGCGTGTTTCAGCGCACGGCCGACGGCGACTGGCACTGCACCGATCCGTGCCGCATCGTCTCTCGTGACGAACTTGCCGCAGTCCTCAAACCTCACACCGTGCTGACCGGCCCGGCGCTGTCCAAGCTCCCGAGCAGTTGGCTACCCGACCAGCCCCGGGCCCCCTCAACCTGCTGGGCCCCGCGGGCCACCATGGTCGGAACGCTGGCCTGTCAGGCCCACGGTGCCGGCGTCCGCAGTGATCTGTGGCAGTTGCAGCCCTGCTACTACCGTCCCAGCTATGCGGAAGAACCCAAACCGTGAGCCGAGCATGGGACGGTTCTTAGTTCTTAGTTCTTAGTTCTTAGTTCTTAGTTCTAGTCAGTCTAGTTCTAAGTCCTAAGTCCTAAGTCCTAAGTCCTAAGTCCTAAGGTCAGTCATCACTTCTTTGGCAGCGGCGATCGTTGCGTCGATATCGGATTCCTGGTGCGCGGCGGAGATGAACAGCGCTTCGTACTGGCTGCACGGCATGTATACGCCGCGCTCGATCAATCCCCAGAAGTACTTGCCGTAACGCGCGGTGTCGCTGCGACTCGCCACCTCCCAGTCGGTGACGACGTCCGGATTGAAAAACAGCGTCATCATGCTTCCCACGCGGGCCACCGAATGGGGCAGGCCCGCCGCGGTTGCCGCCTGACGCAGACCTTGTTCCAGGCGAGCTCCGAGCGCTTCGAGTCGGGTGTAGGGGGGGTGGTCACGCAGTTGACGCAGCGTGGCGATGCCGGCCGCTGTGGCCACGGGGTTGCCGCTCAACGTGCCGGCCTGAAAAACGGGTCCGGCCGGCAACACGTGATTCATGATCTCGGCGGTTCCGCCGTAGGCTCCGATCGGCAGTCCTCCCCCGACAATCTTCCCGAGCGTCGTGAGGTCGGCCGAGATGCCATACAGCGATTGAGCGCCACCCAAAGCCACGCGAAAGCCGGTCATGACTTCGTCCACGATCAGCAGGCTGCCATGCTGCCGGGTGATCTGACGCGCCGTCTGCAGGAAATCGGCTGTCGGTACGACGCACCCCATGTTGCCCACGACCGGTTCCATGATCACCGCGGCGATTTCGGATCCGCGCTCGGCAAACGCCGCGCGCAGGCCGGCGGGGTCGTTGTACTGCAAGACGATTGTGTCGCGGGTCGTGCCGGCAGTGACACCCGGCGAGTTGGGAACGCCGAGCGTGGCGGCGGAACTGCCGGCGGCCACCAGCAGGCTGTCCACATGTCCATGGTAGTTCCCGGCGAACTTGATGATCACGTCGCGTCGGGTGAATCCCCGCGCCAGTCGAATGGCGCTCATGGTGGCCTCGGTCCCCGAACTCACCAGACGCACTTTGTCGATGGAAGGGACCAATTCGATGATCAGTTCGGCCATCTCGTTTTCAGCGCGAGTCGGCGCACCGAAACTGGTGCCCGACCGGACGGCCTTCAGTACGGCTTCGGTAACGGCGGGGTGTGCGTGCCCGAGGATCATGGGCCCCCAAGACCCGATGTAGTCCAGGTACCGATTGCCGTCGACGTCGAACAGCCAAGCCCCTTCGCCACGTTCGAACACGATGGGCTCGCCGCCCACCGCGCCAAAGGCTCGAGCCGGACTGTTGACACCTCCAGGAATTAGTTGACGAGCGCGCTGGAAGATAGCGTGACTTTGCTGACGATTCATCATACCGCTGCTCACTCTTTGCCTGTCTGACCACCGTACACCGGTGAACGGCACCCGACCTGGCACGTGCGACCTGATTGTCGCCCAGTGTAGCGCGGAGCAAGTCGGGCGTCTACGCCCGCCCGCGAGGACGTGGGAAAACCTCGTGCGAGGTCTGACACGTCGCTGGTGCCCCGGAGCAACCGCACCGATAGACTGAACATCGCGCGCTCTACTGGGAGCTGACGCCACCGCGGCGAGACGAAAACGCTTTGCGCCCGCCAGCGCCGCCGGTTTCGCCCTGTGCCCCTTGCCCACCGCGGGGACCTGTTGCGGGCGAGCCCGCTGCCGGCGGCGGCCGATGCGGCTGCGACCGAGCGGCGCGCGCTGCGCTGCGGTCCGCTCCGCCCGTGACCTCCGGTGACTTGCCGGCGGGCTGGAACGAGCGCGGCATCTTCGATCGCAGCGTGGACAGACCGCTTGGTCCAGAACCAGGTCCAGAATCGGCCTTCCGCGTGTCCGGCGTCTGACCTCGCACGGTGGGAAACCCGGCAGCGGGTGGTGTGCCGCGGGCCTGATTGGCCTCTTCTCGGAAGGCTCCCGCAGCCCGCACCGCGTCGAGCTGTCGCTGGAGGTCGGTGACTCGATCGCGAGCTCTGGCCGGACCGGCGGGGAGGGACTCACGATGGAGTCGGCCGGGCTTGCCGCCGTTGGCGGACGTTGCGTCGCCCGGAGACTCGGACGATGTACCCGACTCGGACAGGTGCAGTCTGTTCGGCCCACGGAATGCGTTCACACGACCGGACAAATCGGGCCGCGTCACTAGCGGCTGGCGGCGCGGTTGGACGGATGGCGTCTCGGGGAGCCTGAACTTGCCATGCTGCCTGGCCGTCTTGCCATGTGGAACGCCACCTTCCGGCGCCGAGATCCCCGGCTCGATCTCGAATTTCCGTCGCTCGGACGCGATCTTCCGCGACTGGTTCGTCTCCCGACGCACACGATCTCGTTCGTGGGAAGCGACCTGCACCAGGTGCTGGCCTCCGAGGCGGTGGTCCGCACCCACTTGGGAACGCATCACGTCGTACGGGCGAACGACCAGCTCCGTGGACGTGCGGGACCTGGCGTGATCGTGCCGGTTCCGATCGATCTGCATTCCGTATGTATGCGCCGGCCGCGCGTCGGCGTGGTGTGCGTAATACTCGTGCCATTGCCGCACGCGACCGCAGTAGTCGATGCCGCGTTGGCGGAAGTGATGTTCGTAGTACATGTACAGCGAAGCGTAACCCGGGTGCCGCGCATGATAGTCGTAACAAGGTATGTAATTTCGCCGACGGTACAGCGGCGCATAGTAGTCACCAAAATAGAGGTGGTGACGACCGGGCAGGACGAAGAGATGCACCAGCAACGCGTCGGACCCAATCCAATACGTGGGCCGATAGCAGAATCCAGCTCGCCGGTAGATCGGAGTGCGGAAATAGACGGGCGCAAACAGGAATCCACGACGGGCCAGGCTGTAGTCCCAATATCCGGGAACGTACACATACCCGCGAGGCGTCCAGATGTACTGGGCGGTGACCCATGCCCAGTCTTGCCGAAAGGGATGCCAGTGCCCTGGCCGCCAGCGATACGCGTTGACACGAAATTCCCAGTTGCCGGGAATCCAGAATGTGCTGTCAGAGGGTGCGGGACCCGGCGATCCGGAATCGAGACTCGCCGGCGGCGCGTCCAGGTACTCCACAGTGTCCGCCGCCACGCTGCCCCAGAAACCGGCGACCCACTGGTATCCCCCGTCGCTCGCCTGCCAATAACCGGGTACCCAACGTCGGTCCGGCGGCGCCCGCCGCCAGACGCCGCTGACCCACACGTAATCGTCGCGGTCTTCATCCCAGAACCAGTAGCCGGGAATCCACACGACATTGTCCCCCTCGGGCTTCCACTCGGGAGCCACTTCCTCGATCGCGGCGGGCGGCGCCTTGGGAACGACGATGCCCGGGCGCGGCTCAGGACTGACCTGTTCGGCAAATGCTTCGTGCACCGGTCCACGTGCCAAGATCTCCGTGTTCTCGGTCGGGCTCACGGCGGTCGCGGCCGGCGGCGCTCCGAGTTCCGGGTCCTGGCCCGCTCCGTCCCGTCCAACCCCCAGCAGCAGCCCCAGCAGTTGCACGACCACCCACCCACGTCGCGAGTTATGCATCTCGATATCCCCGCAAAGAATGCCCGGCATCGGAGACTCAACGTCCCGCCGGCTCCCCAACGTCACGGCGAAGCAATGGGGGAGCCGACGTCGCACACGTAAGGGCAAGTCGTGTGCCATCGCCCGGGCCGTTGCGGCCGAGCGGCGTTTCTTCGTGATTCTCCGGACGCCGACTGCGGCCGCGGGCTGGCCTGCGCTCGAATCCTGATATCATGACGACTGCAACGCGTCATCAAAGTGATACGGAAGGGTGGGGAACGTCGAGGAAGGATTCAATCCATGATCGGTCTGCTGAACATCCACAAACCGTACGACGTCACGTCGCGCGACGTGGTCAACCGAGTCCAGGGGTTGGTGCGTCCGGACAAGGCCGGCCACGCGGGCACGTTGGACCCGCTGGCCACGGGCGTGTTGGTGGTATGTGTCGGAGCGGCCACGCGGTTGATCGAGTGCGTGCAGGAGTTGCCCAAGAGTTACATTGCGACGTTCCTGCTCGGTCGCCAGAGCGAAACTGAGGATGTCGAGGCGCCGGCGGTGGAACTGGTGAACCCGCCGGTTCCGAGCCGTGAAGAGGTGGAGGCGAAGTTGCCGCAGTTCTGCGGGGAGATCCTGCAACGGCCCCCGGCCTATTCGGCGTTGAAGGTGCAGGGGCGCCGCGCCTATGCGTTGGCGCGTCGCGGGCAGGCTGTCGAGCTCAAGCCGCGGCCGATCACCATTCACCAGCTGGGCATCGTGCGCTATGCGTATCCCGAGCTGACTCTCGCGGTTGAGTGCGGTTCCGGAACCTACGTCCGCTCGCTGGGCCGCGACATTGCCGCCGCGCTCGGAACGGCTGCCGTCATGTCGGCGCTGGAGCGAACGGCCATCGGCAAGTTCACCGTCGCCCAGGCCTGCCCATTGGAGCAACTCACGGCCGAGACGCTGGAGTCGTGGCTGCTGCCGCCGATCCGGGCGGTGGACCATCTGCCGTCGGTCGTGTTGAGCCGTGCGCAGGTGGAGGAGATGGCCCATGGTCGGACAGTCCACGGAACCGTTCTCGTCGACACGCCGTTCGCGGCGGCTTTGGACGAGCGGGGCCAGCTTCTGGGATTGCTGCGCGGTGCGGGCCGGAGTCTGGCAGCCCCATCGCAATTTCGCGGCGGCGTCGTGAAGGGTCCGCCACAACGGACGGCAGGCGGCACAGTCCGCACAGTCGATACGTCCGGTCCACGCCGCGTCGAGATTACCCCGATCACGCCGCGGGCGACCTTCACCGGTCGGTATCACGGGCTAGACTTCCGATTGGGGAATCCACACGAGAAAGCAACTTCTCCGATTGTGCCTGCCACGCGATAAGTTCTCGTACTTCCCACCAGGTAAGCGGTGCCACAGCGGCGCAGGAAATTGGTGGCCGGGCATCGCGCGAGCCGAATGTTGAAAGTACCTGATCGACGATGCGCACGCAGCGTGTGGGCCGGTGGCCGCAGTGGCGCCGCCCGGGCCCGCGACCTGTGTGACTTCGCCTCGTCAGGTCCTCGACAACACGGATCGAGTTGTGGGCACGGACGCGCCCAAGGTGGCCTCAACCGGCACTGTCACGCCGGTGTCAGCTTACAAGTTCTGACGCGTTCATGACCGATCACGGCACCCGCAATCTTCGACTCGATTTGTTGGCGCTCGGACTCCTGGCGCTGGTCATTTTCATGGCACTCGCCCTGCTGACGTACAGCCCGGCGGATCCGCTGGTGGAACTGGTGGCTCCTCTGAACAACCTGTACCAGCCGGACGTGTTGACGTTTCCGCAGAACGCCCAGGTCGAGAACGCGTGCGGCAAGTGGGGTGCGCTGGTCGCCAGCATGCTGCTGACCGGACTGGGACTGGGAGCGTACTATTTCGTCGCATCGCTCGGTACGCTGGACGCCCTCCTGCTGTTGCGACGCGAGATCGACGCGCCGCTCGTGCGGGCTTTCGGCTGGTTCGCGTCACTGCTGGGTCTGTCCACCATCGCAGCACTCGCTGTTCCCAACTGGTCGCCCGGTCCGGTCATTGGGTCGGGTGGGTATCTGGCGCATCTGGGCGCCGGACTGCTCGAAATGCACTTTGCCACCGTCGGGGCGCTGATCCTGTCCACGGGTCTGGTGCTGGGGGGACTGCTCCTCTCGACCGATTACGCCCTGATGCACGTGGTCTCCACGGTTCTGGACATCACGGTGGCGGGTTTGGCCAGCGGGCGAGCGCTGCTGCCTGCTCGACGTGCGGGCCACCGCGAATCGCCGGCCGCGTCGCGGGCGAGTGCGGAGCCGGCCGTGCGTGTGGGAGGCGTGGCCGTCGTCGACGAGGAGGAAGATGAGGCGACCGACGAGGACGAAGAATGGGACGACGAAGCGGAGGAAGAGGAAGAGGACGAGGAAGCTGCGGAGCAAGAAGCGGCCGCCGAGGAACCGCTCGTCCGCCATCCGTCGAAAGAAGCCGCCGCCGCGGCCGAACAAGAGGCCGCCGGTCCCCGCGTGCGGAACCGCAGCAGCAAGAGCGAACGGCAGAAGGTCATGCAGAGTCTCGATGAAGCCAGCCTGGCCGGCGACGCACAGGACTATCAATTGCCGTCGCTCGATCTGCTCGTCGAGCCCGACGACATCTGTTTCGAGTCGCAGAGCAAAGAGGTGCGTCGGAAGGCCAAGATTCTGGAACGCACGTTCAAGAACTTCGGGTTCAACGTCAAGGTCGTGGAAATTGAAACGGGCCCGGTGATCGCCCAGTACGAAGTGGAACTGGAGGCCGGATTGCGGCTCTCCCGCATTGCCGGTCTGGCGGACGATCTGGCCATCGCGCTGCGCGTTCCGAGTGTCCGCATCGTCGCGCCGATCCCTGGCAAGAACACGGTCGGGATCGAAGTTCCCAATGAAACCCGCCAGGTCGTCCGACTGCGGGAGGTCATGGTCGAAACCAACGGCAAAATCAAGAAAATGAAAGTGCCGCTGTTCCTCGGCAAAGACGTCTCGGGGAACCCGCTCACCGTGGATCTGGCCACCCTGCCGCACCTGTTGATCGCCGGACGGACCGGCACCGGCAAGAGCGTCTGCCTCAACGCGATCATCTCATCGATTCTCATGACGCGGCGGCCGGACGAAGTGCGGATGCTGATGATCGACCCGAAAATGGTGGAACTCAGCGGCTACGGCCGTCTGCCGCACCTGATGCACCCGGTGGTCACCGATATGCGAAAGGCGGAAGCGATCTTCGCCTGGGCGGTCGAGAAAATGGAGGAACGGTACGCGCTGCTGGCCCGCACCGGCGTGCGGCACATCACGAGCTACAATCAGCTGGGAAAAGAAGAGTTGATCGAACGTCTGCAGCCAGAGGACGACGAGCAGAGTGCCGCCATCCCGCGACCACTTGCCGTTCATCGTGATCGTGGCGGACGAGATCGCCGACCTGATGATGACCGCCGGCAAGGAAGTCGAACAGCACATTATCCGTCTGGCCCAGAAGAGCCGGGCGGTCGGTATCCACCTGATCCTGGCCACACAGAAACCCACCGTCGATGTCATCACCGGTCTGATCAAATCGAACTTGCCGGCCCGCATCTCCTTCCAGGTAGCCAGCCGCATCGACAGCCGCGTCGTCCTGGACGAAATGGGTGCGGAGAAACTGCTGGGCAACGGCGACATGCTCTTCCTGTGGCCCGGCACCAGCACGCTGCTCCGCGGCCAAGGTACCTACCTGAGCGACGACGAGATCAATGCCGTCGTCGAGACCGTCAGCACCGGCGAGCAGAACTTCGTCAATGAACTGGTGAACATGAAAGTGAAGACCGAAGGCGAGGTGGCCGAACCGGGACAGTTCCGCAAGCGCGATGAACTCTACGAGAGCGCGATCGACATCGTGGTGCGGGAGGGACGCGGCAGCGTGTCGCTGCTGCAACGCGCTCTGGGCATCGGTTACGGCCGCGCCGCCCGACTGGTCGACTTCATGGCCGAGGACGGATTCGTAGGCGAATACAACGGCTCTCAGGCCCGCGAAGTCTTGCTGACCATCGCCGACTGGGAAAAGATGCAGGGACAGGAGAGCACACCCGACTCGGCACCGCCTCCCAAGCCGCGCCGGACCAACGTCGTGCGACCTGAGCCCGACGAAGGGGACGCCGTAAGCCCACGCACGCGCACCGCGAAGGCGGGCGTCAAAACACGGGAGCCCGACGAAGACCCCCACGACGCGGACGACGACTTCGACGAAACCCCCGCGGCCGCGGAAATCGTGCCGAAGCCGACGCAGATCGTGACGACATCGAGTCCGACGAAGACGACGAAGACGCGCCGTTCACCGACGACGACGAACAGCCAGACGACGAAGACGAGTACGAGGAAGTCGAAGAAGAGGAAGAGGAAGACGAAGAGGAAGAGCTCGAGGATGAATACGACGACGACGCGTTTGAGTCGGACGAGGACGACGAAGACGACGAGGACGACGAGGACGACGAGGACGACGAGCTCGAGGAGGAGGATGCCGACGAAGAGGACGAATTCGAAGGTGAGGACGACGAGGCACTTGCACCGGCCCCCCGCCGGCGCCGTCGCTCAGCAGGGGCGTTGACAGCCCGGCTCAGGAAGCGTACCCTCAAACGTTTCAATTTCCCACAAGGTAGACTGGCGTGATGGTCGGCGGTATTTTCCGAGCGACTGGGGTGCTGGAGCTGGTCCCGGCGATCGTGACCCGTGCCATGGGGGGCCGCTGACAGCGGGCCGCAAGGGGAGACCGAAACAAGGACACCACGAACCCTGAGGCCCGACGCGGGTTTCAGGGTTTTTTCGTTTCGCCCCGCCGCAGACAGGGCCCTGTTGTCCGGTGGCTGCGGGGAAGTTGCGCGCAGGAAGCGCGCGGGGCGGGAGTGTTCGATGCGAACGATTCAGATCTACGACACGACGTTGCGAGATGGCTCGCAGGGCGAGGGCGTCAACTTCTCGTTGCTGGACAAGTTGCAGATCACGCAGCGGCTGGCACAGAACGGTGTGGATTACATTGAAGGGGGATATCCGCTCTCGAACGACAAGGACCTGGAGTATTTCCGCAAGGTCCAGGATCTTGAACTGCAGCCCGCCCAGGTTTGTGCTTTTGGCATGACGCGTCGTAAGGGAATGGCCGCGTCGGCCGATCCCGGCATGCAGGCGCTGTTGAACTCCGGCGCACCGGTCTGCACGCTGGTCGGAAAGACGTCCGATTTCCACGCCACCGAAGTCCTGCGTGTCACGCTGGACGAAAACCTCGCCATGATCCGCGATTCGATTGCGTATCTGGTCCAGCTCGGTCGGGAAGTGATTTACGACGCCGAGCATTTCTTCGACGGTTGGAAGCGCAATCCGGACTATGCGGCCAAGACGATTCGCGCCGCGGCGGACGCCGGTGCCACGCTGGTCGTGCTGTGCGACACGAACGGCGGCAGCATGCCGGAGGAGATCGCGGAGCTGACGCGGCAGGCGCGCGACGCGGTCCGGGAGTTTGGCATCGGCGTCGGGATCCACTGCCATAACGACTGTGACCTGGCTGTCGCGAATTCGCTGGCCGCGGTCGATGCCGGGGCCGTGCAGGTGCAGGGCACGATCAACGGGTTTGGCGAACGGTGCGGCAATGCCAACTTGATCTCCGTCATTGCCAACCTGGCCCTCAAGAAATCCGGCTATCCAGGTCCTGCGGGGGCAGGCCGCTGGAACGGCTGACCGAGCTGTCTCGCTTCGTGTACGAAATCGCCAACATGAATTTCCGCAACGAGCAGCCCTTCGTCGGACCCAGCGCATTCGCGCACAAGGGAGGCATGCACGTACATGCCGTGGCGCGAGCCACCTCCAGTTACGAACACATCGATCCCGCAGCGGGTCGGCAACGAACGCCGGATTCTGGTCAGCGAACTGTCCGGACGCTCCAACATCGTGGCTATGACGACGCAGTACAACATCCAGCACGATCGGGAGTTGATGGACAAGATCCTCAACGCGGTGGTCAGCATGGAGAACGAAGGCTATCAGTTCGAAGCCGCCGGGGCCACCTTCGACCTGCTGGTGCAAGCGGTGTGCCGGCGAGTTCCGACCGCATTTCGAGCGGCTCAAGTACCACGTGGAAGTGGCGAGCGACGGCCAGGACGAACTCGTCACCGAAGCCACGGTCAAGCTCCAGGTCGGCGACCTGCTTCGCCACGAGGTGGCCGAAGGCGATGGTCCGGTCAACGCCCTCGACGCGGCCCTGCGCAAGGCGCTGAACGGCTCCTACCCCAACCTCCGCGACATGCGGTTGGTCGACTATCGAGTGCGTGTGGTGAATTCCGAGGCCGGCACGGCCGCCCGCATTCGGGTCGTCATCGAAAGCGCCGACTCGACACCAGATCTGGGGAACCGTGGGAGTCAGCGAGAACATCATCGAAGCCAGTTGGATGGCCCTGGTCGACGCTTTCGAGTACAAACTGCATCGCGACGAACTCGGACCTGCCGGACTGACCAATCTGCATGCCATCGCCAACAAGGATCGCTCGACTGCCGCCGAGTAACGCCTCCACGGATACAGGACGAATCGCCATGTCAGCAGCTTTCTCGGCCGCGTCGTTCCCGAATCGATTTGATCACCGGCCGCTCGACAGCGGATTTACGATCAGTGGGAAGCGGCGGGCTACTTTCACGCCGAGCCGGATGCCCGCCGCACGCCCTACACCATCGTGATTCCGCCGCCGAACGTGACCGGGGCGCTGCATCTGGGCCACGCTCTCAACAACACGCTGCAGGACATCCTGATCCGTATGAAACGGATGCAGGGCTTCAATGCGCTGTGGATGCCGGGCACCGACCATGCGGGGATCGCCACGCAGGCGGTCGTCGAAAAACGTCTGAAGGAAGAGGAAGGCAAGACGCGTCACGACTTGGGACGCGACGCGCTGGTCGATCGCATCTGGGCCTGGAAAGACGCCTACGAAACGCGCATCTCGCAACAGCTCAAGTCGATGGGCTGCAGCTGCGACTGGCAGCGTACTGCGCTTCACGCTCGATGACGACGTGCGCCCGCGCCGTCCGCCGCACGTTCTTCGACCTGTTCCAGAAACAGCTGGATCTACCGCGGCAAACGGCTGGTCAACTGGGACACGTTCCTGCAGACGGCCGTGAGCGACGACGAGGTGTTTCACGAACCGGTCAAGGGACACTTCTGGCACTTCCAGTATCCCGGTGATCGATCCGCAGCCCGGTGAACCGACCCACGTGACGATCGCCACGACGCGGCCGGAGACGATGCTGGGCGATACGGCCGTCGCCGTGCACCCGGATCCGGCCGAGGCCTTGGCCAGCGCCGCAAGCGGAACTCGCAGCAGCGGCTGGCAGCGGCGCCCGCCAAAGAAAAGCCGGCCATTGCCGCACAGCTGGAGGAAGTGCAGCGGCGGCACCGCGAAATGCTGCCGCAACTCGAACAGCTCCGCGACATGGCCCTCGACGGACGCCAGCTGCGGCTGCCGCTGCTCGAACGCGAGATCCCGTTCGTCGCCGACCCGTGGGCCAAGCCGGAACTGGGCAGCGGCTGCGTGAAAGTCACCCCCGCGCACGACGCCAATGACTACGAGGTCGGCAAGCGGTGTCAGCTGCCCATGATCAACATCCTCAATCCGGACGGCACGCTCAACGCGCAGGCCGGCCCGTACACGGGTCAGACCATCGCCGTGGCCCGCAAGCACGTGGTGGAAGATCTGGAGGCCGCCGGCCTGGTCGTCGCCATCGAGGATCGCGACATCGACCTGGCCCACTCCGATCGCAGCAAGACGCCGATCGAACCGTACCTGGCGGACCAGTGGTTCGTGCGGATGGAGGAACTCGCCGAGTCGGCCATGGACGCCGTCCGCGACGAGCGGGTGCGCGTCGTCCCGGCACGCTACGCCAAGGGCTATCTCGACTGGCTGTCCGAGAAACGCGACTGGCCGGTCAGTCGCCAGTTGTGGTGGGGGCATCGAATTCCCATCTGGTCGCGCGTTTTTCCCCGTGCCAGCGACTTGCGTGCCTATGTGGAGCGACTCGCGCACGATCCCGATGTGCAGGCGGGCCGTGTCGCCTATCAGGTGGCAGCGGCCGACGAGGACCACCAGCGCCGCAGCCGCGGTCCCCACGACACTGCATCTCTGCCTGCGGGACGACGCCGACGAGCTGGCGGCGCGGTTCGAGCAAGAGGGCTTTGTCCAGCAAGAGGACGTGCTCGACACGTGGTTCAGCTCGGCCCTCTGGCCGCACTCCACACTCGGCTGGCCCGACCGCAACACCGGCAGCTGAAGTACTTCTATCCGACCAGCGTGCTGATCACCAGCCGTGACATCATCACGCTGTGGGTCGCCCGGATGGTCCTGACGGGACTGAACAACATGGGGGACGTGCCGTTCCGCGACGTCTACATCCATCCCAAGATCCTGGACGGCTACGGCGAGACGATGTCGAAGTCGAAGGGCAACGGCGTCGACCCGATCGACGTGATCGACAAGTTCGGCCCCGACGCGCTGCGGTTTGGCCTGGCCCATCTGACGACCGAAACGCAGGACGTGCGGATGCCGGTCCAGTTCGAGTGTCCGCACTGCGAGCACCTGATCGATCAGACCAAGAAGAACCGCGAGATGCCGCGGATCGTCTGCCCCACGTGCCAGCAGCCGTTCCAGACGCAGTGGGCGCGCACGGACGCCGACCGTCAGACTCAAACGCGGGGCGGTGGTCAGCGAGCGATTCGAGGTGGCGCGCAATTTCTGCAACAAATTGTGGAACGCGGCTCGTTTCGTGATGCTGAACCTGGAAAACTACACGGCCGGCGCCAGTCGCGGATGCCGATCTGGCATTCGAAGACCGCTGGATACTCAGTCGCCTGACCACCATCACGAAGCAGGTCACCGATGCGCTCGAGCAATATCGCTACGCGGACGCCGCGCGCACGCTGTACGATTTCTGCTGGGTCGAGTTCTGCAGTTCCTACATTGAGATGATCAAGGGCCGGTTCCAGGACCCGCCGCAGCGCGTCGTGGCCCAGCGCATGGCGGCCTACACGCTGGACGTCATCCTCCGCCTGCTGCATCCGGTCATTCCGTTCATCACGGAAGAGATCTGGCAACTGCTGGGATCGCGGGCGGGGCAACGCGGGCTGACGACGGTGCAGCCGGCGGTGCAGCATGTCATCGTGGCGCCACTGGCCGCAACCGGACACGAGCCGACTCAACACGGCCATCGAGGAGCAGTTTGCACAGTTCCACGCGGTCCTGTCGGCCCTCCGGGAGATCCGCAGCCGGCAAAACGTGCCACCTCGGCAGGCCGTGCCGTTTGCCTTGCGGTGCGACGAGGACACGGTCGAGCTGCTGCAGCCACTGACGACCCTCTTCGCCGCCTTGGCCGAGGCCCACGCCTCGAGCATGGGTCCGGCCGTGCAGCCGCCGATGACAAACGCCACGGTGCACCTGTCCAATCTGGACGTGTACGTCGACTTGTCGGGAGTCATCGATGTGGAGGCCGAGGTCATTCGCCTGGAAAAACAGCTAGAGCGGCTGTCCGGTATGATCGCCGGCAAGGAGAAGAAGCTGGACAACAGCAGTTTTGTCGAAAAGGCGCCCGCCGAAGTCGTGCTCAAGGAGCGGGAGAGCCTCCAGCAGCTGCGGGAGCAATTGGACACGGTGCGCAACAGCCTGGCCACGTTCCGCAAGACCTCGTAGCATTTTCGGTCCAGCCTAGCCCCGCACCCGGCGCGGTCGATAATCGCGGGTACTGGATGGAATCGGAGTCGTTCTTGGGGTATGGTTACAAGTGAGTCCCCGATCGATCGCAATCATCTTGATGAGATTGCCGATGCGTCGGCGTAGATGCTTCTCATAGCGAGGCCCGCAATGCCGGTCCAAATGCAGCTGTCGCGGATCATCATCAGCGAGATCAACGAGCAGCAAGTGATCTACTTGAAGGAAGTCAACGGAGATCGGCAGTTTCCCATTCTGATCGGGATTTTTGAAGCCACCAGCATCGATCGGCGGGTGAAGTCCTACCTGCGTCCGCGGCCCCTGACGCATGACCTGCTCGTGAATATTGTCGAATCGCTCGGCGCGGAACTCGACAGTGTCGTGATCAGCGATTTGCGCGACCACACTTATTTCGCCAAGCTGCGGATCCGTCAGGACGGGGAGATCATCGAGATCGACTCGCGTCCTTCCGACGCCATCGCGGTGGCGGTGACATGCAACCCGCAGCTGCCGATCTATGTCGCCGAGGACGTGCTCAACGAAGTGCTCGAGTAGCGGGCGTTGTCGGCCGTTAGTCGCTCACGCGGCCGTGCGCAAGTCCGTCCGCCCGGAATCGCATTCCGCGGGCGGGCCCAGGAAGTTGTCGAGCAAGTCCTCCGCCGCCCGCTCGTGCCCGGCAAACCACGCCGCGTCCGCATACGAATGCCACTTGCCTGTGGGCTTGGACCGCACGAGTGACGCAATCCGCGCGACGTGTTGCTGGCCGAATCCGAGCCGTTCATACAACTCGCCGATCGTCTGACGCGGCGACTCAAGCAGCCGCTCGTACGAAAACGACACTTCACAGTAGTTCCTGCCCCATAAATAGGACAGTTTCCACAGCAAGTAAAACATGCGGTACGGATGCTGCACGACGCTCCAATCGAGCACGGGGAAATGCGATACCAGGTCGGCGACCCACGGCAACAGGAAGTAGTGGTCGTGCGCGGCAAATTGCTGGACCGGATCGTGCGGGCCGAAATTGGCCCCGCTGCGCAAGGCCGAAAGCCATTGGTCGCGTGGATGACGGAATAAATGGATGAGCCGCGCCGCGGGAAACATGTGCCGCAGCCATGCCAACCGGAAATCCACACGGTTGAACTGCAGAACTGGACGTCCCTCGGCCGACCTGATCAGCACCCGCACGTACGCGGCCAACGCCGGCTTCCAATGCAGCGCGTCGAGATACAAGTCGTGGCGGTCCCAAGGCTCGGTGTACCAGGACTCCAAGTCCGGGATCCGGTCATACTCCGACCAGTAGTTGTCCACGAAGTCATGCGTGGGGTCGACCGCCGCGACACGCTGCGAGGAAGGTAACTGCAGAGTCGGATGCAATGGCTCGTAGTAGGCGGTCACCCCCGGCGTGTTTCGGAAAAGATTCCAGAGCAGTGTGGAGCCACTGCGAAACCGAGCCGTCACGAACACCGGTTCGCGATCCGCCACCAGGGCCGCGTCACTAACACGGGGTAACTCGGGATACTCGGCAGACGCCTCATTACGCAATCGGCTCCAATCGGCGTGGACCCGCTCCCGCTTGCGAGGCAAGCGGTACAGAACCGGCGGCTCACTTCGCCCCACCTCGCCGCGTCCACCCGCGCGACGCGCCAGCCAGGCTCGTATCTTGGCACTAATTTGGCTCATGGGGTACGCTTAACGGGTGAGTCCAGCTGCAGCTGTCGTAAACGGCGGGATTGTGCAGCGTTTCCCGCCAGGCGCCAACAGCAGTTTCCCACCCAAGGTTTCGGACAGGGCACGGGGGTGGCTTGAGAGATTTGTCCAGTCACCATCCAATGGGGGGTGATGCGATTTGCGGGCATCGCGGTGATTGGGCATGCCCGGCGGATCTCAGCCGATCTTAGTGGAGCGCGTCCTCAAAGGCCTGTTGCAGTTGCGTGAGCCCCCGATCGCCGTGTTGGCCATCCACCACGACGTTGACTCGCACTTCGCTGGTGCTGATCATATCGACATTGATCTGCGCATCGGCCAAGGCACGGAACATCCGGATCGCCACGCCGGTGTGACTGCGCAGTCCAATCCCGGACACCGAGAGCTTGGCGACTTGCGGTCGATGGGTGACGGAATGACAGCCGTATTGGCCCGCCAATTGACGGGTGGCCTCCAGGGCTTTGGGAAGCTGTTGGGCGGGCACCGTGAAGCTCAAGCTGATGCGGCCTTTGTAGCCTTTATGGCCTTGCACGATCATGTCCACAAAGACGCCCGCATCGGCAATGCTCTGAAATATCCCGGCGGCCACGCCGGGTTGGTTGGGCACGCCCACCATGGTCACCAGCGCCTGGCTCTTGTCCAGCGACAGGTCGCTGATGAACAGTTCTTCCATGTCGATGCCCTGCAGACGTTGCACCAGGTTTCCCAAGTCTGGGCCGTTGCCTGCCGTGCCGCTATCGCTGGCCGACGCGTGTCCGGACGGAACCGCACTCGGCTCCTGCTCCAGGGCATAGATCTGGTGAACGGCGCGAAGAGCCGGCAGCGACGAATCTCGGTCGACCAACACCGAGATCTTGATCTCGCTGGTGGTGATCATCTGGATGTTGATGTTCTCCTTGGCCAGAGCGCCGAACATCATGTTGGCCACTCCCGTCTGTCGCGCCATTCCCAACCCGACCACGGAGACTTTCGCGACCTGGTCGTCGTGCGTGATTTCGCTGACGCCGACCACTTTGGCGGCTTCGCGCACTGCTTGCCAGGGCCGCTTCCAATTCGCTGCACGGTACGGTGAACGAGATGTCCGATTTGCCTTTTTCTCCCACGTTCTGCACGATCATGTCGACCGTGATCCGGCGGTCCGCCAAGCGCGAAAAGATCTCCAGGCTGGTGCCCGGCACGTCGGGGACGCCGAGCATGGAGATGCGCGCTTCACTCGGTGTCATGGCCGCCCCGCAGACCGCTTGATCCGACCGTTCCGGCTCCACCACGATCATGGTGCCCGTGGTGTCGCTCAGGCTGCTGCGAACGTGAATGGGAACCGAGTACTTCTTGGCGAACTCAATCGAGCGGTTGTGCATCACGCCGGCACCGAGGCTGGCCAGTTCCAGCATTTCGTCGTAGCTGATCCGCGCCACGCGGCGGGCTTCGGGCAGGATCCGCGGGTCGGTCGTATAGACGCCGTCGACGTCGGTGTAGATTTCACATTGATCGGCCTGCAACACGGCCGCCAGCGCCACCGCCGTCGTATCGCTGCCGCCACGCCCCAACGTCGTGATGTCATGCTGCTCGTCAACGCCCTGGAAACCGGCGGCAATGACGACATAGCCGTCGTCCAGTAACTTCCGCAGACGCTGCGTGGCAATCGAGCGGATGCGGGCCTTCGTGTGCGTGTTGTCGGTGATGATTCCCATTTGAGCGCCGGTCAGACTCAGCGCCTTGTAGCCGAGCGCATCGACGGCCATGGCCATCAGCGCCACGCTGACCTGCTCGCCGGTGGACAACAACATGTCCATTTCCCGCGCCGGCGGTCGGCGATTGACCTCGTGGGCCAGGTCCACCAGCACGTCGGTGTTCTTGCCCATGGCGCTGACCACCATCACGACCTGATTCCCTTCGCGTTGCGCGCGAATCGCTTTGCGGGCCGCGGCCAGGATCTTCTGACTGTCCGCCACACTGGTCCCACCAAATTTCTGAACGATCAGCGGCATGACCTACTTGCCTTCTCATTTGCCACCGTGCCGGCTGCACAGGTCCCGACTGCCTACGCGGCAACTGCCCACGTCCGGACTACCCAGGATCCCGGCCGCCCGCCACACGTCTCGCAATTAACCCAGAAAAAACGACATCAGCTGCCAGCCCGCGTCAAATGCCAGCGAGGAAGCGGCGGCCGACGGCTCATCATACGTAGCCGACTGGTCGGTTTGAATACCGGTTCCACACAGGGCGAACGGCACGGCTCCGTGACTGTGGGTCTTCGTCCGCAGCGGGGTCGGATGGTCGGGCGACACCAGCAGCCGGTAAGCGCCGTACCGCCGCAGGGCCGCGTGCAGCGGAGCCACGATGTGCGTGTCGATCTCCTCGAGCGCTTGCACTTTGCCCTGCGACATCGCCTTCGTGCGACGCTTCGTCGGTCGCCTCGACGTGGACGCACACCAGGTCTGTCGCTGCCAGGGCGTCGATCGCGTAGCGTCCCTTGGCCGCGTAGTCGGTGTCGGTGTAGCCGGTCGCGCCAGGCACTTCGATCCGATTCCAGCCAATGAGTGCCGCCAGACCTCGCAACAGGTCGACGGCCGTGATCATCGCCCCCTGCCGGCCGTACAGGTCGCGGAACGGTGCGCAGGCTCGGGTCGCTTGCCCAGGCCCCACAGCCAGACGTTGGTCGCCGGCAGACTTGCCCGCCCGCCGCCGGGCTACATTCACCGGATGGTCGGCGAACAGGCCGACGCTGTCGCGCCATGACTTCGTTGAGCAGATCGCTGCCCGGTCCGCGTGGGAAATCGTCCGGCACGCTCCGGTCGGTCAGGTCGTGCGGTGGCGTTGTCCGCGTTTCGACGCTGAACGGCGGTGCAGGCGGATGGCCGCGATACAGCAGCAGGTTGCGATAGCTGACCCCGGGAAGAACTCCCAGGGACTGCCGTCCCACAACTCGCTGCGCCGTCTGCAGCAACTGCGGCGGCCTCGGCCGTGGAGATGTGATCGGCCGTGAAATCGCGCATGATCTGGTCTTCGATCGTCACCAGATTGCAGCGAATGGCCCAGTCGTGCGGCCCCAGTTCAATTCCCTGGGCGGCCGCTTCCAGCGGTGCCCGCCCGGTGAAATTGGCCGTCGGATCGTAGCCCAGCAGGCTCATCGTGGCCACGTCCGAACCGGCCGGCAGATGTCCGGCACGTTGTTGGCCCGGCCCACCACGCCGGCCGCAGCGACCGCATCCATGGCCGGCAGTCGAGCCGCCTGCAGCGGCGTCTTGCCCCCCAAAGCGTCCTGCGGTTCGTCGGCACATCCGTCCGGAATGATGATGGCGTATTTCATGTGTGCAGCCGCTCGCTCTCCATCGATCCAGGACATCCTCGTCCGATCAGCTTCGCCCTGCCGTTCGATCCCGCCCGCTCAGTCCAGCACCCGCATCCGGACGCTCTCCCTCTGCACACACGGCAGCTGATCGATCTTTTCCACCGCCGTCCGCGTCGCTCCCTCGGTCGTCATGTGGGTCATGATCACCATCGGCACCACCGACCCGTCACCGTCGGGATCCGGCTCGTGCTGAATGATCGAGGCGATCGAGACGTTGTGCGCCCCCAGCACACCGGCGATCTGCGCCATCACACCGGGGTGATCCTGCACGACAAATCGCAGATAGAAGCGACCTTGCAGGTGGGCGTGATCGCGCATGTCCACGCGGGCCTCGCGCTGCGACCACAGTTCCAGCGTCTTGAACGTGATGGCGGTGCGGCCCACGGCCGTATCGATCATGTCCGCCACGACCGCCGAGGCGGTCGGCATCTGCCCGGCTCCCAAGCCGTGAAAGAACACCGGCCCGACCGCATCCCCCACCACGCTGATGGCGTTGTACGCCTCCCGCACTTCGGCCAGCGGCCACCCCATGCGGACCAGCGTCGGCGCCACGTGCAGTTCCAGGACGCCACCGGTCAGTTCGGCCACCGCCAGCAGCTTGATGCGATATCCCAACTCCCGGCATACCGGAGGTCGGCCGGATTCAGCGTGTCGATGCCCTGCCGCGGGATGTCCCGCCAATGCACCCGGGCGCCGAAACGCCAGGTGCGCCAGGATCGCCAGCTTCTGCGCGGCATCCGTCCCGTCCACGTCCATCGCCGGATTCGGCTTCCGCAAAGCCGAGTCGCTGGGCCGCGGCGACCGCCGCCGCGTAGTCCATCCCCTCTTCCATCTTGGTCACGATGAAGTTGCTCGTCCCGTTCAGGATCCCGCGCAGCGAGAGAATCTGGTTGGCCGACAGGCACTGGCTGATATTGGCGATGATGGGAATGCCGCCCGCCACCGACGCTTCGAAGGCGATCGACCGCCCCAATTCCCGCGCCGTATCAAACAGCTCCGCGCCGTGCTCGGCCAGCAAGGCCTTGTTGGCCGTCACGACGTCCTTGCCGCTGCGCAGCAGCTCGAGCATGATGGTCCGGGCGGGCTCCAACCCGCCGGTCAGCTTGGCCACCACCTTGATCTCCGGGTTCTTCGTGATGCGGGCCAGATCGTTGGAGAGAATTCCGCTCGGCAGGTCCACATCGCGGGCCCTGCTCACATCCCGGTCCACAACTTCCTCGAGCCACAGCGTGCGGCCGGCGTGGCGGGCCGTGCGGTCACCGTGGTCGAGCAACAGTCGAGCGACACCCGTGCCGATGGTCCCCATACCCACGATCGCCACTTTCGTTTTTTCCATCGTCGCCTCCGCCCGAGCCTTCCCAACTTCCCAAAAGGTCCCCGCGCAGCCCACATCGTAACGTGTGCCCCCAGGACGGAAAAGGCGGACCTCGCGCTGCCCGGTGCCCGCGACCTGCCCGCGACCTGCCCGCCACACATTGTGAGGTCCACGCCGTGGACGCTATGTTAAGGCTCCGGATGCCGGTGGCGGCACCGGCCCGCTCGATGTGCATGGCCCCGATCAGTCCTGGCCGCGGACCGATTCCGTGTCCGGCCACAACCTCTGGGAAACGACTTCATGAATGACGACGCGCGGCGGTTCCTGCAGACTCTTCTGGAAACTCCCAGCCCGTCGGGCTACGAACGGCCGATTCAACAAGTCGTCCGCGACTATGCCACTCCGTTCGCCGACCACGTGACGACCGATCTCCACGGCAACGTGATCGCCTGCCGCAACCCCGCCGCCCCGCTCCGCGTCATGTACGCCGGGCACTGCGATCAGATCGGCATGCTCGTCACTCAGATCGATGACTCCGGCTTCATCTACACCGAGACGATTGGCGGCTGGGATTCCCAGCAGTTGATCGGCCAGCGCATGACGATCTGGACCGCGCAGGGGCCCGTGGCCGCCGTCATTGCCCGCAAGCCCATCCACCTGCTCAACGAACAAGAACGCAAGCAAGTGGTCAAACTGGAAGAACTGTGGCTCGACATCGGTGCCCACGACAAGAGCGAGGCGGCGGGAATCGTCCGCATCGGAGACCCGGTGACGCTGGAATTGGGGCTCCAGGCCATGCGCAACCAGCTGGCCAATGCCCCGGGTATGGACGACAAGACCGGCCTGTGGGTTGTGATCGAGGCGCTTCGCCGCGTCGTGGGCTCGCAGCTGTCCTGCGCTTTGTTCGCGGTTTCCACGGTGCAGGAGGAAATCGGCCTGCGGGGCGCCAAGACCAGCGCCTACGATATCGATCCGCAAGTCGCCATCGCGGTCGACGTCACCCATGCCACCGATTGCCCGACGATCGACAAGCGGCAACGCGGAGAAATCGGCCTGGGCAAGGGACCGGTCATCTTTCGCGGGCCCAACATGAATCCGGTTGTCTCCGAACGATTGATGCGCATTGCCGCGCGGGAAAATATTCCGTACCAGTTGGCGGCCATGGGGCGCGCCACCTCGAACGACGCCAACAGCCTCCAGGTCACGCGCGGCGGCGTCGCCACCGCCGTCGTCGCGATTCCCAACCGCTACATGCACAGCGCCGTGGAAACCGTGTCCCTGGAGGATCTGGACCACGCCGCAGATTTGCTCGCCTAATTCGCCCGGGACTTGCAGCCGGCCGATGACTTCACTCCGTAGCCCAGAGTCAGGGCGCTCAAAACCACTCGGCGGCGGCTGACGCCCGCTCGGCGCGGCCTCTGGCCGTAAATTGGAATTCCGGAGGCGTCTGCCAAAATGGCACTCGGCGGCCCGGACGCGGCGGTTGGCAAGCTCGACGACTCACGGGCGGAAATATTTAAAGCATTGCCTGAAAACCGTTTAGGCACGGCAGTGCCGACGTTGGCACGGAGCTTGCTAACTGTACCACTCGACGAGGTTGGTCTGTCAAAAACGCGGGGGTTTCCCTTCCCCGGGCAGACTGCAGTCGTCGCGAGCCGCACATTGAACATCCGCCGCAGCGGCACGGTCACACCGGTGGCCGGTCGGTCGAGACGGCGGAACAACGATATCCGATATCGCAAGCAACAGGAGGAATCCGGACGTGGCGAAAAAGATGGTCTTTGATGACGAAGCCAGGCAGCCGCTGTTGGCGGGCGTCTCTAAGCTGGCCCGAGCGGTGCGCAGCACGTTGGGTCCGCGCGGCCGCAATGCGGTGCTGGACAAGGGTTGGGGTTCACCCAAGATCACGAAGGACGGCGTGACGGTCGCTGAAGAGATCGAACTGGACGATCCGAACGAGAACCTGGGTGCCCAGTTGCTGAAAGAAGCGGCCAGCAAGACCAACGACGTGGCGGGCGACGGCACGACCACCGCCACCGTGCTGGCCGAGGGTATCTTCCGCGAAGGACTGAAGATGATCGCCGCCGGCGCCGATCCGATGGCGTTGAGTCGCGGAATCGCCAAGGCGGCGGAAGCCGTGTCCGCCGAAGTGCTCAAGCAGGCCTCGCCGGTCGACGAGAAAGCCCGCAAGGACATTCAGCACGTGGCGACGATTGCCGGCAATGGCGACGTCACGATCGGCAACGTGTTGGCCGACGCGTTCCTGAAGGTCGGCAAGGACGGCGTCATCACGATCGAAGAAGGCAAGAGCGCGGAAACGACCGTGGAAGTGGTCGAAGGCATGCAGTTCGATCGCGGATTCCTGTCCCCCCACTTCGTCACCGATCCGGACAAGATGGCGGTCGAACTGGATAATTGCCACATGCTGATCTACGAAGAGAAGATCTCCAGCAACAAGAACCTGATTCCGCTGCTGGAAGCGATCAGCAAGGCGAATAAGCCGCTGCTGATCATCGCCGAGGATGTGGACGGCGAAGCCTTGGCGACGCTCGTCGTCAATAAGCTGCGTGGCATTCTGAGCGTGTGCGCCGTGAAGGCCCCGGGCTACGGCGACCGCCGCAAGGCGATGCTCGGCGACATTGCCGTGCTGACCAACGCCAAGCCGATCTTCAAGGATCTGGGAATCGAATTGGAA
This sequence comes from uncultured Planctomycetaceae bacterium, assembly GCA_963754725.1. Lineage (GTDB taxonomy): Bacteria > Planctomycetota > Planctomycetia > Pirellulales > Pirellulaceae > JAAYDI01. Next base: position 220,913 of record CAVWHV010000038.1, read on the forward strand.
AGCGTCAAGCTGTCCGACCTGGGCCGTGCCAAGCGCGTGCGAATCACGTCCGACGAGACCGTGATTGTGGGCGGCACCGGCGCGAAGGATGCGATCGATGGACGCGCCAGCCAGATCCGCCACGAAATCGAACAGACCGACAGTGATTACGACCGCGAGAAACTGCAGGAACGGTTGGCCAAGTTGGCCGGCGGTGTGGCACAGATTCACTGTGGAGCCGCCACGGAAACCGAAATGAAAGAGCGCAAGGCGTTGCTCGAAGACGCCCGCGCCGCCACGCAGGCGGCGTTGGAAGAAGGCATCGTGCCCGGCGGTGGCGTCGCCCTGCTTCGCTCCGATAAGGCCATCGACAAACTCGGCCTCACTGGCGACGAAGGCATGGGGGCCACGATCGTCCGCCGTGTGCTCGAGTATCCGCTGCGCGCGATCGCCGAAAACGCCGGCTTCGACGGCGCCGTCGTCGTCAATCGCGTGCGACGCATGAAAGGTAAGAACGACGGATACAACGTCGAGAAAGACGAGTACTGCGACCTGCTCGAAGCCGGCATCGTCGACCCGGCCAAGGTCGTTCGCACCGCGCTGCAGAACGCCGCCAGCGTCGCCAGCTTGCTGCTGACCACCTCGTCACTCGTCACCGAGATTCCCAAGGAAGCGGAAGGTCCCCCAGCGGGCGACCCGCACGATCACGGTGGCATGGGTGGCATGGGCGGAATGGGTGGCATGGGTGGCATGGGTGGCATGGGCGGCATGCCTGGCATGATGTAAGACCCGCAGCACAGACGCGTGGCGGGATCGTTCTTCCGAATTCACAAATCAGCTGTACATACACGAGAGAAGGATTACGAAGATGGCGAAAATCAAGATTCGACCTTTGGATGATCGCGTGGTAGTGGAACCGTTGGCGGCCGAGGAGACGACGGCCGGTGGCATCGTGCTGCCCGACACGGCCAAGGAGAAGCCGCAGCGCGGGATCGTGGTGGCCGTCGGCCCGGGCAAGCTGCTGGACAACGGCAAGCGAGGTGAGTTGTCGGTCGCGGTCGGCGACGAAGTGATTTACGGCAAGTACGGCGGGTCGGATATCGAGATCAATGGCGACGAAGTGAAGATCCTCCGGGAGAGCGACATCCTGGCCAAGGTGATCAAGTAACATCGTTTCCCCTCGGTGCGAGCGGCCGCCGTGTCGGAGCGCGCGGCGAAGTACCACGGCGGACACCAACCAACCAAAGTGAAATTGAGGGCCTCCAAGCGTGGCGAAACAACTGCTTTTTGAAGACCACGCCCGGCAGAAGATGATGCAGGGCGTCGACAAACTGGCCGATACCGTGGCCATTACGATGGGCCCCACGGGACGCAACGTGATCATCGACAAGTCCTATGGCGGACCGTCGGTGACCAAGGACGGCGTGACCGTGGCCAAAGAGATCGAACTGGAAAACCGTTTCGAGAACATGGGCGCCAAGCTGGTCGTCGAGGTGGCTCAGAAGACCTCGGATCTGGCCGGCGACGGCACCACGACGGCCACCGTCTTGGCGCGGGCCATCTTCAAGGAAGGACTGCGGAATATTGTGGCCGGGGCGAATCCTGCCGCGATCCGCCGCGGCATCGAGAAGGCCGTCGACGCGGCCGAAGCCAAGCTGGTCGAAATGGCCAAGCCCGTCTCCGAGAAATCGGAAGTCGCCAACGTCGGCGCGATCAGCGCCAACAACGACAAGGCGATCGGCCAGCTGCTGGGCGAGGCGCTCGAGCGGGTCGGCAAGGATGGCGTGATCACGGTCGAGGAGGGGAAGACCACCGAGACCAAGGTGGAGTACGTCGACGGCATGCAGTTCGACAAGGGGTTCATCTCCCCGTACTTCATCAATGATCCGACGACCATGGAGTGCCGTCTGGAAGACGCCTTCATCCTGATTCACGAGAAGAAGATCAGCAACATCCGCGAGCTGATTCCGATCCTGGAGAAGGTCGGTCAGTCGGGACGCCCGTTGTTGATCATCGCCGAGGACGTGGAGTCCGAGGCCTTGACGCTGCTGGTCGTGAATAAGCTGCGCGGAACGCTCAACGTCTCCGCCGTGAAGGCACCCGGTTTCGGCGATCGTCGCAAGGCGCTGCTGGGCGACATCGCGATTCTGACGGGCGGCACGCTGATCAGCGAAGATCTCGGCATTCAGCTCGAGAAACTCACGTTGGAGCATCTGGGACGCGCCAAGAAGATCACGGTGGACAAGAGCACCACGACGATCGTCGAAGGGGCGGGCAAGCGGTCCGACATCGACAAGCGCGTCGAGCAGATCAAGATCCAGATCGAGCAGACCGACAGCGACTACGACAAAGAGAAGTTCCAGGAACGACTGGCCAAGCTGGCCGGTGGCGTCGCGGTCGTTTCGGTGGGTGCCGAGACCGAAGCGGACATGAAGCAGAAGAAGGCACGCGTGGAGGATGCCTTGCATGCCACGCGCGCGGCGGTGGAAGAAGGTATTCTGCCGGGCGGGGGCGTGGCCTTGCTGCGGTGCACCGAGGCGGTTACGGCCGCCCGCAACTCCGCGCGGGGTGACGAGAAGATCGGCGTGGACATCGTCCTGCGATCCCTCAGCGCTCCCTTGCGACAGATTGCCGCCAACGGTGGTATCGACGGGTCGGTCGTGGCGGACGAAGTGGCCCAGCGGCCGCTCAACGTCGGCTACGACGCCAACACGTGCGAGTACGTGGACATGTTCAAGGCCGGCATTATCGACCCGGTCAAGGTCGTCCGGACCGCCTTGAGCAACGCGGCGAGTATCGCCGGTCTGATGCTCACGACCGAAGCGTTGGTGACGACGTACGATAAAGACGACAAGAAGAAAACGCGGATCGAGGGGAGCGTGACCTAGTCGCGGTCAGGAAGAATTTTTCCACGGGGGACCGTCCACCGGTCCACTGCGAAAGCCACTGGCAGGCCACTTCGTTGCGAAGTGGCCTGCTTGCACATGGCGAGTGACTCCGGAGTGCGGTTCCAGGCAGCGAGGCTTCGTGTCCACTGCCGCCGGGTTTGCGAGACCGCTCAATGAGACCCTTACGCTGGCAACTGGGCCATGGCATTGATGGCTGACAAAGCGACTATTACGAAGTTCTGGGTATCTCCCGCACAGCGACGGCGAAGGAGATTGCGGCGGCGTATCGCAAGAAGGCCATCAAGTACCACCCGGACAGCAATCCCGGCGATGAGACGGCCACGCAGAAGTTCAAGCAGGCCGCCGAGGCCTACGAAGTGCTTGTCCGATCCGGACAAGCGAGCGCGCTACGATCGCTATGGTCACGCGGGGCTGGAAGGGGCCGCCACCCAGTTCCACGACGTGGAGGATATTCTCGAAGCGTTCGGGGATGTGTTTGGCGGAGGCATGTTCGGGGACTTCTTCGGGCGGTGGCAGCCGCCGGTCACGCCGTGCACATCGCGGACACGATATTCGCTGCGAGGTCACGCTGGACCTGGAAGAGGCGGCCCGCGGGGTGACCAAGACGGTCGAGTTCGAGCGGAGTCGCGTCTGTGCCAAGTGCGAAGGCAGCGGCGCCATGTCCGGTTCGTCGCGGGAGACGTGCCGTCGCTGCGGCGGACACGGGCAGGTCGTGCAGGCCGCCGGAATCCTCCGCGTGCAGACCACCTGTCCAACCTGTCGCGGGGCCGGGACCGTCGTCGCTCACCCCTGCCAGGAATGTCGCGGATCCGGGTTTCGCGCCGGCAAGGTCAAACGCGAAATCGCCATTCCGGCCGGGGTCGACAACGGCGTGCGACTGCGGCTGTCGGGCGAAGGCGAGCCGAGCCCCGATGGGGGCCCGCCGGGTGACTGCTACTGCTTCGTCAACGTTCGCGAACACGATCTGTTTCACCGCGATGGAAGTCACTTGGTCCTGCAGTTGCCGATCGCCTACAGCCAGGCGGCGCTCGGCGCGACCATCCAGGTCCCCACGCTCGACGGCCCCGACTCGCTGCCGATCCCCGCCGGCACGCAGTCGGGTGAGGTCTTCCGGCTGCGGAAGCGCGGCATGCCGGATCCGCACGGCGGACCACGCGGCGACCTGCTGGTGCAGACCTACATCGAAGTCCCCAAGAAGCTCAATCCCAATCAGGAAGCCCTGCTCCGCCAGTTGGCGGAACTGGAGCGTTTGGATGTGACACCCCATCGGCGCAGTTTCCTGGACAAACTGCGAGACTATTTCGCTCCCCGAGTGAAGACGCTGGTGAGGACGAACAGTAATGGCAAACAACGCTGGACGAGAAACCGCACATGAACGACGACGAACTCGCGGCTGCGGAGGACCCGGCGACCGAATCGGTCACGGCGGAGTGCTGCTGCCGATGATGCGACAGCGGCGTGACGACGGACGGCACCGGCCGAAGTCCGGTGCGGACAGCGATCCGGCTGGCCGACCTGGCCCGGACTGCAAACCGAGTTGGACGAGACGCGGCAGAAGAACGTGCGATTGCAGGCGGAACTGGAGAATTTTCGCAAGCGAATGATGCGGACGATGGACGAAGAACGCCGCTACGCATCGCTGCCGCTGCTGCGCGATCTCCTGCCGGTCGTCGATAATCTGCAGCGGGCCATTAGCGCGGCCGAGCAACACGAGAACGCCTCCGGCTTGTTGGAGGGTGTCAAGATGGTGGCCGATCAACTGACGGCCATCCTGCAACGACACCACTGTGAACCGATTGCCGCCGACGGGGCCGCCTTCGACCCGCATTTGCACGAAGCGATTGCTCAGCACCCCAGTACCGAGCATCTGCCGGGCCACGTGTGCCTGGTCACGCAGGTCGGCTACCAGCTGCACGATCGCGTGATTCGCCCCGCACAAGTGATCGTCGCCGCCCCCCGGGCAACCGCCGAACCAGCTCCGGATGCACTGCCCGATCCGGAAATCTGATTCCGCTTATCGATCCCACGGAGATATACCAATGCCGACCTACGATTATCAATGCGGCGCCTGCCAGCACGAGTTCGAAGCATTTCAGTCGATGAGCGCACCCGTCATGCGCAAGTGCCCGGAATGCGGTGAACTGAAGCTCAAGCGACTCATCGGCGCCGGCGCGGCCGTCGTGTTCAAAGGATCGGGATTCTATCAGACCGACTATCGGAGCGAATCGTACAAGAAGCGGGCGGCCGAGGATTCCTCCTCCTCGTCCTCCAAGTCGGATGCCAAGTCGGATGCCAAGTCGGAGTCAAGTCCGACTCGAAGTCCGAGCCAAGTCGGAAAAGCCTGCGGGTCCAAGTCCAGAGAAGAGTTCCGGAACGAGCACCGGGAGCGTAGCTCACCCGGCCGTCTTGCGGCGGTCGACTCGACATCGCGTGAGACGTGTCCGATGGCCCTGATCACCTGTCCGACATGCCGCCAGACAATTTGACTCGGACCAGACCGACGGCCATGCCGTTTTGCAGGCGAACGCTGCCGACTCGTGGATCTGCACCATTGGCTGAACGAGACGAACAGCCTGCCGATCGAGCGCGAGGAGGGGGAAGGGGAAGGAAATGACGAATGACGAATGACGCGGGAATCTGCCTGCTTCGTCAGTCCTGCGTGCTTCGTCAGTCCTCATTGGTCATTGACTCGGGGAGAACGACACATGTCCGCACAGACGGGCGAGATTCGCGCGGTGGCATGGAGCGAAGTGTTTCCCTGGCTCATGATCTTCCGCGCGCTGCGGCTGGCGACCAGCGCCCCGATCTTGCTGGTGGCCACCGTGGCCGTGCTGTTGCTGCCGTTGGGGTGGCAGGCTGCGGCCCATCTGGCGGGTGAACCCGCCGCACAGGGTCCGCACTGGGTGTCCATCCCCGCGGCGTACGGACCGTCAGTGCCTTCGGTCGATGCCTCGCACGCCTCCGCTCCGCCGTCCTTGACGCTGCCAGGCAATTGGCACGAGTTCGTGGCCCCCATGTGCCAGGTCTTGCCGGGTGGCGTCCAACCGGTGCGGCAACTGTTTCGCATCGATGCGTCGTGGAACGAGTGGGCCTATTTCGCGCTCGGCACGTTCTGGAACTTCGTCGTGTGGGCCTTTTTCGGCGCCATCATCGTCCGCACATCCGTCATGCAGTTCGGACGTGGCGAGCGCGTGGGACTGGTCGATGCGGCGCAGTTCGCGGCCAAACGCTATGCGGCGTTCGTGGGGGCGCCGTTGTTTCCGCTTGCCGGCGTCGCCGTCATCGTCTTGTGCTCGTTCCCGTCGGCTGGTTGTTGCGTTTCGATGTGGGAGTCTTGTCGGCCTCGCTCGTCTGGATCTTCGTCCTGATTGGCAGCCTGCTGGCGGCCGTCGTGTTCGTCGGTTTGCTCTTCGGCTGGCCGCTGATGTGGGCCGCCTTGAGTACGGAGGAAATGGGCGACGTATTTGAGGCGACTCAGCACTCGTACAGTTACACGTTCGGACGGCCCCTGCACTACGCCTTGTATGCCCTGATCGCCCTGCTCATCGGCTCGGTGGCGTTCGTGTTCGTGCAGTGGATGGCCGAACTGGTCGTGTATCATGAGCTTCTGGACAGTTTCCTGGGGTTCCGGCGCCGACTCGCTGCAGGCCCTGTCGGACATCGAAACCAACCGTGCACACGGTGGGGGTGTCCATCATCGCCGGCTTGTCTCAGCTCGTCCTGACTGGTCGCCTCCGCGTTCCGATACGCGTTCTTCTGGAGTGCAGCGGGGGCGATCTACCTGCTTGCTGCGCCGCGACTCGGACCAGATCGACTTCGACGTGGTCTACGTGCTGGACCAACCGGTGCGGTACTCGCTGCCCCCGCTGACGACCGACGAAGCCGGCGTGCCGGGAGTCGCCGGAGCAGAATGACGGACGAATGACGGACGAATGACGAATGAAACCCCAATGACCCAACACGAAAAACTCTTCGTCATTCGCCATTCGTCATTTGTCATCTCCCTAGACCGCTCCCGGCCCGATGGTCACGCCGCCGATGCGCGTGACATGGTCCAACGGCAGGACAAAGATCTTGCCGTCCCCGATGTTGCCTTCGGGACCGGTGCGGGCGACGTTCACGATGGTGTCGATGGTGCGTTCCAGGAAGTCGTCGTTGACCGCGATCTCCAGCGCGATCTTCCGCAGCAGATGCGTCTTGTATTCCACGCCGCGGTAGTATTCCGTGTGACCGCGTTGACGCCCGTATCCCTGCGCGTCGCACACCGTCATACGTTCCACACCGATCTTGACCAGCGCCTCGCGCAAGGCGTTCAGCTTCGTGGGCTGGATGATGGCGATGATCATTTTCACGTCGTTGTTCTCCTGGACGCGGTGGCGAGCCACTTGAGGAAGGCCTGACGGCGCCGCCAGCGCGGATCAGCATCACGCGGCCCTCGGCCGCCCACCACCACTCCTCCCGTCACGCGACAACACGGTAGAATGGCGAGGCACTGCCAAGTCGTTTCAGGCTGACGCACAGAATAGCACGCCGAGCGGAAGTGAGGGAAGAAAGATCGACCGTTTTTCGCTGCCTCAGGAACTCTGGTTGTCCGTCGCACGGCACGTCTTGTCGCATTACCCGCAGGGTGATACCGCGACTCCCGCTGGCGTTTCTGGGAGCTGCTGGCGGTTTCAGCGGTGCGCAGTTGTGGAAGATTGCACGCGCAGGGCAACGTGTGGTGCCTGCGGGGTTGGCCCCCCGGCGCGATCGATCCACGCGCGTCTGACGTGGATCCACGCGGAGTTGTCCCGGATCGCCCAGGCGGGCTATCCGCTCGTGCCGGTCGCCGCCGCCACGCGGGACGGAGCCACGTTGGGTCGCCTGGGACGGCCGGTTGTGGGACTTGTCCCCGTGGCTCCCGGGGGACGCCGATTTTGACCGCGACCCCACGGATGCAGCGACTCACAGCGGCGCTGCAGACACTCGCCCTCTTCCATCGTGCCGCGCGCGGTGATGGCCTCCCTGCCTGCGGCTGCCGGCGTCTTCACCTTCCCTCGCCAGTCGGCTGGCATTCGTGCGGGAACTCGACAGCGGCTTGTGGCGCGAGCTGGATCACGCCGCGCGGTCGCAGGCTTGCGGCGACATCGCGCGAGCGAGCACACGTCGTTGCTCGCCGCCTATGCCCGCGCTGCGCCCCGAGGTGCGTCGAGCGGATGGTCGCAGCCCAGTCGCTCGACGTGCCACTGCAGGTCTGCCACGGAGATCTCTGGCACGACCACGTCTTGTATCGCGGCAATCAAGTCACCGGACTGATCGACTTCGGCGCCATGAAGACCGAGTCCCGGGCGACCGACATCGCCCGCCTGCTCGGCAGCCTCGCCAAGAACAATGTGACGCTCTGGCAGACCGGGATCGCGGCCTACGAGCAGATCGAGCCGCTCAGCCGCGCCGAGCATACGTTGGTCGACGTGCTGGACCAATCCGCGGTGCTGCTTTCGGGCATGAATTGGCTCAAGTGGCTGTTGCTGGAACGGCGACAATTTGAATGTCGGGAACGCGTATTGCAGCGACTGGATGCGATCATCGTGCGGTTACCAGCGATCTGCTGAACAACCAGCGATCGATGCCACGGACCGGCCAAGCGTCGCCCAGCGCGGGCCGGGATCGGAACCTCTTGGGCCGACTGGGTGGCCGCGGCGATTGACCGTCTTTGGACGCACCCGGTAAAATCAGGCCGGAACAACACGCCTCTCGTCACGTTGTCTGCCAGAAGGATCTACTTGCTCATGTTGCGCCGCGTTGGATGGCTGATCGTTGCCCTGTTGTTGGGGGTCGGTCTGTGTACGGCAAGTCACGGCCAGGCACCACCGGCGGGCGATGGACCACCGGGTTTCGACGATCCGCTCAATGTGCTGAAGCAACTGCAAGGTCCGCCGGGCGGCGACCTGTTCGGCAGTCCCGCGGAGTTCTCGGGAAGTTTTCGCATCGAGCAGGGAACGCGTCAGGGCCGCCTGTCGATCGAAGCCAAGATTCAGCCGGGCCGGCATATGTACTCGATGACGCAGCCGAGAGGTGGTCCGCGTCCGACCGTCATTGAAGTGGCCGCGTCGGCCGAGTTCCAGGTCACAGGCGACATTCACGCCCAATCGCGATCCCACCGATCCACGACGATCCGGCTTTTCCAGGAATTCCGGTGGAGGAATTCGAGACCGAGGTCACGTGGTCGGTCCCGATCGTACTCTCCGAAAACGCCAATCCGGAAACGCTGAAGATCCAGGCCACGGTCAATGGCCAGGTTTGTGAGACCGGATGGAGCTGTGATCTGATCTCCGACCAGCCGGTGACCGCCTCGTTTGCGGGATACTACGAGCCACCGCGCACGCAGCAGCGAGTTTCGCGGCGAGGAAGGGCACCTCACGCTCGTCGGACACCTGGAACCGAAGGTGGCCGCCCCCGGCGGGACCATTCACCTGGTCATCACGGCCAAGCTGGCTCCCGAACTGGCACGTGTATCGCTATGCCGAGACCGATCCCAAGAAGGTCTCCAAGCCCACGCTCATTGTGCTTCGCAAGACCTCCGGTTGGAGAGTGGGCAAACCGAAGGCCTCGCCCGAAGCCAAGTCCAAGGATTCCGGACTGAAGGAAGAACCGGTCATTTACTATCACGAGGGCGAGGTGACGTGGACGGTACCGCTGCAGGTGCCCAAGGACGCGCAGCCCGGCGAATACGAACTCGCGGGTGCGATCGGTTTCCAGACGTGTACGCCCACGGCGTGTGATTTGCCGGCCGGTGCCGAGTTCCAGGTCAAAGTGGCCGTGGCCCAGCAGCCGGTGCGGGGCACGATTCCGCTGACGTTTTCGGCGGTCACCTACGACGAGGTGGCGAAGGCGGCGGCCGCGCAGGCCGGAACGGCGAAATCCACGTCCGAGCACGCGGCTGCCATCCAGCGGCACATGGAGTGACAAGTCCTTGGCAACGGTGCTGGCGCTGGCGTTTCTCGCCGGGTCTGATTCTCAACGTCATGCCCTGCGTGCTGCCCGTGATCGGCCTGAAGATCATGTCGTTTGTGCAGCAGGCGGGAGGCAGTCGCCGTGAGATCCTCTCGCTCAATCTGTGGTTCTCGCCTGGGCCTGATGGTGGTCTTCTGGATCCTGGCCGGCGCGGCCGCATTTGCCAACCAAGGTTGGGGGGCAACATTTCGGCAGTGTCGGATTCATGGTGACGATGATCGGCATCGTGTTCGCGTTCGGCTTGAGCTTTCTGGGCGTGTGGGAGATCCCCATCCCGGGCTTTGTCGGTTCGAGTACCGTGCAGGGCGCCGCGGAACGCGAAGGAGCCATCGGCGCGTTCAGCAAGGGCGTGCTCTCGACGGTGCTGGCGACACCCTGTGCCGGACCGCTCCTGGTGCCGGCCGTCAGTTGGGCCATCGCTCAGCCAGCCTGGTTGACGTTTCTGGCCTTCACCTGTATCGGCCTGGGCATGGCCACTCCCTACCTGCTGATCGGCGCCTTCCCGCAACTGATCAGCTTCCTGCCCAAACCAGGTCAGTGGATGGACACCTTCAAGCAGTTGATGGGGTTCCTGCTGCTGGGCACCGTGGTCTTTCTGTTCTGCCTCGTTGGAACAGAAGTGGGTGATCCCGACGCTGACGCTGCTGCTGGGAATTGGCATCGGCTGCTGGTGGTTGGGCAGAACGCCGTTGACCGCCGAATTCTCCACGCGGATGATCGGCTGGGCCAGCAGCCTGGCCGTGATCGCCGCTGGCAGCCGTCATCGGCTTCATCGTGTTCGTACCGCGACATCAACTGGATTGGGTTCCCTTCAGTCGGGCCGTGCTGGAGCAACATCGGAAGGAGGGTCGGACGGTCCTCGTGGACTTCACGGCACATTGGTGAGCGACCTGCAAGACCAACGAGGCGGTCGCCTTGAACACAGACGAAGTCGCCAAGTGGATTCGACAGAATGGCGTGGTCGCCATGAAGGCCGACAAGACCCAAGAGAGTCCCGACATCGACCAGTTGCTGGTCGAACTGGGAAATACCGGCCGGGGAATTCCCTTCTACGCCATCTATCCCGGACGCGGTGGCGAGCCCATCACGTTCGATGGCCTGATCACCCAGCAACAGGTGCTCGATGCGCTGGAAGCAGGCGGCAGCAGGCCGGCAAGGCTGGAGCGAGGCTGATCTCCAGCCTACTCCTCCCACACGACGCCGCGCGGTCCTTCCACGACCGTCCCGATTTGCCAGCTCGCGAGCCGCTGGTTGGCGAGGATGCGGCGAATGGCATCGGCATAATAGCTGCTGACGATCAGGACCATACCGATGCCCATGTTGAAGACACGGTACATCTCGTCGGTGTCGATGTCGCCCAGTCGCTGGAGCCACGGGAAGATCGGCAGCATGTCCCAGCTGTTGCGAGTAATCCGCACCTGCACCTGATCGGGCACAATGCGCTCGACATTCTCGAACAAACCGCCCCCCGTGATGTGGGCGATGCCGTGGATGACATTCTTGACGGTGTAGTGCCGCAGCACCGTGCGAACGGCACGGGCGTAGATCACGGTCGGCGTCAGCAGGGCTTCTCCGACGGTCTGCCCCAGTTCGGGCACCGGGTCGGTCACGTTCAGCGAGTTCATTTCGAACACGACCTTGCGGACCAGACTGAAGCCGTTGGAGTGAAATCCGCTCGAGGCAATCCCCAACACCACGTCGCCGGGCGTAATCGCGGAGCCGTCGATCAAGTGCGCACGTTCCACGACACCGACCGAGAACCCGGCCAGGTCGTAGTCCCCCGCGGCGTACATGTCGGGCATGATCGCGGTCTCGCCACCCAGCAAGGCGCAGTCGGCCAACAGGCAACCGTTGCTGATTCCCTCCACGATCTGCTCGAGCAGGTCGGGATCGTCGTGCGACATGGCGACGTAGTCCAGAAAGAACAGCGGCTCGGCGCCACAGCAGATCACGTCGTTGACGCACATGCCGACCAGGTCGATGCCCACCGATCCGTGGACGCCGGTCAACCGGGCGACCTTCAATTTCGTCCCCACCCCGTCGGTGCCGGAGACGAGCACCGGATCTTCGTAGTGGCGAGCGAACAGGCGATTGCCGAAGTCGAGCTGGAACAGGCCGGCGAAACCTCCATCCAGACGCATGACGCGCGGGGAGAAAGTCCGATGCATCAGGGCCGGCAGCCGGGACATCGACTCGCGATACACTTCAAGGTCGACCCCGGCGCTCCTGTAAGTTGCTTTGGCCATTGAACTTGCCTGTTTTTCGAGTGCAAAGCTCGAATTCTACGAGGCGTGCGCGTCGCTTGTCAACGCACCGCACCGCGCCACGAGCTGCCACTTGCACTGCCAGCACGGCCAGCCATGCACGCGAGCCAGTGCCCGCCCTGCGGGGCACGCTCCGGCCGGGACCCGAGAAACGTGGCGCGCTGGCCCGCCGCTGACATGGCCGGAAATCGCCCGATCGAGTATCCTGACGACTGTCCATTGCTCAGCCGGCAAGGGCCGCTCCTGTCGCAGGACGAGCCGGTGTGCAATGAGGGAAACGAGGAGAACGCGGATGACCATGATGAGAATGTGGGCATGGGTCCCGGTGAGCATCGCACTGGTTGCTGCCGTTGGGCATGGTCATTGCCGCCGTGGAGCCCCCGGCCGAGGAACTCAATCGCAAACCGTCCACGTACGCACCGGCCAAGGATCTGGAGTCCCAAGTCCAGTTCTTCCTGGATCGGATCAAGGACGACCTGGAGGACGCAGTCCAAGTACGACGAGACTCGCGATCAAACGCGTCGTGCGCGATGCCAACACGCTGGCCGTCCTGGCCCTCGTGCTGGGCAAGCACGACGAAACCAACCGCTTCCAAGCTTCGGCGGCGACGCTGCTGGAAAGCTCGCTGGGCCTGGCGGAAAAATCCCAGAATCACGCGGAAGCGAAGGCCGCCTATGGCAAACTGGTGGAAGCCACGACCGCCGCGGGCGGCTCGGCCGACCTGACCTGGAAGAGCGTCGGGGACATTGTCGAACTGATGAATCAGGTCCCCACGCTCAACACGAATTTGCGGGGCACGGTCCGGAGCGACGACTCGGTTCGACAAATCGCGCGACAAAGCGGCCGGCCTGGCCGCGACCACTCGCCGCCATCGCCCAGGTGTCGGTGTTGGATGATTCCTATTGTACGGATCAGGCCGATCGGACAGATTGGATCGAGCTGTGCGGATTGATGCGTGACGCGGCCTATGAGGTGAATCAGGCGGTCCGCCGCGGGGACCAGGCAGCGGCGATCGAAGCACTCAAGCCGCTGGCGCGGACCTGCGACGACTGCCACGAGCAGTTCAAGGACTGACGTGCGGAAATCGCTCCGTCTTGCCCGGAGCGCAGGGTCTTCCCGCATGTCATAATTTCGTCGCACAGTGAAGTTTCGCCAGGTCTTGCGACAGGCGAGCGAACCGCACGTTTTTCGTGCATACAGCCGCGGGAACACGGCTCCGTGCGCGACCGGGTGGTATGGTTACTCGTACTTCGAGATCCACATCTGGGAACGTGACGAGGCCCGTCCATGCTGATGCGACATCCCCATCCGGTGTTTCAGTTCACCCATATGCTCCCGTATGGTGCCGTGCTGCATGACGGCGGCGTGCAGTTCGTCGTCTTCAGCCGTTCGGCCACGGCCATGCGGTTGTTGCTGTACGACCACGTCGACGATCGCGAACCGGCGGACGTCGTTCCCTTCGATCGCGACGCGGATCGTTTGGGGGACATCTGGAGCCTGTTCGTGCCCGGCCTCGGTCCGGGCCAGCTCTACCATTTTCAGGCCGACGGCCCGCGCGATCCCGAACGCGGGCTCTGGTTCGATGGCCGAGCTCGCTTGATCGATCCGTATGCCAAGGCCTTGGCCGGCTCCTTCCAGAAATCGGACGACGGCATCATTCGGCCGCCCAAGTGCGTCGTGATTGACGATTACTTCGACTGGGAGGGCGATCGCCATCTGCGCCGCGACCTGTCGGAGACGATCATCTACGAAATGCACGTGCGGGGCTTCACGCAGAGCAACACCAGCCGGGTCCGGTATCCCGGCACGTACCTGGGTGTGATCGAGAAGATTCCGTATCTCAAGTCGCTGGGCGTCACGGCCGTCGAACTGATGCCGGTGCATGAGTTCCCGATCCTCGACATCTGGGGCAACCCACCTCAGCCCAAGAACTACTGGGGCTACGATCCGCTGGCCTTCTTCGCCCCGCATCGCGGCTACGCCGTCGGCACGGAGCCGGGCTGCCAGGTCATCGAATTCAAGCAGATGGTGCAGGCCCTGCACCAGGCGGGCATCGAGGTCATTCTGGACGTGGTGTTCAACCACACGTGCGAAGGCAACGAACTCGGACCGGTGCTGTCCTTCAAGGGGCTCGAGAACCACGTCTACTACCATATCGCCAATGGCGGCAGTCGCTACAGCAACTACTCGGGCTGCGGCAACACGATCAACGGCAATCACCCGATCGTCCGCGAGATGATCTTCAATTGCCTGCGGCATTGGGTCCACAACTATCACGTCGACGGATTCCGCTTTGATCTGGCGTCGATTCTGAGTCGCAACCGGCACGGGCATCTCGTCCCCAATCCGCCGCTGGTCGAGACGATCGCCGACGATCCGCTGCTGGCCGACACCAAGATCATCGCCGAGGCGTGGGACGCGGCCGGGGCCTATCAGGTCGGATCGTTCTCGGACCACCTGCGGTGGGCCGAATGGAACGGTCGTTACCGCGACGACGTGCGGCGTTTCTGGCGCGGCGACGCCGGGATGCTCGGTGCGCTGGCCACGCGTCTGTGCGGTTCCAGCGACCTGTACAAACGCACGGGCCGCCCACCGTCGTGCAGCATCAACTTCATCACGTCGCACGACGGCTTCACGCTCAACGACCTGGTGACCTACAAGGACAAACACAACGAAGCCAACGGCGAAGGCAATCGCGACGGCGACAACAACAACCTGAGCGACAACTACGGCGTGGAAGGACCGACGCGCCGCCGACCGGTTCGCGAGTTGCGGCACGCGGCAGATCAAGAACATGTTCGCGACGCTGCTGCTGAGCCAGGGCGTGCCGATGATCGTGGCCGGCGACGAATGCTGCCGCACGCAACGTGGCAACAACAACGCCTACTGCCAGGACAACGACATCTCCTGGTTCGATTGGCGACTGGTCCACCAGAACTCCGACATCGTGCGGTTCGTCCAGACGCTGATCCGCTTCCGACGCGACCAGTCGAGCGTCCGGCGCAAACGGTTCCTGACCGGCAAACCGCACGGCAAAGAAGGCCTGCCCGACGTGAGCTGGTTCAGTCCGCAGGGCGGCCACGTCGACTGGGCCAATGCCGACCTGGCGATGACCTGCGTGCTGACGGCGCCCGACCTGTCGGAAGACCCCTCCGGCACGTCACGGCACCTTCTGCTGATGTTCAATTCGACGCCGGACCCGCGCGAGTTCACGATTCCTGCACTGGTGGCCAATCGACCGTGGCGATTGTTCATCGACACCGGCAGCCCGTCCCCCGCGGACATCTATCCCGATCTGGATGGGCCTGCGCTGCCGGCCAATCACCGCGTCACGCTCACCTATCGCTCGCTGCAGTGTTACGTGGCGCAGTAAGACGTACGGTGCACGAAGAAACGGATCACGGCCGTGCTGCAGTCTCCTGCAGCACGGTCGCCTGCTCGTCCTGCTGAGTGATCCGTTCGGCCGCACCGACTCCCACTTTCCAGAACAGCGCCGGACGTACCAGGAACTCCAGCAGCGTACAGCTGATCAGCCCGCCGATGATCACGGTGGCCACCGGGTAGAGGATCTCCTTGCCCGGCTGACCGGCGGCCAGGGCTAAGGGGACGAGCCCGATTCCCGCCGTCAGGGCGGTCATCAGCACCGGCGCCAGTCGCTCCTGGCCGGCGCGAATGATCATCGCGTGGGACCACGTTTCCCCCTCATGTTTCACCAGGTGGACATAGTGGTCCAGCAGGAGGATCCCGTTGCGGGTGGCAATCCCACACAATGAAATGAATCCCACCATGCTGGCAATGGTCAGCGTCTGCCCGGTCACGATGACCGCCGTCACAGCGCCGATGAACGCCATTGGCAGCGCCGCCATCACCTGCAGCGAGAAATTCACCGAGCGGAACATCGTGAACAGCACCAGGAACATGCCACCGAGCGACAGGAGCGACAGCGCGGCGATCATGTGGGAAGCCGTTTGTTGGCTTTGAAACTGACCGCCGTACTCGAGAAAGTATCCCGTGGGCAGCGATCGCTGCAACGGTTCCAGCCGCGCTTGAATGTCCCGGACCACATCCACCAGGCCCCGCCCGGACGTGTTGCACTGCAGGACGATCCGCCGCCGGACCTGGTCCCGGTTGATCGTGTTCGGGCCGCCCGCAGTGTAGATCTTGGCGACCGAACTGAGCGAGGTCGTCCCACCTTCGGGCAAGTCCAGCGACAGACGGCGAAGTGCCTCGAGATCTTCTCGATACCGTTCGTCCATGCGGACCAGCAGGTCAAACGTCCGTTGTCCCTGCAGTACCTCCGAGACGACGCGGCCGTGCATGGCCGTTTCAATGAACTCGTTGACGTCGTCCGGCAGCAGGCCGTACCCGGCGAGCTGCTCGCGGTCCAGCTCGATGCGCAGATCGAGGAATGGTGATCTGGGGCTCCGGCACAAGATCGGTCACGCCCGGCACGGCAGCGACGATCTGGGCCATCTCCTCGATCTTCGCCCGCAGCACGGTCAGGTCGTCTCCGTACAACTTGATGGCGACTTGGGCCTGCACGCCAGAGAGCATGGCCGAGATCAGGTGCGCCAGGGGCTGTTCGACGCTGGTGACGATTCCCGGGATGTCCGCCATCGCTTCGCGAATCTCGTCCAGCACCTGTTCGCGGTGATGACCGCTGTGCGGGTCGAAACTGATGATGAACTCAGTCATGTTGACCCCGATCACGTGCTCGTCCAGTTCCGCCCGGCCGGTCCGCGCGACAAAGCTCTCGACGCCCGGGATCTTCTGCAACCGCCGCTCGACCATCGCCGCGACTTCCCGCGAACGATCGAGCGATGTACCGGGTGGCAACATCACGTTGAGCTGTGCCACGCCCTCATCGAACGGCGGCATGAAGTCGCTCTGCAGACGCGTCAGGGCCAGGCCGCTCAGCACGACCGCCACGGCGGCCACGGCCAGCACTTTGTTCGGCCATCGCAGACCTAGGCCAATCACCCGCGCGACAAGCCACTTCAGGCTGCGCAGCACGAGGCTCTCCCGTGTTCGCAGAGTGACCGGCGCGTCAGGCAGCAACCAGTACGACAGGACCGGCGTCACCGTCAATGACACGACGAGCGACGCCAGGATCGACACGATGTAGGCGATACCCAACGGCGTGAACAGTCGCCCCTCCATGCCGCTCAGCGCGAACAGCGGCACGAAGACCAACACGATGATCAGCGTGCTGAAGACAATCGAATTGCGGATCTCCGCACTGGCCTGAAATACCACCAGCAGCGGCGATCGCGGGGCCGCCCTCTGACGGTTCTCGCGCAGCCGGCGAAAGATGTTCTCCACGTCGACGATCGCGTCATCCACCAGTTCGCCAATCGCCACTGCCAGACCACCCAGCGTCATCGTGTTGATCGACATCCCGAACCAGTGAAACACCAGGCCGGTGACCACGATCGACAGCGGAATCGCCGTCAGCGTGATGAAGGTAGTACGGAAGTTGAGCAAGAACACGAACAGGATCACGGCCACCAGGATTCCGCCGTCACGCAGCGCAGCGATCACATTCGAGATGGCCAGATCGATAAATTTCTTCTGCTGATACAGCTGCGGAGCCAGCCGCACGTCCGGCGGCAGCGAAGTCTTCAGATCCTCCAACGCAGCCGTGACGCGGTCGGTCAGTTCGCGCGTGTCGGTCCCCGGCTGCTTGTTGACGGTCAGGATGACGCAGGCACCGCCGGCGAATTCGCCGTTCGCTTCCCGGACATAAGCCGCACTGTCGCCCCGCTTGAGCTCCGGGCCCTCGACCACCGTGGCGACCTGGCTCAACAGGACGGGCCGCCCGCTGCGGATCTTCACGGCCAGCTTCTGCAGGTCTTCGACCGATTCGACGCGTCCCAAGGCGCGCACCAGGTACTCGTACGGGCCCTGGTCGTGCAGGTAACCTCCCGTCACATTGCTGTTGCTCTTCTGTAGCGCCGACTCGATTTCCCGCAAGCTGACTCCGTACGAAATCATCAGCTCGGGACTGACCAGGACCTGGAACTGCTTGCGCCCGCCTCCCATCGTAAACACCTGCGACACCCCGGGGATCGTCAGCAGCCGCTGACGCACCACCCAGTCCGCGAGCGTACGGATCTCCAGCGGGCTTGTCTTGCCCCCTTCGCTCCACATGCCGACGATCATGATCTGTCCCATGATCGAAGAGACCGGCGCCAATTGCGGCCGCACACCCTTCGGCATCCGCTCGGCGGCCAGTGACAACTTCTCCGCCACAATCTGTCGGTCTACGTAGATGTCGGTGCCCCAGTTGAATTCGACATTGACGACCGAGATCCCCACGCCCGACGAACTCCGGACAGCCTGGACGCCCGTGGCCCCGTTGAGTGCGGTCTCCAGCGGGAATGTGATCAGAGCTTCAACTTCCTCGGGTGCCATTCCCGGTGCTTCGGTCATCACCGTCACACGCGGTCGATTCAAGTCGGGGAAGACGTCAATCGGGAGGTGGTACAGTTGCCAGCCGCCGAAGCCGAGAATGAGCAGGGCCACGGCAATGACCAGCAACCGATGTTGCAGCGAAAAGCGAATAATCGCATTCAGCATGACGTGGCTCTATGTCGAATGGTGCTTCGTATCAAATCGTTGCTTCCTGACGACCCGCAAGTTGCTGTCGCCCACGTCATCGCTGACTTCTCGTCATTCGTCATTCGTCATTCGAAATGGACTCAACCTGCGGCCGTATCCCCCACTCGCTCAATGGTTGTGCCCCGCATGCGGGTCGACGCCGCCCCCGGATTTGTTCTTGAGTGCCAGGTGGAGCTGGTACGCGCCGCGGGCCGCCACCACATCGCCCGCCTGGAGCTTCCCGTCCCCGTCCACCACCACGCCTCGCTGGTCGCGGTACTCCACATGCACGGCGACCCGGTCGAAGTGGTTGAGGTTCTTCTGATACACATACCAGTCGGGGCCATCCGAAATCACTGCGTCGACCGGCAGCACGATTCGATTCGACCAGGTCTCGACCGGCACCAGCACGTCGACGCGCTGCCCGGGCTTGTACCGCCAGGCCACGAAGCGATAGCCATCCGGCGTGACTTCGTCGCGCAGCAGTTCGTTCGGCAGGCGGACGTAGAACTTCAGAGCCCGCGACACCTGGTCCACGACGCTGTCGACGTACAGAATGCGCAAGTCATTCACCTCCTGCTTGGCCGCTTCAGGGGACTCGATCAACGCGGACACGGGAGTTGCACGATTGACGGCGTCCTGAAGTGCTGGAGCATCCTGCGGGAACGCACGCCCTTCAATGTACAGTTCGCAGTGGTCGGTCAGCGTCATCAGCTCGGTTCCGGTCGTCACGTGTTCTCCACGCTTCACCGCCAGCTCCGCCACTTGGAAGAAGTCTTTGTGCGTGGCATCCTTGTGACTCTCATCGGGTTGAGGCGCGTAGACGACGATGCTCTTGATTAACCGGCGGTCCCGCTCGATCGCACCGATCTGTTCTTCCGTGAGTCCGTGCAACAACAGCGCTTCGCGTTCGGCTCGCATCGCCCCTTCCAGCTTCTGCTTGTCGTACATCGGCTCCAACAGTCGCTTGCCTGGCACGGCACCGGAGCGAGCCACCTCTTGCAGATGCGCGACCTCCTGATTGATCACATCCAGCTGTTCCAGATCCCGTAACAAGTCACTCTGCTTTTCCACCAGGTCCTCGTGAGTCAATCGCAGATCGACCAACGCATCGCCGGGCGACACCGCTGCCCCGCCAATCGGATGAATCCGCGTCACGATGCCTGTCATCGGAGCGGAGACGGTGATCTCCGAGCGTCCTGATCGTTCGACAATGACGGCCGGCACGGGCACGGAGCGATGGAAGTCGCGTAACTGCACTTCGAACAACGTCAAGCCCACGTTCTCGACCGCCTGTTCACTCAGTGAGAGAGACTCCTCGGCCGTGTGCCCGGTGTGATCTTCCTCCGCGTGCTCTGTCTCCTGTGCCGGCTGCCGATGCTGACTCGCCCGCGTGTTCGTCGGCGTGTTCCCCACGTGTTCGTCCGGTGCCGCGAGTTTTTCCGGCACGGACTCGTTGGGTGCATCGTGTTCATCGTTGTGGCCGTGAGTGTCAGTGGCTGGCGAGAAACGAGCCGATGCGGCAGCGATTACGTTGTTTCGCCAACGGGGAACGGCCAAGAGCGACGCGATGATCGCCAGACAGACGACGGCCACGCACACCGGTGTGGCTTTCACCCACCGAATACCGGTCGCGCGCGAAGGGCATCCGCGGGCGGACTCGAAGCGTGACCCGCGTGCGCATGGTGCTGTCGCGCAGCGGTGTGTGATGGGAACTCGTTTCATTCATCAGGGCTCTCCCGGCCACGGCATGACAGATCGCCAATCGGACGCGACTGCGCAGCGAAAACAGTTGGATCGCTCGGCGGACCAACCGAACGGCTTAGATGAGCAGCACCTGATGGACGAGGTGCGGCCTTAGTCCTTGAAACGTCCGGCCGTGGGTGGGGATCGATTTCGCGGGCCCCGCCAGAGTCGGCCGGGCGTGATCTGTCGAGCAGTCGGCCAGCGGAGCGAGCTTCGCGAACGACGTAGAGATTTCCGTGGGCCTCGTCTTCTGTGGCGCGACAAACTGGCAGGGACCTTCCAGGCAGGGGGAAGCCGGGTGCGTGGGATGCTCGGGACATTCACTGCAGGGATGCTCGTGGAGCGGGCTCGAAGATCCGGTGGCGCACAGCTCGAACGTCGAGAGATCCACTGGCCAGGCATGCGCATGGTGACGGCAGCACCCGCCCACCACGTGGAAGGTGATCAACCCGATCGCCAATCTGTGCAGTATGGTTTGCATGGCCCAAAACCAGAGCGGGCACCGCCAGGTAAGATCCGGGATATGGCCCAAGAGTCGCCGGAGGTCGGAGCGAAGTACCCGCGCCCAGGCTCACGCTATCCCAGATTGTCGGGCAAAGAGCCGTTCTTGGCTAGAGAGCTTTTTCTGCGGGCCAGTCCCCAGTGCCCGAGTGCCCATCGTCTTGCGCCGGAGAGGATAGAACCGAGGGAAGAGCCATTCGCAGGGGAGTTTTTGTCCGGTCCCAGCTGCCGCTGGAGTGACACGCCGCGCCTTCCAGGCTATTATGCGGCAGAGGCACGAGCGGTTAACGACCGCGAAGAGCTCGCTTGACACACGTCGCCGCTGATCGGGCGAAGCCGATGGCTGCCGCAGGCGGGTATGGTAGCTTGCGGCGGTCCCCTGCGTCGGAGCAACCGGAATCGACGCTCGAGTCGGCAGTTAGCGATTGCGAGAGTGGCGGAATTGGCAGACGCGCTGGACTTAGGATCCAGAGCCGAAAGGCGTGCAGGTTCAAATCCTGTCTCTCGCATCTTCAATCATGCCAAGGACTTGTGGAGAATGGCCGCAAGTCCTTTTTTGTTTTCTGTAGAGGCCGTGATAACGATTTGATGACAACGTTGCCCCGGTGTTGCCGCCGTATCACTTGAGACTCAGCGGCGTCCCACGCTCGCCGACGCTCTCTAAATGGCACGTCGAGGCCCATGTCTCGTTGCTCGCCGCCACTCGTCGCTGTGAAACGTCGATCAGCTTGCTCGGTCGTGACAACGCAGCTTTCTGGACATCGCCAAGCAGTCGTCATCCAGGCATCCGGATCACGATCCCAGGTCGCCATGGCTTGGTTTGTGGCCTCCTCAACACTCACGCCATCGGGGTTGCAGCGATGATGGTGGACATCAACCAGGTAGACCAACGGGATGCCGACTGACGCACAGAAGGTAAGAAGATCTGCGGGACTGTAGCATTTCTCGTCATTCTCCAAGGTGAGCCGTTGCCGCACCTTGTCCGACAGCCGGTCAAGCCCTCGGCGAAGTTGCTCCAAGGCACTCGGCTTGTCGCCATACACGCCACCGGCGTGAACGTTGATCACGTCGGCCTCGACCCACTCGGCCACCTCTGCCTGATACGCAAGCTCGGCGATGGAATGCTCCACGACTTCCGGCTTGGGTGAGTTCAGCACGACAAACTGGTCGGAGTGAAAGGTGGTCCGCAGTCCGTTGGCTCGGGCGAACTCTCCGCAGCGGCGGAACTGATCCACGATCTGCTCCCCGCCTGGGAGGTCGCCCAGATTCATAGCCGACCTCTGGATGAGTCTTGATCGGGAGGATCTGGCTATTGATGCGAAAGCACCCGATGCCGTGGCCCGAGCAGAATTGCAGGGCTTCCAGCAACGCATGGGCATTGCTCAGGCAGATGTCCGCCAACTTGGCGAGACGCTCATGTGGACGGAGCTTCCGCACGGCCGCAGCGGTGGTCGTGCGGAACTTGATCGGCTCGTCTCGGAAGATACAGCACTGCCCCAGGCGGATCATGTCGGTTTGGCGGACATGACCACATGCTCACCATCAGGCGACTTCCTTGAACTTCGTCTTCGGTGCCCCGCACACCGGGCACTTGTCGGGAGCCTCACCCACGTGCGTGTGTCCGCAGACATCACAGACATAGATAGCCGAAGGGTTCAGATCCTTGCCTGCGTCCAGGGCTTCCAACGCCTGGCTGTAAAGGTCGTAGTGTGTTTTTTCGACGGCGTTGGCGTTGCGGAACGAGATTAGAGCCGCCTTGTTTCCCTCTGCTTCTGCCTCCTGAATGAAGGCAGGGTACATCACCTGAAACTCGTGTCCTTCGCCTTCGATGGCGGCCTGGAGATTCTGCTTCGTGTCACCGATGCCCTTCATCACCCGCAGATGAGCATGAGCATGGACGGTCTCCGCAGCAGCGGCGGCACGGAACAGCTTGGCGATCTGAGGACGGCTCTCGGCTTCGGCCTTGGCGGCGAAGGCGAGATACTTGCGATTAGCTTGGCTCTCTCCGGCAAAGGCGGCTTGAAGGTTGTCTTGCGTGGACATCGGTGGTTTCTCCTTTTGTTGTGGTTGAGGCATGATTGGTGCGGATGTCGCTGGATTTTTCTGGGGACCAGCCGACCCCGGCGTAGCGGATGCCGCTCAGGTCGGCCATTTCTCGCTTCCAGGTCGTGATGTCATTCACGGTGAACTGCCTGAGATGCGTGTGTCCGCAGGCACGGGCCATGACCTTCATCAGCTCCACGGAGGCGGACAGGAAGCGGGCTAATCGTGCGGACGCTTCGTCGATGTTCAGCCGTGCCCGAAGTTCTTCCTGCTGAGTAGCGATCCCCGCCGGGCAGTTATTTGTGTTGCAGATCCTAGCTGCAACACAGCCAATAGCCTGAAGGGCGGCGTTGGAGATGGCAATCCCATCGGCCCCCAGGCACAGGGCTTTGATGAAGTCCGCTGGCGTCCGTAACCCACCAGTGACGATGAGTGTAATGTCGGATCGGCCCTGTCGGTCCAGGTGACGGCGGGCTCGTGCCAGGGCTGGGATGGTCGGCACGGAGATATTGTCCCGGAAGATAAGTGGTGCCGCCCCAGTCGCACCGCCACGCCCATCGAGGATGATGTAATCAACGCCTGCTTGCAGGGCGAAGTCGATGTCCTGCTCGATGTGCTGGGCCGACATCTTCATCCCGATGGGGATGCCGCCCGTCAGTTCCCGCACACGAATAGCGAAGCCGCGGAAGTCGTCTGGGGTAGTCAGGTCGGTGAACGAAGGCGGCGAGATGGCAGGCTGGCCTTCCGGCAGCCTGCGAATCACGGCAATCTTCCCCTTGACCTTGCTGCCCGACAGATGTCCGCCCGTTCCGGTCTTGGCCGCTTGCCCGGCCTTGAAGTGAAACGCCTGGATGCGTGAGAGTAAGTCTTCGGTGTAGCCGAACTTGGCCGAGCCCAACTCGAAAAAGTACCGGGAGTTGGCGGCATTCTCTTCCGGCAGCATCCCGCCTTCGCCGGATGCGATTCCTGTCCCGGCCAGTTGGGCACCTTTGGCGAGGGCAGTCTTGGCTTCCTCGGACAAAGCTCCGAAGCTCATGTCGGATACGAAAATTGGGATCGCCAGCCGCAGTGGCTTTCTGGCATTGGGACCGATCACCAGTTCGGTCCCCACCGCCACGTCTTCGGTTAAAGGCTTTCTCGCCAACTGAGCCGGAAGAATCTGAATGTCGTCCCATTGGGGAAGCGTCAGCCTCGGCACACCCATTGCTCCCATAGGGCCGTGGTGCCCGACCTTCTCCAGACCGTCTTGGGCCAGAGAATGAATGAATTCCAGCGTCGGTTCGATGGCCGTATTCCTGGCGAACGGCACTGCGGCGACAGCCGATACAACATGAGTGGGAGCCGCTTTGCTGTCGGCGGCCACCTCACCGTCGAGGCAGTTGAAAAGGGTCTTGTCGGCACCGCAAGCCGGGCAGGCCCAGTCGCCGGAAAGTGCATCCCAGGTCAGCCCTTCCTGATCGTCGTCGTACACATAGCCGCAGACGGTACACTCGTATCGGGCCATGATCGCCACCTTTGCTGGATGCGTCCTCCGTTAGCCGTTCACCCTATGCAAACGCTGACTACTCCGCGGGGCGTCCCGCCGTGCGTTTCTTGCTCCGTTCGATGGACTGGAGGGCCAGATACTTGTCGCCGAATTTGGCCATGTTTTCCAGTTCATCATCGTACTGGTTGTAGTGGCGTTCCTCGTCGGCCACGAGATCCTCGAAGAGTTTCTTGGACACGCTGTCGGCATTCGTCCCGCATTCGTTCGCCCAGCGGTTATAGTCCAGGGCACTGTGTTCTTCCATCTCCCTGGCCAGTTTCAGCATGTCCCCGACCTCGTGGATCTTCTTGACCTCGGCGGCGGCGACCAAGTTGACCTCCCCCTTGAGAAAGAGAATCCGCTCAGCGATTCGCTCGATGTGGAGCATCTCCTCGATGGCGGTCTGCCGGAACAGTCCGGCCAATAGATCATATCCCTGGTCGTCGCAGTGGAAGTGGAGGTACATGTACTGGTGAACGGCGGACAACTCATCGGCAACCGCCCTGTTCAGCAACTCGACGCTTTTCTCGTGCATGGTTAGTTCCTCTTGGCAGGTGTGAAACTATGAGGTGCATCGCTTCAGACGAACCACTTGATCACCATACCGAGGTGGCACGGCCGATTATCAGACCGTGCCTCCTCGGTGTCGATGTCGTGTTTGCGGAAACACCTTTCTACAGGCAACGCAGAAAGGCCACAGATCCTTCTTTTCCTGCTCGGTGAGTTTCGTCTCCAAGACAAGATTGTGGAACTCCACGGTGTCTTCCAGAGTCAGCAGTCGCCCATCGTGCAGGTACGGCGGCGAGTCCTTGATGCCTCGCAGCGGGAAGGTCTTGATGGCCCCGTCGCCGACCGCCGTGTGGCCGTTGACCGTCTTGGGCTCAAAGAACCGTTCTGTCTGCAAGCTGCGAATCGTGTTGTCCGTGTAGTACGGGGCGGGGTGGCAGACACCGCAGCGGCCTTTTTCGAAAAACACCTTCTGGCCCCGTAGTTCGTCAGGCGTTGCCTTCTTCGGGTCGAGCGTTCCCAGCACATTCAACTTCGGTGCGGGCGGAAAATCGAAGATCGACATGAACTCGGCCATGAAGTGGACCTGACTGCCTCGTTCTAGGATGTTCACGCCCTTTTTGGTGGCGATCACCGGATCGCCATCGAAGTACGCCGCTCGCTGCTCGAACTCCGTGAAATCCTCGATGCTCCTCAGTGCCCGCTGCGAACCGAATAATCGCTGGACGTTGACGCCTCGTAGCGGCGGTGTGTCGAGCCGGTGCCGGAATTCCTGGGGGCGGATGTCGCCGACCAAATGCGTCGTGGCGTTGGAGTGTCCATTGACGTGGCAGTCGAAGCAGGTCACTCCCATACTCGGCTTCAGGGATCTCCGATCATCCGTGGCATTGAACTGTTGCTGGGGAAACGGAGTGACCAAGAGTCGCAAGCCCTCCAGTTGCTTCGGATTCAAAAGCCCGTTGAACAACTGGAAGTAGTTGGCCAGCGTCACGACCTGCCCTTGCGACACGTCGCCCAGGTCGGGCCGAGTTGTCAAGAAGATGGCGGGCGGGAACTCCGGGAGAAGATGTGTCGGCAGGTCGAAGTCGAGGTCGAACCGTGTCAGGTCACGGCCTTCCTGCTTCTTGATTTCGTCAATATGGTACTGGGGAAACACCATGCCGCCCTCGGGATGGTTGGGGTGAGGCAAGGGCAAGAAACCCTGGGGCCACAGTCCTTTCGCACGAATGTCCTCGGGCGACATGGCTCCCAATTCTTCCCACGACTTGACCCCGGCGGGCAACTTCACCCGCACCCCTGCTTGAATGGACTTGCCACGAGACATCGTGACGCCTTCGGCGGGCCGATCACCTAGATCGTACCGCTCCTCCAAGAGTTTCTGTTGCCGGTCCATGATTTCGGCTTTCGCAGCCGACATCTTCGCTACCACCTTGCTGAAATCCTCTTGCATCACGACCGGCGAATAGCTGGTCGCTGGCTGTTGAGCCCAAAGGGTGTCAAGCTGGGACAGCATGACACTCAGCACCAGAACACCGAGGACCACCAAGGCAGTCCTGCATCGCAGATTGCATCGGTAACTCATCGTCTCGTTCTCCTATCTTGGTTCACATCGGGCACGTTCCCGGCCGGAGACCAATCCCCGGTCGGGCAGGTGACCGTCGGAATTAGTGACAGCAGAGAAACCTCATTCCGTTTCCTTCTGGCAGTCGGCACAAGTTCCTGAGAGGTGTACAGAGAAGTCATCAACTTCAAACCCTTGCAGCTTTCGCTTCGGCAGCGGCAGTTGATCGAGTTTGGCGTCCTCCAAATCGATCACCTTACCGCATTTCTTGCAGATCAGGTGATGGTGACGGAGTATCTTCCCATCAAAGCGAGCCACAGGACCGGGGTGATGAATGCGTCGGATAACACCCATATCCGTCAGCGATTCGAGCACCCGGTACACCGTGGTCCGGGAGACTCTTGAAATACGCTTCCTGACCGCCTCCACGATTTGATCTGCCGTGGGATGGTCGTCTCGCTCAAGCACCGCCTCCAGGATCACCTGTCGCTGCACCGTGAGAGGCACGCCCATACGGCGACACAGGGCCTCGAACTCCTTGAGTCTCTGGGCGATCTGATCGGGCTCCATGCTGACCTCGGATGGTACTTTATACCATCTAGTATGGATTGTCAACTGCTAGTGTCATTCATGCCACACATTGATCATTAGAGTTGGCCCGATTGGCCGCCCATGAAGACGGCAAATCGAGCATGACTGACGAACCGTCACCTCGCTTCAATGCGGTGAATCCAGCTTCATAGATCATCTTTCGAGCGGCAGTCATGTCGAGTCCCCGGCTCAAAGAAGTGTCTGCCTGCGTGTCCCGAGGATTTGCTCCTGTTTCAGCGTAGACCACGTTGGCACCGGCGGTCAAACCAAGCAAGTTCGGCTCGTGGACAGCAATGTTCTGAGTCTCCTGACATCCCAGTGTGGCAAGGGCGACGGCGGCCACTACTTGGGCGAGCCGCAGTTCGGTAATCTGCCCTCGATCACTGATCGGCAGCGTCGGCACGTAGACTCGTCGCATCGCCGCATGTTGGAAACAACCATATTCCATGCCGAGGAACATCTGCTCGACAAGTTCTTCGGGGGTATGTTCTGGTCCGATAGGCTCGCAACAATAGTAGAAGTCAAGCCCGGCGTCCCGGATCACTTGGAAGGTCTTCTTTCGCTCTTCGGGATCAAGCCTGGTATCCGTACCCTCTCGAAGGCGACAAACGTGGTAGGCTCCACGAACGCCAACTTCTTTCAGTTGTCGTGCCTGAGCGATGCCGAAGTCTCCGATGTTCACCACGATTTGGGTCTGAGACGGGATCCTATTTCGGACATCTTCGATGACGGAGAGTAGATCGTCCAAGGAGAACTCGTGCATCGTCATCAGGAAGATAGCGTACAAGTCGCCCGACATCGCAAAGGAACGAGCCCTTGCCACGATCTCCTCCGTGGTCAAGCGTGTCCTTTCGAACGTCGTATGCTCCTCGCCAAACACGCAAAACTGACAGTTGCCTGGGCAGGGAACTGTCTCAACTCCAATTTGACCGAGCAGCATGGCTTGATTGCCAAATCGACGGCGGGATACGGTGTCGGCTACGGCCATCACAGCCCGAGCCTCCAGTGAAGTGGAAGGGACGCTGAGGAGACGGACGCACTCTTCTTTCGTCGGTGCTGTGCCATCAAGTGCCCGGTTCAGAATCCTGTGCAGGTCATCTGGTAGACGCATTCTCAGTTCCTCGGTGTGGTTCTTCGGATTGACTCATACTGAAGGCGGTCAAGGGGAAACACCTGCTAATTCACAACAAGCCCCTTTGGTCGCTGACTATTTTCGAAGTGCTTGTCAATCCACCCGCACACGACGTTCTCTCGGGTGTCGAAGTGGCTGACATAGGGCATCCCTTTGACCTCCTGGTACGGGGATCGAATGATTCCAATCGGCTGCATCTGAATCGCTTCGGTCATGTCAAGGTTCTGCCTGTGGTGAGGAACACCGAGAGTCCCTGGTCATCCTGACCTTCGAACGGCGTGTGGAACGTCACGGCCGCCGTTTGTTCATCTGCGAGAAACCCATCCCACCAAGTTGCTGCTTGAGACCCTGCCGGTCGAACCGATGGCGAAAAACGACAACGGCGTGTGCCGCTGACCCCGCCATTCCGGTTCCCCGTTTCGATATCTATGGAAGCTACCGCTACCTTCATGGAACTCTCCTTCTAAAGTCGCTGCTGCAATAGTTGCGAGGTTGCACGAGATTCGTCTCAAGCACCTCGCCGCCGGTGACGCATCTGGCGGCCTCGGCCCTTCTTCTCAACGGCTTTCACCGCCGCTTCGACTGGCGGACTGCCGCTGCCGACAGGCTCAGCGACGGTCTCGGCCGAACGGCCTCCTCTTCTCCGCCTGCCTCCTTGCCCTCGTTCTTCTTCCGCACGATGGAAGTTCTCTGCTGTGACATTGCGGACATTCTGCTGGTCGTCCCGTACCAAACGGCAGCTGCCACTCGTGTTCGCAGTCCTCACACCTGAATGTTCGTTGTTCCGCCATTTCGATCACTCCTCCTTCAATCCGTAGGGCCATGCCCTGTATCAATGCTTGAGCCACTTTCTTACGTGCCGATTCGATGATTCTGCCGAACGTCCGCCGAGAAATGCCCATCTGGTCGGCAGCCTGCTCGTGATAAATTCCCTCGACATCTGCCAACCGCATCGCCTCCAACTCGTCCACGGCAAGCACGATCTCCTCCAGCGAGGTCATCGGAATACCAGCAGGCTTGAAGTACGTGCAGGTGGGCAAAAGACAGACACGTCGGCACTGTATTGGTCGTGGCATGTACGCTTGCTCCCTGATTCGATGATCGCTATTATGCCCATATGTGCATAATCGTCAAGTGGGGATTCGCAGAGGATCGCCGTGATGTCGTTGCCACAGAGGAAAGGAGCAATCATGGGTAAGCTGATTCTGGCGGGGGCGATGGTTGCATTGGGCGTTACGTGGATGAGGCCTGCGTCTGCTGAAGCACAGGCAGTTGCCAATAAACCCGACAGTGGAGCCGATCAAAAACTCCCGCCTATCGAATGTCCACTGCGAAAGGCTGGCATCGATCCGACGAAGCTCAAGCCCTTTGAGGAAGTCGAGAAGTACATCGAGTTCCTCGAACGGGCAGACCGAGTCCAGTGGCAGAAACCCGACGAGGTCGTGAAGGCTCTTGGGCTGAAGGGAACAGAGGTCGTCGTGGACCTTGGAGCCGGACCAGGATATTTCACTTTCCGACTGGCAAAAGCTCTCCCGAACGGTCGTGTCATCGCCATCGACAGCCAACCCGAGATGGCTCGGCACATCCATCGGACGGTACTCAGCGAGAGCCTCCGCAACATCCAGGCCCAAGTTGCCAAGTCCGAAGATGATCCGGGACTGCCCGCTGGTGCTGATCTGGTCTTCGTGTGCTCCGACAGCCCCACTTCGGCAAGATTCCGAATGGCCTTGGCAACCTTGCCGCTTTCCAATTCGGAGCCGATCACCGTGCCGCCGCCGTTGTCCCGCAGAGCCGCGGCGAAGTAAATCGTGGAGACACCGAACGACGTCCCGAATTCGACAATCCGTTTGGCCGAAATAGATCAAGCCATGGAGTAAAGGAATCTTCCGGCATCCCTCGACACGGGCAGGAGTGCGTCCCGAAGCAGCACGGCTTTCTGCTGCGAACTGGCGGTTCGCCAAGCAGGGTCGCTACGGACTTGCTCTCCGAGGGCTTCATCGCCGTCATCGGCCAAGGTGTGCAGCCG
Source organism: uncultured Planctomycetaceae bacterium (assembly GCA_963754725.1). Taxonomy (GTDB): domain Bacteria; phylum Planctomycetota; class Planctomycetia; order Pirellulales; family Pirellulaceae; genus JAAYDI01. The sequence continues at coordinate 251,290 of CAVWHV010000038.1, forward strand.
TTCCAGAATATTTCGTACTTGGGGGAGCAAGAGTGTCGAGAGGACGGGAGTCGTCATGAGTCGCCTCAAGCAGTTGCGGTATAGTGTACCGGTAGTCATTCACACGCGTGCCGCATCCCAGTGTCTTGACCGATCTTCGGTTATTTTGGTCGGCGGAAGTCCAACTCATGCTCGCACTAACCTCCTGGAGGACGTTGGGATTACAAGTCCATCACGCACCGTCTACCGGCTACCGGGCCTCACTCCAGTCGAAAACATCCTCGGATTCAGATCGCAGTCCCAGGATTAAGTTGCCGACCCTTTTCGTCCGCTTGGCGAACGCCGAGTATTCCCCAACGTTCGTGGCGCTCAACTACTCTCAAGTGTTCGTCGGGGACACTCCTTAGAAACGGGCGAGGGAGATATTCCGGCGATCTTAGAGGCAGTATTCCCAGACGGTCGAACTGCGAAACGTGCTGCGGACGCAGTACGGGCTGGCGCAGAATCGATACGCGGGGGGACAGCTCATCCTCGGTGCTGCCCCGCCCGGCGCGAAAACGGCTGGTTTGGTCCACGACGTCTATCGTCTCAAGACGCCAGAACTCGGAACGGTCTATGAGTGGGTCGGCACGGCCGCGGGCGCGGACAGCAATGCCGTCTGGAAACCGCTGACGCAAATCGGAAGGGAGCCGCCGGGAACAGTGCCCGGGACTGGCGGTGTGAACCAACGTTAAAGGCGCGGAAAGCGGAATGGGCAGCAGGCATCCAATCGCGGGTTGCCGTCCAGTATACTCTCTCTTCAGAATGGCAAGGCCCTCATTCGCGGCGATTGTGACGCGGAAGAGAGGCTGGCGAGGCTGTCTTCAGCACGAAAGGCATGACACGATGACGCGAGAACAACGTGTGAACCGCCGCGGGTTCATCGGCGCCGCCGCAGCGACTGCCGGCGGGATGTTGATGTCCGGAACGCGCGGGCAGGGCGCCGACCCAGTCGTCGCCGCCTCGGACTTCCCGTCGACCGATCACTTCTGGTACCGCCTGCAACCGCCGGGGCCGTACGTCGACTCACAGCGCGACAACAAGGCGTTCGGATATGAGCCGGGGGCGATTTGCTTGTCCGAAGACAATGGCCGCACCTGGCCGCACAAGATGGCGTTTCCCGGCGCTGAGCACGTCACGTTCAGCTCCATTCTGAAGAACGGAAACATCCTCTTCAGCACTCGCGAAAGACTGTACCTCAGCACGGACAACCTGAAGACGTACAAGCCCATTACGGTGAAGGACGCCGACGGCGCCGATTACCTCCCGCACACGCCGAAAAACCCGGACCAACCCGGCTGGTACTTCCACGCCAGCTACGGCGTCAGCTCGTGGGACGTCAACGGCACGGACATGCTCGTGTGGGGGAACTACTGCAACGTCGTTGGCGGCGCCGCCCCGGTCAACATCTACTACTCGACCGACAGCGGGCAGACCGTGAAGATCGCCTACGCCTTCGGGCAGGATCCCCATTTCCGGGACGATGGCTCTGGTGGTGGAGGCGCGACGGGCACGTTGCTCGGCGACCGCCGCAACCCGGTCATTTGCCGCCACATTCACTGCGTGGCGTATAACCCCGCGGAAAACGCGTTCTATGCCTGCACGGGCGACGGGGACCGGCCCGAGGGCTTCGAGTGCCATTGGCTCAGAGGCACTTACGACGCGAACACGGACAAGTGGAGTTGGAAGGTCATCGTGTCGGACCACTTGAACTCGCGGTACAAAGCCGGCGGCATCAACTTCGTCGACGGGAAGCTCTACTGGATCAGCGACTCGAACGGCCCTCCGCCCTACGACCGGGGAATTTTCTGCTGCGATCCGGCCGACATCGCCCATCCCAAGGCCCACAAGCGGCTCTTCAACCCGGAAGTCGAATCCGGGAACATGATCATTCAAGACGGCGTGATTCTGGCCTCGCACTGCGCGCCCGCATCGCCGATGGACACGGGAATCATCGTTTCCTTGGATCTGGGCCGGACATGGGCCCAGTACGATCTGAAGGAATTCGGCAAGCGGTCGCCTGCCGTCTTCCATCCGAAGAACAGTGAAGGGTGGTTCAGAATGGACTTGAGGAAGGGATGGGTCGACTTCGGCGAGGTGCTGTTCATCAAGCCGAAGAAGACGCCCGATACGAGGAGAGGCTGAGGACTATTGTGCGTTTCGTGAGGTCCCCCGGTACCGCGTCATTCTGATGGCCATGTCGGTCTGGCGCGGTTCTAAGTGAAGTTTGCAGAACCGGCGCGCTACCTGCACCACTTCAGCGGCCTGGGTGGTTAGCCGGCCACACGGCAGTCATCGCTGTGCGGAACATGTACGGCGTCGCGCCCATCTGCGTGCAAACGCTGAACGGCACGTACCGGCTCAAACCCGCCGTCATCGATTGATTCAGGACCGCCATCTGGTCTTCCTCCGCAATTCATCGTAACGACACGTGCAGTTGTTCAATCGATTCGTTCCTGGCCGTCCGGCTTCGCGAGAGCTCGGATGCGATTCGGTTCGACCATGCGGGCTCGGACCTCAGCTGTGGGCATGGGCATGCATTGGACCCGGCTCCAGTCGCTGTCGTTGAATCCCGGAGCATCCCATCCCAGTGTCTCCTGCGTGGCGTCGTAAGTCTCCCCTGAGAATCCGAAGCAGTACGTCCAATGGCTTCGCACGGGAACCAGTGGACTGGGGGCGGTTGTCCAATGTTCATCCGAGCAGATGGTTTCTGTCGAGCCATCCGCGTAGCGCACCTCAATCTGTGCCAGCAAGGCACTGGCCGGGTTCGGGAAAGCACTTGGCTTGACCGGCATGGGCATCTTCTGCCAGGTCGTCGGGTCGCCGAACCAGCCGGGTGCCAGCCAGACACCCACCGCGTTGTCCCCCTGCTGTAACAGCGCCGTCACGTCGAAGGTGTCGTAGAGCATGCGATTTGCGAAATGGCTCAAGGTCGGACCGAGCACCTGGTCGCTCACAGGCTGCTCTTCGATCGATGCCTCATACGCTCCCTGCCCGCAGAGATACAGACGCGCCGAGGCGACCGGTCCGCGCAGGGCGAACGCGCGGCGCAGTCGCGGCGAAGCGGCGGGGTGGCCGCCCGCGATCCAGCGCACCTGCGATCCGATATGCTGTCTGGGGTTGGCCGTTCTGTTCGGTCTCCAGCGCCCAGCTCAATCGCGGCTCCCGGACATCGATGCCCAGGGGATTGGCCAGGTATTCACAACGGAGACGTATGGGTCGGAGACTGCTCAAGGCGCGACCACCGGCGTTCGCTGCTAACGTCGTCTCTTCCGGCGCGAACGCCTCGGCGGCGATCACCACCGGTGTCGTAGCTGATGGGTTGATCCCGATACAGGTTCCGATTGCAACGGTCGCCGCCTGCTGCAGGAAATCGCGTCGTGTGGAACGACTCCCATCACGTTCCGGATGCGGTTGTAGCGGATGATCTGGTTTTTGTTCAGAACCGGATCGTCCGGGAGAATGCTCCAGCGGTTGCAGTACACTCCGCCCGCATCAGCCATCACGTAGCAGAGATCGTGAATATGGTTGTTCTCGATGACGTTGCCGACAGCCCACGGCAGTCGGCTGGATACGGACTGGAGTTTCGCTTAGTTGCCGCGCCACACCGCCGGATAGTGATAGGGCCAGAATTCGAGATCCGCGAAGCAGATGCCTTGTGCCCCGGCGCCGACGATTTCGTTCCGTGTGATACGGTTGCGAGTGCTGGCGCTGTGCAGGCGGATCGCGCCGCCTCCCACCTGATCGAACCGGCAGCCATCGATCACACGTGCCTCCGTGTTCTCCAGATAGGTCGAAGCACCACTCGCCCGGTTGATCGAGTTCTTCCAACAGGTTCTCGACGTAGAACCGATTCCCCTTCATCAGCCGGTCCCAAGACTGATTCGGCCGACGGCTCACGGTGATTTCACCTGTCTGCGGGTTGTAGTCCCGGATTGGTATCAAGTGGCTGTTCCAGGCGAGACCGGGAATGATGAAGACTTTGCCTTGATCAGACTTCGCCCACGGTCGCGGAAAGACTCCCTTCTCGCCCGTGAACCGGATGGGAGCGGCATCGTCGACCGGAAGCGTGGTCTCGATGAACGCCCATCCGCCCAAGCGCGGGTCCTTGGAATCGCGATTCGGATAGCGGGCGCGGATCTGACGCTGGCCATTCAGGAACACTTCGCGGAAGCGGTAGTATTGGTTCTCGATCTGCGGTAACTGGGCAGCCACCATCTGATCGCGATGAGGCTTCCAGTCACTGACAACTCGACCACCACTGAAGATCGGCGTCTCACCGGGATACGCCCTGTAAGTGATCGGCGGCTGAGCGGTCCCCGAGTCGCGTCCACTGAAGACTACCGACGGTTCGAGGCGATACGTGCCGCCGCGAATCAGCACGGTGATCGGTTTATCCGGCGCTTCCGCCTTGAGAGCACGCACCGCGTTACGCGCTCGCTCCCGCGTCGAAAACGGCTCGTCCAACGTGCCGGCGTTGACGTCACTGCCACTGGGTGACACGTGGATATGGACCTCCTGTGGAGCGTCGGGGAGCAACCGGAATTCCTCCGGCTTCCATTTGATGAGCACGGCCCCGACCGGATAGTTGCCTTAGACCGAGAGCACATGACCGTCGTCCAGCGCCACCGCTCCGATATGCCCGCAGACGCCATCAACCCAATAGCCGTCGGGTGCAGGAACTCGAAGCTGTCGAGTTCGTAGCGGCGGTCGAGATTCCAGGTCTGGCCGTGGTCGTGACGGACCAGCGCATCGCAGCCCCGGCGGTGACTCGTCAACTCGCCTTTGTGCAGCTTGCCCGCCTGGATGTCGTCGCGCACGACGAGCGTACAGACCAGATCGCCGTTGGGCATGCGCTGCAGATTGGCGTGATGACGCCCGGCTTCGAACAGGAATTGCAGGTCCGACCAGGTCTTGCCGCCATCGACCGACCGGCGGAAGACCCCAGTGAAGTCGCCCGTCGGGTGTGTTCTGCCCGCATCGAGGTGATAGCCGATTTCAAGGATCGCTGTGGGAGATCCCTTCTCATCACGGTCGATTCAACCGATGCCTTCGATGCCAAAGCCGCGGCCTTCTTTGGTAGCAGGGTGGTCGACGCTCTCTGTCCAGTTACGACCGCAATCACGGCTGAAAAACCGCTGCTGCCTGCCGCTGTGCGGGCCGAGCCATCCAGTCACCTCGCCCGTCCCCCTGGCGGATCTCATGGTCCTGCCAGTCGCCCCGGACAGCTACGGGCAACAACGTGCCGAGCACCAGCGGGAATAGGAGTACGGTTGCCCTGTCGGGGAAACCGTATCGGTGTCGGCCCAGCACGAGCGTCACAGTCTTCAAGAAGTCTTGCCAGCCGGTTCTCATGGAGTCACTCCTTCAGTCTGTGAGATCCGTTTCAGACGGTCGAAGACAAACCGTCCCGCCGCTCCGGTTAATTTGCACGATAGGAGATCGTGAGTGTTCACGGCGTTCTTACTCGTGTCATGCCCGCTGGAACCCGACGGCAACGGACCGACAGTCGCCATCTTGAACAGACGAGTCTTGGCTTGTCAAAGGAACTCGTTTCATCATGAATCCATCGCTCAATACGGCCATTTCCATCACTTTGCCTTCCACGCGAGTTTGACAACCCAAATGCTGTTCGTGTCCTGAGAATCCTGGGGGATGGCATCCCAGCCATGGGGAATGCGGTCATACATCACAAGCACCGAATGTTCATCCAATGCCACGACTTCGGTATACGAGGTCGTCTGGTCGCCCAGGGTGAATGTGGCGCCTGTGGTGATGGCGTCTTGCGGATGATGCGCGTTGTGATGGCTTTGCAGATCCACCCGCAGCCAATCCTGGCCGTCGCCGGCGCGGTTGATCCAGGCGAAGATTCCCGGTCGACCGCCGGTCAGCACGAGGGAGCCGTCCTTCATCAGCGCCACGCTCGGCTGCACGGAATGAGCGTCTTTCATGGCCACTGGCGCCGACCAGGTGCGGCCATCGTCGTCGCTGAAGGTCTGGCCGTAGGGAACACTGGAGGCCAGCCGAAAAATGTCCATCAAGCGCCCGTCTTTAAGGCGGATGGTCTGCGATTCGCACGGCCCTTCGCCACCGGCGAGCGGGCAATCGAATCCCGCGATCAGCGACCGGAACTTCCAGTCCAGGCCATCGGTGGATTCCACCATCACCAGGCTGTAACGACGTTCGTCCGTGAAAAAGCCGTACATTGTGGCCAGGTACTCGCCCGACTTGCCCGTGAGGCCGTGGCCGTTGAAACCGAACCCCGACAGGCCCAGCTGCTCGTTGAAGCTGCGATCAGGCTTGGGCCATCCGGAGACGGTGAGGCTCTTGTCGGTGAAGGTGACTTTCCGTTCGCCCGTTTTTCCTGAGACGATCTGATGCCAGCCGCGCATGGCCTTACCGTCAGGATAGAGATTGAACGGGAGCAGCAGTTCGTCGCCGTTCTTCAGTCGCAACATCGTTTCCGCATAGAGATCACCCTTCGGCATGATCGAGCAGGGTGTGGCCTCCAGGTGAGGCCGCCATCGGCGGACCAACTGACGGAAGATGTCCGATCGGCCACGACGGCGTCCAGATTCGTAGAGAAATTGGCGAACAACTCGCCGCCCGAGAGCCGCGTCATCGTCGGAAACCACAAATAACCGTGGCTGCGGGCCACCAGTCGCGGTTTCGAGAGCGAGATTTCGAGACCGTCGAGCGATACGGTGTTCGTCATCTCCCAGGCGGGTTTTGGCTGATCGTCAGCAAGCAGCGGAACGCCGCCGAGCGACGATGCGGCCCGATCGCCACGATCGCGGATGCCACGATCGCGGCGGATGTCTGCGACGCCTGCTGCAGAAACCGGCGGCGGCTGACGGTCCGCCGGGGAGTTGAACGAGCGCCTGAATTGGTTGCCATGGTGATCTCCTGTTGATTCTTGCCGATGGTAGCTATGGCCGCGCCGCGTCGGCGGCAATCTGAACGCGTCGAACTTGAACGTGTAGAACACGGCCCCCGCGGGGTTCTCCTTGAACGTGATGGGGGCCGCGTCGCGGAAATCGTGGGCGATCGTCCATTGGAGAGCCC
>CAVWHV010000039.1:0-56379 GCA_963754725.1 uncultured Planctomycetaceae bacterium
CGCGAGAAAAAAGGGAGTCGTACATATTTGCCGGCAAAGGGCGAAGAATGGGCAAGGTACCGGCTGAAGACGATCGCTCAGGCCGCGGCACACAAGTGACTACTATGTGTCACCAAGACAGCGCAGGCGACTTCGGTCGTGCACGTTCTGACCAATTACACCAACCTGGAGCGGTGAATGGCCGGGAGAAACAGCCATGGTGATCCTTTGAAATCTGTTCCATCGGTGAGCCTCTGCGCATCGACGGTTGACTTCTTCACCGCGAACCCTGTGCAAGGTTCGCGCCCCTGCACCTCGCGTGTTGTGCCTGGGAAGGTATCTTCTGGCCGAAGGCCAGCTCTAACCGTAGCCTGGGGCAACGCCCCAGGAATGGGAGGACAACGAGATGTTTGGCCGAAGGCCATATTCACACACGGGAGCCCATGCCCCAGGTGAGTTTGGCCTTCAGCCAAACGTCTTTTATGTCTTCAATTTCCTGGGGCGTTGCCCCAGGCTACGGTGATTATGGCCTTCGGCCAACTGGGGGATGTAACCGCTTCACAGCAAAGAGATGGGCCGTCAATGCGAATTAACCCATCCATGGAACAGAGAAGCAAGAGAACAGGGAAGCAAGACACACAGGATTTGATGGGTCGAAGGAGGCGGCCGACGTGCTGAGCTAGCAGCGCAGAACGGGACTGGGAGGCGCCGTTGGCGGTGAAAAGGCGTGGCAGAAGCTGTGTAGGTCGCAGGAATTCTACGACGGAAGGGTAGCGTGTCGAGTCATTTTCTCGCAAAGGCGATACTTGGGTGACAGATGTGTGTCACACAACCCCACGGCGGAGGTGTCGCCTTCCACGATGGGCCGTGGTTGTCACGCCGAGCCGCCAGCCATAACCAGGTGTCCACCACATTCTGGGTGTCTGCGATTCCCAGTCAATTTCAATCTCACGGTCAAAGTCTGGGTGTCTGCGATTCTCTTCCAGTGGCCAACTCTTCTCCGGCAGTCCGACCCGAGCCACCCGTCCAACCCAGCCAACGTTCGTCGCTCACCACACCTGGCGAAGGTCCACGCGGACGTCGCCGATGACATGGACGTCGAACGCCTGCGTGTGGCGGCCGAGCAGTTCATACGCGTCGTTGCGCAGGATGAACTGTTCGACCACATGCTCGTCCGGATCGACGACCCAGTATTCAGGGATGGTGGACTTGCGATAGAGTTCCAGCTTGCGGACGCGGTCGTTGTGCACGGACGACGCCGATATGATTTCTACCACAAGATCGGGTGATCCGATGATCCGGCTGGCAGTCATAATCGCCTGCTTGTGGTTGAGCACGACGATCAGATCGGGTTGTACGATGTCGCATTCGGACAACTGCACGTCGCAGGGTGCGTAAAACACCACGCCCAGACCGCGCAACTCGATCTGCGAATAAAGCTGAAACTGGATGCGGCGTGAGAGTGTCTGGTGATACAGATTGGGGGCGGGGTTCACGATGTGTTCTCCATCGATGATCTCGTGCCTGCGCCCGTCGTCGGGAATGCGCGCGTACTCGTCATAGCCCAGCTTTCGCTTGGAGTTCGCTTCCACTGACATGGCAGTACTCTTCCTGTGATGCACGAATAAACCCGCCCGCGGTCATGCCGCCATAGCGCCAGTATACGCGGGCACCTGCGCGCAGGCCAACAGGAAACCACGAATAACAAGACTTCAACTCATCACAAAGGGCCGTCTTCGCAGCGACTTCTTGCGCGGTCGCTTTCTGGCTTGCGCGATTGGTTGAGCCAGCCCGTCCGTTTCGTAAGCCGGGCGGAACCACGCCTGAAAGACCGGCACATCGGGCAGAACCACGGTGGATGCCCGCCCGTACAAGAAATGGTCCGGCGCCATCCGCACTTCTTCGGGCAGCAAGACCGGTCGACTCACCGGCCGAATCGAGCGAGAGACCGTCTTCCTTATGTTCTTACCGCATTGGACCGGTACCTCAAACATGTGTGCAGGTGCGCACGGTTTCGAGTTCTCGGTCGACTTCGATTCGTCGTGCGCAAATGCGCACACCACAGTCGTTTGCCACGGTCACAGTATCGTGTCGTCCTGGCGGCACAGCACCGTTGACGGGACTGGCTGGCCAGCCTGGCGGAGGGAGTTCATGCGCAAGTGGTTCGTGATGATGTTCCTGCAGTTTCTGGCGGGCGGGTTCGTGTTCATCCCGTTATTTCCGGTCTTGATTGCCGCCCGGGCCGGGGGCGGACCGGATCTGGCACCATGGAACGTGCTGGCTCCATCCAGTGCCTTGGCCGCGGGTGCCGCGGTGGCCCCGTGGGTCGTTCGGCGCCTGCGGCGACGCGGGGGACCCGAAATGCATCAGCTGAGTGGCTTTCTGACCACATCCGCCGTGCTCCTGCTGCTGATCGCGCTGAACTTGAGACAGCTGCCGGCGTGCCAGTTGTGGTTGGGAGTGGGACTCACGCTGCTCCTCACCGGTTTGTTGGGCCTCGCGCAGGCAGTACATTAAGGTGACTCGAACAGTTCGATTTCGTGCCCACACCCGCTGCGAACGCGCACCAATACCAGGGAACATGTCATGCACTGCGCGACTTTACTGCTGAGTTCAATCGTTCTCATCGGAGGTCACCCCGCGCCTGGCGACAGCATTACGCTCGATTTGGGCCATGCTCGGTTGATCCTCGATGCGCATGGCGGCGTGGATCGATTGGAATTCGCCGATGGCACGGTGTGGCCGGGTGGCGGGCAGCCCGCGTTCATTCTGGAGACCGCCCAGAAGACCGTGGCGGTTCAATCGGTCGTCCGAGAGGGCGACATCCTGCACATTTTGTTTTCAGGAGGAGCGCAGGCCGAGTTCCAGATCCACATCGCTCCAGGATTGGCGGTGCTGAGACTTTTGCGACTCTCCACCGATCGGCCTGTGCTGCGATTCCAACTGTTCGGACTGCCGGTGCCGGTCGAGACGCAGCGCATTGGCACACTCAACGCAGCGCAGACGGAGCAGCACTTTGTGGCGGTGATGCCGGCTGAGCCGAACGTCGATCTGGCACAGGAACAGCTGGGCACGGTGCGCGGCGATCGAGCGGGTTGCCAACACGAGTTCGTCCAGAGCGACTCCGATGTGAAGCAGGGCCGCTGCGCCGCGCGGTTTACTGCGACCTGTGATGACCAGCCGGGTGGTTGGAGCGTGCGCGGCAGACAGCTGCCGCAATCGCTCGATTTGACCGGCTGCCGGGCGATCCGCGCGTGGGTTCACGGCGATGGACAGGGAGAGGCACTGAAGATCCAGCTCAGCGACGGCCAGGGCGGTTATCGCGACAACTATCTCACGATCGACTTCGCAGGCTGGCGTCAGGTCACGCTCGCCGACTCGCCCTTCAACACACTCAAATACGACCACGTCACGGCGCTCAGCTTCTACTACAACGGCCTGCCGGCGGGAAAGGAAGTCACCTGCCTGATCGACCAGGTGGAGGCGATTCTCGAACGCGATGGTCGGGAAGAAGTGGTATTGCTGGAGGACTTCGAGTCGCCGCACTCGCCGCTGTGGTCCGGACCCTCCGTGACCCTCAAGGTCCAGACTCACGCGCGTCACGGCATCGCGCCGGCGGCGTTCGGCCTCATCGCCTGTCCGCGCAGCGCGGCTATGGAGACGATTCGCCGGTTCGAAGAGGTGGCCAAACTGCCGAGCCCGCGACTCGGCGGCCAATGGAACAAGCAGTCGCCCTGGATCAAACGGTCGTATTTTTTCCTCACGCAGTTCCAGGAATCTCAATTCGACGAGGCCCTGGCCATCGCGCGCCGCGGCGGTTTCCACACGATCCTGATCGATCAGGGCTCGTGGAGCCTGGGGACGGGGCATTACGACATCAATCGGGACAATTTTCCGGAGGGCCTGCCAGGATTGCAGCGGACGGTCGCGCGGTTTCACGACGCGGGATTCCGCGTCGGCTTGCACTTCCTCGGCCCGTCGATCTATCCGCCCGATGCCTACCTCACGCCCGTCCCCGATCCGCGCCTGGTCAAGGATGCGTTCGGCACGCTGGCCGCCGACGTGGATGCCGGGGCCGCCGTAATCCCCGTGACCGCCGCACCGGATGGATTTCCTGCCGAGGACGGCGGCTACATGGGGAAAGGGACGGTCCTGCAGATCGGCGACGAGCTGATTCAGTATGGCGGGCGCTCGGTCGCACCACCGTTCGGCTTCACCGAGTGCCAGCGAGGCCACCTGGGAACAAAACCCGCTCCGCACAAGACCGGCGAGCCCGTCGCACATCTCGCTCGTTCGTACGGCTACCACATGTTCGACATGGATACGACATTGCTGGACGAGGTCGCCGGCAATTTCGCGCGGGTGGCCAACGCCTGCCGGATCGACATGATCTACTTCGACGGCTCGGAACGACTTCAGGGCGATCACTGGTACTACAACGCGCGGCTGCACAAGGCATTTTACGACCAGCTCGACAACAAGAACATGCTGCTGCAGGCGAGCAGTTTCAGCCCGTATTCGTGGCACCTGCTGGCTCGCAGTGCTTCGGCCGACGGCCACGGCGACTTGAAAGGCTATCTCGACGAGCGGTCACCCTGGTTCGATTCGTTTGGGCGGGGCGGAATGCCGCTGGACATCGGCTGGTACTACGGCTACGACACCAGCGCCACGCCCGACATGTACGAGTACGTGCTCGGTGCGACGATCGGCTACGATGCGTCGATGTCGTTCCAGGTTTCCGTGGACGCGGCGGCCGTCATCCGTTCACCGGCGAGATCCTCGATTTGATCGCACGTTACGAACAGCTGCGTCTGTCGGGCCGCGTGCCGGACGAGATGCGCGCACGTTTGCGGATCGATCCGGAACTGGGCGGGACGCTGGAGCCGGCCGAGCGAAGTCAACGCCTCGACCGGCGCCGCGAGTATCGTTTGTTGGGACCGCCGGGCGGCGAGGTATTTCAGCGCGTGATCTACGACCCGTGGCACTCGATCGATACGCCCGATCCGGCGCAGTGCGACTGGTCGTTCCGCGTCGCTGAAGGACCGGCCCGGCTGGGCGTGCAGATTCATGCGACAGGCGGGCCGTGGCTGCGAGAGGGACCGGCCTACGCCAGCCCGCAAGCACTGCTGCTCGAGTCGTTCGATGATCTGGCCCCGTACACGCGAGATCCGGCACAACGGCGCGACGTGCGTGCCATCGGTCCGGGGGAAGCCGGGGCGGTTCTGCCCGGCGTGACCCAGCACGTGGAGCTCTCCGAGGCGGAGGCTCCTGTGCCGGGCCGCTACGCGGTCTACACGGCCGAGAGCACTCTGGCGGGGGAAAGCGGCTGGTCGGTCATCAGCCGGACTTTCACTCCTCCACTCGATCTGTCGTGGCACCGCGGGATTGGCTTCTGGCTGCGCGGCGACGGACGCGGCGGGCAATTCAAGCTGCAACTGTGCGACGACCGCGGCGCGATGGACTATTACGTGCCGAACGATTTCAGCGGTTGGCGCTATCAGCAACTCGTCCGACCCGCACACGACGCGATCGACTACGCGCGGGTCCAATCGCTCTTGTTCTATTACAACGGACTACCTGGCAAATCGACGGTCGCCTGCGGGATCGACGACGTGAAGGCGCTCCGATCACTCGACGCACGGGAGCTTGTCGACCCCTACATCGAAGTGTCCGGCCAGCGGTTCACGTGGCAGGGACGCTTGGCGGAGGGACAATACCTGACGTTCTGGCCTGGCGAGCCGGTCCGTCGCCACGGTCCACCGCTGGAGCAGCCGGAAGTTGTACCGGTGGTCGCCGACGGTCCGGCATTACCCCCTGGCGATTACACCGCCCATTTCGGCTCGGCCGGCGGTCCGGCCATGCCCCTGCGCGTCCGCGTGACGCTGCAGCCTCCCGAACAATACCCCCTTCCTGGACCGGGAACCCGATAACTCTTCTTGCAAAGCCGCAGCGGATCTGTGAAAATGCTGTCGTCAGGGGCCACTCGACAGGAGCAGAATCTCTCGTGGGTCAATTTCGGGACCGTGCCGAGTCTCGACGCCCGTTATTGGCTTGACGTTGGTTCCCATCTTGACGGTCACGCGCGAGCTTTCTTCTGAGAACCACGCCGTCGTCCAACCGCTGTGTCGGCTCGTATGCCACGGTCCATGTCGTGTGAAACGACAAGCACCGGCAGGTTCATCGCCCGTCGGTGTCACCGGCCAGCGGAATGGAACGACCTTCGATCTCGATTCGGCGGCATAGAACGTGACGGGCGTCGGGCAGGCTCTGAGTGTGGCAGTGCTCGCGCGGAGGAGAGTCGCATCATGAACGCACGCATATCGGGCATGGTGATCAGCCTGAGTCTTCTGGCAGGTGCCGCGGCACACGCTTTTCAGACAGTGGCCGAAGAACCGGTCGCCGACGAAGACCGGCGTGCTCACGGCGGCGGATCTCGTGCAGGCCGCCCTGCAGGCGGAAGCCGAGGGCGATGCTGCCAGACGGGAGGCCCTGCTCCGCGAGGCGTTGGACAAGGATCCCGACTATGCACCGCGCGGTGGCATACCGGATACGTCCGTCTGAACGACGCCTGGGTGTCGCTGCCTCAGTCACAGAACGTATTTCGCATGGATCCGCGCGTGGCCGACTATCAGCAGGTGCGAGCGTCCCTGGCGGAATCCCCGCGAAGGATCTGTTGCTGGCACGTTGGTGCCAGGACAAGAAATTAAGCGAGGAAGCGCAATTCCACTGGCTGAACGTCCTGCGCGCTCAACCGAACCATGAGGAAGCTCTGCGTACGTCGAAGTGCAGTGGTACAACGGTCAGCTCCTGACGCGCGAACAAGTGGTGGAGCAGAAGCGGGCCAACTTCAAGGCTTCGCGGCACACGCGGAATTCCAGCAACTCGCGCAAACGCCGCTGGGAAACGACGATCGCCAACTGGGAACGGGCAGCTGCTCAGGGTGAGAAGGACCTGCTCGCAAAGATGGAAGCGGATCTGGCCGCGGAAGAATCCCCTGCTGCCATTCCGATGTTCAACATCCTGCTGGGCGAGCGGAGCCGAGCTCCCAGGGATCCCGAGGCGTTCCAGGTTGTCAGTTTGAACTGGCTGAAGATCCTGTCGAAGGACCCCGCGCACACGAAGTTCCTGGTGCTGCATGCCATTGGCCAGCCGCTGGAAGCCGTGCGGATCGCGGCCGCCGACGAATTGAAGAAGCGTCCCCGCGAAGAATACGTCCCCTTGCTGTTGGCCTCTGCCCGATTCCCCGTGGAATTCGCGTGTAATCGTGCTCACCTCCGTCGGATTGGCGAGCGTGCAATACACTTTGGACATCCAAGGACTGGAGTCGGATCTGCGAATCGAGCATTTTCGTTCTCTTGAAAGAGTCTCGAGGCTCGATACAATCATCGAACCATTGGACGCGGATAAAATGTTCTGGGCTTGGATGCGTGGCAAGACGACGCCCGAGCATGTGGCGTTTACAGAGCATGGAAGGATGCTGCGTCAGGAACAGCCCGTGCAATGAAGTCCTACGTGGACCAATACAATGCGGTTTCCGCAGTCATCAACAATCGGATCACGGACACTCTCACGCGTGCCACCGGCGAAGATGTTGAGGCGGATCCTCGCGTATGGCAGACTTGGTGGCAAGAGTACTTATGTGACTTTTATGAATTGGAGCAACCCGGCGGAAGAGCCGACCAAGGTGTTGGGGGCCAACAAGGTGGGGGAATGCAAGGCTCAGGTAGCCAGAGAAGTGGCGGGCAGCAACAGACGAGACCTCTTGTCCAGGAATCAATACTTCGAGTCCCATCGAGTATTTTCCGCCAACCCACTTTCCTGCTTCAAGGGCTCGACGCTCGTCTGGACCATTACGGGCCCGCGTCCGATCGAAGAAGTTCTCCCGGGTGACCGCGTGCTTTCCCAAAGTCCCAACACCGGGGAACTTGCCTACAAGGTCGTACAGCAAGTCACAAAACGCGATCCCACTCCCATGCTGAGAATCACGGTCGGGAGCGAAGAGATCGTGTCCACACTTGGTCATCCCTTCTGGGTTGTCGGCCAGCGTTGGACGATGGCCAAGCACCTTCAGAGAAGGTTCACTGCTTCACTCGGTGTCAGGCCCTGTACGTATCGAGAGCGTCGAGGAGATTCCGGCCGCCACGGCCTGGTATGACGTTCTCTTACAACTTGCAGGTCGATGATTTTCACACGTTCTTTGTCGGTGAGAACCAGGTACTAGTCCATCATCTCACCATGCTGTCCATTTTGGATGAAGGATCGTCGATCGTGCCCGGATTGTAGTAATTCAGAGGAGAGTCGCATCATGAACGCACGCATATTGGGAATAGTGATCAGCCTGAGTTGGTTGGCAGGTTCCGCGGCACACGCTTTTCAGACTGTGGCCGCAGAACCGGTCGCCGACGAAACCGGCGTGCTCATGGCGGCGGATTTCGTGCAGGCCGCCCTGCAGGCGGAAGCCGAGGGCGATGCTGCCAGACGAGAGGCTCTGCTGCGCGAGGCGTTGGACAAGGACCCTGACTATGCACCCGCGCGGTGGCATTCCGGATACGTCCGGCTGAACGACGCCTGGGTGTCACTGCCTCAGTCACAGAGAACGTTCCGCCTGGATCCGCGAGTGGCCGACTATCAGCAGGTGCGAGCGTCCCTGGCGGAATCCCCTGCGAAGGATCTGTTGCTGGCACGTTGGTGCCAGGAGAAGAAGCTAAGCGAGGAAGCGCGATTTCATTGGCTGAACGTCCTGCGCGCCCAACCGAACCATGAGGAAGCTCTGCGCACGCTCGAAGTGCAGTGGTACAACGGTCAGCTCCTGACGCGCGAACAGGTGGCGGAGCAGAAACAGGCCGACTTCAAGGCTTCGCGGAACACGCTGAATTCCAGCAACTCGCGCAAACGCCGCTGGGAAACGACGATTGCCAGCTGGGAACGGGCTGCTGCTCAGGGTGAGCAAGACCTGTTGGCGAAAATGGAAGCCGATCTGGCCGCGGAAGAATCCCCGGCTGTCATTCCGATGTTCAACATCTTGCTGGGCGAGCGGAGCCGAGCCCCCAGGGATCCCGAGGCGTTCGAGGTCGTCAGTTTGAACTGGTTGAAGATCCTGGCGAAGGACCCCTCGCACACGAAGTTCCTGGTGCTGCATGCCATTGGCCATCCCCTGGAAGCCGTGCGGAGCGCGGCCGCCGACGAATTGAAGACGCGTCCTCGCGAAGAATACGTGCCTTTACTGCTGACGTGTGCACGTTTCCCCGTGGAATTTGCCTGTTCTTTGCTCCTCTCTGGTGGATTGAACAGCGTCCAAACCACGCTGGATATTCAAGGCCTGGAGTCAGACACCCAGATCGAACATGTTGGTGCACTGGTAAGAGTCGCAGGACTCGATTCCATCATCAAACCTTTTGAGAACGGCAGCATTCTGACGTTTTCGGGAGGGGAGACTCCAGACCAGGCCGCGTATTGGTCAGCGTGGCAAGGCGCGGCTGCAGCAAAAACCCGCGCCATGGAGAACTATTTGGACCGGTACAATGCGGTCTCCGCAGTCATCAACCAGCGGATCACGGAGGCACTTGCTCGCGCCACCGGTGAAGATCTCGAGTCCAACCCTCGGGTGTGGCAAGCGTGGTGGGAGAAATACCAAGGCGACTATTACGAGCTGGATCCGCATCAGGACAGTGACCAAGGAGAGAGTGGCGCACGTTCTGTGGGAGGCCAGAATCTCGCAAACGAATCGGCGGGAAGCCAACGGCAACAACGACCCCTGCAGAAGTTCAGTACCGTTTCCGTCCAGAACTACGTTGTTCCTCCAGTCACGCAAAACTCGGGCTGCAAGCCACGCTCTGGCGGGCAATCAAGACCCACGTCAAGCGCTGGCGGCGGCTCGTCAGGCATGGGTGACAATCGCAACTTTGACATGACGCGGTTTCAGCCGCACTCGTGTTTCAAGGGTTCCACCCTTGTCTGGACCATAACGGGTCCTCGTCCGATCGAAGGAGTTCTTCCGGGCGACCGCGTGCTTTCCCAGAATCCAAGTACCGGAGAACTTGCCTTCAAAATGGTTCAAACAGTCACCAAGGCGAAGCCAGCGCCCATGATGAAGATCGCCGTTGGTGGCGAGGAGATCGTGTCCACCCTTGGTCATCCCTTCTGGGTCGTCGGCCAGCGTTGGACGATGGCCAAGCACCTTCAGGAAGGTTCACTGCTTCACTCGGTGTCAGGCCCTGTACGTATCGAGAGCGTCGAAGAGATTCCGGCCGCCACGGCCTGGTATGAGTTTTCGTACAACTTGCAGGTCGATGATTTTCACACGTTCTTTGTCGGTGAGAACCAGGTACTCGTCCATCATCTCACCATGCTGTCCATTTTGGATGAAGGATCGTCGATCGTGCCCGGGCTGTAATACGTCATGCGACGTGCGGCGTTCGACGTTCGGCTCTTGCTATTCGACGTTGGACGCTGGAGGTTGGATATTCGATGTTCGACCGCTTCCGTGCGACGTTGGACGTTGAATATTCAATGTTCGATGTTCACTTCCGTCTTCTCGAACAGCAGCCAGACTCCTTGACCCACGCGCGGATCCTCGGCCGAGACGGCACCTTTGCCCAGGACGGTCGAAGTGTGGCAGTCCGGCATCTGTGGCCCATTTCGTCATTTGTTCGGGCCGCCGCAACTCGACAAATCGTTGCCATTTCTCGGCTTCCTCGCCCTGCAATTGGGCCTTGCGCTGCTGGATCAATTTATCCACGGCGGCAGCGGGGTAGCCGCTGCCCGCGCCGCCGCCAATGTAGGCTTTGCCGCCCGGTCGCAAGACGCGATAACTTCCTTGAGACCCTGGACGGGGTCGTTCCAGAAGAAGATCGAGCCGCGACTGACCACGAAATCGATCGTATTGTCGGGAAAAGGCAGGGCTTCCGCCGTACCAGTCACGGCGAACAGACGGTCTTCCCAGGTGTTTCTCGCGAGCTGTTGCCAGACCCTTCGTCATGGCTTCCCGGTCGGGATCGAGCATCACGACGGGATTCCCGGTGGCTTCGATGAGCGCGAGCGCAACCTCACCCTGGCCGGCGCCGAGATCGACCCAGCAGCCCTTCCTGGGTCGGCAGTACCTGAGCGCGTCCTCGACCACGTAGGAATACCGGCTCGGCAACGACTGCTCGCTCTCGATTCCTCGCGGCGCCTTCGACTCCTGGGAGACACCTGAGGATACAACCACGATCAGACAGGAGGTCGCCAACCATGCTGACAACCAGATGCACTTGATCTTCACGAGGCAACTCCCCTGGCCCGATGGCCTGTATTCGTCAATGTCCAGCGGGCGCTGCATCGGCATCCGCCAGCAGTTCCGCCAACTGCTTCCGAAACCTGCGCAGTTGTTCTTCCTGCTCCGGGCTGAATGATCCGGAGCGTTGGCCGAGCGTGTCCATCCAGGTGATCAGTCGCGACCAGTCGTCCGTGCTCAGGCTCACATCATAGTGACCTTGTTTGAGCAGCTTGAGCACGGGATTCATGCTCGCCTCACATTGGCCGACTACCGACCGCTGTTCGCGATACCGCTGGATCACCAGGTCTTTCAAGCTGGGAACGCCGTAACCGACCATGGCATCGTACGAGCGAGCCGCGGTGAGATCGAATCGTGCGCCGTCCGTGCCCGGCTTGTGGCATGACACACACTGACGGTCGAGCACCGGCTGCACGAGCGTCGCATAGTCCAGCGGCCAGGATCCTTCCGGTCCGGGCGTGAGCAGCGATGGTTCCCGTCGTGCGGCCAGCAGCCACGTGGTTCGCTGGTGCAGTGGTCCGTGGTTCATGGCAGCCGATGCACGTCTGTGTCTGGCCCGGCTGCAGATAGATGCCGCTCCGCATCGTCTGAATCGCCATTCCCGCCTCGTCCAATGCCTGCATGTAGAACGTCACACCCGCCGGCACGCGGAACCAGGCCGAACCGTCCGACTCGACCGGCACGGTGCCCAGCACGAAGCGACCGTTGTCGTGCGTCGTGACGCCGATCGATGGCGAGTCCATGGTGGGATGCGTCTTGACTGGCAGCCCCACGACGCGCAATCGTTTGATCGATCCGGGAGCCACATCGGTGAGCCCCGCATAGACGTTCAGCAACAACAGGCGCGCCTCGGCAAACTCCGTGGCGGCCTGATGACCGACAATCGGCGGACGCGGGCGGGGTCGGACCGGCAGCGGGTACTGACTGCCCATCGCCGGATCGCGGTAGAGCAGCGTCAGGTTGCCGAAGGCGTCGTACAGGTACACGCCCAGCGCCGCCGTGTCGTTGGTCTCGCCCTGGAATCGCAGCGGTCGGTCGCTCCAGGCGACCAGGAAGTGTTCCTCGGACAGCGGGAACGGATTCGCGTAGTACGGTCGTGGGGCGTCCTTCGGATTCCGGGAAACACACTTCGGGAGTCAGCCGCGTCAGCGCCGCAGGCGCGTCGGGACCGTAGCCGCGGATCGAGCAGCACCAGGCTGCCGGCCGTGATCGAATGATGACCCGAGGCGGTGAAGATCAGACGCCGCGAACCGGGGATCGAACGGGCCTCGAAAAAACACTCCGGGTTCCGCGTGAAATTGCCGTAGACCGCCTGCACGCCCGTACCGTCCGGCAGTGTCGACCACAGCCCCATGTTGTTCTGGCCATAGCGATCGACATAGTCCCAGCGCGAATAGAGGATGCGTCCCTGATCGTCCACGCTCGGCGTCCACTCGAACATCTCGAACGCGGAAATGGGCCGCAGATGTTGACCGTCGGCATCCATCACGTGCATCGTGTACACGGCACACGGCCGCTCCGGCCCGCCACCGCACCGCACGTAAGCACTCCGGCAACTGCGGATCGGCCAGCGTGGCGGCCGCCGAGTCCGGACTGCACTGAATCGCCTGGCCGCGGCGCGTGGAACAGAACACGATCTCGCCCGTCGGGCAGGTAGCGGCCGTCGAAGTCGTTGTACTTGCCGAACGTCAGCTGTCGGAGCCCCGTGCCGTCCACGTTGACTTCGAACAGGTGGTAAAAGGAATCTTCCGGCAGTCGCGACTTGTCGAGCTTGTCGGGCCATTCGCTCAGCCCGGGATAGTGTTTGCACCAGGCAAACAGGATCTTGCGGCCGTCGTAGGACAGATCGGGACGCAGCACGTTGCCGGGCGGAAAGCCCTCGGTCAGACACTGCAACTGCGCGTGATCGGTCTTGAAGTCGTGCAACACGTACAGGCCGCCGCCGGGCTGCGACCACCAGCCCAGGTACTGATCCGACATGTGCGACCATTTTCCCGGAGCGCCGCGGACCAGCACAAGATCGTCGAAATCGAGGAGCGGGTTAGCCAAGCGCGAGCCGGCGCACCACGGTCCGGCGCGCGGAAGTAGAGTTCCCGCCGGTCGGACTCGGTGGCCGCAGCCGGCAGTCGCTCGACGGCCGGCTGGGTCTCGGTCCAATGCCATGACTTCGTCGTCGCAGGAGATGCCGGTCGATGACGCTGGCGACGGAGCGCTCGAGTTCCTGCATTGTGCGAGACGCTGCAGGCTCGCGGCCAGACGCAGTCCCTGTTGAATGACCGTCAGCGTCGGATAGCTGCCGACCTGCGCGACGTCTTTGCGAGTCGACCATTCGCAGACACTGCTCTGCGTCGCCGGTCGCCCCAAGGCCACGTTGTCGCTGCCGCCAGATGCAACGATCTCCACTTCGTCCAGATGCAGGCAGTTGTTCCCGGGAACCTGCAGTCGCACGTACCTGGCGGATTTGCCTTCGCAACGGACCTGCAGTGGTTTGCCATCCGGTTGTCCGAGGAACGTGGTACCGTCGTGCTGATAGAACGGTTCGAAGACCTTGCCATCCTGGGAGAGCGAGACCGTGAGTTGTGCGGCGCGGCCGGCGGTATGGTCGCAGCGGTTGTAGATGGTCAGATGATCGAGCGGCCGCGGCTCCCCCAGGTCGATCTGCCACCACGGATCATCTTCCAGGGCCGTGTGAAATCCCCACTTGCCGTTCTTCACTCCATCACACGCGCCGGCGGCATCTTGCTCGGGTGTCACAGGTCCGCGGTCGCGCACTGCATCCTGGCGCAGCCAGTCGGCCTCGATCTGTTCGCGCGAGGGTGGCGGAGCCGCGTCATCCGCCCGGACGGCACCGGCACTGCCCAGAAGGAACAAAGCGACAATCGCCAGCCACGGCCTGTCATGTCGATGCCGCATGGATCGTTCCTCTCAGGGAAAGAGGCGAGGTGGGAATTGATGTGGCATAACCGTCCCGGTTGTGCAGGAGCAAGCGGGACGCTTGCTCTACGGATGTAGCATAACCGTCTCGATTGTGCCTGAGCAAGCGGGACGCTTGCTCTACGGATGTAGCATAACCGTCTCGATTGTGCAGGAGCAAGCGGGACGCTGGCTCTACGGATGTAGCATAACCGTCTCGATTGTGCCTGAGCAAGCGGGACGCTGGCTCTACGGATGTAGCATAACCGTCCGATTGTGCCTGAGCAAGCGGGACGCTTGCTCTACGGATGTAGCATAACCGTCCCGGTTGTGCCTGAGCAAGCGGGACGCTTGCTCTACGAGGTCACAATCGCATCGATCACGTGTCCGTGCACATCGGTGAGTCGGCGATCGATGCCGTTGTGGCGAAACGTCAGCTTGGTGTGATCGATGCCCAGCAGCCGCAGGATCGTGGCATGGACGTCGTAGACTTGTGTGGGGTTTTCGCGATCCTGCGGTTTGTATCCCCAGGCGTCGCTTTCTCCGTACGTTACGCCACCGCGAATGCCACCGCCGCACAGCCAGTTCGTGAAGGCATGCGGGTTATGATCTCGTCCCTTACCTCCTTGTGTCGACGGCATCCGTCCGAATTCCGTGGTCCACAGCACGACGGTGTCCTCCAGCAGACCGCGTTGCTTCAGGTCCTGAATCAGCGCTGATGCGCCGCGTGCCATGCCGCGTGCCAGCGGACCATGATCTCGCTCGACATCTTCATGTGAATCCCAGTTGCGGCGGGGAAAGCCGTTGTCGTTTCCCGACCACACCTGGACGAATCGCACACCACGTTCCAGCAGTCGGGGCCAGCAGACACTTGCGACCGAAATAGTCGATTTCCTCAGGCGCGTTGATTTCGCCAGGCCACGTCTGGCCATCTGGAGCGATGCCGTACAGGTCCAGAATGTGCTGTGGTTCCTGGGAGATGTCGACTGCCTCGGGCGCGGCGACCTGCATGCGCGGCAAGTTCGTACGCGCGGATGCGCGATTCGAGCCGGGCGTCATCTGCGCGGGTCTGGGCGTGCTTCGCGTTGAGTTCGGCCAGCAGCTCCTGCGCCGACACTTCGCTGGCCGGGCTGATGAAATCGCCGTTCTTGTGGGGAAACAGTGCCTCAATGGGCACGCCGCGCTGGGGATAGATGACCGTTCCGGAATGTTCCGACGGGAGGAAGGCCGCGTCCCAGTTCTTGGTGCCATTGGAGGCCAGACCGCGATGATCGGGCAGCACGACAAAGGTCGGCAGGTTGTCGTTCATGCTGCCCAGACCGTAGCTGATCCAGCAGCCCATGCCGGGAAACCCGGGCAAGTTGTAACCGGTGGCTTGCAGCAACGTGGCCTGGCTGTGCACGCCCGTCTTGCCGACCATGTTGTGGACGAACGCGATGTCATCGACGCACGGCCCGAGGTCGGCCACGACTTCGCTGATCATCTTGCCGCATTGGCCGTACGGGGCAAAATCCCACACCGGTCGTTTCCAGGGTCCCAGTCCGTCCTGAAAAGTCTCGACATGCTCGCCAAAGTCCGACGGTTCACCATGTCGCTTGACGAGTTCGGGCTTGTAGTCGAACAGATCAAGATGGCTGGCGGCCCCGGCCATGAACAGCTGCACGACGCGTTTGGCGCGCGGTGGGAAGTGCACGACCTGCG
The DNA here is from genome assembly GCA_963754725.1 of uncultured Planctomycetaceae bacterium. Taxonomy (GTDB): domain Bacteria; phylum Planctomycetota; class Planctomycetia; order Pirellulales; family Pirellulaceae; genus JAAYDI01. The sequence goes on from CAVWHV010000039.1 coordinate 15,866, forward strand.
GCGGACGGTCTTCGTTCGCCGCAGCTCGCGTCAGCATGGCTGCCAGGGCGATGCCGCCGAGTCCTCCGCCGCTCTGCCACAGGAATTCGCGGCGCGACAAAGCGTGCGGCTGCTGCACCATGCGGTGATAGGGAGAGTTGTGTGCCATCGGTCAGTCTACGAAAGTGAACTCGTTCAGGTTGAACAGCAGGCGGCAGTAATTGGCCAGACCGTAGTGTCCGGCAAAGGAGACCAGCCGGTCCAGTTCGGCGGAGGACGGAGGGCGGCCGATCGCCTCGTGGAACCCGCGCTGCACCTTGTCACGCAGCTCACCACCGGCACTGTCCAGTTTTGCCGCAAGGTGCTTCGACATGGTCACGATGAGGCCGTCATTGAGCAGGGCCAGCGCCTGCAAGGGCGTAAGACTCTCGTTGCGCCGCCCGACCTGCATCGACGGATCGGCGCAGTCGAGGGCGGTCATGAACGGCTGCAACTGCGAGCGGACGATGAAGCGATAGATGGACCGTCGATGGCAGGCGGGATCGTCGGGGTCGTGCAGGTGATACTCGTAGTGCGGCGAGTGTTCGGGCTTTCCACCACGAAGTCCTGGAACGCCGGTCCACCCATGGTCGAATCGAGTTGTCCGCTGACCAGCAGCACCGAGTCGCGGACCGCCTCCGCTTCGAGCTTGCGGCGCGTCATTCTCCACAGGAACTGGTTGTCGGCGTCGACAGCCAGCGCCTGGGCGACCGCCGGTTGACTCGCATCCTCCACCGTCGATGCTTGTCGATACGTGTGGCTGGTCACGATCCGCCGATGCAGGGTCTTCAGCGATTGATCGCCATCGCGAAATTCGACCGCCAGCCAATCCAGCAACTCGGGATGCGTGGGGTGCGCGCCCATGTGCCCGAAGTCGTTGGGCGTGTCGACCAAGCCGCGGCCGAAGTGATACTGCCAGACACGATTGACAATGCTCCGCCAGGTCAGGTGATTGTCGCGCGACGTGAGCCAGCGGGCCAGCGCCGCGCGGCGTTCGCCTTCGGGATGGTCGGCGGGCAAGTCAAAACGGCTCGGCAACTGGTCAAACACCGCCAGTGCCCCAGGACCAACTTCGGCGCCCGGTTTGGCCACGTCGCCGCGATTCAGCAGATGGATGGGGCGAGGCTTTCCACCACTGGCTCCGGTGCCCACGAAGCTGCCTGTTCCCTGATGCACCGTGCCGGCGTAGACGAGTCGCGCGGCGGCAGCCCGCGCCACTCAGCGTCGGCCGCCGCCTGCCGTCGGGTGAGCTCGCTCCATTCGTCACGCTCCGCATCCGTGAGATGCGATTGCCACAGTTGTTCGCGCTGCTGCCGCAACTCCTTCCACTTGTTGTCGTCGGCAGCCTGCGGCTGGTTTCCGTCGACCAGATTGGCACGACTCCAGCGGGGCGGAGCCTCGATGGAATCGAATGCCGTCACGACTGCGCCACGCGCTCGATTCTCTCCCTCCGTATCGATCACTTGCAGTTCGGCCAAGGCAAAGATGAAGTCATTCTGCCGCAGGGCCAGTTGTGTGGCAGTGACGCGGATATAGCGAGCGGTCACGGCCGGCGTTTCACAGGCGAATGGCGTCAAGCCGGGATGGCAGAGATCCCGGATTCGTGTGCGGCGAGTACCACCTTGGCACCTTGAAACTCCGGATCATCGGACGCCTCCACGCGCAGCCGCGCCGGAAACCGAAACCGGCTCCAATGCCGTTGAAGTTGTCGAACGCCGGTCGCAGTACCACCGTTCCAAGGTGACGCGGCTGCCAAGATCGACTTGGACCCACTTGATCCTGTCCTGCTGCGGTGAAATCTCGCTGTGATATCCATAGCTCGGTGTAGGGTTCGCGTCGCCAACTGCGGCGCTCTGCTGTTCGATCGCGGCATCCACGTTCGCCAGTGTCTGTCCGGCCCGTTCGTGGACCTGGCGTTCGATATCTTGCTGGCGCCGGCGAGCTGTCTCCGTTGAGTATCCAGCGACTGGCGGTGCGGCCACTGCCGGATCGGCATCGTACGACTTGTCGGCCCGATCCACCGCCGCGAACACTGCCTGCAAGCTGTAGTAGTCTGCCTGCGTAATCGGATCGAACTTGTGATTGTGGCACTGAGCACAACCAATCGTCAGACTGTTGAACGATTGGATTGTGTTGCGGACCATATCGTCGCGGTCGAGATGTCGCGCGATTTTGCCGTCGTATTTCGTTTCCGGCACTTCGGCGTGACCGACCAGGTCCCAAGGTCCCGCCGCGATAAACCCTAGCGCTTCGATCCCATCACGCGTTCCGGGATACAACACGTCGCCGGCCACCTGTTCCTCGACGAAACGAGACCACGGCTTGTCCTCGTTCAGCGCGCGAATCACGTAGTCGCGATACGGCCAGGCATTGGGCCGAGGTTGATCCTTGTCGTAACCGTGCGTGTCGCCGTAGTGGACGACATCCAGCCAATGCCGACCCCACCGCTCGCCATACTGCGGCGAGGCCAGGAAAAGGTCAACCAGCCGCTCGTACGCGTCCGGTGCCGGATCGTTCACAAACCGCTCGATCTGCTCCGGCGTCGGTGGTAGCCCGAGCAGGTCGTAGGACAAGCGGCGGATCAACATGGCGCGAGACGCAGCCTCGGCAAACGACAGGCCGCGCTGATGGTGCTGCTCGGCAATGAAGGCATCGATTTCGTTGTGCGGCATGTCGGTCACAGCCGTTGTCCTGCCATCGCATCGCGCACCGCAACGCGACCTGGGCACGGCAGGTCGTATCAGGGGACGCAGCGACCACCACTCCCGGTCAGTCACTTGGAGCGGTTCCACCACCACATTGTTCGGCCACTCGCCCCCGGCAACGATCCAGTCGCGAATGGCTTCGATTTCCTCCGCCTTGAGCGGATCCGCATCCTTCGGCATGTCGGCCTGGCCTTCCGAGGGGTCACCAATTCGATCAGGTAGCTGCCGTCTGGATCGCGCGGGACGACGTAGTCCAGCCCGTGCAAGTCCTTGCCTGTCCGCAGCGACAGATCCCCCTTCCGCAATGTGTCGTCGTGGCAGCTCAGGCAGCGTCGGGCCAGGATCGGTACGACACGTTCCCGGAATAGATCGTCGTCCGTGCGCGTCACCAGACCGGGCGACAGAACAACGGATGCTGCGGCTCGATAGACAGTAGGCGGATCACAAACCCAGGTTTCCTTTCGACGCAGCAGTTCTACAGGGCACTGGCATCTTCGGCTGCCACACGGACTTCCGCCATCGCCGACATCCTACCATGTTACGACGGAGAACCGGGGGTTGGCAAACTGAGATTCAACTGCTCGACAGCCTCTTGTGAGAGGCCTAGACTGGCGCAGGTCGGAACTGGTTGCTCCAGTGCGCATTGGCCGGACGACGGCACGGGACACTTGTGCAGAACCAGGGAATAGTTCCATGATCCAGATCGCATCAGCCGTTCGACCCCGGTGTCCGCATGCCGGCGGTCTGTCCCACGCACGGGGCTGCCTCTCGAGTGCGGCGATCCTTCACCGCGCGCATGGTGCTCACGCTGCTGTGGATCCACCTTGTCCCTGTTTCTGGGTGTCAGCACCGCGTGGAGCGGATGACGAGCAGCTGGGAGAGCCGGTGGCAGCGGTCACCGTGAAGTGCGGGAGACCTGGCCGTCGAGTTCCTCGACAACGCCCAGTCACCGCAAGATTCTGAGCGGCATCGATCGGCTTGTTCCACGTACGAGCGCAGCCGGAGTTCGACGCGTTCGACCCGCACGATCCGCCGTCGTCGGCGGGACTCAATTTCGAGCACATCATTTCCGGCCACAGCGATCCGGCGAATTGGTTCGCACCGCGCAACGGTCCCTACCGCCTGTACCGCGCGGACGATCCCAACTCCGTGTTGCTCGTGCGGCGGCACGAGGACGATCCGTGGGCGATGGAGAGCAGCACCAAGTACACCGTGACCGCGCCGCACTACATCGACTTCCAGTTCACCTGCCGGCCGCACGACGCGCGACGTTTCGGCGATCGTCGCTGCGGCTGTCTTTTCTGGGCCGATTACATGAACGACGTCGAGGACGTCGCACTGCATTTCCGCGGCGTGAACGAACCGGGCGGAGCGGAACAGTGGATCGCGGCCGACGCTGCCCCCGGACATCCCGACTATGTGGGCGGCGGCACCTACCGCCACGTGAAGTCGCCCGGATTCGCCTACGACGCGGACCACAATTTCAAACTGAATCTCTGGAGCTACGAGTATCCCCGGTTCACGCAGCCGTTCTATTACGGCCGTCGCCGCACATGGCATGACCTTGATGCTGATGTTCGACCGAACGTATTCCGAAGAGGACGAAATGCGGTTCAGCCTCTTCAAGTTCAAGGTCAACGAACAGGTCCGGCGTCCGGCCTGGGATTTTCAGTATGTGATCCACCGCGTGGAGACCGGCAAGCAGTACGGCTTCCGCGGCCGACTGGTGTGGAAGAAGTTCGTGAGCGACGAGGATTGCCTCCAGGAGTACGAGACCTGGGCGGCCGCGTTGCCGGCGCAATCGACAACCGACCGACACTTTCCGAGCTGCCGCGCCGACGGATGCGCCCCTGCCAACCCGCCGCGATCCGACACAGCCGCGAGAGTCCGCGCCGCGGTTGGCAACTCCCGCCCATCGGCACCGTCACGCGGCCAGATCCGCGGCTGATGAACTACTTCCACATGGACCTTCGCGAGGGACGCGTGGAGCAGAAGGAAGAGCGACTCGCTCAGTGGAACCTGCTGATCCTCAACCACGACCTCGTCGAGCAGCGAGAAGCTGTCGCTGGCCAAGATGCGCCAGATCAATCCGCGCATCAGGATCCTGGCCTGGGTGCCGCTGCAGGGTCCCAACAACGGCCTGGCCCCCGGCGTGCCGGCGGCCGGCGAACACGACTGGTACGCCCGGCGGGCCGACGGAACGATGCTCGTGCCGCACTGGGGTGGACACTTGATGAATGTGTACACCCAGGACTTCGCCTGGCCCAGACATGTGCTCGACTACGTCCGCCGAGTGTGCCTGGCACCCGGAGGCTACGACGGACTCATGATGGACTGCCTGTGGCAGAACGAACCCGACCAGCAGGATGTGAATCGCGACGGCGTGCACGATCAGCGCGATACGCAGGCCTGGCAGGACGGGCATGCTGTTCCTGCTGCGCAACCTGCGCGAGCAGTATCCCGACGCGATTCTCGACCGGCAACGGCGGCGGACCGTGGTCGGAGGACTGCCCCTACTATCAGTACGCCAACGGATGCATGCACGAAAACGCGCTGGGCGACCAGTTTGGCGGTGTCGAGTGGCAGAACCTGTGGGACGGATATCGTCGCACGGTGACCAAGGTCGTGCGGCGCGAACCGTTTCATCTGATGGCGGTCGACGTGCGTGCCGACGGCCGAACTCAGTTCGCAGCCAGCGTGGCTGTGGCGACTTTCGAGAACGATCGGCGCCGAGCGCGACTCGGACTGGCCACTTCGCTGCTTGCTGGACGGCGGCTACTTCGGATTCGATCGAGGCGATTGCCTGCACGGACAGCTCTGGTGGCTTCGCGAATACGATGTCGATCTTGGATCGCCGCTGCAGGCCTGTGAAACCGATCGCTATGGACCGGGGCTATTCTCGCGCCAGTTCGCCCACGGCCTGGTGATCGTGAATCCGAGCGAAAACGACGTGCCCGTCACGGTCGCCGCCGATCTGCTCGACTTGACCACCGGCACGTCCGGAACCTGTTTCGTCGTGCCGGCCCAGGACGCCCGTTTCCTCGTGGGACCGTAGCGCAACGGTCTCGATCGTGCCTGAGCAAGCGGGACGCTTGCTCTACGTGTCTCGGTTGCGCCTGAGCAAGCGGGACGCTTGCTCTACGTGTCTCGGTTGCGCCTGAGCAAGCGGGACGCTTGCTCTACGTGTCTCGGTGGCGCCTGAGCAAGCGGGACGCTTGCTCTACGTGTCTCGGTTGCGCCTGAGCAAGCGGGACGCTTGCTCTACGTTGCCCGGTTGTGCTTGAGCAAGCGGGACGCTTGCTCTACAAATTGGATATACAGGTCAGCAGATCGGGCTTTTGGAAGGACTTATGCATGTCGAATCCCATTCAGGCCGAGTCGACGACACAGGGCGTGACACGCCGCACGCTCATCAGTTCCGCCCTGGCCGCGGCCGGCGGCGCCGTGGCATTTCCTCACAGCGCGGTGTATGCCGCGGGGCAGACGCAACCGGACGACCGCCGGGCGGCCGGCAAGCGCTATGACATGAAGAAGTCGATCAACATGTGGGCGTTCCCGTACCCCGAGCGGATGAACCTGCGGGAATGCCTGCAAGTGGCCAAGAACGCCGGGTTCGACGGCAGTGGAACTGAACTTCGACCTGGACAACGACCTGTCTCCCAAGTCAGGCGCGAACGAATACCGCGCCATCCGGCGCATGGCGGACGAGATCGGGATCGCGATCAGCGGTCTCTGTTCGTTTCTCTTCTGGCCGTATCCGCTGACCAGCAACTTGCCCGCAGAGCGCGAGCGCGGGATGGAACTCGCCGGCCAGATGATCCAGGCCGCACATGACCTGGGAACCGAGAACCTGCTCGTCGTTCCCGGTGCCGTGCACATGCCCTGGCGCCCGGATCACGAACCGACCCCGAACGACGTCTGCGACCAACGTGCGCGCGAAGCGATTGCCAAGCTCCTTCCGACCGCCGAGAAACTTAAAGTCCGTTTGAATATCGAGAACATCATCTTCAGCGGGTACTTGATGACGCCCTTCGAGATGATCGATTTCGTCGACAGTTTTCACAGCGACTACGTCCGCGTGCACTTCGACACGGGCAATGTCATGCTCTTCCAGTTCCCCGAGCACTGGATTCGCATGCTGGGGAGTCGCATCCAGAACGTGCACCTCAAGGAGTTCTCCAAGAAGGCGACCGATCATTCGCTCGAGTCGTTCCGGCCGTTGCTGGACGGCACGACCAACTGGCCTGCCGTGATCGACGCCTTCGATCAGATCAATTACCGAGGTTTCCTGACTTTCGAGTACTTTCATCCGTATCAGTACTATCCGGAGGCGCTGGTTTACCAGACGGCCGACTCGCTGGACCGACTGCTGGGGATCAAGACGTGAGTCGCCATTCGCCGCGGACGGCATCACCGGCCGGGTACCACCAGTTTCGCCTGTTGGTTCGCCACGGTGATACGCACGGTTGAGCCGCTGTTGAACTCGAGGAAGTCCTCTTCGATGCCGTCGGAGAAGATCACGCCGCCTTCGGGCATCAGGCTTTCCACGACCAGTTCTTCCTGTGCATCGAGCGTGCCTGCCACCAGGCTGGCGGAAGAATGACGGCTGGCAAACGGTTCTCGCACGACCCAGGCCAGGCGGCGATCCTGCCAGTCGATCTTCAGAGGCTTGCCAGCCTTGCCGCCTGTCCATTGACTGACGCCGCGCATCATGTTGAACACACTGGACAGCCAGCCGGTGGAGCCGGCGCCGGTCGCCACGATCACGCCGCTGGAAGACTGCGGTTCCGCCTTGCCGCGCCAACGCAGGTTGTAGCGTGCCGATACGTGCGATCGCCGACCGACGAAGAAGTCGTTGAACGCCAACAGGCGCTGGCCGTCGCTGAGTTCGGCCTGGGCCATGGTCACCGGGCGTACGGCGGCCGGCTGTTGAGAGCAGCGTGGACTGCGTGCAGCGCCTGCTCTGCGCGAAACGGCAGGAGAATGCCGTCATTGCGAGTCGGATCCGGATTCACACCGATGATCGGCAGGTCTCCGACGTACTTGGCCGTGTTGGCCACCAATCCATCAGGGCCGACGACAAGCACCAGGACGGCGTTGCGGAAATCGTAATTGGCCAGATACTGACGCTGCAGAATCGTCACAGGATAGCCGTCCTGCAACCCGTCGCGCAACTGTTCAATGGTCCGCTCGTAACGCGTGTTTTCCGTCTCGTACAAATCGAAGTCAGCTTCCGCCGACGTCACGGTTTCGGCTGCAATGCCATTCTGAGCCTGATGCGCGACCGCCTGCTTGAGCAGAAACCTGGCCTGGCCTCGGCTCCCCCACCTCGCCAGCAGTCCTTGCATGCGTGTGGGGGTGGTCACGATTACGACATTCGGCAGCGCGGTACCCATGGGCCTACTCCGTGTCCGGGCGTCGTGCATCCAGGAGTTGCGTCAACAGATCGGGGCTGATGTCGAGACGGCCGATCTTGCTGGCATTCTCAGCCAGTTGCTGGAACGCCATGGCAATCAGCCCTCGGGCATCGCCCGACCCCATCGCGGCCGAGAGTGTCTTCCAGTCGATGCTCTTCATGGCCTCGAGCGTAGCGCGCAAGGCTTCGTTCTGTGCTTCGGCCAGCTTGCGATTGTTGGCAACCTGCTGATCCACCAGCTCGGAGCGCTGCTGTTCGATCGCCACATCGGCCTGCATCTGCGCCTGACGGACTTCCCGGCGTTTCTCTTCGACGGCGCGCTCCGTGTTCAGTTCGTTTTCCTTGATCTGCCGTTCCAGTTCGATCGCCGTGTTGCGGCGGGCAAACACGGCCTGGTCCGCTCGACCCAACAACAGCTCGCGCGCCTCGGCCTGCATGGCCTTCGCCATCTCCGGTGTCGGCTTGGCCGACAGAATACTCAGCGACAGAATCTCGAGCCCCAGCATGCTCACCACCTCGGAACTGCGCAGCCCCTGCAGCACTTCCTCGCTCAGTTCTGCACATCGCGACAGGACGCGTTCCAGGCGTTCGCGCTGCGCGAATTCGTGAGCACCCACTTGGGCCAGCTGGATCAGTCGATCGTTGAGCTTGGTCGGGTCGTCGCTGACGTAATGGCCGTTCGCATCGACGGTGTAGTCCATCAACTGCGATAGCTTCAGCGGGTCGGCGACACGATACGTCAGTTGCCCCTGGAGCGTTACTTCCTGGAAATCGGCCGTGACCTCCTGGAAGACGAACGGGACATCGACGCTCGCCAGCGGTATCGAGACCAATGTCGTCAGAGGCGCGAAATAGAAGTAAGATGCGCCGGCCCCCTGGCGTACGACTTTGCTGCCACGGTATTGAATGATGTGCGTCGTGGGGGGCGTCTTCAGGTAACGGATCCCAAGCATGATGTGCCTCGCCAATAAGTGACACGCGGCCAGAGCTCAAACATAGGATTTTTCCACGGAGTAGGCCGAGGCCGAGAAAAAACCCGCATAACCGGTACCAGATACCCTCACTGTTATATACACGTGGAGGTTGAAAGTGAATTTCCACGACCGTAGACCGTAGGGTGTGTCAAGCCCGCCGCGGCCCGGTCGCCTGGCGACGCCCCTTCACGGCGGGCGCCGGCACACCAGGTCCGCGGCGAATGACGAACGGGCGGCTTGCGTCATTCGGGCTTCGTCATTCCATCGTGTTGGGTATTTCGAGCTTCGTCGTTCACCGCTGGTGTGCCGGCGCTCGCCGTAAGGTTGCGGGACAGCGCGGCATTGTGGGCGGCGAGCTTGACACACCCTACAATGTTGGACGGAGGATACACAACTCATGTCTCAATCCAAAGCGATCCGGCTGTTGTTGTCCATGTTCCTCGGTATTGTGCTGCTCGCCGGCCACCTGCGGGCGGACGACAACTGGCCTCAGTTCCGCGGTTGGAGTGCCGCGGGAATCGGTTCCGGGACACCACCCATCCACTGGAATGTCGAATCGGGCGAGAACATTCAGTGGAAGGCCGATGTGGAGGGACTCAGCCACTCGTCGCCGATCATCTGGGGTGACCGCGTCTATGTCATTACGGTCGTCAATGCCGCCACCAGCACGCCGTCACTGGGAACCGGATGGTTGGGTGGCACCGGGGCGGCCGCCGAAGACACCGGTCAGTGGTCGTGGCAGTTGCACGCTTACGATCTCGCCAGTGGGCAACTCGTGTGGAAGCGCGAGGCCACTACCGGACAACCGCTGGTCAAGAGGCACCTGAAGGCCACGCACGCCAACTGCACGCCGGTCACCGACGGTCAGCGTGTCGTCGCGTTCTTTGGCTCGGAAGGCCTGTACTGTTTCGATGTCGACGGAAACTTGACCTGGAAAACGGGCTTCGGCAGGCTGCATTCAGGACCGTACGATGCGGCGGAACTCGAGTGGGGATTCGCCAGTTCGCCGGTCATTCACGGCGAGCACGTGATTGTCCAATGTGACTGCCTGAACACGTCATTCGTGGCCATCCTGAGACTGTCGGACGGGATCGAAGTGCGCCGGATTCCCCGCAACGACGTGTCCACGTGGTCCACGCCGCTGGTCCTCCAGGCGGACGCACAAGTTCACATCGTGTGCAACGGTTACCGGGAAATGGCGGCCTACGATTTCGCCACCGGCGAGAAGCTCTGGTATCTGAGCGGCGGCGGAGACATTCCCGTTCCGTCCCCCTTGTTCTCGCACGGCCTGGTGTTGTTAACCAACGCACACGGGCGGAGTCCCAGCTACGCCATTGCGCCGACGGCCCGCGGCGATCTGAGTCCTCCAGCCGTCCTTGGCGGCGACACGGGCCAGGAAGATGATGAATCCGACAGCGACCCGGCAGTTAGCGGCCAACTGCCGGCCGGCCTGGTTTGGCACCAACCTCGTGATGGATCGTACATTCCCACTCCGATCGTGGTGGGAGATTACCTGTATACCTGCAACGATAACGGCCGCCTGTCGGTCAGGAACGTCCAGGACGGCAGCCTCATCTACCGGCAGCGCGTGGGGGATGGCGTGACCTATTCCGCATCTGCGGTGGGCACACACGCACACCTCTACTTCTCAGACGAGGCAGGTACGGTCCACGTGGTCAAAACAGGACCTGAGTTTGAGTTGTTGGCCGAAAACGACATGCGCGACATCGTGATGGCGACACCAGCAATCTCGGGCAATCGCCTGTTGATCCGCACCGTCAAGCAACTTGTCTGTATCAGTGAACACCGTCCGGCAACGAATACCGTCGAGCAATAAACACGAATCATCGCAGGATGAACCGGCCCACCAGGCGGGTTTCCCGCTGGGTCCGTGCTGGCTGGAGGCGGGAGGCCGGAACAAGCCTGCGCAGTTCCGGCTCTACTCATTGGCGTTCTGGAGCAGTCGTGCCGGAACTGCGCAGGCTTGTTCCGGCCTACACTGCCGCATTGCTCATATGCCGATCGTGCGGCCGAAATGGGTTTTCAGCCGGTCGATGCAGTGCGCGACTTCCACATCTTCCTGTTCTGCCGCCAGCAGACCCTGCTCGACCATGAGTGCGGCCAATTGGTGGAGACACGCACGTGTCAGACCGGGCCAGTAGAGCAACATCAATCGGCGTTCGACAAGATCATTCAATGTGCGGCACCACTCGTCCCGCATCACCCGCCGAACAAACGCCAAGGGCAGATGTGTGCCCACGAGGTTTTCGGTGTCGTCGTCGCGTGCGGTGCCCGACACATCGGCAGCTACCAGGCTGGCAACACGCGTGCCGCACAACCGCCATACCGCGTCGACCTGCGCCGACGTCAGTCCCAGTTCGTTCGCGAGACGCATCTGCCGTTCCGCCAGCGCATCGCGTGACGTCGGATACTCTTCCCCACCCGGGATCACGCGATCTCGCGAGTTCTTCTGGAGGGGAATACCGAGTCGTTTGAGCACCAACTCCGCGGTCTCTTCCGCCAACGAGCGGCAGGTCGTCAGCTTGCCTCCAATGATAGAGATCAGGGACACATCGGGATCGTCGTGAACGTGCAGGATATGTCGGCGTGTAACGGAACTGGTCTCCGCCGACGCCGTCTGAGGCAGCGGTCGCACACCGCAATAATGGAAGTCCACATCACGACGCGTCAGTGCGATGTGCGGAAACACGTCGCATGCGGCCCGCAGCAGGTACTGCAACTCTTCCTCGTCCGCCGTGACGGTTTCGGGGTCGGCTTCGATCGGCAAGTCGGTGGTGCCAACCAGCGAGAACGACCCGAACGGCAGCAGGAATATGGGACGCCCGTCACTGGCCTCGGCGTACACGCCGCCCGATCGCAGCGCCTCGCGCAGGTCGCGATGACGCGTGAGAAAGTGGCTGCCCTTGGTGCCCCCGACCAACTGGGAGGACGCGACCTGCAACTGAGCCAGCGTGTGATCCACCCAGGCGCCGGTCGCGTTGACGATCGCGGCAGGCTGAAACGAACTTGGCGCCTCATTTCCGCAGTACTCTGCCGGCCGCCCCGCCGTGTCCGGTGCCGGCTGGAGCGTGACCGTGGCCCCGTGCCGGTGCGCCACGCAGTACGTGTGCACACTCAGTGGTACACCTTGTGCTTCCGAGAGGTACCGAGCGTCTTCGAGCATCGCCAGCACGAAGCGCTCCGTGAACTGGATCTGCGCGTCGTAGTAGGACGCCAGCCAACGGAACCGTTCGCGATTGACCGGCGGAACAGCCGAGTCGCTGAGCGGATGCACCTGGTGATGTGGCAACGACGATCGACGCGCGCACAGGTCGTAGAGAAACAGTCCCATTCGCACCAGCCACAAGCCGCGCGGCACGGGCCGAGCGTCCCGCGCGGCAGACCAGCCGAGGAACTTGCGGGCGGCCGCCCCGAACCCGCTCGCCCGCCGCTCCACAGGAATAAAAAGTTGCAGCGGCTGGACAAACTGCGGGGCCAGTTGCAGCAGGCGCTCGCGTTCGTCGAGCGATTCACGCACCAGCGAAAAATCCCCGTACTCCAGGTAACGCAGTCCGCCGTGGATGAGACGGGAGGAATAGGCGGTCGTGCCGCTGGCAATGTCCCACCGGTCTACCAGGCGCACCGGCACACGGTTGAGCAGCAATTCTCGCGCGATCGCGACGCCGTTGATACCCGCGCCCAATACCAGAACTGTCTTGTCGCACAACGTCATCCGTCGATCTACGTCTCGTCGAAGAAAACTCGCTATTCCGTGAACGCCTGCGCCTCCTAGATTGTAGTGAACATCTCGCCTGGTGTGGTATATGAGTTGCGAGTCCGACCGGCCCGTAACGGATCGTTGACTTCCGCGCCGCCAAACAGGAGACTGTATATCCCCTCAGGAGGTCATACGGTGGTGAGTAGTCTGCCCTTCCTGGAAGCGAGCGAACGATTTCTCCCCGTCAAGAGCGATCAACCAATCATACGGCGTTCGACCCCGACCAGGATCGCCTGGCGGACGGGCATTGGCCCCCGGTTTGCAGTGGACGGGGCCTGTGACTAAACTCGATAGGCGTGATGGTGCCAACGCGGTCTCCACGCACGCCAAGTCATGGATTCGGTGGCCTTTCCTCGCCAGGCGGATGCGAGGCGAGGGCAGGCACGGGCTCTCGATCTTCCCGTAGTATGTCAGGTCCGGAAATGCGTGCGCGTCGTGCCTTCACCTTGGTTGAGCTCCTGGTGGTCATGGCCATCATCAGCATCCTCGTCGGGTTACTGCTGCCCGCCGTGCAACAGGTCCGAGAGTCCGCGCGCTGCGCGCAGTGTCAGAACAACCTCCGGCAACTGGGACTGGGCCTCCTCAATTTCCACGACGGACATGGGGTGTTTCCAGCGTCGGGGTGGACTACCGTCGGACCTGGAAACCCGCTGGGCAAGTACGTCGGCTGGCGGGCCTTGACCTTGCCCTACATCGAACAGGAAAACCTGCAGGAGCTGTACAACTTCCGACTGCATTGGTGGGAAGGAACGAACCCTGCCGCCGGCGGCGTTCCCGTCCGGACGTTCCAGTGCCCCAGCAGTCCTGCCGAATCAGACGTATTTTCGGCCGTCGCGAAGCCACCGCGCCCGGCCATGACGTTTCCCGTGCCACTGGCGCCGACCGACTACGAGGCCATCATGGGCGTGAGGCCCGAGTCGATCGACCCAACGCATTACAACAGCGGGAACCGATTCTCGGTCATGTACCGAAATTCTCGCGTGCGGATGGCCGATGTTCGCGACGGCACGTCGAGCACGATCATGGTGGTCGAATGCGCCGCCCGTCCCCACACGTACCGGGTAAGGTCGAGCGTGCCGGACGTCCGCAACGACCAGGGGATTGGCTGGGTGGACAGCGAAGGTCCATTCAGCCTGGACGGCTCCAGCGCGGACGGGAGCCGCGAGGGATGCGGACCTGCCAACGGATGCCAGTTCGCCATGAACAAGCGCAACGACAACGAGCCGTACAGCTTCCATTTCGACAGCTGCAACTTCTTGTTCGCGGACGGACACGTTCAGTCGATCCATCAACACATCGAACTGCGGACGATGGCCGCACTTTGTACCCGCAGCGCCAACGAAGTGGTTGTCCTTCCCAATTGATGCCGAAGGCGCCGAGTGAACGGGCCGCGGTGCTGGTCCTTCCGTCGTCACATCAGTTTCGTCGTACCGGGAATCGCCACCGGATAGATTCCGTCCGGGCCCGGCTTGACCGGCGGGTCCATATCCAGGCGGACCTCACCGGTCGGGAGAATCGCGAATTTGGATTTCAGCCCTTCCTCCCAGCTGATCTGCTGGCCGCTGTAGACCGCCATCTGCCCCAGCACGGTCGTCAGCGTCGAAACGGCCAGTTGCTTGCCGCGCTGGAAGGGATGGCCCGCACGAATCGACTGCAGAAATTCCAGATGCTCTTGCCGGTACGGCGACTTCTTCGAGGCCTCTTCGTCCGCTTTCCAAGTGACCTTGCCGGTCAGATCGGTGAACTTCGGCGCGGCGAAAGCGGCGAAGACGCAGCGCCCCTTCGTTCCGTGGAAGATGTCGATGTTATTACCGAAGCACCCCACCGCCGTGCGAACGGCGCCGTAGATCCGGCAGCCATTGGCGAACTCGTAAATCACCGAGTGGTGGTCGAATGAAGTACCCATCTCGGTTTGGAACTGCGACGACCGTCCACCCAAGCCGTAAACCTGCACGGGCGGCACGTCGTGCAAGGCCCACAAGGCCGAGTCGAGATTATGGATCAGCGACTGCGGCACGTCGTCCCCCGAGAGCCAGGTGAAGTGGTACCAATTCCGAAACTGGTATTCCATCTCGCTCCAGTCCGGCTGGCGGGCAATCAGGCCGTAGGGAGTGCGCAGGTAATCGCACTGGATGGCGACGATGTCGCCGATCTCACCGTTGTGGATGCGTTCGATGGCCTCGCGCCGGCCGAGGTGATAGCGATAGGTGAGTCCGGCCAGCACGCCCGTGCCGTTCTTCTTGGCCAGCTCGTCCGCCTCCAGGAGCTGCAAGACTCCCGCCACGTCGACGGCGGCAGGTTTTTCGACAAACACGTGCTTGTTGGCCTTTACGGCGGCCAGCGCATAGGGTGCGTGGAAACGCGATGCGCAGGCGATCAGCACGACATCACAGTTCTCGATCACGCCGCGGTAGCCGTCCAGACCCGCAAATCGTCGCGACGGATCGACCTGGATACGCTCGCCGAATTCGGTGCTCAGGTTCTTGATGCTCGACTCGATCTTGTCCGGAAAGACGTCGGCCACGGCCCACAGTTGCGTGTTGGGATCGCCCGACAGAGCATCGGCCGCCGAACCGGAACCGCGTCCGCCACAGCCGATCAGTCCGATCTTGAGCGCGTCGCTTCCACCAGCGTGAACACTGCGACTGAGTGCCAACGGAGCACCTGCCGCGGTCGCCGCGAGCAGAGCCGATTTCGCAAGGAACTCCCGGCGTGAATCGCGTGGCTGGTCAGGGGATGATGGGTGGGAAGACATGTGGTGTCCTTACTGGAAGGTGTGAAGGAACTGAGTGGCGGTGCGCGATTATACAACATGTTGGGCCAATCCGGTGTTCAGCAGCCAGCCCGCCTCGTGCATTTACTCCAGGCTCGGCAGCAGGTAGAACAGGACGAGGCTGCAGGCTGGAGGCTGGAGGTTGCAGGCTGGAGGCTGGAGGCCGGAACAATCCTGTACAGTCCCGGCATGAGTCCAACACTACGCCAAAACGCTAATAAATATGTGCCGGAACGGCGCAGGCTTGTTCCGGCCTACGTCACTGGAACGGCAGGAGTGAAGCATGACTCTCCAGGAAGTGTCTCTCCAATCGATTCTGGCGATCTCCCTGGTCCTTGCGGTGACTCCCGCACGTGTGCATGCCGGTGTCTCGGATATCGTGCCGAAACCCGTCCAGCTGATCGCGGCCCCCGGGGCCTTTGCACTGACCGAACGCACGGTGCTGACGGCCACCCCCGGAGCGGAGGGTAAAGCACAACAGCTGGGGTCCTGGTTACGCGCCTCGACCGGCTGCGAACTGCCTCTCGTCACCGCGGCGGAAACCAATTGCATCGCGCTGGAATTGGATCGCTCCTTGGAAACACCGTTGGGCAAGGAAGGCTATCGACTGACGGTGACACCGACCCGAATCACGATTCGCTCCGCCACCGAGGCCGGCCTGTTCTACGGCGGAATCACTCTGCAGCAATTGCTGCCGGTGGAAGCATACGGTGCGCGGCCCGCCGATCAGGCTCCCCGGCTGTGGACCGTGCCCTGCGTCGAGGTCGAGGACTCGCCGCGTTTCGTCTGGCGCGGCCTTTTGTTGGACGTGGCCCGCCACTTCATGCCGGTCGAAGCGATCAAGAAGTTCATCGATCTGGCTGCGCTGCACAAACTCAACATGCTCCAGTTGCACCTGACCGACGACCAGGGCTGGCGGATTGAAATTCAACGGTACCCGCTCTTGACCGAGATCGGGTCCGTGCGCGCGGAATCGCCTCGGCAGGGTGACCGGACTCAAGGCGATGGAACGCCCTACGGCCCTTACTTCTACACACAGTCGCAGATCCGGGAACTTGTCGAGTATGCGCAAGCGCGGCACGTGACCCTGGTCCCCGAGATCGAGATGCCCGGCCACTTCCTCGCCGCCCTGGCCGCCTATCCGCAGTTTTCCTGCACCGGCGGTCCCTTTCGCGTGCGCACGCAATGGGGCATCGAACCCGATGTGCTGTGCGCGGGCAACGACGCGGCCATCGAGTTCGCGCTGAACGTGCTCGCCGAGGTCACGGACCTGTTCCCCAGCCGCTTCATCCACATCGGCGGAGACGAAGCCCCACGTGACCGCTGGAAAGCGTGCCCCAAATGCCAGGCGCGGATGCGCAGCGAGAGGTTCACGACCGAAGCGCAGCTCCAGACGTACTTAAACCACCGCGTCGAGCGGTTCCTGGCCAGCCGCGGCCGACGACTGATCGGCTGGGATGAGATCCTCGAAGGTGGCCTGACTCCCGACGCTGTCGTGATGTCCTGGCGTGGCACGGACGGTGGCATCGCCGCCGCCACCGCCGGGCACGACGTCGTGATGTCGCCCACATCGCACTGTTACCTGGATTATGCCCAGGGGCAAGGCCCCAACGAGCCGGAAGCCATCGGCGGGTTTCTCCCGCTGGAAACCGTGTACGCGTTTGAGCCGCTCCCCGCGGCATTGCCCGAAACGCAGCGACAACACGTCCTCGGCGTACAGGGTAATTTGTGGACGGAGTACATTCCCACGCCGCGTGTTGCCGAGTACTTTGCGTTCCCGCGGGCCATCGCCCTGGCCGAAGTGGCCTGGTCACCGGCCGCCTCCCGCAACCTGGCTGATTTCCAGCAGCGGCTGCCTGCCCATTTGCAGCGTCTCGACCAACTCGACGTCCACTATCGTAAGAATGACTCGCCCCCGGAGTCGGAGAAGGTGGCCGAGTGGTCTGCGCTACTCGAACTGCGGAAAGTAGACTGACATCATGTTCCGTCGCACGCACCTGCCCAGCTGCTTGCTGGCCTTCGCTGTTTCCACCCTCTGCCGTGCGGAGGAAACCGCCCAATCCATTTCACCTCCGAGTTGGTCTTGGGGGCCGTTCACGAAACGGGACCAGCCGATTCTGGAACCGAACCCGGCTGCTACCTTTCACTGCCCGGTCACAGACAAGATGGTGCGGTGGGAAGCGCAGAATGTCTACAATCCCGCGGCGGTGGTCAAAGATGACCGGGTCTGGCTGCTGTATCGCGCCGATGACGAGCCGCGGCCCGGCGGCTGGGGACGGACCTGCCGCATCGGCCTGGCGGTGAGCAAGGATGGACGCGAGTTCTCGCGGTTTGCGGAGCCGGTGATCTATCCCGACAATGACCCCTGGAAACAGTACGAGTGGGAAGGTGGCTGCGAGGACATCCACATCGTGGAGGACGAAGCCGGCACTTACTACGTCAACTACACGGCCTGGACCGGCACGGCAGACTCGATTGGAGTGGCCTCTTCCCGCGACCTGCAACACTGGACGAAACACGGCCCCGCCTTCGCCAAGGCGCATGGCGGCAAGTTCGTGTTTGGAGCGCGGACTGGCGCGGTGGTCTGCCGACGCGAAGGCGAACGGTTGATCGCTGCCAAGATCCAGGGAAAGTACTGGATGTATTGGAAGATTGGCTGCTACCTGGCAACGTCAGACGACCTGATCGATTGGACACCCGTGCTGGACTCCCAAGGTCAACTCGTCAGTCTGCTGGCCCCGCGATCGGGCCATTTCGACAGTTCGTGCGCCGAAGCTGGAGCGATCGCGCTGCTCACTCCGCACGGCATCCTGCATTTCTACAACGGCGCCAACCAAACGCCCGCAGAAGGCGGTGACCCCGCCTTCGTTCCAGGCTGGTCCGGCCTGGGACAGGCCCTGTTCGCCGCGGATGATCCCGCACGACTGCTGGAACGAGCCGCTCGTCCGTTCCTACACGCTGAGTTCCCTTGGGAGCTGCAGGGCTTCACGCCGCCCGCGGTTGTCGCAAACGGCTTGGTTTTCTTTCGTGGCGAGTGGCTGCTGTACTATGGCGCGGCCGATCGCTGCATCGGCCTGGCCGTGTGCCGCCCTGCCAACGCTGAACAGGGCAAAAGATGAGCGCCGACGCGGCACTGACGGGCGTACAGCCCGGTGGCCGGCGAGTTCCCGCGTTCCCCCCGAATTCTCGTCTTCGACTCCTCCGCCCAAGACGTTACAATGGGCCCCCGCTCGGTGGCCAGACGAATTGTCGGGATACCCTCCCTTTTTCTGTCCAACAGGAGACACGATGGTGACCATCATGGACGAAACTCGGTTGGGAATCCACCCGAGCATTTGCATTCAGGAGATGGGCCCGCACGAGAAGGCGGTTGTCCTGTCACTGGAAACGGGCGACCTGTATACATGCAACGAAACGACGTGCGACTTCCTGCGACTCATCGAGCAGACGACCCCCACCTTTCGCGCCATCGTCGATGCACTGCTCGACCGGTACGAGGTTGGCCGCGCAGAGTTGACCGCCGACCTGCGCGAGGTCGCCCAGCGAGCGCTGGATGAGAAATTAGTCGTGTTGGTAGAGTGATGGCCGCTACGTTGACCCTCCGCCTGTTGCGAATGCACGTCGGGTGGATCGCGATCTGGATCCCCCTGTGGGACCGCTGGCTGTCGCTCGACAGGATGTTGCGCAAGTACACTCCCACACATCCATTTGCCTTGTATCGGGGAGTGGCGTCCGAGACCATCGTCGAGTTGGTGCTCCAACGGCTGCAGCGACCACGGATGATGCGGCGCCGCGCCTGCTATCGCCGCGGCCTCCTGCTCTTCTATTTTCTCCGCCTTGCGGATTTTGCCCCGACCCTGCATTTTGGCGTCTGTCCACCGGGCACGGACGCCAGGCGATTGCATGCACACTGTTGGGTTTCCCTGTCCGGCGTAGTCCTGGCGGAACAGGCACCCAAGATTCCCGAGTTCTTCTGCTACGACGGTATCGAGACGAGACCGAGCATAAAACCGGCCGCTGCGGCCATCCAGCGGGGAGTCTAATCCCGGACTATTCGCGTCGGCCGGAACGAGGTCGCGCGAGTCGGTGCCGGAACGGCGCAATCGCTGCAGCGACCGAAGTTCCGGCAGTACTGGCGATTGCGTGTTCCGGCCCGCACGCTTCATGGTGTATCCGGGCCAAATTCAGAAATCGACAAAGTACTTCGCAAGAAAAGCTGTTCTGGATGGATCGATGGATTCGATTGTAAGAAAAGTGCTTTTGAAGACCGTCTGGGAATTCATCTGGGAATCCAAGGAACGAATCCATGGAAAAGCAGTCGTACACGAAGCCCGAGCTCGAAAAGCAGCTGAACTTGCGCGAGGTGGTCGAGCAGACCGGACCTCCGGTCAGTGGGACGCCCGTCGCGTAGTCCGTCCCGGAATTCAAGGAACGAATCGATGGAAAAACAGCCTTACACGAAGCCCGAGCTCGAAAAACAACTGAACTTGCGCGAGGTAGTCGAAGGCACCGTGGTTCCGGTCAGCGGCGCGGCAACCTAGTCATTGGAGCCGAGCTGGACGTGTCTGGGATTTCGCTGCACGCCCATTTTGACCTGCATGGAGTGCGGTTGGACGTCCACACAGACTTCCCACGCTTCTGGGACCGGGTCCACACCACCCTGGCAGCGTTCGTCTGCGCGGATGCTCAACATGCCGCGGCGGACGCCTGCAGCTATCACCTCAACTTCAGCGTGGCCGTGAGTGCCGGCGACCTGGCGCCACCGCTTGGTTCTGCGCCGAGCGGCGCGAGTGTTCTCCCCGACGGATCCATACTGGAAACTCACGTTTGCGGTGCGCTTCGGACCCAGGTGCTGCCAGGGTTGGTTCGCGTGGACGTCGACGACGGCCACACGGTTACCGCGTACGTTGCGCCGGAGTGCTCGGACGACGCACTCGGTTACGCGCTGCTCTTGGGCGTTTTTTACGCCTTAGAGCATAGCGGGCAATGCACTCTGCATTCGGCCAGTCTGCAGACCGCGTCTTCTGGGATCGGCGGCGCGATGCTTCTGATGGGGGAGTCGGGCGCCGGCAAATCGACACTCGCCATGAAACTGGTGGAAACCGGTTGGGGGCTGTTCTCCGACGATATCTCGGTGCTGCTGCGGCTTGAGGACGGTTTGTTCCACGTCTGGGGATTCCCGCGGCTGGCAAAGGTCCACCGGAACAGCCTGGCGATGCTTCCCTGGCTGGAGCCTTTCGTCGTCCATCGGCCGTGTGACGCCGACGAGCATTGGGTCAAGCTCCCCCCGGACAAGCATCTCCCGCCGACGCGGACCGCGCCGGTCCGGATGATCGTCTTTCTGGAACCCCGCAATGCGGTCGCCCACCAGGTGGCTCCCGTCGATCGGATTGACGCCATATCGCGATTGACCGGTTCGCACGTTCAAGCGAGAATTCGCGAGCGGGGGAAACCGAAGTTCGCGTTTCTCGCCGATGTGGTCCGCACGGTTCCCGCTTATCGAATCAGTCTCGGTCCGACGCTCAATGGAGTGGGTGATCTTTTTGCGAGTCTTTGGCGGCATCCAGCAACGTGAATCGTGCTCCTGCCTGGCGGCCTTGGCCGATCCAGCCGGCGTGGATTGGGCCACGGTCGGAGTTGGCCGGTTGCGGATCGCCCCCTGGTTGCTGTTCCAACTGGCCGATGCGCATGGCGTGTTGCCGATCGTGGTGCACAACTATCTCCAGAGAGAGCAGGCCGAGGCTCGTTCAGTTATTGATCCCGCCGAAGACCAAGACGCGACGGCCGAGTCGGCTCTCGCTTGGGCCCAACAGAAGCTGGCGCACGGCTCGTTCAGTCGATGGTCATTCGCAAGCAGCGAGCGGAGATCGATCGCCAGTTCCGAGAAGCGGGCATCCCGGGAATGGTCCTGAAGGGTGAGGACTTCGCCGACAATCTGTACGCTTCGGCGTCGTTGCGGTTCTTCACCGATCTCGACATCCTCGTGCGGATTGAGGATATCGACGGGGCTGGCAAGATTCTCTCTCGGTTGGGTTACGTTCGGGCGGACACCTCGTGGCAGAAACACGCGGACAGCACCTATGGCGAAGAGGTCTGGAAGCGCGTCGACACAGCGGCTCCGTTCGGCTGCGTGGAACTGCACTGGAATCTGGTCAATTCGCCGAGCCTGCAGCGCAGCGTTTCGATCGCCTGGGACGATCTCGTCCGGCCGGATGTGCGGCTCGACAGTGGGCTGCAGGCGCCTGACTGGAATGCTCGGCTGTTGATCGCGGCCGCACATGCGGCTGTCGGTCACGGTTTCGACCGCCTCACGCTCCTGTGCGACTTCCTGCAAGCGGTACGCCTCGGCGCCGCGTCGTGGGACCTGCCGCGACTGGCGAAGCAGATGTCCGACACGGGCTTGAAACCGTCGGTGCAAATGTCATGTCATCTCTCGCGGGGGGTCTTCTCGGCCGACGAAATCGCCGCAGCTTCGCACCGACTGGATCTACCGCCT
Organism: uncultured Planctomycetaceae bacterium; assembly: GCA_963754725.1. GTDB lineage: Bacteria > Planctomycetota > Planctomycetia > Pirellulales > Pirellulaceae > JAAYDI01. The sequence goes on from CAVWHV010000039.1 coordinate 38,026, forward strand.
CCGGATCTCGCGTCGCGTATTCTGATCGGTCGCTGCGTCGTGCTGGGACCCGCGACGCCTCTGCGCACGCTGCGTAGAAAGCTCTTTCGGTTGCGACTCAAACGGGCAGGATAAACATGCGAGTGTTCCTGATCGTTCCGGTTCCTCCGCGCGAATTCTTCCCGCGAGGATTCTTTCGCAGTCGCTGGGTTCCCAGCGGCGTCTCCCAAATCGCGGCCGAGCTGTTGCGTCGCGGCCACGAGGTGAAGATACATGTCCGTGAAGAGCATCTGACGAAGCTGGAGTTTCATTGGGAGGAAGCCGAGCAGCGGCTCCTCGGTGAATTGGATGCATTTCGTCCGGAGTTGGTCGGTTTCTCCGTGGTGACCCCCGGGGTACCCGAGACTCAGACGCTTTCGGAGAAGGTCCGGCATCGCTTGAGAGATCGCGTGATTCTCGTGGCTGGCGGCATCCACCCGACGGTTCTGCCGGAGAACACGCTGCAGGAGATCCCGGCGTTGGACGCTGTCGCCGTCGGCGAGGGTGAAGACACGCTCTGCGAAATCGCCGAGCGCGGTCTGCAGAAGGACGTCGCAGGCCTGGTGCTGCGCGATGGCCACGGTTTCTTTCACACTCCGCCCCGGCGGCGCCGGGAAGAACTCGACGCGTTCGCCCCCCTGCCCTACGACCGACTTTACGACATGGACTACTATACGGCTGCCGATCCCTGGCGGATTCGCTGGCTGCACCTGCGCTCGATGAATCTGCGAACGTCGCGCGGGTGCACAAACCGCTGCCACTTCTGCAGCGGGCACACGGTGGCTGGGATCGGTGTCCGACTGCATTCGCCCGACTATGTCATCGAGCGGATGGAGCAGGTCCTGGACAATTACTCAGTCGAAGCGATCCTGTTCGAGGACGAGACCTTGGGAGCCGATCCGGATCGACTCGTCGAAATCTGCCGGCGGATCCGCCAGCGTGGTTGGCACAAAAAGATCCGCTGGGCCGGCTGCCTGCGTGTCGATCAAGCGGACGGCGAACTGCTCGCTGAAATGCGTGCCGCCGGCTGCATCCAGGTCGAATACGGCTTCGAAACCGGTTCCGCCAGAATGCTCACAACGCTCGGCAAGGGCGCCCGCATCGGCCAGAACGACCGGGCCGTGGACATCACGCGCAAGCACGGCCTGCGGATCTTCGCCAACGTCATGATCGGCTTGCCGGGCGAAACCGAAGAAGACTTTCTGCAGACGATTGAGTTCGTTCGTCGAGCGAAACCGGACGTGCTCAGTGCCGCTCAGCTCACGCCCCTGCCGGGCACGCCGATCTACAACTCGCTCCCGGCCGAGGTGCCGCAGCCGGCTGCAGTGGGGCGGCTACGCCTATGCGGATCATCTGGGCTTTCGCATCAACATCACCTCGATGCCCGATGATGTCTATTTCCGGCACCGCCAAGAGTTTTTCAAGTACCTGGCCCACCCGCTCGTCTGCTGGCAACTCCTGCGCGATGCGGAGGGAGCGGATGCGGGATTTCGCCGGCCTTTTGAGCGGGCACTCCAACGCCTCTCGTGGCGTCATCCGATCCATTACGTGCGACTGCCGCGCTGGAAGACACCGCTCGACCTGCGCGCCGCGTGACACGACGGATCTCAGCCAAGACCTCAAGCCACTTGCGTGATGGCCGGAACTCGCGTACAGACATAGTCGATGACGAATCACCTGCACATCAACGGCTCCCAAGGCGAAGGGGGTGGACAGATCGTCCGCTCATCGCTGGCGCTGGCACTGGTGACGGGACGGCCGGTGACGATCGACAACATTCGTGCTGGGCGCGAACGACCCGGTTTGATGCGACAGCATCTGGCCGCCGTGCGGGCTGCGGCGGAAATCGGCGGCGGAACCATGACCGGCGCCAAGCTCGGTTCACGATCGTTGCGATTCGAGCCCCAGCCGGTGCGCGCCGGAGAGTACCGCTTCAGCGTCGGCACGGCAGGAAGCGCGACGCTCGTGCTCCAAACCGTATTGCCCGCGTTGTTGCTGGCCGACGGCACCTCGCAACTGACGCTCGAGGGCGGCACTGACAACCAGTGGGCACCACCGTTTGATTTTCTCCAGAAGGCGTTTCTGCCACTTGTGAATCGCATGGGACCGCATGTCTCCGCGCGACTTGAACGGCACGGGTTCTATCCCGCCGGCGGCGGGCGGTTCACGGTCACGATTGAACCCGCCGCGACGCTGACCGGGTTCGACCTGTGGGAGCGTGGCGAGTTGGTATCGCGGTGCGCCCGCGGGCTGGTGGCCAACCTGCCGCTCCATATCGCCCGGCGCGAAGTCTCTGCCATCCTCCAGCGACTGGCCTGGGACGACGTCTACGGGATCGCGGAACAGGTCGAAGTGCACGGGCCCGGCAACGTGGTCTTCCTGGAACTCGGCAGCCAGTACCTCACCGAGGTCTTCACGGGTTTCGGGCGGCTGGGAGTCAGGGCGGAACGCGTGGCCGAGGAAGTTCTCGCGGAAGCGGTGGCCTATTTGCGATCCGACGCCGCGGTCGGGCCGCACCTGGCCGACCAGCTCATGCTCCCCCTGGGCATCAGTGCGTGGCAGTCCGGTGACGCGGGCCGGCCGCGCGGAGGGTCGTTCCGAACGCTGCCGCTCACTGGCCACTCCACGACGCACATCGAGATCCTGCGCCAGTTTCTGGAAATCGACATTCAGGTCAATGCCTCCGAAGATGGCGAGACCTGTCGTGTTAGTCTCCGTCCCAACGGATAGGATTGTAGAGGAAGTCCCATGTCACGCTTGACTACCCGGATCGTGGACGCCCGACTGAGTCGTGTGCTCTTCGTGGCATCCCTGTGGGCCGCCTGGTCTTCCACCGAATGTTCCTCGCTGGCCGATGATGTGAACTGGCTGGCGGATGTCACGACGGCTCCCACCGTCCCTCTCGGCGAAAACATCGGCCAACTCGTTCCTCTGCTGACCGATGACAGCGGTCAGGCCATCACGACGCTGGACGGCTGGGAATGTCAGCGACGCAAGATCCGCGATGCCTGGCTGAGCTTCCTCGGTCCGATGCCCGACTCGCGACCGCCGGTGCGACTCGAAGTGCTCAGGACGGAATCGTACGGTGAAATCACCCGGCAACTCGTCCGCTATGAAGGAGAGCCGGGGCTGTTTGTCGAGGGTTACCTGTTGCGCCCGCACAGCTCGGTCGCCGGTAATCGGAAGTGGCCGGGGATCGTGGCCCTTCATCCGACGACGGCAGCGACGATTGACGAAATCGCGGGTGTCAGCGGCCCGGACACGGCGCATCTCGGGCTGAAGTTGGCTCGTCGCGGGTTTGTGGTGTTCTGCCCGCGTTGCTTCCTGTGGCAGGATGCGGCCAGCCTCGAGCAGGCAGTGGAACGCCATCGTGAGCGTCATCCCGGTTCGCTGGGAATGGCCAAGATGTTGTACGACGCGATGCGCGGCGTGGATGTTCTGGAGTCGTTGCCGGAAGTCGACAAGCGCCGAATTGGTGCGGTCGGACATTCACTGGGGGCAAAGGAGACCCTCTACCTGGCCGCCTTCGATGAACGCGTGCGAGTTGCCGTGGCCAGCGAAGGTGGGATCACGTTCCCGTCCACCAACTGGGATGCGCCCTGGTATCTTGGCGAGGCAATTCGCAACGAAACGTTTCCGCTCAATCATCACCAGTTGCTGGGGCTGATCGCGCCGCGCCCGTTCCTGATTCTGGGTGGTGAATCCGGACCCGGGGCCGCGGATGGAGACCGCAGCTGGCCGCTGATCACGGCCGCGTTGCCGGCCTGGCGACTCTACGGCGACCCCGTCCGGTTGGGGCTGCTTAATCATCGACAAGGACACTCCCTCTCGCCGGAATCGTTCGATCGACTTGCCGAGTGGCTGCAAGCCTATCTGGCACCGGAGGTGGCCGAGATTCAGGCGCTGCTGCAACACGAAATCGTGGGTCCCGAACTGTCATTGGCAGAAGTCCAGTGGTACTGCGACGAACGAGTCCCCGGGATGCCGGACGTAAAGACCGTCGAACAATGGGAGCAGACGGCCACACGGATCCGCGAAAGCGTACTGGAACGGATCGTCTACCGCGGTGAGGCCGCTCGATGGCGCGACGCGGCGACGCAAGTCGAGTGGCTGGACACGATCGAAGGGGGGCCGGGTTACCGCATCCGCAAACTGCGTTACGAAGCCCTGCCTGGTTTGTGGATTCCCGCTCTGCTGTACGAGCCGGAAAACATCACCGGCAAAGTGCCCGCCGTGTTGAATGTCAATGGACACACTTCGCTGGGCAAGCAGTACCCGCCCAAGCAGATCCGTTGCATCAATCAGGCCAAGCGGGGCATGCTGGCCTTGAACGTGGAATGGGTCGGCATGGGACAACTCGCGGGCCCGGGTTTCGATCACTATCACGCGAATCAACTCGACCTCTGCGGGACCAGCGGCCTGGCCCCCTTCTACCTCAATATGAAGCGCGGGCTGGATGTCCTGCTGAGTCTCGAACACGCCGATCCCGATCGCGTGGCGGTGACCGGTCTGTCGGGCGGCGGTTGGCAGACGATCTTCATCAGCTCGCTCGATGCACGGGTCAAGCTGGCCAACCCAGTGGCCGGGTACTCGAGCTTCAAGACCCGGGCGTGGCATCCCAAGGATCTGGGCGATTCGGAACAAACGCCCAACGACCTGGCCACGATCTGCGATTACACCCACTTCACCGCGATGCTGGCCCCGCGGCCGACACTGTTGACATACAACCTGCACGACGACTGCTGCTTCGAAGGGGCCTACGCCCTGGAACCAGTCTGGAACGCAGCCAAACCGATCTTCCAGTTGTACGGCAAGGAAACTTCGCTCCGCTCGCACCTCAACGACGACCCTCCCGCCAAGCACAACTACGAGGTCGACAACCGCCAGCAGCTCTACCGCATGTTGGGTGACTTCTTCTATTCCGGTGACGAGAAGTACGACGCGCGCGAGATCCCGTCCGAGGGCGAAGTCAGGACAGAAGAGGCCCTGCGCGTCGCGATGCCGGAAGAAAACCAGGATTTTAATAAGCTGGCCTTGAGCCTGTGTATGTCACTGCCGCGGAACGCGTCACTTCCCGCCGACGCTGCCATGGCGGTGGCATGGCAACAGTCGCAACGCGTCCAGCTGCGCGAGATCGTACGGGCGAAGGACTACGAAGTCGTTGCCAGCCAGGAAGGGCAGGAAGAGAAAGAGGGCGTGAAGGCCACGTTCTGGAAGTTGCGGATGGGCGGCGTGTGGACTGTGCCCGCCGTCGAACTCGTCCGGGGCGAGCCCCGACGAACTGCCATCCTGGTCGCTGACGAGGGCCGACAGAGTGTGGCGGCCAAGGCGGCCGAATTGCTGGGTGCCGGCTACCGAGTGTTCGCCGTCGATCCCTTCTATCTCGGCGAGTCGAAGATCGCGCAGCGCGACTATCTGTACGCCCTGCTGGTGGCCGCCGTGGGAGACCGGCCCCTCGGTTTGCAGGCCAGCCAAGTGGCGGCCATGGCGCGGTGGGCAACCGCACAGTTCGCCACGGACTCTGTGACTTTGGTTGCAGCAGGGCCGCGCTCATGTGCGATGGCCTTGGTGGCCGCAGCACTGGAGGACAAGGCGATTGACAGCCTCGTGCTGCACGGCTCGCTCGGAAGCCTGAAAGAGGTCATCGAGCAGAATTGGGGAGTTATTGAGAAGCCGGAGCTGTTTTGTTTCGGCTTGCTGGAATCGTTCGACATCAAGCAAATCGCTGCGCTGGTCGCGCCACGGCCCGTGAGGTTTGTGGGACCCAGCGAGCGGGCCAAGACCGAGTTGACGGACCTGGCCGCCTGGTACCGGCTGTGGCAGCGCGATTTCGACCCGCTGGCCGCGCAACCAGACTGAGTCGATCTCGCCAGCGGACGCATCACGACAATTCGTATTCGGTCTCAAGACGAGCGAAGGAGATGGCATGTTATTCCAAGCGTTACCGATCGTGATTGCCAGCTGGGGACTGACGATCGCCAGTCCTTTGTTCGATGCGTCTGCCAACCCTCAGACGTTCCAGTCGTTTCGTGTTGACGGCTTGCAGAACATGGCCTGCGGCACGATCTATCCGGCCGGTTCGCTGGAGGATGGCGGCATGCCGTTGGGAGGCGTGGGCACGGGCTATCTGTGCCTGGACACGGACGGGCGTTTCGGCAAGTGCTCGATCTTCAACCGTTACCCCGCGCCCTGGTCATCGGGCAGCCGCTGCTCACGATGACCGTCGACGGGAAACCGTTCACCGTGGCGGCTCCCCGTGACGGCCGAGGGGATGCCAGGGCCGTACACTACTTCGGCCACTTTCCCGTGGCCGATGTGCGATTTGAGTTCACCGAACCGGTTTCCGTGGAGCTGCGGGCGTTCAGTCCGTTCCTTCCCGGCGATGCGGCCGAATCCAACACGCCGGCGGCGTGCTTGGAGGTCACCGTGGCCAATCTCTCGGACGCTGTGAAGAAGGTCGTGTTGGGTTTCTCACCGGAGGGCTTTCCGAAAGGGGAATCGGTCGCCTTCGCGATCGGCGACTGGAAGGGCCTGCAAGTGTCCCACGCCCCGATCGAACGCCTGCCCGATTGGGTGCGACACACCTACGCGATCGCGGTGGAACATGGCGCGGTGGAAATGAGTGAGGCCGGTCCGCGAGCCTCGGTGTCCTGCGAACTGGCGGCAGGTGGCGCAAGACAATGCGATTCATTCTCGCGTGGCACCAGCCGTATCTGCGCGAAGGATCCGGACGGGTCGAAAAACACTTCTACGCAGAGCGGCTGGAGGACGCGAAGGCCGTCGCAAGTCATGCGGCAACCCGGCACGCCGCCTGGCTGCGGCGCATCCTGGCCTGGCAGGACGTCGTGTATGGATCGGAGCTGCCGCCGTGGCTCCAGGAAACCCTCATCAACGCCCCCTATGCGCTCACGAAGAACTCGCTCTGGCTCGCCCGTACACGGCCCGACGATTGGTGGGACAAGCAAGGCCTGTTTCTCGTGAATGAGAGCTTCTCGACCTGCTCTCTCACGGAGACAATGCCGTGCCGCTTCTTCGGTCATTGGCCCGCGTTGTTCTTCTTTCCTGAACTCGAACGATCCACGCTCGAGGCGATACGCCATTTCCAGTTGCGCGGCGGCGAACCGCCCTTCTGCCTGGGTCTGGGCTTGAGCATTCGCGATCCGCGCTATCACTGCCAGCACACGTGCGGCGCGGGCGAGTACCCGCAGATGATCTATCGCTACTACCTGCGGACCGGCGATAAGGAGTTCCTCGCGGATTTCTGGGAGTCAGCCCGCGCATCGATCGCGTTCATGATGTCCCTCGACAAGGATGGCGACGGCTTGGTGGAAGACCAGGCCCATGCATTCCCGGGCGAGTTCTTCCCCGCGAACAATCCGATGGACAACTGGCCGTGGTATGGCCCCAGCAGTTATACGGCGGGCAAAGGGCTGGCGACGCTGATCTGCGGCATCCAGATGGCCAAGCTTGCGGGTGACGAGGACCAGGCAGCCCGCTGGAGTGAAACGTTAGCTCAGGGGCAGCGGAGTTACGAAGAGAAGCTGTGGACGGGGAGCTATTATCGCACCTATAACGATCCCGCCACGAACCGCCGCAACGATGCCTGCCCGGCCATGCAATTGAGCTGCGTCTGGTGTACGCGGGTGCTCGGATTGGACGACCCCCTGCCCCGGGATCGCATCGCCACGGCGCTCGCGACCATTGCGCGCCTGAACGTGCCGGCCTCAACTTATGGCATGGTCAATGCCGTGTTTCCCGACGGCTCGCTCTGCGTGGAAGGGGCCGGTTCCGGCATTTCGGATACCTGCTGGTCGCGGGACATCTTCACCCAGTGCAACGCCACCGCCGCCATGGCTTTCCTGTATCACGACCAGCGCGCGGCCGGCGAACTGGCTGCCAAGACCATGATGGACTCCATCTTCCGCGGTCCGCACGCCATGCCGTGGGCACAACCGTGCGGTTTGTCCTCCAAAACGGGCGGGACCTGCCACGGGCACGATTACTACGATCACATGGTGGTCTGGAGTTACCCGCTGGCTTTCGCCGGTCAGGACATTGCCGCCGCCTGTGCTCCGGGTGGATTCATTGCCCGCCTGCTGGATGCGGCCAAGAAGTGACCCCGCGCACTCGACCTGAAACCACTCACCTTCGCAAATAGGGAGCTGTCGATGATCTGTCGTGCAGGATCCGTGCTGGGTCTGTTGTTTCTTGCGATGTCGGCTGGCGGTGCACAGCCAGACTGGAACCGGTTCCGAGGCCCGAACGGCTGTGGCCTGAGCGATGCGGCGACGATCCCGGTGACCTGGACGGACGACGACTACAACTGGAAAGTCCCACTGCCGGGTACGGGTCACAGCTCACCGGTCGTCTTTGGCCAGCAGGTGTTTGTGACCTGTGCCGATGCGAATACGGCCGAGCGCAGAATCGTCTGCATCAGCACCGCGGATGGCAGTATCCGTTGGCGGCGTGACTACCCGTCGCAAACTGTTGCGCAGCATCACGACAACGGGTATGCCACGGCGACGCCGGCTGTCGACAGCCGCGGCGTTGTCGTCACGTGGGCGACGTCGCAGGAGGTTGTGCTGCTGGCCTTGGCACACGACGGAACGGAAATGTGGCGGCGGGATCTTGGCCCGTTCATCGGCCCGCACGGCACAGGTACATCGCCCGTCATTGTGGATGATCTGGTCGTGTTGGCGAACGAGCAAGAAGACTTCAAGGCACTGGCTCGCGTCATGGGCCGCGAAGACCCCAACGGTGTCGCAGGCGAGAGCTTCTTGATCGGAGTGGACCGCATGACGGGCGAGACGAGGTGGCAAGTGCCGCGCAAGAGTTCGCTCGCGCCGTACTCGACGCCCTGTGTGCACAAGCCCGCTGACGGTTCACTCGAACTGATCTTCAGCAGCACTTCGCACGGCGTCACCGCCATCGATGTCGCGTCGGGAAAAGTGAACTGGGAGGTCCCGGACGTCTTTGCAGATCGGTGCGTGGGATCGCCCATCGTAGCCGCGGGACTGGTGCTTGCCAGCTACGGACACGGCACCGCGGGCGCCCTGCTGCCTGGCGGTGCGTCCCGGTTCGCCTGCGCCACCGCGTGAACCGTCTGTCGCTTACGAGGTCAACAGCTGCGTGCCGCTCGTGCCCACACCGTTGGTCGTCGGCGAGCGCCTATTCTTGTGGACGGACGGCGGCGTTGTCAGTTGTCTGGAGGTTTCCACGGGCAAGGTGATCTGGCGCGAGCGCGTGGCGGGTGACTTCTTCGGGTCACCTGTGTGTGTTGCCAATCGGCTGTACTGCATTGCCAAGAACGGAGATGTCGTGGTGCTGGCCGCTTCCGACACATTCCAGGAGCTGGCCCGAGTGCCACTGGGTGAGCCGAGTTTCTCCACACCGGCTGTCGCCGACGGTGTGATGTACCTGCGGACCTCCGGGCATCTGTACTCGCTCGGCGGCCCGAGCCGCTGACGCACCGCGTCACGTCACGTCTGCCGTCACTCCGCAGGAAGATTGACTACCGATGCCACGACGGCGCCAGAAAGCTCGTCGCTTCCTGGAATGTCGGCTTTCGACGGAAGTCGGCCGGATCGTACGCGGGAACGTTGGGGTCCGAATTGACCCACTGCGGATGCTGCCGACCGAAGTACGAGCCATAGAACTGATAGTTGGAATCCACCCAGCGACTCACGATCATCAGTTCGCGGTCGGTGAGCATCTGGCAATGGTCATCCTTGGCATTTTTCGGATGGGCGGGATTGGTCAACAGGTCCATCATGGTGCTTGTGGCACACCCGAGACTCCTGGGAGGCAGGTAGGCGCCGTTGTAGTTGCCGCGATCTCCGGCCAGGAACGATGTGAATTCCGGTATGATCAGCCCGGCCAGTTCCTTGCTGGCCAACGCTTCATACGAGGTGTTATAGAAAAGCGTCACTTCGCCGGTCAGGGTCAACCCGCCGGCAGGATCGGTCTGGCCGTGACACGAGACGCACTTGGCATCGAGGATCGGTTGAATGTCGGTGGGATAGTGAATGACCTGTCCCGCCTGCCCGTCTCCGCCATTCTCCACCAGATCGCACGGTTGTGGTTGAGGAATGCTCGGTGCCCGCATCAATGCCAGAGGCGTCGCGGAACTGACCGGGGGCACGGCGCGACTGGCTTGCCCGTGACAGCCGTTGCAGGAGCGGACCTCGCCCGACACGTAATTGACGTAGGTTCGCTCACGCTGGATTTCCCGGAAATCCTTGTCCAGCGCTTGCAGGAAGATGCTGCGATGGGCGGGGACCACAAAGTAGGCCGAGCCGTCTTCTTCCACGGGCACGACTCCCCACTGAACGCGCGGCCACAGGGCGGCCTTCCAGGCGGAACTGCTCAGGGACGGATCCCAGCGTCGGCCGGTCGACCAGTAGCGTGGCAGTGCCTCATTAATGCGTAGCCATTTGACTTCGCCCGGCTCCACGCCCTCCATTCCCTGGGTCACGTTGTTCAGGATACAGAGAGCCTGATCACTGGCCGCATAGACCGGATCCCGCAGAGGCTGCAGGATCGGCGGTACACTTCGCGGCACAAGCGGTAAGGGATGCCAACAGGAAAGCGCTTCGTCTCGGTGAACAAACCGATGCCTCCCCTCGGTGTCGATAAGATACAACGAGTAGGCGTTCGGAACCTCCTTGTAGTGGTCTTCGGCCTTGACCTTGTACGAGACCAGGAACTCGTGGTCGCTGACTGGGTACGGGTGTGTGTACAGATGACCGTGCTGACCGTTCGGATCGTGGACATAGCTACCATCGGCCGTACGAAAATGCCAACCTGGTTCCGTCCGGCGTTCTACGAACACATCGGGCGTGATGTTGATGACGGGAAATCGGCGATCGTGGGGAACGTAGTCCGCGTCGTCCGGGTCCGGTCCATTCACACGGACGCCGTTCCTGAAGTCGATCAACATGATCGCCCCCAGGCAACCTCCTTGCGGAAAATGGCACGTCCCGACACACACCAGGCGGTGATCATTGCCGGGAATGGCCTCCGGATACATGAAAACGGTTGTCGCATCGTCGGCCACTCCATAGAGTTCCTCGGGCCTCGACCCGTCCGGATTCATCGACCAGATGGTCTTGGCGACGCGTGCGCCCTTGTCGATGTATTCCCAGCGGTGGTACATGACCCGGCCATCGGCCAGCACGACCGGACAGAATTCGCTGACCGGACTTTTCGTGAGTTGTTCGACATGGGATCCATCCGCGTCCATGCGGTGGAGGCCGGGCGCGACGAGGTGAGACGACCCACCGCAAAGCACGGTGTGTTCACAACGCGTGGACGAGAAGATGATCTTGCCATCCGGGAGGTAACACGGATGGATATCATCGGTGTGCCAGCCGGGGCTCCAGCGCGCCACCTTCTCCGCTTCGTCCGCCGGTGGAAACGAGACCTGGCGCAACCCCGTGCCGTCGGTCTGCACTTCCCAGATCCGAAAGCCGGCACCGGGATCCTGGCGGAAATCAAAGACGATCTTCCGGGCATCAAAGGACAGACTGATCTTGCCGATGAACCCCTGACCGCCTGGCAGCTCGGCCGCAGTCACCACGGCTCGCTCCGACTTCGTGCGCACGTTGAAGATGTAGATCCCGTTTTCCGGCAGGAAACGGTCCGGACTCGTGCCATTGTTGATGTCCGTGTAGTAATGATCGGACGAGTACGGCTTGCGTTTGACAAAGACGATCTCGTCGAATCCCAGCTCATCCGGGTCGACAGATGTCCCGGTCGGGCTCGGACCCGCTGCCCCGGACAGTCCAGGGGACTCGTCCGCGGTGACGCTGCGGAAGGCTATTCGGTCGTCGGTAAGGGAGAGGCTGCCCAGCACAGCAACCAGAACCAGGGCCCGTACCAGAACCAAGCGAGGAATCCTTCGCGGAGTGCCCATAAGTCTCTCCACTCGGCAAGTAATGCGTGTCCTTCCTGGCAATGTCTTTCCCGACAATGTGTCTTTCATGACACCGGCAGAGGACTTCGCCATCCACGGCATTGAGTCTAACCGGAGTGGCATCCGTCAGCAAGCAAGCCGAGCCGCAAGCGTCACCTGTGACGATGGCGGATTCTCCTGCACGGCCGCCGCAGTACGGCGGCCGCAACAACGACATCGCCGCGAGCAAAACCCCGGCGATCAAGTCTTGCCCTGCAAGAGGAATTTGTCCAGCGCGAAGACAATGTTTCTCGCAATGTCCCCCGCGTTGGGCTTGAGGGCGGTGTTCTCGAGCGCCCCCTTGGCCAACTCGGTGACCAGCAGCTCGCTCAGCCAGAACGCAGCGTCTCTCAGACTGGCATTGGCATTGCCGTCCTCATTCAGCAGGCGGTTGCCAGAAATTTTGAAACCGAGGTGGTACAAACCGTCGGCCACCGTATCCACGGCGTTCTCGTCGCCGAACAACTGCGATCTGGCTCCGTCATTCTGGACCAGGTGGAAACCGGTTTCCTGGTCATCCTCAAGGAAAAGTGAATGCGTCTGATTCAGCCGTTTCGGCCCTTTACAGATAAGACCATCTGTGCGCAAAGTAAATCACTCGAGTGAGGCATTCCGTGGCATTCTCTTGTTGGGTCCATCCATGTCGACTTCCGATCGCCCGCGCACGGTTATCCGTATTGAGAAGAGCGTCATCGGTCCGGAACAACCTCGAACCAGGACCGTCCGCGCCAGGCAACTTGCTGATTATCCGCATATTTCCGCACCCCACCTGTGGGCCGCCAAAAGACTGTCCAGCCCGCTGCTGATGGGCCCGCCGATCTGTGACGAATTATTGGCATTCATTCAGCACACGTTTACCGAAGAGGAAGCGGATGTGGTGAGAGTGTTGAGGCCACTGCGCGGTCGCACGGCCATCGACATCGCCCACAAGCTCCACAAGTCGACCGACGATGTACAGATGGTCTTAGACCGACTGGCCCTGCAGAAACGAGCGATCAGCTGCAGTGGACCGACTGAGCGGCGGCAGTATCGGCTGATACCGATCATGCCGGGGATGTTTGAAATGGTGCTCATCGGCCAATCGCCGGCGACGCTGACCGACTGGCACAGGCGATTTGCCGAGTTGTTTGAGGCGCTATTTGAAACGGGATACACGCTCGACTATCAGGAACGTCAGACTCCACTCTTCCGCTTCCTCCCGGTGGGTCGCGTGGCCGGCAGTCATCCCATGGCTCTGCCCGCGGACCACCTGGAGGTCGTCCTGGACCGCTTCAAAGTATTCGGCGTGGGACACTGCCAGTGTCGCATGTCGTCGCAACCGACAGGAGTCGGCTGTGGGCGGCCGTTGCTGGTCTGTACGGCGATGGGTGAGTGGGCCACGCAGGGAATCGCCGCGGGATCGCTGCAACGCGTGTCGCGCAAGAACGTGCTGGAGATCAAGCGCGAGGCGGAGTCGCACGGACTGGTGACCTGGATCATGAACGTGGAGTCGACGGCAGGCCAGGCGTCGTGCTCATGCTGCGGTTGTTGCTGCAAAGCCATGCGGATGGTCAACGAGTTTAACGCGCCAGGCATGATGGCTCCGCCGCATTTCATGCCGGAGTTTGACGGCGCGACGTGCACGCATTGCGGTCGCTGCGCCAAAGCCTGTCCCATGGGCGCCATCACCGTACAGATGCAGCAGAAGACTTTGCAACATGACCCGGCCCGCTGCATTGGCTGCGGACTCTGCCAGGTGGCATGTGAACAGCGCCAGGCCGTGCGCATGGAACCGGTGCCGGAATATCGAGTGCCCTACAAGAGTTGGTACTCTCTGTTATTGCGCAACGCACCGTCGATGCTGCGCACATCCTGGCGAGTATGGCGCAGGCGATAGGTGAGATCGGGACCCGCTCACAGGCACTTGGCCACGGCTGGCAAGGAACCGCCGCGCGCACGCGTTGGCGAGTCTTCTATGCTCCGGGCGCCGGCAACAAGTCCAGGCCGTCGTGGCCCGGTCGCACGCGGAGCCGGATCGACCAAAGGGCTTCGGTCTTCGCATCCTGCGTCGAGTGGCCACCGGTGTGAATATACGCCGCCCACACGGATCCGTCCGACAACTCCACCGCCTGGCCGTAACCGTAGACCGAGGGATCCACGGGAAATCCCCACTTTGCATCGGGGCACAGCCAGGTCTCGCCGCCGTCCCTGCTGAACATCGCGCGGAAACCACCGGCTCCGTAGGATCCGTGCAGGCACAGCAACGTTCCGTCCCGCAAGGCAAGAAGCCGCGGCTCGAACAACCGGACGCCGAGGGGGACGGGTTTCGTCCATGAACGACCGCCGTCCTGTGACCAGGCGATGTCACCCTCGGGACGTGCGATGAGCACCAGGCGACCGTCGGCCAGCTGGGCCACCGCGGTCTCGGACATCTCGTGGTCGGTGGACACCGTCGTCAGAAACTCCCACGTCTCTCCGTTGTCCGCCGTCCGGCAGAAGGCGACCATGTCGTGCTTCGCTTCCACCGTTCTGCCGTAGACACAGATGAGCGCAGAACCGTCCTGCAGTCGGATAATCGGACCATCCGTGGCGTCGAAGATGAAGGGAACAGGCAGTCGCTTCGGCTCCTGCTCCCAGGTCAAGCCATTGTCGAACGAACGGATGATCCCGGTCAGCGTGGTCATGGCCGGATCGCGAGTAACGTCGGTCGCCGACGGGCCAGGATAGGTGAAGAGACTGCACAGAATCGTTCCGCTGGGTAAATGGCAGAAGTTGGGAGCACGGTCATCCCAGGGCGTATCCAGGAGCACGCTGGGTCGGGACCATGTCTTGCCTCCATCGGTGGAGCGGATGAGTTCCGCGCGGCCGCCGCGAGGAGCATCGATGTCGGTGGGCATGCCGATCTTCTTCCATTCGTCCATCGCTGCCGGGTTCGCCGCGAAGTAAGCAGTTGGAGGCGATGCGTGCCAGTAACCGGACGAAAAGCCGACGAGCATCGTGCCATCCTGCAACACGATGGGTGATTGCCAGCCGACAAAGCCTCGATAGCCCGGGTACGGATCGGGCTGATTCACATTGGGCCCGACCAGCATCCGGCGGCATTGGCGATAGTCCGCAGCCGGATCGCCTCCCTGGATCACTTTCACGACCGGCATGGTCAGCGGCTGGGCTTCCTGTGCCGATGCCACAGACACGGCACACAAGGCGGCAGCGCAGAAGCAGTTGCGGATCTGCATGGCGAGAACTCCCCATCTGGTACCGGTTCACAGGCCTTTGACGGAAACGGATTTCGTCCTCGCGGTTTAGTCGTCCTCGTCCATGTACTGCGGCGGACTCTTGCCGGTGCGTTGGACGATCTTCGGGAATTTTCCACTGGGGGCCTGCTCGTCGATCGACTGGACATCGATCTGGTGCCACCAGTCGTCGCCGTAGTCGAACCAGTATCCGAACGGTTTTTCGATCGTCAGCTGAAGTGCATCGAGCGTGGTGCTCGCCACGTCACCGGCAATCGTCGGTTCCTCAGCGCGCATGTCCAGCATATGGGGCAAGACATATCGTTTCCCGTGGGCGTCATGCGGCCCCTTTCCGAACTGGAACTCGTAGGCGTGTTCGTCCCACCGATCGAACGCCTCGAAAATCGCGCGGTGCAGGTCTTGCAGTGTCTGATCCCCGCGGATCTGGACCGTGCGGCAAATGGTCTTGCCTGCAAAGGACTTGGGCACTGGCCCGCCAATCAAGAACACTTCCAGCGTGTAGAGTCTGGCCGTGTGGCGCGGAGCGGCCGCTCGGGTTGGCCGTGTCGCCTCGGCATGCGGCTCATCGGTGTCCTCCAGAGCGGGAATCTCTTCCTTCGCAATCGCCACGCGCGCGGATCTCGGCACGCCCGCCTGCCGCGTGATCAGACCCTTTTCCTCCAGCTTCACCATCATCTGGTTCACGCTCGGCGGCGTGATCCGAAAATACTTGCCGATCTCCACCTCGGACGGTCCGCGACGGTTCAGTCGGCGGTATGCCTCGAGGAAGGCCAGAACCTGGCCTTGCCGAGCGGTAAAACGCGCCGGTGACTCGCTCGGCTTGCCGCTCCCACGCTGCTTCTTGACTGCCATCGACAATGCCTCCGTACGTGAGTGGATGTCGTCGCCAGGCCAGATCCCCAGATTCTATGGCAAGCGGTGGCACGTGTCTTTAGAGCGTTGGGCCGCCGCGATGAGAGGTCGCATTTGTGCGAACGTTGGGCAGCGAGTGCCTAAACGCGCGGCAGGCCGACCGAGTGCGGGATCGTCGCGGTGTGGGGGAACTTCACCTGGAGCGGTATTTCGCGACAAAATTGTCTAAAGCGTTGTACAGCAAGTACTAGGGCGATCGGTCGACGGTGGTTTTCCCGGTGATTCGCGGCCCTCAAGCCGACGTTCGCCGCAACTTGGCACGGACTTTGCGTTGCGACAATTTTGTTGTTCGATGCCATTCCGTGTGCTGGGGTAAGTCTCGAATCGGAAATCAACTGATGAAAAAAATCGAAGCGCTCATTCGTCATTACAAACTTGACGACGTCAAGGAGGCGCTGTCACAGCGCGGCATTCAGGGCATGACCGTGACCGAGGTGCGTGGTTTCGGTCGCCAGAAGGGGCACACCGAAAAATACCGTGGTGCGGAGTACACGGTCGATTTCGTCCCCAAGATCAAGATCGAAGTAGTCGTCGCAGACGACGATTTGGCTGGCGCGATCGACGCCATCACGCAGACAGCCAGGACCGGCCAGGTGGGCGATGGCAAGATCTTTGTGTCAGACCTGAGTGCCGTGGTCCGCATTCGCACGGGCGAGACCGGCGACAGCGCGATTTGATCGCCCCGGTCGAACTGACGGGTCAAAGTGGTTACTCATTATCCATGTGGGGTTGATCATGCAGAACATCGTGAGGCGTTGTAGCGGACTGTTGGCGGGTCTCTTGTTCATGGCCGTGGTGGCGACCGCCCCGGTTTTCGCAGCCGATCTGCAGTCCGCGGCAGCGACGCCGGACGTGGCCACATCCCCACCGGCGGTGGCCGGCCCGACCGTGGGTGACTTGAAGGTCATGGCCGATACGGCCTGGGTGCTGATCACGGGCATGCTGGTGTTCTTTATGAACCTGGGATTTGCCTGTGTGGAATCGGGGATGTGCCGCGAGAAGAACTGCGTGAACATCCTGTCGAAGAACTTCGTCGTGTTTGCCGTCAGCTCCATCGGTTTCTGGCTGCTGGGCTGGGGCATGATGTTTGGCGGCGGCAGCGACTACATCGGCACGCAGGGACTTTGGGCGGTCAGCGGTGCCGACAACAGTCCTGCCACTCTGGATGCTTACCAGGGTGACTACGGCTCATTGAATTGGACTGGCGTGCCGCTGTGGGCCAAGTTCTTCTTTCAACTGGTGTTCTGCGGCACGGCGGCGACGATCGTCTCCGGTGCCGTGGCCGAACGGATCAAGTATCTCTCATTTATCGTATTCAGCTTTGTGATGGCCATCGCCATCTATCCGGTGGTGGGCCACTGGGTCTGGGGTGGCGGTTGGCTGCAGCAAATGGGCTTTCTCGACTTCGCCGGCTCAACGCAGGTGCACTCCATCGGTGGCTGGGCCGCCTTGGTCGGCGTGATTATTCTCGGACCACGCATTGGCAAGTACAGCGCCACGGGCAAGGTGGTGGCGATTCCCGGTCACAACATGAGCCTGGCCACGATCGGCTGCCTCGTGCTCTGGTTCGGTTGGTTTGGGTTCAATCCAGGCAGCACGATGGCCGCGGATCCGGCCGCCATTTCAGAGATCCTGGTGACGACGAACTCGGCCGCGGCGGCCGCCACTCTCAGTGCCACGCTCGTGGCCTGGCTGTTGTTGGGCAAGCCCGACATCGGCATGACGCTCAACGGCTGTCTCGCCGGCTTGGTTGCCATCACCGCTCCTTGTGCGTTTGTGAGCGTCAACGTGGCGGTTATCATCGGCCTGATCGCCGGTGCCCTGGTGGTCTTCGGCGTGTTGTTCTTCGACCGCATCAAGTGCGACGATCCGGTCGGTGCCACGTCGGTCCACTTGCTCAACGGTGTCTTCGGTACGATCTGCGTCGGCCTGTTTGCCACGCCCGATCGGATTAGCCGCGCCGGCAACCCGGCGGCGAAGGCCGGATTGTTCTACGGAGGTGGCGCCGAACAGCTGATGACCCAGATCACGGGCGTCGTCGCCTGTGCCGTGTATGTCGTCGTTCTCGCGGCCATCGCTTGGACAGTTCTGAAACTCACCATGGGGATTCGCGTCTCACCCGAAGAGGAACGCGAAGGCCTCGACGTCGGCGAACACGGCAACTCGGCCTACCCGAACTTCGTCAAGGCTGAGCCGTACTAATGCGGCCTGTGGGCCCGGCACGCACGACGCAGTGCG
>CAVWHV010000040.1:0-95693 GCA_963754725.1 uncultured Planctomycetaceae bacterium
ACCGTGCGTGCACTTTGATTTTGGCGAGAATTTACGGCAGGCCGTCGTGCGGAATCAACCGGATGGCACGGTCTCGGCGGCCGACATCGAATTCTGAAACGCGTGTTGCGGACCGGAGCGTGCTCGAGGACAGCGACTTTCCCGTGGCCGAACGCATCCTGCGGTCATTCCTGGCGAGCGCGCCGCGCCTTCGAGCGGCACACGATCGTCGTGATGAACGGGTTGCCGCGCCACATCGGGCAGGCTCGTTCGCTGGCCTCGATACTCAACCCGCAGATCGTCCTGCTGCTCAAGTGTTCACCACAGACCGTGGTGGCCCGGATCACCGCGAACACCGGCGGCGATCGGCGCATCGCGTTGACGACGACTTGCCCGCCATCACACAGAAACTCCAGATCTTTGCGGAGCGCACCCGGCCGCTCGTGGAGTACTACCGGGCGGCCGGGGCGACGATCCAGGAATTGGAGGTCACTTCCTCCATGACGGCGGAGCAGATGTGGTCGCGGCTGCAAGCGCCGTCAGGCGCTGCAAGACAATAACCTACCGAATTGGATGTAGGACGGATTGCCAATCCGTCCTACAAGGATTCGGTAATTTATTTCCTCGCAGGGCCTAAGCCCTCGGGTCCCGCACAATGTGGTACGATGGGTGTCGTTTCCGGGGTGGTGGGCTCATCGCCCACATCAACCGCGGATGGCATCGGGACCAGGCATTGTGTCATGAACTTGTGCGTCACACTCAATCCCTGTCTGGACAAAACCCTGGTGGTTCCGCCGTGGACACCCGGTGAGCATCAGGTACGGGGACGCTCGTTCGGCCAGGTCGTGGGCGGCAAAGGGGTCAACGTTGCCCGAGCCCTGCGCCGGTTATCGCTTCCCGCGCAGCCGGCGCTGTTCTTGGGCGGCGAACTCGGTCAGTTGTGCCATCGGCTGCTGCGCGAGCAAGACGGATTCGACCCGCTGGTGACGTGGACCCACTGGCCCACGCGCGAGATCCTGACGCTGCGCACGGAAGACACTGCGGACCAGACCGCCTTCTTCGATCCCAATCCAACGATCCTGCCTGACGAACGGAACGCGTTTGCCGGGATGCTCGTCGACGCGTTTGCGGCGGACGTCGCATGGTGTGCGATGAGCGGTTCATCGCCGTGCCCGGTGACGGATGACTTGTACGCGGTCCTCGTGCGGCAGGCGGAACAACGGAGTCGCCACGCTGGTCGACACCTATGGCGAGTGTCTTCTTGCGGCGCTGCAGGCGGTTCCCGATGCTGTCAAGCTGAACCGGCGCGAATGCGAGCAGGCTCTGGGTTTGACACTCGACTCGCCGCAGTCGATCCGGGAAGCCTTGCAGCGGATTCGCGACGCGGGGGTCCCATACGTGGCCGTGACCTGTGGACCACTCGGCATGGCCGCCGCCTGGGATCAGCACGTGACGGCCTGGAAGCCGCCGGCCGTACACCTGGTCAACCCGATTGGAGCGGGCGATGCCATGACGGCCGGGATGATCGACGCGCTGTCGCGCCGTGTCGAACCATCGCACGCGTTTCGGTGGGGCATGGCGTGTGCGGTCGCCAGCGTCGAACATTGGGTGGCCTGCGATTTCCAGCGCAGCGAAGCCGAGGCCATGTTGCCGAGAATTGTCGAATGCCCGTTGGCAGAACTCACCGTGAGGAGAAATTGATGAATCGATCGATCCAGTGCCTGGCAGTGTCGCTGGCTTGGCTCGCCACGCAACACGCGACCTTCGCTCAAACAACGGCCGACCCGGCCAGTGGACGACCGTGGTATCAACGATCGATCGTCGGCATGGAGGTGGGGCCGACCGGGCGCTCAGTTCGGGTACAGCGAAAAGACCGACCTGCAGTATGCCAGCCGCTTCAGCGGCCGGGACATCGTACAGCAATGCGTGGCGGCCAACGTCGAATATCTGGTGATCTGGGCCCGGGATGGGGACTGGGCCTATTACAACTCCAAGATCGCCGACAAGTGCCCTGGACTCGGGACGCGTGACGTGCTGCAGGAGACCATGGAAGAAGCGGCCAAGCACGATTTGCCGGTCATCGCCTATTGTGTGGTCCAACAGGCGGGAAACTTTTTGGCCAGCCATGAGAAATTCCGGGCGATCGACGCCAGTGGAAAACCGATCGGCCGCTTCTGTTTCAACTCAGGCTACCTCGAAGTGATGAAGGAACTGATCACCGAGCAACTCGCCTACGGGATCGCCGGATTTCACGTCGACATGCTCGACCAGGGGTTCGGGCCGCCGTACGGGTGCTGGTGCGAGCAGTGTCGACAGCAGTTTCAGGCCCGCTACGGACGAGCGATGCCCGCCGGCGTCACCTGGGACGAAGACTGGGATCGCATGCTCGAGTTCCGCTACGCCTCGAGCGAGCGTTTCGAGAAAGAGCTGACGGCGCACATTCGCCACATCAATCCCACGGCCACCGTGGACTACAACTACCACGGGAACCCGCCTTTCTCCTGGGAAGTCGGCCAGCGGCCCGTGCAGCATGCCGGTAACAGCGACTTCGTCACCGGTGAAACCGGCGTGTGGGGATTCAGCGCGCTGACTGTCGGTCTGAACGCGCAGTTCTATCGCACGGCATTTCCCGGTCATCCCTACCAGGTGGCCATCAATCGCGGCGTGCGCATCTATCACGATCAAACTACTCGACCACTGAACGACATGCGCCTGGGAAACCTTGACGCTGTTGTCGCACGGGGCCTTTGTCACCATGATCGACAAGATGGCCTACGACGGAGGACTCGATCCTGTCGCCTATCAGCGGATCGGAGAAGTCCTGCGCGAAAGCGCGGGCCAAACGCGAGCACTTCGGCCAGCCGCCCGTGCGGGAGGTGGGACTGTACTTCAGCGCGCACGCGCGATTGGGTGGCACGGGAGAATCCAGCGGCGTATTTCCAGTCGTTCCAAGGAGCACACAAAGCCTGCGTGCTGGAACACATTCCGTTCGGAGTCCTGCTGGATGAGAACGCGACCGTGGAGATGATGCGCGAGTACCCGGTTGTCTGCCTGGCCAACACGGGCATCGTGTCGGAACGAGAGTTGGCCTTGTTGCGCGACTACGTGACACAGGGTGGGAACCTGATCATCACCGGTCAGAGCGGCCAAAACGACGCGCTGGGCCGGCCCCTGGCCAACACCGCGGCTAAGTCGAGTTGATCGGCGCGAACGTCGTGCGGCGTCTCGATTCGGCCGACAACTGGATTCGCTTTCCCACGCTGAGGGACGACACCCCCGCTCGGAATCGCAAATTGGCGGAACCGCTCCGAGGCGACCTGCCGGCCGACTGGCCGTTCCTGGTCGAAGGACCGGCCACCGTGTACCAGCCCACCACGGCTGTAGCGATTGGAGAATTGATGATTCCGCATCGCATGCCCAAGCAGCGTCGCGGTGAGCTGGTCACGGACTGGCCGATGAGCGCGGATCAACCGGTGGGGCCGGCGATCCTCGTGAACCAGGTGGGCAAGGGCGTCGTCTTGACCTTTTCCGCATCGCCCGATTTCGCCACCGCCAGCGAACACCACCTGGTGGAAACTCGCCAGCTGTTCCGCCGCGCCGTCCGCCTGCTCCATTCGGCACCGGTCGTGGAAGTCACGGCACCGGCCAACGTGGAGGCCGTGGTGACTGACGATCAGGAGCACCGGACCCTGCGCGTGCACCTGTTGGCCTACAATCCAACGCCCCAGACCACGCCCGCCAAAAACCGTCCGTATATCCTGCCGGGTCTGGTGGAGGATCGTCCGATGTATCGCGCGTCGATCAAGTCGGCGCGACCGATCACGGGCGCCACATCGCTCAATGAGACGACTCTGTTGACACGGCAAGGCAATCGCCTGGACTTGACCGTGGACGATATCCACGACGTGATCTTGATTCAATATTAGCGTGTGGGGTAGATGCGAATGCGTGCTGATCTTGGCCGTCACCTCGCGTGGCGACGTATGGGCTGGATGTGGATGACCCTGATCATGGCGACGTGCCGGGTGGTGGCCGAGGATGAAGCGAAAGAAGCGGACGAACACACCGTCGATTACTCCATTATCGTCACCGGCAATGAGTTGCTCACGGGTGTCTATGCGGATGGCCACACGCATTATCTGACCCGCACGCTGCGGCCGCTGGGCCTGCATTGTGTCGGCTCGATGAGCGTGGATGACCATGCGGCGGATATCCAGCAGGCACTGCAGTTTGCCGGCAGTCACTCAAGGCTCGTCATTGTGACCGGAGGACTGGGTCCGACCGACTCCGACATCACGCGCGAAGCGTTGTCCGAATTCACAGGCATCTCACTGGCAGAACATCCGGACGTTCTGGAAAGCATGGAGCAGCGGTTGAAGACGCCGCGCGACAAGCTGCGGGCTAACCTCCGCCGGCAGACGCAGGTGCCCACGCGCGGGACCTACTTGAAGAACGCCACCGGCAGTGCAGTCGGACTCGTCTTTGAGACAGACCGCACCGTGATCGTCGCACTTCCCGGTCCCCCTCGGGAGCTGCAACCGATGGTCCGCGACGAACTGGTGCCGTATCTTGCGCGACGATTCGGCACGCGGACCAACGGCTGTTCGGTGACGATTCGCTTCATCGGTATTGGCCAGTCGCAGATCGATCAGACGATGAAAGACCACATGCACTTGCTGGCCGACGTTCTGGAATCGTCTCAGTTTGAAGCTGGGCGTGTCGATTTCACGTTCGCACTGCCGCACGATCGACCGGAGGATCGAGCGCGGCTCGAACAACTGCGGCAGCTGTTCCATCAGCACCTGGATGAGTTCATCTACGCAGACGACGCGACCGCGACCTTGGAGGACTGCGTGTTGGCCAAGCTGCTGGCTGCCGGCCACACGATCGCCGTGGCGGAAGTCGGCAGCGGTGGCAGCCTGGTGGCTGCACTCTGCCACACTCAGTTGGCAGCGAAGGCCGTGGCCGGGGCCTTCGTGGCTCCCAGCGAAGAGCAGCTGCGAACCGTGCTGGGCGTCGCCGACGATGCGTGGAACGGCACAGCGCGAACGGGAAAACTCGAATTGCTGGCGACGACCGCGGCACAACGCGCCAACAGCCAGTGGTCTGTCGTGGTCGGGGCTGCCCAGCAAGATCCGCAGGCGAGTGTGCCGCAAGTGACCGTCTGCATCCGTCGACCCGACGGCACCACGCATGTCAGTAGTCAGCGCTGGCCGGGTGTGTCGGCGAGCGCTCAGGTCGGCATGACGTCCGAATTGCTGGACAAGCTGCGCCGTGCGCTGCCCTGAAAGCACTGCTTGCATCGGCCGGGACATCGTGTCTAATCAGGGTCATGCCGCATTCCGTCGAGTAACGGGCCGCCTGTCTCGACACCCATCACGCCCAACCATTCCGCGAGGAGAGTAGCGTCATGCTCAAGCACGATTGCCACCGCTGCTGTTTGAACCGCCGGGAATGTCTGCAGTTTCTTTCCGCTTCGGCCCTCGGTGCCGGCTTGGCCGCCACCGGCTTGACGGGTTGGGCTGCCGGGAAGAACGGCCCTGCGCCCGGCGATTTCATCGATCCAGCCGGCCTGCGTCCGAATCCGAAAGTGCGCATCGCTGCTACGTTTCTGGAAATGCCCCGTCCCGTGTGGTTAGGCTGGCCCGGTACGACCTACGATCTCGACGGGCATCAGCAGGAATATCGCAGCCTGTTGGAGCAGTCCGCAGGGAAGATGGGAATCGACGTGGCGCTGGATCCGGCGCCGATCAGCACGGAAGAAGGCGTGACGGCCTGGATCAAGAAGATCACGGGGGAATCTCCGGACGGCATCCTGGTGATGCTGCAACACATGCAATGCTGGAGTTGGGTGACCAAGATCGCCCAAGAGACGACGGCCCCGGTGCTGGTCTTTGCTCCCGTGGGCACGGCCTTCACGGGCCATATCGATCAGGCCTCTCGGATGCCGAACGTGCGCTGATTTCCACGCTCGCCTGGTCGGGCGTCGAAGACGCCTTGAAGATGGTTCAGGCCAAGCGGAGATTCGAAGAGACACGCGTGTTGTGGATCCACTCGGACCGCACCAACGAGACGGTGCTCGACCGTCTGGGCGTGAAGGTCCGGGCGATTCCGCGCGATACGTTCAACCTGGCATTCGACAAACAGACGGTGACGGAAGAGGTACGTGACGTTGCCAACGATCTGCGGAAGAACGCTCAGAAGATCGTCGAACCGACCGAAGAGGATATCGTCAACTGCGCGCGAGCCTACTTGACGGCCAAGCGGTTGCTAGCCGCAGAGAAGGCCAACGCGTTGTCGATGGATTGCCTGGGCATGGTCGGCGCGCATCTGGTTCCTACCCCTCCCTGTGGCGCCTGGACGCTGTTGCAGGACCAGGGCATCACGGCCGGCTGTGAGGCCGACCTGTACGGCGCGATCTCCATGATGATGACCAGCTATCTGCTGGATCGCCCCGGCTACATGAACGATCCGGTCCCCGAGACCTACAAGAACGTGTTGATCGCCGCCCATTGCACCAGCGGCACGCGGTTGGATGGCTTCGACAAACCGCCCGCGCCCTACATCCTGCGCGACCATTCCGAGTCTTCGTTGGGTGTGTCGACACAAGTCCTGTGGCCGGAAGGCCAGCCGGCCACGCTGGTGCGGCTCACCAGCCCGAACGAAATGATCATCGACACCGGTACGGTCGTGGGAAACGTCGACACTCCGCCGGCCGGAGGCTGTCGCACGTCGGTCGAACTGCGGATGGACAACGTCGAGGATTGCCGCGATGTGAAGGGGTTCCACCAGGTGGTCGTGCTCGGTAACCATCGCCGGATCCTGGAAGGGTTCTGTGAGCTGTACGGCATCAAGCACGTGCATTCACCCCAGCAGTCGACCTTTGCCACGGGAGATAACGTATGAGATGCCTCACCCTGACGTGGGTATTGATCGTGGTCCTGTCTCGCCTGACCATCGCCGGCGATCCGCTGGAGATCGCGTCGCCGGGTTTTTCGCCGTCGCAGGTGGATGAGCGCGGACGGCTGGTCGAGGACTGGGGGACAGTCGATGTGCGGCTGCGCGGTGAAGGCGTGGCCGAGGCGGACGTGCAGGTGGCTCCACTCAAACTGGATGATGTGATTCCGGCCGCTTGTGTCATGTCGAACCATGGCGCGGTGGAAATGATTCGCACGATGTATCGTGCGCCGATTTTCCGGCGGGCGTCGATGTGCTGCGGGTGCAACTCAAGGAACTGCAGGGTAAACCGCTCGACGTGGTGCTGGCCCTGGACACTTCGGCCGGTATGCAGCTGGGACGGCGAACGGCACGAATTGGAGGTCGCACGGTGCTGGTGTTGCCGCGCGAAGTCATCGACGCGCAGCCGCAATTGGACTGGGGATACAGTGACGAAGCTGTGTCACTGCCTGGCTGGGGTAAACCGAAAGTGGAGTGCGACGCGGCATTCCGCAATATCCGCGCCGGGATGGGGGGTGTGCCGATCGTGTACGGCTTCGCCGTGCCGGCGGGCAGTACCGCGAAGGTCTTGCTGGGACTGTGCGAGAGCCATTGGAACGCGGCCGGACAGCGCCCGCTGCGGTGCCGAGCGGAAGGGGCCGCGGAGCAGGCGGTCGATCCGGTCGCGAAATGGGGACAACATCAGCCGGGCCTGCTGGTGTTCCAGGCTCGCGACGAAGACGGTGACGGCAAGCTGTCGGTGATCGTCCGACCGGCGGCGCATGCGCCGGACCAGAACCCGATCCTGAACGCGATCTGGGTTTTTGCGGCCGGCGAAACACCGGCGTTGGACAAGGTTCAGGCGGGCCAGTTGAACGACACGGCCCTGTACTACGTCGACGTGGGTGGCACGAAGGATCAATCCATCTACCCGCCGGGAAGGATGGAGTTCCCCCTGCACCTGGCGGCCGGTGGCATCCAGGAACTGACGTTCCTGGTCGCCTGTCCCGGCAGTGAAGCGCCCGTGCCCAGCCGCAGCGACTGGAGTCCCGACAAGTTGCTCCGTGCCGCGCGCGACGTCTGGCGCGACTGGTCCCACCCGTAGCACAACCGTCCCGGTTGTGCGAGTCCAAGCGAGATGCAACGACCGGTAGCATAACCGTCCCGGTTGTGCGGGAACCAGCGAGACGCAGCGACCGGCAGCATAACCGTCCCGGTTGTGCGGGAACCAGCGAGACGCAGCGACCGGCAGCATAACCGTCCCGGTTGTGCCTGAGTCGGCGAGACGCGCGCTCTACCTTCACTCCGTTTGCCAGGAGTCGCATTCGCGGGAGAACTCCGCCGAGAAGTCTTCCTGCTGCTAGCTCCATTCGGCGCGAGTCAGGCACCGCGAGAAGGCGAAGTCATCCTCCATGTTGCAGCCATCGAGATGGCAGAAGACAGGGCTGTCCATTTCGGTCATCATCTGGCACAGTGGAAAATCGTCGTCGACCATCGCTTCCCGGCCGGTCACGGCGAACGGAACCCGGCGTCTTTCCAGCTCCACGACCGCACCGGGTGCATAGCCATCGAGTTCCTCCTGGGGTGACTCGAGCCATTGGCGCTGCAAGTCCGCCAACCGCGAACACACTTCATCCACGGGCAGGTTGGGGCGTGTCTGCACATGGACCCAACACTCCTCGAGCAGGTGACGCACGAGGTCGTAGTACAAGATCCATTCGTGAACGCCGATCCCGCCCCACTGATATGCCGCCGCAGTTGTGGAGATGCCAGGCGGGCATTTCCCCAAGCGGCTCCACTGCGCGGCACGATGGGACACGTCCGCTTCGATGTGATCCATGTCGGCCAACAACACGTCGCGAGGTGCTCGTCCGCCGAGATCCTGGCGGTTGGTGAGCAGCCAGTTCTTGTGGATCTCGACAAGCGGATCGTCCAGACCGGCATGGCGGGCGGATAGACACTGGTCGACCAGGTAGCGGCGCAGCGTGCCGTAAAGCACTTCCCGTGTCGGAGTCGTCGGCCGATCTGGGCGGGCCTTCCGCCGTCGCTCCGCGATCGATCGCCATTCCTCCAGTTCGGACGTGATCATCCAGTCTTCGGCCAGGCCATAGCGGACAAGAAGTGTGGTGGCACACTGGCCGTCGTGATACTCGACGGAACCCTGCGTGGCAGGACGGGAATAGGTCGATTGGCAGGCCACCAGTCGAGCCGGCAAGTCGATGATACAGACGCCAGCGTCCCACGGTTCGTCGCACACGCCGTTGTGCCAGTTGTGAAAGAACGCACTCGGCGGCGTCCGTTGCTGGAAGCGGGCGGTCGCTTCCCCCAACTCGTCGAGGGTCTCGGGATCGGCACTCAACGCCGCGACGAGCCGATCGATGTCGGACCCGTGCAACGTATTGTGCAGCGCTCGTTGCTGATCGCGCACGGTCATCATTACTTCACTCATCCTTCGTACCTCCATCGTGTGACGACAGGTTCATGCCCGTCGCCGAAGTGAGAGTGCCCGCGTGCGCATCGTCGGTCACTATAGCAGATCGACGGAAGGGGACCGGGACATTTTCCCCGACAAGATGGCAAGGGCAGGCAAATATCCCCGCGGCGGCGACAACGTGATGGAGGCCCATGACAGGCGTATGTCACTTTATGGATGAGCAAGCGAGACGCTCGCTCTACGATGCCTCTGCCGGGGCAGTTGATCGTGGCTCAGGTGGGTTCCCGGACCGCAGCGCAGCGGCGCGGGGAATATCCGCGCAGATCATTGTATTGCCCCTGTGCAAGGCGTAAGCTGACGGGCAATCGTGTGGTCTCGCCCCTTCTCACGCGCACCCATTAGGAGGCCACGCTCATGACAGGCCTTCGTCACTTCTCGCGGCGGCAGTTGCTTCGTTCCCTGCGCAGGCGGCAGTTGTTGGTCGAACTGTTAGAGGACCGCCGCCTGTTATCGGTGTTCACGGTCAATTCGCCGGGCGACGAACCGGACTGGATCCCTGGCGACGGAAAAGCCACGACGATCACGGGAAGTACCACGCTGCGCGCGGCGATCATGGAGGCCAACGCCAGCGTGGGCAAGGACACAATCGAGTTCAACATTCCCAGTGCGGGCCCGCACGTGATCAAACCCGCCACGCGTCTGCCAGCGATTATTGATCCGATCTCGATCGACGGTTATTCGCAGCCCGGTGCCAGCCCGACGAGTCTCACACTTCAACAGGGCAACAATGCGATCATCAAGATCGAACTGGATGGTAGCTTGCTGCCGATCGGCACGAACGGACTGGAGATCTTTGGCGGCCAGAGTGAAGTGCACGGTCTGGCGATTCACTCGTTCTATGGGCGACCGATCACCCATCAGGAGTTCCTGGGCACGACGATCGTCTCGGAAAACGGCCTGGGCATCTGGCTGTGGGCCGGTGGCAACAGTCAGATCGTAGGCAATTTCCTGGGTGCCACCGCGTCGGGGCAGGTCCCCACGTATCCGCTGTCGGCGGGGATCGCCACGACCGGCATCATGGTGGGCTCCTACAACAACGTGATCCAGGAGAATCTGGTGGTCGGGAACCACGGACCGGGCATCGTGCTGGGATCGAAGCTCGGTGACGTCCTGGCGACGAACGTGCGCGATAACAAGCTTTTTGGCAACTACATTGGCATGCAGCAGAACGGTCAGACGCCGCTGCCCAATGACGCGGGGATCCTGGTGTGTTGGGCGCCCACGACAACGAGATCGGTGGCAGCAGCGCCAATTTCGGCAACCTGATCTCCGGCAATTCGGGTACGGGTGTGAGCATCGTGGGTGTGGGCCCTGACGGCGCGTACTTCGGTGGCAATCTCATCCAGCGGAATCTGATCGGCACCGACAAGACCGGCAAGCTGGTCGATCCCGACAAGAAACCCAAGACGGGCGACGAAACGGGCAACCGCCACGTGGGCATCCAGATCGATCGGTCCCCCAACAACGTGATTGGCGGCACAGATGCCGACGCCGGCAATCTGATCTCGGGAAATCTCGGCGGCGTGTTGATCGTTGGTCTCCAGTCGCACGACAACGTGCTCACTTCCAACAAGATCGGCACCGACCTGACCGGCAATACCGCCCTGCCGAACTGGGTGAATGGTGTGGAAATCCAAGGTGCCCCCAGTAATCGAATCACGCAGAACCTCATCTCGGGCAATGCGGCCAGCGGCGTGCGCCTGTCCGAGTCGAACGCCAAGCAGAACTTGGTCACTGGCAATAAGATCGGGACCAATCTGGCCGGTACTGCCGCGCTGGCCAACTTCTTCAGCGGTGTCGACATCTCCGATGCCCCCCAGAACTCGGTGGTGACCAACACGATCTCGGGTAACTTGGGAAGTGGCGTCTGGATCCAGGGGCAGACCGCTCAAGAGAACGCCGTATCGCGGAACTACATCGGCACGGACGCCACCGGCCTGCAGGCCTTGGGTAACAACCTTGATGGCATCACGATCACGGACGCACCGAAGACCACGCTCGACGGCAACACGATTGCCGCCAGCACCTTTGCCGGAATCTCGATCCAGGGCTCCACCGCCACACTCAATCGACTCTACGGCAACTTCATCGGCACGGACGTGTCGGGGACCAAGGACCTGGGAAGCGGTCTGCACGGCATTTGGATCCAGGACGCTCCGGCGAACGAAGTCGGTCACACCGAGTGGGGGCTGCGCAACGTCATCTCGGGCAACGCCGGCGATGGGATCCGGATTGCGGGCAAGACCGCCAAGGGGAATCAGGTGTTCGGCAATTACGTGGGCACGAATATCGCGGGGACCGAGCCTCTTCCGAACGGTGGTGCGGGAGTGTACGTCGAAGACGCTCCCGAGAACATCATTGGCGGCGAAACGTCGGATCGTCGCAACGTCATTTCGGGGAACCTGGGCTGCGGTGTCGTGATCTTCGGCGCAGACGCGCTCAAGAACAAGATCCAGGGCAACTACATCGGAATGAACAGAGACGGCACGGGAACCAACATGGGAAACTCAGCAGACGGAGTGCTGATCCATCGCGCCATGGCGACGTTGATCGGGGGGACTGCGGCCAAGCTCGGCGAGGCACCGGCAACTTGATTTCCGGCAACTGGGAAGCGGGCGTGCACATCAAGGGTTTTGCCGCGAGTGGCAATGAAATCAAGGGCAACGTAGTGGGCCGCGACAAGAATGATGCGGTCCTTGGCAACGCAGCGCACGGTGTCTACATCGAATTCGCTCCGCAGACGGTGATTGGGGAGCCGGTGACCAACAACGCACCCGCGCCCAGCACCGGCAACTCCAACGTGATTTCGGCCAATCTCGGCGACGGTATTCACATCTCCGGGAGCACGGCCGTAAGAAACTTGATCCGCCGCAACGAGATCTACGAAAACGCAAGACTGGGGATCAATCTGTTTGGCGAAGAGCAGGTCCGTCCGCAGCAAGATGGTGTCACGCCGAACGATGACGATGAACCGCTTACCGCTTCCTTCGATCCTGATGGAGATGACGGCCCGAACGACTTGATGAATTTCCCGGTAGGTGTCACGGCCTGGTACGATCCGGTGCCGAACAAGACGTACATCACGGGACTTCTGAGAACGCTTTCGCCAGAGCAGGCAACGGTCGACATCTACGCCAACACGACGGTGGATCCATCGGGCTTTGGCGAAGGCCGATTCTACCTGGGCTCGGCACGGCCCACTGCCGAGGGAGTGTTCACCTTGCTGCTCAACGGTCCACTGGCCCCTCCGCTGCTACCGGCAACCGCGTTGTTCCTGAGTGCCACGGCCACGGACGCCGCTCTGTCGACATCCGAATTCTCCGCGGTGTACGGCGATCCCGACGGAGACGGGAAGGTAGACAGCGACGGCGATGCCTTGCCCGATGAATGGGAACGCAACGGCCTGGACTTCAACGGCGACAGCGTGATCGACCTTGACTTGCCGGGCCTCGGAGCAAAATGGGACCGCAAGGACGTGTTTGTGGAGCTGGATTGGATGCAGGGCTATATGCCCGCACAGATCTCGATTGACGCGGTGAAATCGGCTTTTCGTCGCGCCGGTAAGCAATCCCGGTGGAAATGCCACGGGCATCGAACTGCACGTCAATCATCCTGCATTGCAGGACGTCGGCGATCCCATACCTTATTCCGCGGCGGCCGTCCCGTTTGAGCGGACACCCGCCGCGAATGATGACTTCTGGGATCTGAAGAAGAAGTACTTTGGCACTGTCTTCGATCGGGCGGCACCAAACACAGCCGACATTCTCGGCGCCCGTAGCCTGGTCTACCACTACACGATCGTCGCGGCAGCCGTCGCTGGAGCGCCTGGGTGGGGCGAACTTCTGGGGGATGACTTCATCAACAAGAAAGAGGCTGACTGGGACACGGATGCCGCTGCCTTCATGCACGAACTCGGGCACAACCTGGGCCTCAGTCACGGGGGCCCCGTCAGTGCGGATGCCGCGGCGCATGCGCTGGGCCGGATCAACTACAAGCCCAACCAGCTGAGCATCATGAACTACGCCTACTCCTACTTGGACTGGGCAACCACGCGGCCACTTGACTATTCGCGATACTCCCAGGCGGACCTGCTCACCCTCGAAGAGGGTAACCTGCTGGAGCTTCAAGGCGTGCTCGTTGGAAAGCCTTGGCAGGTGACGTTCAATCCCTGGAGAGTGGTCTACAGCTACAACGCCGCCGGCACCGCCCAAGTCGCAACGGCGTCGCTGGCCGGAATCATCGACTGGAACCACGATGGCACGCGGGACCTCCAGACAATCAGTGCCAATATCAACGATCAGCCCAACAAGCCGGCCACCAATACACTCGAGACACTTCAGAGCTTGGAGGAATGGAATCATCTGCGATACGACTTCCGGTCGTTGCGAAATTTCGCGGGCGTTGTTGAGCCGCCAAGATACGGAGGTGTATCGAACTTGCCTGATTGGGAGTACTTCCGAGAGGTTGCGCGGACCCTCGACACGGATGGCGATGGTGTGAATAACGCGGACGATAACGTCCCAGCGGTCTTCAATCCGGACCAGCTTGACACAGACGGAGATGGTATCGGAGATGCGGGCGAGCTCGTCAGCCTGGCGCTGTCGCACGCCAGCGTCCCGGATGGCACGCCGAGTCACGGGTACCGTCACGCTACTGCTTCCCGCGCCGGCAGAAGGTGCTCTGGTACAGCTATTCTCTGACGAACCCTGGATGGTCGATTTGCCACAGTACGTCGTCATTCCCCCTGGGGACCGATCGACCAGTTTCCAATTCTCGGTGACAGCTCAGAACCTCGATCCTGCTAACATCGTGATCTACGCAGCCTACGGGTTAGGCTACGTCGAGAATATGCTGACGATCGGGCCCGCCCAGTCGGACGCTGACCTGTCCTTAGCCACGACAGCAGCGCCCGATCCGGTCGGACTAGGCGGGATCGTGACCTACACGATCGATGTCACGAACGAAGGGCCGGAAAGCGTCACGGGCGTCACGCTCACTGATGCGCTGCCGGGCGGGGCGGTGCTCAAGACGGCCACGGGCTCGGTGACCAGCCAGGTGCCGGGTCCGGGCCTGCACGTGCGGTTCGATTACACGTACGACACGGCAACTTCTTCGATACGCCGGAGAAGAAGGACCTGCTGCAGCTGGCCGGCGACATCCTGATGAGCGCCATGGGAGACGATCTGGCGGCCATTGTCCCGGCAGGAGGCAACACGTGGACAGCCATCTTCAACAATCCGGCCACGGGCGCGGAAGAACGGATCGAAGATCTGGTCATTCCCGACAACGAAATCGTCGTGTATGTCGGCGCGCGAGACCTGGGCGATGCGGGCACCGGAGTGCAGGAGGGCGCGCTGGCCGGGCCCGGCAGTTTCGACGTGCTGGGAACTGCTGATTTCACGCGCACCGCTGCCACGCGCGGCGAGCGCGGCGCGACAGGATCCGCTCCCACCGACTTCGGACCCTGGGGTGGCACGATCACCTTTAACACGAACCCGGCCGTCACGTTCTCGTACGACGGCGATGCCGATCCCGGCGAGTTCGACTTTTTCACCGTGGCGCTGCACGAGATGATGCACGTGCTGGGACTGGGCACGGCTGGATCCTGGCAGACTTATGTAGATGCCGCGCAGGGCGTGTTCACCGGCCCGGCTTCCCGACTGGAGTACGACATGGGTGGCGATGTGCCGTTGGATCCCGATACGCTGGCGCACTGGCGCGAAGGGATCACCGAAGGGGGCCAGCCAGTGCTGATGGATCCACGCTTGCCCAACGCTATGCGGATCTGGTACCCCACCGCCCTGGACTGGGCCGGCCTGGCCGACGTGGGGTGGAACATTGACGGCCTGTTGACCGTGGAGCGGCCCGTCAAGTTCACGGAAATGGCCGGCTCGGTGATCGCCGACATCGGCGTGCTGGCGCCGGGACAGAGTGTGGAGATCACCCTCGAGGTCCAGCCGACGCTCGGCGGCACGATCCACAACGTGGCCACCGTCAGCGGGTACTGCGACGATCCCGACCTGACGAACAACATGGCCGAGACATTCGGTACCGTCACGCCGTTGGTTCTGGACGTGAACACGACGGACGACGTGGACGACGGCGTCGTGGATGCCACGCACACCAGCTTGCGCGAGGCGATCAATGCGGCGAATAGTGCACCGGGCGTGAACACGATTTCGTTCAACATCCCGGGCCCCGGTCCCCACACGATTCAACCGACGTCGCCGTTGCCCGTGATCACCGATCCGGTGGTCATCGATGGGACCACCGAGCCGGACTACGCCGGCGCACCCGTGATCGAGCTCAACGGCGCGCTCGCCGGACTGCGTGGCAACGGGCTGACCATCACCGCCGGCAGCAGTACCGTGCGCGGCTTGGTGATCAACCGCTTCCAAAGCGATGGTGAGCTCGAGACGGGCAATGCCCTGCTGCTCAAGACCGGCGACGGAAACACGATCGAGGGCTGCTACCTTGGCACCGATGTGAGGGGCACGCTGGCGCTGGCCAACGAAGGAGCGGGCGTCCTGGTCCTGGAGTCCGACAACAACACGATTGGCGGGACGTCTCCGAACGCGGGGAATGTCATCTCTGGCAACACCGCGTGGGGGATCTTCCTGGGTCCCGGAGTGGTTGGCAACGAGATAGTGGGCAACTTGATCGGTACCGACTCAACAGGTACCGCGGCGCTGGGCAACGGCCAGGCAGGGATCGAATTGCACCGGGCTACTAACAATACGGTTGGCGGGCGGACGCCTGAGGCGCGCAACGTGATCTCGGGCAACGCCGTGGGGGTCACGATCAAGAATGTGACGGGCGTCGGCGGCACCACCAACCGCATCGAAGGGAACTACATTGGCACGAATGCCGCGGGCGATGCCGCGGTGGGAAACGGTACCGGGATCCTGATCAGCGAGTTTCTGTCGACGTTTGCCGGTCGAGACGCAATTGGTGGCATGGAGGCCGGCGCGGGCAATGTCATCTCGGGGAATGTGGGCACGGGCATCCAAGTCATTGGCACGGCCTCGATCCACGTGCCCGGCGAGACCTATCCGATCTACGGAAACTTCATCGGGGTGGCGGCGGACGCAGTGACGCCGCTGGGCAACGGCGGCGACGGCATTCTGGTCGCGGCGGGCGCTTCGACAGGCGTATTCGGCGGCGGCGCCGAAATCGGCGGCCCGCAACCGGGCGCGGGCAACCTCATTGCCCATAACGGTGGCCACGGCGTGCACTTGTCGGAAGTTCTCTTCCCGCGCGTTCGCGGAAACTCCATCTTCGCGAACGGCGGCCTGGGGATCGAGTACGTGTTCAGCGTTCCGACGCCTGGATCGAGCACCCCGCCGTTGCCCCCAGGGGTCAATCCGCAGCGGCCCGGGATCGATCACACGATCGTCGATTTTCCCAATGCGCCGGTGCTGAGCAACGCCTTCGCCGGTGCCGGCACCACGACCATCGAAGGGACGCTCGCCAGCTATGAAGTGCCGGCCGACGTTTTCATTACGAATCCGCTGCACTGGACCCTGGACTTCTATGCCAGTCCGGAGGCGGACGCGTCGGGTTACGGCGAAGGCCAGATCTACCTGGGTTCGCTGGACGACGTGTACGCGATGGGGACCCGCTTGTTTTCGGCCGTCTTGCCGGTCGAGGTGCCCGCGGGGTACGTCGTCAGCGCGACGGCCACGGGGAGTTTCTACGACAACACGTCGGAGTTTTCCAACTGCGTGCCCGTGGCGGCCGACACCGACGGCGATGGCGTGCTCGACATCGTGGAAGATGCCGGACCGAACAGCGGCGATGCGAACAGTGACGGTGTGCTTGACCGCCTGCAAAACAACATTGCGTCGCTCCCGAATGCGATGGATGGACAGTACGTGATCCTGGAAGTCCAGCCGGGTGACACGTTGCGCCCGTCCGCGCGCAGGACAACCCATCCCCCTATGACATGCCGCCGGGCGTGAGCTTCCCGCTCGGTTTCTTCTCGCTCGCCCCGGGAAGCGGACCGGTCACATTTCATCTTCCTGTCAGCAACGTGATTGGCACCGTCTACGGTTTCGGACCTACGGCTGACCAACCGTTCGATCACTGGTACCAGGTGCCGGCAAGCGCCGTGGCCGTCCATGCAGACACGTTCGCGCTTTTTGAAAACGTGGGCGGCACAGCGATTGGTCCGGCCGCCATTGAGGCCGGGGCCGGGACGACGATCGTTGTGAACTCCGTGGATGACAACGACGACGGACAGCCCGACAACGATCACATGACGTTGCGCGAGGCGATCAACCGCGCGAACTTCTGGCCGGGAAGAGAGACCATCACGTTCAATATCCCGGGACCCGGCCCGCACACGATCCAACCAGAGAGCGCTCTTCCCCGAATCACGGACGCCGTGGTCATCGACGGCTATACCCAGCCCGGCGCCTTGCCGGCCACGGACGCGGAACCCGCTGCGATCATGATCGAACTGGATGGCAGCCTGGCGGGCACCGGGATCAACGGCCTGGACGTCTATGCCGACGATAGCATCCTGCGAGGACTATGTGTTAATCGGTTCCTGTCCGGCCGATACGGCTGGTACGGCGGCACACAGATGAACTTCGTGGGAAGCCGTTCAGTCGTTGAAGGGAACTACATCGGCGTGGACGTGAGTGGGTCCGTCGCATACTGGGAAGCGGGGCAATACGACTTCTCGCAGGCCAACGGAGTTGCGGTGGGGCCGGATGATAACCTGGTCGGTGGCACCACGCCCGCCGCACGCAACCTCGTGTCCGGGTTCACATCCGCCGGCATCGCTGCCGAGTCGACGTCGGTCGATCCTGGGGCGCCGAGAACTCGGATCATGGGCAACTTCGTCGGCACCGATGCCTCGGGTACGAAGTCCCTGGGCAACATGACCGGTATCCGGCTGCGTTCGTCGGGTGCGGTGGTCGGAGGAGTCACCGCGGGTGCCGGCAACTTGATCTCGGGCAACTTGAATGCAGGACTCCAGATCAACGGCGAGTTTGGCGGGGCCCCAGGGAACGTTGTACAAGGAAACCTGATTGGGACCGACGTGACAGGTACCCTGCCGTTGAGCAACGGCACCGCGTTCGACTCGGAAGGCGGCGCGGGGATCATGATCGTGGAGGCCGACAACAATCTGATCGGCGGTACTGTCCCAGAAGCGCAACGTCATCTCAGGGAACAACGGCGACGGAATCTGGATCCGACCCGTTGAGGGATTCTCTTTGGGAAACGTGATTCAGGGCAACCTGATCGGCACGGACATCAACGGCGTGGCAGCCCTGGGCAACACGATTAATGGAGTGCGCATCGAAGTAGGGCGCGATAGCCGGGTCGGCGGACCAGATGCCGGAGCCGGCAACGTCATCGCGTACAACGGCGGGCATGGTGTGGTTGTGATCGGCCAGCAGTCGGAGCATCAGTCAACACTGCGGAACGCGATTCTCTCGAACCAGATCTTCTCAAACGGCGGTTTGGGGATCGATTTGCGCGGCGATGGCGTCAGTCAGAACGATGCCGCCGATGGATTCTTCGATCCAGGCCCCAAGGTTCTGGACGTGACGATCCAGCCTGATGGTGCCTTCTCGCTCGTCGCCCTCACCATGGAAGGGCGCCCCAATTGGCTGTACTCGGCTCAAGTCTATTTCGTCGGGGGCTGGTACCCGAACTGGTATGAAGTCCCAACCGACGACACAGGCATTGGCCAAGTGGAGTTCTACATCGACGCAAACTCCGAGATCGATCACATCGACCTGGTCGATATCGGCAGTTACCTGGCGGCCAACGAATTGCAGAACTATCCCGAAATTTCTGCCGTCACACTCACCGGTGACACCACGATCCAGGGCACACTCGACAGCACGCCGGAGACGACGTTTCGGCTGGAGTTCTTCGATAACAGTCAAGCCGACGAATCTGGTTATGGTGAAGGACAATCGTTTCTGGGAACGATCGACGTGACGACGGACGCGACGGGCATTGCGCAGTTCAGCTTCACGCTACCCCAACTGCTGCCACTCGATCACTTCATCACGGCCACCGCCACCGACCCGGACGGAAACACCTCGGAGTTCTCGTTGGCCGTGGCCCCTACAGCCGAAGCGTGGGACTTCGGCGATGCTGCCGACTCGACGTTTCCTACGCTGCTGGCCTCCAACGGCGCGCGGCATGCGCTGGGGTCGCAGGTCTACCTCGGATCGCGTGTCGATGCCGAAGAGGACGGACAACCCGATGCATTCGCCGCGGGCGATGATGCGACAAGCAGCGACGACGAGGATGGCGTCGTGTTCCTCAGTCCGCTCGTGCCCGGCCAGTGGGCAGCGCTGGAAGTGACTGCTTCGGCCCAGGGACGGCTCGATGCGTGGATCGACTTCTCCGATAACGGTACGTGGTCTGAGACGGAAGATCATGTGTTTGACGGTGTCGCGCTGCTGCCGGGTCTCAACACGTTGTTCTTCGAGGTGCCAGCGTCGGCGACGCTCGGCGCGAATGCGTTCGCTCGGTTCCGCCTTTCCAGTGCCGGTGGCCTGGGCTTTGACGGCCCGGCCGTCGATGGCGAAGTGGAAGATTACGTCGTGGCAATCGAGGCGCCGCCGACCGGCAACCGCCCACCCACGGCAGTCGACGATGTGGTCACCACGCTCGTTGGCACGCCTGTAGCCATCGACGTGACGGCCAATGACGTGGATCCCGAAGGACATTTGCAGCCGGGCACGGTCACGGTGACCGCGGTTCCCGCGTCCGGCAGCCTGTTTGTCGATCCGGCCAGCGGTGTGATCACGTATCTCCCGTCAAGTGGTTTCACGGGCGACGATGAGTTCTCCTATCGAGTCGCTGATGCCGAGGGGCTTGTGGACTCGGCGCACGTGGTCGTGCACGTGCTGCCGGGCAATCAGCCGCCGGTCGCAGTGAATGACGCGGCCACGACCGCGGAAGGTGTGGCCGTCGTGGTCGAGGTGCTCGCCAACGATCAAGATCCGGACGGAAACCTCGACCTGAGTTCGGTCACGATTGTCGCGCCGCCGATGCATGGAATACTGCAAGTCGACGTGCAGAGCGGCACCGTGACGTACACGCCGGAGGCTGACTTCTTCGGCACCGATCGCTACGTCTATCGCGTATCGGATACCCTGGGTGCCGCGGCCCGCGCGGTGGCAACGATCACCGTGCAGCCGATCAGCGATCCGCCGCTGGCCCTCGATGATCTGGCGCAGACAGACCAGGAAGTGTCGGTGGTTGTCGATGTCCTGGCCAACGACACGGATGCCGATGGAGATCTCGACCCGACCAGCGTGTCGATCGTCGCAGCGCCGCAGCACGGCTGGGCGGAAATCGATCCCTTCACCGGTCAGATCACGTACACGCCCGCGACCAGGTTTATCGGTATCGATACGCTTCTCTACCGCGTCTTCGATGCCACCGAGAAGTCAGCCACCGCCACGGTGCGAATCGACGTGTTGCCCACCAGCGATCCGCCGCAGGCCGTCGCCGATGCGGCCGAGACCCCGGAAGACACGCCGGTCTCGATCGACGTGGCGGCCAACGATACGGATGCGGACGGAGATCTCGATCCCAGCTCGGTGCGGATCCTGGTCGGTCCGCTGCAGGGCACCGCCGAGGTCGACTCCGCGACGGGACGCATCCAATACACCCCCGCCGCAGACTTCGTGGGTGACGAACTGTTGTGGTACGAGATCCGCGACGCGCGGGGCCAAGCGGATATGGGCCTGGTGCACATCACGGTCACTCCGGTCAACGATCCGCCGCTAGCGCGCGATGACACGGCGATCGTCCTGCGCGACACACCCACGGATCTGTACGTGTTGAGCAACGACACGGATGTCGACTCGGCGATCGATCGCACGACGCTGCGCATCGAAGTGGGGCCCACGTCGGGTACGGTCGCGCTCCAGGCCGACGGCAGCGTGCGGTACACGCCGCGCGCGGGATTCGCAGGCACCGACCTGTTCCGTTATACGGTGCAGGATGATGGTGGCGCGCTCGAACGTGGCGGTCGTGACGATCCAGGTGGAAGCAGAGCCTACGATGCTGGTGGTCGGACGCACGTTTGAAGATCTCGACGAAGGTGGTCCTGGTGTGGTGGGCCCGGGTGTGGCGGGTTACCCGATCTATCTGCTCGACGGACAAGGCCAACTGCTGGCCACCACTCCTACGCAGGCCGACGATCCCGTGACATCGGAAGATGAGACCGGCTGGTACCATTTCCCCGATTTGTCACCTGGCACGTACGTGGTGGCTCAGAAGCGCGTCTCCGGCTGGTGGCAGAGCTATCCTGAGGACCAGGGAATTCGACTCACCGAACCTCCGGTGAACAGCGGCCTGTACGTGGTCACCTTGTCAACGTCCAACGACCTCGCAGTGCTGGATTTCGGCAACTACCGCACAGGCGAAGCCGGTAATGCCAGCATCGCGGGCCACGTGTACGTGGATGTGGACAACGACGGGATCTGCGATCCGCAGGAAATGGGGCTGCCCAACGTGCCGATCACGATCGAGGGACCGGTGACACGCACGGTCCTGACCGATGCGACGGGCCACTACCGCGCGGACGACCTGCCGGCTGGTGTGTACACGATCGCGGAGACCCAGCCGCTGCTGTTCCAGGATGGTCGCGACACGCTGGGAACACCCCGCCTGGGCACGCTGGAGAACGATCAGTTCGTGGGTGTGGAGTTGTTGCCTGACATGGTGGCCGAGGATTACGACTTCGGCGAGTACGGCTTGAAAACGCAGTTCATTGGCAAACAGCTGCTGCTGGCCTCCACGCCGCCGGCCAGCGTGTACGTGGCGAACCTGCAGGTAGGCAGCGGAGAGTCGCTGCTGCTGTTGCAGGCTCCCACGAGCGGCACGCTGCGGGCAGCGGCCAATTCGGAAGGGGAGCCGTCGGCCATCCAGGTGTACGATGACCACTGGCGGCCCGTGGCGCTGGCCATGCACGACGGCGTCTTGCGCGTACCCGTCACAGCCGGCGCACAGTACCTGGTCTACGTGCATGCGGCCCGTCCGGCGGTCGTTAACGCGGTGCTGGACACGATTCCGGCCCCGGTGTACGTGTACCGGAACTCCCGGGCGGCGAGCGACGTGAATGGCGACGGCTACGTGTCGCCGCTCGACGCCCTGCTGGTGATCAATGCGCTGAACACGTCCGGCGCTCGGCCGTTGGTGGGAGTAAACTTGAGTTCGACCTACTGGGACGTAAGTGGTGACATGTACTTGTCACCACTGGATGCGCTGTTGGTGATCAACCGGTTGCACGGATTGACCGGTGTGGGGGAAGGTGAATCGTCGGTTCACCCACAACTGCGGGACCGCGCCTTGTTGGAATACCTGGGCGACCCGGCCGGGCCATCCACACCAGGCCTGGAGGACGTGCTGGACCGGCTCTGCCAGGATCCGTCGTAGCACAACCGTCCCGGTTGTGCGGGAACCAGCGAGACGCCACACCGGGTAGCATAACCGTCTCGGTTGTGCCTGAGCAAGCGGGACGCTTGCTCTACGTCAGAACTTGAGTTGTTCGAGGAACTTGAGGCTGCGCGGAATCTGCTCCAGGACCGTGGGTGATTCGTCCTCGATGAAGTAGTACTTCACGCCCACTTTCTGCGCGGCGCCAGCAGCGCGGGCCAGGCCACCTGACCGCTGCCCAAGGTCACGTCATTCGTCAACTCCGTGTGGCCGGAGAGGCTGCCCGTCTCGACACCTTTCTTGAGATCTTTCAGGTGCAGCAACAGCCAGCGGTCGGGATACTTGTCCAGCAGCTTGGCAGGATCCTGACCGGGGAACACGGTCCACAGCACGTCCATCTGGAAGTAGACGCACTTGGGATCGGTCTCGGCAACCAGCAGGTCGAAGAGCGTTCCCGACTGGTGCGGATAAAACTCAAATCCGTGATTGTGGTAGTAGAATTTCAGGCCTTGTTCGGCCAGTGCCTTGCCAGCGGCGTTAAAGACGGCCGCCGCAGCGCGGCACTGCTTTTCGTCAAACGGCGCCTGATGGTCGATCCAGGCGCAGCCCACGTAAATAAGACCCAGTTCCTTGGCATCGCGGATCACGCCGGCAATGTCATCGCGCAGGCGTTGGTAGGGGAAGTGGCTGCCGATCGGCATCAGGCCGCGCCGGTCAAGCTCAGCCTTGAAATCCGTGTTCGACATCCCGTAGGTACCGGCGACTTCAACATACTTGAATCCCCACTTGGCGACCTGATCGAGCATCGGGGCCACCCCGTGTTCCTTGAACTGGTCGCGCAGACTGTACAGCTGCAGTCCCACCGGCCCGTGAAAACTCTTGCTCTCGCCGACACCGGCGCCCCGCACATGGCCGCTCGCTGCGGCAAGAAATATCACCACCACCACCAGCATGCAAACAGGTTGTACAGTCTTGCGCATTGGTCGCCGTCCTTTCGGATAGATAGTTTCGCCCACTGCTATGTTGTAGCGGATCGACACCGGGGCAGGCAAGCAGTACTGCGGCTAGGCATCTTCAAGTGCGGTGGGTGGTGTCCCCTGTTGATCCGACTCGAGAAAAGCTGCCAGCAGGAGTTGGGCGGCGACCATATCCAAACGCCGCTTGCGTTTCTTCTTAGTCAATTGTGCTTCGCCCAGCAGATAGGTGGCTTCACGCG
The DNA here is from genome assembly GCA_963754725.1 of uncultured Planctomycetaceae bacterium. Classification (GTDB taxonomy): domain Bacteria; phylum Planctomycetota; class Planctomycetia; order Pirellulales; family Pirellulaceae; genus JAAYDI01. The sequence goes on from CAVWHV010000040.1 coordinate 24,048, forward strand.
TGGTGAATCGTTCGTCGTAGAAGCGTGTGGGCCGGTCCGTGACGCGGGCCAGCCAAGCCGCGAACGTGCGAACCTCGTAGGACTTCTGACTCTCCTCACCGCTGGTGTGCACCGGCAGACCGACGACGAATCCGACCACATCCTCGTCGCGGACCAGTTGTCGAAAGAACTGGGCATCGCGTGCTTCGTCCCGCCGCGTGTAATTCTCGTAGGGGCTGGCAATCGTGCGACCCGGGTCCGAAATCGCGACGCCAATGCGCACGGTCCCGTAATCGATACCGGCCAGTCGTCCAGTCGCGGGAAAATCACTCATGGCACGTCGTTCGATTTCTTCGGCTCGACCTTGATCGGCGCACGCACTTCTTCCGCGATGAAGTACTCATGCCGGAGGAATCGCAGGGTGTACTCGTGCACGCGGGCATCGTCCATGATATACGTGTGGACCGCGGGCACGATCACGAAATCTGCGGCGCCGGGCAGGCGAGTTTCCTCGACCGTCACCACCATGTCGTCATCTCCCTCCAGCATCGGGTTGCGGCCTCCGCCGTCCGCCGCGCCGCCGGCGATGATTCCGAACGGACAAGGCGGAGTGGCCAAACGTTCCAGCAGCCGCTCCCATTGCTGCGTGAATTGCTGACCGCCCGTCCCGAACGCGACGCGAAAGACCGGATCATATTGAAATCGTTCCGCCAGCGAAGCGCCCTGGTTGGGAGGGGCCAGCATCACGAATCGGTGGATGCGCGGATCGTTGCCGAGTCCGCGAGCGGCCACCAGCTGATCGTGCAGAAAGTGGCGGACGACCAGGTTACCCATGCTGTGCGCGACGAAGTTGATTTCCTCCACACCCTCCAGATGGCTGACCACGTGGGCCAGGCTCTTGGCGTCCTCGCTCAACGGAACGCGCGTGCTGGCGTACGTGACGTTCAGCACGTCGTAGGGCCCGTTTTGCGCCAGGTAGTTGACCAGTTTCGACATTGACGATCGAGTGCGTCCGAGACCGTGCAGAACGAGCACGACCTTGGGCTTCAGCGGTAGAATCCGTTCTTTCTTCTTGATTTCGTTCCACTGATCGTGGCAATGGTCCCAAGTACCCCAGGCGCGCCGGGTGTTGTCCGGGTCGAGCAGTCGATAGTGGCCCGACAGCACATTTCTCTGGATCCGCCAGGAACCGTGCACCAATTCGTCGGCCCAGAACTGCTTGCCTCCCAGCGTCGCCGCCGGAACGTTGACACGCATCCCCGACTCATCGGACGTGTCTTGCGCCGCCACTTCGTCAGCGGAGAGAAGCCCCGTCCGACAAAGTACGCCGGCAAGCAGAAGCCACAGGAACCACGCCTGTCTGGCGCGGCCACGGAGGGTCAGTTTTTCGTCATTCGTCATTCGTCATTCGTCATTCGTCATTTCTAACGCGACTGACTCCGGGACACGTCTACAAGTATCGGTCCCAGCCCTCGTCCTCGATCCGTTTCACGATCTCGCGGACCGCCTCTTCATCGTCCTGACGCACCACCAGAGTCGCGTCGGGTGTGTGCACGATGATGATGTTGTCGACGCCGATGGCAGCGACCAGGTGATCGGGAGTCGAGCGAATGATGGTGTTCGTCGTGCGCACCACGAGACTATCACCGACAAGAGTGTTGCCGTTTGCATCGGCTCCATGCAGCCGCGCCAGTGCGCGCCAGCTGCCCAGGTCGTCCCATTCGAACGGCGCCTCGATCACGGCGATACGGTCATAATGTTCCATCACGGCATAATCGATCGACTTGCCGGTGATCGCTGCAAACTCACGCTCCAGTGTGGTGTCAAAGTGATCGGACGTGATCGACTCCGCGATGGCCTGCAGGTGTGCGAACATGTCAGGTTCGTAACGGTGCAGCGCATCGAGAATGGTGTGCGTTTTCCAGACGAAGATCCCGGAGTTCCAGTAGTATCGTCCCGCTTCCACATACTGGCGCGCGACGTCCGCCGTGGGTTTCTCGCGAAAACGTGCGACTTCGTACACCGGGGCTCCGGCGGCCTGAGGCAGCGCGTGGCCACGTTCGATGTAGCCGAACGATTCGGCGGGGTACGCAGGCGGGATTCCAAACGTCACGATTGTTCCAGGGTCGGCGTCCACGAGTTGAGCAGCCTGGGTGATCGCGCGCTGAAACACGGCAGCGGGCCGGATCACGTGATCGGCCGGCATGACGACCATGGTGGCAGCGGGATCGCGCTGGGCGATGATGGCGGCGGCCAATCCGATGGCAGGAGCCGTATCGCGGCGGCACGGTTCGCCGATAATCGATGCGGGCGGTAGCTCGGGCAGCTGACGCGCGATGGGCTCGACCAGCCGTTGGTTGGTCAGCACGAGCACGCGCGTGGCCGGCACGAGATCGCCGAGGCGGCGCAGGGTCGCCTGGAGCATCGTCTGCTCGCCGGCCAGGTTCAACAGCTGTTTGGGTGTCGTGTGGCGACTGGCCGGCCAGAAACGCGTGCCGGATCCGCCGGCCATGATCATGGCATGTAGCATATTGCGACCTTATGGCCCGGGTTCGTCTCGCCTGCAGCTAGGGATGGAGCGAACTGGGGTAGCGGTTATCGAGTCAAAAATGTCGGCTGATCCATGGAACAAGGCAACTGGATGCGCTGGGCAACCTGCGCCGCGTCCAGCGCCCACAACGGGCTGATTTCCACCGGCGTACCCGGCTTGACGGTGGCGCCGGCGGTCTGCAGCCAGTGGGTGTACAGACGCATCATCGCGTGGCGCGTGGCGGTAGGCGTATCGGACGCGGCACCTTCCGCGTTCTTGACCGGCGCGAAGACTTCCTCCGTGCGCCCCTCGACCACAATGGCATTCCTGGCCCAGGGGAGCAGATCGAAAATGAATCGTTCGAACTTGATCGCATTCGGTTGATCCGGCGTCTGCTCGACACCGCGTGCATCGAGGAACCGGACCTTCTCGCGGGCCTGGTGGAAGGGCAGGGCATCGGCTCGCTGCGATATCTGCTCCAGGAACTCCCGGCGAAATACGTGGACGGCAATGCTGCCGGCCCAGATCACGAGCGACCCGTCGGGGTGGCGTTGACGCGCGAGATCGTCCGGTAGGTCACTGTACTCGATGATCCGCATCTTGCCGTCGACCATGACCACGTTGCCGACTTTCTCCAGCGGGTCTTGTTTCCGAATCACCTGAGTGGTCATGTCCGAGTCGGCCAGCAGATGGTAACCGATCAGTTCGGGATGGCAGAGTTGAACCAGCGGGTTGTCGATCTGGCCATAGGAAAACCACTCGATGTGCCGGTCGCGCGCCTGCTGCAGCGCCCCGCTCGCCTGGAGCGCGGCGAGCATCCCGCCATGTCCATCGGGAGCCAGGGCCAGGGAGTCTCGTGCCGCCAGGATCAGCTGTCCGGTCTCCGCATCCACGGCCGGCATGGTGCCCTGGCAGAATATTTTCAGGTCATCGTCAGGCAATCCGAAGCGATGGTTGGCCGCCAGGTACGCGACCGTCTCGTCGTGTGTCGCGGGACTGGTCATCACGAACAGGGGCACCGGCGCCGCATAACGTCGCGAAGTCGCCACGATCTTCTCGATCAGGACCTGGAACAGCGAATGACCCGATACGGGCCCGATGGGGAACATGCCTTTGGGGTGCTCGAACCCCAAGCGACTTCCTTGTCCGCCCGCGACGAGGATGGCCGCCACATGCCCTTTGCGGAGAGCCTCTTCGCCAGCGCGGCGGGCGGCGGACGGTGAAATCGCGGTGTGTTGCGTGGTGCGCGGGGCGGCGGGCGGCGGAGTCGACCTGCGCGCCAGGGCGGTCCAATCCGGCGCCTCATGTTCGTCGTGCGTTAACTGGGTTAGCAGCGTCAAGTCCAGCGCATGCAGCTGTTGATCGAGTCGTTCGCGTCCGGTCCTGTCCAGCTGGGGATAGAACCTCAGCACGTGTTCCTGGCCGGCGGCGACGAGTTGCTCATAAAGTGGGTGGTTCATAGCCCTCGTGACGCGTCACACGCTGCAGCGTGCCTCGAAATGGATGAGTACGTTTTCCTCCTGCTGGCTGGCCGTGACCAGCCGCAGGTCGAAACGCACTCCAAATGGCTGTACGTCCGCGGCTTTCACTCGCGTGCGCGGACCGGACAACTGGATGACTTCCACCGTCGGCCGACTCGGCATCGGTGGGCAGAACGCCACATGCAGGTTGCGCGAACGTTCGCCCGGTTGAAACATCGCCCGCAAAACACCGGCCATCGTGTCGCCGTCTTGAGCGGATTGTGTCCGAGTCATTTGCTGAGAGACATCGCCGGGCAGTGACATGTCCCCATCCTCTGACCCGTCCGCCAGCCTGTCCAGGTGTACGACGGGGAGGCTGCCGGTCGTCGACAATGCGGCCGTGGACAACGGGGCATCTGACGGCGGACCGGCGCTGTCGCCGCGCCGAGCCTGCCAGACGTAGCGGCCCCACAGCAGCTCATTGAGCAACAGGGTGCCCCACAGTGCGCACAAGGCAGCGGTTGACGTTCCGCGGATGGACAAGGCCACCGCCAGCAGCAGCGCCGCCAGGGTGGGCAGCAGCCACAGGAGGGTGGCCAGGGACCAGCGACGGGTCGGCCACCGACCGGCACGCCACCAGCCGCAGCGAAGGGCCGACACGGCCGCGGCGGAAATGAGTCCCACGGCCAGGAGCGGCGTGAAACTGAGCGGCTGTTGCAGCTTGCCGGCCAGATGTCGGATGCACAACCAGGCGGCGACCACCAGCATCATCCATGTGAAGGCGACAAGGATAATTGGCCCCAGGCTCGCCACCGATCGCGGAAGGCGAAGCGTGTGAACCCGCTCACGTGCAGCTGCTGACGCAACCATCAAACGGTTCTCAGTGCGCGAACGCCATACCCGTTCACCGGCTGAACGAGCTAGATATCCCGTGAACGCTTACCGCACGCCGGCTGACCAACGTATTGACTTCGCTGTCGAAGCAACCTACTTGCCGACCGCCTGCAAGCCGCACGCTTCGGCCAGCTCCGGGGCGCGATCGGTCTTCTCCCAGGTGAATTCCGGCTCATTGCGCCCGAAATGGCCGCCGGCCGCCGTCTGGCGATAGATCGGGCGACGCAGGTTCAGGTAGCTGATGATGCCCCCGGGAGTCAACGGGAAAAACTCACGCACCACCTCGCAAATCCGCTCGTCGTCCACGACGCCGGTTCCGTCCGTGTTCACATTCACACTCACCGGTTCCGACACTCCGATGGCGTAAGCGATCTGCACTTCACAGCGTTCGGCCAGTTTGGCGGCGACGATGTTCTTGGCCACGTGGCGGGCCATGTACGATGCACTGCGGTCGACTTTCGTCGGGTCTTTGCCGCTGAAAGCGCCGCCGCCGTGGCGACCCCAGCCGCCGTACGTGTCGACGATGATCTTGCGGCCGGTCAGCCCACAGTCGCCCTTGGGACCGCCTGTCACAAATCGGCCGGTTGGATTCACGTGATACTTGATTTCCCCGTCGACCATGGCCGGCGGCAACAACGGTTCAACGATCTGCCGAATCACGAACTCGCGGATCGTGGCCTGCGATACATCGGGCGCATGCTGTGTGGAAACCACAATGGTGTCGATCCGCACGGGCCGGTAACCTTCGTATTCGACTGTCACCTGGCTCTTGCTGTCGGGGCGCAGCCAGTCCACTTCACCGCGTTTGCGGGCTTCGGTCAATCGGTCGAGGATGCGATGGGCGAGCCAGATCGGCAACGGCATCAATTCCGGAGTCTCGTTGCAGGCGAAACCGAACATCAGCCCCTGGTCGCCCGCTCCGATGTCTTTCCCGGCCTCGGCATTCGAGTCCACACCTTGGGCAATGTCGGGGCTTTGCCGGTCGATCGACAGCATCACCGCGCACGTGTCTGCGCAAATCCCCCACTCGTCGTCGGTATAGCCGACGTCGCGAATCACGTCCCGCACGACCTGGGAGTAATCGACGGTGGCTGTCGTCGTAATCTCGCCCGAGACCAGTGCCAGACCGGTTGTCACAAGCGTCTCGCAGGCGACCCGGCTGTGCGGATCCTGGGCAAAGATGGCATCCAGAACGCCGTCCGAAATCTGATCGGCGAGCTTGTCGGGATGGCCCATACTGACCGATTCGCTGGTGAACAAGTACCTGCCTGCTGCCACGATACGATCTCCTCGTGCTGACCGGATGGACTCAGGGGAAGACCCCGGTTTCCCCCTGTAAACGGCCTATTATAGTTCGCCCGCGTCAAGTTCGGCAACCTCTGGCCGGGCTGGAACGCCCGAGGGGTGTTCGTTTCGTGCGGGCGGCGAGGCCGGTGACCCTCGCTGGGGGCAAAGCCTCTCGCGGACGCGGCTCCCTTGCCGCCCCAGGTGTCACGGGGCCGGGAGCGACGAGCTGTGGTCACTTGTGTCCGAGGGAGCGACGAGTGGGAAGAGCAACTCCACGGTGCAGCGGGTGGCTCCTTGTTGTGCCAGCACGAGCTGTCGCGCCCGCTGGCCGAGTTCCTGTGCGTAGTGTGGCGACTCGAGACAGCGGCGCACGAACGCGGTGAGTTCGCTCTGATCGTGGACGACCACGGCGGCTTGCTGCTGGAGCAGCTGCACGACGACATCGCGGAAATTCCACGTGTGGGGTCCGAAACAGACGGCCACTCCATAACCGGCCGGTTCGATCATGTTCTGGCCGCCGCGGCTCCCCATGCTGCCACCGACGAAGCCGACGGTGGCCAGTCCCCACCAGGCGCCCAATTCTCCGACGACGTCGACCAACAGGACGTGTGCAGGAGCACTGCCGGGGGACTCCTCCAGCCGGCTGCGTCGCTGCCAAGCCAGTCCGGTCCGGTCCAGCGATTGAGCGACTTCTTCAAATCGCTCGGGATGCCGTGGTACGACGATCAGGCGGGCATCGGGGCGTTGCAGGAGCAGTTCGCGGAACGTGTCGATCGCCATCTGTTCCTCAGGATCCTGGGTACTTCCGGCGAGCAACACAAACGCATCGTCCGGCACGCTCCACAGTTGACGCAGTCGCGTCGTGGCCGGATTGTCGCGTTCGGTTTGAGCGCCGTCGAATTTGATCGATCCGGTCACGTGCACCGACGGAGGCCGGGCGCCCAGCGCGCGAAAACGCTCCGCATAGGTTTCGTTCTGCACGGCGACCAGGTTGATGCGAGCGAGGCTGCGACGCACCAAGGGGCGGATCCACTGATAACCGCGATAACTCTTGTCACTCAGCCGCCCGTTGATCACTGCCACAGCGGCGCCGTATTGGTGCGCGGCGCGAATCAGGTTCGGCCACAATTCCAGTTCCGCCAGCACCAGGACGGCCGGCCGGATGCGGCGGAGGGCCTGGCGCACGGCCCAGCTGAAATCGAGCGGGCAGTAGAAGACCTGGTAACCGGCGTACTTTTTGCGGGCCAGGGCAAACCCGGTGCGCGTCGTCGTCGAGATCACGCATTCCCACGTCGGATGGCGCTGACCCAGCTCGGCCAGGATCGGTTGCAGCAGGTTCACTTCGCCGACGCTGACGGCGTGCAGCCAGACGCAAGGTCGCTGACCGGTGCGCGGTGGCACCAGTCCGAAGAACTTCGCGCCCCAGCCATCCCGGTACTTGCCCTGGCGAATTGCCGCATACGCCAGCCAGGGCGAGAAGCAGGCGATCAGCAGCAGGTAGATGAAGTTGAGCAAGTAGGGCATGCGGGCATCCTTATCCCGGGGCGGGTGTCGAGCAGGTGAACGGCACTATCCCCCTCTGCGCATGCAGCAGACCTTGTATTTCTTTCCGCTCCCGCAGGGGCAGGGATCGTTGCGTCCCACGCGTTTTCCCCGATTCCGAATCGGATCGACGCGCAGGTCCCCCTGGCTGGCGTCGATGGCCGCCTGTTGCTGGTTCGCGATCTCGCTGGTGCTCTGCGCGTCGTCGTGCCGTGCGGAGGTTTCGACCCACGTGGAACCGACGAAGTTTTCATCGAGCTGTTCCATGCGGAAGATCAGATCGGTCGTACGTTCCGCGATGGAGACCCACATCTGCTCGAACATCCGCATACCTTCGCGTTTGTATTCCACCTTGGGATCCATCTGAGCCCAGCCCTTGAGGCCCACCGAGGATCGCAGGTGGTCCATCGCCAGCAGATGGTCTTTCCAGGCGGTGTCGACGAGACTCAGCAGCAGGGCGCGTTCCATCCGCCGCATTTCGGGCCGGTACCGGTCCTCGACCGCGTTGCAGAGGGTCTGCTCCAATTCAGCGCGTTGCAGTTTCTTGATGTCGTCGGCCGACAAATCGCAGCGGAGCGTATCGTGCAGCCATTCGGTCAGCGACTCCACCTCGCCATTGCCGCCGCCGGCGTGGTCGAGCGGAATCTCGGTATCGGACGAGTGGAACAGTGTGTCGACTTTTTCCTTGACGACGTCCAAGGCAGCGACCGCGCGTTGCTGTGCGTCACGGCTGTGGACCAGGAGCACGGACCGGATTTCGTCGCGCTGTTTGTTCTTGAGGTCCTCAACATCCAGGTCCACCTCGAATCGTTCGCGGGCCCAGTCGACCAGGGCATTGCGGTCGATCCGGGCGTTGCCGGCGCCGGTGGCGAAGCGATAGAGCCCGGCCATCACCGGATACTCGGCCTCCTTCTCGTCGTACTTCTGTTCCGCCAACTTGCTCAAGTAGGCCTTCAACGGCCCGGCTTCCAGGTCGCGGATCTGGGCGAGGTCCAAGTCGATGCCAAACTTGCTCTTGACCCAGCCGACGATCGACCGCGGGACGAAATCCTCCTGCAGGAACACCGCTCCTTCCGACAGGTCGGTACGGTGGATCGCTTCGCGGGCCTTCTCGATCAACAGCTCGGCCACGTTGTCGCGGCCGATTTTCTTGAGATCCCGATCGCGCAGGTTCAGGCCCCAGCGGGTGTCGGCCATCTTGGCCAGCGCTTCCCAGTTCCATTCCTCGCTCTCTTCCTCCAAGGGGAGATTCTCTTCGATGGCGTCCAGGACCTGGGTTTCGGCCATCCGCTCGGCCTGCTCCTTGGCGTAGATCTCGGCGGATGCGAAGTCCATCCCGCGATAGTCGCGCGGATCGAGCGTCGTGGACAGCCGAGCCCCAGCCCACTTCGTGAACGTGTCGACACCGTAGTCACGGTCGAGGAACATGTCGACGTAGCGGTCGGCCTGGTTGCGAATCATGTCGATGACCAGACTGCGACAGCTCACGCCTTCCAGGATCTGCTGGCGGTAACCGTAGACGCGTTTGCGCTGCTCGTCCATCACCTCGTCGTATTCCAGCAGATTCTTGCGGATCTCGAAGTTGCGTTCTTCCACTTTCTTCTGGGCCGCTTCAATCCGCCGCGTGACGAGGCGACTTTCGATCCGTTCCCCTTCCTTCATGCCCAGCCGCTCGAGGATGCTCTTCACCCAGGGGCCGGCGAAGATCCGCATCAGGTCGTCTTCCAGGGAGAGAAAGAACCGGCTGCTGCCCGGGTCCCCCTGGCGACCGCACCGACCGCGCAACTGCAGGTCGATGCGCCGCGCGTCGTGCCGCTCCGTGCCGATCACATGCAGGCCACCCAGTTGTTTGACGAGTTCGCCGTCCGGCTGCATGCCTTCCTGCACTTCGACTTCCTTGACCAGCGCGTTCCATTCGTCGCGGGGCACGTCCAGCCGCGTCTCGTACTTGTCCTGCAGACGGGCCCAGGCGAGCGTCTCGGGATTGCCGCCCAGCACGATGTCCGTACCACGGCCGGCCATGTTCGTCGCAATGGTCACCCGGCTGCTGCGACCGGCCTGCGCCACGATCTCGGCTTCCCGCTTGTGGTGCTTGGCGTTGAGCACCTCGTGATCGATGCCACGCTGCTTGAGCAGGTTCGACAGGCGCTCGCTCTTCTCAATCGACACGGTGCCGACCAGGACGGGGCGTCCTTTCCGTTCGACTTCCTCGATCTTGCTGCGCGGCACGACTTCCTTCTGCTTGCTTCCCTGCGGCTTGATTTCAATCCCATCATCGTGTTCGCGCACGATCTCGCCCCACAGCTCGTCGCCACTCTTGAGGCTCAGCACGTCCCAGCGATTCATCCGCTCGATTTCGTCGGCCACGGCGATGAATTTTTCCGTCTCCGAGCGGTAGATCACGTCGGGGAACTCGTCGCGTCGCATCGGGCGATTGGTGGGTATCGCCACCACGTCCAGCTTGTAGATTTTCAGGAATTCAGCGGCTTCGGTCATGGCCGTACCGGTCATGCCGCAGATCTTGGCGTAGAGTTTGAAGTAGTTCTGCAACGTAATCGTGGCCAGGGTCTGCGTTTCCTCCTTGATCTTGACCCCTTCCTTGGCCTCCACCGCCTGGTGCAGGCCGTCGCTCCACTGCCGGCCCTCCATCAGGCGCCCGGTGAACTCGTCGACAATGATCACCGCGCCCTCCTTGATCACGTAGTTCACGTCGCGCTTGTAGAGGAAGTGGGCCTTGAGGGCGTTGTCGAGCAGGTGCGGCCACTCCATGTTGCCCGCGGTATAGAAGCTTTCAACACCTGCCAGCTTCTCGGCCGCCCGCACCCCTTCGTCGGTCAGGTTCGCACTGTGATCTTTCTCGTTCACCTCGAAATGCACGTCGCGCTTCAGCTGCCGCGCAATCCGATCGGCCTCCGCATACTTGCGCACGTTTTCGTGGGCCGGTCCCGATATGATCAAGGGCGTGCGGGCTTCGTCGATCAGGATGTTGTCGACCTCGTCGATGATGGCGTAGTGCAGCCGACCCTGCGATTGCTGGCGATACTTCGGATAGCGATCGTCGCCGCGTCGGGCGGGACGCATGTTGTCACGCAGGTAGTCGAAGCCGAACTCGTTGTTCGTGCCGTAGGTGATGTCGCACGCATAGGACTTCTGGCGGTCGTCGACTTCCATGTCCGACTGGATCGTACCGACCGTCAGACCCAATCCCATGTACAAGGGTGCCATCCACTCCATGTCGCGGCGGGCCAGGTAATCGTTGACCGTCACGACGTGAACCCCCTGACCCTCGAGCGCATTGAGATACGCGGCCAGCGTCGCCACCAGCGTCTTGCCCTCGCCCGTCACCATCTCGGCGATCGTGCCACTGTGCAAGACCATGCCGCCAATCAACTGAACGTCGTAATGACGCATCGACAGGTAGCGGCGCCCCGCTTCGCGACAGGCCGCAAACGCTTCGATCAGGATGTCGTCCAACGTTTCACCCGCCGCGAGCCGCTCGCGAAAACGGGCTGTCTGCGATTTGAGCTCCGCGTCCGACATGGCCTGAAAATGCGACTCGCGCTGATTGATCGCCTCCACCCTGGCCTGCAATCGCTTGATGTAGCGGGCATTGGACGAGCCGAAGACCGACGTAATCGCCCGTTCAAAGCCCCGGGTTAGTCCGGTGAAGAACAGCCCGATCAGTTCCCAGATACGTTCCAACAGTTCCATGGCTTGTCCGTGACGACGCAGGTCGCTGCAAGGGAAGGAGCGTCTACGTCAGGCCGCGTAGGCCAAGGGCAGACCCGACGTATCCGGAAGTGTGGCTCCCGGCCGCTCAACATTGACGCACATCTTACATCCGCAGGTCCCGGTCGGGCGCGATTTCCGTCAGGCGAGTGGAGTGAGTCGGCTCGGACTCGCGACACCGACAGGGCGCGTAACGTATTCCGCAGCAGTAGTTTAAAGCGATCCACCAAATTGGTCAACGGCCGTTCACACGCCAGAGGGCCACCGCTCGAGGTTATTCGGTCCCCCACACCCGTCCTTGCGGTGGGCCCGGGAATTCGCCAACCTGCAGGCAACACGCTGTTTCGATCGCTTCCCGAAAGGTTGTTGTGCGTCGTGCACCCGCCCGCCAGCCAGGATATCCGCGGACAGTTCATCCTGCTGGGAACGGGCACCTCCGTGGGCGTACCGATGGTCGGGTGTGATTGCCCCGTATGTACGGGCGGCCAACCCCGCAACCAGCGGACGCGGAGCGCCGTGGTCGCCGGATTGCCGGGTGGGAATCTGCTGATCGACACGCCGCCCGACCTGCGATTCCAGCTCCTCCGGGAGCGGATCGGGATCGTGCACAGCGTGCTGTTCACACACGCCCACGCCGACCATATTTTCGGACTAGACGACCTGCGGCTATTCCCGTTCTATCTGGGCCATCCGGTGCCGCTGTATGCGGAATGCGACGTGGAACGGGCGATCCGACAAGCGTTCAGCTACGCCTTTGACGATCGCCCGGTGACGCATGCGGGTGCCGTGCCGCAGCTGCAGTTCCACACGATTGATCTGTCCCCCTTCGAAGTCCTGGGCGCGTGTCATTCCGATCCGTCTCGAGCACGGCCCGCGGTTCCGCGTGCTGGGGTTCCGCATCGGCAATCTGGCCTACTGCACCGATACCAACCAGATTCCGGAGTCCGGTTGGGCCTTGCTGGAGGGACTCGACACGTTGGTGCTGGACGCCTTGCGGGATCGGCCGCACCCCACCCATTTCAGTCTCGCCCAGGCGATCGCGGTGGCCGAACGTCTCCGCCCGGGCCGCACCGTGTTCACGCACATCTCGCATGAATTGGACCACGACGCGATTAATGCCCGTCTGCCGCCCACCATGCAACTGGGCTATGACGGCATGCGTCTGCCGCTGACGTGACACGGGGGTTGGGCAGTTTGCCGGGACGAACCTGGAAGTCGGTCCTCCCGAACGGCCTGCACGTGGGGCGGACTTCCGAGTCCGCCCGTCTTGCGTGCGCCCATTGTCCGACCTTGGGCCGTGCCGGGACAGACTTGGAAGTCTGTCCCACCTACCTGCCGCCAACCAGGACAATGAAACCGATCTGCCGCGCGTCTCAGTTCACGTTGGCGAACTTGTTCTGCTTCAGAGCAGCAAAGTACTCGCGCGCGATGGCCAGCACTTCATCCAGATAGAAGTCTCGCTTGATCTTGTTATCGGTGTTGAGCTGTTCTTCCAGCTGTTCTTGATCTTCCTTGTCGGCGTTGACCTCTTTGCCCTCTTCGACGAACTTCTGCTCGTTGAGCGTGACGGACTTGCGTTCCTTCCGTTCCCGGTAGATGTCAATCCGCTTGAGGAGTTTGGCGAAGTCCTCCGACTGGCTGATTCGCTTCTCGGACTCCTTGCGCAGTTGGCCGACCATGTCGTTGGTCACGTGATGGGTCGCCGGAAAGTCGGTCTTGGGGACTTTGCGGAAGTCGATGGCGTAGTCCAGGTCCGACTCGCCGACGTCCATGAAGTTCGTAATGGAGGGTAGCACGATATCGGACAGGACTCCGCGCTTCTGAGTGCTGTCGCCATTGGGACGGAAGAACTGTTGCACGGTGATTTTCAGGGCACCCAAGTTGGGCGGATACGGTCCGCCGACGATTTCACCCAGATACCGCAGGCTCTGGACCGTGCCCTTGCCGTGCGTGGCTTCATCGCCGACCACCAGACCGCGCTCGTAGTCCTGAATCGCACCGGCCAGAATCTCGCTGGCACTGGCGCTGAACTTGCTGATCACGACGACCAGCGGACCCTCCCAGGCGGCACCGCGCACTTCATCGCTGTGCACCTCGACGCGGTTATTGAAACCCATCACCTGGACGACCGGCCCCTCGTCAATGAACAGGCCGGTCAGATCCACGGCTTCCACCAGGCTGCCGCCGCCATTGCGCCGGAGGTCGAGGACCACGGCATCGACGCCCTTCGCCTTGAAGTCCTCCAGGATCTTGCGGACATCCGTCGTCGCGCTGCGGAAATTCTTGGCGCCATCTTGTGCGGCCTGCATGTCCTGGTAGAAACTCGGCAGGTCCACGACGCCCACTTTCACCGGCGTGCCATCGGGCTTGGAGCCGACTTCAAACACTTCGCCGTGAGCGGCTTCGTCTTCCAGTTCAATCTTGGCCCGCGTGATCTCGTACGTCACCGCCTCGTTCGTGCCCGCGGGAATGACTGCCAAACGCACGACGGTGCCGGCATCACCGCGGATCAGCTGCACGACATCGTTGAGTTTCATTCCCACGATGTCGACCATTTCCGTCGAGTCACCCTGGCCGACGCTGATGATCTGGTCGTCCTTCTTGAGCTTGCCATGTTTTTCCGCGGCACCGCCCGGGACGACTTTGGCCACGACGGTCTTGCCATCCTGGTCCTGCAACTGGGCGCCAATGCCCTCCAGCTTGAGTTGCAGCGCGATGCGGAAATTGTCCAGCGTGTTGGGAGACATGTAGCTGGTGTGGGGATCGTAGCTGGTCGTGATCGACGTCAAGAAACATCTCCAGCAATTCGTTGTTGTCGAACTGTTTCATGCGGCGTGAGAAATTGTGATACCGTTTCGACAGCTTCTCGCGCGCTTCTTCTCCTCCGCGGCCGGATCTTTGACCGTTTCTGCTGGCTGCGTCCCGGGGGATAACTCCTGGGGCTCCCCGGCGGATTCCTTGCCCGCCTGGCCCGCGTGATTCGACTTGTCGTTCTTCGCCACCAGCAGGTCATACTCGATCCGCTGCCGCCAACGCTCCCGCGCCTCGGCCTCGTCGCGAGGGTACTGCAGCAGTTTCGGTTCCGTCACCATTTCCTCATCCTTCGTGAAGTCAAAATCCTGCTTGAGCAGGTCATCAACCATCACGACGCGCTCGTCCACGCGCTGCAGGAATCGCTGAAAGACCAGATTGGCAAAACCCGTGTTGCTCTGCTGCAACATGTCGTCCAGCTTGGTCTCGTATTGCTTGAATTCGTCAATGTCGGACTGGTAGAAATACGACTTGAGCGGGTCCAGACCCTCCAGGAACAACTTGAACGCCCGCTGCGAAATCTCGTCGTTCAAGGCACGCCGTGACAGATGCTGACCGCCCATCAATTTGGTCACCATCTTGGTCACGTTGCGATCCACCGCCGTCGGCGAGGTCACTTCCGCCCAGCAGTACTGCCACACGCTGACACTCACCAGGGCGCCGATGATCAGCATCACCGCCAAGCTCACCCACCGGACACGTGCGTTGAAGAGCCGCGAATCGCTCATTGGTTTTCCTTACTTGATCAAATCAACCGTTTTGGATACTGAAACTGCCCGACAGGATGGACCCTCGTCTCGTGCGCGACCAGGGAGCCGGATGACTCAGAGTCCGGCGGCCCATCGCAAAACGCCGATCCCCCCGCTGCCCACCGGCCTGAAATCCTGGAAGCGATCGGCAAGGCTGGTCTGAGAGCGGCGAAATTGTATGCTTCTCGCAAAAATCAGCCAAGGGATCTATTTTTTTCGCCACGCTATGTAGCTCTGAGGGGGGGTGACGCAGTGCCCGTCAGCAGCCTGGTCCGCCAAGGCTACCGACCGTCTCGCGAAATCGACCTGCCACGGCCCGGGCGATGGCCCGGTCGCACCCCAGACAATCCGCCAATCTCCATTGTTGCCGCAGCGGACCCGAATCTTGCATTTCCACGAGGCGTCGAAGTCGCGACAGCAATGCTCCGGGATACAGCAGGTGGGGTTGCACGATGACCTGCCGGAATTCCGTAGCTGCAATCTCCGCCACCACCTCTTCCACGCGCGGTTCGGCCAGGGCCAAAAACGCCACCACGACCCGGCCCACGGGCGTCCGGGCCACACGCTGGTCTGCCAGACGTTGAACTTCGGCGGCGGCGGTCACGTCCCGACTGCCGCGCGCAACGAACAGCAGCAGCACGCTTTCGGACGCGTAGTCTGCACCGGCCGCGGCCAGGAATCGTTCTGCCGACAACTGCAGGACCAGCGGGTGGCATCCCAGCACATCTGCCTGCCGCACGCGAATTCCCGTACGGGCGACGGCCCGGGCCGTCGCGGCCGGTATGTCGCGTTGGGCGTGACCGGCGGAAAACAACAGCAACGGGGCGAGCACCACGTCGCGCAGTCCCCGCTGGGCCATCCCCTCCAGAGCGGTCCCGATATCGGGCGCCGCCGCCTCCAGAAAGCAGCCTTCCACCACCACCTGCGGCAGCTCGTCGGCGACTTGCCGCACGGTGATCCAGAAGTCCTGCTGCCCCTGGTCGTCGTGCGTGCCATGCCCGACCACCAGCAATCCGCTCGAGTTTCTTGAAGATGCCACGAAGCCACACGTCTCCTCTGCCACCGTCCGCTGCTTACTTTATAGTCCACCGTCAAGGCCATGGCACGGACACTTACCCGACCGAGGTACAACCGGTGCCGCGCCTCCGCATCGATCCTGGCCGACCCGCGGGGCTTTGCCTGTCCGCAGAGAGGGGTGTGCTGTTATATTAGAGTCCGTCCGCCCCCGTGGTGAGCCCAGCGGCAGGGCGGTCGCGGTTGTCTGGATCCCCGCCTGCGAGAATTCTCCAGGCCTCAAGTCAAGCACCCGGACATCGATCCTTTGTTCACGTACCTGACATTACTCAACGGCGCCCGAGCGGGTCACAGCTTCATCCTGCTGGATGAAGGTGAGAACCGGATCGGACGTGGTCTGGATTGCCACGTCGTGCTCAACGATCCGCTGAGTTCCCGGGTGCACGCGATCATCGAGCGACGCGAGGGCAGTTGGTTCATTCACGACGCGGCAAGTCGCAACGGCACCTTTGTCAACGGGCAGAAAGCGGACGAAGCCCAGCTGATCGATGGCTGCCGCGTGAAGATCGGGACGACCGAGTTCACGTTCAGCCAATCGGCCACCCGACCGCTCGATGTCGTCCAGGTGAGTCCCGCGTTGGAGCAGACCATCGTCTGTGACAGGCCGGTCCAGACGACGCGCGGCCCGTTGAGTCCCGGGACCGACCTGGAGGATCCCGAGCGGGCGCGGGACCTGCTGTTGCTGTACCAGTTGAGTCTCGAGCTGCTGCGGATCGAAGGTCCGGACGAAGTGGTCCGCCTGGCGCTGGAACGACTCCAGCATCGGACGAGCGCCTCGGTGGTCGGATTCCTCTGGCTGAGTGACGATGGCGAGCTGAAGCCGAAGCAGCTGTTCCCGCCGGACGCGTCGGGCAAGGTGCGACTCAGCAAGTCGCTCACGGAAGTCGTCTGCCGCAAGCGACACGCGGTCTGGATCGACAATCATGGCGATTCCCAGAACGCCAGCACCACCGGCACGCTCGACCATTTCGCGGAAGCCATCTGCGTGCCGCTGGTGCACGAGTCGACGACGCTGGGGGCCCTGCATCTGTATCTGGAGCGGGGCCAGTTCACCCAGGGTGATTTCGACATTTCCATCTCGCTGGCCAACATGCTGGTCGTGGCCCTGGTCCGTGCCCGGCAGCAGGCGCTGTTGGCCACCGACCACAGTCGGCTGATGGCCAAGACGGCCGACTTTGACGAATTGATCGGCGACAGCCAGCCGATGCAGCGACTCAAGACCAAGATCGGCCGCGTGGCTCGCGCGACCGGTTGCGTACTGATCCGCGGTGAAAGCGGGGCGGGCAAGGAACTCGTGGCGCGCGCCGTGCACAAGGCCAGTGCCCGGGCGGATCGACCGATGCTCTCGGTCAACTGCGCGGCCATTCCGCGCGATCTGATGGAGAGCCAACTGTTCGGTCACAAACGCGGATCGTTCACCGGTGCCGATGCGGATCACCTGGGGTGGTTTCGTCAGGCGCACAGCGGCACGTTGTTCCTGGATGAAGTGGGTGAACTGACGCTGGAAGGGCAAGCCAAGCTGCTGCGGATTCTCGAGGGACATCCGTTTCTGCCCGTGGGAGCTACCGAAGAAGTCAGCGTCGACGTGCGGGTCATCGCCGCCACCAATCGGGACCTGAGCGAAATCGTGCGCGAGAAGCGGTTCCGCGAAGACTTGTACTATCGATTGAGCGTCTTCGAGTTGTACGTTCCGCCGCTCCGCGAACGGGACGAGGACCTGGGCCGTCTGGTGCAGTTCTTCCTGGAGCATTTCAAGCTGCAGCACGGGCGACCGAAGCTGAGCTTGTCGGACGCCGCCCGAACCAAGTTGCTGGCGTACGCGTGGCCGGGAAACGTACGGCAACTGCGCAACGTCATCGACAGCGCCGTCGTGATGGCGGACGGAGACGTCATCGAGCCGGGTGATCTCGGCCTGCGCGACACCGGCAACCGACGTCGAATTCGAGAGCTTGCGCATCGATTTCTGGGAACGCAAGCTGATTCAGGAAGCGATTGCCCGGACTGGCAACAACGTGCCCGAAGCGGCCAAGCTGCTGGGTATCGGCCGCGCCACGCTGTATCGCAAACTCGAAGAATACGGGATTCAACGCTAACCGTAGCACAACCGTCCCGGTTGTGCGCGAGCCAGCGAGATGTTGGCTCTTCATCAGCGATGGCGTAGGCCGTGGACTTTCGCGCTCGGCCCAGCGGTGGTTCTCACTGCGCGTCCGACCAGCGGCGTGTCAGAATGGCTGCCCCGATAAGTGCCGACACGATGAGCGCGACAAGACCAGCCAACAGATCTCCGCCCAGAACCCAGTAGACCAGGAAGATGGCGAAGGACAACAAATCCCAGAGCAGCATGGTCCAGATGCAGAACCGGGTCAACTTGGGCGGATATGCGGTGGATTCCTGGTCGTCGTCCATCGGCTCGGAAGAAGAGTCGTACGGTTCGCGTTTGGCGAGCACAGACTCGGCGGCGGCGAGGTTGTCCTGCTTGACCACCACGCGGACTGCTCCAGGCGCTTCGGCACGAAAATCCGAAGTGAATCCACCGATCGCGGTGGAGACAATGCCGTGCTCCTCCAAGAGATTCACCAGCAACTGCGCTTCCACCTCGTTCGAGACAGTGGCGAGAGTTGCCAAAGCGTCACGATCAGAGTCCATGGTCACTTCTCCCAGCGGCCGCATGTCCGAGCCGCGCCGGCCAGGGCACTTCCGCTCAGTCGGTTGCGGACCTGCGCATTCTAGGGCGACACAACGAGGTTGACCACTTTTTCACGCATGGCAACAACGCCAGGGACACTCGGTTCTTCACATCAGTTCTTCGATGCTGCTGATCAGCCGGTCGATCACGGCCAGATCGGTCTTGGGATTGAAGAACACGGCTTTCCAGGCCGGCAAGCGGAATGCCGTGCGGCTTGTAGCCCATGCGACGTGGTGAAGGTGAGCCGCGCGTCCTGCTGCAGGATCCAGCGTCGCCTCGCGCTTTCTCGAACAGCCGCTGGATTTCGCTGAAGTACCGCTGGCAGTCCTCGGCCCGCAGTGCCCCGTTTTCGATGCGCTGGAAGATCTCCTTGGCGTTGCGACCGTGCGGCAGCACCCACCAGACGACCGCCGGGCCGGGCGTGTCGAGGTTCAGCACCTTGCAGAACTCCAGTCGCTCGATGCGCTCCTTCAGAATGCGCGCCATGTCGATCGCGTTGGCCACCAGCATCTGGTAGCCCTGCAGGCCGATGCCGTTGAGCGAGGCCATCACGGTGTACGGGCCGATCGCCGGACGCGAGCACTCGAGCGTGAACAGCGCCGGGTCGTGCCGGTAGTCGGCCTCGCAGAAGTAGGGCACTTCCTGCGACCGTGCGGAACAGCCGCGCCAGATCGTTGCGACGATTCACAATGAACGCGCTCGACGGATAGTGCCCCCAACCCATCTTGTGGAAGTCGATCGTCACGGAGTCGGCGTAGCGGAAACCCGGCCGCCAGCCGCTGCGCCTTGCTCGATCAATGGCAGCGTGGCTTCGTCGACCTGCAGCGGATTCTGCCTGCGTGTCGTATTCGGTCAGGAAGCAGACGGTCCAGCCGACGGCCGCGTCGACGTGCAGGTGCGGCGACGACCGCCGAGTACTGCTGGGCCACGCGGTTCGATGATCTCGCGAATGGCTTGGATGTCGTCGATGCCGAACGCATCGGTGCTGCCGAACGTGGCGATCACGAACGCCACGCGCGCTCCGTCGCGGTAGAGCTCGTGCAGCGTCTCTTCCAACAGGTCCAGCCGCATGGAACAGGCTGGTCGGTCGGAATGGCGTGCAGGTTGCCGGTGCCCATGCCCAGCCAGCCGGCCAGCGTGGCGTTCGAATAGTGGGCCGCCTCGGAGACGATGCCCACCACGCGATGGTTGCCCAGTCCTTCCCGCATCGCCTGCGGCACCACCTTCTCGATCCCCAGCTTGCCGCCGTAGAGATTCGAGATCGTGCCGCCCATCGTGAACACGCCCCAGGGCGAGTCGGTGTGGTAGAAGATCAGATTCGCCAGCGCCGTGATCGCCTTCACCTCCAGTTCGTTCGAACGCAGGCAGTACGTGTCGACGCACAAGATTGGGGTTCTTGAGCAGGCAGGCCAGGGCGCCGATCAGCGAGGCGAAATTGGGCGGGCCTTTGACGTTCTCCAGATGCAGCTTCGAATACCAGCTGTCGGTGCCCCAGAAGAACGGAAAGATCGCGTCGCGCGCGTCCTTGAGGTTGCCGGGCAGCGTGTGGATCTCCGGGATTCGCCTGGGCCGTCTCGTAGTTTCGCGACATCAGGCCGCCCGGCGGCAGCGTCGCTTCGGCCTCCATGGCCGACAGCAACTCGTCGAAGATCTCCGAAATCTGCTGTCGGTTGCAGACGAAGAACGTGTCCACGAGCTGATCCAGTTTTGCGCGATCCATGGCACGTGCCTTCCTGATGCGAGACGGTCTGAAGCCTGACATCCTCCTCTAACAGAAATCGGTGCGCGGCGTCGAGTGGCGGCGACGAAGTGTCAGGACGGCGTCGAGCTCCGGGCGAGGCGGATTTCGCCGAGCTCGACCGCGCGTCGGCGTACGCGTCGCCGTGGCGTCGAGTGCCGGTACAATCGGCGGCGGAGTTCGGGTCACTGGTTCAGCATGCCACGAGAGAGGTGCTTGCCCATGCTTGCTCATGTCGATCGCCGGTGTTTCCGCTTGCTGCCGTGCTGGTCTTGTTCTGGTACGCCGCGCCGTCACTCCGCTGGCGGCCCAGGAGTGGACGCGTTTTCGCGGACCCAACGGCACGGGCGTGAGCGCCGCGACGACGATTCCCGGCGACCGTGGACCGAGGCGGACTATCGTTGGCAGACCAAGTTGCCCGGCAAGGGCCACTCGTCGCCTGTCATCTGGGGCGACCGGTTGTTCGTGCTCAGTGCCGATGCCACGAGCGCGACGCGATATGTCTCTGCGTCTGGACACCGGCACCGGCAAGATCCTCTGGCAAAAGGAGTATGAATCGGCCACGCATCCGCTCAGTACAGCTCAACAGCTACGCCTCCAGCACGCCGACGGTGGACGAACAACACGTGTACGTGGCCTGGGCCACGCTGGACCATCTGACGCTGCGAGCTCTCGATCACGACGGCCACGAAGTCTGGCAGCGGGACCTGGGACCGTACGTCAGCGAACACGGGTTCGGCAATTCGCCGATCGTGTTCGAAGACCTGGTGATTCTCGTCAACTCGCAGCAAGCCGAGGAGCTCGAGCCGAACCAGCAGCCGGGCACGAGCTCCGTGGTGGCTCTCGATCGCAAGACGGGCGAAGTGCGCTGGAGCACGCCGCGCAACGCGGCGCGCGTCTGCTACGGGACTCCGTGTCTGTACCAGCCGCCGAACGGCCCAGCCGAGTTGATCTGTTACGACACGGCCGATGGTTTCTATCAGTCTCGATCCGCGCACCGGCACACGAGAACTGGACGCTTTCCGGCCTTCACGATGCGCACGGTCGCGTCGCCGATCATCGTGAACGACCTGGTGTTCGGCAGCAACGGCTCGGGCGGCGGCGGCAATTACCTGGTGGCCGTGCGGATGGGAAAGCCGCCGCAAGAAGTCTATCGCATCAAGCGCCAAGCGCCGTACATGTATCGACGTCCGTGGCGCACGACGGTCTGGTGTACATGTTCTTCGATCGAGGCTTCGTCAGCTGCATGCAGGCCGCCGATGGCAAGATCGTCTGGTCCGAAGCGTCTGACCAGCGGGTTCTCGGGTTCGCCCGTGCTGGTCAACGACAAAGTGTACTGCATCGACAACGAGGGCAATGTGCTGGTGCTGGCGGCCGGACGCGAATTCCAGGAACTCGGCCGCATGCCACTCGGTGAACCCAGCCGTGCGACGCCGGCCGTGTCGGGCGGCCGCATGTTCCTGCGCAGCGAATCGCAACTGTCTGTATCGGAGGTGAGTAGAGGACGGCTGGCGAGTTGGAGTGGTTAGATGTCGAATGCTTAGTGACGGATTGACGATCAGAGATGAGACCGTATGACGAATGGCACGATAGAGCCCAGGTCGAGTGCGAATAGCGAGATCAGCTCGTGCGCAGCGCACGTGCCGTGTCCGGTTCGTCATTCGTCATTCGTCATGGCATCACCATCCCTGATCCGTGATCTGACTTGGTCGTAGCTCCGAGGACTATATCTGTGCCTGCGCTGTCTGAGGTCGCCGTGCTGGTATCAAGTTCCTTGTGCGGTGCTGAGCCGACTGCGGCGACCGATCCATTCCCGACGACTTTCCCGCGCTTCGTCGTGCCGGGTCAGGAGCCAGCAGATGGAGAGTCTGCGGCAGTTGTTCTGGCTGCACTACCAGCCGGCGGGGCCGTTGATTCCGCTGTGGGACGAGTGGATGCCGATGTCCACGTTGTGGCCCGCGATGGGCAGCGGCGACGCAGCTGCAGGCGATGCGCCGGCGCTGGGCCGCGGCGCTGGCCAGTCGCGGGATGAACGAGGAAGGCTATGTGCACACGCACCAGCACGATGGGCTGGCGCACTCCGAGGGTTGGCCGTTTCCGCTGTGGACGCAGGCGGGCGGCATCGGCTGGCATTTTCGCGGTACGGGCGTGGGCGGATACGATGGCCCGCCAGCGACACCCGATGGCTGGAAGCTGAGCGGCGCCAGCGGCATCGAGGTCGGTGAGAAAGGTTGGGAGATCGAGCTGACCGAACCGCAATGCGACCATCGAGACGCCCGCCGTTCGCGATCGCTGCGCGGATCGGCGCCCTGGCTGCGACTGAACTGGTGGGCGGCCGGCCTGGCAGGAGCCAACTGCTACGTGGAATGGACGACGCAGGACGCACCCGGAGTTCGATCCGCAGCGGCGCGCGTACTTCTCACCGGCCACCAGCGACGGGCAGTCGCACAGCGTACATGCCCATGGGTGGCGGCGGCGGGAAACTCGAACACCGATCGAGTCGAGACGCGCACGATGATTCCCGTCTATCGACTTGCCCGGCTGGACGGGCACGATCACGCGGCATCCGCATCGGCTTTGCCAATGCCGGGTCCGGCCCAAGTCGTCATCAAGTCGTTTCATACCGCGTGTGACAGTCGGCACAACATCAACAACACGAACTTCATTCGCGGTTGCCACGACTATTTTCTCTGGTCGACCGATTACACGTTCTTGCGCAGCAGATCGGCCGCGATCCGCAGCGCCATGCGGTTCATGATGCGCGAGTTCGACACGCGCAAGCGACGCTGTGTCTACACGACCTGGCCGGGACACGAAGGTCGCAGTGGCGTGCGCTACGTGGATGGCAAGAAGGAGATCGTGGTCGGCGAGGGAGTTGGCAGCAACTACTGGGATCTGCTGCCCTTCGGCGGCGAAGATGCGCTCGCGACGATCTACTACTACGATGCGTTGCGGGACCTGGCCGAGTTGGAGGAGCTGATCGCCGCGCATCCCGAATGGTGTGTGGCCACCGGCGCGGACGCGTTCGATCCAGACGATTTGCGACAGCATGCTCAGGAAGTGAAGGACTACGGCACGCAACGATTCTGGAACCCGCAGACCGGTCGGTTCGGAACGGTCGATCTGGACGGGAACCTGCACGACTACGGGTTCACATTCCTGAACAACGAAGCGGTCTACTACGACTTTGCCACGCCCGAGCAGGCCCAGAGCATTCACGCGTGGCTGAGCTGGCGAACGCGTCGTGTCGGACGACACCTCGCAAGGTGCGGACATTTACCAGTGGCGATTCGGACCGCGCAGCACGACGCTGCGCAACGTCGACTACTATTTCTGGGCCTGGTCGAGCTCCCGAGTCGATTCCGTTTGGCAACCAGGTGCAGGACGGTGGTGGCGTGTTGGGCTTCTCGTATCACGATCTGATGGCGCGACTGCGGACGGCCGGCCCGGATGATGCGGCGCGGCGGCTGAGCGAGATCTGCGCGTGGTTTGATGAGACGCAGGCGGCGGGCGGATATCGCGCCTACTACAGCGATCCGAGCGCGAGGCACCTTGCAGGGAGGCAACGTGCCCGGGCGGCTTGGGACTGGACAAGGAGTTCTTCGAGTCGATCCTGGTGCCGCAGGTGATGCTGTACGGATTCCTCGGGTTCGAGCCGACCGTGGACGGGTGCCGGATCGCACCGCGTCTGCCGGCCGCCTGGCCGTCGCTGGGCATTACGCGGATTCACCTGCACGACCATGTGCTGGACATGCAGGTGCAGGGGCAAGACGGTGACCGTGACCGACCATGCCGCGGGGGCGAGTCCTCTGCGTGTGCAGGTGCCCGACGGTTGGACGGTCAAAACCGTCAGAACGTTGCCTTCGAGCAGAGGGAACAGCAGCCAGCAGGCGGCCGTTGAGAGAGCGCCGACCAGCACGAGCAGGTGGAACGACACGGTCGGTCCCCAGTGGCCGCTCCAGGAAGCGTAGAACCATCCGCCCAGCGCGGCCGACCCGAGCGCACTGAGATTGGTCAAGCCCATCAGGGGCGAACGTGGTGCCGGCCGCTTGAGGCGGACAGGCCCGCGCCACCATGTCGAATTGCACCAGGTTCCCGGTCATGTAGGTGAAGCCGACCACCACGCTGATCACGGCCGCCGAGCGTTCTCCGACCAAGCCCCAATACGCGAGCGTGGCGAGAATTCCCGTGACGATGGACATATGGATCAACACTCGGAACGAGACCCGACGACAGTAGGTGCCGTAAACCAGGCTGCCGATCATCGCACCGACCGACATCAGCGACACGGTCGTGCCATAGTAGGTTTCGCTCAGGCCCAATCTCTTCGGTGGCGTACAGGTAGAGCACGGTTGTGTTGAACGGATTGAAGTTCCACAAAGTGACGAACAGGGCCGCGGTCAAGAGGGCGGGGAGCGAAAGGCGGCCGCGAGTCCGCTCAGCGCCGGCAGACGCCTCCGACTTCGGCCGTGGCGTCCGTTGCTCGGGTACCCAGAAGTAAATCAGCACCAACGTGGCGAAGGTCAGAAGGCCGCAGATCAACAGCGCCGTTTGGTGCTGCTGTCCTTCGCTGAGGATGCCGCCCAACTGTCCCGCGATGATCATGCCCGGCATACATGGCGGTCCACTGCGCCGATTGCAGCACGCCGGTCAAGCCCAGGGGTTGGCCCTTGTCGACCATCAACGCGTCGATCACGACATCGGAAAAAGCCACGCCGAGTGTCGGCAGTACCAGGAGCGCCAGCAGCAGCCCTGTCTGTCCTGCCGGCAACGGGGTCAGAGCCAGATAGCAGAGTCCGAGCCGCTGTGACGGCCGTGCTCAGCAGCAGGTAGCTGCGGCGGCGCGGCCGGCCAAGGGCACGAAGTCGGTCAGCAACCCGTACAACGGTTTGAAGGCCCAAGGCAGAGCCATCAGCGCCATGAACGTGTTGATCTGCGCCGCGTTCTGATTCCAGGATTTGAGGAGTGACCGCACGGGCTGGGCGATCAGGCCTTCGGTCGGCTCGGCAATCCCCTGCACGAAATACAACGTGCCGAACAGCATCACCAGCGAACGGTCTGCCGGGATCGTGCGCATCGACAGCGTTCACATCCTCAGGCCAACGGGACTCGCGTGTTGACGCTGCGATCGTGCGAGTAATCGTGTCCGGTGCGGACGGCCGAGAGTGTCAGCAGATCGCGCCAACCCCATGACGGCGGCCGCCAACCACAACGGCAACTGCTCGGAATGGGTGAACAGGCGAATGCCCACCACGGGACCGGTGATCCGGGCGAACGACGACAGGCTCTGTGTCACGCCCAGCACATGACCTTGCTGAAGGGGACTCGTGCGGCGCGAGATGAGCGACTGGATGGCCGGAGTGACAAACGCCAGTCCGACCACGAAGATGGCCATCGCCAGACAGAGCAGGCCGAAAGCTGTCGCTGTTGCACCGCCACGCTCAGCAAGATCAAGCTCAACGTCGAGACGAGCGTGCCGCTGATGGCCATCGACTGCTCGGATACCCGACCGGCGATGCGCCGCACCAGAAATCCCTGAGCGACCGTCATCACGAATCCCAGGTAGGCGAACGTGCCGAGGATGACGACGTGCCGCACATCGGCCTCTTCCGTATAGCCGAGTCCGCTGGGCCCAGTCGATGACCGTCTGCATGGTGTCTGGTGCGACGGATCGAGCCAACGCCGGTCGTGCAGTGCCTTGATTTCCAGGGAGAGCGTGGATTCGAAAGCGGCCAGCGCGCCGACGACGATGAAGGAGGTGAGCAGCAGCAGTCCGATGGACGGCGTGGAGAGCGCCACGCGCAGGCCCTCCAGATCGAGCAAGCCGCGTCGCGCCGAGCCGCTTTCGGCCGTCTTGGATTCGGGCAACTGCCAGAAGGCCAGCAGCAGGGCACTGCCCGACAGGCCGGCCGCGAAGTAGCCGGGCCAGGGACTCACGTCTCCCGCGTGCCAATCAGCAGCGACACGGCGCCGATGACCGGTCCCAGCGTGAATCCCAACGCGAAGGCCGCCCCGATCAACGCCATGCCCTTGGTGCGGTTCGCCGTGGACGTGCTGTCGGCGATGTACGCCTGCGCGGTCGAGATCGTCGCGCCGGCGATCCCGGCGCCAATCCGCGCCACGAACAACCAGGTCAGGCTGCGCCAGACCGTGGCCAAGCCGAACAGGGTGTAGAACACGGTCGAACCTGCCAGGCCGATCAGCAGGATGGGCCGCCGCCCATACACGTCCGAAAGTCGTCCCCACACCGGCAGAAAGATGAACTGCATGGCCGAGAAGCTGGCCATCAGCAGCCCCACCAGCCAACCCCATTGCTCGGCGTGTACCCGTGTTGCGTGGCAAACTGCTCGCCGTAGATCGGCAGCAGGGGCAGGACGATGCCGAACCCCAGCAGGTCAATAAAGACCGTCAGGAAGATGATCAGCAGCGAACCGCGGTGCGGCGGCGAATCGGTTGTATTCACGGAACTCGCGATGGGATGGTCCGGCTGGGTCTCCCGCCTGAAACCAGGGGGACGAACGGTTGTGGAACCGGCATCTTACGTCCCGTGCCGTGGAGAGGAAAAGCCGGCATGACGGACCCGCCGGTACCGTTTTCGGCGTCCGCGGCAGACCGTATGATGCCCACATGCTACGAGTTTCGTACGAAGAACGTCGTCGACGCGAGCGGCTGGAGCCGAACGCGCTTGGCCGATCACCAGCTGGCGCGGCTCAATCGACTGCTCGCGTCGATCCTGCCGCACAATCGGTTTTATGCCGGGAAGCTGGCCGATGTGCGGCTGCCGCTCGAGTCGCTCGACAGCTGGATAACCTGCCGTTCACG
Source organism: uncultured Planctomycetaceae bacterium (assembly GCA_963754725.1). Classification (GTDB taxonomy): domain Bacteria; phylum Planctomycetota; class Planctomycetia; order Pirellulales; family Pirellulaceae; genus JAAYDI01. The sequence goes on from CAVWHV010000040.1 coordinate 51,349, forward strand.
TTCAAGGACGAACTGCAGGAAGCGGGGGAGGAGGCGACTTCGCCGCCAATCTGACCTTTCCGATCGACCGACTACGTGCGTTTTCACCGCACGTCGGGGACCCGCGGCCGACCGCTGGTCGTGCTCGACACGCTCGACGATTGGGATTGGTGGATCGAGACCTGGCAGTTCGTGCTGGATGCGGCGGGGGTGGAACCCACACGATCGAGCGCTGATGGCCTTTTCATTCGGCCCGTTCATCGGATTCTGGAGCGCGTTCGATGCCGTGGCCGCTCGCGGCGCCATGGTGATTCCCACGGGGGCCATGAGCAGCCTGGCCCGGCTGGACTTGGCCCGCTCCGCGCGCGCGACCGTCCTGTTCTGTACGCCCAGCTACGCGCTGCACCTGGCCGAAGTCGGTGCCCAGCATCAGATCGATGTGGCCGGCACTCTAGATTCGCTGCATCGTCGTGGCCGGGCGAACCGGGCGGATCGATTCCCACCGTCCGCCAGCGCATCGAACAGGCGTGGAACGCACGCGTCATCGATCACGGCGGGGCGACGGAAGTCGGACCCTGGGGCTACGCCATCGCCGGACGGACCCGGACTGTATCGTGGTCGAAAGCGAGTTCCTGGCCGAGTTCCTGTCGGTCGAGACCGGCCAGCCGGCAGCCGACGGCGAACTGTCCGAACTGGTCCTGACCACGCTCGGACGCCTCGGCTGCCCCGTCATCCGCTATCGCACCGGCGACCTCGTGCGGCCGACGTGGAATGCACCGGGCGACAATCGCTTCGTGCTGCTCCAGGGCGGCGTGCTCGGACGTGCCGACGACATGCTGATCGTCCGCGGCATCAACATCTTCCCGAGTTCGGTGGAGCAGATCATCCACGGTTTCCCCGAGATCGTGGAATACCGGATGACGGCCCATAAGCAGGGTGCCATGGACGCGCTGACGATCGAAATCGAGGATCGCTTGGACGCTCCGGAACGCGTGGCGGAGGAACTGCATCTGCGGTTGGGACTGCGCGTCGCGGTGAAGGCCGTCCCCTTAGGAAGTCTGCCCCGTTTCGAAGGAAAAGGCAAACGATTCATGGATCAACGATGACCTGCGGCAGTGTCTACAGCGGCCCGGCGACGAACCGGCCACCGTCCGCCGCACGGGTTTTCCCTCGCCGGTCGCCGCGACCGGCTGCAAGATCACTGCGGGTCGGCGAATAGTATGCCGCCGGTCGGTCCCGCGGTGAGTTGGCAGGCGACGAGCGGGAAGGCGTTTGCGGGTAAATGGGCAATTTGGAGGGCTGTGGGTGTTGAGGCGTTGCGATTACCGGTATTCTGCCCGCTGGCGGGAAACCGGAGACCGCACCGCGAGGTACCGCCTCGAAGTATTTTCCCGAGAGGGTCTCGAGGCGGGACGTGAGTATCGCCGGGCTCGGCCGACGAGGGAGTCCAGGATCGCAGCCAGCGGGCGGCGCATCGCCCTGAATCGCAACATGCTAATCTGAGTTCACGGTTTACGACACATATGCACGGGAAAGGATCGACGATGAGAAAATTGTTGTTTGCACCCTGTATCTTGTTACTGGCCGTGGCCCAGCACCTGGCCGCGGCCGATGCGGCCCAGACCGTGGATTTGCGCCGCGGCGTGCCCGAGGACGTGTACCTGGTTGTCTACGGCAAGCACAATCCCGAGCGGGACTTCCAGCCGCAAGTACTACGACGAGGTCTGGAAGACCGTCCAAGAGACGCAGATCATCGATCGCTCGTCAAGATCGTGACGTCGCGGATGGACGACGGGCAGACTCGACAAGGCCAAGGTCGGTGATCGACGAACTGCGCGCGGCGGCGGAACCGATCGACCTCGAGGGGTTGTTCAATGCTCAGGAGGTCGTTTACGCCCAGTAGATGCAGATGACGCCGATGCCGACCTCGCAGCATCTGGTCATCGTTCGCGTGACGCCGGAAGTGGCCACGTCGACGGTGGAAGGGGTGAAGAACCTGTTCGCGATGGTGGAGAAGTACACCGACGGCCAGCTGGCGGTGGTCGAGAGCAAGGAAGGAGACGCCAACGTTTACGGTATCGCCCTGCCGCCTCAATCACCGTTCCAGCCAGCCGTAGCGCAGTTGGGCGAGGTCTTTGTGTTCTGCACCTCGAAGGATCTGTTGGAGAAGAGCCTCAAGATGATGGCCGGTGGTGAAGGCACGTCGAAGTTCGACGACCCGCGCCTGAGAGGCCGCTCTGAAGCAACTGCCGGAGGCGGAAGACAGTCTGGTCTTCTACGACGGAAAGACCCAGTTCGCCACCTCCGCGGTCTGGGTCCCTTCATTCAAACGGTCAGCGGCGGCGATCCGAATGTCGAGCGCGTGGTGAAGATCCTGGACAAGGTCTGGGACGACGTGGCGATTATCGACTACGAAGTGACCGTGCGAGTACACCGAAGGGAACCTGAACCGATCGGCCAGCTACGGCAAGCTGTTGCCGGGCACCGAGTGACGCGACGTTGCGCAAGATGTTGTCCGGCGGCCAGCCGTTCGAGAAGTGGAGTGGCTGGGTCCCCGCCGGCGCACTGTCCTACTCGATGGGTACGGGCGTCAATCTGCACCCGCTCTACGAACGGATCATGACCGTCCTGAAGGACGACGTGCCGGAATCGGCCGACGGCGCTGGAGCAGTTCGAGCAGATCCAGCAGCAGCTGGACGTGCATCTGGACCAGGACATCCTGCAGGCCTTCAGCGGCGAGCATGTCTCGGTCTCCATGCCGGCGGCCACGCCCACCGGCCAACCCGATTCGGTCATCGCCCTCCGTTGCACCAAAGCCGGACCGCATCAAGGAACTGATCCATCGCGGCATGGATGCGCTGCAGCAGATCGAGCCGGTGCAAGGCCCAGCACCTGAAGCTGGTGGAATCCAAAGAACTGGTGGGGTTCGAAGAATTAACCGCCAACACGCTCATGGCGTTCGGTGTGCGACCGGTCATCGGGTTCCAGGACGAGTGGATGTACGTCGGGTCGAGTGCCGGTGCGGTGAAGAAGGTGCTGGACACGAAAGCCGGCAACGCCGAGTCGATCGAAGGGACGGAGGCTTTCCAGAGGCTGAAGCTGGAAGTGCAAGGCCCGGTCGAGTCCATCGGCTACACGAACACGGCGGAAAGCATCCGCAACGTCGCCAAAATGCTGAACCAGATCGGCTTCATGGCTCCCATGTTCATCGACATGGCTGGCGCCAACGTCGATCAGGAAGAGCTGAAGCCGATCCAGGAAGCTCTGGCGCTGCTGCCCGACGTGGCCAAGATCGTCGGCAAATTCGACTTCCTGGAAGCGACCGTCACGGTCGTCCAGGCGGGCAAAGAACCGGACAGCTACCTGAAACGGGCCGTCGTCGTGGTGCGTCCCGCCGAGGCAGCCACGGCGGAGGCCGAGAGCGGGCAGAAGTAGTTCTTCTTCGCCCGACGAACAGGCTGGAGGCTGGAGGCTGCAGGCTCCAGCCTGCTGGCTGGAGGCGGATGGTCCTCGGGTTTCTTCCTGCGCAATACTGCGGTGCTCAGTTTGTCACGCGGAAATCCCGTTCCGTGTTCCACGCCTGCCGCCTCCGGCCTGCCGCCTATCATGGTGATGCGGAGGGAAAATCATGGCTGGTGACGACGTGATCGATGCGGACGTAGTCGATGGTCCGTTACGGGCGGAACCGCCGGTCCGGTGGCCGGAGTTCCTGTCGGTCGTACTGCTGGTCGTGCTGGTGGATCTGACGGTCTACCGCGGTCAGGGCTACGCCGGATATGCGGCATTGTTGGCGGGAGGCCCGTGGCTGTTGCTGTGGGGTGCGCCGGTGGGACGCACGTGGCGGCGAGGCCGCCCGTGGGCCAGCATCGTGATTGTGGGGCTGATGTTGCTGGTTCTCGCCGCCAGGATGTTGTGGTGTGGCTGGGCGCTGAACGTCGCTGTCGGCGCGGTCCTGCTGATGGCGTTCGCGCTGGCTCTGTCGGGAGTCGTGCCCTACATGCTGGAGGTCGTCGTGTTCCCGGCACGCGTGATGTTGGGAGGATTGCTCGGCCTGGCTTCGTACACGCGTCTGGTGCGCTGGCCGAGCAGTCGGTTGGGACGCATCGCGGGGCTGAGCGTCATTCTGCCGCTGGTCACGTTCCTGGCGTTCAGTCTGCTGTTCATTCTGGCCAATCCCGATTTGTTGACGTCGTTTGGCGAGCGCGTCGCACGAGTGCTTCAGGCGTTTCGCCAGTGGCTGATCGAGTTCTCGCCGCATCCGGCCGAGATGGTTTTCTGGTGCGTCGTGGGGTGGATCGCGATCGGCATGCTGCGGCCGCTGTTGAGTCGGCCGTTGTTCGAGGACCAGGCGGTATGGGAGGCGAATCCCAAACGCGGTGGGGCACCGTCGCCGTCGCCTCTGTATGCCGCCTGTCGCAACACGCTGGTGACGGTGATCGGGCTGTTCGCGATCTATCTGGTCTTCGAGTTCCAGACGCTCTGGTTCCGGGAATTTCCGCCAGGGTTCTACTATTCGGGGTATGCCGCACCAGGGCGCCGCCTGGCTGACCGTGGCCCTGGCCCTGGCCACCTTGATCCTCTCGATGGCCTTTCGCGGCTCGATCCTGCAGGATCCGCGCGTCCGCGGACTGAAGTGGCTGGCCTCGATCTGGTCTCTGGAGAACATGTTGCTGGCGCTCGCCGTCTATCACCGACTGTACATCTACATCGGCTTCAACGGCATGACGCGGATGAGGATGGTGGGCATTTTCGGCATTTCGGCCGTGCTGGTCGGATTCCTGCTGGTGCTCTGGAAGATCGCCCGCAATCGGGGCATTCTCTGGTTACTGCATCGTCATTTGTGGACCGTGGCCATCGCGGTCTATCTTCTGAGTGTGACACCCGTGGACGTGATTGTCGTCCGTCACAACGCAGGCCGCATTCTGGCCGGCGATTCGGCACCGGCGGTGCAGATCAGCGTGCATCCGATCAGTGCCGAAGGGTTGCTGTACCTGCCACCACTGATGGACTGTGACGACGTCCTCGTGCGCGAGGGCGTGACCGCCTATCTGGCCGAGGCGTGGGAACAGGCCGAGGCCCGCGAGTCCCAGCGCGGGCGGATCGGCTGGACGGTCTATCAGATCGCCGACCAGCAGGTGTTGCGACAACTGCGCGAACTGGCAGACCGGCTGGCAACGTATCGGGACCGCAGTCAGCGCGAGGCGGCGCTGCAGCGGTTTCACCAATATGCCTATCAGTGGTACTAGCGTGGTCCCTGCCCGGCCTCGAAGGGGGGCATGGTGGGTGGTGGAACCTCGGCGCCGCCAGCCGGTTTCTTGGATTGAATTCCTTCTGTTTCCAGTTGGCGGAGGGAATCGACCCCGAAGCCTTCTTCGGTGGCCGTCTTCTTTTCGGCGATCAGGTCATTGCGCCCGAGGTGTACCTTCTTGTACCCGTCTTCGGAGATGATGTAGTACCAATCGGCGAACCGCGCGTTCAGCTCGCTGATCCGTTGGTTAGCCTTCTTGAGTTTCTCATCGCGCTCATCCTGTTTGCGTTGGTTCTCCTTGCGGATCCGCTCTCGTTCCAGTTCGAGATCGGTTTTCTCTTTCGGAGCTTCGACCTTCGCGGCATCCTCGGTGGCGGGCTGGGCCGCGTCCTTGGCGGCTTCCTCGCCGGCCGGCGCGGGAGCTGCTGGAGCGGTGGTTTCCGGAACCTCGTCGCCACCTGGGAGTGGATCGAGCTGGAGGGGTGGGAACTTGGATTGGTCGAGTCGCGCGGTGACAAACAGGTAGCGGTTGATCTGGCCTTCCTGGCCGGCCTTCTCGTCCTGCCCCACGCTGGCGATTTCGCCGAATCGCAGAATGTATTCCACGCCATCCTTCAGGCCGACCAGGACTTCGCCGTTGGCGGCGCGGATTTCCGGATCTCCACCCGCGATGGTGACCGGGAAGAAACCGCGGTTCATGAGGGACGACAGGCCATCCTCGTTGTTCATGATCTCATTGCCGGCCTTCAGGTCCGCACCCAGGCCGGTCGGCTTGCGCAAGACCCCCACGATCTTCATGTCACCCAAAGCGGTCTTCAGATCGTTGAGCTTCTGCGAGCTGAGCTCTTCGGTCGCCAACAGCTCGGTTGGCTTCCGCTCACCGTTGCGGAACTCGACCAGCTCATTGAGGACCCATTTGCTTTGATCAGAGTCCCAGCGGACTTGGGCTTCAAAGCGTTCGTCGAGTTTGCCGCGAGGGCCGGCGAGCGTCTGTGTCGTGACGATCGAGTAATCCTTGAGCGTGATGAGATCGACATCCAGCGTGTTGATTTTCAGCAGATCGCGTTCGATCCATTTCTCGAAATCCGTGGGGAACTTGCCCGGATCGATCTTCACGACATACACCGTGGGCTCACCCGGCCTGCGGACGAAGTTCTGGTCCTGGGTTCCCTTGACGCGTTTGCCGATGATGAGGCTGGCGAGGTCCTTACCTTTGGCATCTTTGAAATCGACCAGCAGCCCGACCCCGACCTGGCTGGCTTCCAGTTTCTGCTTGTCGGGCTCGATGACTCCGTAGATTTGATGGTCCTTGGTGTCCTCCGAGGCGATTCCCAATACCTGCAGGTCGATCAGGCTGGTGGCGGCGTCGCGCATTTGCGCTTCGGCGTCGGCGGGGTAGTTCGAACTGGAGGGAATCGACCAGAGCCCGGTTGTGGAATCGCGCGACACTTCGAACTCGGTCAACTGGCCGAGGTCTTCCGCGAAATTGGTGATGGTCAGTTCGGTCGCTGTACTGGGATCAGTGAACGTGTCGGCGAACATCGCCTTGCCGATCAGCTGCGGGGGTTGAAAGTCCTCCTGTTTCGGGTAGGTGAGCACGGCAACCAACACCGCGACCACCGCCACGGCACCGAAGATGGCGGTCTTAACCGACTCGGACATGTGTATTCTCCTCGATGACTTCGAGAATCTCTCTGTGCTCGGGTTGTCTTTCGGATCGTCTCCGCGGCCCCGGGGATCGTTCGCCGGGTGGCCGGGAATGCTTCGCTAACGCAATCGTGATTTCTCAATACCTTCCCGCTCGCGCAGTCGCCGTCGCACAAAGACGACGAGTCCGACCAGGAAGGGTGGGATCCAGGGGATGGCCACGGCCCAGAACTTGTAGAAAAACTGCATCCGTTGAATTTCGAGATCCACGTCGCGCTGGATCCGTTGGATGTCCCGTTCTCGCTCACGCTCGAAGCGTTGTTTCTTGATCCCCAGGCGGCGCTCGCAGGACTCGCTGCTGTTCCTCGAGTCGTTGGACTTTTTCCCGCAGCTCGGCCTGGTTGATTTCCTTGCCTTCGCTCTTCTGTTTCTGCAGATCGGTCACGATGGTGCGGAAACTCTGCAGCGCACTTTCGTTTTCCGCTTCGGCTTCTTGGACCGCCTTGTCGTACTTGGCCTGGAATTCGACCCGTTTGCCGTACTCGCGATCGCGGGCATCTTCGACGCGCGACTCGACGACCTTCAAGGTCGTGTAACGCGGCTTGCGTTTGCGGATCGCCACGTAATTGGTGTCGGAGGCCAGGACGTCGATGGCGTTCAACAGGAACGTCACGTTTTCGAATTCCCAACGAATGTCTTCCTGCTCATCGGGCCGGGCTCGGATGCGGAGGAAGGCGGGGATCATCAGGTCGATGTCGGCCACGTAGACCGCCTTAATCCGGTTGGGAGTCGAATTGGCCGGGTCTTGTTCCTGACCGTCGCTGGCCTCAGGCTTCTTCTCCGTGTCACTTTCCTTTCCCTCCGGAGGGTTGTCGTCGGCCACGGTTTCGATCAAGACCGCCAACGCCATGCTGCCACGACGACGTTGCAGCGCCTGAAGCATGGCGGGATCGGACTGGTTCTGCATCATCTGCTCGAAGCCGATCGTGCCGGACAGCTCGCTCCGCGTCGTCGCCAGCTTGGTGAACTTCAAGTCACTGGCCGCGGTCGGCTGCACCATGCCGGGGAAAGGCAGGAAGATCTCATTCAGGCCGGACGTGATGATGTTCTCGGAATTGATCAAATCCAGGGTGTCTTGCGTATCTCCTTCGTCCTTTCGCACGAACACCCACTCATCCGGGATCCCGCTGACCTGCAACTTGGGATAGGGATTGAATCGCTGCCACACGAGGTCGGGCGCGAACAAGCCCTCTTGTCCCACGGAACCCGTCGACTCGATGCCGAGCACTTCCCACAGCTTGCGGATATCCCCCTTGGGCATGGGTCGCCCGCCCATGCCGAACATGCCCCCGCCGCCCGGCGCCTGCTTGGGCTGACCGGTGCCGGGAACGCCCCCCATGAAGAAGGGCAACGGATCTTCGAAGACGGCCGTGGGAATTCCGCTGCGAATAGCCTGCACCAGGAACTCCATTCCTTCGGGAGGGAGTGAGGAGGGCTGTACCGCGAGCAGCACGTTGTAGCGCCCCGGCTCCACCGGCTGCGTCAGGTCGACCTCTTCCACGTCGTACTGTTTCTCCAGTTCTTCCACAATGGCTTGTCGCGGCAACTGACGCGGCTGGCCGCCCGCGAACGAAAACCCGCCGAACAACTGGGCGTCGGTGCGCACCACGCCGATCTTCTTGCGTTCGGTCTGCACCACGGTGTTGATCGACCGGATCAGTTCATACTCGACCGGAATCCCGTAATCGAAGAAGGGCACGACGACCTTCTGCAGGCCGCAGCGAAAGGCGGCGCCGAGGATGATCTCTTCGTCGGCGATCGTACCGCGGGAGCGAATCCGGATCTGTTCCGGTCGAATGCCGAACTGCTCTTCCGCCAACGCCGCTTCCTCACTGAAGGGCTCCAGGTTGTTGTGGATGTTCACCAGGATCTTGCTGCCGGCCATCGCCTCAAACTCTTTCAGCATGGAAATCAGGTTGAGGCGCGTCTTCTGGTACTGTTCCGGCACTTCGCCGCTGATGAACGCATCGATGTAAATCGGATGCTCCGATTTCAGATCCTGGACCAACCGCTTGGTGTCCGGCGACAAAGAACTGATCTTGCCGTCGGTCATATCGAACCGCACCCGGTCGTGGCAGGAGAAGAACGCGGCCACACTCAGCGCCAGGACGACCATGGCGATCGACCGGACCAGGTAGTGCCCCAGCAACGAATGCCCGTCGCGCCCGCCGTACCAGTGCCGAGCCCCAATCAGCAGCATGCTGAGATAGAGCCCGACCAGGATGATCAGCACAAAATACACGACCGACGACAGACTGATCACGCCACGACCAAAGGGATCGAACTGCGAGGCGATGCTCCAGTCGGACACCACGCGAGCCAAGTTGACGTTCGATAGCAACGGCACGTTGACCTTGCTCGGCAATACGTCGGCCATCTTCATGAACACCAGGGGCATGTTGAAGAGCAACCCCAGAATGAAGCCGATGGTCAGGTTCTTCGTCAGGAAGGATGCCACCATGCCGATCGACAGCATCGCCAGACCGGTCAACCAGTAGCCCAGGTACGTGGTGAGAAACAGACCCAGGTCGACGTCGCCCATGGCTGAGCGACAAGAGCACGGTGAAGTTGGAGATCTGCGAAAAGAGCAGCGACGCGGTGAAAATCGCGGCCGCCGCCAGATACTTGCCAATCACGATGTCGAAGTCGGCGGCGGGAAGTGTCAGCAGCAATTCATCGGTGCCCTGGCGGCGTTCTTCCGACCAGATGCTCATCGTGATCGCGGGAATGAACACCAGCATGATCCCGGGTAAATACAAGTTCAATTGCCCCAGGTTGGCGAGGTTCGCCGTGAAGAACTCGTGAGGCCAGAACGCCGCGAACGAAGAGAGAAGCACGAACAAACAGAGGAATACGTACCCCGTCGGATTACTGAAATACCCCACGAAGTTTCGCTTCAGCACGGCGTAGGCTGCTCGCTTGTACACGATCAGCGGAACCAGCGCCAGCATGAGTACCCCGACGAATGCGAGGTCAATCAGCAAGAGGAACAGCAGCTCTCGAAATATTGCCATGACTTCTACCTGATCGTTCTGTTGACTTCCCGGCCAAGGGCCTCGAGCGTTCCGCTTCGAACCGCGCCTCGCGAGTCCTCACGCTTCCGCCCGGATGCTCCACCGACCTGAGATGGACGATGATGGTTGTTGGTTTCGATTCCGTTGCTCGACAGCACGTTCCCGCGACAATCCCGCTATCCCGCGCTTGGTCAACCGGGCGAAGGCCGCGTCCAGTCCGTGTCGGTCCGGATCGAGGTCCTTCACCGCACCGTCGTACTTCAGGCGGCCCTCGTCAATCAGAATGACGCGGCTGGCCATTGCCTCGACCTCCTGCAGAATGTGCGTCGACAGGAGGACCGTCTTCTTCATGTCCCGCAAACGCTCCATCGTGCGGCGCACTTCGCGAATCTGGTTCGGGTCCAGCCCCACCGTTGGTTCGTCCAGGATCAAGACGTCGGGTTCGTGCAGCAGGGCCTGGGCCATCCCCGCACGCTGCCGATAACCCTTCGATAACTTGCTGATCGGTTTGTGAATCACATTGCCCAACGCACACAACTCGATCACCGCGTCGATCCGATCCTGCTTCCGGGCCCGTACCATGCCGCGCGCGTCGGCGAAGAACTCCAGCAGACTGTACGGGGTCATGTCCGGATACAGAGGACCGTTCTCGGGCAGATAACCGAGTCGCGCGGAACCGGCCAGCCGGTCCTCCTGCATGTCGTGACCGGCAATCCGAGCCGCGCCTGCCGACGGGGACAAGTACCCGGTCAACAACTTCATCGTCGTGCTCTTGCCGGCTCCGTTGGGGCCCAGAAACGCCACCACTTCCCCCTCGGAGACAGTGAAGGTGACGTCCTGAATGGCCGCAAAGGGCCCGTAGAACTTCGCACAGGCCGGCGGCTTCGATCATCGCGGTTTTCTGTTTCTGGTCGCTCATCCTGCGTTCTCGCTAGAGTTACGCCTGGCTTCGAAAAAATTGACTTGTGGTCCCCACCACCACGGGGGGCATTCTCGACGCGCTTCGCTGGGTAGGAATGCGTTCCGGCAACGTACAACCGGCCGCGACGCACGACGGAACAGCTTCACAAAGCTGCTCAAGTATCGATATACGACTTGGCGGGGCTCTCAGTTCGCCTGATCCGGACTGAGAAGTGTTAATTTAGGCGGGATTGGCATTGGGTTCAATGGGAGGCAGGCTGCAGCCTTCAGCCTCCAGCCTGCCGCCTGCCGCCTGCACGGTGAGGTGTCGCTTCCAGTGCTCGTTGTCGATGTCGCGAAAATCGGTTCGCAGGTGAACGCCCCGCGATTCCTGGCGGGCCAACGCCGATCCGACGACGAGTCGGGCCACGGTCAGCATGTTCTGCAATTCCCACCCGTGCGGTTCGCTGAACTGCCTCACCAGGACATAGCGGCACCAGCGATCGATCATTTCCAGAGCCTGGGTCATACGGTCGGCATTGCGCCGCACGCCGACGTCGCGCCACATGAGGCTGGTCAGCGAATTGCGGATGTCGGCCAGGTCGAGCGACTTGCGGGGTTCGTCCACCGGCAGGTTGTCCAACGGCACGGCGCAGAAGAGATCGTTGGTCGCGGCGGCTGCGGTCGAGGCAGCTCGGCCGGCATGGGCACCGAACACCAGCGCCTCCAGCAGGCTGTTCGAGGCCAGGCGATTGGCCCCGTGCAAACCGCTTGAGGTGGCCTCGCCGGCGGCCCACAAGCCGGGGCACGAGGTGCGGCCGGTCCGATCGACGGTGACGCCGCCGACCATGTAATGAGCTCCGGGGCGGACCGGGATGCGGTCGGTGGTGATGTCGATGCCAAATTCCAGGCACTTTGCCGCAATCCCGGGAAAGCGGCTCTTGACGAACTGAGGATCGAGGTGGGTCATGTCGAGGTACACGCACGGATGCGCAGTGCGCTCCATCTGCGTGACGATGGCTTGCGCCACGATATCGCGGGCGCGAGTTCGGCGCGGGAGTCAAAATCCGGCATGAAGCGATACCCGGAGCGATCGACCAGGCAGGCGCCCTCGCCGCGCAGCGCCTCGGTGATCAGGCTGCGGCTGCTCCCGGCGATATACAACACCGTGGGATGAAACTGGACGAACTCCATGTCGCGCAGTTCCACGCCCGCCCGATAGGCCATGGCGTGGCCATCCCCGGTGGCCACGGCGGGATTGGTCGATTCACGATAGATCTGTCCGGTGCCGCCGGTGCACAGAATGGTCTGTTTGGCCCACACGAGAGTCAGGCCGTATTGACGGTCATTGACCAGCGCGCCGCGGCAAATGTCGTTGTGCGTCAGCAGGTCGAGCGTGAACGTATGCTGGCGGATGTGCACGTTTCGCAACCGGCTGGTCCAGCAGATCATGGCCCGCATGATCTCCCGGCCCGTGGCGTCCCCCATGGCGTGTGCCACGCGGCTGCGACTGTGTCCACCTTCGCGTCCCAGCTCCAGCTCGCCCGACTTCACGTCGAAATTCGTGCCCCAGCCGATCAGCTCGCGGATCCGCTCCGGGGCTTCGCGGACGACCATCGACACGACTTCCGGATCGCACAGCTCTCCGCCGGCCGTCAAAGTGTCCGCCACATGTTCGTCGAAACAGTCCTCGGGATCGAGGACGCCGGCAATTCCTCCCTGGGCATAGTTGCTGGAGGACTCGTCGATGCGGTCCTTGGTGAGCACCAGCACCGACAATTTGGGATCGACGGCAATGGCGGCCCGCAGGCCGGCCAAGCCCGCGCCGATGATCAGGACGTCGGTGAAGAAATGGGGAATCTGTTTCGGGTGAAACGGCACGAGGTACCGATGGGGTTCATCATTCACGGCCTGCGTCCACCTCTCTCGCGGTCACCGCGCACCGCACCCTTCTTGTACGCGTTGAACTGCTCGCGGAATTCGGTGGGCGGGTGACTCTCGATCCCGGATTCGGATTGACCACGCTGCTGATCGTTTTCCGCACTGCCGCGGCGTACGTCCAGGCGTGTCGCGCGTAATCCCAGGCTGCGCAGGGCGTCGTCCAGGTCGGCTTGCGCCTGCGGACCCTCTTCGTGGGCCGACCGCTTGAGTTCTTCCCACCGTGCGATGAACTGCTGCATTTCCTCCTTCGTCCAGCCGAGCGACTTGAGCAGTTCCGGATCGGGGTCCTGCTGTTGATTTTTCAGCCGCTCTAGCACCAGATCGGTCGCCTTGCGGGAGTACTCGAGGTTCGCCGGATCGGCGGCGGCCGGAGGTGGGTCGGGCAGGCTCGGGGTGACGTCCGGACCGTCCGGGCCGGGCAGACCGCCTCCCTGCGGCGGACCGCTGCTCACGCCACCCGTGCTATTGTTCTCTGGCGGACTCGACCGCTGCGCCTGCGGATCCTGCGAACCCTGCGCTGCATTCGAGGGGGCACCGGGCTGCTGAGGGCGTGCGCCTTGCTGAGTCAGATCTTGACCCTGCGAGGAATCCTGCGTCTGGCTGCCGGAGCCGGGTGTCTGACCCGCCTGGCCGGTGGGACCGGGGGCCAACTTCTTGTCACCACCGCGGTCGGCCGTTTCGCCTTGTCCCGATTCCGGCGACCCGGTGTTGCCTTGGTCGGAAGACATGTTGCTTCCCGCGCTGTCGCGTCCGGGCTGGTTGGCCGACTGACCGCCACCTTTCTTACCGCCACCACTCTCGTCGCCGCTGCCCTCACCCTGGGAGTCCGACTGTTTCTTGCTGACACTCGGCGATGGCGGCTCCTGGTCGCCCGAGTCGTTCGATTTCTCGCGGTTGGGATCGTTGGAGGTCTTATCCCGGTCGGCGTTGGCTTGCTGGGCCGCCGGTGCTCCTTGCGGGCTGTCGCTCGACTCGCCACTGCCCGCCTGGCCTTCGTCGCCCAATCCGGGTTGCTTGTCGAGTGGACCGGAGTCCGCGTTCTGTGTCGACTCCTGACCCTCCACGCCCTTCGGAGTCCTGTCGTCGGCGCCCTGTTCCCCGGCGCCGCCGCGCGGGTCGCTGTTCTCGCCCTGGCCGGGCACGTCGGCGCCTGGTTTCTCGGCCTGCTCAGCACCGCCCGCGTCGTTCTGTGCCGCAGCGGGGTTCGCTTGCACGGCGGAGTTCGCTTGCGCGGCGGGATCGCCCGATCCGTCGGTAGCCTTCGGCTGGGAACCCTGAGCATCGGTTGACGATGCGCTGTCACTGCCACCGCTGTCGTTCTGCGGTGATCCACCGGCCGATTTCTCCAAGTACTCCAGCGCACGCTCGAAAGCCTCGCCATCGTGCAATGGTTCGGGACGACTTGCCGGCGTTGGGCTGTCACCCCGTCCCGCCTGCCCCGCCTCGGGCGTCGCGTTGTCGCTGCCCCCGGAATCGGAACCAGGCTGGGGAGTGCCACCTCCCGGCTGCTGCCCCTGCGAATTACCGGACGATGGGCTGCCGCCGCCGGAATCCTGCTGGGAATTGGTGCCCGCCGAGCTGCCCGCCGACTGGCCCGCGGAGGCTCCCTGGCTGCCGGACGGCGATGGGTCACCGGTCTCACCCGCCGAGGAAGATCCTGAGGACGGCGCGCCGGTCTGGCCTGACTCACTCGATTGTCCCTGCTGACCTGCTTGTCCCGTCTGTCCCTGCTGACCCTCTTGTCCCGTCTGTCCCTGCTGACCTGCTTGTCCCGTCTGTCCCTGCTGTCCCTCTTGTCCCGTCTGTCCCTGCTGTCCCTCTTGACCCTGTTCACCTTGTTGCGAGTCGCCGGATTGCTGTTGCTGTTGAGACTTGTTTCCCTGCTCACCCGACTGCGGAGGCTGTGAATCGCCTTGATTGCCTTGTTCTCCCGCTTGGTCTTGTTCCGAGGACGGGGAGGACTCTGCGGATTTGGTCGGATCCCCCGGCTGCTGGCGAGCATCGGCTTCACTGCCGGATTCGCCGGGCTGTTTCCGCTGGGGAGCATTGTCGCCGTTCGGTTGTTCGGACGAGTTTCCTTCGCCACCGGCTGGCGCTGCCTTGGCGCCGACGATGGTCAGGACATAGTCACTCGTGCGCACACGATTCGGGTCGGGAGATTGCCGATCTTGCAGCGACGTGCGATTGTCTTCCGCGACCGCGTAGTAGGTGACTTTATCTCCGGGAACCAGACCCAGCTGGCGGGGCGAAAAGTTGTATGTCAGTGTCGCCTGCCCCGTGAGTCCCTGGGGAGGAATCGGGAGCTTCTCATTCACCAGTCCGCCCCTTCCGGAGGCGTCGGCGCACAGCGAGACGCTGGACAGCGCAAAGTCCGGGTCGATGGCTCGAATCTCGATGCGCTGGGTCGCGTCCGCCGCGAGTTCGAGGTCCTGATCCCGAGGGGCCAGGATCTCGATTTCGGGCGGCAAGTCGCGGGATACCGCGATGTGATAGATCATCGAGTCTTTGCTGAGATGCCCGTTCTCGGCCATGAACGAGAGGCGGTAGCTACGAAATTCCGGCACTCGGCGTTCGTCATCTTTGAACTTCAACAGGAAGTCGTAGGTCGCACTCGTACCGTTGAAGTCCTCGATCCGCTGGTCAGTGGCTTCGGTGGGCGAGTCCGGATTGAACTCAATGCGTGCGCTCTTGATGGGGTGATTGGCCCGCGCTCGAATCGTAACGCGGGTGCCTTCGAGTCCGCTGATTTCCCCGTTGTTCTTCACCGGTTCGCGCTTCAGACGTGTGTACGCCGGACAATCATACGAGATCTCCTCGACGACGATCGTGGGAGTGGGGGAAACGAGTAGCTTCAAACCGGTCAGTTCCGCATCGCCGGCCCGGATGGAATACTCAACGTTTTGTTGCAGACCGGACTGATCCTCTTTGGGAGGGATCTGGCATTGGAAGCGCTGTTCGGCGTCGCCGGGCTCCATCCGCACTTCCCGATCCACCGTCTGCCGGTCCAGGGTGGAGTAGTAGAGCGTCACCGATTCCTCGGCACGGACGCCTTGAATCCGGGCGGAGATGGTCGGCTGATCGCCGAACACCAGTTCCACCGGCGCGTCGAGGGGCTGCTCGACGGCACCGACGCGCACATCGCTGATCGACACGCGGGACGGACGGGCGATGTGGGCCCAGGGGGCGGCCACGCGGCGCATGGTCTGAAAGACGTCCTTGGGCGAGACAATCGTGTAGACGGCGAACAACACCATCAACGCCACGACCACGTAACCGACACGGATCAGCTTGGTTCGATCGACAGCCAGATCGATGTTCACGTCGCGCAGGTCGGTGGCGGCACGGTGCCGCAGGGCCTGGTAGACCAGCCGATTGGTGGGCGTCGCATCGCGACGGAACATCAGGAAGTTGATCAGGCTGTTCTTGAGCGACGGGTCGCTTTGTTCGATCGCTCGCGCGGCGTAGGCCGGGTTGATACGGCGCAGAAACGGCGGCACGAGATAGGCGGCCAGATAGTAGGTGGTACCCAGCAGGAGCCCGAGCAGCGCGACGAATCGGCCCAGGCCGCTCAATCCCGCGACCCAATGGTCGATCAGGACGACGATCAGCAGGTAGGCGATGATCCCGCCGACGAGCCCCATCGCGAGGCTGCCCAGGTCTACCCACTTGACGCGCCGCCGGGTGCGGGCCAACTGTTGCTCGATGAACTGGTCGTGCTGCAGGTTCGCATGGGAGCCGACGACCATCGGTCCGGGTGAATTCGCGGTTCCGCTCGCCATGAGTCTGCTCGCGCCAAAGGGGTTGCCGGTCAGCGACCGGCCGGTGAGGTCCAGCCTGCCGAGAAGTCCGCGAGTTCCGTCGTCCGCGTGGCTCTCCACTAAGTATAGACGACTGGCGACCCGGTTCAGATCCCTTTTTTTCCCGCTCGGCGCGCGGGACGGGGGTGGAGGCGGGCCGGGCCGACGGTGCGTTGACCGAGGCGTGGTGTTGTGTTACGTTGCGCGCTTTCCGCTGGCGGCGGGTGGTGCTGTCGGGATTGTGCGGGCCACGGCCCCCACCGCGAGGTGCCGCCGTGACGCGGCGAGAGGTGCGGCGAGCGGGTGGCAGGCGAAGAAAACCGAGGAACCGACATGGCTCATGAAGTGACGCTGATTACCGGGGACGGGACCGGTCCCGAGTTGGCCGAGGCAGCGCGGCAGTGCGTCGATGCGACGGGTGTCGATATCCGGTGGGACGTTCAGGAGGCGGGGGTGGATGTCATGGAGAAGTTGGGCACGCCGCTGCCCGACGCGGTGCTCGAGAGCGTCCGCCGCACCCACTGCGCGCTGAAAGCCCCGATCACGACCCCGGTGGGGACCGGGTTTCGCAGTATCAACGTGTTCCTGCGCCAGGAACTGGGACTGTACGCCTGCGTGCGACCCTGCAAGTACTACCCGGGCGTGCGCAGCTTCTTCAGCGAACTGGGCATCGACCTGGTGATCGTGCGCGAGAACACCGAGGACCTCTACGCCGGAGTGGAGTTCGAGGCCGGCAAAGAAGAGACGAGCCGCCTGATCGAGTTTGTGAATCAGCTGCCTTCCGACCGCAAGATCAAGACGGGCGGTCAGGAGACGGGGGTGTCGATCAAACCGATCAGTGTCTCGGGAAGCGAGCGCATCGTACGGTGCGCGTTTCGACTATGCGCGGCAGAACGGACGCCGTAAAGTGACGGCCGTCCACAAAGCCAACATCATGAAATACTCCGACGGGCTGTACCTGGCCACGGCCACCCGGGTCGCCCGGGAGTACCCGGACATCGAGTTCGAGGAACGCATCGTCGACAACATGTGCATGCAGTTGACGCAGAAGCCCGAGTTGTACGACGTGCTTGTGCTGCCCAACCTGTATGGCGACATTCTGAGTGACTTGGGAGCCGGACTGGTGGGTGGTCTGGGCATGGCGCCTGGCATGAACCTGGGCCCCGCGGGGGCGGTCTTCGAGGCCACTCACGGCAGCGCCCCCAAATACAAGGGGCAGAACAAGGTCAATCCAACCGCGCTGATCCTGTCCGGCATGCTGATGTTGCGGTACTTGAAAGAAACCTCGGCGGCCGAGCGACTCGAGCGTGCGATCGCCGACGTCATTGCCGAAGGCAAGTACGTGACCTACGATTTGAAACTCTCCCGCGACGATCCCACGGCCGTGGGGACCCAGGAAATGGCAGACGCCATCTGCCGACGGATGCGATGAGTATTGTGGCTAGCCCGTTACGCACTTTCCACGCTACCAGAGTGGGCAACCTTTGATGCCAGCGAAATCGAAGAAATCTGAGTTGATGCGGAAGCTCCGCGAGGGTGGGTTTTTGTTTCACGTGTACCCGGCCGAGACGGAAGTCTACCTGGGGCGGCGCCGATCGGCACGATCGTCGGCATGAAGGAGCCAAGTGGTCGACACTGCTTTCGACTGGCCTGCGACTCGCGCCGCGAACCGCGCACCTACCGCGGCCGTGTGCAAGCGGCCCAGGCGCTGGAGATGATCGACGAGTTGAAACGACTGGCCAAGCAACAGCGCTGGTCGGTCGACGAGATCATCGTCCGCAGCTGGGATGGCAAGCCACGAGCCTCTCAGACCATGGACGCGGAGTGAATCACCGAGGCGTGTTTGGGTCAGGAAGTTCTAACACGTTCCAGGATGTGATCAGCGGCCGCAGTGAGCGTTGGTCCGCCGCCGTGCTGCGCGGCTGTCTCCGACTGGCGGAAGTTCCCTACACGTGGGCGGTCGAGTATCGCAATCGGCGGTTCGACAGCGGCCGGACGCCCGTGCAGCGGGTTTCGGTACCCGTGATCAGTGTCGGGAACATCACCGCGGGCGGCACGGGCAAGACGCCGCTGGTCGCCTGGCTGGCCCGCTGGCTCGAGGCGCGCGGTCGGAAAGTCGTGCTGATCAGCCGCGGCTACAAGGCGCAGGACGCAGCGGCCAAACGACGAGGCGCTGGAACTGCAGCAGCGCCTGCCCCACGTCCCGCATCTCCAGGACCCCGACCGCGTGACAGCGGCTCAGGCGGCGATCGAGGTGCTGGGGTGCGACGTGATTGTGCTCGACGACGCTTTTCAACATCGGCGCATCCATCGCGATCTGGACATTGTCTTGATCGATGCGCTCCAACCGTTTGGCTATCGACACGTGCTGCCGCGCGGGCTGCTGCGCGAACCTCTGGCACGGTTGGCGCGGGCCGATGTTATTGGACTCTCCCGGGCGGATGCGGTGGAGGCGGCCGACCGCGCGGCGCCTCGCGACGAAATCCGCCACTCGGCGCCCGCGCCGCCTGGCTGGAACTCGCGCACCGCCCGCACACGCTGGTCAATGCCGCCGGCTGTTCCCAGGAAGTGACGCGGCTGCAGGGCCGGCGCGTGGCTGCGTTCTGCGGCATCGGCAACCCGGATGCCTTCCGCTGTTCGCTCGAGAGCCTCGGCTACACCATCGCCGCCTGGCATCGATTCCCGGATCACCACGCGTTCGACCGCCAGGATCTTGCGATGCTGGAACGGTCCCTGGCGGCGGAACGCGGCGTCGAGGCCGTCGTGTGCACCTGCAAGGACCTCGTCAAACTCGACCTCTCGCACATCGGCTCCGTCCCGCTGTGGGCCCTGGCCATTTCCATCGACGTGACCGTCGGCCTCTCCGCGCTGGAAGGAGAACTCCACCGAGTGATCGCTGCGAAGACAGCACCGTAACGCGGACTGCATTCCCTGAAGACGGTCGCATCAGTTTTCGCGGTGCCACTGCTGGCGATGCAACCACCAGATCAACGTGTAGTGGGGCAACATCTGGAGCGCCACGACAGCCAGGTATCCCCAGGCCGCTCCCCGCGCCCCGTACCGCGACCCGCCCCACCACACGGCCAGGCCGACGGCCGTGCAGAATACGATGTTGGCGATCAGCAGCGGTTCACGCTTGTGAGCCCGCATGTACGTCGCCAGGCAACTGGGAATCTGGTAGATCAGCAGGGCCAGCAGGAAAACGGCCGTCGTCCCCGGGTCCAGGAGTCGTTCTTGCAGATGCCACCCTCCAGCTTGCAGCGCGAGAAGCAAACCGAGCACCAGGCTGCCGGCCAGCAACAGCGCCAGCAGGGACCGCCACAGCATGCGAAAGAACAACGTGTCCAATTCCCGATAATTGCGCAGCGACCAGCATGCCGAATTGCGGTGCTTTGGTCTGGACCCAGGACAGCGCCGCGGCCTGGATGGCCGTCAGCACGACCCACGTCATCCCCATTTGCCCAGCCACCACCGCTCCCTGGTACTTGAACAACACCGGTGTGAATAGGAAGAAAGCGAAGTAACTGAAGACACCGCTGATCCCCAGCCGCCATTGCATCGGCCACACCTCCTGCCGCCAGGAGACGGCGGGGCCGAGCGGTCGGTTTCGCAGCGGTGCGAAGAACCGACGATACCGGACGCCCAACAAATACAACTCGCACGCCAATCGGGCCACAGCCGCACCGACGGCCGTCCACAGCAGGCCGCCGCCGACAATGCAGATCCAAACCACCAGGTTGGCCACCACCGCCTGAATCACACGAAATCGGTAGACCGTGGCAACCTGATTGCATCCCTCCAGCATCGCGTTCAACGGGAGACACCACAGCAGCAGGGCGTGGGCCGCCACGGTCAGCAGCCACGGCGTCTGCCAAGCCACTTCGCTCGGTCCGGAACTGCGAAAGAACACGACACCCGCCAGGCCGACGATCACGGCGAACAGCAGGCTCGCCGCACCGTACCAGGCCAGCAACTGCCTTCCAAAGCTGGTCAGTCGCGAGAGGGCCGCAGGTGCTCCTTCGAGCGCGCCGTGTGCATCCAGTCGCAACTCGGCCCATTCGTGGCTGGAGATGTTGATCACCACCAGGAACATGTTGAGTTCGAAGAACGTCTGCATCGCCGTCAGGCTGGCAAACGTGTAGTAGTAACCCTGTACGTCACCGGTGAAGTACCGCATGATCAGCACCGCGCTGATCAAGCCAGCGGGCAGTTGCCAGCCGCGCAGCAGCAGGGAATAGAAGACGGCGCGGTCCACTCCCAGAGTGCGCAGTAGACGCAGCAGCGGCGCGGTCGGGGGACTTTCCGGTTCTCCAGGAGTTCCCATGCGATTCCTCGGCTGCACCTGCAGTACAAATCCCAGTCTCAATTCGCCTTAGCGTTCGGTCCTTGACGCCGCGTCGCGTTCCAGTCGCCGAGCGTAGATGGTGCCCCAGTTCGTGCCCATTACATCGGTGTACTGATCGATCGAAAAACCCAACTCCACCAGTCGTGCCACGAGTTGGCCCGATTGCTCACGCTTGTCGCGATCGGGAAATGTATGGTACTCGACCACCACTCTCCTGACACGCTCGCAGACGGCGGTTGGAATCTCCTGAAAGATCGCGAATTCGGCTCCTTCACAGTCAAGCTTCAGAAAGTCGCAATGCGGAAACTGCGACTCCTGCAGCACATCTTCCAGAGTGACGCCGTCCACTTCTTCATAGTCCTGGTCTTGCTGTGCCAGGTCGGGCCGGACGCTGTGACCTCCCGAACCATACGTGCTCAAATAGATTCTGACGCGCGCGCGCCGTGCCACGAGGGCCGCTCGTTTGGTCTGGATGTTGGCCAGCCGGTTCTGAGCGACATTGTGGACGAGCAGTCGGTAGTTGTCCTGCATCGGTTCCAAAGACACAACGCGGCCGCGGGGAGCTTTGCTGGCAGCATACAACGCGAACGAGCCGATATTTCCCCCCACGTCGACAATCAGGTCCGCGGCGGAGATTTCGTATCCGGCGGGGGTGTATTCTTCGTCGACCACGACGTCCCGGACAAAATGCTCGTCGGCGGCCAATCGGCGCACGCAGAATCGCAAGGGGCCGACGGTGACGGTCTTGTGGCGACGCCCCAGCAGAATCCACATGCGATCGAGGGCCGTCGCCAGTCCACTCGGTAATCGGTGTTCCCGCACGACTGCGATCCAAGCCCGCTTGATCCAACTACCCTGAGCAAGCACGGGAGGAGGTGGCGAGACGGCTGTCGGTTCTAAGGCGTTGGCTGGTAACACGCGAGGTTATGGTGTCTACTAGGCTCGGTTCGTCGAGGCCCCGAGGAAGACAGCCCATGGAGACCTGAATCGCCGAGCGCAATCCGTGCCTGCTGGTGGCAGAATCGCGCACGGTCATAACGTAGAACACAGCATGGCACAGCGGCTGTCGGGTCGCAAGAGCTTGCGGCACGCTCACGTCTGAGATCGAAGAGAGACCAGGAACATGGCGGGTGAGGATACAGGGCGATCGGCAGCGCATCACTCGGCTGCCGACAGAGCACTCCGCATCGCGATTTGCCTGAGCCATTTCCATCCGACGATCGGCGGTGCTGAAGGACAGGCACTTCAGTTGGCGCGTCAGTGGACCGCTTGGGGGCACGAAGTGCGCGTGATAACCCGCCCCGTGCCCGGACTGCCTCGTCGCGAGACGCTCGACGGGATCGAGATTCGCCGTTCGATTCACACCGTGTCGCTGGGCCCGCTGTTTGGTGTGACGTTTGTCGGGCGTCTGGCGGCCAGCTTGCTGCGTCTGGCGGCTCGTTATGATGTCGTCCTGGCGGCACAAGCACCCTGGGAGGCGGTGGCCACCGGATTGGTCCGGCGCATCACCGGCAAGCCAACGGTCGTCCGCCTGGCCAATGCCGGCCCCTACGGCGACCTGCGCCAACTCCAACAGGCCCGCGGGCGGAGTATCTTGACCAGGCTCGTCAAGCACAACGACCTGTTCGTTGCCCTCTCCCGCCAGGCCGGTGAGGAACTGCTGCAGCTGGGCTGTCCGCCCGACAAGATCCGGCAGCTCACCAACGGCGTGGACACGCTCCACTACGCGCCTCCCGTACCGCCACTCCCCCAGCGAGATCACACGGTCCTGTTTGTGGGAAGGCTCAGCGAACAGAAGAATCCCCTGGCGCTGCTCCGCAGTTGGCAACGGGTAAATGCGCGGCGCGAGTACCAGCTGTTGATTGCCGGAGAAGGACCACTGGAATCGTCGGCGCGGCAATTGGCGGCGGAACTGCAACTGGGCGGAATCGAATGGCTGGGATCGTGTCGTGACCTGCGGAGCGTGTATCATCGAGCCAGCGTGTTCGTGCTCCCCAGTCTCTCGGAAGGATGTTCCAACGCTCTGCTCGAGGCGATGGCTTCCGGTCTATGCCCGGTGGCGACGGATATCGGCGGCAATTCGGATGTCATTGCCGATGGAGTCAATGGTCGGCTGGTCGAGGCTCGACACGATCAGCAATTGGCCGACGTGCTCGGCGAGGTGCTGGCCGACCGGGACGCCCGGCAGCGACTGGCACACGCCGCGCGGGAACACGTCATGGCACATCACGCCGCGCAGCACGTCGCGCGCCAATATCTGAACGCGTTCGTCGACCTGATGGAGTAACCCGTGTGCGGCATTGCAGGAATCGTGGTGATGGGGGGCAGCGATGTCTCGGGAGCCAGGCTGCTGGCCGCCCGCGACATGCTCGAACATCGCGGTCCGGACGGCCACAGTCTCTGGACAAATGGCACGCAGACCGTCGCCCTGGTCCACACGCGGCTGGCGATCGTCGATCTCGCTGGTGGCCAGCAGCCTATCCCCAATGAAGACGGCAGCGTGCAAGTCGTCTTTAACGGCGAGATCTACAATCACATCGAGTTGCGGTCGCACTTGGAAGCACGAGGGCATCGTTTTCGTACACGCTGCGATACGGAAGTACTGGTCCACCTGTACGAACAATACGGTGCGGATCTGTGCACTCACCTGAACGGAATGTTTGCCTTCGCCATCTGGGATGAAGCGAAGCAGACACTGCTGCTGGGCCGCGATCGGCTGGGAAAGAAACCGCTCTATTTCTTCCGCGACGAGAACAAGCTCCTGTTCGCCTCGGAGTTGAAGGCGCTCCATGCGCTGCTCGATCGCCAGCCGCGTGTCGACCCGCGCGCTATCTACGACTATCTCACCTTCAAGTACGTGCCGCACGAACGTGAACTGTTGGCGGGCGTCCAGCAACTGGCGCCGGGACACTCTCTCACCTGGCAACACGGGGTGCCCCGGCTGCTGCGTTACTGGTCCTATCCGGAACCGCCAGAGGATGTTTTTCGGGGAGTCAGTTTTGCCGAAGCAGCGCAGCATCTGCGCGAACTGCTGCGCGATGCGACGCGGCTGCGTCTGCGCAGCGATGTGCCTGTCGGCGTGCTGCTGTCTGGCGGCATCGATTCGGCACTGATCGTCGGGCTGATCGCCGAGGCGGGGGTTCGCCCGATTCAGACGTTCACGGCCAGTTTCGCTGAGCACGGTCCGGACGAACGACCGTATGCTCGAGCAGTCGCCGAGCGGTTTGGCACCGAGCATCGCGAACTCTGTGTGGCCGCTCCAAGCCGCAACCTTATCTACCGAGTGCTCGACCAGTTTGACGAACCGTTTGCGGACACAAGTGCCATCCCGACTTACCTGATCTGCCAACAGGCGCACCAGTTCGTCAAGGTTGCGTTGACCGGAGACGGAGGAGACGAATCGTTTCTGGGCTACACACGGTACGCACAGCTGCGTCGGTATCTGCGGCAGCGACGCTGGCTGCATCCGTTGTTGCGCGGCTCGGGACTCAGCGCTCTCGGACGGTGGCTCTGCCCGGAACCGCAGCACCGCACGCTGCGGCGTCGTTTTCGCACGTTGACCAATCTCTGGCAGCCCGGTCCGGCAGAAGTTTACGAACGTTGGTACGCCTCTTTCTCACGCGAATTGAAGCAACAGCTGTGTCGCCCGCAATTTCGAGACTTGCTGGGCGATGCGATCGACACCGAAGCGTGGATGACGAACTCGTTGAGCGAGATGTCTGCGACGGATCCGGTGGCCGCGGCTGCGGCATTCGACCTGCGCCACTACTTGCCCGACGCCGTGCTGACCAAGGTTGATCGTGCCAGCATGGCGCATGGTCTGGAGTGCCGTAGCCCGCTGCTCGATTATCGCGTCGTCGAGTTTGCCGCACGGTTGCCGACCAATTGGCGGCTGCACCCGCAGCATGGCTCGAAGTGGATCCTGCGCGTGGCCTGCCGCGACTTGTTGCCGGACAAGATCTGGGAGCGGTCCAAGATGGGTTTCGGAGCGCCGGTAGGCGATTGGCTGCGCCGGGACATGTCCGAGGAATTTCTGCGAGACTGCCTGCCTGCCCACGGTCTCGAGCAGTGGTTGGACCGCAGCGTCGTGGAACGTCTGATTCGCGACCATCGGCAACGTGTAGAAGACCACACGTATCGACTGTGGACGCTGCTCGCGCTCAACCGGTTCTGGGCCCGCTTGCCAGATCAAGAGGAAACGAAGTGATGAACGCCATAACGCGAGGAAGGGTACTCATGTCCATGTCCGGATTCTCCGTGCTGCTGATGGCCGCGATGTTCGGTGTCGCGGCCGATGCGGGCGAGCCCGCGTTCGTGCTGCAGAACGAACTGTGCCGATACGTGGTCGGACGTGACGGCACGAACGTGTATTTCGGAACGACGGACGGCCAGCACAACGTGTGTGAGCCAGGCCAGCCGTTCATGCAGGTGTGCATCCGCGGCCAGACTTACCCGGCATCGCAGGTGCGAGGCGAGCAATCCGCGTGTGTTGTCGAGTTCGCCGGGACGGGCGTCACGGTCCGTGTGCGGGGCGAGGCGAAGGCTGACCACCTGGCGCTGACGGTCACGGAAGTGCAGGGGGAAGAAATCCAGTCGTTGCGACTCGTCAACCTGCGTCTTGACATCACGCGCAGCGTGGGGACGCTGGTCAACGCCGCTTGGGACGAAGAGTTCGCCGCCTGCGTGCTGGCCTGCAACGATCGGACCGAGTCGTTCGGCGCGGACGGCGCCCAGGGGCACCTGTGTGCTCAATGCTATCCCGAGTTCGGTCTCGCGGGGGCGCACGTGGCCATTATCGGCCTGCCCACCGCCGTGCCCGAACCGGACCGCACGCTGCTGGCGGCCATCGGACGCGTCGAACTGGCCGAGGGACTGCCGCACCCGCTGCGGGACGGCGTGTGGTTCAAGGAATCCCCCGAGCGGTTCCGGTCGTACCTGATGGTCCACGATCTGGGCGAGGGGAATGTGGATGAGATCATCCGCATTGCCCGCGGCGGTTTTGGCTGCATTGAGTTTTATCCGTGGCGTTCGACTCCTTCGTACGAGATCAACCTGTCCCTCTTCCCCAACGGCCGCGAAGGACTCAAGACGGTCTGTGACAAGATTCATGCGGCCGGCCTGCAGGTTGGCCTGCATGTGATGCAGGGTATGGTTGGCTGGGGCCCGAAGGACGACCGGTATATCGTCCCCCGCGCTGATCCGCGGCTGTTGCAGAACCGGCAGGGAGTACTGGCTGCCGGCCTCGACGAACAAACGACGACCCTGGTCCTCGAAGGCGGCACGGCCGACTGGCCGACCCAAGGCGATCTGTTCGCGGACGGCGAGATCATCCGTTACGCAACACGGATCGACACGGGATTCACCGAGTGCCAGCGCGGGTTGCATGGCACAACCGCGACGGCGCACCCGGCAGGTACCCGCATCGGGCACCTCGTGAACTGCTTCCCGATCTGGGGAAGTACGGTGTACTGCCCGAACATCCA
This sequence comes from uncultured Planctomycetaceae bacterium, assembly GCA_963754725.1. GTDB lineage: Bacteria > Planctomycetota > Planctomycetia > Pirellulales > Pirellulaceae > JAAYDI01. The sequence goes on from CAVWHV010000040.1 coordinate 77,763, forward strand.
CACCGACATGCCGGACGAGATCTGCGATCATCTGGCCGATGTGTTCAACGCGGTGGGTGCGGACATGTCGTACTTCGACGGAGGCGAGGAGTTACTGGCTCAGCCACCGCATTGGCGCAGCATTGGCACATTTGCTCTGGGCCTGCAGAAGCGACTGGAGAAACCGGTCTTTCTGGGCGGCAACGCCTGCTACACGCATTGGTCCTGGCATGTCATCACGCGGGGCAGCCCGCACTACGACCCGATCCACTTTGGACGGCGCGAATACACGCTGCGATTCAAGGGCATCAACCCGGCCAGCCATGCCAAGAACCTGTTGACTGGCGACGTGGGTTGGTTCGCGCCGCACGCGCATTCCCTGACCGCCGACGCGGTCACCCCGGACGAGGTGCAGTTGCTGTGCTTAAAGGCCTTGGGCGGCAAGGCGCCGATTTCCTTCAGTGTCAGTGCGGCGAACCTCTGGAAGAACGAACGCATGCCGGAGATGCTGGAGATCATCCGAACCTGTGACGAGCTGAAGCAACGGGAGTATTTCAGCCCCGCCGCACTGGCGGAATTGGCCCGCCCTCGGGCGGAGCACGATCTGGAACAGCGGGCCGACGGGCAATGGGACCTGAGGCCGCTGCAGTTCGGCCCCGCGACAGGAGTCAACGCCGCCGCGGAAACACGCGCCAGTTGGGTCTACGAGAATCCCTACGAAGCTCAGACACCCTTCCTCCGCATCCGTGCGCATAACCGACTGGCAGCCTACGGCGACCCCGGCAACATGGTGCTGGTCGATCCGGCGCAGGGTAATCCGTTCGTGGCGGAAGGGACGGCTTCACCCGATCTGACTCAGGACATGCTGCCTGCCGACGAAGCCGCCCCGGGCGGCGGCGCGGCGTTGCGCTACCGTGCCTCAAACCGCAGCGACCGGCCTTCCGGTTGGACCAAGGTCGCGGCCAAGCTGCCTGCGGCCGTGGATATTTCCGGGCACCGGCGCCTGGGACTGTGGGTGAAGGCCAACGGCAGCGGTGGCATTCTGAACGTGCAACTCACCCGCACCGATGCTCGACGGGACCACTATGTGCCGCTCACCTTCACGGGCTGGCGATATGTGGAGCTGGAGACACCGGAGGATGCGCGCTTCTGGGATTATTCCTGGCCCGTCCCCTGGACCGATCTGTTCTATACGGACTGGTGGGTCTACAACGCGACATCCGAGGTGGACCTCTACTTCAACGGCATCCCGGCCCATGCAGAGGCCGAATGCCTGATCGGACGCATTGAAGCGCTGCGGGAACTGCCGGGACCGCTGCGGTCGCCAACGCTGTGGGTGGCGGACGCGAGCCTGGTGTTGCCAGCGGACCTGCAGCCCGACGCGTATGTGGAGCTGGACTTCGCCGGGCAGTGCCGGCACTTCGACCCGAACGGGAAGGTGCTGGCGGAGTTGACTCCGACCGGAAGGATCACGCTGCCAACGGGTCCCCATCCCCTGCGGCTGACCTGTGTCGCCGACGGTGAGTGCACCACGCGGGCCGAAGTGACCTTAGCCGTGCGCGGCGACCCGCTCACCGGTGCGCGGCGATAAAGCACTGTCGTACATTTTCCCCAGCTGGACTGATCGAGGAGCCACGACGAGTTCGCGATCGCTGTTATGCGCGTTGGTCTTCGATCGCGACCGGCGCGGTGCGCTCCGTTGCCTCCGAGCTGTCTTCGAAAATCGCCTCCCGGATCACACGATCGGTGATGTCGGAAAGGTACGCTCTCAGGACATTGTCCAGCTCTACGAATTCAGGCCAGAGGGTCTTATCGACGAAGGACTTCGAGACGCGTGCCATCACCGTGGTGTACCGTTGACCGCGGTATCGAAACGGCTGGATGCCGTAACGTCGCAGCAATGCGGTAAAGAGCCGTCTCGACCAGTCGTCCGGCATCGAGAATTTGTACTCGACGGGAGGTTCCTGTTCTTCAATGCGAGCCAACTGCGCACGAATGGCGTTCATTGCCACCGCCGCGGCATTCCGTTCACCCACCACATCGGTCCGGGCGTGCAGCGCTTCCACGCGCCGCAACCTTTCCAGAAGCTGTCCAAAGTCGCTCACGTTCATCCTCCTTGGTACTGGCGTTCAAAGTATAGCAGTCGCGGGCGGGGGACGTCGAGTTTCTCGTGGGCGAGATACTGCAGTTTGTAAAACGCGGTGTCGCCCGCATCGAGACGGAAGTTCATGATTTGTTTCCTGTTGTTCATATCATGGCCGCTTCTCCGACGGTGTGCAACGCGGCCAGCGGCGCCGCCAGCCGGGTGGTGAGGAGGGCCGCGGTGTTCTTCACGAGAGTCCCTTGACTCCTGCAGACGTGATTCGCGTATCCGGCGAAACGGTCAGCCACGGTGCGAGCGGCCCGGACATCAACGAATTTGGCGCGGGTTCTTGAGAGCGATCAGCGTCCGCAGTAAGCTCGCAGTAAGTTCTGGAACGCCGCGTTCGACAAGAACTGCCATCCATTCATTAAGGAGCCGCGAATGAAGATGCCTTGGCTCGGTGCCGGACTGAAGACGGCGTGCAGCGGATTTGTGGTCTGGCTCGTGTTTCCAGCCCTGTTGTGCAGTGCTGAATTGCAGGTCGGAGCCGCGTCGGTCGACATCACGCCGAACAAAGCCGTTGCCCTGTGGGGACAATTCGGCCTGCGGCTTTCGACCAAACCGGATACGCCGCTGACGGCCAACGTCGTCGCGCTGCAGTCGGGCGATGTTACGACGACCTTTGTCTCTCTGGACCTCCTGCAGTTGCCGGAAGTCTTCGTCAAAGCGATCCGAGACGCGGTGGCGAAGAAGGACGGTTCCATCAACGTTGAGAACGATCGTCCTGACCGCCACGCACACGCATACCGCCCCCGTCCTGCAGCCGGGGACGCCCGGCATTCCGGTCAATCCGCAAACGATGACCGTCGAAGAAACGATCGCCTATCTGGCCGACAAGATCAGCGACGGAATTGTCGCCGCCTGGAAGAACCTCGCTCCGGGAAAGATGTCGTACGGACTGGACCGGAACAGCATCGGCTTCGGTCGCCGTGCCGTTTACGCCGACGGTTCCGCGAAGATGTACGGAAACACGAACCAGGCGGACTTCGTCAATCTGGAAGGAATGGACGACGATGACGTCGGCTCCATTTTCTTCTACGATCAGCAGGATCACTTGAAGGCGATTATCGTCAACGTGGCCTGCCCGTCCCAGGTTGTCGAAGGCCAATCCGCCGTCAACGCGGACTATTGGCTGCCGGTCCGCAACCATTTGAAGGCTCGCTACGGTGAAGGGATTGTCGTTCTGGGCTGGGGTTCCGCGGCCGGGGACATGTCTCCGCGCCCGTTGCTGCACAAAGCCGCCAATGCGCGGATGCGGACTCTGCGCGGAATCGACGAAATGCAGGAATTGGCCCGGCGGATCGACATTTCCGTCAGCCAGACGTTCGACGCGGCCCAGAAGGAGAAATTCGCCGAGCCGGTTCTGAAACACTCCGCCGTCACGCTTCAATTGCCGTTGTCCAAGATTTCCGAAGCTCAGTACCGCGAAGCTCGGGCGGCGTACGACAAGGTCATGGCGCAGGTCGAAAAGGACCCGGCCTCTGCATCCAGCGTCGCCTTCATGGCCAGGGATTGGCATTACGGGGTCGTGCAACGCTACGAGCAGTTGCAGAAGGATCCCGGCGCGACGTATCCGGTCGAGATCCACGTCGTCCGGCTCGGCGATCTGGTCGTCTGCTCCAATCCGTTTGAACTGTTTTGCGAATACGGAATTCGCATCAAAGCCCGGTCGCCGGCAACGCAGACGTTTATCGTCCAGATGTCCGGCTTCGGCAGCTATTTGCCGACCGAGCGGGCCCAGGCCGCCGGGCATTATTCGGCCATCCCGCAGAGCAACATCATCGGTCCGGAAGGCGGCCAGATGCTGGTCGATAAGACCGTTGAAATCATTCAGGAACTGTTTGCAGCCCGGTAGGGAGAAGCGTAAGAGTTGTTCCTGTTTTGGGTAGCTCTTATTGAATCAGACGAGCCTCGATGTTCGCGATCTCGCGGTTGGCAAACGCGTCGGTGAAGAACCACTCTTGATAGAGGCCTTCAATCTGTCGCAGATACCAATCGACCGACGACTTCTGCAACGTGGGCTGGACATCCTTCGGTCGATCCTCGTCACGGATTGACGGGCGAATGCGATCGGCGGACGGTTGGTAGGATGGGTCGAAGACCAGGGCCGGCAGGGTTTCCGCAGGCAACAGATGACGCCAGAGGAAGGCCTGCATTTTGTCTTCGGCCGGCACGGCCTCATGAAGGACTTCCCGATCCCCGATTTTCGCCGTACCCACGACGGTGACGTTGACCGGCTTTTCCATCGCGGCAAGGCTGGTTTTCATCGCCAGTTCCACGGCCTCTTGATTGGCCGCCAGCGTGGCGCCAGGCGATTCGAGCCCCTCCGGCAAGTCTTTGAAGCGCAGTTCGATCGGCCCGCTGTATCCGTCCTTGCGCAGGGCGAAGACGGTCACCGCGGCGGACGCCTTGCTGGGGATACAGATCCTGGAAGGGATCACACGCAACGCGAAATCGGGTTGCGGCTGGCTGATCCGGAGCCGGTAGGCATACTCCTTTCCTGCGTGTCGCCTCGTATCGCCGACGTGAATGAGGTACTTTCCGTCGGCGGGCAGGTTCACCATGAGATAGGAATCGGCGTGATCGGTGTTCAGTCCCGATCCCGCGTCGAAGTGATCGTCGTTCAGCGCGATTACCCTGCCGTCCGGACCGGTGACCTTGACGAAGGAATCGAAGGGGGAGCCGAGTCGCGCGCGTGCACTTCCGCGACGATTGTCTCACCGGCTTTGCCTTCCACCGTGAAGACATCCCAGTCACCCGGGAGATCCGCCCGTCCATTGACAATGATGGGGAGATTCACTGCCTGCGCCTGGGACGGCTCGTCGTTGGGTTCCTTGTCGAGGCACTCAGGCAGCGTATCCTGGCGCAAACGGCACGTCGTTGGAAACGAGTTTGCCGTCGGTGGCGGCAATCCAATAGTGTCCCGGTGGTGTGTCTTTGGGGGGCGGTGCCAGGGTGGACTTATCCAGATTCCAGCCGTTCATCTCGAGGGTGACCGGCTCGCCGACCCGGCCACCCAATGGGAAGATGCCGGTCACGAACGGCAGCTCGCTGATGGTGATCCGATACACAAAACTTTCGCGTCCGCGAAAGAGCGCCTCGTTGATCGTGAGCAGGTACTCGCCGTCCTCGGGGACCTCGTAATAGAGCACCGGGTCCGGGCTGCCATGGAAATCGTCGTTGTACGCCAGTTCCTTGCCGTTGGCGTCGCAGAGCTTCAGCACGGCCTGGAACCAACCGGGAACACCGTCGGCGACGTAGGGGACCAGCTGCCGAGCTCTGACGGAGATGACCAGACGCTGCCCCTTGGTCACCTGAAATCGATAGCGGTTCATCTCGCCCGCGGCGATCTGGCCGTTCATTGTGCAAGGCACGGTGATGCGCAGTTCCTCTTCGTCCGGCGGTCTTTGGCGCTGGGCTTGATGCTCCTTGCCGAGCACCGGGAGTTGGCAGGTCTTCATCGGCTTGCGGGCGACCTCGGGCACTTGGCCCACGTAGAAGGCCAGCGCGTTGGAGACACCTCGTTTGGTGATCACCCGGATTTCTCGCCGGCCGGGTTTTGCGTCGGGGGCCACCGTGACCTCGGCAAAAACGAGCTCGGTCTGGGATGGAACGGCCGGGGTGCGCTCGTCTTCCGCGAACCTCCTTTCGATCCGTTTGATCAGATTCTGTTTGGCCACTTCTTTCTCGGACGGTGCGGGCGCATCCTTGGCGGCTGTTTCACCCTGTTTCTGTTCTCCTTCCGGGCCGATGGGGGTGTGAAACTCGAACCAGGCCATCTTGGCGGCCATCACGTCGTCCACCGTCGTTTCGGGCTTTCGCAACTCGTTCAGCTGCTGTCCGAGCAACCCGAATTCCTCATTGCTCATGACCCGGTAATAGTCGACGAGCCGAACGGTAACTCCTTCGCCGCTCACAACCACATCCGAAGCATAGACGAGCCCCTGTCCACCCAACCTGATTGGGAAAGTGGTGCCCTGCTGACCGCCGGCAGGATAGGCGTAACCGATGTATTGGTTCTGGGCCCAGGCCGAGGATGCTGCGGCCACAAGGATGGTCAGCACCAGACGGAAAGGCGATTGAGTCTGTTCATGGCTATAGAATCTCCTCCAGCATGCCGGCCGACTGCATCCCTTCGTTTTCGGTGTCGAGCACATGGGCCTCCAGTCCCCAAGGATGGGGCAGTTTGGCGCTGGCATCGATGCCGGCCAAGAGATACATGCTGCCCAGCAGGTCCGCCGGATAGACAGGTCTGGTCGCGACGGCCTCACCTTTTTCGTCGGATGAACCGATGACGTGGCCGCCCTTGAATCCACCGCCGGCGACCAGCACGGTAAAGACCGCCCCATGGTGGTGTCGCCCCCCGTTCCACGGCGGCTCCCAGGATATTTTCGGCGTTCTGCCGAACTCGCCGGTACACCACACCAGGGTGCTGTCCAGCAAGCCCCGATCGCTCAGATCTCCCAACAGCGTGGCCAGCCCTTGGTCCAACATGGGACACTGTTGCTGCATGGTCGCGAAGTGGTTCCCGTGCGTGTCCCAGCCGCCGGGGAAGCTGATCGTGATGTAGGGCACGCCCGCCTCGACCATCCGCCGCGCCGCCAGGCATTCCTGCCCGAACGTGTTCCGGCCGTAGCGATCTCGGAGTTCGGTAGGTTCATTGTCGAGATTGAATACTTCCCTCCCCTTGCCCAAGATCAATCCGTAGGCTTTCTGCTTGGCCGTCTTCGGCATCCGCCATCTCCGGGACGTCCGCCACGCCGTAGCCCAAGAGGTTGATTTTGTCGAGCAATTCACGGCGGGCCTTTTGCCGCCCGTCGTCGATTCCCTGGTTGACGATTCCTTCCACTTCGAAGCGGGCCGCGTTCGGATCGCCGCCCGTGGCGAACGGTTTGTAGGCGGGGCCCAGAAAGCCCTCCTCGGAGAACCGTCCGGCTGCCTGGAGCATCACGACGTAGGGCGGAAGCAGTCCTGTGTACTGCTCTTTCTTGAAGAAGGCGAAGAGGGCGCCGACACTGGGGTAGGCCAGCCGCCCGCCGGGCATGTGGCCGGTTTGCATCAGGTAGGCTGCCGTCTCGTGGCCGTTGTTGCCGTGGGTCATGCTGCGGATCAAGGAGTATTTGTCGGCCTGCCTGGCCAGTCTGGGAAACAGCGCAGCGAGTTGGATTCCATCCACGTTGGTGGGGATGACCTTGTCAAAATCAGCCATGTAGTCATAGCCCGTACCCGGCTTGGGGTCCCAGGTATCGTTGTGCGACATGCCGCCCCACAGGAAGATCTGGATGACCGATTTCGTTTGGCCTTTCTTGGCCTTGGCCCTGGCCGACGCGTCGCGGGCGGCCTTCTCTTCGGCGGCTTTCTGCTCAGGTGTCTTCTCGGCGTCGGACGCCAAAACGCGGGAGCTCACACTGCCGGCAGCGATCATGCCGGCCGCACCCCAAACACCGCGTCGCATGGCCTCGCGGCGGGACAGATGCTCTTGGTTGTCTGAATGGTGATTCGTACTCATGCTTCTTGTTCTCCTCTTGCACTCAACCCAGACGGTCAGGTCAGGAAACCGACCGTTTCGCGTGAAGTCCCACCGCTTCGGTCACCATCAATGCCGTAGAGAAAACTCGGGGCTGTTAATCAACGCCCACGCCAGGTCGACCCAGACGTCGCGATCTTTCGTCACTCCGGTCTTGGCATATTCCTCCGCGGCCTGCACGTCGGCATCGGTCGGAAACCGCGAGAGGATTGTCAGGTAAAGTCGCTCGGCGATTTCATTCGTACTGCCGCCCGAGGCGAGCAGCGCCGCGAGCTTCGGGCCGCTCTGCAGCTTGTTTTGGATTTGGGCCGAATTCAACATGTACAGCCACTGAGGTGAGGCGAGCTCGTTGACGCGCTCGCTTTCCATCCCGGTGGCTCGTGCAGAACGTCCGAACAACGTCAGGAAGGAGCTGGTGATGCTGCCGTCGGCCACTTCCACCGCATTCATGTCCTTCGGAATATAGGTGAAAGGCTCCGGAACAGCGCTGGTGTAAAGGTCCGTGCTGCCCGTAATTTCGTTTAGTGCATCGTTCAACACCTCGGCCTCCACACGCCGCGACATGTAGTTGGCGAAGTTCGTCCTCGCTTCGGGCAGGGCGGATCTCGGAATCGAAGAGAGCTGGTACGTGGTCGAAGAGAAGATCAGCCGCTTCAGCCGCTTCAGATCGTAGCCGCTGGAAACCAGCTCCTGCTCCAAGCAGGCCAAGAGCTCGGGGTTGCTGGGCGGGTTGTCCTCCCGCAGATCGTCCGGCTCGTGGATAATGCCACGTCCCATCGCCCACGCCCAGGTGCGGTTGGCAATGGCGCGCGCAAGCCAGGGGTTATCCGGCCGCAACAACCAATCGGCAAACACTTCCCGCGGATCGCGGTTGGGCGGAATCGTGGTCTTGGTGCCGTCCGGAAAGATCGCCTCCAGCGGCCCGTTTTCGCGCAAAGGTTGCGTCAACGCCTGAGGAATCTGGTTGGTCGCCGTCACGGACTTGGCCACCGCGTCGACTCCTGGCGCGATGCTGCCGGGCACGGCGATCGACTTGAGGGGATCCCAGAAAATGATCTCCTCTTTCCACTCGCTCGTCGGTTTGTAGCCGACCTGCGAGAAGAACACGGTCATGCCGGCGCGTCGGTCTTCCGGCCAGAGGTGGACCCGCGTGCCCATCAACGCCAATCCCACGGCCGCGGCGGTACCCTCCGGAGTCTTGTCCTGGATCGCGCGGTAGAAGTTGACCGGCCCCACGCGAAAATTGCTGCCACTCGACGTGAGCAGTTCACGGACGAACTGGTTGTATGGCTTATTCTGGGCGATCGATTCCCACACCCAGCGATGATAGGCTTGCGCCGCGTTGGGCCAAACCTTGACGGGGAACTCTGCCTTCACTCTCAGGACATCACTCCATTTCATCGCCCAATAATCGACATGCTCCGACTGGTCGAGGAGACGGTCGATCAGGGCAACGCGTTTGTTCTTGTCCGCATCCTGGATGAACGCTTTGGCCTCTTCCGCGGTCGGCAACTTGCCCGTCACATCCAAATAGGCGCGGCGAACAAACACCGCGTCGGAGCAGAGGGCGGTTTCGATACCCAACGCCTTCAACTTCGCAAAGACAATCTCATCGATCCGGTTCGCCGGCTGAGGCGGCTCCGAGCTCTCCATCAGTTTTGCGACCTGCCTGGCGGCGACCAGTCGGTAGAGCGCAGCCTTGGCCTGCTCGACCAGGGCGCGTTTGTCGCCGGCGTTCTCCATGGCGGCCGTATACGCCGCTCGGGTTCTCTCGGCTTCTGCCTTCAAGGGCACGGCGGCAGCTTCCGCGTCGATGGCTGCTTGTTCGTCCGCCACATGCGTCTGGATAGCAGTCGCGACTCGATTCTTGAGGTTCGCCAGGGCCTCTTCGGCCGACTTCGTCCGCGTTTCGGCCCTGGCCAACTCCTGCGCGGCGGCGTTGGCTTGAATCGCCGCTTGCTCCAGCGCCTGTTGCGCGGGGGCCAGGGCCGCCTTGGCCGCATCGGCTACTTGGCGCTTGGCGGCCGCGTCGTTCGTAGCTTGCCGGCTTGCCACATCGAGTTGGATGAGTTCTTTGGCGGCTTCCTGGGCCGCCTGGTTCGCAGTGGTTGCGGTGGCCACCTGGTTTCTGGTGTTCGCCAAGACCTCATCGCTTGATTTCTGCTGCGCCTCGGCTTCGGTCAGTTTCTGCGTGGCGGCCGCAGCTTGAGTCTGCGCCACTTGCTCGGCCTGCTGCGCCTGAGCAAGGCCGGCCTTGGCCGCGTCGGCCGCTCGGCGACTGGCGGCGGCTTCCTCGGCGGCCTGCTTCTTCTCGGTGTCCGGCTGAGCGGCATCTTCCGCAACTTGCTTGGCCTTGGCCTCAGCACCTTGCGCGGCCTGCTCGGTGGCCTGTGCAGCGTTGGCGGCTGCGGCCACCTGGTTCTGGATGTTTGCCAGGGCCTCGTCGGCCGATTTTTTCTGCGTCTGTACTTCGGTCAGATTCTGTGCGGCGGCCGTGGCTTGAGCCTGCGCTTGCTGCTCGCCCTGCTGCGTTCGCGCCAGGGCGGCTTCGGCATCCGCTGCCGCTTTTCGCTTGGCGGCGGATTGTGCTGCCGCCTGATTCTTCTCCTCGGCCAAGGTTGCCGCGGCCTGCGCGGCTTCCTCGGCGGCCTGGGAAGCCACCGTGGCGGCGGCCACCTGCTTCGTGGCGTTCGCCACGGTTGCGTCGGCCAGCTTGATCTGCACCGTCGCGCGGGCCAGCTTCTGTGCTGCGGCGTCGGCCAGCTTCTGCGCACTTAGTTGGGCTGCCTGCGCGGGGGCCACGGCCGCCTTGGCCTCGTCGGCTGCTTGACGTTTGGCAAGCGCGTCGACCGCGGCCTGCTGCTTCTGCTCCTCGGACCTGCCGGCACGTTCGGCCACGGCCTTGGCCGTGGTCTCCGCCGCCTGGGCCGCCTGCTCGGCTGCCTGGCCAGCGCCGGTGGCCGCGGCCACCTGGCTCTTGGCGCTGGCCCAGGCATCCTCGGCTGCCTTCGTCTGCGCCTCGGCGTCAGCCAAGTTCTTGACGGCCGCATCGACCTGGACCTGGGCTTGCTGTTCGTCTTGCTGTGCCTGGGTCAAGGTGCCTCTTGCCGCGTCAGCTGCGTTGCGCTTCGCGGCCGCTTCGTCGGCGGCCTTCTGTTTTTCCTCCGGGGATTGGGCGGCATCGTCGGCCATCGCCTTGGCCGTGGCCTCCGCCGCCTGGGCCGCCTGCTCGGCTGCCTGGTGATCGCCGCTGGCAGCGGCCACTCGGTTCTTGGCGTTGGCCAAGGCCTCGTCGGCTGCCGTTTTCTGCGACGGGGCGTCGGCCAGTTTCTGAGCGGCCGCGGTAGCCTGGGCCTGCGCTTGCTGCTCGTTTTGTTGGGCCTGGGTCAGCGCGGTCTTGGCGGCGTCGGCCGCCTTGCGTGTGACGTCGGCCGCAGCGTCGGTCTGCTGCTTCTCCGCCTCGGAAACCGCCTGGGCGTTGGCCTCCGCTGCCAACCCAATCTGCTCGGCTGTTTGGTAAGCAGCCGTGGCGGCGGCGGTCTGGTTGTTGGCATTCGCCAAAGTCTCGTCGGCAGCCTTCTTCTGCAGTTCGACTTCGGGCAGCTTCTGCGCGGCGGTGTTGGCCTGCATGGTCGCTTGTTGTTCGTTTTGCTGTGCGCGGACGAGGGCGGCCTTGGCCACGTCAGCCGCTCTGCGTTTAGCGGTCGCTTGGGCTGTGGCCCTCTTGGCTTCGTCGTCGAGCAGGTTGGCCGCGTCGGAGGCGACCTTCGCCGCGGCCTCAGCCTCCTTCGCCGCCTTCTCCGCCGCATCGTAAGCTTGCTGCAATGGGAGGGCAGCGGCTTTGGCGTCGGCCAACGCCTTATCCAGGGCGGGCTTGGCGTTGGTCGCATCGGTCAGGGCTTTGATGGCCACGGGCAAGTTGGCCTCCGCCTGCTCCAACTCCTTCACGCCCGGCTCACCTGCCAAGTTCTTGGCATCCGTGGCCTGCTGTCGCTTCGCGTCGGCTGCTTTGCTCGCGTTGGCGTAGGCCGTGTCGGCCTCTTGCATGGCGGCCCTTAAGGGGGCGAGCGTAGCTTCCGCCTCCTCGGCTGCCTGCTGGGCCGCATCGTAGTCGGCCTTCGCCTTGGCTTCCGCGCTTGCCGCCGCCTCCGCGTTGGCCGGCATCGATTCCTCCCCGGCGTGAGCCGAAAGCCCCATCGAAATCGCGAGGGCAACCACAAACGGCAAAATGAACTTGATGCTCATCGCAGATCGCCTTGAGGACATACAGTGAAGGGAGTTCTCATATTTTGCGAAGTCCATGAACGGCTCCGTGCTTCCGCGGATCACAGTATCTCAATACGCAGAACCGAATCGTTAAGGCAGGACCTTTCGTCAAGACCTTGCCGGGTGGGTCAGTCTATGCGAGCACGCGGGGTCTATCTTTTCCGAATCGTATTGAGATCCCGGCCGTCGCGCTCGATGACTCTCAGTAGGCAGGCGGATTAGGGGGATGCAACTCCGACGGCAGATTATCAACCGAGGCCTGTGCCGTGGGCTGAATTACAGGCGGAGTCTCTGTATTGAGCGTACGCTACGGAACGCCGACTTTCAACACGCGAGGTCGCGCCGCTGGCCGACTTTCTCAAGGTATCGCCCCTCCGGATGGGTTAGATTGCCTTCGCAGCGAGACAGTCTGTTCCCCAGTGCCTGGGCGTGTCATGCGATACGAATTGGCGACCTCGAGCTGGAGTCAGCGCGAGCAGCCACTCCAGCGGAATCCGGGGGCAGGAAGGATGGTGGCCCGACTTCACGGCTTGTCTTGCGCGGCGAATCTTCCCTCATACTTCGCATGACCATTACATCTCTCAAACACAAACTGGCAGATCCGGGTGTCTGGATAGAGGGCCAGCGGCGCATGTCCGAGGTTCACGATCTCCAGCACCTGATGGTTCGAGATGCCTGGGTGCATGAAGCCCGCAGTGACATGGACGGCAAGCCCGAATCGCGCGAATCTGCTTCTGCCTTCGAGGCGACCGGAGATGTTATCGGCCAGTGTGATCTTTTCACGCGTGATCCCAAGGATCATCTCGCCAGGCTTGATCACCACAAAGTCTCCGTCCTCCACATGGACGCTGGTGGTGATGTCCTCGAACCGGGAATCGTTCTTGACGTGGTAGACCTTGGACTGTTTCTTGAATACTCGGAAGTCGTTCCCCAGCGTAAGATCGATCGACCCAGGTCCGACCTGGGAAGTATCGAGCGGTTCGATCCTGATAGATCCGTCCTTCAATGCTTTCTCAATCTCTGCTCCGATCAAGATACTCATCTCAGCGAGCCCTATTGTGTCGTGCGACGATGGGGTGACTTACGGTTCCACGAGTGAATAGAGTCCGCCACGATCGTGTTTGAGTTTTCCCTGTTTCACCAGTTCCTGCCAGACAGCCTCCGGAAACTGGTTCGGAGGTGTAATGGCAAAGATACCGGACTTCAGGCCGGAGGACATGGGGCCGTGGCCCATCCGGGATTCATCATCCAAACGAGTTAGCTTGAGGCGTTTGCGGAACGCCTTCATCGCCAAGCGGAGTTCCTCTTTTGAGGGAGGACCGGGCAGGGGAGTTGCTTCCGACTCGACCATAATATGTTCCTTGTTGTGGTGGGAGGACTGCCCTATTCTACTCGGTTATCGCCCAACGTGGTGCACTCGTGCTATTCATCCGGAGACTGAGTTGTCGGCCACAAAGGCCGAAGCACAATCGCAGCAGGCCAGGGCAAACTGCCCTGCGAGGGCGTCATCGAGTCACAGGTCCTGGCCCCTGTGACCGACTTGCTTATGTTCCGTCCGTGTCAGCGAGTCGTTTGCGAGGTGGGCGAATCGTTGTCAAAGCGACAATCAGCCCGATTGCTCCACCCAGATAGCCGGCATTATGAATGTAGACGACGCGAACGAATGACCAAGTCTCCGTGATGTGGAATTTTTGGAAAGCCCATGCCCACGACGAGTAATCCGCAACAGGTCCGCGCCACAGCCCGTAGGCGAATCCAAGCAGCCCGAAAGACATTCCGCATGCCAGCACACATGCGAATCCCATGCAAATCTGGCGATACGCATGGGAGCGTGGCTGACGAGGAATAAACCGACGGGCAAGAAACCACGCGCTGATTAAGCCCACACACGATGTTGCGAGAAACCCAATCGTGGAGGCGAAAACGCGATCGCCAAGACCGACATCCGCATAATGAAACTGCTCAAACTTCAGGTTCGTGAAGTACTCTGGAGATATCGAGTACGTTATTTGATCGTGAAGTACTCCGTATACACCTGCGATCATCGCGCCAATCACCGCCACCCGGCATATGGACGGCAGGTCGGCCAGCGCAATGTGCGGAACGATGTATTGCAGCATTTTCATTTTGCCGTCATCAATCCTTGGCAATATGACACTTCCTGAGTTCGAGTCTATTCGTTCGTTTGTTGGTCAGTACGAACGCCCAGATTCTAACGCGACCCGGCCCGTCCGCTCAACATCTTTCTGTGGATGCCGCCGCAGGGGCAGCCGAGCGCCGCGCAGCAAAGGGTCGGATATGGCGGGGTTCGGGTGCATTCCATGAGGTCGGCAGGACGGCGCGGGTATTTCGTGCTTAAGCAGAGGTCGCGATTGCTTGCGATGTTGGCAGACGGCTAGAATCGTGCAGGCCACGAACCGAGCGGCTGTAACCGGGGCGAACCGTGAGTCGACGTTGCTGCGACACGAGGGATCAGGGACTATGGACGTGCACAACAGGCAAGTCAGATTCGATGCGATTTCTGCAAGTCATGGAGCCGCCTCAATAGGTTTGATCGCCTTCTTGGGCACGAGTGGTGGTCTCGTGCTGGCTGAGAAGTTCGAGAGTACGGGCGGGATTGGATCGGCCTTGATCGCCATCGCCCTCGTGTATTGGGTCAGTCTATCGGTGATTGGTCGGCTTGCTCGCCCGGGAGGATTCTTCGCCGGTCGATTCAGTTTCCGTGCCGCGAGCCATGGCGCATCGGCCTTCTGCATCGCTGCCCTTTTCGGCTGCGCCGGTGTAATGTGCCTCGTGGATTCGTTTCAGGAAGACCTGAAGGCATATGGCTTCTGCCTGCTGTTGGCGGCGGCTGAGCGGCCTGGCGGGTTTTCTAATGTTTGGGTTTCTGGCCGATTCACGAAACCTCGATGCGGGTGGTTCAGATGACTGACGGATGAACCCCAATGCCGAGACATGTCACGATGAGCCGCATTACAGGTTCCAGCAACAGGAATGTCAGAAGCGGGGGGCCCGTTAACTTCACTGAGTACGTACGTCACCCACGCCACGTACGAGACACCACCCCAGCAGTCCCAATAGCGCGAGCGAAAGGAGTCCGGCAAAAATGCGTGTCAATGTCATCGAAGCTGGGTGCCAAGTCAGCAAACGGTCCATTTTCAGCGTGGTCGCAGTCGTGTAGAACTTCTCGACGTGCGGCAGTTCGGGTTCGTCGACAAATGCCAGATTCGCGAGACATGCGAGAGCGAATGGGAAAACCAGGTTTCTCATTGGCTTGCTCCCAAGGACGTGCTCAGCGAGGCAGGCTTCCCGGTGAGTGCTTGCCTTCGTCGAACCGCCTAGTGGGCGAGTAGATTGTTGTCTCTGGGGTCCATATGACATTGCGTGATCATGGGAACGTGTGTGTGGCACTGCTTGTTTGCAGGCAGTGGGAGGGGCGCACGGCCATCCACTGAACTCCAGGTATCTCTACGCCAGGGACGCTGGCGCCCCTGGCCCACCGTATCAAGGCCGCCGGTAACCACGCCATCGGCCCACTTTGTTTCCAGGCGACATGCTTGCCGCAGAGGTGGCCCCGGTTATGCTTTGTTGGATTGGAGGACCTCCTCTGATGATCGGGCGTGCGTTGGGATTCAAACGGTCGCGTCATCCAAAGGCGAAGCAATGAAACCGTGCATTCGGTCCGCGCTTGCTTACCTCCTGGTGTTCTTGTCGACGTCCGGGGCACTTGCACAGACGGTCAAGACGGTCCGCGTCGTGCTTCCCCAGCAGGCCTGTGCAGTGGTTCAGAACATTGCCGGCGTGTTGGCCCGGCAAGTTGCACAGCGATGCGACGCCCGTGTCGTTACCGATGGCGAGGCATCACTGGAAGTGGAATTGGCGATCGCGCCGGGAATCGGACCTGAAGGGTTTCGGATCGAGGACCGGCCGGGAGGCGGAGTGAAGATCGTCGGTGACGACGTGCGCGGCCTGCTGTACGGCGTGGGGAAGTTGCTCCGCACCAGCCGTTTCGACCGAGGTGGCTTCGACGCCGGGGCTTGGCGCGGCACGTCGATCCCTGAGAAACCGGTCCGCGGCATCTACTTCGCCACGCATTTCCACAACTTCTACCACGATGCGCCCGTCGATGACGTCCAACGATATGTGGAGGACGTGGGGCTCTGGGGCCTGAACACGTTGATCGTCTGGTACGACATGCACCACTTCAATGGTTTCGATTCGATCGAGGCGGTGGAGTTCCGCGACCGCCTCAAGGCGATCTGCGGCGCGGCGCGCCGCGTGGGGCTCGACGTGGGATTCGCCTGCGTGGCCAACGAAGGGTACGCGAACAGCCCCGAGGCACTCCGCGCCGACGTCAAGGGCATGCGCGGGGCGGCGTTCCCCACGGACATCTGTACCGCCAAGGCGGAGGGACGCCGCTACGTCTTGGACAACTTCGCTCAACTCTACGACTGGGCCGCAGACCTTGAGCCGAAATGGTTCATGATCTGGCCTTACGACTCGGGCGGTTGCGGCTGCGCGCAGTGCCGTCCGTGGGGGTATGGCGGTTACCTTCGGAGCGCTGAACCACTCTCGAACCTGGCGCGGGGCAAATTCCCCCGCGCGAAGGTGATGCTCTCGACATGGTTTTTCGATGGCGACGAATGGGCCGGACTGGCGCGCGTGTTTGCCAGCCGGCCCGACTGGGTCGACTACCTCATGGTCGAACCAGCTTTCTTGCCCGACACTCCCAACTCGCCCCCGACACATCCCGCGCCGGCAAATCTGCCACTGGTCGGCTTTCCCGAGATCAGCATGATGGGTTGGCCGGTATGGGGCGGGTTCGGGGCCAACCCCCTGCCCACCCGCTACGAGCGCGAGTGGAAGGAACTCAAAGCCCAGTGGCACGGAGGCTTCCCGTACTCTGAAGGCATCTTTGAAGACATCAACAAGGTCTTATTCGCGAGCTTCTACTGGAAAGCCGACACGACCGCCGACGAGGCGCTCAAGGAGTACATCGCTTTCGAGTACTCGCCAGAGGTGGTCGATTTGGTGGTGCCGGCCATCCTCATGTTGGAGAAGAATGTGCCCAGTGCGAGGACGGGGCCGTGGTCCCTCGCGGCGCGCGACCTGATGGAGCAGGCCGACACGCGGCTCACACCGCGAGCACGCCAGGCTTGGCGGTGGCGGATCCTCTTCTTGCGCGCCCAAGTGGATGCGCAGTTGTACCTCAACCGCGGAATGATGCAGGGCCGGGTCCTCCACGATGCCTTCCAGGAGTTGACCCGCATCTACTACGCGCAGAACGCCGAGCCTGCCGTCAAGCCGCCGCAGGTCGATCCGACCGATCCACCCGTGGCCGTCCGCCCCGCGGGTTTTCACGGGCCAGCGTTGGCTGAGGCGTATGAGCGAGTCGTGTTGTCGTCCAAGCCGATCGCTTATTGGCGCATGAGCAAAGTCGCAGGAAACGTGCTCGAGGACACTTCGGGCAACGCCCGCTCGGCCGTGTGTGAGGCTGGTGTGGAATTCACTCCACTCGCTGGTCCCGGGCCCGCGAACCCCGCAGCCGTCTTCCGAGGCGGGCGGATAACGGCGGCCATCGACGATTTGCCCGACGCATACAGTGTCGAGTTGTGGGTCCGCAACGACCTGCCCGCAACGGCGCGCCCCATCACGGCGTACTTGTTCTCCCGGGGCATGGACGGCCCGCAAGGGACAGCGGGCGGCGACAACCTGGGAATCGGCGGCACGCACCACTCCGAAAACCAAGGGAAGCTCTTCTTCTTCAATGGCACGAAGTGTGATCAGGTTCTGTCAGGTAGAACCGTTCTGGAGCCAGAGACATGGCACCATGTGGTCCTCGTGCGCCAAGGTCAAAGCATTTCCGTGTACCTCGATGGTGGCCGAGACCCTGAGATCTTGCGGCCAAGCCGAGATCGGTTACCCGGCCGGTTGCGGACAACTGTTCCTCGGCGGTCGCAACGATGGCTTCGCTCCCCTCGACGGGATGCTGGACGAAGTGAGCGTCTACGACCGT
>CAVWHV010000041.1:0-65467 GCA_963754725.1 uncultured Planctomycetaceae bacterium
ATGAGGAAATGGTCACGAAGTTTGCGGAACAATTTTACTACATTGCCGCGGCCATGAATCGTCCCGGTCAGGACAGCATGTGGGACGAGGAAGACGGCTTCTACTACGACCTGCTGCGGCTCCCCGACGGTAGCGCCACACGGCTCAAAGTGCGTTCCATGGTGGGGCTGCTGCCCCTGCGCCACCACGGTCTTCGAAGAGTGGCAGCGGGCGCACGTTTCCGCGGGCGATGACTAGTATGTTGGAACGGCTCCGGCGGATACCGGAACTTGCGAACACGATGCACCCCACCGGCCCGGGGCATTCGGGCGTGAATGAGCGCAGAATCTTCGCCCTGGTCAACCCGGAGCGGCTCCGCCGAATCCTCTCCAAGATGCTTGACGAGAATGAGTTCCTGAGCCCTTACGGCATCACTTCCCCTCTCCAAGTTCCACCAGCAACATCCCTACGTCTTTTACGTGCAGGGTCAGGAGTACCGGGTGGACTATCTGCCGGCCGAATCGAACACGGGCATGTTCGGCGGCGATTCGAACTGGCGCGGCCCGGTCTGGATGCCGGTGAAGCGCCAGGAGTTGATCATCCGGGCGCTGCTGAATTTCTACACGTTCTACGGCGACAACTTCAAGGTCGAGTGCCCCACAGGATCGGGAAAGATGATGAACCTGTTCGAGGTGAGCCAGGAGATCTCCGATCGGCTCGCGCGGATCTTCCTGCGCGATGAGCGTGGAGGGCGTCCGGTGTACGGCGGCACGGAAAAGTTCCAGTCCGATCCGCACTGGCGCGACCACATCCTCTTCTACGAATACTTCCACGGCGACAACGGTGCTGGGCTTCACAGCCACCCAGACGGGCTGGACCGGAGTCGTGGCCAAACCCATCCAACTCTTCGGCTGCCTGGACTCCCAGCGGTTATTGGAGGCGGGCAAGGAGTCCGCGTTCATGAAGGTCAGCACACACGCGTAGGAGCAACGACGTGAAGACCTGGCCGAAACACCCTGTCCTCTACGAGATCAATACCTGGGTCTGGCTGCGTGAACTCGCCCAGAAACACCAGAGGCCGGTGCATCTCGGCACGGTGCCGACCGAGGAGTGGGATCAGATTGCCTCCCTTGGGTTTGACGCCGTGTGGTTCATGGGCGTCTGGGAGCGGAGCCCTGCCGGCATGGAAATCGCCATGCGGAACCAGGCCTGCCTGGAGGATTTTTGCCGGGCGATTCCCGATTTTTCGGCAGAGGATAACGTCGGCTCGCCCTATTGCATACGGCTCGTTACGTCGTTGATGAACGCCTGGGTGGTCCCGCGGGGTTGGCGGGTCACCCGCGAAATGCTGGCCCAACGAGGCATCCGGCTGATTCTCGATTTCGTGCCCAACCACGTGGCCCCCGACCATCCCTGGGCGTCCACGCGTGGATTTTTCGTTCGGGAGACGACGAGGACCTGCGCAAAGACCCTGCGTCCTTCATTGCGGTCGGGGGTCAGGTTCTTGCCTGTGGGCGGGATCCTTCTTTTCCCGCTTGGCCCGACGTGCTCCAGCTCAACGCCTTCCACCCTGGGCTCCGCCACGCAATTGCCGAGACAGTGTGGCAGATCGCCGAGCAGTGCGACGGCGTGCGGTGCGACATGGCCATGCTGATGAGGAGCGATGTCTTCGAGCGTACCTGGGGGTCACGGGCCGGCACCGGCCCACCGAGGACTATTGGCCCTCTCTATCCCTGCCGTGCGGTCCTCGCGGCACCCGGAGTTTCGGTTTCTAGCCGAGGCCTCTGGGATCTGGAGTGGGCGCTCCAGCAACAGGGGTTCGACCACTGTTACGATAAGAAGCTGTACGATCGGATGGAGCATGGCGACGCGAGAGTATACGGGTTGCACCTACTGGCCGATATGGCCTACCAGCAGCGGCTCGTCCGCTTCTTGGAGAATCACGACGAGCCCCGGGCGGCGGCCACCTTTTCGGCAGAGAAGTCTCGTGCCGCCGCGGTGGCGTTGCTGACCCTCCCAGGCGCAAAGCTTCTCCACGAAGGGCAGTTCGAAGGTCGAAGGGTGCGGCTCCCGGTCTTCCTCAGCCGTCGCCCGGATGAGTCGCCGGATTCGGGTCTGCAAGCTTTCTACAAGCGTCTCCTCGCGGAAACGACGCGGGACGTCTTCCTCAACGGCAACTGGCGCTTCTGCGATCGCAGCGGCTGGCCGGACAACTCGAGCCACTTGAACATCATGGCCTGGTGCTGGGAGTTGCACGACGAGCGTTATCTCATCGCGGTCAACTTCTCGGGCATTTCTTCCCAGGCCAATATTTACATGCCCTGGGAAAACGTACGTGGAAAGACTTGGCGGCTCGCCGAGCTGCTGTCGGCAGAATCGTATGAACGTGGTGGCGACGAGATGGCCGAGTCAGGGCTCTTTGTGTCCCTCACCGTGGCAATGGCACTTCTTCCGGCTACATTCCGGATCCTGATCCGGCGCGGACACGATCGAGAATGTCACGTCTTCGTTGCCAATCACTAATCCTGCAAAAACGGACTGCTGGACGCCGTACCCGTCACTGTTTGATTTCTGCCGCCTGTTGATGTGATTCTTCCGTCAGTCTTCACCCGCCCGCAACGCGCTCGTTGTACTACACATCTCTTCTCCACACGTAACCAGTGCTCCGACACCAACGTGGCGAGGGAATGCTTGTCGCGTAGCGACATCTCGCCGGTCGCCGTGGGCTTTCAGCCCACGGTTGTCAAGCGATAGGGGCGACGGCGTCGCGTAGCGACGCGTGCCGTTCTCACCGGCCGACCGAGTCCATCGTGCTGGCCTCGGTTGACGTTGTGACATGCCCCATCGCCCCCTGTAATCGAGGAAGAGCCGTGCGGTACGAAGAGCAAGCGCCGGCGGCGGGAAAGCCGATTCTCCGGGCCCTATCTGACCTTCAAACAAAACACCTTGATTCGCGCGGTTGGCCAAGCCCACCCGATCGGGCGTCGCTATGCGACGCTGTAGCTCCCGCCGCACCAGACCGTGGGATAAATCCCACGGCTACCGGCGAAATGTCGCTACGCGACAGCAGTTCGTCACTTCGATTGGACGCCAAAGGACTCCACGGGGAGGCCGACTTGTGTAGTACAACGAGCAACGCGGGAGGGTGAAGTAGTCGAGTTACCGACCGGATCGAGAGTGTCAGGCTTTATCGTTTTGTGCTCCAACGTAACGCCGTAAACCCCGACAGAAGAATATGAACCCCCCAGAATCAAATTCCTGTGTCTAACTTCGTCCTTTCTAACCGTTGGCGAAAAGGGCTCCACCGAGACCCTATCGGGGACCCGGCGGAAGGTGTTCGAGCAGATACCGTGTCATGAGCATTCGCAGGTGCACCGCCGTGCCGCGGCCTTCGCGGAGCCCATGGTCACGATGGGGATACGCCATGTAGTCGAACGGCTTGCCTAATTCGATCAGGCGATCCACCAGCCCTTCGGTGATCTGCAGATGGGTGTTGGTCTCGCCCGTGCCGTGGACGATCAACAGGTCTCCCTTCAAACCATCGGCAAAGTTGATGGGCGCGGACCGGCGGTATCCCTCCGGATTCGTCTCGGGGGTCTCCATGTAGATCTCCTGGAACCACGCGTTGTACAGATGCGGCTGCGGCTTGGGTGCGACGGCGATCCCCACGTGATACACGTCCGGTTGGCGAAACATCGCGTTCAGGGTGTTCGAGCCGCCGCCACTCCACCCCCAGATGCCGACCCGAGACAAGTCGACGTAGGGTCGGGTGCGGCCGAGTTCTTTCACGCCCGCCGCTTGCTCTTCGGTGGACAGGGGACCGAGGCTGCCGAAAATGGCCCGCCGCCAGGCGGCCCCCTTCGGTGCCGGCGTGCCCCGGTTGTCGATGGACACGACCAGATAGCCGAGGTCGGCGATCAGTCGATGGTAGTCGGCCTGGACTTTGCCCCAGGCGTCCAACACGGTTTGTGCGTGCGGCTCTCCGTAAACGTAGACGAAGACAGGATATTTCCGAGCAGGATCGAAGCTGCCGGGCTTGATCATCCACGCATCCATGACCACGCCCTCGCCGATTTCGAGCTGGAAGAACTCGGTGGGCTGCGAGATCAACGGTTTCATTTCTCGCGCAATTCTCGATTGTCCTCCAGCACGCGTACGAGCCGGTGTTCCGGCAATTGCACAAGTTCGGTCACCGGGGGCGTGTCAAACGTCGAATAGGTATGGAACGCCCACTTCGCATCCGGGGAGAAGTCGTAGTCGTGGGTGCCGGGCTGGTCTGCGGGGGTCACTCGTTCCGGCTCGGCGGTTGCATCCAGGCGGACACGGTAGAGGTACTTCTGCGTTGCCTTGTCCGGTGACGCATAAAAGTAGAACCAGCCTCCGGCCTCGTCCACCACGGCACGTTCGACAATGTCGTACGCACCGGGTGTCAGGAGGGCCAGTTCCCGGCCCTCGCGGAATAGACATAGGCGTGCCTCCAGCCGTCCTTTTCGCTCAGCACAAGGAACGCCTGGCCGTCTCGAATCCACGTCAGCCCGGCATTCGTCCCGTAGCTGGCGACCACCCAGGCCGGATCGGATTCGTGAAAGATATGCCGGATCGCGCCGGTGCGGACGTCGGCCAGCAGGAACTCGCGCTCGTCCCGAAATCGGCTCAGCTTTTCGACCAGCAGTTCGTGCGAGTTTCCCGCCCACTCGACCTGCCCCAAGTAGAAACCCTCCGCCGGGATGGGAATGGAGAGCCAGCGAGTCTCCTTTCCCTGGGCGTCGACGACGCCGACACGCAGCGTCGGAATCGCCCCGCCCACCCTGGCATATCGGACTTCTTTGACTTCCGGATACGTCGGGTCGCCCGGAACAAGGACCGGACGGAGTCGGACTGCGGATTCGTCCGATTGCACGAAGGCGATCCACTTCCCATCCGGGCTCCAGACTGCCCGATCGTTCGACACCGCGCTGTCGGCTGCATTGTTCGTGAGGCGAATTTTCCGGTCGTCGCTCAGATCTCGCACGTACAGATTTCCGTGTTCGGACAACCAGGATGCTCTGGCCATCCGGGGAAATGTCGCCGGATCGGTCGGGCTCTCTTTCCGCGGCGGGTCCAAGACAGTTCGTTTACCGCTGGCTGCATGCAACCCGTACGGGCACCTGCTCCTTTCCATCGGGAACCGGTTCGATCACCGTGTACCCCGTCTGTCAGGCAGCCAGTCGCGCGCAAATGGCTTGGCCCGAAACTCGTCCCGATCGTAGATGGCTCAGCAGTCGCGACTCCGCGCTCTCAAGCGTTGGTTCTGGAGCACGCTCTGCACGAGTTTCCGATGCGGCGAGCAAGCTGAGAATGCCGACCAAGAGAACACAGTCAAGTGGAATGCAAGTCTTCATTCAAGCAACTTTCGTTCGAAATGGACTCAACTTTGGCTCTGCGATCGTTGCGTCTGTCGAGGTGAGCATCTCTTTGCCAAACACGCCAGCCGAACGGAGTTATTTCAGCGTGATCACCATGGCCACCGGCTGGCCGCTCGAAAGTGCAATGAGGCGTTGGTTGGTCCGTTCCGCCGGACTTGCCTGGGCGGCATCGCCGGTGATGGAAAGGTAGTGATCTCGGAGGGCAGTTCCAGGATGATCATTCTGCGACTTGACGCAGCTCAGCGTGACTGCGACCTGTTTCCCGTCCCACTGCAGGCTGTCGATCGCGACTGCACCCGGCACGCCACGGCTTCGATCCGGCCGGAAGGCCAGGCCGCGGGCAGGGCGGGCAGGAGTTGAATCTTGCCGACGTCCGGAAGCGACCAGCATCTTGATGATCACCGCCGGCATGCCCCCGCTGATGTCCATGTTGAACAGCGAACGGTGGTTGTGCATCGAGGCGAGATTGTTCGAGCCAGAAGCGGTTCACGAGGTGCCTGCAGGCAATGGTAGGCCAGTTCACCCTCGCCGAGGCTGGCGGCCGCCTGTCCGAACTGCACCAGCCCGAACGACATGAAGCCGCGCTGGTTGTTCTGCCAGTGCTTGTCGAGTTTGTACTCGATGCTCTTGCGGAATGCCGCGCGAAGCTCGGGGCTGCGGGCAATCTCGTCCGGCATGCCGTCGAACAGCGGATAGAGTTGTGAGCAGTGTCGATGATCATCGTTGTTTTCGAGTCGGGGCGTGAGCCACTCCTTGATGATGCCGTTGTCATCGATCATGTACTCCGGCATCTTCGCCAGCATCGCTTCCCAGACGGGGATTTTGTCGGCGTTCGTATCCAGTTCGTGTGAGGCAGCGATCACATTTCTCAGCAACTCCTTGGCGACGGCCACGTCCATCGTGGCGTTGAATGATGCCTGAGAATCCGAGTTGCCCGGTGTGTTCTCCGGCGACTGGGTCGGCGAGAAGATGTATTTTCCGTCTGGCCCCTCGTACAGATAGTCTTCAAAGAACAGAGCGACTTTTTCCATGAACGGCAGGGCACGTTCGGCGAGGAATTCCCGGTCGCCTGTATAGAGGTAATAGTCGTAGAAGAAGTGGGCCGCCCAGCCGGCGCCGCCGACCCACATGCCGCCAGCAAAATCTGCGTTCAACGCGTTGTTAAAACCGTGAGTCGTCGAGCGTGACGGGAGCACGATGCCGCGGGCGCCGAACAGGTGCCTGGCGTTGATCTCCAGCCGGGGACGAGCGACTCGATGTAGGAAGTGTAGGCCAGCATGAGCTCGGGCATGTTGCCCATCAGGTCGGACGCGATGGCCGAAGGGACATTGCCATTGTGGGTGAAGTCGCTGGCCCAGCCGGGAACGTCAGGTTCCCCCCAGACTCCCTGCAGGGTCGGTGGCAAGTCGCCCGTGCTGGAGATGATGTTGTAGCGGTAGCGGCATCGAATTCCTTTCGATCAACGCCCGGTTGGGATTCTCGTAGGTCGACAGCTCCAGCAGTTCTTCGGTAGTTCGTTGTCGGTCATCGCCGCGACCCAGATCAGTCGCATTCGATTGAACAGCTCGCCGTGGATCCTGGCGTGGTCGTCGAGTAGTCGGCCGTAATCGGCAGGGCAGCTGCGCGAGAGCGTGCTTCATTTCCTCCAGCGCTGACTTGGCCGGGTCGTAGAGCAGACGAATGTCGACAAACAGCAGGATGCGGTCTGCACCCGTGATGACGAGCGTACCGTCATCCTGTGGCTTGGCGCGCCGCCGCCGGCCACAACCCGTGCGTAACCTTCCAACGCATGAATACTGCCCGGGTATGCTTTGGTGAATCCGTTACTGTACGTCAGCCCGGAGTCGCCGGCCGTGCTCTTGATATCGGAGATGTGTTCCTTGAAAACCTGGTCGGATCGCTTGTTGACGTCGGAGTCCGAATTGAACTCTTGGCTCGGTTCCCGTGGCTCGAGTTTGAGAAGGCAGTCGAGCCGCGGCTGGCGGTGCTGTCAGCAACAGCACGGCCACACCCGCCGCGCCAGTGACACGAACATGCGGCGCTCGAACACGCCTCGGTCGTCGGCCCAGTGGACGACCGTCTCGCCGGTCTGGAAATTCACCGAGCGGGCGTAGTCGCGAATCTCGCCCTTCGCCGGGCTGTGGATCACGAGGTCCAAGGCCGGAACGAAATAGTCCGGGTAGATGAGCTTCCTCCTGGCCCGAGAGATCGTACTGCAGCTGACAGGCCTGCTTGTAAAGTCCGCGGTCGATGAGCCGCCGGATTTCGAACAAACGGGCCGACTGATCGGCAGGCATCACCGGAGGGCCCATCGGCAGGAACAGTCTCTCGTGCGTGAAGATCACCCGCTCGTTCAGCGGGCGGCTCAGGGCATTGGCGCGGATGGTGCCGTTGCCGCAAATCAGACCCTCCTCCCACGTTCTCGCCGGTTGGGAACTCACGAATCCACGCACGGGAACCGGCAAGGGTTCCGAGGCAATCGAATAGGTCACGTTCAAGAACAAGAACGCAGCCAAGATGTTCTGTCTCATGATGAGGGTTCTCTCCCCTTCGCTCCATATCCACGTTTCCAGATCAGGTTGGGTTCCATGCCGCGGCAACGCAGAACATCACGGGATGGACCTAGACGATCTCAGGTGCTTGTTCGGCCACGTATTCCAACAGGGTCTTCATGTCTGTATTCCGATCTCCAACGAACACGGTACTTTCGGTGACGACGACCACGAGATGATCGGATGCCGACGACGACACATTGGCCCGTATTGGCCAGTACGAGGTTCTCTTTTCCCGGAACCAAGGCCTTGCCCATGACGAAATTGTGACCGCGTTTCGTGCCCACCTTACCGGCCAGCGCCGCAGGGTTCCCATGTCTTCCCAGCTGCATGGCAGGAGGATGCTGCAGGCGTGGCTCGTCTTCTGCATGATTTTGTAGTCGATCGAGCCTTTCGGCATTGGGGAAACAGCTCACGCAGGACTTGATCGCGCCGGTTCGTGGCCCAAGCCTGGCGACTTGCGTGAGCAATGCAGTGGCCTCGGGCAAATGCACGTCGATTTCCCTGAGGATCGTTTCTGCCTTCCACGCGAACTGTCCGGAATTCCAGCAGTATCCGCCTTCGTTCATGTATCGCTCGGCGGTCTTCAGTTCGGGCTTTTCCGTAAAGGCCGTGATCCGGCGTACTTCGCAGTCCGGAAAGGCAGCGGGGTCACCCAGTTTCTGCCAGCCGACGAGCGTGCTGGGCGAGGCGGCGCGGACTCCGAACGCGATCAACTGATCGGGGTGCAAGTCCAGGAAAGCCGCTGCGGCCTGCCCACGGCGGCACGGAATGCTGCGGCGGGCTCGATGATCCTGATCCGCCGTCAACACGATCAAGGTTGCCGCCGGGCATCTTGACCTCAGTACCGTTGCGGCGCAGCCCGATGGCACTCGCCGTGTCACGCAGGCAGGGTTCGTAAATGAAATTCTCCGGAGGTATCTGGGGCAGGGTCGACTGGGCTACCTCTCGATACTTGACACTCGTCAAGACAATAATGCGGTCCTCAGGCAGCTGTCCGTGCAGCTTGTCGACTGTCAGTTCGATCAAAGACCGGCCCGCAAACAGCTTCAAGAAATGTTTCGGCCTGTCTCGACTGCTCAACGGCCAGAGTCGGGTTCCCGCCCCACCCGCCATGATCACTGCGTAACAGTTATCGCTCAGCATGCTCTTGCCCTATCCCAGGTTCACCCTCACCTGAAATCCGCCTTCAACGGGTGACGACGATGCTACGTAGATATACCCGACGCCGCAGCCTGAAGGCATGGCGCCCGCATACTTGCGTTGGTAGTGCTGGAGCCTTTTCATCACGGGTACTTGGATCGTCCGATGCTCGAAAATGGCGGGCAGCATCTTTCTCCAGGCGGACGAGCACAGGTTGAACGAAGCTCCGAGCGATTCTACATCGTGGTTCTTGATGGCGGCAAAGCAGTCCTGCCCGGACTTCCCCAGTTGCTCGACCACCTTCCTGGTGGCAAACCGCCCACCATCGAACGGATTGTAGCCGTCGGGACGCGGCCCGACGCAATCCACAATCCAGAAATGGCGTTCGAACCATCTGCCGCTACGCTCGTCCACCAGGGAGGTCACGGTTTTGGGTAGTACGCCGTTGTGATGACGGAAGTCGTAGTGCAGCAGATTGATTCCCGGATAGACGGATCCCCAAGCGTCCTGGGATCCGCCAATCGGGACTTTGCATCATTCTCCCAGTAGTAAAGTTCGGTCGCCAGCTGATACTTGTCGATGTGGTCGGGAATCCCCCGTGGGTACTTCTGCATGAGAATCTGCCGAGTGCTTGAGCAGATGCCGCATCGATCGTGAAAAGTCACGGTCGGTTGAATCTGGACGACGACCACGTATCCATCGGCCAGGAAATTCACGAAGTTATGGTCTCCCCAGCCGCCGGCCAGCGCCACACGGTAGGGGTATCCGGGAGCTGTCTTTGTACCGGACGGCCTTTTCATCGATCATTTCCCATCGCTAACGGGGTGCTTAATGGAGCAACGCGTACAAAACGCCCATGACGACAAGCAGGATCGTCGCCATGATCCGTGGATCAGTAAGGGGGCCCTCGATCCTGCCGCGCAAGGCGTCCAGCGGGTGGGTCCAACAGAGGTTGTCGAGCTGCTTGTCGGACGGGGCCGGGGTCATCAGGCTGACGGTGACGTAGATCGCGCTGGACATCAGGAACAGGTACCATCCGACCTGCATGAACGGGATGCCCAGGCGTTTGGCGATGACCTGTTCGGTGCCGATCAGCGGAATGTCAATTGCCAGATAGATGAGACCGATGACCACGTTGAAGAGCAGCGCGGCCATGGCGCCCTGCTTGTTACCGCGCCGCCAGAACACGCCCCAGAGAAAAATCGTTGTGATCCCCGGTGCGAACGCCATGGGTATCTTGTTAATGGCTTCAAAGATACTCCCGAACTTGCCGCCCTGCGTTGACCACAATATGGCCAGCACGACGACCACGCCTGCCGAAAGTCGACCGATCTTCACCAGCGCAGCGTCGGGTGTGTCGGGTCGCAGACGCTTCACGATGTCCTCGGCTGTCAGCGTGGCCGTGCTGTTCAAGGCGGCCTGGATCGTGCTCATCAGGGCCGCCAGCAGCCCCGCTGCCATCAGGCCGCGCACACCGGTCGGAAGCAACTCCTTCATCATGACCATCAGCGTGGCATCGTTGTCGTTCCCGATTTGCTCCCGAAACAGCACATAACCGATCACGCCCGGCAGTACCATCAGAAAGACCGGCAGGATCTTTAGGAATCCGGCAAAGATGGCCCCGTCCCGACCATCTTTCTCGGTCTTGGCCGCAAGCACCTTCTGCACGATCGTCTGGTCCGTACACCAATACCAAATCCCCAGAACCGGATACCCAAAGAGGATCGAATACCAGGAGAACTCGCAGCCCCAGGCTGCCCGGCGCGGCCGCGTCCTTGATGGGCTGGATCATGCTGAGCTGGTCCGGGCGGCAGGCCGCTCGGAGGTCGGCCCACGATTCGATACCCGCTCCCGGCAGCGCGTGAATGCCGGCGAAGGTCAGGATCGCTGCGCCAGGAGCAACAACACGGCCTGAATCCCGTCGGTGATCATCACGGCCTTCAGGCCACCGAGGATCGTGTAGATGGCTGTGACCAACGCAATGACAATAATCGATACCAGCGAAGGGATTCCGAAGAGCTCCTCAATCACCTTGGCACCGGCGTACAGGCTGATGCCGATATGGACCAGCAGGGCCGACATCACGAAGATGAAGGCCAAGAAAGTGCGAGCCCCCGTGCCGTATCGCTTCTCCACGTACTCGGGAAGCGTGGTGATCCTGCTGCGGAAATAGAACGGCGCAAAGACAATCCCCAACAGGATCAGGCAGAAGGACGCCATCCACTCGAAGTTGCCGATCACAAGTCCATCTTTGTATCCCGACGAAGCCAGGCCTACGAAGTGAATCGTGGAAATGTTGGCGCAGAACAGCCCCGCGCCGATCAGCGGCCACCGAAACGAACGGCCGGCGAGAAAGAACTGGTCGGAGGACGTGTTCTTCCGGTACCCCGCCAGGATACCGACCGCCATGATCCCCAGCAGATAGGCAACAACAATGACCGTATCGATTGCCGAAATTGATCCGTTTTCCATACCGCACGCCTCTTGGACCAGGAACTGAATGTGCCGCCAACGTGCCGCAATTCGACCCGCATTCTACGGCTAGCCGCTGGAAAAGCATCACCATCCATGGAAAAATTATCGCCATCTTTGGCGGACGGAGGCAGGCGTCGGGCGTCCCTGGTTGCTACGGCTCGGCGGTTACCTCGCGGTCCGGACTCCGGACTCCTGACACCTTGTACTTGCTCGGATACGTTTCCCTGCCGCACACCTCCGCGACATCGCCGATGTAGAACTCGCCCCAGAAGAATGGTCGAACATAGCATTTGGCCGAAGGCCAGACGATACGTACGCTGGTACCGCACCGCTCCCGCCGGAACAGAACCAGACAACGCCCAGGCATGAAATACACGGGTCCTTTCACCTTCCCAGGCCTACAGGAGCCAACAGAGTCAACAGAGCCTGACAACGACTCTCTGTTACCTCCTGTTTACACTCACGAGCACTCGCGCAAGTGGCAAGGGTCTACAGTGGGGAGTTAAAAGGCCAGAGCTGAGTTTATCCCGTCAGGCAAGTCGGTGAAAGAGAAACGCGAGCGCGACGTCTTGCACATCGCACTCGCGTTCCGATTAGCTGTGCCGAGTTCCTACTCACTGCCTTGTCACCTGAGGGTTCGGCAAGAGATCGACCTATTTCTTAGCGGGCGGCAGGATGACCGCGTCGATGACATGAATCACGCCGTTCTTGCAGATGATGTCAGTCTTCACCACGTTGGCGTCGTCGACCTTGACCTTCCCCTCCTTCACGGTGATCTTCACTTCCGAGCCCTGGACCGTCTTGGCCTTCGAGAGTTTGACGACGTCCGCAGCCAGGACTTTGCCTGCGACCACGTGATACGTCAACACGGCCGCCAGCTTCTCCTTGTTCTCCGGCTTGAGCAGGTCAGCCAGCACTTCCTTCGGAACCTTCTTGAAGGCCTCGTCGGTCGGGGCGAAGACCGTGAACGGTCCCTTACCCGACAGCGTCTCGACAAGGTCTGCCGCCTTGACCGCAGTAACCAGCGTCTTGAAATTGTCAGCCGCAACAGCTACTTCGACAATCGTCTTTTCCGCCGTGTCCGCCGCTGCACTCGACTTCACGCCAAACAACGACACCGCACCCACCACCACCAAACCTGCAAACAACTTCGACATTTCCACGACTCCTGTAATCAACCCATTAACCGACATACAACACAATTCGATCTCTGCCGGGGGACTATAACCGGAGTAGGGAAGGTGCCAAGTGGAACGCTTCAGACTCCAACAAAACTCGGGTCCCACAGGAGGGCTTGCCGCTGACGGTGCCAAGCTCTACCGTGCCTCGGTGAATCCTTCCCGACTTCCTGCTGAAGATTCTGTCGGAGCACTATGGCCGTTTTCGCCAACTTCTGTCTGTATCAGCTGGGGTGGTTTGCCTGCGTGCTGGGTGCTGGGATGGACCGTCCTGGGCCGGGCATGGCTTGCGCTGGCGCTTGTCGTCGTTCATCTGTCGCTGAGCGGGGCAACGCTGCGTCAACTCGCGCTGATGGCCGCGGCCGGTGTGATCGGTCTGACCATCGACACGCTGCAATTGTGGTGGGGCGTGTTTCATTTTCCCCATGGCGTGATCGTCCATTGGCTCGCACCGCTGTGGGTGGGGGTGCTCTGGATACAGTTCGCCACCATTCTGCCGTTTTCCTTACGTTGGCTGTCGCGTCGGTATTGGCTGAGTGCGGTGCTGGGACTGTTGGGCGGACCGCTGGCATACTACGCTGGCGAGAAGGCGGGAGCCGTGGAGTTCTTGCCACCCCGCTTTCTGCATTTCGCGGTCTTGGGGGTTGTCTGGTCCGTTGCGTTCCCAACGCTCATTTGGATCTCTGATCGTCTGGACCTCGTAGCTGCGGTCGGTGGCCGCTACTGCTGGCCGTGGGGCGAGAGCCGAACTCTGCAGACTGCTGCCAACAGCACACGACGTGCAGGTGGAGCAGATTAGGAACATGGACATCGATTGCGATACGATCGTTGTCGGCGCTGGCCTCGCGGGTCTGAATTGCGCGCGACGACTGGCTGCGAGTGGGCTGGACGTCATGGTGCTCGAAGCATCCGACGGCATCGGCGGGCGTGTGCGGACGGATGAAGTGCACGGATTTCGACTGGATCGGGGCTTCCAGGTCCTCTTGACCGCCTACCCGGAAGCTCAAGAATCGCTGGATTACGGCGAGCTCGACCTGCGACCGTTCTACGCGGGTGCGCTGATTCGGTGTGCTGGCGCCTTCCATCGGCTCGCCGATCCGTGGCTTCATCCTTGGGATGCGTTTCGTGGTGTGCTCGCGCCAATCGGTGGCGTCAGGGACAAACTCCGTATTGCGCGGTTGCGCAGGCGAGTGCTCACCACCGAGTTATCCGCCATGTTCGCCTCACCTGACGTTTCGGCCGCGGAGTTTCTGCGCGACTTTGGATTCTCTCCCGAGGTAATCCAACGCTTCTTCCGCCCGTTCTTCGGTGGAGTGTTCCTGGAGTCCGAACTGCAAACCTCCTGTCGCATGCTCCAGTTTGTGTTCCGGATGTTCGCGGCGGGCCACGCGGCACTGCCCGCCGAGGGGATGGGGGCCATTCCCAAGCAGTTGGCCGACCGATTGCCCAAGGACCGATTGCGCCTCAAATCAGAGGTCACGGGG
The DNA here is from genome assembly GCA_963754725.1 of uncultured Planctomycetaceae bacterium. Classification (GTDB taxonomy): domain Bacteria; phylum Planctomycetota; class Planctomycetia; order Pirellulales; family Pirellulaceae; genus JAAYDI01. The sequence continues at coordinate 14,217 of CAVWHV010000041.1, forward strand.
ATCGACGACACCACCGTTCGGCTGGCGTCGGGTGAACGACTGAGAGCACGCGCAGTCGTCGTTGCCGCGGAGGGCCCGGCGGCCGCACGACTCGTGCAAGGACTGCCGGTGCCGGGAGCCAGAAACGTGACCTGCGTGTATTTCGCCGCTGAGAAGCCACCGCTGGATGAACCGATTCTCCTGCTCAACGGCGCTGGCGACGGGCCTGTCAACAACCTGTGTGTGCCGAGCGTGGTTGCGCCTGCCTTGGCCCCGCCGGGCGCTGCCCTGATCTCGGCGTCGGTAATAGGTGTGCCAGCGATTTCTGAAGCGGAGCTGGAGCGGCAGATACGCAGTCAGCTGGGCGGTTGGTTCGGCTCTGCTGTGGAGCGTTGGGAGCACGTGCGAACGTACCGGATTGCCGGCGCGTTGCCGGTCATGGAACCGCGCTGGACGCCGGGGCCCGACCGGCCGATCCAGATCCGTCCGGGGCTCTATGTGTGTGGTGACCACCGCGAGAATCCCTCCATTCAAGGCGCAATGGCTTCTGGCCGCAGGGCGGCTGAGCGGGTTCTGGAGGACAGCCCGTAGATCGCACTTCCGTGGCAAGTCATTTCAGAAGGGTCCATTTCGCTTGGGTGCATTCCCAGAGCGTGCGGGGGCTGAAGCATGGTACATCCACATCGCGTCGTAATCATTGGCGGCGGTTTCGCCGGGTTAAGTCTTGCGCGGTGCCTGCGTCGCGTGGCGGTCGATGTCACGCTCGTCGACCGACGGAACTTCCACCTCTTCCAGCCGCTGCTCTATCAAGTGGCCACGGGGGGGCTCTCGCCCGCCAACATCTCGGCACCGCTACGCTCCGTGCTGAAACGACAGAAGAACACCCGGGTGCTGTTGGCCGAGGCACGCGACTTCAACCTGGCAGATCGCCGAGTCATTCTCTCCGACGGCGTACTGGAATATGACACGCTCGTGGTTGCGACGGGAGCAACACACCACTACTTCGGCAACGACCCGTGGCAGACGCTCGCTCCCGGGCTCAAAACTATTGAAGATGCCACAGAGATTCGTCGCCGCATCTTTCTGGCTTTCGAGGCCGCGGAGCGCACCACGGATCCGGACAAGGTTCGAGAATTGCTCACTTTCGTGGTCATCGGTGGCGGACCGACGGGTGTCGAACTGGCCGGAGCTCTCGCCGAGATCGCTCGCGACACGCTGACGCATGAATTTCGTTCCATCGACCCGGCCGACGCCAGAATCTTGCTGCTCGAAGGAACCGATCAGGTCTTGCCCTCCTACCCGGGACGCCTGCCTGCTCAGGCGAAGAAACAACTCGAGCAGTTGGGAGTCACGGTTCGGACTGGGACATTGGTCAGCAACATCACGTCACAGCAGGTGAGTATTCGTGTCGGCGAGCAGGTCGAGCAGATTCCCACCCGCACCGTGTTGTGGGCAGCCGGTGTCAAAGCATCCCCCCTCGCGCAGCGAATCGCGGTGTTGGCGGGGGTCGAGATGGATCGGGCTGGGCGTGTTCCAGTGGAGCAGGATTTGACCGTGCCGGGCCAGCCCGACGTATTCGTGATCGGCGACATGGCGAGTTTCGCTCATCAGAGGGACACGCCGTTGCCGGGCGTGGCGCCTGTCGCCATGCAACAGGGCAAGCATGTTGCCCGCACCATCCGCAATCGGCTTCACGGCAAGCCAACCACGGCGTTTCGTTATCGCGACTACGGCACGATGGCCACGATTGGCCGTCATCGTGCCGTGGCCGTTTGCGGCCCGTTCCAGTTCTCCGGTTACCTGGCTTGGTTTGCCTGGCTGCTGATCCACGTGATGAACCTGGTCGAGTTCCGCGACCGCTTGTTCGTCCTCCTGGAATGGGCCTGGAGCTACATCACGTGGAATCGAGGGGCTCGGTTGATCACCGGCGCGGATCGACTACCGGTGGAAGCCGACTTCATCGAAGAACCGGCCGGCGCGGAGCAAGCCGGCCACGCCAGCGACTAGGTCGAAGAGGAAGTCAGGAGTGTGAATTCACTCACGGGATGTGTTCTCTCTGAGGGCTGCAGCGGGTGCGTAATGAAGCCAAACCGCCGTCGATGCCGATGACTTGTCCTGTGACCCAGGCGTTTGCCGGATCGAGTAGCCAGGTGATGCAGGAGGCCACGTCGGCAGGTTCCCCCAGGCGACCCAAGGCGTGCAGGGACTGGGACGCTTCCGCGGATTTCACGTTTCCCCAGATTCTCTCGGTCAGGGCCGTGCGAACCAGACCCGGGGCGACCGCATTGACCCGAATCCCTTTCGACGCGTAGGTCGCGGCAGCCGACAGCGTTAGCCCGATGATGCCGGCTTTGGCTGCGGCAATGGCTTCATGATTGGCCAGGCCGATGCGGGCTGCCGCGGACGAGACCAGTACGATCGAGCCGCCACGTGGTCGCATGACTTTGGCGGCCGAACTGACCACGGCAAAGGCAGAAGTCAGATTGGCTGTGATGACGGCATTCCATTCCTCAAAACTGGTCAGATGGGCCGCCTTGAGCAACAGTGAACCGATGCAGTTTGCGACCCCGTCCAGACGGCCGAACCGCTCGACCACCTCGGACACCACCGAATCAACTCGGGTCGGCTCATTGATGTCAAGATCCCACTTCGGGGCTCCCAGTTCCCGGCCAAGTTCGTTAAGTCGATCCGACGGCCTGCTTGCCAAGGCGACAGTGGCCCCGGAGGTTGCGAGTCGGCGAGCCACTTCCGAGCCGATGCCGCCGGACGCGCCAAAGATCAAGTGAACGGGGGATTCGTTGAGCGTTTGGCCGGCCATGGTGATCTCCTCTGCGAGCCGAAATGGTTTCAATGGCCTGACGGCGATCACAGAGTCCGGTATCTGCTATCTCCGCGGCTTCTTTGTTGCGACCGTCGCTTAGCCAAACCGGGTGATGAACGATTCAATTTCTTCATGAAGTTCGGCCCGGCTGCGCAGGCCCTGGATCCAGCGTGCGGGGATCGCCCCAGAGCCCAGCGATGCGCCCAGGATTGCGCCCAGCACCGCGCCGCGGTGACAATTATCGCCGCCCACATTCGTGTTAGCGACCAGGGCGGCTTCGAAATCGTCTGAGTACCGCGCGGCCAGGTACAGCACTGCTGGAAACGAATGCTCGATGTAACAGGCCGGACTGAGTTGGCTACCGATCACGTGGAGGTCGGACCGCCGCTCGCGATTCATCCGCTCTACCACCCGCGTTGCCGGGAACCCGAACGACTCGGCGAGGGCGCATGCCAGGAGGCGGACCTGAGGTTCGGGGTCCTGCAGTAACCTTGGCAACAGTCGGCCCAGCGCCAGGGCGTATCGCTCCAATTTGGTGGAACGGTGCGTCAACCGCAGGTGCGCCAGCAACGTGCGGTCCACTGCGGCCGGTTCTTCCTCCCGCATCGCCGCGACAATCACTGGCGGCAACGCGACCAACCCACCGATCGACGCCGTGTCGTGACCCTCCGCTCCCGCACAGCGTTCTGGCGCGACCCCCCGCGCATAGTTGGCGAAGAAATCGCGATGATAGGACTCGGCGTACGTGTCGTTGTGGCTGTCCGGGGTCGTCATGAAGGCGATGTAGGCACGCAGAAAGTCGCCTGAGTCATAGCGTCCGGTCGTGTTCATGGTCCGCAGGAGCACGCGCACGCACAGCAGGTTGAGGGTGTTGTCCCCGGCTTGCAGGCCCGCGTGATAGTGCCGGTTGGGCTGGCCCCAGAGGTGTTTCTTCCCGTGGAGGATGATGCGGCCGACCACTTCACCCTCCTGGGAACCTCGGCCAGCGGCCCCGGTGTTGGCCAACGACATGATCGAGCTGGGATGATAATCGCACGGCGACTGATAGTCGCGGACGATGCCGAAATCCCGCTGCAAAGCCGCCACGTCGTAATACCAGTGGACGGGCATGGCCAGCGCATCGCCGACGAACATGCCCCACAGCAGGCCTCGTAACCGATCGCGATTGTCTGTATCACATGCCATGCGCACCTCACGGATCAAGGCCAGCCGCGGTGGTCGAATAGGCTTGCCCGCACTTGGGACAGCTTGTGACTGTCATGGCCATTTCGGCAGAACTACATTCCGTACGGAAAGCTCTTCAGGTCGATCACTCCACTTTCCCTCACGCACCGCAACGCTCTTGCGTACTCCAGCAGAATGCGAAGGGAGTACTCGATTCGCACGCGCAAGGACCCATCGTGCTTGTCCGCTGGCTGGTCACCCTTCAGCATCTGGCCGACGTTGCGAATGATCACATGGTCGGGAACGTAGCAGATTCGCGTGTTCTTATAGCTGCTCGTCCGCAGCTCGACGACAGGATAGGAACCTCCCAGCGAAGCGGACACGGCGACAATCAGGCCCGGTTTGTGCGCCAGGAGATCACCGCCACACAGCAAAAAGAAGTTCTTCAGCCCGGCCGGGACCATTCCCGACCACTCGGGGGAGACGATTACGAAACCGTCGGAGCTTCTCAACTCCGCCGCAATCGGGGTCCATAAGGCCGCCCACTTCTTATCGTCGCCCCATGCGCCCTCATCCCACAGCGGCAACGGATTGTCGGAAAGTGACAACACGTAGGTGTGGTCAACACCAATCCTCCCCAGCAAGTTTTGGATGTACTGTGAGACACGCATGGATTCGGATTCACGACGGTGGCTGCCGGCAATGATCGAGATCTTCATTTTGAAACTCCAATTCCCAAACTCAAATGGTCATGCACGGTCAGCAGATCTCCCCCCTTGAGAAGGCTCGCGACTCCCGCCGTTGCCCAGCGGTGTCGAGCCGCCTCATGCTTAACCGCAAATCACTCCGGGGACTAACCACGATACCTATGACGGGTTCCACATCGGGCTGATCCGGCAGCAGACTAACGCAAAATTCCCGAAGTATGCAAGCCAGCAGCGTGGTCAGGATGTTTGTCGACAGGGCCTTGCCAAGGCAGACGTGGCGACCGAGACCGAGCGGCATGTAGGCAGTCATATTTCCAGATCGAACTCCGGTGGTCCGACCGTGACGATTCCCAAATGTCCGTCCACGGTCACGAGTTCTCCATTGCCAAGCAACTCGACGGCGCGAACGACTCCGTTGACGCAGGGAATCCCCATCTCGCGCGATGATCGCACCATGGATCAGCATGCCGCCGCGTCGTTCCACTATGGCCGCGGCCAAGGGGACCAGGTGCGTCATCATGGGCTGAATAGCGTCACACACCAGCACTTCGCCAGCACGAAACCCTTTGATATCGTCCGCCACGGTGATCCGGCGCACCTTGCCGCTCGCCAAGCCCGGCGAGGCCGGTTGGCCGATGAGCTGCCGAGGGGTTTCCTGGGCTGGGCTGTGGGGCTGGGAGTCCTCCGGCTGTCCTGCGGGGAATTCCAACGGCATGTGTGAGTCGTCTCGGAGCGCGGCGACAATCGCGGGGATCGCTTCTTGATTTCGTCGTGGCTCGCCCCGAAGGCGGCCCGCCCCACGCAGCCGGTCCAGACCCAGATCGACGGCGCGCAATAGCTGGCTCTCGACACGGCTCAGGAGCAGGTTGTCGTCGTCTCGCAGCCTCCAGCTCACGCGGCCGATCCGCAGCACCTCGGTCGCTTCTTCGCGACGCGCAGTGCCCACCGCCTCGAAGAAGCACCGCTCCAGCTCTCCACGGCTGAGGCCTGGATGCGCGTGGCTGATCTCGGCACCGTGTTCCGTATCGGCGGCCAGTTCGAGCAGCGTGTGCAGAAGCAGGTCCGGACGCTCCAAGAGACGCTCGGCACCGTACGTCACGTCCATGAACTCGGTGATCAGCGCATCCAACTCCTGGCAGAACTCGCTGCCGTGCGGCAGACTGAGAACCGGCTCCAGCGTCTGTCTCCACGCGGTCGCGTCGGCAGCGGCGAGTGCCCCGAGGGCATCGGCAAGGGCATCCTTGAGCTGTCGATTCGTGCGCAGCCTCGCGGCAAGACTGGCCATCGCTCGGTTCCGTCGCGACGCGAGCATGTCCTCAGACTTGAGAAGTCCCACAAACTCGTAAGGGTCGACCGGACGCACCGCGTCGTTGTAGTACTGGGCGAGGCACCGGACACCGTGGGCAAACGGGATGAATTCATCCCGATAGGTCTCTTTCCAGCGTCGCAGCGAATCGAGCCGCTCTTGGATCGCCGTGGCCAGCTGGGTATCGTCGTACTGCCGGAGTTCCTCCGCCGCGAAGCGGGCACCTGCCGATTCAAGTTTCGGAATGAGTTCTTCCGTGACACGTTTTGCCAAGTCCGTCAGGCGTCGCACGCCAGGCCGTAGGCTGAGATACCAAGTTCGTTCATCTTCGGCATCCGGCTTCGTCGTGGTGATCGGCCGAGCCTGGAGCACAACCAGGGCCGCCGCGCCCCGTCCACTCGATGTCGGGCGGCCACCCACAGAGGTCTTCCACACGTTGGAGTGTGCCGAGCAGGTGCGCCAGGTCTGCCTGATCCAACAGCGGTTCCTGTGTTTCCTGCCCGCGGTTTCCAGGCCGCCACTCGAGCAGTTCACCGGAGGATCGCTGCAGCATCCATCGGTCCGGGTCGACGGAACCGTCCACGAGCAAAGCACACTGGCCCGGCACGGCCTCGACCACCGCACAGTCCGCCTCGGGGTCGCGCGGGTCACGGGCGAAGGCCACGCCGGAGCAGTCAGCAAATTTCATTTCTTGGACCAGCACGGCCATCCGGCTGCGTCGCGGGTCCAACGCCAGCTCGCGACGATAAAGCAATGCGGCGTCCGACCAAAGGGAAGCCCACACGGTCCGGACCGCCTCGAGGACGGCCCGGCCTCCCTGCACACCCACGATCGACTCGTGCAACCCGGCGAAGGACACGTGTCGCGAGTCTTCGCCCGGCGCCGATGAGCGAACGGCCACAGCGCTGTCTCGGACGTGTTCCGCCAAGGCACGGCAAATTTCCGCGGAGATGGATGCGGGTATTTCCGCGCGCAGGAACTGAGACCGGATGCGTAACGCAGCATCCCACAGCTCTTCCCACCGCGCGTTGTCCAACGACTTGCGGCCTAACTCCATGGCCACGCAAGTCGCCAAGCCCGTTTCCGCCACGAATCGCTCGTAGGCCCTGGTCGTGATGCAGAAGCCGTTGGGAACCGTGAAACCTGCCGCGCAGCAACGCGGCGAGCTTGGCAGCCTTCCCACCCACCAGTTCCTCGGCGCAGTCCGTCGCTTCGACGAGAGGAATTATCCAGGACTCTTGGGGACCCACTGTCGGACCTCTTGGAAGCGACTGACGTGGAAGTAACGGATCATGCTGATACGGAACAGACCGCAGGATGCCGAACGGACAAATTGGGCCAGGTACGCGTGCCGGTCGGTGAGCAACCGGGCCCAGTGTTCGAATTCCAGACCCTCCTCGACGATGGCTGCCCGTCCCGTTGCGGTCACCGCCTCGACTTCCATGAGTTGACCGGGAAATTCCGACCGGTTGTCGATCAGCAGCGCCACGTGGTCACACTCGGAAAGCAAACGGAACTTCCTCGTGGCTCGCGGCGTGGCAAAGACGGCCGATGTGAGGTCCGGGGTCATGGCATATGCCACCAACGAACCGTAGGGCTGTCCCTGCCCCTGCGTACAAAGCACGGCATACGGCTGACTGCCGACGAGTCGTCGGATAACCGAATCGAGACCTTCGTGCGAACCAGGATTTGCCGCGGCCCCGCTCAAGAGTTCATCCGGCACGCTCATATCTCAGAATCCTCGTACGTGCCTCAAACGAGAAATTATCCAGGGTGGCGATCCGATTCAAACAGAATACCAGCCCAGGACCGTGGCCGCTACGTGTCGCTCGTGGTCGGTTGTCGACTGCTGCAACGCAAGGGCGGCCGCGCGAGTTCCAAATCGGGGATCTTGCTCGGCCGCAAAAGCGATACAATGTTCAGCAGGGACATCCATGTCGGCTACGCCAAGGGGCGTCACGACTCGAACATCGAGTGGGGTGTCCCCGCCACGTGGTAGGTCAGGATACTGACCAGCTTCTTCTTGTTCTCCGGCTTCAAGAGATCCTCCACCTCGAGCACGTCAATTAATACCACTATCAGCTCATGCACGACACCGCTGCTGACCTCGCCTACCTGTGGCGGCACCGTCGCCTCCGCCGATCGGCGCAGGCGCGAGATCTGGCGGTGGTGAAAGCCGGGCAGCAGAAGTGTGTGTGAGCATGAAGGGGAGCCGTACAATTGTGGTGGCAAACGGCAGAGAATAGGTAAGGCGTCCTCGCCGAAGAACAATTGCCCGACTAAGTCCGTTAAGTGACGGAACTCTGTCACAGCAATAGTGCGCACGTTCTCAGCACCTTGGTAACCCGTTCATCCTGTCTAACTTGCCGGGAAATATGTACGCATCCCCTTTTTCTTTTCGGAAGGAACAGGTTAACATCTACACACCTGACCGCATCGCAGCATTAACCGGCCCTAACGATGTTCTGACGGGCGGTAAGGTTTTGCCTGGATTCAAGTGCACGTTGAGCAGGATTGTCCGACCCAGTTGAGCAGCGCTTCGACATGTTCCTTTGGAAGGTTGATTGGGCCCACTTCGTCGCAGGCAAGCCGGGAATCTAACAATCATGAAAAAGTTAAGCGTGTTCCTCTTCTTCCTGGCTGTGCTGACCGCCGGCGCTGCCGAGCCGCCCAAGCCCAACATCGTCTTCATTCTCGCCGATGATCTCGGTTATGGCGACCTGAGTTGCTACGGCCAGCAGAAGTTCAAGACGCAGAACATTGACCGACTGGCGACGGAAGGGATGAAGTTCACGGCGCATTATTCCGGGAACAATGTCTGCGCACGGCGCGCTGCGTGCTGATGTCCGGCAAGCATCCGGGTCATGCTTACATTCGTGACAACCGCGGCGGGGTGGGGCAAGGCGGCGAGGGTCAGGAACCCGTGCCCGCCGGTGAACTCAAGCTGCCGCTCACACTCAAACAACTCGGCTATACGCTTGGCGGTTTTGGCAAATGGGGGCTTGGGCCGATCGGCAGTACGGGCGATCCGAACCGGCAGGGCTTCGATATCTTCTACGGCTACAATTGCCAGGCCGTCGCGCACAATTTTTACCCGACGCATCTTTGGTCGAATGCCACGCGGATCGTGCTCAACAACCCCAAATTCGCCGCGCACCAGAAACTGCCGCCGGACGCTGACCTCAACTCGCCCGCCAACTACGCGCAATTCTCGGGCAACGATTACGCGCCGGACCTCATCGGCAAACAGGCGCTCGAGTTCGTTCGCGAGAACAAGTCGCGTCCGTTCTTCCTGTTCTATCCCACCACCGTGCCGCATCTGGCGCTGCAGGTGCCGGCGGATTCGCTCCAGGAATTTGAAGGCAGGTTTCCTGAGACGCCGTATCCCGGCGGACGCGGTTATCTGCCGCATCGCACGCCGCGCGCCGCTTATGCCGCGATGATCACCCGCATGGACCGCGAGGTGGGCCGCGTGCTGGATCTCGTGAAAGAACTGGGCCTGGACGAGAACACGATCTTCGTTTTCACCAGCGACAACGGTCCCCTGTACGGTGGACTCGGTGGGACGGACGAGGAGTTCTTCAACAGCGCCGCCGGGTTGCGCGGACGCAAAGGCTCGTTTTACGAGGGCGGCTTTCGCGTGCCTTGTCTGGTGCGCTGGAAAGGGAAAATTGCACCCGGCACAACCTGCGAACGCGTGACCGGCTTCGAGGACTGGCTGCCGACCCTGCTGGAACTCATCGGCGGGAAGGAGCAAACGCCCGGCGGCGTTGATGGCATCAGCTTTGCGCCAACACTGCGTGGCGAGACGCTGGCGGCCCGACCGTTCCTGTATCGCGAGTCACCAGGTTACGGCGGCCAGCAATGCGTGCGCGTGGGTGATTGGAAACTGGTCCGGCAAAACCTCAATGCGGCGCCCAACGCCGCCAAGCAACCCACGACCGAACTCTACAACCTGAGCAACGATTCGGGCGAAACGACGGATGTGGCGGCGAAGAATCCGGAAGTCGTGGAAGAGCTGAGCGCGATCGCCCGCGAACAGCGGGTGACAGCAAAGCTGTGGCCCATCCGCGCCCTGGACAATGCCGAGGCCTCCCAAACTCCGCCGGCCAGCGCTGCGCGCGTATCGGATTCTTCCGACAGCGATGTGAACCCGGCGATGCGCCCCAACGCGGACGACCCGAAGCTGCCGCGCGTGTTGCTCGTCGGCGATTCAATTTCCATCGGCTACACACTGGAAGTCAAGAAGCTGCTCGCAGGGAGCCGCACTATTTTAGTGGCAAACGGTAGAGAATAGATAACGTGTCCGCACCGAAGTACACTTGCCCGACGCGGTCCGCTGAGCAACGGAATACTGTCACAGCGTGGGAAGGCCGCTTTCAGTCTTCAGTCTGTGCTTCTCGCGCACCGGGCGCTTCGACGATCGGCCACGAGGCGCGCAGCGCATCCTGGTAGGGTCCGATCTTCTCGAACGGGATAGGCTCGAAACCCAACTTCAGCGCCGGCGATGCGGGTTGCAGTCGGTAGTTGTCATGTTCGGGGTCGATAAACAAGGGATCGGCGACAACCGAATGTTGGTCCATGCCCTTCGCTTGCCAGCTTTCCCACTCGTCCGCCAGTTCCGCCTCTCTCAAGGAAGCATCATCAAGTCGGAAGCTTCCTGATCCCTTCGGGAAGTTGATGCGCCACAGGAGTGTATCCATGGTGGATTTGTACTCCCGGTCGCCCTCCTTGGGCAGGCGGAACAGAAGCTCGTACTGCCGCCATTCCGGGGTGAGTGCCGCCGTGGCTTTTACATCCCAGCTGTGCTCATCTTTCTGCCAGGAATACGCACTCAGTTCGACCGGTGTGAATTCGCCTTCGCTCTTCATCCAGATGCTGAGACGATAGGTCTTTCCGGGTTGAAAAGGCACGGTGCCCAGGGTCAGGTACACGGTCTTGGCACTCTTTGACTCTGCCGCCATCCTCGCGGGCTCGATCAAGGCCGAGCATGTCCCCTCGTGAGCCTGGTCGTTCACCACGCGAACTTGAGTCCCATCGTCCTGGACTGCCGCCACGTTCCACCCTTGCGGCGCTTTGCCGATCTCTCCCTCCTCCAGCCCGGCGTTGGGGATCAGGTTCGGACCGGTTTCCGTCTTGGCGGCGGTTACTCCCGTCCGCAGAGGTTGGCCCGCATGATAGATCACGTTGAAATCAGACTGATTGTGCTCGAGGGGGACTGTTTCCATCGTGAACAAGGCGGCGTGCGGATCGGTGTAATGAATGATGTTGCGCCGAAAGACACTGCCGGTCATGACTCGATGATCTCTCAGCGGAACCCGCCGCGGATCCTTCAGCGCCGGGACCTCGCGCCAAGCGGCATGCTCAATGGCCATCTCATAGTTCTCGATCCATCCATCCACCATCGTGCTCCAGAATCCCTCTTCCGTCGTCCACCCTCTCCAATGCATCTGCGTCTGACCGCCGTCGATGAGAATGTTGTTCTCGATCACGTTGTCTCGGCCGCTATGCATGAAGAGGCAGGCTCGGGGTGCCCGTACGAGGACGTTGCCGACGATGGTCAGGCCGCTGGCGGCCCAGTCCGGGTAGAGGGCTGCCGTGAAGTAAGGTGACACCCACTTGTCGGCCGGGGTATCGTAGCCGTAACCCAGCGTGTCGTGGATGTAGTTATATCGGATCACGGTGCCCAACCAGCCGAGCCAATCAATGGCGCCGCCGCCGATGGCGCCCGTGTCCTCGCTCTCGGTGCACGTATGCCGAATGTGGTTGTACTCGATGGTATGTTGGCTGCCCCACAGGAAGATCCCGCTCTGAGGAGTGTCGTGAATCAGATTGTGGGTGATGCGGACGCCGACGCATTCGCCGATGCCGCGGCCGTTGCGAAAACCGAGCCTCAAGGCGACTCCCTTCGCATCTCTCTTGACCAGCCCCACGTGATGTATGTAGTTGTTGTCGACGCGGATCTCGGCTGGAGTCAGGCTGATCATGTCACCTGCGGCGACGAGAACCCCGTCGGCCCCCACGTCGTGAATGTCGTTGCCGATGACACCATTCTGTCGGCCTCCTTCGACCATCACGCCACACCCGTCCACGTCGCCGGCGTTCCGTATGGTGTTGCCGGCGATGAGACAGTCCGTGCAGTTCCTGAGCGACACAACTGTGCCGTTGCTGCATTCCATGGTGAAACCGCGGATCGTGACGTGGGCGCAGTCCTGTAGCGTGATGAGTTGCGTGACTATCGCCAGGTGGATCGCCTTGTCCGCGATCGGCGCCGGCGGCCAGAAGTACAGGACCTTCGCTTCCTGGTCCAAGTACCATTCGCCCGGACTGTCGAGTTCCTCGATCACGCCGCGCACGAAGTAGCGGTCGCCGGGCCGAATCTCGTAATAGCAGCCAGGCCCCAATCGCAACCGACGTGTGGCAGCATCAAACGACTTGATCTTGGGTAGAAAATGTTCCCAGTTGAATCGCGGGAAGATGGACACCTCGCCCTGTTCCGGATGGCTCCACGCGCGGACGTCTTCGGGCTTGACGTTCAGGGTTTGCGTCAGTCGCGGGATGTTCCGCTGCCAGAAATCGAGGCTGTCGTTTTTCGCGTGGTAGTTATCCTCGTCCGGTGAATCCACGTACATGCTGTAGCGCGTGCCGTCCACATAGGCCCAGTCGCCGCCGCCGACGGCCTGGGGGTTGCTGTTGGGGTAGCGTGCCAACTCCTGCCGCTGGCCGTCGAACACAAGCACGCGAATGCCTGCGTTCTCCATCCCCAAAGCCGAGACGTCAGCCTTCAGAACCGCCTGCCGATGCGCCGTGAATCCCGTGATATTCCGCCCGCCCCGCAGCACAGGCTTCTCGTTCTCGTAGGCTCGGTATACGATCGGGGCCGCTGGTGCCCCGGAATCTTCCTTGCCAAGCGTCAGTGTCTCCGGCAGCGCATAGGACCCTTGCCGGACAAACACGGTCACCGGTTCCTGGATTCCGCCGCCCGCCTTCAGGACTCGGATGGCGTCGCGGGCTCGGGCCAAGGTGGCAAATGGGCTGACCTCGGTGCCGGGGTTCTCGTCCGAGCCACTCGGAGCCACATAAAGGTCCTTGGCCCATGCGCCTGGGACAACCAGGCACACGAGCAACAGACAGATCGAATGGCGCACGTGTCTTCGTCTCGGCGGTTGATTCGGCATTGTTTTACCTTTGTCGTTTCGAGTGAATCGGGTGGCGCGGCCAGGTGCAGGGCGAACACGGGTTCCTGCCCGGCCGTCTGCAGCCGCTTCAGGTCCGGCTCGGACAGTTCCAAAGACTCCCCCTGCGGCGTGAACGCACCGCAGCTGAGCAGAACATGCACGTGTGGGTGAAAGTGCAAGAGTTCGGGACGGTTCATTTCATTCGGCCACAACGCCATCATCGCCGTGGGTCAGTTTGTAGGTCGAGTAAACTGCCACGCTCCTGGGCGCTAAACGGTCGGTGAATGTCGGCGTGGCGCGCGCCAGCCGGAATTCCGCCTGCGGATCGATTTTCAGTTCGTCGCGATCGCGCTCGGTCTCGTTGACACTGTAACGGTAGAGCGTGCTGTCCATGGTAAGCCCGCGCAACGCGAACGACGCCTGGCACGGAGCATTGCCGTCGTTCACCACGGCGAGCGTCAGATTCCCCTGCGGGCTGCGCAGGGCGGCAGCAAAGACCCTCGGCCAAGGCTCGCTTCTTCCGCCTTCCGTGGTACAGGCGAGTACTTCCGAGTGTTTAGCGATAAAGCGCGTGAGCAGGCCCAGCACGAAGTAGGTGTTCGGATGCGGCGTGTAGTGCGCGAGGAGTTTCTTTTCCTTCCGGTCCCAGGTCTCGATGAACTGCCACTGGCCGTCGAGATCGCCGCGATTAAGAAAGCTCCAACGATTGAACCCGTCGGCCCCCGCATTGATGCGCCGCACGACCAGTTCCGCGTCTTTCAGCACAGAGATGTACGTGCCCGGACCGGGATGATCGGCACCCCATCCGTTAGCCATCGTCCCCAATTCCGACATGAAGAGTGGCTTGCCATTTTGGTGCGCCCAGGCTGCCCAGTCGGCTGTCGTCCTGTCGAAATGGGCCATTCCACCATTACTGAGCCAATCGAAGTTCTCGTCGTACGAGTGGAAATCATACGCTCCCAACAGATCCAGAAAGTCGAACCGCTGCGGTTCCAGCGGCGGCACACCGCCGGTGAGGTCGGGACCGGAGAGCGGGATGTTGATACCCTTGGCGTCCAGGGCCTTGCGGACGGCGGCCAGTCCCGGCCGGAGCGGCATGAGTTGATTCGGAGGTTTCTGCCACCACGACCAGCTGCCGTTCGGCTCGTTGTTGATGCACACCCAGCGGATGCACGTGTAACCTTTGTTCTTGACCAGGTGCTCGACCAGCGTCGCCAGCCCCTCACCGAAATCCTCCATCGACATGGGACCGCTGTGCACGCGTCCGACCGCATCGTCGCGCCACTCGGGGAATGCGTTCCAGGCGACGTTGCCCCACATCTGCTGCAAAAACACATCCGCTTTGTTCTTTTCATGCCAATCGAGAATGCGGTACAGGATTCGCATTTCAGCGTTGTCCCAGGAGAACCGACCGCGCTCAGGCTCGTAGATCCGCTGTTCGAGTTCGACGCGGTTCCAGTCGAGCCCCAGCCAGCGGGCGTGCCGGTCGATCTGCTGCCAGGCCGCATCGTTGTCGGCCGGCGGATAGGCTCCCCACCCGCTGCCACCGTGACTCTTGTTGCCAAACACCGGATGGGGCGTTTCGGAATAAGGAATCGGTTCCTCGATGGCGTGCCAGGAAGCGCCGATGCCGCCGCGCATGACGTTGAGCACCGTGGCGGTGTTCACGGTGACCGTTACGTCGCTTGGCGATTCCTCGCCCGCGTGCGAAAGAGAGGGCAACAGCAGAAAGACCGTGCCGACGATCCAGCTGACGCTGCTCGGCAATCGAGATCGCATGGCGTGGGCATCCTGTTCAGATCGTGGATATTCGTGAATGACTCTGGAGTGTTTCACGTGCCCCGCAGCAATGCAATAACGAAGCGGATCCAGTCCGATGTTCTTCATTTGTCACCGCTTCGACGTGCTGCGAGCAGCATTGGTCTTCCCATCGTAACGACGTGGATCGCAGCTTTCCAGTTGACACGTCGCGATTCATTCCACCATCGAGTTTCCCTGTGCGCGGCTGCGGACAGTACGCAGGCAGTATGGGGAGTGGCACATTTCGTCCCCCTGATGACCGGCCGCATGAGGCACCGTGCCCCACCCAGAGACAGATTCGGCGCCAATCGAGTGACCAGCGCGAACTGGGACTCGTATGAGGGCGTCAGCGGTTGCCGTGACCGATAACCGGGGATTAGAATGCGGGGCAGTTCCTGTGCGGAGTTTCCCGGCATGCGTATTGTCCCCTGGCTTGTCCTTGCGACCTCGGCCCTGTGCGGTGTTCTGTGCGGCAACTTGGCCAGGGCGGGCGATCGCCCGAACATCCTGCTCATCCTGGCGGACGATCTCGGCTGGGCGGACCTCGCGTGCTATGGCGCGGATCTGCATGAGACGCCCCATCTCGACGCGCTGGCGCGCGAAGGCGAGCGCTTCACTCAGGCGTATGCGCCATCGCCGGTGTGCTCGCCCACGCGTGCCGCGTTGCTGACCGGCAAACATCCCGCGCGATTCGGTATGACCATCTGGTCCGAAGGATCTCGCAAGGGCCCGACCGACCGCAAGCTCCTGCAAGCCCAGTCGCTCCACGATTTGCCGCATACGGAGACGACGCTGGCGAGATATTTGCAGAGGGCCGGTTATCTCACCGCGCTGGTCGGCAAGTGGCACCTCGGCGACGCGGATCACTATCCGGAAACCCACGGCTTCGACGTGAACATCGGCGGCACTCGCTGGGGCGCGCCGCAGATCTTACTTCTGGCCGTACTCCGGCACGCGCGGGTTCGGCGGCGAGTTTCGCTATGTGCCGCACCTGGAGTTTGGCAGTTCGGGCGAATATCTCACCGACCGGCTCACCGACGAGGCGTCTCGCGTGTTGGACCGAGTGGCGGACGCGAAGCAACCGTTCTTCCTCTATCTCGCGCATCACGCGCCGCACACGCCCATCGAAGCGAAGCCTGCCGATGTGGCGCACTTTCAGGCGAAGGTGCGTCCGGGTCTGCGGCATCAAAACCCGACCTACGCCGCGATGGTTCGCAGCCTCGATGAAAGTGTGGGCCGCGTGCTCGCTCAACTGAAGAAACGCGGTCTGGAGCAGAATACCATCGTCGTGTTCACCAGCGACAACGGAGGGTATATCGGCAATTCTACGCACGAGGGCCGCGCCATTCCCGTGACGGACAATTCCCCGCTGCGTTCCGGCAAGGGCACACTTTACGAAGGTGGCCTGCGCGTGCCGCTGATAGTGAAGTGGCCGGGCGTTACTCCCGCCGGCATGGATTGCGATACACCGGTGGTACTCACGGACCTCTTCCACACCCTCGTCGCCGCCACCGGCCTGAGCAAGCCGGCCGACCTCCCGCCCGACGGGCTGGAACTTTCGCCTCTGCTGCGCAACCCGAACGCACAGCTCGATCGCGAAGAGCTCTTCTTTCACTACCCGCACTACTATCACGCTCCGCCTTCCACGCCCGTCAGCGCCGTGCGCGCGGGTGACTGGAAGCTGGTGGAGTTCTTCGAAGATGAACGCGTCGAGCTCTACAACTTGCGTGATGACCTTGCCGAGCAACACGACCTGGCGAAGGCGGAACCGGGCCGCGCTGCCGAACTGAGATCGCGCCTCCGGTCGTGGCGGCAGTCCGTCGGCGCCGCGCTCCCTTCTCCCAACCCCGATCTCAAACGGACACCGTGACAGGTCAACAGCGGAGGTGGAAGCCACGATCCGTGTCTATTGGGACACGGGTGCCGCAAGCGTCGGCATCGCCGTGCTCACGCAAGCCTTGAGGTCCTCGCGCGGCCGTTCGTTCAACAGTGCCTGGATCGGCGCGAATGTTCGGAAGATCTTCTGATAGTCTGGATCGGCGGTGGAGGCGAAAACCGGCCGGCCGCACTTCTCGGTGCCGCCGGCCGTCTTCGCTAAGGGGGCGAGCAGAAAACTATTCTTCTCCGGCTTCATCACGCGTGTGTAGAACTTGCGAGGCACGCCCGCCGCATGACACTCGACACAGCGTCGCGAGGCAACGTCGCTCAGCACGGAATCCAGGTCCTCCGGCGTCATTCGCCGACTGCCGAGCTGAGCGGTATGGTTCGAAGACGACGTCCCGTAATACGGAACGTTCAGGTCCATCCAAAGATACACGCGGCGGCGGTCCTCGTCGGGTACGTTGACCTGTGGCCGACCATTCTGATCAGGATGCCCACTCCGAATGATCTCGGTCAGTCGGCTCGCCGGACTGCCCCAGCGTCGCGGTGCGATCTCCAAGATGTTCGACTCGGCGCCGTTGATGGTCCAGATCCATTCGACGTAGGGGCTCATCCCGCGTGTGCCGTCATACTCCGCGCCCGAGGGACTTCCGTGCAGCATCCAGTTATTCTCTCCCTGCGTGCCGGTGCGGCACAGCACGTCGTAAGAGACGTTGAAGAAGTCGGTCATGTCGCCGGTCAAGTCCACGCCGGCCGCCTGCTCACGCTCGTTATGGCACTCGATGCAGTGCCGATCGAATACACCCTGTACGACTTCCGGGTAACTGAACCCTTGGACACCCCAGGCCGGACGGCGAAGTTCCTGCGGTGCCAGCGACGCCGTGCGTTGTACCGCCATACTTGGTGCGACCGCATTGCGGTCGGCATGACAACCGACACATCCCTGTACTTCGCCCGGCATCAGGTGCGTGAAGGTTCGCATGCGTTGCACAGTCCGACCCTCACTGTCGAGCGCCAGGAAGTAGATCGGCACTTCGGACGGCACGCGAAACGCGGCACTGCCGTCCTCGCGCACGTCCGCCATGCCCCAAACCTTTTTCGGAGCGTAGGTGGCCCCACAGGAAACCAGAGGAAACTGAAATCCGAAGACCGGGACAACAAAAGAATCAGCCCCGTCGGATCGCTTGTTCGTGAATGGCGAATGGGTGCTCTTCTCGACTTCCTGCACGACAACGATCTGCTTGATCTCGCCACGTTTCACCTGTGGCTCGAGGCCGTTGTAGACGTCCTGCAGGATGACCGTGGCCCAATTGCCCGAGACGCTCCCATCTTCGGGTAACTCCGCATCGCCGTCCATCGTGTTACCGCTGACGACCGGTGGCAGCATCTGCGCCACGGGCTGTGGGCTGTAAAACCCCATTCCATCGCTTAGGCCCAGCAAAGAGACGGCGTTCCCGTCGAAGTCGCGGATTTGGACTACGCCTCCCTTGGAAACCAGATAATGATCTTCATCGACGGCCAACGGCTTCTCGTAGGCGCCGAAGATGCCGCAATCGAGCATTCCGTTGCCGTACGGACCGCCACCGACACGATGCGCGTAGATATCGATCTCGGGTGTCACGTTGCGCACCGATTCGCGCGCGTTCGCGCCCTTGGTCGGGTCGATCACCACGATCGCACCTCGGCACGGCCCGTTGTGATTCGTTGCAGTGGCAATCACGCTTTGCGTATGGGGAACCGGCTGCGCGTCCATAAACGTACCGGGGGAAAGGACCCGGTTGCCGTAGTAACCGGCCAACCCGGTACCGTCCGGATTAATGGTCCAGAGGCTTTGGATGGGACAGGCTGGACGGTCTACGTATTCCCACCGTGTGTAGATGATTCGCCCGTTGCTGAGTACCGAGGGGGTGAAATCCATCAGGTAGTTCGCTGAGAGCCGGGTCTGCCGCGACCCGTCGCGTGCCATGCGGTAGAGAACTGGCGAGGTGGTGACCCAGCAATAAGCATAGGCCGGCTTGCGATCCGACATGAAGGCGATGCCACCATCGGGCAGCCAGCACGGGTCGAGGTTGTTGTGGGTGCCGTGCGTCAATTGCACGAGCCTTGTCCCATCGATGTTCATGCGGAAGAGGTGGTAGTTGCTCGCCTCATCGGTGTAACGGGAGATATCTTCGACGTGGTTGACCGGATCCGACGCGACATGGCCACCGCGGCGCATGGCGAACACGACTTCTCGGCCGTCGTAGGACAAGTCGGCCGTGGTGATCATGCCCTGGCCCGCGTCAAAAATCCGATTCAGCTGGCCACCCTTCTCGTCAGGCGTGAACAAATATAGCCCGCCACCCGGCCGATAGCCCTCGACGTGATAGACATAGACGTGAGAGATGTCGAGCGGCTTGCGCTGGACCAGCAGGATCTCGTGGAAACCGAAGCGCCCGGCAAACAGGTTCTGGCGCATCGCGAGTGCCGCCGGCGTCCGTTCCTCGGGCGGTGTGGACATCGCGGCCAACGCAGCGTCCGTGACCCACTCGGAATATACCGCGATCTCCGCCGCACCGGGATTGATCGCATCCGGATGCGACGATAGAAATTCGACGCGGATTCGCCCAGCGCGCTGTTTCGGAAGGGTGATCTTCTGAGGGCCGCGCCGGTGCTGCAACGTGCCCTGTACGGCAGGTGACGCTTCGCCATTGAGGTACACCGCATAGTCCCGGAAGCACTCAAGCAACGGGCTGGTCGTCCGCGCGTAGTAGACAATCTGAGCCACTTCAACGGGCTGGTCCCACTCCAGTTCGAACCAACCGTTCTGAGTTCCAAGCACCGCCCAATCACCAACGTCTGGCTGGAAGTCCGATGGCATCACGCCGCGGGTGGCCATCTGCGGGCGAAACGCATCGCTGAACTGACTGCTGGCCGCGACCCGCGCTGGTAGCCAGATTCTCGGGCACGCTGCCATCCCCGGCAGCGGCCATCGAATTGGCCGTGAACCAACATGTGAGCGCGAAGGCCCGCGCACTCCAAAGTGAACGTGACCGTGATCGATTGCTTCGCATACCATCCTCCCATACGACCCGGAGACTGCAGCAGCGCAGCACCCCAGCGGGACTCTCGGGAAGGTGCACACCAGCCCACTCTACCATGGTCCCATTTCGCCCAGAAGAGCCCGCCTCGACGATGTTCCGCCCCGGTCGTTGGGAAAACGGCTGCACCGCCATGACGCTTGCTCGTACGGCCGCGGCCAGCCCCTTTCTCGCAGCCCCTCGCTGACAGGCAGGTAGCGGAAGAAGGTCTCGGCTCTTCCGCGGTTGCGGGCCGGTGCGACTGCGGTCAACCAAGTCAGCCGAGAAGGGATCACGCGCGACCTCGAGGAATTCCAGGCGAAAGGAATCGGCGGCGTGCTGCTCTTCAACGCGGGGATGGCGGCTGGACCGATGGCCAGTGGACTCGACTTCATGAGTCCCGAGTGGCGTGAGCTGGTGAAGCATGCGGTGCGCGAGGCCGATCGCCTGGGGCTTGAGGTCAGCATTAATCTATGTAGTGGTTGGGACGCCGGCGGCCCGTGGATCACGCACGAGACCGCCAGTCACCACTATGTTCAAGCCGAACTCAACGTAACGGGTCCTCAGAAATTCTCGGGCAGACTCCCACCACCACCGGGCCATGCTGAGGCGTATCGCGATGTCGCGGTTCAAGCTTTCCCGGGAACCGCAAATCCTGGACGTCGACGGCATCAAGTACTACTCGGGCACCGCCACCTACACTTCCGAGAAGTTCGCGCTGCCTGAGTCCCTGATCCACCCACAATCCGCCCTCCGCCATCTACCTCGATCTGGGCGAGGTCAAGAACGTCGCCCAGGTGCGATTGAACGGCAAGGATCTGGGCGTGCTCTGGACGCGCCCGTTCCGCGTCGAGATCACCGGCGCGGTTCAGCCCGCGGGCAACCTGTTGGAAATCTTGGTGACCAACCTGTGACCCAACCGCCTGATCGGCGACGCGGCGTTGTCGGCGGAGCAACGTTTGACGCGCACCCACGTGTGCGAGAGCCAGGAACTGTACTCGGCGCGCGTGCCAATAGTGCGGACGCGGCGCGTGGCAGAAGGGTTGGAGATCGTGGAAGAGGCCTTCACGGTGACCGACCTGCGGCAACCCGAACTGCCGGTCGCGCCCCTCCAGCGCGTGGATGTCGGTGGAGCGAATCGCGATTGGGCCACGCCGCCCGCAGCCGTAGACACGTCGCTGCGACACATCGCAGTCCACATGGGAGGCAGTATCCTCAACGGCCTGTGGGTCTTCACGTCGGACACACCGCCCGATACCGCGGCACTGTTGGCCGGCAAGCTGAACTCGGTTGCTCTGGCGCGGATGAGCACGACCAGTCCGAGTGGACCGGCGCGCAACGACGTGATCATCGTCCGGGTAACCAACACCGGCCCGACCGCGACGTTTTTTGTGCTTTACAGCGGTGGGGGCTCGATACTGACCCGGCACAGGCGGGTCGCGACACCTCAATCGAGCGCAGACCAATGCCCGCGAAATGGGACTGGCCGCTGGACGCCCCCGTGGTGTTGACCGTGCCAGCGCAGGCCTTCGATTGGATACCAACGGATGCCCAGGCGTTGCCCGACAACCCGTCCAGTGGAAAGAAGGGGACCCCGCCAACTCGGACCGAAATGACGGTGAGACAAGGGTTGCGCCGAGTCATGGTCGTGTTACTTTCCGCGAGAAAGTCACTTCTCGGGTTCTTCGAGCAGCCTCAGGTTCACGGGGAACGCCTCCTCCCTGCGCTCGCGCGGCCTTTCTGCGTTCTTCGATTTCGCCGCGCACTTGCTGCGACGTGGTCGCTACGTAGATCGCGTCGCGGCAGCACTTGTCGTCGATCGCAACTCCCTGGCCCGCGATGTGCCACGGGACCTCGTGCAAACCGTCGGCATCCACTCGGAACAGGTCCCTGGGCTGTCGCAACCACGGCGGCAAGTCGAACGAGAACGACACCTCGCGCGGCTCGCCGAACTGAAAAACGTGCTCCTGCGGGTCTGGAGCATAGGCCGTGTCGAGGGCGAACAGCACGGCCGTGTCCGGTGCCGCGATCGACGCCAGGTCCCAATCGGGAGAACCGTCGGTCCGTGTGCGGCGTTCGAAACGGTAGGCATCGCCAGCGAGGTAGAACGGCTCGAGCATCCGGATTTCGCGTCCGATGCGTGTGATCGGCTCCCACGTGTCCGGGTACTTCCGCAGCGACTGGAGGCTGAGATTGAACCAATAGAGCGACGTGATACGCGTGGACAGGGCGTGCAACGCCTGGGACCGCAATTCGTCCGGAGTGGGCGAGCGGCGCGCACGTCCGCCGCCGAAGAGTCCGCCGCCCCAGCCGCTGTGCGGACCTTGGGACCAGTAGGCACAAGGCATGGGCCGATTGAGTTCCCGCAGAGAGCGACACATGTCGCCGATGGTCTCCAGCGGTGCGCCCCAGGAGATTCGCTGGCCGCCCCAGCGGTCATAGTCGCGCCACGAATCGGCCGCCGGAGCGACGACCCGGTAAGCGTCGTAGTGCGGAAAGTCCGACAAGCCGGCGTAATAGCGCCAGACGCGCTCCTCGCTGTGCGTGACGCTCGTCGCGAGGCGGCCGGCGCGGTATGGCAGCAGCTGATCGAATACGGCCTGCGGCGGTACCGGCCGCCCGCCCCCGTACTGCGGTTCGCCGAGGAACTCGACTGCGTGGATCTTGGGCAGCCATTCGTCCGTGTCCCACTGATCCAGCGGCCACAGGCGACTAAACATTTTGAGCGGGTAGCGCTGGTAGAGTGCCGGGTTGTCCGTGTACCCGGGCACCGTCTGGAACTGGCCCGTGTTCACATGCAGATGCGTCAATAGGCAGAGATAGGCTTCCTCCGTCAACGACTCGTTCACCCACCCGCCGCTGATGTCGAAGACCTCGCGTTTGATCCGCAGATGAGTCCAGATCGGCCCGGCGTCGGTGGACAGTTCGAGCGCGGCATACGTGAGCGGCAACGCCGCGCCAGCGCGTAGTTTTACGAAGCCGCGATCGCGTGCCGGGATGACCGTCCGTGCAGCCAGAGGTTCCTGCGGCCACAGTGTGTGCCAGGCCGCCCGCTCCCTGGGCAACCACAATCGCAATGAGGACACGGCAAGTGGCTGGTCGCCGTCATTAGCGATGTGCAGCACGATGGTATCGGGATCGATTTGGTCGACCGGGGCCAAGAAGGTCACCGCCGAAATCCAACGCAGCGGTGCACGGATCGGCACCGTCCTGGTCTGCAACCCCTCCGCCTGCAACTCGAACTCCTGGCCCACGCCCCAGCGAGAAGACTTGCCGTTGAAGGTCCAAACGGTCAGCGCTCCCGCAGGGACCTTGACCTGCGTGGCCAGGTCATGCCAGGCCCATGCGCCTTCCTGGAGCAACTCCGCCGGCGTCCGGCCGGCGAAGGTCGTGGGGCGAGCGGGTCCCGTGACGAACATCTGCACGTGCGCGGCAAGGTCCGGATCACGCGGTCGGCGATAACGCATGGATTCAGCCACGGTGTGGGGCGTTACGGTCACCCCCACCAGCTCGGCCGCCGGCAGCCTTGCCCAGGAAGCGAAGAGGACCATCACGACTGGCAGAAGATCGCGAATCATTTTGCTCTCCCTCCGTATCAGCATACCGCCTCCATGACGGGCGACCCACGGCGAAGAATGGATAAGGTGTCCTCGCCGAAACATAGTCGGCCGACAAAGTTCGTTGAGTGACGAAATAATGTCACAGCGATCCACTAGGCGTACCAGCCGTGCTGCGTGGCGAGGCCTACGCGGAACTGACGGAAGAACGGCGGGTCGGCCTCGTAACCATTTCCGCGGCGGCACCACAGGTTGTCGTCAGGAACCTGCGTCGATGCATGGAGCATCCTCTCAAGTTGAGGGTCGACTCGCTCGGCCGGTTGCGAGGTGAGGTGTTGTGGCACGGAACTTATTCTATCAGTCTCTTTCTACGGAGACTTCCATCCATTCGACGATGCGGCCGTCTGCGGACCGCTCTTGGAGAAGGACCGTCAAGTAGCCCTCGCTGATCGGCAAGGCGTTTTCCCGGTGGCGGCCGTCGAAGTAGTGCTCACGGAGCTTCGCGCTGGTGGCCTGGCCCTGGCGTCTTCCGCTCGCCCGATAGTATACACATTCGAGGAACGCAGTCTGGTTGACCTTCCGCCAAGAAATCTGCAGACTACTGGCTAATGGCTAATGCATACTCCCAACGGCTCTACGATGTGGCACGGGAAGTTGATGTTACGATTTGCGCACAGCGACCGTCGGCGGCGAAACCGGGGCACCGAAAACAGACTGTGGACCTTTGTCGTTTTGGCCGGTCGGCCGATGCCGAAGAAATGGGGGCCACGGAGTCCACCCGCCGAACCCGATGTCGATACCGACTCCGACGGAATACCGAAATGCCAATCAGGGCAGGCGACGACTACCTCAAGAACTGCTGTCCGTACGTGTTCCTGGGCGGTCCCGTGCGCGGGCTCTGCTGGTTTGCGGAGAATGACAAAGGCTGGGGCTGGAACCCGGCGACACCGAATCTGGAGGTTGTGCGCAGGGATGGGCAAGTCATACTGCGCGTGCATCTGGTCAACCTGCCGACGATCATCGCGCACCCGCAAACGCTCTCGTTCGGAATTCTGGCGGCACCGGTGAAACCCATGCTGAACGCGCCAGGCCAGAATCCAAATTGGTGGCGCTATCGCTTCTTCCGCGACCAGTACCATCTCCTGGGTACCGACATCAATTGGCTGGCGCTCGGTGATTGCGGTTCCGTGTACCCGGCCGGCCAGGACATGTTCCTGTGGGCCATGCTGAAGCGGGGTAACCTCGAGAAGATCAGCGATGCAGACGTAGAAGCCACGGTCGCACGCTGCCGGCCGCTCTTTGAACCGTACGGTAAGGACGTGGTGAAGAGTTGGGAAGCGCATGTCGGCCATAACCTGCGATCTCATTTCGGGGCCAAGATGGTTTTCTACTACAATCGAGCCACATGCCAGCTCTTCCCGGAATGCGAAACGTTTAAGGACGAGTGGATGCTCGACGACTACCGCGCCGTTGGCAAGGGCAACGGCCGCGGTGAAATCAAGGTCGTGCCATCGCCCTCGTACATTGACTTCAACCTCTACTGGTACGTGAAGTCCTTCGAGATCGGCAACAATCAGGGCGTGTACTGGGACAACTTTTTCGTTGTGCCGTCGTTTAACACCGAAATGACCGACGCTTATCGGTGCGCCGACGGCACCGTCGTGCCGGCGGCCGGTATCTGGGGGCTGCGCGACCTCGCCAAACGGACGTTCATCATGATGCATGAACGCCAGATGCTGCCGATCGTGTTCCCCCACATGACGAGTTTCAGTCCGCTGCCCATGCTGTCTTTCTGCACCGTCCAATACGACTGGGAATGGAGGTATTCCGAGGGCGACGTGCACGACCGCTTTCCACGCGATTACGTCCAACTCGTCACCACCGGCGAGCAGGCCGGCGTGTGGCCGGTGCCGCTGAGCGACGCAGGCAACCTGTCCGAAGACCCGTGGACACAACGGACCTTCGCGGCCGTGCGCCTCGTCCACGAACTCGACGGCGGTGGCGGGTGGGGGCAAGGCTGGATCCCAGCGCACAAGGACAACGCCGCACTGGCCCAGCCCATTCTTGACATGCTGGATAGGGAAGGCCTGCAGGTTTACAGGTATTGGGACGAACGCCCGCAGCCACTGAAGGCGGCGAATCCCGACGTAGCCATCAGCGTCAGCGGCGCAGCCGACATCCGCATTTACTGGGACGGCCAGGAGCGTACGCGGCACTCGCCCAAAGGGAGGATCTTCAAAGAAGGCGAAATCAACGCCGCGGAATTGGGGCACAGCGGCAACCGCCCGGCAATGACGCTGGATGAAATTGTGGTCCTTGACCGTGCACTCAGCGCCGATGAAGTTCTCGCTTACGTAACGGCAGTGAAGGCGCTGGCACAAGTCAAGTTTCCTGTGGGTCGGGCGTCAACGGATTGAGATAATTCGATTTGTTCCGACGTCTCTATGCACGCTTCGAATGTGAGACAATCCATGAAACAGCTCTTTCACGTCTCCGTCCTCGCGATCCTGTGTGCGCTCGCGGGTGACACCCCAGCCGCCCAGGCGAGTCGCCCGAACGTCCTGTTCATTGCCATTGATGATTTGAACCACTGGGTCGGTCATCTCGGCGTCCACGCGCAGACGAAGACACCGAACATCGATCGTCTCGCGGGAATGGGTGTCAGCTTTGCGAAAGCTTATTGCACCGCGCCGGCGTGTAATCCCTCCCGTGCTTCGCTCATGTCCGGACGGCGGCCCAGTAGTACCGGCTGCTACCTGAACGATCAGAACTGGCGTCCCGGCATCAGCGAGGACAAGCTGCTTAACTCGCACTTCTTCCGGGCGAGTTACCGGGTCTATGGCGCCGGCAAGATCTACCATGGCGCGGCGGACCGCGGGGGCGAGTGGACGGACTACTTCCCCGGCAGAGGTGGCAACCTGAAGTTGCACCCTTCGGCGAAGGACGATGGAGTGGGGGGCATCAAGTTCGGCCCGCTGGCCAATACCGACGAAGAGATGCCCGACTATAGTGTCGTCAGCTACGGCCTGGAGAAGCTGCAGGAGAAAAGCGACCAGCCTTTCTTTCTCGCCATCGGTCTGGTGAAGCCGCACATGCCTTTCAGCGTGCCGAAGAAGTGGTTCGACATGTTTCCGCTGGAGTCGATCCAACTCCCACCCCATCGCGCCGACGATCTGGACGATGTGCCGCCGGCCGGAGTGAGGATGGCCGGGCCTGAGGGCGATCACGCGCAGATACTGAAGTCCGGCCGCTGGAAGGAAGCCGTGCAGGCCTATCTGGCCACCATCGCGTTCTGCGACGCGCAGGTGGGACGGCTGCTGCAAGGCTTGGAGCAGTCGGCCTATCGCGACAACACCATCGTCTGTCTGTGGAGTGATCACGGCTGGAGCCTGGGCGAGAAATCGCACTGGCGCAAGTTCGCACTGTGGGAGGAGCCGACGCGGACGGTTTTTGTCTGGAAGGTGCCGGGAGTGACTCCCGCCGGCGCGATTCCTGCGAACGCCCAGTGGATTTCAGCGTCATCTATCCGACGCTTTGCACGCTGGCCGGTCTGCCGCTGCCGTCACATCTCGACGGACGTGACATTTCTGAGTTGTTGACAGCTCCTCGGGCCCCTTGGGAGACTCCAGCTGTCACGACGTATGGCTTCCAGAATCACGCGGTGCGCAGCGAAAGCTGGCGCTACATCCGCTACGCCAACGGTGACGAGGAACTCTATCACAACGCGGCGGACCCGCACGAATACACCAATCTCGCCGGAGTGGCTGAACATGCGGCCCGAAAAGCCGAACTGGCCAAATGGCTGCCCAAGGCGGATGCGTCCAATCTGCCGAGTGCCCGCAAGAGCGAAGCCGACTCCAACAAGGCCCGCAAAGGGAAGAAAGCCAAAGCGAAACAGTGAGATCTTCGGGTAACATAGGAGACCATTTCATGCCTACGCGACAGACAACACTCCTGCTTCGTGCCGTTCTGATTCCCGCGCGCTGCTGGCCGTCGGCTTGACGGACATGGGCGCCGAGCAGTCTAACGTCGTCATCATTTTCGCGGACGATCTCGGGTATGGCGACTTGGGCTGCTATGGCTCGCCCACGATTCGCACGCCCAATCTGGACCGGATGGCGGCGGAGGGGTTGCGGTTCACCGATTTCTATTCGGCGGCGGAAGTCTGCACGCCCAGCCGCGCGGCGCTGCTCACCGGGCGATACCCCATTCGCAGCGGCATGTGTGGAAATCGCCGAGTGCTGTTCCCCAACTCCCAGGGCGGCTTGCCGCCGGCGGAGATCACGATCGCCGAGGCCCTGAAGCCGCACGGTTACGCCACGGCGCACATCGGCAAATGGCATCTGGGCGTCCACGCGGGTGGGCGTCCGCTGGACCAGGGCTTCGACCGCAGTTTCGGCCTGCCGTATTCCAACGACATGGATGGCCGCCCCGACTTGCCCAGAGGCGCATCCGGTTTGCCCATTCCGCCGCACGACGGTTGGAACGTACCGCTCCTGCGCGACGGCAAGGTCGTGGAGCAACCTGCCGATCAGGCCACACTCACGCGGCGCTACACGGAGGAAGCGGTGCAATTCATGCGTGAGAAAAAGGGGGGGCCGTTCTTCCTCTATTTCGCGCACACTTTCCCACATGTGCCGATGTTCGCCTCGGCCGCGTTCAAGGGCCAGAGCCGCGCCGGCATCTACGGCGACGCGGTCGAGGAGATCGACTGGAGCGTGGGCCAGTTGCTCGAGGCGTTGAGGAAAGAAGGCATCGCGGAGCGTACGCTCGTCTTCTTCACCAGCGACAACGGTCCGTGGCTCATCATGGGCGACCAGGGTGGCAGCGCGGGCCTCCTGCGAGACGGCAAAGGCAGCACGTGGGAGGGTGGCATGCGCGTGCCTGGCATCGCGTGGATGCCAGGCCACGTCCGGCGGGGGGTGACCTCCGAACTGGTGCACGCGATGGACCTGTTCCCCACGGCGCTGGCGTTGGCAGGCGTCACGTTGCCCGGCGGAGTGAAGCTGGATGGCACCGACCTTGCGCCGCTGTTGTTCGAGTCCAAGCCGCTGCCGCAACGGCCATTTTTCTACTACCGCGGCGACCAACTCTTTGCCTGCCGCCTCGGTGAGTGGAAAGCACACTTCAAGACGCAGACGGGCTACGGCCAGCAGCAGCCGGAGGTACATGTGCCGCCGCTGTTGTTCCAACTCGCCCGCGACCCGTCTGAAAAACGCAATGTGGCCGCCGGCCACCCGGAAGTGATCGCCCAGATCCAAGAGGCCGTCACGACGCATCAAGCCGGGGTCGTTTCCGGCGAACCGCAACTCGAGTAAGGACGGGAAGCGAAGTGTAGACGAAACGCTCCGCATGCCGAAATCCGCACACGGAGTGTGCGGACAACGATGTCGCACTTATCGCAACGCGCACGTCAACGCACCGTCATGCACGCCGTGCCGCAGTGCATTGCTATCTGGCCAGTATTTTTGGCGGACCGGACGCGGAGCCATCCTGCAAGGCGCGGTTTGGGACTCGTCGATCCCTTCGTACCCGCTGCTGCTGAAAGAGGCCGGCTACCATATCGGCAAGACGTTCAAGGTGTGGAGCCCCGGCACTCCCGCGGATGCGCCTTATGGCGGCCAGCAATACGCCTACGAGCAAGCCGGCCGGCGTTTCAACCAGTTTTCCCATGCCGCCACGGAGTTGGTGGCCGACGGGATGTCGGTCGAGGCGGCCAAGCAGGTGCTGTACGACGACCTGCCCCTGTACACAGCCAAAGACGGTCCCATCGCGCACGTAGGGCAGCGGCAGGTCGGCGCCAAGTTTCTTGATCCCGCAGGTGAGGCGAGTGATCTCATCAAAATAACTTGCAGCAACGCTCTTGTCCCCATGCGGATCGGCCTGCAGTCCGCTAGACTGCGAGAAACGAATCCTTCGCTCAAATTGAGGATGACGCACATACCAAGTCGATTCTTCTCCTTGGCCTTACTCATTTGCCTCCTGGCCACGGTGGCCGCGATGCCGGTCTCCGGCGCGGACAGCAGGCGTCCCAACATCATCCTCATCATGTCGGACGACATGGGCTGGTCCGACCTCGGCTGTTACGGCGGCGAGATCGAGACGCCGAACCTGGACGCACTGGCGCGGGACGGCGTGCGATTCACGCACTTCTACAACACGGGCCGCTGCTGCCCCACCCGCGCCTCGCTGCTCACCGGACTGTATCCGCACCAGGCCGGCATCGGACACATGATGGAAGATAAAGGGCTGAACGGCTATCGCGGGGATCTCAACCGCAACTGCGTCACGATCGCCGAGGCGCTCAGACTGGCCGACTATCGAACCTACATGGCCGGCAAATGGCACGTGACGAAGACGATCCGACCTAGCGGCGAGTCGGACAAACACAACTGGCCCCTCCAGCGCGGCTTCGATCGCTTCTACGGCACGATTCACGGCGCGGGTAGCTTCTACGACCCCAACACGCTGGTCCGCGACAACACGCTCATCTCGCCCTACGCCGATCCGGAGTATCAGCCGAAGCAGTTCTATTACACCGACGCCATCAACGACCACGCCGTCAGGTTTGTCGCCGAACATGCGCGCGACCATGCCAGCCAACCCTTCTTCATGTATGTCGCCCATACCGCGGCGCATTGGCCCATGCACGCCAAGGAGGCCGATATCGCCAAGTACAAGGGCAAGTACGATGCCGGTTACGACGCCATTCGCGTTGTGCGCGTCGAAAAGCTGAAGCAGCTCGGCCTGATCGACCCGCAGTGGCAGGTGGCACCCCAGCAAGGCGGCGCGTGGAGCGAGGTGCCCGATCGGGAGTTCGAGCTGCGCTGCATGGAGGTTTATGCCGCGATGGTGGATTGCCTCGACCAGGGAATTGGGCGGCTCGTGACGGAACTCAAGCAGACCGGCCAGTTCGACAACACGCTGATCCTCTTCCTGCAGGACAACGGCGGCTGCGCCGAAGGCATGGGCCGCGGCAAGAGCAATCCCGCACCCCGGCAACGCGCCGCCGCGCCCTCGCTGCCGCCGCTGGCCGCCGACTATCTTCAGCCGGACATGATTCCGAAACAAACCCGCGACGGCTACCCGATGCGGCAGGGCTACGGCGTGCTGCCCGGCGCGGCGGACACCTACCACGGCTACGGCGAGGCGTGGGCCAACGTCAGCAACACGCCCTTCCGCGAATACAAGCATTGGGTCCACGAGGGGGGCATCAGCACGCCGCTCATCGCGCATTGGCCGGCTGGCATCCCCGTCGCACGTCGCAATGCCCTGGAGCCGCAGCCCGCGCACCTGATTGACCTCATGGCCATTGCGTCGACCTCGCCGGCGCGGCGTATCCCGCGCAGATTCAGGGCGAGGCAATTACGCCGCTGGAAGGCGTGAGCCTGCGGCCCGCGCTTGTCGGCTGGCCGCTGACGCGGCGGAAGCCGATCTTCTTCGAGCACGAAGGCAACCGGGCCGTGCGCGACGGCCAATGGAAACTGGTGGCCAAAGGCCCGCGGGGCCCGTGGGAGCTGTATGACATGGTCGCCGACCGCACGGAAATGAACGATCGCGCCGCCCAGCAGCCCGAGCGTGTCAAGCAACTGGCCGCCGCCTGGGAAGCCTGGGCCCAACGTGCCCAGGTCATCCCGTGGATCTGGGGACCGCCGTATGCCGATCCCGAGTTGCCTACCGCTACCCGCAATTCGGCCGATTGCCGGGAGCGGAGCCGATCTGCACGTACTTCGGCCGCACGACCAAGGCCGGATTCTTCACGGGCGTCGAGATGCCCTTCGACGCGTCGTCATTGAGCGACCGGCAAGTCACGTTGGCCTACGCGCCCAGCCTGAAAGTCAAAGCTGGCGAGAGACTCGTCTGCGAACCGGTGTATTGCGGCGTCTATCAGCGATCACCTGCGGATGAGTCGCCGCCCGCGCATCCACCGGTGCGTGCCGCCGATGGGCAACCGCCCCCGGCGGCATCCGAAGTCTTGCCATGGCCGTCGGAGTCCGCCGCGATGGTGGCAATGACTTCGGCCATTCTCGGCCCGCCGCGCCACGGCTTGGTGCCGATGGCTTGCGGCTGGCACAGCCAGATGGAGCAAGGTACGTATGCGGACGAGCAGGCAGTTGAGCAGGAGATGCGGTCGCTGGACTTTCTGGCGGAGTGCGGCGTCGACTGGCTGAGCGATTCGCATCCTTGGGGCGGGGAAACGGCGAAGATGAACGCGCTGGGCCCGGACGACAAGTATGCGCCCGGCGAATTGGTGGTGAAGTTACTCGAGCACGCGCACCAGGTGGGTGTCAAGGTCGTCATGTGGTCCTCCATGAACAACACGCACCACTGGTCGGGCGAAGGCCGGCCGTTCCGGCCCGACCAGCCGCAGTGGCTCATGACGCCCAGGTCGCTCGATGGCAAGCCGGACTTGATCAAGCATGCGCGGGCCAATTGTTTCGCGAACACACCGTTCTTCAACTGGCTGGCACGCCTGAATAGCGACGGGCTGAAGACCGGCTACTACGAGGCGTGGTGCATGGACGGGAGCTTCTTCGGGGACGGCGGCTGGTTTACGACGGTGATCCCTGTGGATTGCGCTTCGAACCAGCACGACCACCTGCCGGGCGATTCGAACTATGCCTGCCAGCGCGCTCGACCGGCTGATTGCCGATGTGCGGCAGCGGGCCCCGCACGCATTCATCTTTCTTGTGCCGTCCGCCGATGGACCTTGGTGTCTGGTCGCTGAGAAACGCCGATGCGTGCTTTACGCTGCTCGAGACCGGCACGCCTCCCTCGAACATCGCGGCGGGGGACGAAATCCGGACATGGTCGCGTGTGCGCGTGCAACACCATTTCTTTCCACATCATTTCGACCAGCCGCTCTTGTTTCAGAGTCGTTACCTCCACGATGACCGGCCCTTTAGCTGGTCGAGCGAGAAGATCGACTACATCCTGCTCAGCGCGTTGTCGTGCTCACCCAACCAGCTCTACTATCTGCCGACGAAGACCGGCATACCGGACAAGGACAAAGCCGAGATCCGCAAGTGGCTCGACTGGGGCCGCCGGAACATCGCGTATCTGAAAGTCCGCAAAGACCTGCCCGACTGGCCCGCGGCCGGTAAGGTGGACGGTTCGGCCCACATCGTCGGCGACCAGGGACTCGTGTTTCTGTTCAATCCCGATGCTACCGCACTGTCGGGCGAGTTTGCCCTGACCGAAGAGAGCATGGGTGTCAAGGGCGCTGGCCCATTCCAGTTGGCGCAGGAGTATCCCGAACACGACCGCACGCTCACTGCCCGTGGCGGCGAGTCGATTCGCTGGGAAGTGCCCGCCAGACCGCTGTCGTGCTCCGGATCCGGAAGGACGACGGAAAATAGCTTGCCACGAGTTTCACAACTGCCTGCGCGCGAAGTGGCGGCCAGCCGGGTTGCCAAGCGGCTGCTTGATGCAGCGGACTCACCCCTGTGGGGACCGAGGAGCGCCCAACGGCCAGCGCACGGTTGACGAATTGCTCCGCGACCTTTGCCTCTTCGACGAGCACACCGGGGGGGCGGCCGACAGCATCGGGCAGCCCTATAGCCTGGACACTCAGGGGCAGTTCAGCGAAAAGGCGGCTCTCGCCTTCCGGCCGATGGCGCGCGCTGAATGGCTCTTGGGCCAACGCGTTCGCAGCCGATTGGCCCTGGAATGACCCTGCCGCTGTGCCTGCCCGGCGAAAAACAGTGCGTGGCACAATTATGGCGGTTGTTAAGGCAAACCAGGTAAGGCGCGGTTGCCTGCGGCAGACTGCCGTCATGGACAGCCGCGTTGGGGACGCGGAATGTCGTGTTCTCCCCAATGCGGGCCCCTGCGCCGGCGGCCGT
The DNA here is from genome assembly GCA_963754725.1 of uncultured Planctomycetaceae bacterium. Taxonomy (GTDB): domain Bacteria; phylum Planctomycetota; class Planctomycetia; order Pirellulales; family Pirellulaceae; genus JAAYDI01. The sequence continues at coordinate 47,514 of CAVWHV010000041.1, forward strand.
TCGTCAGCACTCCGCCGCTGAACCACGGAAAAGCCCTCTTTCAGGAGATTCACCAACGGTGTTCACCATCCGTCAGCGCGATGCGAAGAGACGGAAAAACTGACACGGCGTCGGAGTTGACCGCTCGCACCCCAGGCTGCCCACGTTGCCACCAAAAACGTGCCACGCACCGTTTCTGGCCCGAGTTCAGCTTGCGTAATGGTGAACCTCGCGCGGTATCCCATCCGCGTCTTGTCGATGGTGATCCCTCGGGCTGCTGGAGGTAGGTAGCGTTCCACCCGGAAATCATCGATGCCGTCGAAGTCGGGAATATCAAATACGCCAAAGCGACGTGCGTCGATCACGGACTGGATTTCTGCAAGGCTTGGAACGAACGCCAGGATGGCAATGATCGTCGAAATCAGGAGCGTCTTCGTCCGCTTCCATTTGAATACTGTCGCACTCGCCGTGGCTACTACCACGATTCCAACGAACAGCGAGAACGTGACCTTCAACGGCAGGACAATTGGCCAAAGCACGTCAGATGCTCCTATCGTTGGAGGTCGCTGTGCAGTAGACCGTGAGGCTGTGCCAGCAACTAATGGTCGTCATCTGCTCGATTCCGAGAAGGTCTGAGTTTCTCCTTCGGCTTCCCCAAACTTGGCCATCGGTGGCCAGGATAACACACACCGGCAGACGGGACCAACATGCTCACGGCTGCAGGCCCTGCTCCGGACGAACAGCCTTCGCTCGTGACTTTTCCCAGATCGGAAGTGCGACGACAATGGCACCAATCACGAGGCCAACCACGCCGCCGTATGGCCCCGCGAAATTGTCGAGTGTCCCAAAGACGCCCCCGATCCCGTCGAGGAAGACTCCCGCGATTGAGTTGAGGAATCGCCGGCCAACCAGGGCACTGGCAGCCGCTGCCGCGATCAGAGGCAACAACCGCCAAGACTCCATCGGCATGCCTTTCAGCCTCGCATGATCTGTTTGCATACAAAGGTAAACCACGCCGGTACAAGGCACACAGCGACGAGCATACGCACAACTAGGGTGCGTCGTCGACACGTGTGGACGATGAGCCGGTCGCAGTCAGCCGCCATGGGTCCGTCCATCATTCTCACAATCGTTCGTTTGCCGAAACGTGCCGACGGCTCCATTCTACCCACTTCCACCCCGACACCATACACCGAACTTCGGATGCCTCTACCGGTGCATGCATCCCGCTGAGCAGGCATCGGTCGGTTGCTGCCTCCACCGGAAAACGTACGAGTTTTGGTTTTCCATCCCGGCACGGTGATCACTTGTCGGTCTCACTCACCCTACTCGCTGCTGACGGAACTGTCGCGGGGCAATTCCCTAATAGAGATGTGTCTCCACTACTGCAGGAGGACGACCAAGAAATGTTTCGCCGAAGCGGACATTGCTTCCGAGGCAACACGCCCCCCTACGCGGAATGGTGGACGTTGAGTGCACGGCACACTATCTTGACCACACGGGAGTTTCCCAGCCCGCCGCACCTACGGGATAACGACAATCCGGCCAGATGGGAATTGTGATGTCTCCGTTCTTCACGTCTTCTCGCACCATACGGTAGTACACATAGCCGTGGTATCGTGTCAGCAACTTCCGCTCTCTTGTCGTCGAGCGAGATACTTCGTCCGCCCCCAACTCCCTCCTGATGAGCTCGATGCCTTCCTCCCCCGCCCGCCACTCGCGTTCGCTAATCCCATCGACTGTGATCTGATAGAACGAAAGACCAGGCTCTCGCAGAAAGTTATCCTCCAGTGCTTCGTCGGTGATCACGGCGAATTGCACATCCTTGCATCGAGCAATGACTGCCTCGGTGACGGGTTGGCCGAGAGCCCTCCCCCACGCGACATTTCTTGGGAACCTCAACCCTAAGTCCCGGAAATCGCCGCGCGTTTCGCCAATCCTCCGTCACGGCATCATAGGTCTTGACTAAGGGCTGGTAGACTTCAGCGTGGTTGTATACCTCCTCTCCACCAAACGACTGCTTGCGGTTCGGACCTGCGAACGCCTCTGCTGGCAGTTGTGGCCAATCCTCGTTGTACTTGAGAGCGATCCGCTGTTGGGACCAATCTACGTCGGCGTTGTAGAGGAATGCGATCGGTGGGTTAAGCTCCACTTCATTTCGGGTTCCATCTTCAAGAACGTCAATCCTAACTATTTTTGGCGTCCATTTTCGGTGATCTTGATAAACGCGACGAAGGTACTGCACCACCTCCGGAGTGACGCCTTCCAGCCTCAGTTTGTCAAAGCCCGCATAGCCACTGAAGCTGATCAATGGCATCGGGTAGTACAACGTCACTTCCCCACCCTTCTCAGGCAGACCGCTGACAAGCTTTTCATCGAGGTCGAATACAAAGAACGCATCGCCGGGCGTAAACCCCATGTTCTCGCTCGACCGTGTTGCACAGTGGCAGACAGAATCGCGACGACCAGCGACAGAGTGGGTAGGCAGCGGAATGTCAGCCAGCCGAATTGTAGAAGGAGGGCGTGTGCCATATCTATCTCTTTGTCCCTATTTCCAGACAGCCGGAAAGCTTCGGGAATCGTTCCTTTGTTATCGGGCTTGGACGGCCCCGTCTGGACCGTTCCCGCCCCGGTCACGACCAGCGCCCTCAATATGCTTCGACCGGGTTGGCGGGTCAATTCGAAATACGGTGGATTGATGAGACGCGGTTGGGGGCATACCGTGGCGACTTAACGAACTCGTACGGACCGCCCAGGCGGTGGATTGCGGCCGGTCACATCCTGCTCGTTGAACTTGGCCAGCTTGTTAGTTTCTTCCTCAACTGCCTGCGCTAGGTAGCGATGTAATACTGATCGGTTCTCGAACTCGGGAGGCACGTGTCGCGGGCGGAATTGGCTGGTGCGAGGTCCAACAATGCGTTCTATTCGGTCAAATGGCATGAACTCGTACTCGCCGTTCTTTATTCGCCAGGGGTTGCTTGCCCGTGTCAAACGATAGCTTTTCCGAAAGTCGAGTATCGCTGTCCGAAGTTGATTGTAGGGAACGGCCACCAGATACACTTTTCCATATGGACTGTCTCCAAACTTGATAGGCTTTCCTGGGAAGCGGAAATTGGCGTAAACGTCATCCCCAACAATGGGTGATTCACCTTCGCAGCCTGCGCCGCGGATAACCCACTCTTTGGTTTCTGCGTCGAAATCCAGGAATACCAGGACCTTCTGCCCAACCACATAAGGTGACCATCGCCACGCACATGGCCAGTCGCGAAATCGCTGAACGGTAATGGTCTCACCTACTTTTCCGGAACCTACAAGCAGGTCCTCGACCTTGAGTGCGACAGTTTCTTTCTCGACCTTCACAATCGTCCCGACGGCGATCCCTTCTGACGTACCCGCCAAATCGATGACACTGGTTGGCACGTAGGCAGCCGAAGCTATTCCAAAGGGAATAGCGGTGGCAACAAAGAAAGCGAACAGCGATTTCATCGCGTCCTCCTGCCTGAACAATCGCCTCTCGCGTCAGAAGCTGGTTCGTTGCTCAAGACGCATATCGCCCCCTCAACTCACTCTATCCGGCCGCTCTGGCTTCCGCCACTTCTGTGCTCTTCTACTGAGGCAGTCATCTGCTTCCCGTTTATCGGTGGTTACTTCGGAAACGCCACAGGTTGTTACAACGAGTTCTCGATTCACGGTTCTCCACGCGTGGCACAATGTCACCTCACCCTTCCAATCGCTTCTTCATAGGCCACGGTCACGTCGTCTTCCGTTCCCGTCACGCCGTCTGCACCGCGTGACCATACGAGTGGAATGCCGTCCCGCAGGCAGTACGCCAGGTGGCCATGCCATGCATCTTCAAGAAGCCGTCCGTCGGCAGATATATGGTCCATTCCATTGCCCAGACCCAGAATTCACCAACAGCGCATTCAGTCCCTGGTTCTCTAAGGGAAACGAACCACAATCGCGCGAGAACTTGGTGAGTGCATCATATGTCTTCACAATCCGATGGCGAGTATAAGCGTTTGTCGCCAGCGTGGTGCGGGCGTATATCTGAAACGCATGCCATGATAGCAGGGAACCGGACACGATGAGCCAAATCACGCTAGCTCCGACGACAGTCCGCAGCCGACGCATCACTTCGCCTTCGCGGCGCAGTACGAAGGACGCAGCGAGCAGAGCGCCGATCACGACATCCATTACTTGGTGCCGCGATATTCCTCAGAAGAGTCGATCCGACCCATCGCCGCGAAAAAGAACAGCACTGCGCCGAGGGGCAGCAGAATCGCACCGATAATCGCCAGGACTTTCATGCGACGCCTCGCGCGTCTGCGTGTGGCATGTTCGCGTTATGCACCCCGGCAGCCATCCCATAAAGCCGACGTCGGAACATGGCCTGCGCCGAGAAGCCTTCCTTTGTTGGCAAGTGCCAACGCCCCGATTCTAACCGCCTCCACAGTCGCCGTTCAACATCATCAGGCGGGTGCCTCTGCAGGGGTGGCCGACCGCTGTGCAACAAACGGTCGATAAATGACACCGTCAGTTCGTATTCTTTTTGTGCGAGTTGTCCGTTGTTTGATGGATGGTAGTCCCAACCAACCAGCCGACGATCGCACCGCCGATCATATACCGAAACTCATCACCGGGTTCGTACGGGGGATGAACCATCGGGCAACGCATAAACCCCAGAAAGACCCCGATCGCGGAGGATGCCACCGACCATTTTACCCCAGCGTCATCAATTCGTGCGATGAGCACCAGGACCGCGATGGGAATGGAAACGAGTAACGCCGGGGAAATGTGCGTCGCCACCATAAACGCTTGTGATGACCCGTCGGGAAGCTGGTCAGCCGTTCGCAATACACGCGTTCCCACTCCGACTCATGGCGTGGATACGTGCCCGGCCTCAATGCCCGCTTGGTGCCCCTTCGTGACCTTCTTCGGAGCACGGGATACGACTTCGCGCCCACATTCTGCCTGCCGCTCACGAAGGTCCCTGCAGATCGCCGTCAAGTCGTAGTTGAACCTGGCCGCGTACTGTTCCCGATTCTTGCGGATTCCTTCCACAATGGGATCGCTCATTCGTCTGGCACCTCAATGAGTTCAGGTGGTGTGCAAATCACCGGCGGATCGTACCCTGCGGCACGGCATACCGCCTCAATTGTACCGCGCAAGGCCGGATTGGCGATGTGCCTGCAATTCCAGGTCACGAGGTAATCGACGCCGTTCACCGCGGCTACTGCAATATGCACGGCGTCGACGGCAGCCTTGGCAGGGAGCGGAATCCCGGTCATGAGCGATTGGGCAAGTGGCAGGACATCGTCGTCTACGCCGAGAACCGGAATGCCCTTGAGAAAAACCTCTCGCTCCGCTGCCGCTTCGACATCACCGGCCGTACACTCGTCGACGACGGCGAGCGATACGAACAGATCAAACCGCGAGCGGTGTTCGTCTCAGAATTCGCGCGTCACCTGCTGGTTGGCCGCCGTCACGAGCAGAGCGGACGGACGCGCTGCGAGGTGACCCAAAACAGAAGTTTCGACGTAAACGGAAGGTTTCATTACACGCGATCGACAATTTCGGAGTGGGCCATCCAGCAACTGCCTCGCTAAGCGGGGCTAGGCTGCAGATCGGGTGTGCGGCCGCCCAATACCGCCCCCTCGCCTGATTGCCATGAACCTACCACACGATTTGTGGCGGGCAAAGGTTCGTTTGATCGGACGCTCCAGACACTCTGATTGTACCTACCTCCACGTGGCCTTCCAACATCGACCTCTCGACACCTCTGCGGAGTTAGGCCGGATCGATTCGTCTATTCCCGATAACTTGCCACTTATCAGACGAGCAACGGCCATGAACTTGAAAAAATCAACCTGGGGACACATCTGGTTCGACGCGCGTTGCTCTTGGCGGATTTACTCACGTGTGTGGTTTACATGATGACCCCAGAGTGGCGAATCCAGCAAGTTTGGTGGGAGATTAAGGACCTATGGAGCGAGCGATAGATCGTGCCGCGAGTTTGGCGAATCGCGGTTCGAGCTGCAGTGCAAACAAAAGACGGTCGTATCGATTTGCGATGAGACCGCTTGAGTTGATTCGCGAAGAGCGATGCGTTAGGCAATCGCTCGATTGCGTCGGCGGCGGAACAGGATGAGTCCCAGCAACCCGCCGGCAGCGAAGAGGGAAAGTGAACCCGGTTCGGGAATAGCGGATTCGCCAATCTGCAGCCTGAAGGAATCGGCGTGAGCGCCACTCCCCCAATTCCAAACGTAGGTTCCCGGCGTCAAGCCAAGTGAAGCGAACGTTGCGCTGTTAAAGGTCATCGTCGCGGAAAGAGTGTTGCCAGATTGGTATCCGTCGGGGACGCGCAAGTTCCCGTTGTTGCCGCCTATTCCAAAAACGTCCCCCGAGCTGTTGTGTAGCCAAGGTGCTCCCCGCGCCGCCGAAATTTGTTGGACCAGAGACTGAACTACAAGCATCAAAGTCGCCCGCATTCATTGAAACTATCCCAACCTCCGGTCTAATACCGGCCGGGGTGGTATTGAGACAGCGCGAAAATCAAATTCGTCAATGCAAGCCGCCAGTCAGTGAACCCCGAGACTGGCAGACTAATCCAGCACCCCCCAAAAAAATTCCATGGGAACTTTCATTCCTCGTCGCCTCGAATGCTAGACATTTTTGTGACTTATCCACGCCATTGGCACCTCTTCGTCACGTAGTGCACGGAGGGGACTGCGGCTTTCGACTGCGATCTTGCTGCCCCGCTGATGCCGCAGCGCGCGTGAATCGTGGGACGAGCGGTTGAGGGATACGCATCGCGATGTGGGTTGGCGCAAACCCGGTCAAGGGCCGAGGCGAGATTCGAGGCGTGGCGAGTCCGAGAATACCTTCATTTGATGGTCTCCATGAGTGTGGACTTGAGCTGCACCGGCCCAAGCAGCCCGGACGGGAGCAGTGCGGAGTCCTGTTTGTAGGGATCATGCGTGCAGAATGTGTAGCGTCCGGCCATGAACGGCTTGCCATCCAGGAAACTGGGCGGGCAGGCCACCGTGCGGACTTCCGCATTGCCAGGCTGTTTGTCGCCGATGAGCCGGTTCGCCCAGCGGTTGACGACTTCGATCTCCAGTCGGTTGTCGCCGGGCATGATGGCACTCGGTGACTTCGATCCGCCACGGCGCACACCAGACGACTCCGAGGTCCTTGCCGTTCAATTTCGACCCGCGCCATGTCGTTGACCACTCCCAGATCGAGGAAGGTTTTTCCTGCTGGAGCCTGGGCTGAGGTTGAATGATCTTCCGATAGGTGGCGATGCCGGAATAGTACTTGATTCCCGGCTCCGAATGCGTGGTCCAATCTTGCAGGAAGTCGAACGAAATCTTTTCGGGGCCGCCCCACTTCGGGTCAAAAGCAACGTCCCATGCACCGGAAATTCCTGGAGCGGCTTCAAGTCCGGGAAATTCATTTTCCATATTCGATGCGGGCTGCTTCGCCCTTCCGATCGAACACGACGAAGAAACTCTGGAATGCATCGAACTGCATGGGAATGGATGTCAGGCCATCGGTTTGCTCGAATTGCGGGAGCGGTCGTTGTTCACCGGTCACTGGATCCAAGAGTTGCGGACTACCTTTGCCAACACGGAAGCGGCAATCCACCTTGATCGGAGCATCCGTCCGGTTCGCTACGAAATAGATGTCCTTGTCCTCGGTGCGCCGGTGACCGTAGCGCACGGGACCGGTTGCGGTGAAATCCTCCTTCACTCCCATGCCCTGCAACAGGGCGGCAGTCAGATCGTAGGATGGATAGAGCGGCGGGCTTGCAGACGATTCACCGCCCCAGTGAATCACGCCTTTTCCATAACTGCGTTTGGTCAGCGCCTTCGGTGCGTCCACGCCCCCCCATAGATCCTTGGCGAGTGTTTTCACTTCATCGTCGCAGGCGGGATAACCCGAGAGGCTCGGAGATTTGATTGGCGGCGGGCCGACTATCGTGGCTCCGGCCTTCACCAGATCGCGAATTTTGGCGAGCAACGCCGGGGTCATCGTTTCCACTTGCGGCAGAACCATCAGGCGATACGAGCTTCCCCCCGGGAACGCGATCAGGCCGTCCTTCACTTCAGCCCGAGCCATGAGGATCTTCGGCGAGCATCCGTCGAACCCGTATCCTTTCTTGTCAGGCAGTATGCTTGTGGCATCATCGAGAGCACTGTCCGGTGCTCGAAACACGTGCGGCGCACCTTCGGGAGTTAGATAAAGCACGTCGGAAACCGTCACGCCCTGTTGCAGAAGATGTGAGCAGCGTGCCAGGTATTGATGATAGCCGTCCAACAGTGGCCAGAAGGTCTGCGTCCGTTCCCAGTGAAGACCATAGTTGGCAAAGGTCATCCCAGGTGCCCTGTCCAGCCACGGTTGGTGGGCGAAAGACACGATCACAAACCGATTGATTCCGGCGGCAAAAGCCCAGTCTCCCTGGTTCTTCAGCGTCCATGGCTTTTCCGTCCAATCGGTACCGACGGCTGTGAATGCTTCGGCCGGCGACGATGGGTTTGCCCATGATGTGTCCGATCGAGGCGGCCTCGATGCAACTCCATGCCGAGTTGAATGTGTTATACCAGAACTCGCCCTGTGGGATGTCCGCATACGAACCAAGATCGAGATCGTTCGCCGGGGTCATGTCATACGGCTCTATCGTCAGTTTCAAACCACGCGCGTGACACAACGTCTTCATGTGCGCGATGTGGTTTTCCAGCAACAGTTCCTGACACGTCATGCGCACATCCCAAAGAAAGCGTTCGGTCATTTCCCGACTGCCCACCACGCGTCCCGAATAGGCTGGGAAGTAGGGCCATGGATCGTAACTCCGCCGTTTCTTGAACTCCTCGCGGAATCCAGGCGTCCAGTTCTGGGCACCCATCTCCCAACTGTCGGCATCCAGACCGGTAAAACCCGTCGTGCGATCCAGCGACCGCGGCCCGATGCTCTTGAGAAGCGGATCGAAGTAGGCCTCGAAATGGGATTCCAAGGCCTTTTTATCAAACTTGTTGCTCTCGAATCCAAGCCCGGCCGCGGGAGCAGGGCGGGTGTTGGCTCCGGTCGATCGCCGACCCATGCGCAGGATGGTCCACTCGCCGGGTGGAACTTCCCATTGCAGGCGGCCGTCCGGTTGCAAGCGGTCGGTCAGGTCGATGATCTGTCCCGGGATCGATCACCTGCGACTTGTCGGTTTCCGGGAAACTGGCCGACGATGGGAAGTGCGTTCTAACGCCCTTCATGGAGGTATAGGGATTGCGAACGAACAGCGCCTTCTCATCGATATTCTCGAGCAACGGATCGGTCTGCGGAAATGCATACACCGCGACAGTCCTCATAGAATGCCGCGAGCGTTTCACGCATCTCCGGCGTTTGTGCTGTGTGATACTCCGAAACCCGCGGCTCTGGCTTTGGCAGGACCTCGTTGAACGTTGCCGGGCCCTTGGCATTCACGCTGACAGGGAGCAGATGCTGCATCGACCCGTTTGCCTTGACCCATGGACCGCCGGTGCCGGTCCAACCCGGTCCGGTGATCGTGGTGAACTCAAGCCCGAGTCGCTCGCATTCAAGAACGGCATGCTTGAAGTTAGCCTGCCACGTCTCACTCATGAATGGAACCTTGCCGCGGGGAACTCCCACATCCACATCCATGTGGATCATTCCCCCGATGCCGACCGCCTTCATGGACTCCAGATCTGCCGTGATCCCCTCTTTCGTAAAATGACCATCCATGTTGATCCAGTAAACCCAGGGCTTGGCCGGATGCGGCGGATTATGAAACCCATCCTCCAGCGTGGCGGCCTTTACCCCGCAGGACAAACCCACGAGAATGACGACGATAAGAAGACTGCTGGATTTCATGTGATGCCTCTGATGAATCAGTTGGTTGATCATGGCGGTAGTTCCATTCTCTTATCTTTCCTTTGTTGGCCCGTTCCAACGCCCCGATTCTAACCTGCCCCACAGCCGTCGTTCGACATCATCCAGCGGATGCCTCCGGCAGGGATGGCCGACCGCTGTGCATCAAAGGGTCGTTAAATGGTGGATAAACGGAACGGTCAAGCCGTGTGGCCTTGCCTATCTCGCGATGTCTGGCGGACGACCACAACGAAGCAATGTAACACCCACCCAACAGCCAGGGCCACGATGCCGTACAAGACGCTGTAGAAGCCGAGCATGACGACGACCTGTGGGCCAAACCAAGTGAAGAGCAGGCCCCAAAGTATGGCGGGCGGTGTATAACCGCTAGACTTAGGTGCAATCCATGCCCAGGGGCAGAACCACAACGAGGCAAACAAAGCCAGAGTCAGATACAACCACAACCGCTTGTCTGTCTCAAACAATCTCGCGTTCACGCCGGTATCTCCAGCTATGAAGCAAGAAACGGTCGTATTCTGCGTGATTCGCAAACGTATGGGTAAATGAAACAGCGGAGGCCGTAACGACACGCGTCATCCGCCGGTGGCCAGGTAACTCTCCATTAGGATTCCGACCCGATCCGCTGCTCGGGGGCATGTGTTGATTCTGCGCTGCCTACGAGGCGATGGTGCACGCACGCTTGGGATCGGTTATTGGAAACGCACCGCAATCCTTTAGGCGTTCAAGTAACGTCGCTCCATCCGTGTCCCGGGCAAACTGTGCTTCCGCATCGGTAATACCAACGAGGGCAAGAAGATCAACGTGCCCCGATTCCAAGTCAAACGACGCATTGTATCCAAGCGGTGGGGCCACCATGATGTAAGTCAGACTTGACGGTTCAGGCGTAATCGAGCTGCGCAGTGGCACGCGATCATACAATTCCAGCAGTTCGCAACCAGGGTATCGGCCGTGGGCGAGAAGAATCTGAAACGCCATGATGTGTTGAACTCGCAGTATCGCCCATTCACCTCGCGTGGTCGATTCAAATACGAACTCGCGCCCTAAGCCAGAAGGACCATCGGGATTGGAACTTTCATCCTCCCATGCATTAGACAGTCCGGAAGTGACGTAAAGCCAGCTTCGGTGTTCGTTGCAGGGTGGGGATTCAAAGACGCCGTGATTTAGCCACCGCGGATCGAAGTGCTGGTGGAAAGTGTCGCTGAAGATCTGAGCCGACAAGGGGTAGATACCTTCGCCGATTCCGCCAAAGATGTCGGGATAGATACGCTCCTCGCGATGTTTCCAAACTGCCTCGAACCAGTCTCTGTCTTCAATCATGGTCCTTCGACCCCGCCGCCCTTCACCGCCAAAAAACGGCGTCTTCGCGGCGGGCGCATGGACTATGATTCCGCATTCAGCGAGATCGCCCCCTCGCGTTCAACGCTTCCTTTGTTGTCGCCTTCTCCACGGCTCCCTGGAAGTAGACGCCCGTTCACCAACCGGCGATGGCTGCCGGACGGTCTTCGTCACCGCCAACCACGAGCAAGAATGGGTGGTATTTCGGCACTCTCATCTACTTGTTAGCACCCCAGGTGTGGCCGCATATTGCGCAGGCTGTTGGTCGTCTGTAGAGTCGTAATGTAAGCATTGAATGAATGTGGCCGCAATGAGGACATTTGGACCTACTATTCGGTGGGTCAAATAGACCTGCCAGAACTCTGTTCTTCACTATGTCCGAAACGAGGTCACTCACAATCATCATCGCGCACCCAACTACCCCGAGAAGATTCAATGTCAAGGAAGTTACCCAGAAGTGTGCGCCGAGAGCGACTGCGATCAAGGCCCATCCAAACCAGTATACGATGGACCATTTCGAGTTGGCTCGCCGCAAATCAACCAGTAACGATTGCCACAAAACCGCTCGCGATCGTTCGAATTCGTCGATAGCCTCCTGCGGTCCTTCCACGTCATAGATATCGGTGCAACAGCCACAGCCTTGGTTTTCGGAAACGCTCTGGATTCGTTCTTCCCATTCAGATCGCCATGCACGAAAAAGCGAGGGTTCTTTGTCGTTGCCAACGGAAATGTGAATTCTAGCTCTTGCCATTGCCACAAATCTCATTCCGAACAAATGTTCGATTTCCGGGACGTGCCGACGAGTCCATTGTAACTTGTTCTCGCCCGGCCACCCAACATCGATCTCGGTATGCCTCTGCGGGGGCATGCATCCCGCTGAGCAGAAATCGGTCCTCAAATAGGACTCAACCGAGCCTGCATGCGGCAAGATCATTCACTCGGCGGGATCTTGGAGCCACGTTGGACGGCAAACGCCACTGCCAATACGACAACCGCGAGTATCGGCACCAGTAGAATCCAGCGGACCCGACCGGGTCCGACGCCCACCAACTCATATCCATCCATCAATAGCAGAACGTGCCGCACAAATGGAGTCGCAATTGCCATTCCGATCGAGGCAAGTAGAAGAACGAAGATTCGGGATTTCAGGCCGTACTGGAACTTTACGCGAAACATTCTCTCTTTCGTGTAACCCGCATTGGCGGTGCCACGAATCCTTCGATTGATCAGACGCTCTCGACACCCCGATTCTACCAGCCTCCATCCCGCCTTCCAACATCGACACCTTGATGCCTCTGCGAAGCTTGGTCCGCAAGGGAGTGGAGAACTGCGGATTCTTCAGGCACGACTTGCTCCTCTCAACCGCTCAGCCAACCGGATGAACTGCTCAGCGTTGCCGGGCTCGGGCGTTGGCCCAAACCGCCAGCACCTTTGGAACGTGTCGGTGAACATGGGGTCGGTCAGTGCGAGGTGTTCCACCTGCGGGAAGTACCGCACGAAATGGTATTCCAGCAGGTGCTCCAGCAGGCAGGTCGCGATGGCATCCCGCAAGTCCTCTTGTAGGTGGCCGCCCCACCGGCAGATGAACTGCCAGACAGCCTCGGGCTCCGACTCGATGTATTCGCCGACTGCGATGATGGCCTTCCAGCGTTGGTCTTGCCCATCAGTTGGCACACCAGGCAACAGCGCGTCAGCATTGCGGATTACCGTGGCTGCACTCATCGGTCGTCCCTCCGAACCCGAACCAGTAATTCGCTGGCGCATCCGAACACCACACCCGGCGTAATCTCACGCGGTGATCCGCTGCGCCAAGTTCGCACTATTCGACACAACGCAATTGGCGACTACCACCTACGCCTCGGGGGAAACCGGCAGCGGAAACATCCATGGCGTCGTTGACACGCAATCATCTTTCACCAATCCTTCCATTGTTGCGGCGACCGGACGCCCCCAATTCTGCCCCCTTCCGTCGCCGCACGGCCCATCGCCCTCAATATGCCCCGACCGGGTTGGCGGGTCAATTCGGAATACGGTCGAATCCTCCGCGTTGCAGGAATCAAACGTCCATCCCACGAGTTGATGAGATGTCGGGAACATCCTTGCCCCCCTGCAACGACGGCGCGTAAGATCCGTTGAACCTGCAATCCGCCCCTTCGACTGCTCGTGTCAACTGTTTGGGTGTGCCTCTGCATCGACTACTGCATCTTGTGTTGGCTGCTTCGGTTGGGGCTCTGATCGATTAGCCCGAAACCCCCACACGAAGTGGGCAAACACGAGAACCAATACTCCAAGCAAGACGCCAGTAGTATAAGGGTTTGGATCGAGAACCACCACAATTGCGAACAATGGAAGCAAACCGATGTAAGTGAATTGTGAAATCTTCAACGTCAGCTTCAACGACAGTTGAACTTGGCCGGAAATCTCGTGGGGATGGCGACTGAGGTAATTGAATAGCAGCAGGTTCGTCAGATGCCGTCCGCAGATCGAGCCGAAGGCACCAAAGAGCATTCCCAGCGCCAACGCGAAAGTATCGTATGGAAGCATCTGCGTCTGATCGACCGAAATCAGCAGCAGAGTGACCAAAGTGACCAAGCTGAGATGTCGAAAATTGAACCACCGGACCTGATCGACACTCTTGCGCCACACTGGATTCAATTCGTAGGACGGCATCGTGAAGTGGTTGCGGTAGACGGCGGTTGACTTCTTTGCGCCGAGGATCGTCAGCGCATAGTCAGCGAGCATCAGGATGGGAACGGCAATCAGTTCTGGGTGGTTCATCGTCGGGCCGATGTTGAAACAGTTGGGGCGGCTCCCGTTCGTCGTCTGTTCCGGTGCCAATGGTCCGATTCTACTTCCGCCCGCGCCGCGATCCAACATCGACCGCTCGATACCTCTGCAGAGGCGGGCCGGATCTGTTCGTCATACGGTCGTTAGTTGGGACTCGGCTTGCCTACGTCAGCTTCGTCCACCTGCCGCATCCACTGGTATTGATCGACTGTGAACCCCGAGGAAGATCTTTCGGCTCTCACGGTGTATGAAGTCCCTTGCTGAAGGCCTGACTTCGCCGGGCTGTGAACCATGAAACTGAATGTTTTGCTTGCGAACACTCCTTCGATGACTTCGTCCACAGTCATCGTCACAATCCAACGATCATATGCACGAGATGCAGGAGTGGGATCAAGTGCAATGACAGTCCCTTGAAACCGTAGCGTTCCTGCATCCTCTGCCGACGCTGTGTCGCTCGTACCCTTTGGACCTGGTGCGCATGATGCCACTGACAAAACCATCGTGGCGACAAGTGTCATTCTCATCGAGTTGTCACTCCGAGCCTGCGTCATTACCGATCTGACTTTGGCCTGCGGGGGCACTGGTCATTTCGGAACACGGTCGTTTCTCGGCAGGAAAGTCAGTACGATGTAATCGCGAATAATGCCCATTCCTTCACCGTGCCTGCCTCCGTTGCGATCACAAGGAAGTCTGCTTGACCATCATAGCCGAACGTCCGGCCGATTTCCGTGTAGAGCAAGTAGAAGGCAAGCTCGCCTTCTGACGCTTGTTGGGTTTTCCGCATCCAGGATGCCATTGGCCAGTCGGGATACTGTCGCTCAATCTCCACCACGCTCACCGAAGTACGCGCGGCAGCAAAGACATCTGGAAAATCGCTCATCGGCCGTCCTATCATGAAGTCGAGGGCGTCGACATTCAAGCTGGGTGCTCTCGAACGACCAGCAGTGAAATGTGGATGATTGGCCAGAAGCGCCGCATTGACAGATGCTACCTGCGAATTGCGAATTGCCGTTGAGTCAACAGGCCGAACGTCTGGGTTCCCCTGATTGCAGCCGCCCCACACGGTCGCGAACAGCAGAAACACCAAGTCAATCTGTCCATGCCTGGGCATCACTGGCCCCTCGCAGCTAACTGTGCATTCTACTGGCAGGTCCAGCCACCCTGCACCGACCTCCGGACGCCACTGAGGAGGCTCGTGTTTCGGCGCACACCAATCGGTGGAATGTTGCTCGATTCAGAAAACGTCTGAGTTTCTGCTCCGGCCATCCCTGGCCAGCGCCGGTCATCATAGCACGCGCCGGGGAAACGGACCAACTCGCGCTTACTGCTGCGGGCGGTGCGCCGGTGGTGAGTCAGTCTTCACTGCTTTATGGACGCGCAGGGTGGGCATGGCCTTCTTGAGTCTAGCCACACCTTCTTCTGTGGTTCGCGTCCCTCCGAGATTCACATCCCGGAGCCTGGGCAGGCACCATCAGATGCACGAGCCCAGAATCGCTGACACCACAGCCACCCAGACTGAGGTATTCGAGATTCGTCAACCCAGCCAGATGTGTTAATCCCGCGTCGGTGATCTTGGTGTCCTCCAAGTAAAGGATGCGAAGATTCTTTAGCGTGCTTAGTTGGGGCAACCCCGCGTCCGTGATGGCACTGGGTAGCATCAACCACTCCATTCTTGTGAGCCGTTGCAAGTGTCTTAACCCGGTGTCGGTTACACCGGTTCTCAAAAGGCAGAGTAGTTCAAGCTGAGACAGTTTCTCTATCCCAGCAAGCGCGTCGTCATCAATGTCCGAATCGCACAACGACAGATTCTTGAGCTTTGGCAACTGCGCCAATGCGGCCAGCGCCTTGTCACTCAGCTTCATGCCATACAAACCAAGTGATGAGAGATTGGCATTGGCCCTTAGCTGCAGCCATCCCTCATCCGAAATTGTCGCCTTTGTCAGCTCCAGGGTGGAAGATGATCAAGCGATTTCAGACGAGCCAACGCCGCATCGGTGATCTGTTCTCCCTCCAGAGTGAGACTGCAGATGCGGCCTTCATCATCGCGTTTGATCTTAGCGCCGAGTCGCCGAAGTGCTGCCCTGACCTCTGACTCGTCCTGACGCAGTTGTTCTTGAGCACCGCTTTCGGTGGCCATCATTGGCAAGCATGCCATCAACGCTGCGACTCGACATATCACTTTCATGGAACGGTTGCCGCGACCTTGAAGTTTCCTGACGCGGGCGACCGCACTCGCAACGGTTCGTGCGTGCGCCACAGGGGTGCAATCGATTTCCGTAATACCTTCCATTGTTGTCGCCTTCTCCACCGCTCCCTGGAAGTAGACGCCCGTTCACCACCCGGTGATGGCTGCCGGACGGTCTTCGACACCGCCGTTCGCGAGCAAGAATGGGTCCATTTACGACAAAAGCTCTCTGCCGTCGCAGCGGGGGAAAACTCGCGGGCTCCCGTCACTGAGACGGTAAATGGGCTCGCTGCCAATCGGTCGTCCGGTTCCGAGCATATTGTCAATGACAATTAGCGGATAGTAAACGACTACAAGGCACCAATTTACTTTCCATTCTGCGGGCCTGGAGGGGAAAACGAAATAAAACCCTTTTGCATTCCAATTGTCAGCTTGGGCGAATCCGCGACGCGACAATATGAAATAAGATGATACGTAGGCCAGGAGAAGAATAGCGATGACCGCCATCCATTTCCGCCGTCGTTTTTTCTTATTGGCCATCCGAACCACCCCTCACGGACGATTGCCCCCGACTTGCTTCATCAATCGGTCCTCAGACGGGACAACGCATCGGAGAAGGTGCAGGCTGCGAGCACATTGCCCTCAGTCGTCATGGAAGGCGCGCACCAGCATATTAGGCACACTGGGTGTGGGCACCAGGGTTCTCGGAATCCAGTCGTCCGGCGGTAGCGGCACGATAAACCCGTTCGATTGGCGAAACTTCTGCTCCTTTTCGTCCCAGGTGATTTCCATGGAGGTGCACAGCTCGTGCAACCTGTTCCATCGTTCGTCGTCGAGGGAGAACTCAAAGGCCACTTTCCATTCGAGGCTGAATAAGTGCCGCACGAGTCGCCACGCTTGATAACGGGCACGGTGCCTTTCGTCTGCCAATGCCTCCGTCCGGTTCACGAGTTCGGTGGGGATCAGCTCAGGCACAGGCCAACTCGCCCGCACTGTGCCGTATTGCTTTGCCCACTCGATCAAGAGTGCCGCGCGCGGTGACCCTGGACCGCTGTGCGCAGCGCCGTGCGTCACGTCCAGCAACATTGGCTGGCCACGGAAGATCCCTGTTTCCCACGGCCATGCGCCTGGCCAAGCGAACTCTGAGAGAACAGTCAGATCTTCCCGCCAGAAGTTCGGGTAGGCGGGACACGGCTCGAAGATCACTGGTGCCAGCAGCCAGAGTTCGTGACCGCCCTGTGAATCAACGTATTGCTGAAAAACCTCCAGGATCTCTGCCTTGCTCTTGCCTCGGAAATGTGCGGCCGCTCTGACTAACGTGGCTGCGTCGTGAACGGCCGCGAGGTCGCGTAGCGGCTGCGCGAGCTTCTCAAACACCTCGCCATAATCGCTCTTGCGCTGTTGGTCCAGGTGAAGAAACCGACGATCGACAGGCCGGAGCTTATCCAATGGCACAACGACCAGTTTGCCGTGATACGGCTGTGGGCGCAGCACCACGTCGTTACTGCGTATCAGCACCAAGTCCGCCTGGATGATTTCACCGCGATCATTTGGCCACCGGCGTGCCTCGTCCGCAACAGTTAGGCCCAGCGGCGATGTGACCACCAACAGAACGGCCAGCTCGTGGAGGTATGCTCGCGACATTGCTGATCCCTCCCGGTGACTCCGCCAAACCCGATAGGCATATCCCGACAGCGTGATGACAGCTCCATTCTTAAGGGACGGCGCAATCGTTGGCCGACGACAGCGCGGGTTCCATGAATGGTTC
>CAVWHV010000042.1:0-506369 GCA_963754725.1 uncultured Planctomycetaceae bacterium
ACGGGGGCCACCGACACCCGCGGGATGTTCCGAGCACTCTTGTACACATTCACATCGAGGCCGCGGTTGTGACCAGCGTGCTGACGCCGCCCAACCCCAGGGCCGCAGAATCCCGGCCATTTCCCGCGTGGCGGGGGCCGCAAACGACAGGTCGTCGATCACCACCACCTGCTGATCGGCGATCTTCGAAGCGATCGCCATGCGCGTGGCCGCTCGCAACGCCGTGGCGCGGCAGTCGGTAAGAAATCTCGCGGCCGTTTGGCCAGAATGTGTCCACCGCCCCGTCGGATATCGGACCGCCGCGAGCCCGCGCGCGGCATTGCCCGTCCCCTTCTGCCGATAGAGCTTCTCGCGTCGTGCCCGCGACCTCGCCGCGGGACTTCGTCTGCGCTGCCCATCCGGCGGTTCGCCTGGTACATCACGACTACGTCGTGCAGCAGCTGCTTGCTGATACGGGGAGCCAACTCGGCCGGCTCGATTTCGTACTGGCCGACCTGTCCGCCGCTGCGATCGTAATATTGGCAAACGTGATCATGGCCCCGACTCACACAAAGCAGCCCCGCTCCCCTGCGGCGGGCGGGGCCGAGTCTTCCGGGCGTCAACCGACCTTGCTTGTCTCCCGGATCACCAAGAATCCCCCACTCGGGCCAGGAACCGCGCCGTGCACCAACAACAGGCCATGCTCCTCGTCAACCCGGACGACCTTGAGATTGCGAGCCGTCACGCTTGATCGTTTCCATACTGGCCCGCCATGGCCGGTCCCTTGAACACGCGGCTGGGAAAGGCGCTCATGCCGGTGCTGCCGGGGTGCCGGTGGACTTTCTTCACGCCGTGAGTCGCCCGCTGGCCAGAGAAATTGTGCCGCCTCATGACGCCGGCAGTAGCCGCGGCCCTTGCACACGCCACTCACGTCGACCGCTTTGACATTCGGCCAACGAACCCACGGTGACCTCTTGGCCGACTTCGTAGCCAGAGGCGTCGCCGCGCATTTCGCGTACGAAGCGTTGGGTTCGCAGTCGGCCTTGGGGAGCAATCGCCAGGCCCGCCGCGCCTGCGCCTCTTGGCCCGCTTGCTGCTAACCTGGCCGTGACATGGCCTGCGCTCGCTGCGGCGGGCTAGACTGGAACGAGAACGGGGCCGATCGCCTGTCGGCCGCCGTTTGTCGGCATACCCCAACTGCACCGCGTCGTAGCCGTCTCGCTCGACCGTCCGCAACTGGAGCACGTGGCAAGGACCGGCCTGGATGACCGTCACGGGGATCACCGCTCCCGAATCATCGTAAACTTGCGTCATCCCGACCTTGCGGCCGAGCAGTCCCTGGCCATCGGTCAACGTCCTGTGATCTGTCGCCTACGGAAGACGGGAACCCAGACACCGACCGGTTCCGCTTTACCCGCGCGGCATCCGTTGCATAGAATGTTAGCAAGTGAGCGATGTATACCGTGACGGGGTTATTCGCTGCTTGCCTGCGGCAGGCTACCGCGAGGACGCCTTGATTTTGATATCCACACCCGCCGGCAAGCTGAGCTTGTTGAGCGCTTCAATCGTCTTCGCCGTTGCCTGCACGATGTCGATCAGCCGCTTGTGCGTGCGAATCTCAAACTGTTGCCGCGCCTTCTTGTCGACATGCGGGCCGGACAAGCACCGTGTACCGCTCGATCCGAGTCGGCAGAGGGATCGGACCGTGCACTTCGGAGTGAGTGCGTTTGGCAGTATCCACGATATCCAAAGCACTTTGGTCCAGAATCAGTGGTCGTAGGCCTCCATGCGGATGCGAATGACTTCGTGCTGACCTGCCACGTCGAGTCCCCCTCAGGGCCAAGTGGTTTCTTCCATCCAGCGGCTGCTGAACTGAAATACCACCACCGTCCGTCTTGTCAAATACGCGCCCGCCGCAGACTTCTTCCGGCGGGAAACCAACGAGTGTAGGGTTCGACGTGGATTGCGTCAACACCCAGTCCGCGGGAGAATTCGCGGAATTCTTTCGGCGATGCCTGCGTTCTCGATCGACTGCTCGCACGTTCACTACATTGCATACAGCTTCACAACGTCCGCCGGCGCCGGGGCATAGTGGAGCGGTTCCATGGAACATCCCGCCCGCCCCTGACTGAGACTGCGGATGGCGTTGGCGTAGCCAAACAGTTCACGCAGCGGCGCGTGGGCTTCGACAGCCACATCGAAACCACGGTTTTCCGTGCGGCAAATGACCGCGCGCCGCTGCTGCAGGTCGCCCACGATCTCACCCAAATACGCCTCGGGCGTCGTGATACTCAGCCGCATGACCGGCTCCAGCAGGACGGGGCCCCCGGCCTGGATGCCTTTTTCAAACGCGTCGGCGGCGGCGATCCGAAACGCCACCTCGTCGGAATTCTCGGCATTGGCCTCCCCGCCAGTCACGGTGACTTTGATACCCGCCAGCGGGAAACTGCCGATCGCCCCCCCGCCTTCGCCACAGAGCTTCAGTTCGTCGATGGCGGCCGCCACCAGACCGGGCGACACCACCTCCGGATTGACGAAACTCAGCACCTGCACCTGCCGCTTGGCCTGCGGAGCCGGCTCAAACGAGACCTGCAGGCGGGCAAACAGTTGCCGGCCACCTATCTGCCGATGGCACTCGCCGGTCACAGCCGCCGCATGATCGATGGTTTCGCGGTAGCTGACGCGTGGCTTGTGGACTTTGACGTCGAGGTTGAAATCCCGCAACAGGCGATGCTTGATCACCTCCAAGTGCAGTTCACCCATCCCGCTGATGATGGTCTGCCCCGTCTCTTCGTTTTCGACCGCATGAAAAGTCGGGTCCTGTCGCTTCAGCATGTCGAGCGTTTCACCAAGTTTCTTCCGCTCGGCCGTACTCTCGGGTTCAATCGCCATCGACAGGACCGTTTCAGCGAATTGAATCGACGGCAGGACGATCGGCCGCAGGGCATCGCACAGCGTGTCACCCGTGATGGAGTGCCGCGGGCCGATCAGCCCGACGATGTCGCCGGTCGTGACGTGATCCACCTGCCCGTCCCGCTCCTTGCGGGTGGCGTGAATCTGCCACAACTGGGCCACATTTTCCTTCCTGTCGCGCTGCGGGTTGAGCACGCGGGAGTTCGCCTTGAGCGTGCCTGAGTAGACGCGAATCCAATACAGATCGCCCGTCTTGGCGGGCAGGATCTTGAACACGAGCCCGCAGAACGGCTCGTCGAGCGAAGGCTTCCGAAAGATTCGTTTTTCGGGATCTTGCGGCTCGCCACCTTCCACGGGTGGCCGATCCCCGGGGCTGGGCAAGTACCACCCCACGGCATCCAGGATCGGCTGGACGCCCAGCCCGTGCAGGGCGGCACCGCAGAGCACCGGCTGGATCTGCATGTGCAGGGTGGCGTCCCGGATCACGCGGCGTATCAAGTCGGCCGGAATGTCCCGCTCTTCCAGCGCCAGCTCCATCATTTCATTGCTGAAGCCGTAGAGCGTCTCGAGCATCGCATCGCGCCAGGCCAGGGCCTCCTCGAGCCGTTCTGCCGGAATTTCGCTGCGGATCACTTCGCCGCCGCGTTCGAGGGTGCGGAACTCGATCAGCCGCAGGTCGATCAAGTCGATGACACCGCGAAAGGGATCATGCGTGCGGGCGGGTCCCAGGCCGACCGGAATACTCACCACGACCGGCTGAGCCCGCAGCCGAGTGCGGATCTGTGCGACGGTTCCTTCGAAGTTGGCGCCTTCGCGATCCAGCTTGTTGATGAACGCAATCCGTGGCACCTGGTAGCGGTCGGCCTGGTGCCAGACAGTCTCGCTCTGGGCTTCCACACCTTCGCGCGCGCTGAATACGACCACCGCGCCATCGAGCACACGGAGGCACCGTTCCACTTCCGCCGTGAAATCGACGTGCCCGGGCGTATCCAGCAAATTGATGTGGTAATCGTTCCACTCGAACGTCACGCATGCGGAATAGATGGTGATCCCGCGATCCTGCTCTTCCGGATCACAGTCGGTTTCGGTGGTCCCCTGATCGACACGTCCCGCTCGATGTTTCGCACCGCTGAGAAACAGCATCTGCTCGGTGACGGTCGTCTTGCCGGCATCGATGTGGGCGATGATCCCGATGTTGCGAATGTTTTGGAGCTTACGTGTCATAACGCGAGTCCACCTGGGCGCAATAGAAACGCCGCACCGAATTCGGAATGCGGCGCGGCGCAGAGTTGCTCTGGTGCGATCCTACCACGCGAAGTGCGCGAACGCCTTGTTGGCGTCCGCCATGCGGTGGACGTTCTCACGACGAGTGATCGCAGCGCCTTCTCTCTTGTATGCGGCCATCAACTCGTCGGCCAGTTTCACGTGGGTCGGGCGTCCCTTCTTCTCGCGTACCGCCAGCAGGATCCAGCGAAAGGCCAGCGATTGCTGACGTCCCTTGCTGACCTGCATCGGCACCTGATACGCGGCACCACCCACCCGCTTGGAGCGGACTTCAATGTGCGGTTTGACGTTCTCCACGGCCTGCGTGAACACGTCGATCGGCGACTGATCCTGCATCTTCTTGCCGATCACATCCAAGGCGTCGTAGAACACGCTCTGGGCCACCGACTTCTTGCCGTCGTACATCAGGCAGTTGATGAACTTGCTCGCCAGAATCGAGTTGTACCGAGGATCCGGCTTGAGCTGTGTACGACTGGCGGTGATACGACCCATGGCTTCTGATATCCAACCCACAAGTGATTCGAGTTCCGGTCCGCCGGACAGCCCGGCGAAGCATTCGCGCTCGCCCCGGCAAGGGACGAGTTCTCAGACGTGGGAGCATTCTCTGGCTCCCGGTTCGCCGTCCGGCCGCGGACTCGACTACGACTTCTTGGCTCCGTAGCGACTACGGGACTGCTTGCGTCCGTCCACACCCAGCGTGTCCAGGGCACCGCGGACCACCTGATAGCGCACGCCCGGCAGGTCGCGTACACGTCCGCCGCGGACCAGCACGATCGAGTGTTCCTGCAGGTTATGCCCTTCGCCCGGAATGTACACGGTGACTTCCTTGCCGTTGGTCAATCGGACGCGGGTGATCTTCCGCAGTGCCGAGTTCGGCTTTTTGGGCGTCATCGTGCGCACCTGCAGGCAGACCCCCTGCCGCTGCGGACATCTGTCCAAGACCGGGGCCTTGGTGAACTTGCGTTGCTTTCGACGTGGCTTGCGCACTAATTGGTTGATCGTCGGCATTCGAATCTCGCGCTTTCGCTGTAACGGTGAACCGTGGACCGCAGAAGGAGTTCCCTTTTGAGAACTACTCAGGTATCGATTGCGGGGAAGTTGTCAAGGCTGCGAGCGAGGGACCTGGCGGTTCTCCGCCGAAACCCGCGGGCGACGCCCCGGGTGCCGGCCACCCGCCGTCCCTCGGCGTTGAACCTATTCGTCGTCGTCCTCATCCAAATCGTCGAACGACGCCTCATCATCGTCCGCGTCGGCTTCGCCGTAGAGTTCTTCGAGCGACAGGGTTCCTCGGTCCAATTCCGGCAGTTCGTCTTCGTCGACCGTCGGGCGGCAAACGGCCGCTCGCAGGGGACTCTCGTCCGCCGCTGTCTCCGGTCCCTTCGGCGGATTGCAGCAGCGGGAAGCTGGTGACGAGGCTCTTGTCGCCTTGGACGGCCATTTCGTGGAGCACCTCCGGCCGATAACGTACTTCGGATTCCTGGAACGTGCGGAATCCGGTCCCGGCCGGGATCAGGTGTCCCAGAATCACGTTCTCCTTGAGCCCGACGAGATTGTCGACCTTGCCCGCCAGGGCGGCTTCGGTGAGCACCTTGGTGGTTTCCTGGAAGCTGGCGGCCGAAATGAAGCTCGAGCTTTGCACGGACGCCTTGGTGATCCCCAGCAACTGCGTGCTGGCCGTGGCCGGTTTGGGGCGGGCGCCCTTGGCGGCGCCCCACCCAGTCGTTCGATCTGGGCATTGGCCTGTTCGACCGCTTCGGTCGGCACAATGGACGCCTTCCTCGAAATCGCTGTCGGCCTTGTCGGTGATCTCG
This sequence comes from uncultured Planctomycetaceae bacterium, assembly GCA_963754725.1. Classification (GTDB taxonomy): domain Bacteria; phylum Planctomycetota; class Planctomycetia; order Pirellulales; family Pirellulaceae; genus JAAYDI01. The sequence continues at coordinate 5,988 of CAVWHV010000042.1, forward strand.
CAGGCACTTGGACAGATCTCGATTGACCCGTCGGTACTCGAAGCGGTCCATGACGATTCCGGGCAGCAGGTTGGTGTCGCCGGCGTTTTCGACGCGGCACCTTGCGCAGCATGCGGGCGACGATGATCTCGATGTGCTTGTCGTTGATTTCCACGCGTTGGCTACGATAGACCTGCTGGATTTCGTGCAGCAGGTACTGTTGCACCGCCTCTTCGCCGGACACGCGGAGGATGTCGTGGGGGACCAGCGGGCCGTCGACCAGGGCCTGGCCGGCTTTGACGTAGTCACCCGAGTGCACGAGGAAGCGTTTTCCGTGCGAGACGAGGTGTTCGCGTTCGATCCCGGTTTCGCTGCGGATGACGACGGTCCGTTTGCCGCGTTGCCGCTTGCCCGAGATCTCCACCACGCCGTCGATCTCGGCGATCACGGCCGGATCCTTGGGCTTGCGTGCCTCGAAGATTTCGGTCACGCGGGGCAGACCGCCCGTGATGTCGGTCACGCCGGACGCTTCGCGGGGCGTCTTGGCCAGGACGGCTCCGGCGTGGATCTGATCCCCTTCGGCGACTTCGATGTAGGCGCGTTCCGGCAGGTAGTAGACGTCCAGCGGCTTGCCGTCGGCGTCTTCCAGCACGATCTGCGGGTGCATGTCCCCCTTGAGATCCATGATGAACCGCCGCACGTGGCCGCTCTGGTCCTTCTCCACGCGCATCGTGTCGCCTTCCACGACGTCCTCGTACCGCACCTTGCCGGAGATTTCGGCCAGAATCGGGATGCTGTGCGGATCCCATTGGCAGAGCACGGTGCCGGCCGTCGACCTCCTGGTTCTCTTTCACCAGCAGCACGGCCCCGGTCGGCACCTCGCACTTCTCCAACTCGCGGCCCTTGGCATCCAGGATCGAGATTTCGCCGTTGCGGGTCAGCACGATTTCGTTTCCCGTTTCTTCGTTGTGCACCGTGCGCATGCGGGTGAAGCGTACGATGCCGTCCTTCTTGGCCCGCGTCTCACTTTCCTCGACGCTCATGTTCACCGTACCACCGATGTGGAACGTCCGCATCGTCAGCTGCGTGCCCGGTTCGCCGATACTCTGGGCGGCGATGATGCCGACGGCCATGCCTTCTTCGACCAGCGCGCCGGTGGAGAGGTCCATGCCGTAGCAGAGGCGGCAGACGCCGAGGTCGGCATCGCAGGTCATCGGGCTGCGCACCTGGATCTTCTCCAGACCCAGGTCCTCGATCTTGCGGGCCACGTCGGGCGTGATCAGTTCGTTCTCGCGGACGATCACTTCGTCGGTCACGGGGTTCACGATGTTCTGGCGGCTGACGCGGCCCTTGACGGCGTCGGCCAACCGCACTTCCACTTTTTCACCGCGGTAGATCACTCCCTTCGTGATGCCCTGCGTGGTGCCGCAGTCGTGCATGGTGACGACCACGTTCTGAGCGACGTCGGCCAGCTTGCGGGTCAGGTAACCCGAGTCGGCGGTCTTGAGCGCCGTGTCGGCCAAGCCCTTGCGGGCTCCGTGCGTGGAGCTGAAGTACTCGAGCACGGACAGGCCTTCGCGGAAGTTCGCCTTGATCGGCGTCTCGATGATCTCGCCGGTCGGCTTGGCCATCAAACCGCGCATGCCGGCCAGCTGGCGAATCTGCTCGACACCACCGCGGGCTCCGGAGTGGGCCATCAGGAACACGGGGTTCACATATCCGCCGCCCCGGTCGTCCGCCTTCATCGCGGACATCATTTCCGTCGTGATTTTTTCGCGGGCATGGGTCCAGGTGTCGAGCACCTGGTTGTAGCGTTCCGCTTCGGTGATCACGCCCTTCTCGTACAGCTTGCGGAACTTCAGCACTTTCTTTTCGCTTTCGGCGATGATCCGGGACTTGGAGTCCGGCGTCACCAGGTCGTCGGTGGCGAACGACAGGCCGCTGCGTGTGCTTTCGCGGAAACCCAGCTGGTTCATGTCGTCCAGCAGGTCGATCGTGGCGCGACGGCCGAGCACTCGGTAGCAGTCGGAGATGACGCGAGGCCAGGTCGCCGCTGCGGAGCTCCATGTTGTAGAAGTCCATGCCCTTGGGCAGCATCATGTTGAACAGAATGCGACCATAGCTGGTCTGGATCCGCTCACCGGGCTGGCTGATCGTCTCTTCGTCGCGACGTTCGCAGCGGTCGGCGGGCAGCCGGACTTCGATCCGGGCGTGCATGTCGATCACGCCGAGCGAGTAGGCCAGATCGGCCTCTTCGGGCGACGCGAACTTCATGCCCTCGCCCTTGCGGCCGGGGAGCTGCAGGGTGATGAAGTTGCAGCCCATCACGGTGTCCTGCGACGGGCTCATGATCGGCCGGCCGTTGGATGGCGCGAAGATGTTGTTGGTCGACATCATCAGCGTGTGGGCTTCCACCTGCGCCTCGATCGAGAGCGGCAGGTGCACGGCCATCTGGTCGCCGTCGAAGTCGGCGTTGAAGCCCTTTGCAGACCAGCGGGTGCAGGTGAATGGCGTTGCCTTCCACCAGGATCGGCTCGAAGGCCTGGATCCCCATGCGGTGCAGCGTCGGAGCTCGGTTGAGCAGCACGGGATGGTTCTGGATCACCGCCTCCAGGATATCCCAGACCTCCTCGTCCTTCCGCTCGAGCATCTTCTTGGCGCTCTTGATGGTGTCGGCGTGGCCGAGTTCCTTGAGCTTGCGGATGATGAACGGCTGGTACAGCTCCAGGGCGATCTTCTTGGGCAGTCCGCACTGGTGCAGCTTGAGCGACGGGCCGACGACGATCACGCTGCGGGCCGAATAGTCGACGCGTTTGCCCAGCAGGTTCTCGCGGAACCGGCCCTGCTTGCCCTTGATCATGTCGGTCAGCGACTTGAGCGGCCGGTTGCTGCTGCCCAGCACCGGTCGTTTGCAGCGGTTGTTGTCGAACAGCGCGTCGACCGACTGCTGCAACATCCGTTTCTCGTTGCGAATGATGACTTCGGGCGCGTTCAGATCGACCAGTTTGCGCAGCCGGTTGTTGCGGTTGATGATGCGGCGATAGAGGTCGTTCAGGTCGCTGGTGGCGAAGTTGCCGGAGTCGAGCAGCACGAGGGGGCGCAGGTCCGGCGGGATGACCGGGATGGCATCCAGGACCATCCACTCCGGCTGGTTATCGCTGTCGCGAATCGACTCCACGATTTTCAGGCGATTGGTCAGGTCCTTGGTCTTCTGCTTGGAGCGGGTTTCGAGCAACTCGGCCCGCAGCGCGCTGGAGAGGGTGACGAGGTCGAGCGACTTGAGGAGGGCCCGCACGGCCTCGGCCCCCATATCCGCCTCGAAACTTCCCTCGCCGTACTGTTCCCGGGCGGCCCGATACTCCTCTTCGGTCAGCAGTTGCTGTTTCTCCAGCTCGGTGCCGCCGGGATTCACGACGACGTAGTCCTGGAAGTAGATCACCTTCTCCAGGCTGGTGGTCTTCATGTTCAGCAGGTTGCCCAGTCGGCTGGGCATGGCCTTGAAGAACCAGATGTGCACGACCGGGGCCGCCAGTTCGATGTGGCCCATCCGCTTGCGGCGGACGCGCGAGTGGGTGACTTTGACCCCGCAGCGGTCGCAGATCATGCCCTTGTACTTCATGCCGCGGTACTTGCCGCAGGCGCATTCCCAGTCTTTCTCCGGGCCGAAAATCCGCTCGCAGAACAGGCCGTCTTTCTCCGGACGGTAGGTCCGGTAGTTGATCGTCTCGGGCTTCTTCACCTCACCGAACGACCAGCTGCGAATATCATGCGGTCGAGCGAGGCTGATTTTGACCGACGCGTAGTCATTAATGCGATCATACGAGCTTTCGCCGATGGTCATATGCCCGTGCTCCTTATGGAAATCCCTGTTCGGTGGTAACCGTCTTGTATAGGCCCTGGGGTGCGGGGCCCCAGGAAAGGAAGTTCCGCGATGCGGCTAAACGCGACGTTTCTCGAGTTGCATGTTCAGTGCCAAGCCACGGATTTCGTTCGTGAGCACATCGAAGCTGGCGGGTGTGCCGGCTTCCAGCGTGTTCTCGCCCTTGACCATGGACTCGTAGATCTTCGTGCGACCCTCGACGTCGTCGCTCTTGACCGTTAACAGTTCCTGCAGGATGTACGCAGCTCCGTACGCCTCCAGAGCCCAGACTTCCATTTCCCCGAATCGCTGACCGCCGAACCGCGCCTTGCCGCCCAACGGCTGTTGCGTGATGAGCGAATAGGGGCCGGTGCTGCGGGCGTGCACCTTGTCGTCCACCAGGTGATGGAGTTTGAGCATGTAGATGTACCCGACGGTGGTTTCCTGATGGAGTGGGTCACCGGTCCGACCGTCGAACAGACGCGTCTTGCCGTGGCGCGGCAATCCGGCGGAATCCAGGCACACGTTGATATCCTCTTCGCTGGCTCCGTCAAACACCGGCGTGATGGCCTGGAAACCGAGCCGAGCGCCGGCCCAGCCCAGATGCGTTTCGAGAATCTGGCCCACATTCATACGACTGGGCACGCCCAGCGGGTTGAGCATGATCTGCAGCGGCGTGCCGTCCTCCAGGTACGGCATGTCCTCCACCGGCAGGATCTTGGCAATCACGCCCTTGTTGCCGTGCCGGCCCGCCATCTTGTCGCCCGACGGAAATCACGCGTTTGGTCGCGATGTAGACCTTGACCATCTGCAGCACGCCGCTGCGCAGTTCGTCGCCGCGTTTCATGCTGTTGAGCTTGCGATCGCGATTGTCGATGGCGGTTTCCACATCCGGCCAGCGCGTCTTGTAGACCCGCTCGACTTCGGCGATCTTATCTGCACTCCGCATCTTGGCCGTGACCGACTGCAAGCGGAACTGCAGAGCCCTTTCCGCCAGGAACTTCGGATCCTGATTGCTGGCCAGGGGCGTGCCGTCCTCATCGGTCAGGGCCGACCCACGGACCGCTTCCAGTTCCTGCGACCATGGTCATGAAGACCTGCGCGATCAGCGAGTTGCCTTCCGCCTCGGCGTCCTTGAGCTCCTTCTCGAACTTCTTGCGTTCGTCTTCCGACAGGCTCATGCGCCGGGAGAATTTCTGCGTGTCGATCACGATCCCCTCGATGCCGGAGGGGACTTCCAGCGAGTCGTTTTTCACATCCTCGCCGGCTCGCCCGAAAATCGCGTGCAGCAGTTTCTCTTCCGGCGTCAACTCGGTCTTGGACTTCGGAGACACTTTGCCGACCAGAATATCGCCCGGGCGGACGTAGGTGCCGACGCGGACGATGCCGCTTTCGTCGAGGTTGCGGAACGCCTTTTCGCTGACGTTGGGAATGTCGCGGGTGAACTCCTCGCGGCCCAGCTTGGTCTCGCGGATCTCCACGTCGAATTCCTCGATGTGCAGCGACGTGTAGGTGTCCTGCTTGACCAACTCTTCACTGATGATGATGGCGTCTTCGAAGTTGTAGCCGTCGTACGACATGAAACCGACGAGCACGTTGCGGCCCAGCGCCAATTCACCGTGATAGATCGCCGCACCGTCGGCAATCACCTCTCCCTTTTCGACCTTGTCGCCCAAGTGCACGATCGGCTTCTGATTGAGGCACGTGCGTTCGTTGAGGCCGACGAATTTCTTCAGCTGGTAGACGTCGGTCCCGATTTCGATGCGACTGGCGTCGCAATACGTGATCTTGCCGCCGCGGCGGGCGCGAATCACCATGCTCGAGTTCGTGGCCACGTCCCGCTCCATGCCGGTCGCGACGATCGGCGGCTCGGTGACCAACAAGCGGCACGGCTTGCCGCTGCATGTTCGAGCCCATCAAGGCGCGGTTGGCGTCGTCGTGTTCGAGGAAGGGGATCAGACCGGCCGACACGCCCACCATCTGGCTGGGCGCGACGTCGATGAACTGGACCTCGTCCGGATTCACGATGCGGAAGTCGGCCCGGTAGCGGGCGATCATGTTGGGGCCTTCCTGCAGCTTGCCGTCGACCACTTTCGTGTCGGCCGGCGCGACGTAGGCCTCGGATTCTTCGTCCGCCCGCAGCCAGACGATCTTGTCGGTCAGCTTGCCTTTTTCGACGACGCGATAGGGGGTGACGAGGAATCCGTAGTCATCCACGCCGGCGTAAATGGCCAGGCTGGAGATCAGGCCGATGTTCGTGCCTTCCGGCGTCTCGATCGGGCAGATCCGCCCGTAGTGCGAGATATGCACGTCGCGGACTTCAAAACCGGCTCGCTTGCGGTTCAAGCCGCCCGGGCCCAGGGCCGACAAACGCCGCTCGTGCGTCAATTGGGACAGCGGGTTGGTCTGGTCCACGACCTGCGACAATTCGCCGCGGCCGAAGAAGTACTCGATGGCCGCCGAGATGCTCTTGGGATTGATCAGGCTGCGCGGCGTCATGTCGGCCGCGTCCTTCAGGCTCATCCGTTCCTGCACCGTGCGACGCAGCTTCAGGAATCCCTTGCGCAGCTCGTCGCTGGCCAGCTCGTCGATCGTCCGCAGGCGGCGATTGCCCAGGTGGTCGATGTCGTCGATTTCCGCTCCGTCGGCACTCTCGCTCAACTTCAGCAGGTAGGCGATCGACGCGATCAAGTCCTCGGGGCGGAGCGTCATTTCCTTTTCCGGACACACCGAGCTTGAGTTTGCGGTTGATCCGGAACCGGCCGACGCGTCCCAGGCGGTAGCGATTGACGTCGTAGAACTTCTCGTCGAACAGCGTCTTGGCCTTCTCCAGCTGCGGCGGGTTGCCCGGACGCAGCCGCTGGTAGATCCGCAGCAGGGCCTCTTCGTGGCTGGAGGTCGCATCATCGGCCAGGCTGTTGAAGATCAAGGACGACTTGGGAGCGGGGATCACTTCGACTTTGTTCACACCGGCCGTGCAGATCGTTTCGGCCGCGTTCTTGGTGATCTTCTGGCCGGCTTCGACGATGATTTCGCCCGCCCGGTCGCTGGACGCGGATAGACGATGTCGTCGACGGCGATCTTGCCGACGATCTTGGCGGCACTGCGACCGTCGACGATCTTCTCGTGGGAGGTCTCGTAGAACGCGCGAATGATGTCGGCGTCGGTGCTGTACTGGGGGCTCATCGCCCGCAGCAGCGTGATGGCGGAGAACTTGCCGCTCTGGTCGATCCGGACGCTGAGCGTGTCTTTCTTGGTGATGTTGATTTCGATCCAGCTGCCCCGTTCGGGAATAATGCGGCAGCTCGGCAACTTGCGGTCGCTCGTGCCGTCCTGTTCGAGCACGAAGTCGACGCCGGGACTGCGGTGCAACTGGCTGACCACGACGCGTTCGGCCCCGTTGATGATGAACTCGCCGCCGCCGAGCATGATCGGGAGGTCGCCCAGATAGACCTCTTCCTCGTACGGTTCTTCCTTGTTCAGACGCAGCATCACGCGGAACGGGCGTCCGTAGGTCAGCCGCAACTGCCGGCATTCGTCGGGCGTGTAGCGCGGCTTGCCCAGCTCGTACCGGTGGTACTCGAGCGAGATCTGCTTGTCGTAGCTCTCGATCGGGAAGATCTCGCGCAGCACGCCCTCCAGACCCTGGTCTTTCCGTTTCTCGGCGGGCGTTTCGTCCTGCAGGAACGCCGCATAGCTGACCGTCTGGATCTTCGTGAGATCGGGAGTCAGGAAACGATTCCCGACCGCTGCCAAAACGACGGATATCTTTGGGCTCGAGTCGTCGTTTCTCAGGAGTAGCCATGTGCAACAAAGCTCCTTGCAAAGCGGATCACGAAAGGGCAGCAGCGGACGCGGCTTCGAGAACGAGCGGACGCTCGTGGCACCACGCTCGGAAGAGACGACCGCGACGGCCAGGGAGGGTCGGCGCACACCTTCCCCCCGGGACAACACAAGCACAAACGAACGCTTGCACTGAAGGATTTTGAGAATCAAGCGTGCTCAACCTGCATCCCGCCCGGCCCTCTGCGGGCCGGGCCGAACGAATACGTTCAGGAATCGGCGGATGACTACTTGAGTTCGACCGACCCACCGGCTTCTTCCAACTCGGCCTTGATCTTCTCGGCGTCTTCCTTGGAGACCTTCTCCTTGATCGTCGACCGGAACGCTCTCGACCATCTTCTTGGATTCCATCAGCGTCGCGCCGGTCAGGTTCTTGACGACCTTGACGACGTTCAGCTTCTTGTCGCCGAAGCCGGTCAGGACGACGTCCCATTCGGTCTTGCACGGCGGGCGCTTCGCCACCGTCGCCGCCGCAGGTGCGGCCATCATCACGCCGCCGCCGGCGGCCGGCTCGATCTCGTGCACTTCCTTGAGGTAGTCGCTCAGTTCTTTGGCCTGCTTCAGCGTCAGATTCGCGATCTTGTCGCCGAGGTCTTTGCTTTCCGGCGAGAATTCCATGGTGGCCGTACTATCAGACATGGCGGATGGTTCCCTTTCTCAAAATACGGCGGCGTCGCGCGGGAGCGACACCATTCGCTAGAGTAAAACTGTCAGTGAATGTCGTGTTGGACAATGTTGTTCTGCGACGCTGGCGACCTCGGGCCCCCGCACTCGCAGGTTGTCCATCGTCCCCGGAGATTCGTTCGCCAGGCTACTCCGGCGACGGTTCTTCTTCGTTTTCTGCCTTGGCCTTTTTCTCAATCTGGCTGGCCAACGCCCCGCCCGGACCAATGAGCTGCGAAGCCAACTGGGCACCCGGCGACAGGATCTGTCCCGACAGAATGCTCAGCTGTTCCAGTCGATTGGGCCACTTGGCAATTTCCCGCACCCGTTCCGGCGTCAGCTGCTCGCCGTCCATCACGCCGCCGCGAGCCTGGAAGTGCTCGTACTGGGTGGACTTGTCGAGCCGGGTGACTTCCTTCACCAGCGAGATGAAATCCTCGCCGCCCCAGATGACGGCCAGCGTTCCTTCGGCCCCGACGAACGCCGGCGCCAGCGAAGTCCCTTCGGTCGCCCGGCGCGCCATGCCGTTCTTGACAACCAGCAGGTGGATGTTCTTTTCCCGCAGCTCGCGTCGCAACGCGACCGTCTGAGTTGGCATCGATGCCAATCACGTTCACCAGCAGGGCGTCCTCGACCCCCTCGAGCCGCTGGGCGATCTCTTGGACCATCAAATTCTTGACGTACTTGCTCATATTTACTCAGCCACTACGGTGGTTGCTGTGATGTCACGCTCTCCCGCGTCCGCTACGCCGCCACGCGCACCGAGGGACTCATCGTCGCGCAGATCGCGATGCTCCGCACATAAGTGCCCTTGACGGCGTTGGGCTTCATGGCCAGGATCCGGTCCATGAACGCCTGGATGTTCTCCTGCAGCTTGGCCGGCGTCGAAGCTCATCTTGCCCACGACGGCGTGGACGTTGCCGCCCGAGTCGTTGCGGAACTCGACCTTGCCGGCCTTGTATTCCCGCACGACCTTGGCCACGTCCTGGCGTCACGGTGCCGCTGCGCGGCGAGGGCATCAGGCCACGCGGGCCGAGCACCTTGCCCAGGCGGCCCGACGACACCCATCATGTCGGGCGCGGCGATGCAGGCATCGAAGTCGAGCCAGCCTTCCTGGATCTTCTTGGCCAGGTCTTCCTGGCCCACTTCGTCGCGCCCCGGCCGCCCGGGCCGCTTCGGCCAGGTCCCCCTTGGCGAACACCACCACGCGCTGCGTCTTGCCGATCCCGTGCGGCAGCACGATCGAGCCGCGGACGATCTGATCCGCCTGCTTGGGATCGATGCCCAGCCGCATGTGGATTTCGACCGTCTGGTCGAACTTCGTCGGTGCCGAATCCCTTGAGCTTCGGCGATCGGCGTCCGCCAGCGGCAGTGCGCATCTTCGTGTTGCATGGCTCTCGCCATGAGCCTCGATATCGTTTTGACTTCTTCGCCATCAGCCACTACCCTTCAATGACATCCAATCCCATGCTGCGGGCAGTCCCCTCGATCATCCGCCGCGCGTGCTCCGACGTCCCGCGCATTCAGATCCGCCATCTTCTTCCGGCAGATCTCGTCGACCTGCGCCCGCGTCACTTTGCCCACCTTCTCCCGGTTCGGCACGCCCGATCCCTTGGCAATGCCGGCCGCCTGCTTGAGCAGCGACGGCCGCCGGCGGGCTCTTGGTCACGAACTCGAACGTGCGGTCGCTGTAGACGCTGACAATCACCGGGATCGGCGTGCCGTTGTATTCCTTCGTTCGATCGTTGAACTGCTGGACAAACTGTCCCAAGTTGATCCCGAACTTACCGAGCGACGTGCCGACCGGCGGTGCGGGCGTCGCCTGCCCGCCGGGAACCTGAAACTTCGCCTGTCCAACCAGTTGTTTTGCCATAACTGATCGCTGTTCTATCGCTTGCCGAAGAACGGACCGCCGATCGGCCGGCCCGGCCATCGCCTCAGACCGACTCCACCTGCCAGTGCTCCAGTTCGACGGGCGTGGATCGACCGAAAATGTTGATCATCACCGTGACGCGCCCGTTGGCCTCGTCGATCGACGTCGACATCCCCTTCGAAGTTCTCGAAGTAGCCTTCTTTGACTCGCACGCGATCGCCCGACTTGAAGGGGATCGCCGTCTTGACCGGCGACTCACCCGCCTCCACACCCTTGCTCGCCATCACGATCCGCTGCACTTCGTGATCCGCCATCGGCGTCGGCTTGCCGGCCGACCCGGTGAAGTCGCCGATGCCCGGCGTCTCGCGGACCAGGAACCACGTGTCGTCGTTCAACGCCAGGTGGATCATGAGTAGCCCGGGTAGAGCTTTCTTCTTCGACGATCCGCCGCTTGCCGCTCTTGTTGTACTCGGCCACATCCTCGGTCGGGACCACGATCTCGCCGAAGAACCGCTCCAGCCCGGCCATCTTGACCCGCCGCTCCAAGGCGCGGCGAATCGACTCTTCGCGATTCACCTGCACCTTGAGGATGTACCACTGCTTGACGTTCTCTTCGGCCTGCTCTTCTTCGGCGCGGCCTCGACCTCGGCTTGGCGTCTGCTGAGCGGCCTCGCCGGCTTCTCGGCGACGGCCTCCTCCGACCGGTTCATCGGCTGCCGGCCGTGATCCGCGACGGCGTCCACTTCGCTTCCGGCGGCCATCGTCGGTGTCGTCCGCGAAGCTGCGTCGCCTCGGCATGCGGAGCGTCGTCCGCCGCCGGACTCGCGTCAGCGCATGCCCGGCGCGTCAGCGTCTGCTCCGGCGGCGCTCTCGTCACGGCTTTCCGGGTCGCCTGCCACCTTCACACCCTCGACTTGTAAGCTCTGCGCTGCGAATCGCACACTCGACCTCGAACCCATGCCGCCGCGCAACCGGCACTAACCGGGTCGAACACCCAATGAACACGAACAACTGCTGCCAGACCAGGTCGTACCCGAACAGCACCGCCGCCAGCAGGAAGATCGACGAAGATCACGACGAACGCACTGCGAATCAACTCGCCCCGCGACGGCCACGACACCTTGTTCATCTCCGCTTCGACCGCGATCAGAAAATCCGCAAACTGCGGCATGTTGACCAGGCGATAGCCGAGCCACAACCCGGCCAGCAGAACGCCGCCGGCAGATCAGCATACCGCCAATGTCGATCCGCGCGACCCAGCGTCGACCCAGATCCGCCAGGCCACAATGGCCACGGTCGACCCACACGACGGCGCAGGTCACCTGCCGCGCGATCCGCCCTTGACTTCGCTTGTACACGCCGAAGCTGAAAGAGCTCCTGGATAAACGACCCGGCACTCAATGTCTTTTCTTTTCCCATCGGGCGATCCACAACTTCCCGGACGACCTATCGCACTTCACCGAAGACCCGCTCGCGAGCACACGCTCGCGATCGCGGCAACTCAGGACCGCGATCCTGCACGCACGCGAACCCTCACCTACCGCGCGACTACCGGATCGCTCAAAAATGGCAGGGGCGGCGGGAATCGAACTCGCAACCTCTGGTTTTGGAGACCAGCGCTCTGCCAATTGAGCTACACCCCTGCATGAATTTCCCGGCCAGCCGTACGCTCCGCGTCTACTTAATGACCTTCGTGACCACGCCGGAACCGACGGTGCGGCCACCTTCGCGGATGGCGAACCGCACGCCGTCGTCCATGGCGATCGGCTTGTGCAGTTCGATCTGCACCCGGACGTTGTCGCCGGGCATGCACATTTCGGCTTCCACCAGATTGGCCGTGCCGGTCACGTCCGTGGTGCGGAAGTAGAACTGCGGGCGATAGCCGCTGAAGAACGGCGTGTGCCGACCACCTTCGTCCTTCGACAAGCAGTAGACTTCCGCCTCGAACTTCGTGTGCGGCGTGATCGAACCGGGCTTGGCCAACACCTGACCGCGCTCGATGTCATCGCGCTTGACACCACGCAGCAGGCAACCGACGTTGTCGCCGGCTCGCCCTTCGATCCAGCAGCTTGCGGAACATTTCCACGCCGGTGCAGGTCGTCTTGCGGCTGTCGGGCGTCAGACCGACGATCTCCACTTCGTCACCGACCTTCACGATGCCCTGCTCGATACGACCCGTGGCCACCGTGCCGCGACCTTCGATCGAGAACACGTCTTCGACCGCCATCAGGAACGGCTTGTCCATGATGCGTTCCGGCTCCGGAATGTACGCGTCGATCGCGTCCATCAGTTCGCCGATGCACTTGGTCGCCGCCGGATCCGTCGGATTCTGGTAGGCCGGCAGGCTGTCGCCGCGCACGATCGGGATCTCGTCGCCCGGGAAGCCGTACTTGTCGAGCAGCTCGCGGACTTCGATTTCGACCAGGTCCAGCAGTTCGGCGTCGTCGACCAGGTCGATCTTGTTGAGGAACACGACGATCGCCGGCACGTCCACCTGGCGGGCCAACAGCACGTGCTCCTTCGTCTGCGGCATCGGACCGTCGGCGGCCGACACGACCAGGATCGCGCCGTCCATCTGGGCGGCGCCGGTGATCATGTTCTTGATGAAGTCCGCGTGGCCCGGGGCAGTCGATGTGAGCGTAGTGCCGCTTGTCGGTCTCGATACTCGACGTGCGCCACGGCGATCGTCACGGTCTTCGTCGCGTCACGAACCGTACCGCCCTTGGCGATGTCGGCGTACGACTTGAACTTGCGCCAACCCCTTGGCCGCCTGAACCGCCAGAATGGCACCGGTCAAGGTCGTCTTGCCATGGTCGATGTGACCGATCGTACCAACGTTGACGTGCGGCTTGTCTCGTTTGAATGTATCCTTGGCCATTGCTTTCCACACCTAAGTTACGTATGTCGTTTGTCGACGAACCAAATACAACACAGCGAATCACAGAACACAGTCCTGTACAGGTCCAGCGTCACCTGCCAAAGAGCTGCTGAGGGGATTCGAACCCTTGACCTCGTCCTTACCAAGGACGCGCTCTACCGACTGAGCTACAGCAGCCGACCAACCAGAGCGGGTGAAGGGAATCGAACCCTCGTGTTCAGCTTGGAAGGCTGACGCTCTACCATTGAGCTACACCCGCATTCCCCTCATCTGCTCGCACTCTCAGCCACCCCTGAGCGCCACCCTGCCACGCGACCAATTCCACGCACTGCTGCCAGCACAGCCGGCTCCCCCACAACAACCACCCGCGGACGCTTGACCAAATGGGGGGTGTAGGATTTGAACCTACGAAGGCTTCGCCATCAGATTTACAGTCTGACCCCTTTGACCGCTCGGGAAACCCCCCGATGAACGCTGCTCCCCGTGTACCCGCCAGCAGGTTGCCGTCGCTCTCCGACCGGCCCCCTGGACGGCCAGATTTCCCCGCCCGGCACGAAGCCAGCGGAGGGACTTGAACCCACAACCTGTTGATTACAAATCAACTGCTCTGCCAATTGAGCTACGCTGGCCTGAATTATCCACCCTGCGAAAACCAGTAAATATAACGAAGACCGGTTATCACGCAATACGGACGGCTCGAAAAAACGCTCGCAGGCCTGCGCCGGCAGCGTCGAACCGAGGACACCTGCCGGTCCCCGGCCAACCAGCCTGCCAGAATGGGTCGGTCACCCCACATCGTCAGAGCCAACCCGCCGATCCGCACGCGCATGTGACCGTGCGTGCCCGGACAACGTCACCTCTGCCAGCGAAGAAGCACCTCCCCTGCCAGCTAGATCCCCTGTCTCGGGGCACCCCTGAAATGGCCGCCCGATGGAACGCCCGCCGTACCGCCGAACAAGACGCGCTACGGCGACCTGCAGATTCCCGTCTTTTCCCTGTTCCAATCACCAGAACACTGATCCGGCCTCGGACCCACCGTCCGGGACCCCTCAGATCATCCGCCCAGCGAACGCCGGCAGGCGTCCTTAATCCGGCAGCTCGATGCGTTCTTCTTGCGCGGCCAGCCGCAGCTTGTTCAGCGCTCGAGCCTCGATCTGCCGCACACGCTCCTTGGTGACCCCCATTTCGTGGCCAACTTCCTTGAGCGTCAGCGGTTCCTGGCGGTGATCCAGGCCGAAGCGACTAATGATAATTTTCTGTTCGCGTTCGTCAAGCCGAGACAGGATGCGGCCAATCTGACGTTGCCGCAGGTGCTGGGCACTTTCCTGCTCGTACCGATCCGATCGCTCGTCCTCGCGGGTCGTGAACATCTCGTCGTGACTGGTCCGGAACCGATCGCGATGCTTGAATTCGTCCGGAATCGTCCGGGCGAAGTTCTTCATGATGGCCCAGCTGGCGTAGGTGCTGAACTTGTTGCCGCGCGAGTAATCGAACTTTTCGACCGCCCGGATCAGCGACATATTGCCGTCGCTGACCAGGCCGAAGAAATCGTCGGATCTGCTCACGTGCCGCTTGGCGATCGACACCACCAGCCGCAGGTTGGCCTGCACAATCTGGTTCTTCGTCTGCACCGCCTCGTCGTACAGGTCCTCGATCCGATCCATCAGGCTGCTCTTGGCCCGGGCCGGATCGAGCTGCTGGCGCAGCTGGCTGGCGCGGTGCTTGAAGTAGTTGAACTTGCGGAACAGGTGCTGTTCCTGCTCGCGCGTCAACAGCGGCACTTCGTACAACGACGCCAGGTAGCGCGGCAGGCCGGCCGGCACGCGCGTCTTCTTGCGCGGCTCCGTGCGACTCCGGCAGCGGCCCCAGAATCGACTTCTCGGCGTTCGGCCGGTCAAACTCCTTGTTGTACATGTAGTCCAGCGGCAGTTCGAGGATCGCGTGGGCCCGCATCTCGTTGACGACGCGATAGATGCTGGTCTTGGTGCGCCCATACCGCTTGGCCAACGCGTCGACCGACGTCCCGCGGCGATACTGCTGGTAAACCCTCTTCTTGGCCTCTTTCGTCAGCGGACCCGTGTGGTCCGGGAAGATCGCCATCGCCGGGATACTTCTGGTCGAACTGCTTGAGCGTGTAGCGAATCGTCTCCACACTGCGATTCATGTGCTTGGCAATCCGCCGCGTGACTTCCGCCGGCCCGCCGCCGGCCTGCGCCAGCCGCCGCGCCCGATCGATGATCGCCATCCGCTCCGATTCCGTCAGCTGGCTGAACCGGCCGCCGCGCTGAATCCGCTCGGGATTGCTCGACACAAACCGCTGCACGCTGCTGTTGAGAAACCCGACCCGCTTGCGACCCTGAAACACGAACTTGCGACTGACCAGCCCCTGCCGGCGCCACCGCGAGATCGTCTTGGTCGACACGTTGAAGTTCTTGCTCAACTGCTCGACCGTGTAGAACCGGCTCCTGCACCTCTTCCACCGGCACATTGGCCGCGTCCGACACGTCCTCCACGAACAGCAGCAGATCCTGCAGCGCCTCGGCGCCCGACATGGCGACGTCGGGCGACACCTCCGGGCGAAACGCCGTGATGCGGAAACAGAGATAGGCGTACGTGTAGGTGCGTTCCGGGTCGATCTCGGCGATCAGCTTCTCGGCGCGATCCAGCTGCTCCAGCTTCTTGTCGCGCGGAGCGAAACGGACCTGCTGATCTCGCAGTTCTCGCATCGCCGGAATGTGATAATCGGAATGCATGGCAATCCTCTTCTCGACGGGATGACCCCGATGGTGTTCCCTGCGACTCCCATCGCCCACCAGGATCTCCTCCAGATTGGGAAACGCGTCCCGTCCCGGGCCGCTCCCCGGCTGCTGCTCACCTCGCACGTGACACAGCCGCTTATCGATTACGCCCGCCTCCCACCAGAGTTCTGCGTACGCAATCGAAATTGCCTCCGACCTTCAGCCGCGCTCGCCCAAATCGCCCCTCCACGCCCTCATCCGCCCCGATGACACCCGTCGAACCGACATCTGTTATACCCATTTAAGTCGCTTCCCGCCTCAAAAAAGTTCGCCGCAAGAAACGACGATTTGATCGGATTTTCGACTGCACGCCTGAGCATCGTTCGGACGATCTACCGAATGCGGCACCGGCGACTCATCACCCTCGGCGGCGCCTCGTCCACGACCGCAGCTAACTCGCGTTGCCCGACGGCACGACCCCCCAACAAGGTCGTCCTGCTGGAACCACAACCGGCTGCCGCTATTCGGCCTCGGAACGCTCATCTTGGATGCTCACATGCCAACCAACACCTTACCTTTTCCGCGGATCCTGCGCGTCCTCCTTATTATAGTAACGCCGCTATGCCTCCTACAGCTAGAAGACAACCCCTCTATAGCGGCAAGTGGCGGCCAGAAGGTCGATCTGACACCGGCGCTCGCCACCGGCGACCTGAGCCAGGTGAAAGTCCAGTTTGAACTGGACGGTGAACTGAAACTCACCGTGAAGGGCAAGCAGCCGGCCAAGTCTCCGGTGCAGGTCAACGCCCAGCTGGTGTACGACGAGAAAATGCTGCAGGTACGGGCCGCCGAGCACCGTGCGACGAGCACCGTGCGGACTTACGAGACGGCGGAGGCGATCATTGAGTACCGCGAAGGGGCGATGCGTCCGCAGCTGCGGGAGCGATCGCCGGATCGTCGCCGTCGTCGCCGAGAAACCCGCACGATGTGGTCCTGTTTTCGCCGTTGGGCCCCTTGGATCGCGACGAACTGGACCTGATCACCGTGCCGGCCAACAGCGCGATGGTCGACGCCCTGCTGCCGAATCGCCTCGTGGCCGTGGGCGAAACCTGGAAGCTCGACACCGATTGGCTGGCCCCTCTGCTGGGGTTGGATGCCGTCCATCGCAGCACCGTGGTATGCAAACTGGATCGCGTCGAAAAGAACCTGGCGATCGTCCATGCCAGGGAGCCGTCAGCGGTTCGGCGGACGGGTGTTTCCAGCGAAATCACGTTGGCCGCCAAGTACAGCTTCGACACGCAGCTCAAGCGCATCACCTGGTACGCGATGACGCTCAAGGAGAAACGGGCCGTGGGACACGCCCACCCGGCACTGGAAGCCACGGCCCGCGTGCAAATGGCCATCGAGAAGGCGGTCCAACGTGCCGACTCTGCACCAGAACGTGCTGGCCGACCTGAACTGAAAGCGGACGAGCCGGCACGCCTGCTCGAATTCCGCTCGCCCAGCCGGCGGCTTCGAGCTGCTGCTGGACCGCCGCTGGCACGTGATGATCGAGCGGGAGGACGTGAGCGTCCTGCGGATGGTGGACCGGGGGACCTGATTGCCCAGTCCAATATCTCGGCCTTGCCGCCACTGGAAAAGGGCGAGACGTTCTCGCATCGTGGATTTCCAGCAGGACGTGAAGCGGGCCTTGGCCGACCATTTCGGCGAATTCGTCACGGCCTCGGAATCGGTCACCGACAGCGGCCTGCACGTCATGCGGGTGGTCACGACCGGCAAGACTCGGAACTGTCGATCGACTGGGTCTACTACCACCTGACCGACGATCAGGGCCGCCGGGCCTCGTGCGTGTTCACCTACGAATCCGAGCTTGGCCGACCGATTCGGGGCCGCGCGACCAGTCGCTGCTCAGTTCGCTCCGGTTCGTCGAAAAAACGGCCGGCAACGTCTCGGATGCCGCCGCTCGGCCCCTGCCCCAGCACGCTCCTCAGAAAGCGGTCACCCGCGCGATCACGGCGAGCCGGATGTCACTGCGGCCGACACTGGACCGATTGGCGGGATTTCCGGGATGTCCGCTCAAAGCTGGCCAACGCGTCGGCCAACCGGCGAATGCTTGATTCTAGGGAATCTAGGTAACTATACTGAAGGTCCGGTCTGTCTCGATTTCGATCTTCTCGGGTGATCATCCTCCCTCCAGCTGAGAGTCAGGATCTGCTTATGGTTTGGCGATGGCTTCATGCTTGCTCGGTGGTGGCATTGTGTGTCGTTGGCGGCCACGACGACGCTCGCGCAAGACATCGGCACCTTGGCGCCGGGTGTGTTGACGGTGATTCCGCCGAATCCTCAACACGAGGAGACGCTTCTCGGGTCCGCTGGAACTGGTGGAGATTGTCAAGGGGCTGCCGAGCATGGATTGGCAGCCGAATTTCGAAGCCAAGTCGCGGACGGCGTTCGAGCGGGCGCGGTTGGTCGTGCTGCGCCGTCAGGTCTGGAATCTGGAGTTCGCGTTCAAGCCGATGCGTACGATTCGAGGTGGATGTTCCGCAGCCCACGCGGCAAGATGCAGAAGAAGCTCATTTGGTACATGGTTTATCGCGTCCGGTATTTGGGCAACGACATGATCCCCGAGCCGGTGCAAGGACAAGTGGGGCACACGACGTTCGATGCCAAGCCCGTGACGCAGGAAGGCTGGCTCGTTCTTTCCGCAGTTCGTGCTGGCGAGCCACGATCCGTCGAAGTCCTATCAGGATCGCATTATTCCGGCCGCCAAGAAGCTGATTGAGGAACGGGAGATGCGGGGCCAGACGCTGCTCAACTCGGTGGAAATCGGTCGTGCAGCCCATTCCGTTGTCCACGCCGGACAATCCCCAGGAGGTCTGGGGGCTGGCGACCTGGGAGGACATTGACCCGCGACTGGATGTACTTTTCTCGGTCTACGTCAAAGGGCTGACCAACGCGCTACAAGCCGGTGGATCTGCCCGACGGTTTCAAGCCGGGCGATCCGCCCGGAACCGGCCGCGAAATCCTGGCCAAAACCCTGCAACTCAACTTCTGGCGACCCGGCGACACGATCAAGGAGCAGGAGGACGAGATCTACTTCGGCGTGCCCGTACGACGCCGGATGCCGAGCGTCAAGAAACAGATTCTGAGCGCTTTTGGCCTGCAAGGAACGGGTTGATTACCTGTGGGTTTATCGCTAAAAGTTAAGGTTTCCCAAATGGACAACCAAGACTGGTAGCGAGGATACACGCAATGGCTCATAAGAAAGGGCAGGGGTCGAGCCGCAACGGTCGCGACTCCAACGGTCAGCGGCGCGGGGTCAAGCGGTTTGGCGGACAGCGGGTGCGAGCCGGGCAACATCCTGGTCCGCCAGCTGGGCACGAAGTTCCATGCCGGCGCGAACGTGGGACAGGGCAAGGACTACACGCTGTTTGCCCTCACCGACGGCGTCGTGATGTTCGACCGCGAGGGACGACGGATCAATGTCGTCTGCAACTGACCGGCTGTCCGGCGTCACTTGGGAATTTCGCGCAACATAGCATGCAAGGGACATTCCTGCGGGAAATGTCCCTTTTTCGTTCCAACAATGGGTCGGGGGCCGCGGCCAAGTATTGTTGTTCACGGCCGCGCGGGTGCATTCGTTTCGCAGACTGGCAGGACCGATGTTTGTCGATCGCGTGGAGATCGAAGTGACGGCCGGCAACGGCGGCAATGGCTGCTGCAGCTTTCGCCGCGAGCGCTACATTCCCAAAGGTGGCCCCGACGGTGGCGACGGCGGACACGGCGGGAGTGTGATCATCATGGCCGAGGAGGGTGTCGACAGCCTGTCGCGCCTTGGCCCACCGCCGGACGTGGCGCGCGCGAAGCGGGCGGCACGGCAGCGGAGCGAATCGGCACGGGCGGAGCGGCAAGGACCTGATCATCCACGTGCCGCCGGGAACCGTGGTGCTGGATGCGGCGAGAAGCGTTCGTGATCAGGGACCTGGTCGAGCCCGGCGAGCAGTTCGTGGCCGCCCGCGGCGGCAAAGGGGGCAAAGGGAACACGCACTTCAAGTCCGCGACGAATCGGGCGCCGCGGCAGTGCACGCCGGGCGAGGAAGGTGAGCATCGCGTGCTGACGCTCGAGCTGAAGGTGATCGCCGATGTGGGACTGATCGGCAAGCCCAACGCGGGCAAGAGCACGCTGTTGAGCCGTCTGTCG
Organism: uncultured Planctomycetaceae bacterium; assembly: GCA_963754725.1. Taxonomy (GTDB): domain Bacteria; phylum Planctomycetota; class Planctomycetia; order Pirellulales; family Pirellulaceae; genus JAAYDI01. The sequence continues at coordinate 26,019 of CAVWHV010000042.1, forward strand.
CGGGCACGGCCCGAGATCGCCGACTACCCGTTCACCACCAAGGTTCCGCATCTGGGCCGCGTGCAGATCGACGTCGATCGATCGTTCGTGCTGGCCGATATTCCCGGGCTGATCGAAGGCGCCACACACGGCGTCGGCCTGGGTCACGAGTTCCTGCGGCACATCGAGCGGGCCGGGATTCTGGTGCACCTGGTCGAACCGCTCCCGACCGACGGCAGCGACCCGGTGGCCAATTACCGGGCCATTCGCCACGAGTTGGTGGAGTACAAGGCGTCCTTGGCGCAGCGTCCGGAAATCGTGGCGTCACGAAAGCCGAATTGCCCGGTGCCGACGAGGTACGTCACCGCTTGGCCGAGATCGTGCACGGCGACGTGCTGCTGATCTCGGCGGTGACCGGCCAGGGACTGAATCTGCTCATCCAGGCCATTGCCCGCCATCTCACGCCTCGCATCCGATGAATACTCCAGCCGTGCCTGCCATCTGATGGTCGCCGACGTCGGCAACAGCGCGATCAAGCTGGGCCGTTTCGTCGTCTCGATCGACGCCGACCGGTCGCCCGGCCAAGTCGACCTGCAGCTCGATGGCGTCTATCCGACGGTCGTGAGTGCCAAGGACATGCGCGCGGTCGCCGGTCGGCGATCGTCCGCCGGTGCGATTGGAGGCCGTGCTGATGCAGTTGCCGGCGACGCCGCTGCGGTGGTTTGCGGCCAGCGTGCAACCGCACGATTGAAGCCCAGTTCTCCGCCTGGATTCGCGCACATCGGCCGACCGACACCTACACGCTGCTGGCACACCGCATTTCCCGCTGGAGATCGACGTGCGCGCTCCGGACCGCGTCGGGACCGATCGGCTGGCGGCCGCCGTGGCCGCCAATGAACTGCGGGCACCCGCAGCGCAGCGCCATCGTCGTGGACGCCGGGACGGCGGTGACGGTCGATCTGATCACGAGCGACGGGGTGTTCCGCGGCGGCGCCATTCTGCCCGGGATCCAGACCGCGGCGCAAGGCTTGGCCGAGCGCCACCGATGCCCTGCCGCTGCTGGAGAATCTCGACCTCTCCAGCGTCCCGGCGCCGATCGGCAAGTCGACCCAGGAGGCCATGCGGAGCGGCATTGTGTGGGGCTGCGTCGGCGCCGTCCGCGAGCTGATCCTGCAGATGAGCGCCGGCCTGCCGCACGTGCCCAATGTGTTCTGCACGGGCGGCGACGGCATGCACCTGGCCCGCTTGATCGATCGCGACATGAAGTTCGATCCGAATCTCGTTCTGCGCGGCATCGCGCTGACAGGTTTTCGTCACTCACCAGATCCGTCGGCGTCCTGAACGCGGCGGAATCGCCGCCAGGCGGGGGAATCGTGAGCGACCGTTTGCCACCACCCGATTGCCACTCCACGCACCTCGGCAACTTGCCGAGCGGCGGTGCTGACGCCCCGCGGTCGCGGCGCCGTGGCCACGGTGATCGTCGAGGGCCACGAGGCCACGGCGATCGTGCAACGGCTGTTCCAGCCCGCGTCGCGGCAACCGCTCGCCGAGCATCCCGTGCGATCGCATCGTGTTCGGACACTGGCAACCGCCGCCGGTGGCCGACGCGTCGGCCAGCCGTGGCGAAGAGCTGGTGGTCTGCCGGCGAACCCCGACACTGATCGAGATCCACTGCCACGGCGGCACGGCGGCGGTGGACCAGGTGCTGGCGTCCCTGACCGTGGCCGGTTGTCAGACGTCTGTCGGCCGCCGAGTGGACACTCGACCGTGCGGCAGACCGACTGGTCGGTGAGGCGAGACTGGCACTGGCCCAAGCCCGGACGCTGCGTGTGGCGGGCGTGCTGCTCGATCAGTACCGCGGAGCGCTGTCGCGCACGCGTGCAGGGTGCCATTCAGCACATATCCGCCGGACAATGCTCGACGGCTCGCCGCTCGCTCCGCGAACTGCTGGCCTGGTCGACGATGGGCCTGCGGTTGATCCAACCCTGGAGAATCGTGCTGGTCGGCAGAGCCAATGTCGGTAAGAGCAGTCTGCTCAACGCACTGTTGGGCTACCAGCGATCGTTGGTGGATCACGCGGCGGGCACGACTCGCGACATCCTGACCGCCCTGACCACCGTCGACGGCTGGCCGGTGGAACTGGCCGATACGGCCGGTTCGCGGGCCGCGTCAAGCGACGTGGAATGGGAAGGAATCGCGCGGGCGGAGCGGCATGTGGCGACGGCCGACCTCGTGCTGGTCGTGTCCGACGTCTCGACCGCTTGGACACCTGAGGATGAGCAGTGGGTGTCGATCTCGCCGAACGAGCCGATCATCCTCCACAACAAGATCGACCTGCACCCGTCGATTCCACCGGATCGTCCGGCCGGACTGGCCACGAGTGCGCGGACGGGAGCCGGGCTGCGGGAACTGCTCGAGGCCGTGGCCCGCCGCCTGGTGCCCCAGCCGCCGCCACCGGGAACGGCTGTCCCGTTTCTCGAACACCATCGACAGGGTCTCCACCTCGCTGCACGGGCACTCGACGAGTCGGCGGATGACCATGCGCGCCGGTTGCTGGAGGAACTCCTCCAGGTGCCCGCGAGAGGATCTCGCCGCGCACACATCGATTTCCAGGGACAAGGACAATGACCGCACCCGAACTCGACAATCTGGCCGACTGTTACGAATCGTTGATCGACTGGCCCAAAAGACTTGCCCACGAAGGCCCCTTTTATCGGCAGTTGTTGGCCACGGTGGAGGCCGAGCGGGTGCTGGATGTGGCCTGTGGCACGGGTCATCACGCAGCGATGTTTCATGCCTGGGGACTGCGTGTCGAAGCAGCGGATGTGAGTGAATCGATGCTCGCGCAGGCGCGGCGGACGTTCGGCGAACCCGCCGGCCTGGAGTGGATTTGCCGCGGATATTGTGAACCGTGTCCAACACCCGGCCGGTTCCAGGCCGCCATATGTGTCGGCAATTCGTTGGCCCTTGCGCCCGACCTGACGACGGCCCGGACGGCCGTCACACGCATGCTCGCGGCCGTGCAGCCGGGTGGTGTCGTCGTCGTGCACGTCCTCAATCTCTGGAGACTGTCGGACGGTCCTTGCCTGTGGCAGAAATGTGTGCGAACGCAGCGGGACGGCGTGCCCAGTGTCATCGTCAAAGGCGTCCATCGCCACGGGACGACGGGCTATGTCGATCTGCTGGTCACCGGCCTGGCGGCCGAACCAACGCTGTGGGGCGAGTCGATCCGCTTCCTGGGGTTCGAGGCCGCGATCCTCGAACAGTGGGCGCGCGAGGCGGGGGCCGACAGAGTCATCGTGCACGGCGGATATCGGAACGAACCCTACGACCGCGACACGAGCGTGGATCTGATCATGGTGGCCCGAAAAATGGCGCAACCTGACGGGTGATCGGCGGGCCACCGCGTGCGGGACTGGTGGTTCCGCGCCACGAATCCGCCTATCATGAACGGCCGGTGGCTGCCGGAAATCTTGACCTGGAAGCCTTCGGCCCATGACGACATTATTCGACGGCATTCGACGGCGCGTGCGTTATTCCCATCCCCTGCTCCACGTACGATGACGAGGTCCCCGTGATGTCTGACATGCTGACCCGCCGACGTTTTCTGACTCAGGTCGCCGCGGCGACCGCCGTGGCGTCGACCGCTGCCGTCCTGCACGCCTCCCCACCCGCAGTCGCACCGGAGCGCAAGGTACGCGTCGCCGCACATCCCTGGGTCTACGCGGCAACGATGGCCAACTACGACATCACGCCGGCCCTGGACCAGATCTTCGCCGACATGAAGTATGCGGGAATGGACGCCATCGAATTGATGCACACCGCGCTGTTGCCGGACAATGCGGTGCAGCGGATCGGCGAGCTCTCCCAACAGCACGAACTGCCCGTGCTGGGCACGTCGTACGGCGCCGACATGTGGGACCGCCAGCAACACGGCAAGATCCTCGAAGGCGCCGAGGTCATCATCACGCGACTCGCGCAACTCGGCGGGCGGACGCTGGGTACATCGGTCGGCGCGGCTCCCGCCCGGAAGACCGTAGCCCAGCTGGATGCTCAAGCGGATCTGCTGCAAAAAATCATCGCCCTCTGCACGGCCCATCGCGTGGTGCTGAATCTGCATAACCACACGTACGAGGTCACCGACGGCATGTACGATCTGAAGGGGACCCTGGAACGCGTCCCCGACGTGAAACTGGGGCCCGATCTGGACTGGCTGGTGCAGGCCGATGTGGATCCGGTCAAGTTCCTGCTCGAGTACGGCGACCGCATCGTGTTTCTGCACTTGCGCGATCAGCTGCCGGACAAGACCTGGGTGGAGGCCCTGGGGGAGGGCCGCATGGACTACGATGCGATCCGTGTCGCACTGCAGAAGATCCGGTTCTCCGGGGACGCCGTGATTGAACTGGCACATCCGCGCGATCTCAAACTCACGCGGCCGCTGCGCGAAAGCCTGAAAATCAGCCGGCAGTTTGTGCGAGAGAAACTGGGCTATTGACTTCGGCCGGTCGCTCATATCGCATCCCAGCGCACCCCCTCCAGAAGGGTCGTGAATTCGTCTGGACGCGGTGGGAGGGGGGCCGCTATGATGTCGCCCTCTATTTCCCGAAGCGCGTGCGAACCGGTCGGCGCACCGGTTGGCACCAGGTGTTCAGGAGGAACACGCCATGCGATCGCAACCGGCGAATTCACAGCCGTCTCTGCAGACAGTCTTGTCTGGTGCTGGTATTTCTGGCGGCCTGGCTGTCGGCGACGATGCCGGCGGTCGTGGTGTGCGGACAGGACGCGGCCAGCGAACCCGCGCTGGGCGAGGAGCCCAAGGCGCTGCTTTCCCCGGTGAACCTATTGCCGATCGATCCTGTCGCGGAGGCGGACGGGAAGAAACCGAGCGCTCCGGTGGCGGCGCCGCCCGTGAAACTCGCTCCCGAGATGACGGCCTTGGGCAATCTCGGCGAGCAGTCCGGCGACGCACCGGTCGAAGGCATCAAGCCGGCCAGTTTCCAGGATATCACTCCGGGCGAGACCACCCGCGAACAGGTGGTGACGAAACTGGGTGAACCGGCGGAGGTGACGCAGCAGGACTCGACCGAAGTACTGTCCTACGCCATCGATCCCTTTCCGACGGTCAAGGTGAGTATCCGCGAGAACGTGGTGAGCTCGATCGTGATCCACCTGGCGGCTCCGAGCACGCGCGCCGACGTGACGAAGGAGCTGGGACTGGAGAATTTTCGTCCGGCCGTCGTGAACGACGATCAGAATCGCCCGCTGGGCGAAGTCTATCCGGAACGGGGACTGATGTTCGCGTATGCCGACGGCACCACGAACTCGCAGGAGGCCCGCGTCGAACATGTGATTCTCGAGACGATCACGGTCGAGCCGTTCTTGTTGCGGGCTCAACAGCAGCCGGCCGATCAGTACTCCAAGCGCCTGGCCGACCTGAAGACCGCCCAGCGACTGGCGCCCGAGAACCCGCTGCCCTTGGCTCTGGCCGCCCAGCTCGACCTCGTGTGCGGCAAGCCGTTGTCGGCATTGGAAGCGGCCCAGAAAGCCATCGAACTCGACGGCGAAAACGTCGAATACCAGATCATCTTGGCCGATGCGCGTCGCCAGTTGGGCCAATCGCGTGAGGCACTCGAATCGTTGCGGGCGGCTCCTGAAACGCACCGACCTGTCCGCCTGGACCATGCCCGCGCCCGATTTCTGTACGGCCGCCTGCTGGCGACGACGGCTCCGCGCGATTACCGGCGAGCCATGGAAGAGACCGTCTCCGCCATCAAGCTGGCGGCGGCACAGACGGAACGTGCGGAAGGGGAGAATCGCAGAAGCAACTGCGACAAGTCCTGATCGATTCCGAACTGTCGCTGGCCGAGATCCTCGCCTACGGTCCCTGGAAGCAGAAGCACCAGGTGGTCCCGCAGTGGTTGGCGACGGCGGAGAAGACGGCCAACGATTTCATCCAGAAGGACGGCGGCTCCTCGCGGAGTCTGCTGAGTGTCTACAGCACGTCGCTGCATTGCCTGCTGGTGCTCGACGGACAGGGCACCCCGGACAAGATCGCCGACGCGGCCATGCAGCTGGGACGCGACCTGATTGCCCAGATCGGAAGATGACGACTACCACGCGGCGGTCGAATGGCAGCTGGGCACGGGACTCTGGTATGCGGCCCAGGTCGCCAATCGTCAGGGACACGGTTCTGCCGCTCTGCAGTACGCCAACAACGCCGACGCGCTGCTGACCTCGGGCGGCAAGACGCGTTCGGAGTCGCCGGAAACGGCCCATCACCTCGGTCAACTGCAGTTCCTGACCGGATCGATCTACGCGATCCATCAGAAGGACGAGGCGACGGCCGTCCGCTGGTACGACAAAGCGTTGCCTCATCTCCAGACCACGTATCCCGACAGTCTGCTGGACGAACGCGGACTGATCGGCGAACAATTGGTCAGCGTGGGGATCTCGCTGTGGGAAACCGGACGCCGCAACACGGCGGTCTCGGTCACCGAGGAGGGCGCCAGCTTGATCGCCCAGGCCGTGCAGGATGGTGCGGCCCAGAAGTCGGCGTTGTCGGTTCCCTACCAGAACCTGGCCGCCATGCATCGGGAACTGGGCAACACGGACGAAGCGGACCGCCTGGCAGACAAAGCGGTCGAGGCGGACCCGGGGGCGAAGAACGACGAAGCGACGCTAGGAGGGGACCGCGGAGGCCGCTCGTGGCCCGCACGAACCAGAATCGAAGTGCGGCCCACGAACCCCTCGCGCGTCGCGGTACGGCGCCCGGACACTTATCGGACATCCTCTCTTGTTGTTGAAACTGCTTGCACTGTTCATCCTCGTGCCGCTGGCCGAGTTGTGGTTGCTGCTGGTGCTGGCTCGCAACACGAGCGTCGCTGACCACGTTGCTGCTGGTGGTTGTCACCGGCCTCGCCGGCACACTCCTCGCAAAATCACAAGGACTGCTGGCGTTTCGCCGGATCAGCACCGAGTTGGCTCAGGGACACATTCCAACGGACTCGCTGCTCGACGCGGCCATGATCTTCTTTGCCGGCGCCCTGCTGCTGACGCCAGGACTGCTGACCGACCTGCTGGGAATCTCATTACTGATTCCCTTCTGTCGGCGTCGCTACCGGGCCGCGGCCGTGAAGTGGATTCGGGCCCGCTTTCGGATCGAACCGCTGCGTGCGATTCATCCGGAGGGGCGATCGGAGATTGTCGACTCGTACGTGGTCGAAAAACCCGACGACCGCCATCCCCACTGACGCGGCTGGTAGGCATTTGCGGAGAACGGAGCTCTCCTTCATCAACGAACCGCCGATTGACAACCGGCCTCGCGAAGAAAGGAATCGCGCAATGAGTGCTGAAGCATGGGATACCGTCAGTTCGCCGATTCGGCTCGGATTGCCCCACGACAGCGAGGTCGCCGCCGACCTGGAGGGAGGTCGCGGGCGATTCGCGCGGCGACATCCTGCGATCACTTATCTGTTGATACCCATTCCGCTGCTGTTGTTGCTCTGGGTCGTCTACGGCGCGGGGCTGGTGGGGATTCTCAGCGGATTTGCCTCCTATAAGGAGACGCGTTGGGCGGTGCAGTTGGCCGCGGTTTTAATTCACGGCATCGCCTATGTGCCACCCGTCGTCTTGACGTTGATGATCGCCCGAGTGGCGATCCGCAGTGGCACGCGGTTCGTCTGGTGGATCGCGGCGGCCGTGCTGGTGGCCGTGGTTTCGGGAATGCTGATGGTCAGCCTGAACATGCCGACGACTCCGGGCTCGGGCCGATTGCAGGTGGGACTCGGATTTCCGCCGGCCCTGTCGCACTGGCCTCAGATGCTGGTTCCTCTGGCGCTGACGGCGCTTCTCATTGCGTCGCGTGTGCGCAGGCGAAACAGCGGCCAACTCACGGCCTCCAGCTAACCGGACTTGCGCGGTTCTTCTTGTTTGCGGTCGCGCCCGGCACGACGGCGGCCTTTCGTGGCCTTCTCGGCCGCCGTCAGAGGCTGCGCAGCCGTGATCGTCAGTTGTTGCCCCTCGGCCTGGCCGCGCATGGCCGGGAAATAGCGCGCATTGAGTTCGACCTTGTCACCCGCGTGGACCCACAGACAGTGCCGAACGTCGACCGTCACCTCGGCCGTCTCCGGCAGCTCGGCCGAGACCACGAAAGGTCCCGCGGCAACTCTGATCTTGTTGTTCTTGTACTCCAGCAAGTTGCCAATCACGAGACAGTCCAGTTCGTCCGCAACCGGGGGAATGTCCTTCTTCTTCTCCGGTTTGTCACCTGGGTCGTCCTGGAACAGTTCGTCACGGCTGTCCTTCGCATCCTCGGGATAGACGTTCGGTTCGCTGCCGGGCCGCAGGGTGATGATCTCCAGCGCGGCGACGGGCTGGGTCGCCTGATACTCCTTGCGTCGCTTGTCGGTCTTCTTGAACGTGGCGTGGAAGCGCACCGCCATTTGTGGCTGGAGAAACTGGGGGCTGGCCGACGCGCGAAAGACGACGTTTTCGGGCTGCGTGGGGATCGACACCAACCAGTCCGTGCCGTCCAGAGTGGTGACCTGCAGCACGCCGGCTCGCACACCTTTGACGGTCGCTTCGCCGCTCAACGATTCGGTCGGCGCAGGACGGCCCCCGCGGGCCTGGGCCCAGGCCGAGGAGATCGCGATGGCCGACAGCGCCGTCCACGTCAGCACGGCAACACTCATGCGCATGGGGAGTCTCTCCCGGAGGTAGAAGGCGACAGAAAAGAGGTCACGACAGAGCACTCTTCACCTGCGACTTCTGCCGTTCCTCGTTTGTCAATCTGCGATTCAGTCGGATCCAGCGTCCAATGCCTGCGAACGGTTACAGCGTTCAAGATAGCCGACAGGTCCCAGAAAATCCACGATTCCGCCCGCGGTGGCCGTGGACGGTCCGCCCAGTCCGGGACGCGTGGGCAGGTTGTCAGGGGGGATTTCGACCGCCACAATGCGAGGGTAGCGAGCCTTCTATCATTTGGCTGAAACAGGCGGTCGCATGTCCGAGAAAACTCCCCGCATGACCGTTCCCAGGTTCGCGGCGCTGAAGTCCGCCGGCCGCAAGATCAGCATGCTGACCGCCTACGACTTCCCGTTGGCCACCCTGCTGGACGAAGCGGGCGTCGACGCGGTGCTCGTGGGCGACAGCCTGTCGATGGTCGTGCAAGGTCACGAGAACACGCTCCACGTGACGCTGGACGAGATCATTTACCATGCGGAAATCGTGGGCCGCGCCGTGCAGCGGGCGCTGGTGGTTGTCGACATGCCGTTTCCCACATTCCACGTGGGACGAACCGCGGCGATCTCCCATGCGGCACGGATCCTGAAAGAAACCCGCTGCCAGGCCGTGAAACTCGAGGGCGGAGTCGAGCAGGCCGAGACGATTGCGGCGCTGGTCGGTGCCGGAATCCCGGTCATGGGACATGTGGGCCTGCGTCCTCAAACCGTGCATCAGATGGGCGGCTACAAGATCCAGCGCGACGAACATCGCCTCTGGGAAGACGCGCAGGCGGCCGAAAACGCCGGCGCCTTTGCGATCGTGCTGGAGTGCATCCCGCCCGCCATCGCCGCGAAGCTCACCGCCGCTTTGCGGATTCCGACCATCGGCATCGGGGCGGGCGGCCACTGCGACGGACAGGTCCTCGTGCTGCACGATCTGCTGGGCCTGACCACCGGTTACGTGCCCAGTTTCGTGCGCCAGTACGCCGACCTGCGGACCACCGTCAAGGAGGCCGTCGCAGCCTACTGCCGGGACGTGGCGACCGGCGCGTTCCCGGGCCCGGAATCGCCGGGCCGGTAAGTCGCGTGGGAAGACCTCGGTCGGCGCGGGCGCAACTTGTCCGTGCGTTAACATGTCCACGGTACACCTTCTGTGTGCCACCGTCGACGAACATCGAGCGGAGACCCGCATGAATCGCTTGGCCCACGAATCGAGTCCGTACCTGCTGCAACACAAGGACAATCCGGTCGATTGGTATCCGTGGGGAGCCGAGGCGATGGAACGGGCGCGGCACGAGAACAAACCGATTTTCCTCTCGATCGGTTACTCGGCGTGCCACTGGTGCCACGTGATGGAACACGAGAGTTTTGAGAACCCGCAGCTGGCCGCGGTGATGAACGAGCATTTCGTGTGCATCAAGGTCGACCGCGAGGAACGACCGGATCTGGATCACATCTACATGCAGGCCGTGCAGGCGTTGGGGGGCCGGGGCGGCTGGCCGCTGTCGACCTTCCTGACCCCCGACGTGCAACCGTTTTACGGCGGCACGTACTGGCCGCCCACCGCCCGCGGAGGCATGCCCGGCTTCGACCAGGTCCTGCAGGCCGTGGTCGAGGCGTGGACCAACCGCCGCCCGATCGTGCTGCAGCAAGCGGCGCAGTTGACTCAGCACCTGCGAGATCAAGTGGCACTCCCGACAGGCACGGACGATGTCACACTGGACGCGTTGCGGACGGCCCACGCCAGACTCTCGGCGGCGTTTGACCCGCGCTACGGCGGCTTCGGTCAGGCCCCCAAGTTCCCGCACGCCATCGACCTGCAGGTACTCCTGCGCAGCTGGCACCGCCACCGCGACCCGCAGACGCTGCACATGGTCCAACTGACGCTCGACAAGATGGCTGCCGGAGGCATGTACGATCACCTCGGTGGCGGCTTCGCCCGGTACTCGGTCGACGAACGTTGGTTGGTGCCTCATTTCGAGAAAATGCTCTACGACAACGCGTTGCTCGCCTCAGCCTACTTGGACGCGTACCTCGTCACGGGAGAGACGCATTACGCGCACGTGGCCGGGGAGACGATCGACTACGTCCTGCGCGACCTGCGCGATGCCACGGGCGGATTCCACAGCACGGAGGATGCCGACAGCGAGGGCGAGGAAGGCAAGTTCTACGTGTGGACCGTCGACGAAATCCAACAGATCCTGGGGGAAGAGACGGGCACGCGATTCTGCCGCGTGTACGACGTCACGACGCGCGGGAACTTCGACGGGCAGAATATCCTCAACCTGCCCAAGACGCTCGCCCAGTGTGCCGCCATCCTGCAGTGCGATTCGCAGCCGCTGGAGAGCGAACTGGCGGCGGCCCGCAGGCAACTGTTCGAAGCGCGGGCCCGCCGCGTGCGCCCCGGCAAAGACGACAAGATCCTGGTCAGCTGGAATGCACTGATGATCCAGGCGCTGGCACGCGGCGGCCGGAATTCTGGATCGTCCGGACTACCTGGTGGCGGCCCAGCAAGCCGCGCGATTTCTGCTGACATCCCTCAGCCGCGGCGACGGGCGACTGCTCCACTGCTGGCGACAGGGCCAGGCCTATTTGGACGCCTATCTGGACGATTACGCCGGCCTGATCGACGCGCTCGTGACCCTCTACGAAGCCGATTTCGACGAACGCTGGATCGACGAGGCGATCCGCTTGACCGCGATCGTCTTGCGGCACTTCCGCGACTCAGATCAGGGCGGTTTCTTCTTCACGGCCGACGACCATGAATCGCTGATCACGCGGACCAAGGAAGTGTTTGACGGCAGCGTTCCCGGCAGCAATGCCATGATGGCCACCGCCCTGGTGCGTCTGGGCAAGCTCACGGGGCGACACGATTTGCTGGAGGCGGCCCACGAGACGCTGCGGTCGGCCGGGCCGGTGCTGAGTACGGCTCCCGAAGCCGTCGCCCAGATGCTGTTGGCGGCCGACCTGTGGCTCGGCCCCACCTGGGAAATCGTTCTCACCGGCGACACCCGGCAGCCGGCAACTCAGCAAGCGATCCAGGCCCTGCGCCGCACCTTTCTGCCGCGCCGTGTGGTCGCCTGCCGCAGCGCACGGGCGGACACCCCACGTTCAGCGGCGCTGGAGCCGCTGTTTGCTGGGAAACGGCTCGAAACTGCCGAGCCGCTCGCCTACCTATGCGAGGGGTTCGCCTGCCAGGCACCCGTCGAGGGGCTCGCGCACATCCTCGCCACCTGGCGAACGCTGGGCGACAAGTCTTTAGAGCTTAGGACTTAGGACTTAGAGCTTAGAGCTTAGAGCTTAGAGCTTAGAGCTTAGTGCTTAGAGCTTAGAGCTTAGAGCTTAGAGCTTAGAGCTTAGAGTGCTAAACTCTAAGTCCTAAGTCCTAAGTCCTAAGTCCTAAGACCTAAGTCCTAAGTCCCAAGTGCCAAGATCCGACACCTGGCCGCGTCGACCCTTGTGTGGGTTGGCGTAAATCGCTAGAATCGTGCGTTTTGGCATCCAATTCGGGAGGGTTCGTACGTTGGCTGGTACAAAGACCTACATGGCCAAGCCGGGTGAGGTTCAGCAGAAGTGGTGGCTGGTCGACGCGGAAGGCAAGGTGCTGGGCCGTTTGGCGTCGGAAATCGCCATGATTCTGATGGGCAAGCATCGCCCCACCTACACTCCGCACGTCGACACGGGCGATTTCGTGATCGTGACCAACGTGGAGAAGATCGTCCTGACGGGGAACAAGTGGACCAACAAGGTCTACACATGGTACACCGGCTACCACGGGTTGCGTTCCGAGAATGCCGCTCGTCGTCACGCCCGCGAGCCCGAGGCCATTTTGCGCGACGCGGTGCGCCGCATGCTGCCGAAGAACAAGCTGGCTCGCAAGATGCTCTCCAAGCTGAAGCTCGTGGTGGGACCGACCCACGAGCATCAGGCGCAGCAGCCCGAGCCGATTGAATTGGGCAACAAGTACTCGAACAAGTAATCGCTTTTGGAACACCGAGACCTATGGTTGCAGTCAAGAAAGACAAGATCAACGGGGATGCCTTGGGCACGGGCCGGCGCAAGTCGGCCGTCGCGCGAGTGCGGATTCGTGCGGGCAACGGCAAGATCGTGGTCAACAAGCGTCCATTGGACGAGTACTTCGCGATCGAGCAGGACCGCCGCCAGCTGACCGACACGCTGGAACTCGCCGGTTGTCGCCGAGAGCGTGGACGTGGTGATCACGGTGCGGGGCGGTGGTACGACCGGCCAGGCCGGCGCGTGCAAGATGGGCATTGCCCGAGCGCTGGTCAGCTACGACATGGCCAGCTTCCCGTCGCTGCGGGACGCCGGCGTGCTGACGCGTGATTCGCGCATGAAAGAACGCAAGAAGTACGGCCTGCACGGGGCTCGCAAGGGCACGCAGTTCTCCAAGCGTTAACGCTCGGACCGGACTCGACGAATCACACCGCGGCACGATCCTTTCCGGGATCGTGCCGTTGGCGTTGATGCACCCAGTTCTTAGTTCTTAGTTCTTAGTTCTTAGTTCTTAGTTCTTAGTTCTTAGTTCGTAGATCACAGCCTCCCGCCTGCCGCCTCACCGTCCGATATTCTGCAACACCTGCACCGCCACTTCTTCCACAGCCATGTAGGAAACGTCGATTCTGCGCCAGCCGAATTTCTTGATGACCTTCAGCGCATAGCGTAGTTCGGCTGCGATTTCGTTGCCGCCCACGTAGTAGTCGACATTGCCGCCACCCAGCTTGTGACGTCGCGCTTCGCGAACCGACTGCAGGCGGTGCGGAGTCACGGTCAGGCCGATGACTTTCTGACGGGGCATGGCGATCAATTGGTCCGGCAGATCAACGCCGGGGATCAGCGGCACGTTGGCGGCTCGGATGCCGCGATACGCGAGGTAGAAGCAGGTGACGCTCTTGGACACGCGAGAGACTCCCACCAACACGACATCCGCTTCGGAGAGCGTGCTGAGTCCAGCGCCGTCGTCGTGTTCGAGCGTGAAACTCACCGCGTCGATGCGGTCGAAGTATTCCTTCTGGAGCTTGTAGGACAGGCCCGGCTTGCGCTGGGGAGCGACTCCCAGATGATCACTCAACACGGCCAGCACGCGTCCCAAGATATCGACCGCGGGAATCATGCGGCGGCTGGCTTCGGCGACGACCGCGTCGCGAACGGCCGGCGACACGAGCGAATGGCAGATCACCGTGTGGTCGTTCTCCAGTTCCCGCACGATCTTGCGCGCCGCGGTCACGGTCCGCACATGGTGGCATTTGACGACGCGCACATTCGGTCGTTCGAACTGGGCCAGCGCCGCATTGACGACCTGCGTCGCCGTCCGTCCGGTCGCGCCCGAAATGATCACCACGCACAGCGGCTTGTTATTCGGTTTCGGCATGACTCCCGTCCTCGCCCACCTCTGCCCGCTGGCCGTGCACACGCGTTCCGCGTCGATATCCCGGGTGCGCCGCGGCACTGGCCAGGCTGACCAGGGCAGCTCAAAACGCCGGTGGCCGGCAGTGGCAAAGCCGGCGGAACATTTCTCCGAGCCTGTGCGATGTGACAGAACTCGCGGCCGGACTCATCGTAACCGCCGGCAGGCGGCCCAACAAGCAAAGCCACCGGGACGGCGGTCCTGGCCGACGTTTTCCGAGCGATCGGGGTTCCTTGTATCGGCTCCGACCAACTGGTACACTCGTCGCGCAAACTTCCCTGCTCGAAGGAGACTCCAGATGACTCAGCGGCTGGCAATCGATGGCGGAACTCCGATTCTGACGCGTGCGGACTATCAGAACTGGCCGGTGATCACCGACGACGAACGCCGGTTCGTCAACGCGGTGCTGGACAGCGGGATCGTGGCCGGGGGGACGGCTCCGCAAGTCACGGCTTTGGAAAAGGAATGGCGGGAGTTCGTGGGTGCCAAGCACTGCCTGACGACCGGCAGCGGGACCGCGGCGCTGCACATGGCCTTGGCCGCCGTCGACGTGGGACCCGGCGACGAAGTGCTGGTCCCCTCGTACACGTTCCTGGCCACGGCCTCGTGCGTCCTGCACCAGATGGCGATTCCCATGTTCGTCGATATCGATCCGGTCACCTACACCATGGATCCGGCCCAGATCGAGGCGGCCATTACCGAGCGGACGAAAGCCATTATCCCGGTGCACATCCAGGGCTGCCCGGCGGACATGGATCCGATTCTGGAGATCGCCCGCAAGCATCGACTGCACGTCATCGAAGACGCCTGCCAGGCGCACGGAGCGATCTACAAGGGCCGCATGTGCGGCACGCTGGGCGTCGCGGGAGCCTTCAGCCTGAACAACCTGAAGAACCTCTGCGGCGGCGAAGGGGGGCTGTTCGTCACCAACGACGAAGACGTGCTCAAGAAAGGGGACCTCGTGCGGTACTTCGGCGACGAGTGTGACGAAGCGACCAGTCGGCAGAAATACAACGCGTCGATCCTCGGTTACATGTACCGCAACCAGGAACTCCCCGCCGCCCTCGCCCGCGGACAACTGATGCACTTGAATGAATTCAATCGCCACGCGGATCGGCAACGCCGAGTACTTGAGCCGCGAATTGCGGCAGATTCCCGGCGTGATACCGCCGGTGTGCCCCGCCGACTGCAAGCACGTCTACTGGTTTTACGCCGTGCGATTCGATCCGCAGGCGGCCGGGATCGATGCCACGCCGCGGCGGTTTCGGGTGGCGATCGAGAAGGCGCTGTTCCGGGAAGGAATCCTGGTCGGCCAGTGGCAGACGATGCCCGTGCTGGCCCAGGACGTGTTCCAAAGCATGATCGGCGTCGGAAAACGTTATCCCTGGGCCATCAATGAGGCCCAGGGCATCACCTACCGCTATGACCCCAGCGACTTCCCGGTCGCCCAGATGTTGTGCGACAGCTACACCAATGTCCACTCGATCCATCCACCCAACGGCCTGGCTCTGAACGAGAAGATCGTGGCGGGATTCCAGAAGGTGTTTGCGAATCTCGGACAGGCCATGGACCACGCAGACGATGATGTGCGGCCCGGTTTCGACGGCCGCCTGTATGGCGTCGGATAACGGCCCCCGCAGCGGACGCGACGTCAGGCGGCCACCACGCTGCTGGGGCGGCGACTCATGGGGAGATAATCACGATGCAGAGCCGGGGGTTGTTTGGCAAGAAGTTCCTCGAGATCCACGAGCGCGTCCGCGACATTCCGCCGCCCGCCGCGAACCACGTCGTGGTGAAGATCCACGCCTGCGGCGTCTGTGGCACCGACATCAACTTCGTGCGCGACTGGGCCGATCAGCCGATGGCGCTGGGCCACGAGATCTCGGCGGAGGTTGTGGAAGTCGGCCAGCACGTGACGACGGTCAAGCCGGGCGACAGCGTGATCGTGGAAGACTGCACCATGTGCGGCGTATGCGGGGACTGCAAGAGCGGTCAGCCACAGTTCTGCCGCAACATGTACGACCTGGAAGGCCAGCCGGGCCTGGGCGAGTACATGTCGGTGCGCTACAACAGCCTGGTCAAGTACGAGGGACTGGACCACATCTCGGCCTGCCTGACCGAGCCGTTGGCCGTGTCCCTCACGTCGGTGATCAACGCCCAGATCCCGCTGGGTGGCAGCGTGGTGGTTTTGGGCCCCGGCCCCTTGGGCCTGATGTCGGCCCGCGTGGCGAAACTCTACGGCGCCGGCTACGTGGCCATCACCGGATTGGCGGCCGACACACCGCGCGAGCAGGCTCGGTTCGCGGCGGCCGCTGCAATTCGGTTGCGACGACATGTTTGAGATGGGCAAGCATGATCTCGCGGCGGAGATCAAACGCCAGTTTCCCCAGGGCGTCGATCGCGTCATCATTTCTTCGCCGCCGGAGAGCCTGGTCGACGCGCTGAAGCATCATCAAGTTCGGCGGCATCATCACGTTCTACGGCCTCCATTTCGGCGGCCGCAGCAAGGTGGAGGTCGATGTCAACGACCTGATCTTCCGCAAGATCTCGCTGATCCCGACCTTTGCCGAGCCGGCCATCAACTTCCCGATTTCCAACCGACTGCTGCGCGAAGGCCTGGTGGATGCCCAGGCGCTGGTCACGCACACGTTTGCCTTTGCGCAGACGCGCGAGGTGATGCAGAACATCATCGACGGCAGCCAGCCGATCATCAAAGCGGTGATGGTCCCGACGTGAAGTTTCCGTCGTCGCGAGGCTACCGTGCGCTGCACTTTGTCGCCGAGCGATTCGGCCAGCGGATTACCGTCCCGCGCGGAGAACCCCACAAAACTGTGCTGGCGGAACCCCTCGGCATACGGCCAGTCGCAGTCCGGTCGCATCCGCGCCACTTCCTCGCTCGCGCGGCGCATGCTCTCGCGATAGTCGTCCAGTCCTTGCGTTTCGCCCAGCCACTGTCGCTGGCTTTCGTGGCAGCCCAGCATGTGGAGTTTCGTGTCCATGACATCCGAAATATCCACGAACAGTTCGGGAACCACCAGCGTCCGCATGCCGTCGCGGTTCAGATGCGGTTGGGCGTGGTAGAGATACACGTCCTGCCCCGTGGGCTCGCGCGGCGGGATGCTGGTGTAGTGCCGCATGGCGCGGCTGAAGCAGGCGGTGATCACCAGCCGCGCCGTGTTGGTGTGATCCTCCATGTAGTCGTTGAGCGACGGCAGGAGCACGATCGTGGGTTGGATCTCGCGGCACGATGGCCGTCATTTCGCGGCAGCAAACGGTTCTTCGTAGAAGATCATCAGGTCGTTGGCGATCGGCGGATGGTAGACCGCTTGGATCACGCGGGCGGCGGTCTCCGCCTCCTGCCGCCGCATGCGAACGATCGCGTCTTCCGGCAGTTCATTGCTGTCCAGGTTGCTTCGCGACACATTCATCATGTGCGGCTCGAAGCCGGCCTGCGCCAGCAACAGGAGCGTGCCGGCCATGTTGAACTCGACATCATCCGGATGCGCACCGACGGCAAACACGGTCTTTTTTCCAGGCATCACGCGGCGACCTCCGAAGACGAATACGTGTCGAGCGACTGACGCCAACCTAAGACCGACCCGGGAGGGCGTCAACCGTGCCGACCCGCGGCCCGACCGGCCGGCGCGGGGCCGTCCCTGAACCTGGATGGAGGCCGCGGTGTCCAGGCTGTGTGGGGCGTTCGGGCGCCCCGGGGCGTGGGTCGTCCGCCCGCCCGAAAGCCGGTATGATCAGACGCGACGTGCGGCGCATCGGAGTTGCCCACTTTAGCACTCGCTTCCCTCGTAGGCCTCCTCGTTCACGACCTTGAATCACCGCCAACCCATCTCGACGCCCGCTGCCGTGCATTCCTGGTGGAGTCGCCCGTGTGGCGGACGCGAGGTGCTGCAACTGGCATTGCCGCTGGTGCTGTCGAGCCTGTCGTGGACGTTGTTGACGTTCGTCGACCGGATGTTCTCTGATGGCCTGGTCGCAGGACGCGTTGGCGGCCAGCTTTCCCGCGGCGCTGTTGTGGTGGTCACTGATCTGTTGTCCGCTGGGTCTGTGCATGTATACGGGGACGTTTGTGTCCCAGTACTTCGGGGCCGGCGAGCGACGGCGGATCGGCGCGGTCGTCTGGCAGGGCGTCTGGATTGCCGTGCTGGCATCTCCGGTGGCCATGCTGCCGATGCTGTTTGCCGACGCCGATCTTTGCCGCTGGCCGGGCATACGCGAGCAGGTGCGCGCCTGGAAGTGGTCGTACTTCCGGATCCTCTGCCTTGGCACGCCGGCCATGTTGGTCTCGAGCGCCTTTTCGTGTTTCTACAGCGGCCAGGGCAAGACCTGGATTGTCATGCTGGTCGACATGGGTTCGGTGTTGCTGAACATCGTGCTGGACTACGCGTGGATTTTCGGGCATGCCGGATTTCCGGCGGCGGGCATTGCCGGCGGGGCCTGGGCCACATTCGTCGCCATTGCGGCCAAGGTCGTCGTCTATCGTGGTGCTGTTGGCTCTGCCGGGAATCGCCGCTGGTTCGGTTCGCTGGACTGGCGGTTCGACTGGCCGCTGCTGCGTCGGCTGCTCAAGTTCGGCGGGCCGGCCGGCCTGCAGATGTTGTTGGAGGTCGCCGGGTTCACGGTGTTCGTGTTCCTGGTGGGAAGCCTGGGGGTCAAGGAATTGGCGGCCACGAATCTCGCCTTCAATGTCAGTTCGCTGGCATTCATGCCGGTGTTCGGTCTGTCCACGGCCGTGTCGATTCTGGTGGGTCAGCATCTGGGGCGAAACGATCCGGATCTGGCCGCACGCGGCACGTGGACCAGCCTGTGGTTGGCGACCGGGTTACATGCTGGGTGTCTCGACCATGTACGTCCTGGTGCCCGATCTGTTCCTGTTCGGGTTCTTCGCGGGCGAACCCACGGCCAATGGGCGAGGAAATCCGAGCGATTGCCGATCGTGCTGCTGCGGTATGTCGCGGCCTACAACCTGTTCGATGCGTTGAACATGGTTTTCGTGAACGCCATCAAGGGAGCCGGCGACACGCGATTTGTGTTTGTGACCAGCCTGTTGATGGCGGTCGCTGCTGGCGGTGGGCACGTGGGTCGCCATGGAATATCTCGGCGCCGGCCTGCACGGCTGCTGGGGACTGGTCACTGCCTGGATCTGGATCCTGGGGGTGGTGTATCTGGCTGCGATTTCTGCAGGGCTCGTGGCGTTCGATGCGGGTGATCGATACCGAGCGCGACGCCGCGGTCGGCGGATCCGGTGACGTGCCCCGACCGTGGCGGGCCATGCCCCCTGCTTGCCGCCAGCCTGTCGCGGGGCGTTACCGTAACGTTTTCTGGGAGATCGTGGGCCGAGGCTCGTCCCAGCCCGTTCACTTGTTCACGGTATTCCCGCAGCATTCTGCACTTGTAGGAGTCAGGTACCGATGGCAGACACTCCGTCCAGCGACCAGGGAACCAAATTGATTCCTCCGAATGCGAACTTCGCCGGCAAGGCGCATTGCCCCTCGCTTGCGCAGCTACGACGAGATGTACCAGCGGTCGATCGAGGACCCCGACGGCATTTTGGGCTGAGATCGCCGACGACTTCGTGTGGCAGAAGAAGTGGGACAAGGTCCACGATTACAGCTTCGAGGGCAACGTCTTCATCAAGTGGTTCATCAACGGCAAGACCAACATTTCGGTCAATGCGTTGGATCGCCACTTGGAGAAGCGTGGCGACCAGGTGGCCATCATCTGGGAAGGCAACTCGCCCGACGAGCAGCAGCAAGCTGACCTACCGGCAGCTGCACACGGAAGTGTGCAAGTTCGCCAACGTGCTCAAGTCGCTCGGGCGTGAAGAAGGGCGATCGCGTCTGCCTGTACATGCAGATGATTCCCGAGCTGCCGATCGCCATGCTGGCCTGTGCCCGCATCGGTGCCATTCATTCGGTCGTGTTCGGGGCGTTCAGCGAGGATTCGCTGCGCGACCGCATTCAGGACTCGGAGTGCAAGATCGTGATCACGCAGGACACGGCCTTGCGCGGCAACAAGAACGACATCGAGATGAAGACGAAGGCCGACACGGCCGTCGCGCAGTGTCCGAGCATCAAGAACATGGTGGTCGTGAAGCGCACCGGCCTGGACGTTCCGATGCAGGCGGGCCGCGACGTGTGGTGGCACGAAGCGATGGGCAAAGCGGACGCCAAGTGCGAACCGGTGTGGCTGGACGCGGAAGATCCGCTGTTCATCCTCTACACCTCCGGTTCGACCGGCAAACCCAAGGGCGTGCTGCACACGACCGGCGGGTACATGGTCTTTGCGGCGACGACGTTCAAGTACATCTTCGACTACAAGGACGGAGACATCTGGTGGTGCACGGCCGACATCGGCTGGATCACCGGCCACTCGTACATCGTGTACGGCCCGTTGTGCACCGGGCGCGACCAGCGTGATGTTCGAGGGCGTGCCGACGTATCCCGACGCGGGTCGCTTCTGGGACGTGGTCGACAAGTACAAGGTCACTCAGTTCTACACCGCGCCGACCGCCATTCGCGCGCTGATGCGGCATGGCGAGGAGCCGATCAACAAGCACAACCTGTCCAGCCTCAAGCTGCTCGGGTCGGTCGGCGAGCCGATCAATCCCGAAGTGTGGCTGTGGTACTGGCGGCACATCGGCAAGGAACGTTGCCCGGTCGTCGACACCTGGTGGCAGACGGAGACGGGCGGCATTCTGATCACGCCGCTGCCCGGTGCCCACACGCTCAAGCCGGGCAGTGCCAGCCGTCCGTTCTTTGGCGTCGAGCCGGTCGTGGTGGACGATCAAGGTCGGCGAGGAACCGCGCGGCAAGGCCGGCAAGCTGTGCATCAAGAAGCCCGTGGCCGGGCATCATGCGCACCACGTGGGGTGACCACGAGCGGTTCGTGCAGACCTACTTCAGCACGTTCAAGGGGCTGTATTTCTCGGGCGACGGTTGCCGCGTCGACGAGGACGGCGACTACTGGCTGCTCGGCCGCGTCGACGACGTGATCAACGTCTCGGGGCATCGGCTGGGAACGGCGGAAGTGGAAAGCGCGCTGGTCAGCCATCCGGCGGTGGCGGAAGCGGCCGTGGTGGGCTGCCCGCACGAAATCAAGGGCCAGGGCATTTACGCCTACGTCACGCTCCGGGTCGGCCAGGAACCGAGCGACGCGCTGCTCAAGGAACTGATCAAGCACGTGCGGAAGGAGATCGGCCCGATCGCCACACCGGACGTGATTCAGTGGGCGCCCGGTCTGCCCAAGACGCGCAGCGGCAAGATCATGCGGCGAATTCTCCGCAAGATCGCCGAAAACGAGACGGACAAGGTGGGCGACACCAGCACGCTGGCCGATCCGTCGGTGGTCGAGGACCTGATTCGGAATCGACCGCAGCGTTAGTCGTGACCGCGGGCGGTGCACTCACCGACTTCGCAACTGCGGCATCGAGCCGCAGGTCGCGGCAGGAGGCCGCCGCGCGATCGCAGGAGGCGACCGATGCCCGGTGCGCAATCTTGTCGCACCGGGCCTTCTCGCGGTGCTGGTGCATTGCATCCGAGTCGTAGCCGGACAAGCTGCAGTCGGCCTGACCGCATACTCGGCCGGAACGCCAGTCCACCTGCCGGAACCGTGCCGATCGTCGGCCGCCGGTTCCGCCAAGTGCTCGCGTCGGCATGTGGTAGAGTTGATTTTCGGATCCCGCCGTGGGTGTCTGGAACAAAATGCCGGCAACCACTAATCTGTAACTGGAGCGATCTCGCGCACCCATTCCAGTGCCAGCTGCCCGCATGCCAGAGCGCAAAGGATCCCTCATGTCCGCAACGTCGGCTCCGGCCTCCCCCGGCGTACGCGACCTGACCCAGTTTCTTCTGTCCGCGTTCGATCGCCGTCGTCGGCGCATCGCGCAAAGAGGGATCGGTCGGCCACGCATTGGTGCGCAATCTGATCTACGGCGGCTACACGGGTGTCATCTACCCGGTGAACCCCAACGCCAAGGGTATCCAGGGCATTCCCTGCTTTCCCGACTTGAACTCGCATTGGCTGATCCGCCGGACCTGGTCGTGGCAGTGGTGCCGGCGCCGTTCGTGGAGCGGGTGCTGTTGCAATGCGGCCGAGCTCGGGAACGCGGCACGTGCTGGTGATCTCGGCCGGCTTCAAGGAGATCGGCGGGGAAGGGGTGGAGCGGGAGAATCGACTGCGGGCGATTGCCCGCGAAAACGGCATGTCGATTCTGGGCCCGAACTGCCTGGGAATGATCAATACCGATCCACAGGTGTCGATGAACGCCACGTTCGGCCGCGACATTCCACCGCACGGCACGTCTGGGGCTGATTTCGCAGAGCGGTGCTCTGTGTGCCGCCCTGCTCGACTACGCCAAGGGACGCGGCATCGGCTTCTCGCAGTTCGTGAGTTTCGGCAACAAGTGCGACGTGGACGAGGTCGATCTGTTGCGGTCGATCGCGGCGGACGCGAACACGCGGGCCATCATGATGTACGTCGAGGACGTCGGGAGCGGCCCGCGGTTCCTCGAGGCGGCCCACGAGATCACGCACGGCGCGCATCCCAAGCCGATCATGGTCATCAAGAGCGGTCGCACGGTGGAGGGCGCCGCGGCGGCCGCCTCGCACACCGGTTCGCTGGCCGGTTCGGACGAATCTGTACAACGCGCTGATGACCCAGGCCGGCGCGTTCCGCGTCGAGACGGTGGCGCAGTTGTTCGATCTGGCCGAGGTCTTCACCGATCCGGCACTGCCGGCCGGCAAGCGGACGGCGATCATCACGAACGCCGGCGGGCCGGGCATCATGGCCACGGACGCCTGCATTCGCCACGGCCTGGAGTTGGCCAAGTTCCGCGACTACACGAAGAAGTCGCTGCAGTTCCAGATGCCGATGGTGGGCAGCATCAAGAACCCGGTCGACGTGATCGGCGATGCGCGACACGACCGGTATCGCGCGGCGTTGGACGCGGTCACGGCGGACGATCAGGTCGATCAGGTGCTGGTGATCGTCACGCCGCAGACGATGACCGACGTGACGGAAATCGCCCGGGTGATTGGCGAGACGAAGGAGTTCTGCAACAAGCCGATGGCGGCCTGCTTGATGGGGCTGGTGGACGTTTCGGCCGGAGTCGAACTGCTGCAGAAAAAGTACAACGTGCCGACCTTCGCCTTTCCCGAAAACGCGATGCGGGCGTTGGCCGCCAAGACGCGGTTCGGCCAGTGGGTCCGTTCCACGATCCAGGGCTATCGTCAATTCGAGGTGGACAAGGACGACGTGGAGGCGCTGTTCGATCGCGAACTGGCGGCCGGGCGCCACAACCTGATCGAACTCAAGGCGCTCGAGGCGCTGCAGTACTACGGCTTCCCCACGGTGAAGTACAAGTTGGCCGCGACGGCGGACGAAGCGGTGGCGGCCGCCCAGGAGATGGGCTATCCGGTCGTGATGAAGATCGCCGGTCCCAAGATCCTGCACAAGACGGAGGTGGGCGGCGTCAAGCTCGATCTGCGGGACGAGGAGGCGGTCCGCACCGCCTACGCCACGATGCTCGATTCCGTGCGCCGCCGCATGGGAAACGACGTCGAGATCTGGGGCGTCGTGATTCAGCAGATGCTCGAACGCGGCAAGGAGGTCATTCTGGGCGTGACGCGCGACGAGCGGTTTGGCCCGGTGCTGATGTTCGGCCTCGGCGGCATCTACACCGAGACGTTCCGCGACGTGGCCTTCCGCCTGGCTCCGATTCGCGAGAACGTGGCCCGCGAGATGATCCACGACATTCGGTCGATCAAGCTGCTCGAAGGCGTCCGCGGCGAGCCGCCATCGGACCTGGAGGCGGTGGCCGAGTGCCTGTTGCGACTGAGCCAGTTCGTGACCGAGCATCCGCGAATCAGCGAACTGGACATCAACCCGCTGCTGGTCTACCCGCGGGGCAAGGGAGCCATGGTCGCGGACGCCCGCATTATTCTCACCGAGAAATGAGCCCGGACGATGGATCAACGATCAGGCGTCTCGGCGGCGGCCGCAGACCCGGCCGAATCCCTCTCCCGACATTCAAAACCTCGTACGCACTGGAGTTTCCCCAACATGACAACGGACTGGCGCGAGACGTTGCACGACAAGATCACCACGGCCCAGAGCGGCCATCAAGCACATTCGCCCGGGCGATCGCGTCTTCGTCGGCTCGGCGTGTGGCGAGCCCCAGGAGCTGGTCCGCGCCCTGGTCGATACGGCGGGCGGCCCGGAAGACACCGAAGTGCTGAACGTGCTGACGATGGGCGTGGCTCCCTACACCGATCCGAAGTACTCGGATCGCTTCCGTGCCAACGCGTTCTTCATCGGCAACAGCGTGCGGGATGCCGTGGGCCAGGTCCGGGCGGACTACACGCCGATCTTCTTCTCGCAGATCCCCGAGATGTTCCGCACCGGCCGCCTGCCCGATCGACGTCGCCTTGATCATGGTCAGCCCGCCGGACCAGTTCGGCTTCTGCAGCCTGGGCGTCTCGGTCGACATGACGCGGGCCGCGGCGCTGTCCGCCAAACTGCTGGTCGCGCAGGTCAACCGCTACATGCCGCGCACGCTCGGCAACAGCTTCATTCACGTGCGCGACATCGACTTCCTCGTGCCGCACGACGAACCGCTGCTGACCTGGCCCGTCATCGACAACCCCGACGAGACGACGCGCAAGATCGCCAGCAACGTGGCCAGCCTGGTCTACGACGGCGACACGCTGCAATTGGGCATCGGCCGACTGCCCGACACGGTGCTGGCCGAACTGACCGATCGCAACGACCTGGGCATCCACACCGAGATGTTCTCCGACGGCATCATCCGCCTGGTCAAACAGGGCGTGATCACCGGCAAGCGCAAGACGCTGCACCAGGGCAAGATCGTCGGCAGTTTCGCCGCCGGCAGCCAGGAACTGTTCGAGTTCCTGGACAACAACCCGATGATCGAAATGCACCCGTCCGAGTACACCAACGATCCGCGGGTCATCTCGCATCACGACAACATCGTGGCCATCAACTCGGCCATCGAAATCGATCTGACCGGTCAGGCCGTGGCCGACTCGATCGGCGAACGACTCTACAGCGGCATCGGCGGCCATGCGGACTTCATGCGCGGAGCGGCCATGGCCAAAGGCGGCAAGCCGGTGCTGGCGTTGCCCAGCACCGCCAAGACGAAGGACGGCATGCGCAGCCGCATCGTGCCGTTCATTCAGCTCGGCGCCGGCGTCGTCACCACGCGCGGCGATATCCACTACGTGGTCACGGAACACGGCGTCGCCTACCTGCACGGCAAGACGATGCGGGAACGGGCCATGGCCCTGATCTCGATCGCCCATCCGGAGTTCCGCGCCGAACTGCTGCACGCCGCCAAGCGCCGCCACCTGGTGTACGCCGACCAGATCCTGCCGCCGATCCATCCGTATCCGTCGCACCTGGAAAGCAAGTACGCGACCAAGGACGGCACGAAACTGCTCATTCGGCCGATCCGGCCGTCCGACGAAGACCTGATCAAGGACATGTTCTACTCGTTCAGCGAGCAGACGAAGTACCTGCGGTATCACGGCACGTTGAAGGCCATGCCGCACAACAAGGTGCAGGTGTTCTGCAACGTCGATTACGACACCGAAATGGCGCTGGTGGCCGTCAACGGCAGCGGCGGCCACGAGGAGATCGTGGCTGTCGGCCGCTACTTGACGAACCCGGCCAAGCGGGCCGCGGAAATGGCCTTCGTCGTGGCGGATGCATTTCAACGGCAAGGGCTCGGCACCTACCTGTTCCATCGCCTGATCGAAATCGGCAAACAGGAAGGCATCAAGGAATTCCATGCCGACGTGCTGCCCGAGAACGCCGGCATGCTCAAGATCTTCCATCGTTCGGGCATGAATACCGAAACGTTGACCGAGGAAGGCGTGGTCAGCGTGCACATGAAGACGGAGTGAGCAGGCGGGAGGCGGGAGGCGGGAGGCGGCAGGCTGCAGGCTGCAGGCTGGAACAAGCTTCCGCAGTTCCGGCACCGCTCGAAGTTGCGCCGAAGACAGGCGCCGCGCATCGCGACCGCACCGCTTGGATGACCTACCCCGGTGCAGAAGGCGTCTCTTCACCTCCGCCTGGCAGTGTCGTCCACGTATCGTCGTGAAGGGATTGAGCAGATGGGAATGGATCCGGCGACGCTGCGCGAGAGCGATGCGTTGGTGGAAGACCTGGGCTGCGACAGCCTGGACATAGTCGAGATCTCGATGGGACTCGAAGAACTCTTCAACATCTCCATACCTGACGACTTCGGCGAGGACGTGGGAACGATCGGCCAGGTGACGGACGGAGTTCTGCGTCTGCTCGCGGGCCACGCTGCGAATGCGGATTAGTGTCGGCGCGGGCGGCGACCCGCTCGACAATGTGGCCGGACCGCAGTCGTATCTGGGCCTCCTTGGCTCAGATCTTGCCGCCGCAGCGAGGACAAGCCAGGGCGCGGCCGCGGTGTTGGGCCGGGACTTTCAGAATCGCCCCGCACTGGCCGCATTCGATGCGCTCGTACCCGGCGCCGGCCAGATAGGCATCGGACGCCGCACGCATACGGGCGGGAGGCGTGGGCAACTCGGGCACGTCGGCGGGCCGCGCGGCCGCGGTCTGTCCGGCGGAGTCGAGCGTCCGGGCGCCGATCACGTGTTTCTGGCCGGTGACTTGGGCGAAGGCCCGGTCGTAGGCGGCGAAATCGGCACTGCCGCCCATGCCGCGCAGCACGCGAACGCGCTCCTCCAGCGGCGGATGGGTCGAGAACGCCGACGTGATATTGCGGCGTTCCCCTGCCTGCAACGGCCGCACAATGTACATCGGCGCCGTCACCTGGCTTTGATCGGCTTGGGCTCGCGTGCTGCCGCCCAGCTTCTCCAGCGCCGAGGCCAGACCTTCCGGCCACCGCGTGTACATCGCACCGGAGGCGTCGGCCAGATACTCGCGACGCCGCGACAGGGCGAAGTAAATCAGTTGCGCGAGAATCGGCGACAGAATGATGAACACGAGCGCGACGAGCATCAGGATGGCCTGCGCGCCTCCGCCGCCCCCGTTGTCGTCGCGCGAGCGGCGCGATCCTCCGCCAAACCACATGGCCCGCAGCCCAATGTCGGCCAGAATGACGATGGCCCCCAGCATGATCCCGGCCGTGGTCATCAGCGCCACGTCCCGATTCTTGATGTGGCCGATCTCGTGCGCGACGACTCCCTGCAGCTCGTCCCGATTGAGAATCTTGAGCAGACCGATGGTGACGGCCACGGCCGCCTTGTCGGAGTTGCGGCCGACCGCAAACGCATTGGGCGCCGGATCGTCGACGATGAACACGCGCGGCATCTTGGGCAACTGGGCCGCGATCGACATTTCTTCCACGACGTTGAACAGCTGCGGATGGTCCTGCTTCTGGATCTCGCGGGCCCCGGCCATCTGCAGCAGGACGTCATCGCCCTGCGTAGCTGGCGAAGAGCCACATCACGAGCCAGAGCCCGGCGGCAATCACGCCGCCCAGCAGGGCGCCTTCCGGCCGGTTGGTGAACAGGTACCCCAGCGCCAAGCCCGTGGCCACCAGCAGCACACCCATGACGGCCACGATGAACATGCTCTTACGCCGATTGCTTTCGATCTGCTCCCACACGGGTCTTGCGCCTCCCCGTGGACTCGGCTGTGATCATCGCCAACGGCCCGCACCCGGCACTCAGCTGAAGTTGACTTTGGGCACTTCCCGTTCCGCACCGAACTCGATCTCGAACAGCTCGGCTTTGGAGAAGCCGCCGCTGATCAGATTGGCGGGAAACACCTCGCGGGCGTTGTTGTACCGAGTGGCCGCGTCGTTGTACGCCTGCCGGGCGTAGCCGATGCGGTTTTCCGTGCTGCTGAGTTCTTCCTGCAGCGCGAGGTAGTTCTGGTTGGCCTTCAGATCGGGATAGGCTTCGGCCAACGCGAACAGTTTGCCCAAGGCCGCCCCCAGCACGCCCTCGGCCTGCCCGGCCGCCGCCGGGCCCTGCGCCGACACCGCCTGGTTGCGGGCCTTGATCACCGCATCCAGCGTCTCGCGCTCGTGCTTCGCATACCCTTTGACCGTTTCCACCAGGTTGGGAATCAGGTCGTACCGCCGCTTGAGCTGCACGTCGATCTGCGACCAGGCGTTGTCCTTCTCGTTCCGCCGCCGCACCAGGCCGTTGTAGATCCCCACGAAATACAGCGCCACCAGGACCACCACACCGATTCCTACCAAACAGCCACACCATTGTATGTTCTCCCGTTTCAGCAAGCTGCGAAACCTAATCAGGCACGTCTTCTCGCGAACGATTCACCGACGTGAACTCGCCCAGATAACCACGCACATTCTCCAGCGCCTGCGATCATCGCCCAACAGCGCCTCGAGCAGCGCTTCCAGCTCTCCGCGGTCGAACCACAGACCGTCTCCCCGCGGACATTCGTCCAGGATCAACTCACCCGAGACGGACGGTGCGCGCACCGACTCCAGCTGGCCGACGACAGCGCGGACACTTGCGACGCGGCCCGGCATGCGGCAGACGATCGACCTGCGACTCCAGGTCGCTGATATCGTTCGGGCACGCCGGCCAGCTCAAACAACTGCCCCAGTTCCTGAGCGTCAAACCACAGACCGCGGCAGTCGACGCACGTGTCCAGCTCGATGTTCTCGAACTCCACGATGACCATCGGTTCACGACAGACAGGACATAACATGATGGTTTAGGCCGTCGGTGAGCGGAAGAAGCGTGACACCGCGAGCGCCATCAAGTCTAGCAACCTGGTTGCCGAACGTCCACTTGCGTCCCCGCTCGAAGCCGCAGCCCGGCGGG
Source organism: uncultured Planctomycetaceae bacterium (assembly GCA_963754725.1). Taxonomy (GTDB): domain Bacteria; phylum Planctomycetota; class Planctomycetia; order Pirellulales; family Pirellulaceae; genus JAAYDI01. Next base: position 54,974 of record CAVWHV010000042.1, read on the forward strand.
CGTTTCACCGTCCGCTGAGCATTCGTTCAATCGGCCGGTTCTTGATCCATCCCAGCACCTGACCGGGTACCACCGGTTCGTCCTCCGACACGTGCCGCTCGCAGAACACGCCGCCCACCGGAGCCGAGAGATCGATCGTCGCGTCGCCGGCCAGACAGTTCGACGATGCGGTCACCCGGGAGGACGTGAGCACCCAGCGGTACGAGCCAGACGCTCACGACGATGGCCAGACCCGGCATACCCAGGTCGGGAACGGTCACGGCTTGCAGTGTTCGGCATCGTTCATCGGCTCATGGGCCGACGTTCTCCATGGCTGACGGACATCGCCATGTCGCGAGCATGGTAGCTGCTGCGGACAAAGGGCCCGCTGGCGACCTGCTCGAATCCCATCCGCCGGGCCAGGTCCCCCAGTTCGTCGAACTCTTCCGGCGGCAAATAACGAACCACCGGCAGATACCGCGTCTCGTCCGGCTGCAGGTACTGGCCCGAGCGTCAGGAACTCGCAACCCTGATCGAGCAGGTCGGCCAGCACGTCGAGCACCTCGGTGCGCGACTCGCCCAGTCCGAGCATCAATCCGGTCTTGGTCTTGATGCTGCGGGTTCCGCTCCTTGACGCGCCGCAGCAGGTGCAGCGTCCACCGGTAGTCGGACTGGGGACCGCGCACTTTGCGATACAGCCGCGGAACGGTCTCGGTGTTGTGATTGAAGACCTCGGGGGCCGCGTCGACCACGCTGTCAATGGCCGCCGGCTTGTCGCGGAAATCGGGTGTCAGCACTTCCACGGCAGCACCGCGTCGCGCCGCGCACGGCCTGGATGCAGCGGGCGAAGTGACCGGCACCGCCGTCCGGCAGGTCGTCCCGCGTGACCGAAGTGATCACGACGTGCCGCAGTTCCAGCCGCCGCGCCGCTTCCGCCACCCGCCGGGGCTCGTCCGGATCGACCGGCAACGGCCGCCCGCGCGCGACCGAACAGAAGCCGCACGATCGCGTGCAGATATCTCCCAGAATCATGAACGTGGCCGTCTTCTGCGCATAGCACTCCATGCGATTCGGGCACCGCGCATGGTCGCACACGGTCTGCAGAGCGCAGATCCTGGATCAGACCCGCGGTGAAGTGGTGGAAATTGCCCTTGGGCACTTTCCGCTTCAACCAGCGGGGCAGCCGCCGCACAGGGGCCGCCTGGTCGAGGATCGGTAGCTCATGAGGCACGATAGGTCGTTCCATGCAAGGGCCTGCGCAGTCGGCGTTAAGAGGGGATGTCCCGTCACCAAATAATAGCGATCGGTGCCGAACGAGGCAGCCAGCTGCGGAATCAACGTGGCCCGCACCTTGGGAATCGAGACCGCCTGACGCCGTTCGGCAAACAGACTCCCCATGGTCGACTTCTGGCCAGCGACGGTCGTCAGCGGATCCACGGCATCCACAAATCCGTAGTCCTTCATCGCCGGATTCACGTTCACAAACGCTCCCTGGCAGGTGATCCAGTTGCGGACGGCGACGCCGCAGGCCACCAGCTGACCGCTGCGTCCCCAGACCCCGGAACTCGGGACGTACGTCTCCCACCGAACGGCCAAGTCGTCGAGCGTCTGTGTCAGGGCCCGCTGAAACCGCCCCAGGTACTCACCCACCGTCCAGCGGTGCCAGGCGAGCGGGACAATTGGGTAAATGGCGAGTTGGCCCGGCCCATGCAGCACGCACCCGCCACCCCGGTTGACCCATCGCACCTCCAGCTGTCGCATGCGCAGCTGTTCGTTCGTCCAGCGAATGTGACCTCGCGACCCCGAGCGCCCCACACTGATCAGACGCGGATGCTCGCAGAGCAAGACCACAATGCGGCCATCGTCCTGCCCCCCGGCTTCGTAGACCAGGTGCCGCTGCAGCCGCTGCGATTCTTCGTAGCCCACGGTTCCCAGCAGGTGGAACTGCACGGCAAACGACGGTTCCGCACCATCGAAGTACACCTGCGAAAAAGCCGGGCTGTGAGTCACGAGAAGTACCTTCTGTCGTGGCCTGCGGGAGTACCTGGCTGGCTGGGAACCGGACGCCGGGATGTCCACTCTAGCAGGAGCCTGCGGACCCCGGAAGATCGTCGGAGAGGGGGCTTGAGAACCGGCCCCGCCTCCCGGCCGGTCCGCACCCGCTTCCATTTTGCGGAACCATGTGACAAAGTGGAGCAGAGCGAGTGGACCTGGGGCACAGCCCCGCCGGGTTCGTGAACGGAGATCGTGGCAGGCGACGGCATGGTCAAGAGCAGCAAACAGAAGCAGAAATCGGGCGGTGGTGCCCAGCCACCTGTGAGTCGCCCGATCGCCGAGAATCGCAAGGCACGCCATCGCTTCGATGTGCTGGAGTCGCTGGAATGCGGCATTGCGCTGGTGGGCAGCGAGGTGAAAAGCTTGCGCGACGGCAAGATCTCGCTGGACGAAGCGTACGGCCGCGTCCGCAGTGGCGAGTTGTGGTTGGTAGGTTGTGATATCCCGGAGTATACCCAAGCCACGATCTGGAACCACGAACCGAAGCGGGCGCGCAAGCTGCTGGTGCACCGCCGCGAAATGCGGAAATTCGCCGGGCAGGCCCACGAGAAAGGCCTGACGCTGGTGCCGCTCAAGATTTACTTCAACGAACGGGGAATTGCCAAAGTGCTCCTGGGCCTCTGCCGCGGCCGCAAACTGCACGACAAACGTGAGGTGCTCAAGAAGGCCTCCGTACAACGGGATTTGCAGCGGGCCATGCGTCGCCGGTGACTCGTCGTCCCGCCGAACTCAACGCACACCGTGCCCGTAAAGAGTAGGAACCGAACGTGCTGGCTGGCCGGCGCGCCCGGTCGATCGGAACTCTCGGATACTCAGCCAACTGACTCATCGATGCTGCTGCTGAAGAAAGTCAAGAAATCGTACGTCGAGGCCAATGGGCATCCGCTGCCGATTCTGGACATCCCGCTGTTCGAGTTAGCGGCGGGTGAACAAATGGTCCTGCTCGGTCCCAGTGGCTGCGGCAAGACCACGCTGCTGCACGTCATTGCCGGGATCTGCGCGGCGGATGCGGGCGAGATTCGACTGGATGGCATTAATCTGGTGCGGCTCTCCGAGGCCGGCCGCGATCGGTTTCGTGCCGCCAAGATCGGGTACGTGTTCCAGACGTTCAATCTGCTGCCCGCCTTCACCGCCTTGGAAAATGTGCTGCTGGGGATGACCTTCAGCCGCCGACGTCGCGACATTGCGCGAGCCCGGCATTTGCTCGATCGAGTGGGCCTCTCGCACCGTACGGAGCACAAGCCGATCGCGATGTCGGTGGGCGAACAACAGCGTGTGGCCGTGGCGCGGGCCTTGGCCAATCGACCCTCCCTGTTGTTGGCCGATGAACCGACAGCCAACGTCGACCCCGCCAATCAACAACGCATCATCGATCTGATCCGGGAAGTCTGTCGCGAAGAGAGTATCGCCCTGTTGATGGTCACTCACGCCACGGAAGTGGCCGCACAGTTTCCCCGCGCCGATCGACTGGTGGAACTCAACCGAGTGGTCAGCGCCAACTGATCGCTCCCTGACAAGAGGCTGCCTGGCATGCACATGCAACGGACATTTGGAGTCGCGGGAGTTCTGCTGGCCGGCATCCTGGCACCCGCCTGGTACGCCCTGAGTTGTCCGTTTTGCACGGCGGTCGCCCAGACCTTTAGCGAAGAAATCGCCTCGATGGACGCCGTCGTGATCGCGCAGCTGGATCAGCTGCCCAAGCCGTCCCAGCCGGATCCGACGGCCACCACCGCGGCGACACCATCCGCCACCTTCACCATCACCCAAGTCTTGAAGGGCGCTGCGGTCGTGGGCCAGCAAAAGACGCTGACGACGGTTTTCTTTGGCGACGCCCAGCGCGGAGACAAGTTTCTCGTGATGGGGATCGACCCGTCCCAGCTCACCTGGTCGACACCGCTCAAACTCAACGACCGGCAATACCAGTATGTGCTCGACCTCCTGAAATTGCCCGACAACCAGGCCGAACGGCTGGACTTCTTCCAGACATACCTGGAAGACGCGGACACCATGTTGTCTCGCGACGCTTACGACGAGTTCGCCCTGCGCCGTACGCCAGCGTCAAGCAACTGAAGCCGAAAATGAACCGGCAACAACTCCTGGCATGGATTGCCGATCCCAACGTGCCGCCCAGTCGTAAGCGCCTGTATCTCACGATGCTCGGAGTGTGTGGCAACGCCCAGGATACCGCCATGCTCGAGCAGCGACTGCGCGGCACCGATGCGGAATCCCGCTCCGGACTCGATGCACTGATCGCCTGCTACCTCACCTTGCGCGGTCCCGACGGCGTACCCTTGATCGAAGAGCTGTTCCTCAAGAACAAGGAGGGGGGGACGAGCGACAACTACGCCGACGTCTACGCCGCGATCATGGCCCTGCGATTCCACGGCACGGAGGGGGACATCGTGCCACGTGCCCGCGTCCTGCAGGCCTTCTCGCTCGTCCTCGACAACCCTCAAATGGCCGACCTCGTGATTCCCGACCTCGCGCGGTGGCAGGACTGGTCGCAGTTGGAACGCCTCGTCGAGATGTTCAAAACCGCCAATACCAAGACGACTTACGTGCGAATGCCCATCATCAACTACGTCCGGGCCTGCCCGTTGCCGGCAGCCCAACCGGCACTCGAACAATTCAAGCAAATCGATCCCGAAGCCGTCAAGCGATCGATGACCTTCTTCCCGACGATCCCGAAGGACGCCCAGTAGCCCCCCTCTTGGCCATAGTCCATACATCACAATAGTGCCATCCATGTCTCAGACGAACTGACGGGACAGTGCGTGCGTATGGCTTAGGCAGCCCGCCGGATCCCGAACTCGCGTATGGCCCTGCTTGCCTGCAAGCAGTGCGGCACGGTGCGAACAGCGCGGTTGGTCGGTGGGCGGGCGGGAACGGATAGCAGCGTGTTTTCTTAGCTGAGGGAAGCGGTAGCGGATTTCTTATGACAACGAGCACGGACTTGAATTACGACTTGGACGACATCGAAAGCACGGAGATGGAGGCGGACGATGACGCCTATGCCGTGTACCGGTCGACGAGCAAAGCGGCCATCGCGTCCTTGGCTTTTCTGCTGGGCGGGCTGACGGGCGTGATTTTTCCAGCGTTGCTGAGCCTGCCGGTAGTGGGCATCCTGTGTGGGATACTTGCCTGGCGCAATCTGCGCCGATATCCGGACGAGCTGACGGGCAAGGTCGCCGCCGCGTTGGGGCTGGTCGGCTGTCTGATATTGCTGATCGGAGGATCGGCCTGGCATACGTACACGTACATGACCGAAGTCCCTCCGGGGTACGGCCGAATTTCGTTTGTCGATCTGCAACCGCGCTCGGAGCAGCAGCCCGGCCAGGGGGATTTGCCGGTGGAGTTGGATGGGAAGCGGATTTTCGTGAAGGGGTATGTCCACCCGGGCGTTTCCGACATGGGGCAGATCAAGAAGTTTATCCTGGTGCCGGACATGGGCACCTGCTGTTTCGGCGGTCAGCCGAAGATGACGGACATGATCGAAGTGACGATTGTCGATGGCCCCGGGGTGCGATACTCGCAGTGCAAGCGCAGGCTGGGCGGCACCCTGCATGTGTCCAACCGTGTCCGCAAGGTGGCGGGTGGACTCGAGGGGGGGTATTACGAATTGGACGCGGACTACGTCAAGTAATGGCAGGCACGGGACGACTCACAAGGCCAGCCGGTGATGGCCGTCAGGCTGCCGAATGGCGTTCGCGCGAGATCCTGGTCGCGCTGCTGTTGGCGTGCGCCAGCGGGGTATGGCTGTCGTCGTGCCGCCCGGCAGACCGCTCCACGGTGGACCACGTCACGGCGCTCGAGGACATTTCATCGGCAGCGAGCGAGCTGGAGCGCGTGCCGGCCCCCGCCGTCCCGGATGCGGGAGCGAACTCACCGGTGCGGGCGCGCGGGGAGGCGAGTGGCGAGAGTCCCGAATCGCTGACGCCCGTGGACGCCGCGACTCGCGAGCGGCGGCGGGCTGCTAAGCCGCTTCGTCCAGGTGTCATCAACGACATCACGTTTGACGACCTCGAGTTGGACATGCCGCTGGGATCGCTCTTCAACCGTTCGATGCTCACGCCGTGCGCCGCCCAACTCGATGGCCAGCAAGTCCGACTCCGCGGTTTCATTTTTGCCGGGGGGGTCTTTCAGCAGACAGGCATCACCAATTTCCCGTTTGTCAAGAACACGCAGTGCAAGTTCGGGCCGGAGGGACTCGCGTTCTGCGTGATCCTCGTCGACCTGAACGAGGGTGTCAGCACGGACTTCACGACGTACCCGGTGACCGTCGAGGGGCGGCTGACCGTACGCCCCTACGATTCCAGCGGTTTCACGTGGTCGGTGTATCACTTGCAGGGCCAACGCGTGTTCTGACGCTCACGCGTCCGCGCACCAGCGGGGTTGCGGTTGATGGTGGATTGTGGCCTGGGTTTTCTGCAGCGATTCGATCTGCTGCTGCATCCGACTGACGTCGGCGGCCGTTGGATGGACCTGTAATTGCAGATCAAAGGTGCCCTGCTCGCCCGGCTGCAAAACCACGACCCGGCCGTGTTGCTGCTCGAACGAACGCGGATTGGGAAAGTTGGTGGCAGGTTCCAGACCGGTCACATATCCGTCCGCTTCCGCGGTCGGGTTTTTCCAGAGCGTGAAACACGGCAGCTGTCGCGTATCGAAATGCACACTCACGCCGCGGTTCGACTCGGCGTTCTTGAGCAGGACGGCCGTCTGTCGGTGTTCGTCACTTTGCAGTTCGAAGAAGTAGACTTGCTCCTGGCAGCTGGCCTGCGGCGGCGGATACTGGAACCATGCGGGCAAAGCGGCGGCGGCCCAGGGCGTGCGGGGTACCAAGGTCTTGACCGGCACCACGACCTGGGCGCCCGGACCCAGCACGGGCGGTCCGAAGTTGATGTGATACAGCATCTGAATGTCGGCGGGGCTGCCGGAGAAATTCTCGACCGTGTCGCGGATTTCCAGGCCGGCTTGTCCCACTCGGGTCGTAATGGTCGTGACCATCCGCAGTTTGAAGAAATGAAACCGCGTTTCCTCCACCACGCCGGTGACCACGATCTCTCCCGATTCACCGTCGACACGGACGTCCAGCTGATGCGCTGGTTTGTTGCCGATTCGTCCGTGCAATCCATAGCGTAACTGCCCGGAGGGGGAGAATTCGGGAGCCCCGTTGCTTTCCAGGCCGCACCGGACGAGCAATTCATCGAACCCGTCGAGCCATCCCAACCCGCCGGGGTCCGCCAGGGGCACATAGCGGGGGTGAACCGGTCCGCGCACGGGGGAGTTCCAACCGATCGGGAGGCCCCCGATCCAGGCCTTCCAGATTCCCATGCCTCGCGTTGGCAAGATGTCGAAGCTCAGGACGCCGTTGTCCACGTGCACGACGTCCACGCCATCGCTCGGGCCACCGTAGAGGCGACGTTTCTCGATCCGATAGCCGCCCGCCGGACCTCCGACCATGTCGGGAGTAATGCAGGCCTGTTCCACGTACGTCTGGTCGGCCCCGTGCAGCCAGGTCCAGGTTTTCAGTGCCATGACGGCCGCTCCTCTGACGAGTTCAAGTTATGCGGTTTGCGCGGTCTGAACGACTCGGTCGGTACCAATGTACGGTGCCGAACGGCTCCTGGCCAGCAGCGTGCCGGGGGTGAAATTTGGGTCGTTTACTTGCGGGTGCCGCCCAAAGCGAATACAAAAGTCGGGTACACGTGTCAAACGACAAAGACAGGTCCTGGAGGATGACGATGATTGCGTCAAACGTGATTCAAGGCGCCGCCGTGGCTTCCGTATTGAAAAAGGCGTTGGAGGTCGGCGGGGGACTACTACGGCTGACCCCGACCTGGGTCCCGCGCAGCTTCCTGCATCCTGGCCGCCGCTTGAAGTTGCATCCCGACGATCTGTACGCCTACGGAGCGGAACGCGGCGGGATTGACGAACGGTGGTTTGCCAGCACGACGGAAGCCGCCAACCAAGGCCGCGTGTGGCACGAAGGGTTGAGCTTTGTGAGTGTGGACGGCCAGCAGTTCACGCTCAAGGACGCCGTGGCCGCCTCCGGACCCCGGTTGATCGGCAAGCCGATGTGGGACACCTACCAGCGGTGGCCGGTGTACTCCAAGTTCTTCGACAATATGGGCCCGATCCCGCACCACATGCATCAGAAGCAGGAGCACGCCCGCCTGACCGGTCAGGAAGGCAAGCCGGAGAGCTACTACTTTTCGCCGCAGTACAACAACGTCGACAACAACTTCTGTTACACCTTCATGGGACTCGAACCAGGAACGACCAAGGCGCAGCTCCGCAAGTGCCTGGAAGACTGGAGCAAGGGGGACAACGGAATCCTCGACTTGTCCCGCGCCTATCGGCTGAAACGAGGATCCGGCTGGCTGATCCCGCCAGGCGTGCTGCACGCTCCCGGCTCGCTGTGCACGTACGAACCGCAGTGGGGCAGCGACGTGTTCGGCATGTTCCAGTCGCTGGTGGAAGGGCGCGAAGTGCCCTGGTCGCTGTGCGTGAAGGATGTGCCGGAGGACAAGAAGTACGATCTCGACTACATCATCGACCAGCTCGACTGGGACAAGAACGTCGACACGCACTTCAAGGAACACACGTACCTGGAACCGATCGTGGCCGCGCAAGGCAGCGGGTGGGTCGACAAGTGGATTGTGTACGGGACGATCGACGGAAAGCAGTTGTTCAGTTCCAAGGAACTGACGGTCGAGCCAGGTGCGCGGTGCACGCTCAAGGATCCGGGCGCCAGTGGCTGGATCACTGTGCAGGGGAAAGGCACGATGGGCAAGCTCAACCTGCAAACGCCCGCCATGATCCGGTTCGGCGCCGAGACCGAGGACGAGGTGTTCATCTCGTTTGAAGCGGCGACTGCGGGCGTGGAGATTGTGAACACGGGCAGTGAACCGCTGGTCGGCCTGCGGTACTTTGGCCCGGACGTGCATGCCCAAGTGCCCAGCGTGGGCGATTATCTGAAGAACCGTTGAATGGAAGGATAGAACACCATGTCCAAACGCACTTCGATTGGAACCTGGGCTTTCCTGTTCAACCAGAAGGAGCCCATCGGGTTCGAAGACGTCGTCCGAGGCCTGCACGAACTGAAATTCGACGGCCTGGAGCTGGGCGGTTTCGGCATTCATCCCAATCCCGATCTGTGCAAGACGCGTGACCAGCGGGCGGCCGTCCGCGACGTGTGGGAGTCGCGCGGGATGGGATGCAGCGGATTGGCCGCCGACCTGTGGGCCGAACGGCTGATCACGGCACCCGATGCGAGTTCGTACCTGGCGGCCTTTCGCAAGAACGTGGAGTTCTGCCAGGATCTGGGGATCGACGTGATCCGCGTGGACACCACGGAGGATCCCTGGGTGCTGGGGCCCGTGCCGGGCGAGTCGCGTCCGGAGAAAGTCACGCAGCAAGTGGCCTATGATGCCGCGCTCCAACGCGTCTGTACCACCTGGCGACAATGCGCCCAGGAGGCCGCCGACGCCGGGCTCCGCGTGGTGTGGGAATTTGAACCGGGGTTCGCTTTCAACAAGCCCAGCGACATCCTGCGGGTGATCGATGGAGTCAACCACGACAACTTCTACACCATGTTCGACACCTGCCACGCCGACAACGTGGCCGTCCACGGCCAGCGGCAGCCAGGCAAGAAAGAGACGCTGCCGGGCGGCATCCGGGAACTGGCCCAATTGCTCAAGGGCAAGATCGGCCGACTGCACTTGATCGATTCCGACGGCACGATCAACGAACACATGACCAGCACCCATCCGCCATTTGGAGAAGGGGCGCTGCGTTTCGACGAGTTCATGCCCGCGATCGTGGATGCCGGCTGTCCCGACGACTGGTGGACGATCGACTTGTGCTTCTGGCCCAATGCCTGGGACGCCACCGCCAAGTGCAAGGTGGCGCTGGATCAACTGATCCAGAAGTACGCCTAGGGCCCACGCTGATCACGTCCGGCGCGGCAGACCTGGCTCCCGCGCCGGACGCTCGCGTCCCGCGGTCGGGACGTGTCACGAATCCACTTCCAACCACACCTGCCCTCAACCGAAAGGTCGCGTAAGTATGGCCAAACCATTCAACGTCGGTGTCATCGGCATGGGTTTCATGGGCCGGGCCCATTCGAATGCCTACCGCAAGGTCAACAACTTCTTCCCGCTGGAAACCAAGCCGGTCTTGAAGACCATTTGCGCCGTCGAGCCATTGGAGAAGCTCAAAGCGTTCGCCGAAACGTGGGGATACGAATCGTACGAGACCGACTGGCGGAAGCTGATTGCGCGAGACGACATCCAACAGATCGACATCTGCACTCCCAACGCCACGCATAAGGAGATCGTGCTGGCCGCCGCCGCGGCCGGCAAGAGCATCATCTGCGAAAAACCGCTGGCCATGACCGTGGCGGAAGCGGAAGAGATGGTGGCGGCCGTGGAAAAAGCGGGCGTTCCGAACCTGATCTGCTTCAATTACCGCCGCGTACCGGCCATCTCGCTGGCCAAGCAACTGATCGACGAAGGCCGCGTCGGACGACCGTTCCATTATCGTGCCACGTACCTCCAGGACTGGACCATCTCGGTCGATGTGCCGCAAGGCGGCGCCGCACTCTGGCGGCTCGACGCCAAGACAGCCGGCTCCGGGGTCACCGGCGATCTGCTGGCCCACTCCATCGATACGGCCGAATGGCTCAACGGCCCCATCAAGTCGGTCGTCGCCAAGACCGAGACGTTCGTCAAGCAACGGATGCACCAGGAGACCGGCAAGATGGAACCGGTGACGATCGACGATGCCTGCATGTTTCTGGCCGTGTTTGCCAACGGCTCCATGGGAACGTTCGAAAGCACGCGGTATGCCCGCGGCCGCAAGAACTACAACACGTTCGAAATCAACGGGGAAGCCGGCAGCGTGTTCTTCGATCTGGAGGATCCCCAGTACCTGGATTACTTCCGGTACACCGATCCAGGCACGGGCAAGAAGGTCGATGACCATCTCACCGGCTGGCAGCGGGTCCACGTGACCAACCCCGAGCATCCCTACATGAAGAGGTGGTGGGTGCCGGGCTGCACGATCGGCTACGAACACACGTTTGTCCACACGGTGGCCGACTACCTGCAGGGGATCGAAACGGGCAAACCGGCCCAGCCTGATTTCCGCAGCGGTCTCCGCACGCAAAAAGTGTGCGATGGCGTGCTGACCAGCGCCCGCACCGGCCAATGGGTCGACATCGCCTAGTCCACCTGGCACCGCTGTGTCATGACACCCCACCGTTGGATCGAGCAGCGGTGGGGTTTTTCGTGAGTCCCTGCGCATGAACTACTTCGGACATGGCTATCGCTTCGTCCACGACCCGCACTTCCTGGCGGGCACGGCGGTCCCGGATTGGCTGAGCGTGATCAATCGACGCGTGCGTGCGCGGGAACGCCTGGCCCAGCCCTGGATGTTGGACGCCGACCCGGTCGTGGCGGCCGTGGCCGCCGGCGTGGTTCGCCACCACCAGGACGACGACTGGTTTCATCGGACCCGCGCGTTTGCCGAGTTGAGTCTGGCGTTTACCGTTTCCATTCGCGAGCAGCTCGCGGGGGACCGGGGATTCCGTCCCAGTTTCCTGGGACACATCCTGGTCGAGGTCCTGCTGGATGGGGTGTTGATCGAACGCGACGGCGCTCGCCTCGATCAGTACTATGTGGCCATGGAGTCGCTCGATCCGGTGGCGGTCAGCCAGGCCATTCACCGGATGTCGACGGGCACCGTACCGGCGCTGCCGGAAATGATCCGGCGGTTTTGCACCGAGCGGTTCTTGTATGACTACCTGGACAATGCCAAACTGCTGGCACGCCTCAATCGCGTGATGGGGCGCGTCAATCTGCCGCCCTTGCCATCATCGTTTCTCTCGTTTTTTCCGGATGCGCGACGGCAAGTGGCCGAACGCCGGGACGAGTTATTGACCAACCCAACCGACTGCGAAGTTTAGGAGACAGATCATGAAATTCGGGATGAACCTGCTGCTGTGGACCGGTGACTTGAGCGATGCCATCCTGCCCACCCTCGAGAAACTCAAAGAGATGGGCTACGACGGCGTCGAATTGCCGATGTTCAACTTGACCGTGGAAAAGTACGCGCCGTGGGCCAAGCGTCTGGATGACCTGGGGCTGGAGCGCACGGCGGTCACCGTGCGGGGCGAAGAGGACAATCCGATCAGCCCCGACGCGAAACGTCGCGCCGCGGGTGTCGCCAATAACAAGCGAGCCTTGGAGTGCTGCCAGGCCGCCGGCTGCACGCACCTCGTGGGCCCTTACCATTCCGCGCTCGGCTACTTCACGGGCCAGGGTCCCACGGCCGACGAATGGAAGTGGGGTGTGGAATCCATGGCTCAGGCGGCCGACTACGCCGGGCAGGTGGGGGTCACCCTGGGTGTCGAATGCCTGAACCGATTCGAATGCTATTTTCTCAACACGCATGCCGACCTGGCGCGATTCGTGAAGGAAGTCAACCACCCCAACTGCCGAGCCATGTACGACACGTTCCATTCGCATATCGAAGAGAAGGATACGGTCGCCGCGATTCGCAGTTGCGCGGACGTCCTGGCACACGTGCATATCTCGGAAAACGACCGCAGTACGCCGGGCAAGGGAAACGTGCGCTGGAAGAGGACCTTCGATACGCTGCAGGAAATTGACTATGATGGATGGTTCATGATCGAAGCGTTCGGGCTCGCCTTGCCCGAACTGGTGGCCGCCACCAAGATCTGGCGCAGAATGTACAAGAACGAAGACCAGCTGGCCCGCGATGGACTGGCGTTCATGAAGAGCCAAGTGGCCGAGCGATGGTAGACGCGTTCCGATCCGGCGATCAGCACGCCCCCCACGAAGGTGATGGTCGCGATCTGGGTCTGGACCAGTTCGAGGCCGTCACCGACGAGCCGGGGATTTCGCTGGACCAGCTCAGCCAGGCCTACGCCCAGTTGCTCCGCAAGGGGGAAGATCCCTACGAACCGCCCGCCGAAGTCCACGAGACCGATGTGGAGGAGGTCCTCGAGCAGACCGAAGCCGAACCGGACGAGGATGCCTGCGCCTGTGCCCGCGGTCGATCGTGGAAGCCATTCTGTTTGTGGGCCACCCCCGGAATGAGCCGATGACCGGGGACCAGATCGCGGCCCTGATGCGCGGTGTTCCGGCGCGGGAGATCGACGAACTCGTCGCGGAACTCAACCACGCCTACCAGGAACATGGACATCCGTATCACATCGCTTCGGTCGGAGCGGGATACCGCCTGGAGCTGCGGGAGGAGTTCTGGTCGTTGCGGAACGTATTTTACGGTCGCGTGCGGGAAGCCCGCCTGTCTCAAGCGGCCGTCGACGTGCTGGCCATTGCCGCCTACCAGCAGGGCCTGACGCGTCCCGAGATCGACACGCTGCGGGGCCGGCCGTGCGGCGCACTGCTGGCGCAGCTGGTGCGACGTCGGCTCCTGCGCATCGACCGACCGGCGAAAAAACCGCGAGCGCCTCGATACTACACCACCGATCGTTTCCTGGAACTGTTCGGCCTCTCCAGCTTGGACGAACTCCCGCAGAGCCAAGACATCGATTAAGTGTCTATCTACGAACAACTTACATCGATAGTCAAAAACGTCTACTGACGATTCGCCGCTCCGCTGCTAGAATCGGGCTCTGGGTCCCGGGTGCACACTCACCGGTGTCATCGCTTTCTCGACGCGACGCGGCGCGCACATTGACATAGTACCTCGATGTTTTCATGGGGGACGGCACAAAGGCCGTTCAAGCATTATCGCGTAACGCTGCTCCCCGCCGCCGCCACTTTGTTCAATTCATGGGGAATCGTGCCCGGTGTCTCGACGTGATCACTTTCTGACTTTGCGCAACGCTCGACCGCTCGTCCTACCGTCCTTGCTGGCGGCGGATTTCGGCAACTTGCAGCGTGAGGTGGAGCGCCTGGAGCAGGCGGGAGCGTGTGGTCTGCACCTGGACGTGATGGACGGCTGTTTGGTTCCGAACCTGACGTTTGGCCTGCCGATCCTGTCCGCACTGCGGCGGTTGACCACGCTGCCTTTGGATGTCCACCTGATGATCTGCCAGCCGCAGCGGTACATTGAGCGGTTCTTTGAGGCTGGGGCGGATTGCCTGACGGTGCACATCGAAGCGGTCGAACGACCGCGGGAGGTGTTGCAGCAGATTCGCGACGCCGGAGCTGCGGCAGGGATCGCTCTGAACCCCGCCACGGACATCGCGACGATCGAGGGTTGTCTGGACCTCTGTGATCTGGTCCTGGTCATGAGCGTTCCCGCCGGATTCGGGGGACAAGCGTTTCACGAGGTCGCCTTGGACAAGTTGCGTCATGTGCGGCGACTGGTCCATGACGACGTGTTCCTGGAAGTGGACGGCGGTGTGAACGCATCCACGATTCGTCGCTGCGCCGATGCCGGGGCACAACTTTTCGTAGCTGGGTCGGCCGTGTTCCAGAGTGACGATTATGGGGAAGCCTTGCGGCACTTACACCGCCTGGCAACCGCTTCTTAACGAGGTGAACAGCAAGTATGTTACGGATTGTCTTGGTCCAACCTGGTTCGACCGATTTCGACGACCAGGGACGGATTAAGGGCTCGTTGGATATCCCGTTGAGCGTCAACGGGACGGGACAGGTGGCACGCACGGTGGAGGAGTTGGCGGTCGAACCGATCGAGGCCATTTACTCCGCGACCTGCCAGTCGGCGCTGCAGACGGCGCAGGCCATCGCTGCGCCACGACATCTGAAAGTGAAAACGGTTCCGAAACTGAAGAACCTCGACCATGGGCTGTGGCACGGCAAGTTGATTGAGGAAGTCCGCCAGAATCAGCCCAAGATCTACCGGCACTGGCGCGAGAACCCCGAATCGGCCTGTCCACCGGAAGGAGAGTCGATCGCGGCGGCCCGCGAACGTGCCCGGTCCGCAGTGGCAAAGATCCTCAAAAAACACCGACAGGGAACGATCGCCCTGGTCATCCCCGAACCACTGGCCAGTGTCGTCCGCGGGTTCCTCCGGAACGACGAATTGGACGACCTGTGGCAGGCGGAAACGGATATCGGCGGCTGGACGTTGATCGAAATCCCCACCGGTGAGGTCCCGGTCAGCGGTTAGTGATCGGACGACCGGACAGAGGCCAGGGCAACCATTCGGAGATGCGATGAAAAGACAGAAACGGGGAGTACCTGAAGGACTGTGGCAGCGCTGTCCAGGCTGCCAGGAGATCATCTTCCGCAAGGAAGCCGAGCGGCGGCTCGGGGTCTGTCCCGAATGCGAATTCCACTTCTACGTTTCCGCTCGGGAACGGATCCAACAGGTCCTCGATGACGGAACCTTCGAAGAGTGGGACGCGGCCCTGCGTCCCACCGATCCGCTCGGCTTCGCCGACAAGAAACGATACTCCGAACGTCTGGTGGAGGAGCAGGCCCGCACGGGATTGACGGACGCGGCGCTGACAGGCACCGGCATGATCCGGGCCCGCCGGGTCGCGTTTGGCGTCACCGACTCGGCTTTCATCATGGGCAGTATGGGTTCGGTGGTCGGCGAGCGGCTGACGCGACTCGTCGAGCGGTCCACCGAGCAGCATTTGCCGCTGATCATTATCAGCGGTTCGGGCGGTGGAGCCCGCATGCACGAAGGCATTCTGTCGCTGATGCAGATGGCCAAAGTCTCCGCCGCACTGGCCCGCTTCGATCGAGCCGGCGGGCTGTTCATCTCCGTGCTGACCAACCCGACCATGGGGGGTGTCGCGGCCAGTTTCGCCGCGCTGGGCGACTTCGTGTTTGCGGAGCCCAAAGCGCTGATCGGTTTCGCCGGACCGCGCACGATCAAGGCGACGCTCCGCATTGAGCTGCCCAAGGGCTTTCAGACCAGCGAGTTTCTGCTGGAACACGGGTACATCGACCGGATCGTGGCCCGCTCCAAGCTGAAGAGCGAAATCGCCCGCATCATCGACTACTGCGGCAAATAGGCCTGGGTGTCTCACCCCCAAGATGTTGCTCAAACGCGTTCCGGCACCTAGATTGGAACCATGGGCCTGTTCGATCGACTTCAATCCATGTTCCAGAGCGACCGCGTCGACGTGCGCGAGCGGTTCGAGATCCTGCGCAAAGCCATCTCGGGGACGATGTCCAAGTTCTACATGGCGCGGGACCGGAAGACGGACAAGATCATCGGCCTGAAGATCGCCGACCGCGAGAAATGGACCGCGTTTGAGGCCCGTTTCAAGGGCCTGCAGAAGCCCACCGAGGGAGAGATCGCGGCCACCCTCCATCACCCGCTGGTCGTGGAAACCTACGAGTACGGGATGACCAATGACGGCCTCCAGTACATCGTGATGGAGTTCGTCAAAGGCCCCGGGCTCCACCAACTGCTCTACAACCGCGATTCCTGCCTGGAAGGCCATCGCGTGCGGCTGGTGCGGCAGATGGCGGAGGCTCTGGAATACGTCCACGAACAGAAGTTCATCCACCGCGACGTGTGCCCGCAGGAACTTCATTTACGACAGCGAGACGGGCAACATCAAACTGATCGACTTCGGGCTGTCGCTCCCCGCCCGCCCGGAATTCATGCAGCCGGGAAACCGCACCGGTACGCCGCTCTATATGGCGCCCGAAGTGGTTCGCCGGCGGTCCACCGACCACCGGCTGGATATTTTTGCCATGGGCGTGTCCGCCTACCAGATCTGCACGTACGAACTGCCCTGGCCGGTCCTGGAAACCACCGGTCAGGCGGCCCTGGCCCACGATACCCAGCAACCTCGCGACATCCTCGCATTCCGCCCCACCCTCAACCGGACCCTCGCCAAAGGCCATCATGCGGTGCATGCGTCCCAACCCGAACGATCGACCGGCGACCGTGACCGATTTTCTCCGGTCGATCCGCGGCGTCGAACAGGACGACGAGTAGCCCCGCGGGAGGGTGCGATATCGGCCGGTTTCTGCCGTGGGATCGGCCCGTCGCCGTTGCCGACCGCGGGGCCAGTCCATATACTCACGGGTTTCCGGAAAACATCCGAGTAGCGGCAGGAGCGTTCGCCGATGACGATTGACAAGAGTCTCAAAATTCGCAGTGGAACCGTGCGTTCACGCAATGTCCTGACGCGGCCCGAACGGTTGGCCAAGTTGAAGGAAGCCGAACGGTGGGAAGAAGGGGACACCGTGTTGGGACTGCCCAAGGTCCTCGTTCCCAAGGTCGCTTTGAAGAAGAAGAAGAAAGCCAAGAAGGCGGAAGACGAGGCAACGTAAATGCGAGTGCGTCTGGAGTACGGTCGCGACGGGTTGGAGGTGGACCTGCCGGACGAGCGGGTCGTGCGGTCGTTGGCCTACAAAGACGCCACGCCACTCGCCGCAACCCGAGGTAGTCCTGCGCGAGGCGCTGGCGGCTCCGATCGGGACAGCGCCACTGCGGGAACTGGCTGCGGGCAAACGCACGGCGTGCATCGTGGTCTGCGATATCACGCGGCCCGTTCCCAACGAACTGATCTTGCGCCCCGTGCTCGAGACGCTCGAGCAGGCCGGCATCGCCCGCGACCAGATCACGATTCTGATCGCCACAGGTCTCCATCGACCGAACGAAGGCGAGGAGCTGGTGGAGATCGTGGGCGCCGACATCGCAGCCAACTATCGCATCGAGAACCATCACGGACAGGTCCGCGGCGAACACACGTATCTCGGTGACAGCCCGCGCGGCGTGCCCATCTGGATCGACTCACGGTACGTGCAGGCCGATTTGAAGATCACCGTCGGCTTGATTGAGCCACACTTGATGGCCGGCTATTCCGGCGGACGCAAGCTGATCTGTCCCGGCATCGCCGCGATCGAGACCGTCCAGGCCTGGCACAGTCCGCGGTTTCTGGAACATCCCCGCGCCGACTGCGGCATGCTGGACGGTAATCCGGTCCACGAAGAGAACACCTGGATCGGCCGTCGCGCCGGCTGTGACTTCATCGTCAACGTGGTGCTGGACGATCACCGCCGCCCATTGAAGTTCGTGGCCGGCGACATGGAGGCAGCCTTCCTGGAAGGCGTTGCTTTCGTGCGCAACGTCGTCACGGACAGCGTACCCCAGCCGGTCGACATCGTCGTGACCAGCAGCGCCGGATATCCACTCGACACGACGTTCTATCAGTCGATCAAAGGGATGACCGGCGCCCTGCCGATCGTGAAGACTGGCGGCACGATCATCATCGCGGCAAGTCTCACGGAGGGGATTGGCAGCCCGCAGTTTCAGCAGTTGTTCCGCGAAAACACCGATCTCGAGTCCTTCGTTCAGCGGATCCAGGGGGACGACTACTTCGTGATGGACCAGTGGCAGTTGGAGGAGCTCGCCAAAGTCCGCCGTCGCGCAAGGTGAAGATGGTCAGCGACGGCCTGCCCGCGGAGGTGATCAACGGACTGTTTGTGGAGAGCGCCCCGAGCGTTGAAGCGGCCGTGGACGCGGCACTGACCGAATACGGCCCCGACGCCACCATCGCCGTGATTCCCAAAGGCCCCTACGTGCTGGCGCAGCTTCAGTAACACTCGCCATCAACCTGGCGGACCGACCGCGTCGCACTCCACAACGCTTCGCCCGCATCAGCCCCAGAATTGCCACCAGGGCCGCGAACTCTTGCGCCGTCCCGATACGTTCACTCCCACGCGTTGGCCGTGCGGACCAATCGCACCCTCCATCTTGATGCGCGACATCTTGGCGTCCGCCATCTTCGCATCAAACATGTTGGACAAGGTGAGGTTCGCACCAATCAGATTCGCGCCGGTCAGATCAGCGCCGCGCAGGTCGGCCCGCGTGAGGTTCGCCTCGTTCAGATTCCCACGCAGATCGGCCACGCTCAGGTCCGCCCCGGTCAGATTCACTCCCGTCATGTCGGATTTCGGCAACCGCGCATAACGGAAAACCGCGCCCGAACAGTCGGCATCGCAGAAGCGGGCCCCCTCCAACAACGCGTCCGTGAAATTCGCCTCGCGCAGAATCGCCTTGTCGAAATTCGCACCGCTGAGACTGGCACTGTGAAAATTCGCGCCCTGCAGATTGCAGCCGCTGAAATCGGCATCCCGCAAGTCGGCGTTGTGGAAATCCACGTTCGGCATTTCCAGGCCAGAGAAATCGGCGCCGGGCAGATCGACAACTGTCAAACGAATGCGTACTGGCACTGTCTGCATCGATCTGCAGCAGAACCTGACCGGATTCCCTGTGCTTGATCTTGATCATCCTCTCGCCCCCGCTGAGATGGGTACCCGAGAAGGCATACGAGGACCAAAAGGCCTAACGTCAACATGTACCCAACCTGTCGTCCGAGACACTCCTCCATTCCATCAGCGACCGGGGATCCACCCCGTCTACTCCCCAACCGAAGCACCACGAATATAGCAGACTTTGAGCCTCGTACCTATTGAAATTCTTGCCAAAATCGTGGGCCAGGATCTCCGACCAAACCCACCCGGATGGTGGCCCGCCGAACCCGACACCCGCGCCAGGGCACCGGAGGCCGACTTCGTACGAGCTTGCTTCAGATCGGCTGGATCCCCCGGAAGATGGCGTGTCAGAACTGTCCAGGCGCCAGTCAGGGTGACGCCGTCTGCCTGGCTTGCCACGACCAAGTTCCAATTGGAGAATTCGTAGAGGCCAGTCCGATGATAACACGCGGTCCCCCACGTTCGGCGCAACCGGCCCGCGCCGGGTGTGCGTCCGAAAAGGGGGCCGTTACGATGCCTGGCCGTCACCCTCACAGCATGGGGTACGTGCTGCCAGATTTCAGGGGAATCGGCCGACCGCGTCGCGGATCATCCATCTCGTTATATGCCACCGTGACTATGAACTTCCACGTTGATCTCGACACGTATCGTGGTCCCCTCGATCTGCTGCTGTACCTGGTTCGCAAGCACGAGGTCGAGATCATGGACCTGCCGATCGCGCAGATCGCCCAGCAGTACCTGGAGTATCTCGACGTACTCGAAGCCATGGACGTCGAACGCGGTCGGGGACTTCCTGGAGTTGGCCAGCACGCTGGTCGAAATCAAGTCGCGTATGGTGCTGCCCCACAACGACGAGGAAGAGGAGCCGCTGGAGGATCCGCGCCATCAGCTGGTCGAGCAGTTGCTGGAGTACAAGAAGTACAAGGACGCGTCCAGCATGCTGGAGGAGCGCAGTCGCCAATGGCAGAAGCGGTATGCGCGGCTGGCGGACGATCTGCCACCGCGGCGGATCGACCCCAGCGATCAGCCGATTCAGGAAATCGAGTTGTGGGACCTGGTCAGTGCCTTTGGCCGTGTGATGCGTGACAGCCGCGCTTCCCAGCCCTCGAACATCGTGTACGACGACACGCCGATTCACACCCACATGCAGCGCATCCACGAACGGCTGGTGTCGCAGGGCCGGGTGGCGTTTTCGGAGATGTTCGAGTCCGGCATGCACAAGTCGGCGCTGATCGGCGTGTTTCTGGCCATTCTGGAACTGGTGCGACATCACAGCGTGCGCACCGAACAGCCGGACGAACACGGCGAAATCTGGATCATGCCGGGATCTCGGTTCGACCCGCAGCTCAATCTATCGGAGGTCGACGAGTACGCGCGCCGCCCGGACGACGCGGAGGAACTGCCCTCCCAGCCACGTTAGCTCTCCGACCGCGCGTCCCCTGTTGCGGATCGACGAATCGCTTTAGACTGGCCAGTCTACCGGGTCCGTCCGACCTGTGCGCAGGACTTCCGATGCCCAAGAACGCTCCGATCAAGACGCTGGTGCACCGAGGACTGACCATCGAGGGTTACTCGCGAGCCGCCGTCCAGACTTACTGGCGGATTCCGGAGTTCAAGCTGGGTTTTGACCTGGGGGCGTCAACCCTGGGAGTTCATGGGGACGCCGACCTGGTTTGTGTCGCACACGCATCTGGATCACATGGCGGCGTTGCCCGTGTACGTCGCGCGGCGGCGGATGATGAAAATGGATCCGCCCACGATCTACCTGCCGGAGCACGCGGTCGACCTCGTTCGGCAATTGCTGCGAACGATCAGTCGCCTGGATCGCGGCCGGCTTCCCTGCGAGCTGGTCGCGAGTCAAGCCGGGCGACGAAATCGCCTTGTCGCGCGAGTTGGTGGTGACCGCGCATGCGACCGCTCACACGGTGCCTTCCCTGGGGTACATCGTGTGGGAGCGCCGCAAGAAGCTGAAAGCTGAGTACCGCGAGCTGCGCGGCGAGCAGATTCGCGACATTCGCCTGTCGGGCGTGGAAGTATCCGAAGAGAGCCGCTTGCCGCGTCTCGCCTACCTGGGTGACAGCCGTCCCGAGGGGCTCGACAATAACCCCGACATGTATCGCGCCGAGATCCTGATTGCGGAAATGACGTTCGTCGCCCCCAGTCACCGCAAGGACAAGATCCACAAGCACGGACACATGCATCTGGACGATATCGTGCAGCGCCGCGATCGATTCAAGAACGAGCAGATCATCTTCGCCCACTTCAGCACGCGCTATCACGCGCGACAGATCCGCGACTTTGTCGACAAAGCACATGCCCGACATGCTGGGTGGTCGGGCTCATCTGTGGCTGTGACCGCGCGCACGCGGTGCGGGGGGAGACGAACATGCAGGCCACTCCACGTGCCGTTTACGCTCACGTTCCGTTCTGCCGTCATCGCTGCGGCTACTGCAACTTCACCGTGGTGGCCGGCCGGTCCGATCTGCAGACTGCCTACCTGCACGCAGTGGCCCAGGAAATCCAGTCACTGACTCACCCCGCATCCGGTCGACACGCTGTATGTCGGCGGTGGCACGCCGACCGAATTGGACACACCGCAGCTGGCAAAGCTGTGTGACCTGCTGCGACGCGGGTTTCCACCGCGAAGCGGATACGAATGGACGATCGAGGCAAATCCACACGGACTGGATCGCACGCGACTCGACATGCTCCGCGCCGCGGGCGTGAATCGGATCAGCCTCGGCGTCCAGTCGTTCCATGCGCGCAAGCTGCAGCTGCTGGAGCGCGATCACCGAGCCGACGATGTGGAACGCCTGTATCCGCGAGTGCGGGACTGTTTTCCGTCCGTCTCGCTCGATCTGATCTGTGCCGTGCCCGGGGAATCGCTGGCCGATTGGCGGACAGATCTGCGCACGGCCTTGGCGCTCTCTCCCGATCATCTGTCGATCTATGGCCTGACTTTTGAGAAAGGGACGACCTATTGGGGGCGTCTGCTCCGCGGGCAGCTGATACCGGTGGATGAAGAAACGCAGCGCGCGATGCTGGAAGTCACCTGGGACACGCTGGCGGCGGAGGGCTGGGAGCACTACGAAGTGTCGAATTTCGCGCGGCCCGGGCATCGCAGTCGGCACAACGAAGTCTACTGGAAGGGCGAATCGTATTTTGCCGTCGGACCGGGCGCAGCGCGCTACGTGGACGGTCGTCGCGAGACGAATCATCGCAGCGTGACGACGTATCTCCGCCGCATGCAGGCGGGCCAATCTCCCGTGGCCGACACGGACGAGCTCGCGCCGGTCGATCGTGCGCGAGAAATGCTGGTCTTTCGCTTGCGGATGATCGAGGGAATTACGCGGCAGGAGTTTCTGCACCGCACGGGGTTCGCTCTCGATGCCTTGGCCGGTGCCCCGGTGCGGAAATTCACCGAATTGGGACTGCTCGAGGACCGTGACGACCGGATCCGACTGACGCGAAGCGGACTGCTGGTCAGTGACGCGATGTGGCCGGAGTTCCTGTGAGATCCTGGGACGATACCCGCGATCCGACTATTCCGTGTATCGCACATGCACTTCGAGTTTCTCCAGCGCGATCTCGGCGGTGGCAGTCTGGGTTCCACCGCCGAGATGGATGCCGACAGCATTTTCGCCCAGCCGGCACAGCCGGGGATCGATCGCAAAATCGAATCGCCACAGACGTTGCTGAGGATCGACTTGGTAGTCGCCGTTCCCACCCGAGGCGGGTTGCGGCTGAGGCGAGAAGATCTGTGGATCTTTCCACTGCGGGTCGCGAACCAGCAGCGGCACGACGGCCGCGTTGAAGGCGACTTCAATGCAATCCTCGGCCGCGGCGCCGAACAGCACCGCTCGGAGGAGAACCTGTTTCACGCGCAGCGTGCCGAGTGAGGTCGTCACTGATCCGCACACGCAGTTCGGCCGGCTTTCCACCGCGCACCAGCGGCAACGGCAGCGGAGCATCCTCGTTGCAGTTGAAGTACCCTTCGGCCCACGGGTATCCGCCGCGACGCTCGACCACAAACGCCTTGTCCTTCCCTTCCAGGGTCTGGCGGCTACCGATCTCCTGATAGGCTTGACGATGGACGAGTGGACCGGGCAGGCTTCCAACGGAGCGGCAGACATCGGGCGGAGCGTTGGACCAGTTGAATGTCACCACGCTGTCGGCACCCTGCTGCCACCAGTTGGCAAACACCCCGCGCAGGATGAGCTCGCTTCAAGGGGGCAGGGCCATCCTCCCACGCCGCACCCGTCCCCGCCGTGTTGATGTCCACCTCGCTGACCCGATGGTGCCAGAACACCTCCAAATTGCGTTTGCGCGTTTCCTCGACAAGCCGGGCAACCAGGTCGATGCCCTGATCACGCCATTGCTGGAGGCCGGCGTTTTCCAGGCGATCGAGGGTCTTGCTGGGATACAGCACCTGCCCCAAGCGACCGAGGTCCCACCACACGCTGTCGATTTGCGTTTCCGGTTCGTCGATGTAACGAAAGCGGTAGTCGATCCAGGTGTCAAAATCGATCCCAAACAGATCCTGCGGATCGTATTGCACGACGATCCGTCGGCGACGGTTCACGGCCCGCGCGTGCTCTGGAGACAGAGCCGCGGGCTCGGCTGCCGGCGCAGCCGCCTCGTGCGTGCCGAACACGAGGCCCCCCACGCCGATTCCCGTCATCTTCAAGAGTGTCCGACGGGCAAGTCGGCGCTCGTTGATCCACATAGCTGTCGCTCCCAGTTGCTCTTGTTGGTTCATTCACGTTCGCCCCAGACTTTGGGTGAGCGAAAACCGGGCGCTACCGGGACAACTTTGGGTGTCACGGCCTGCTTCGCCAACGTATCATAACGCATGCGGAGTTCCTTAACCTTCTCGGGATGATGTCCCGCCAGGTTCGTTTTCTCGTAGGGGTCCTGCGCCAAGTCGAACAGTTCGATCACTTCGACCGTCGCCTTGATTTCCTCGCGATTCCCGCCCACGAGTTGACCGGTCGCCGGGTCTCGACCGTCGTTGTGCTCTCGCTGGCCGTTGATCACCAGTTTCCACGAGCCGGCACGGATGGCACCAGCGGTCGGTGTGGCATTGAGCAGGATTTCCTCGTGCGGTGTCGGTTTCCCCGCGGCAATGGTCGGCCAGATATCCTTCCCGTCCAGCGGCGCCGCTTGCTGCAACGATGCGCCTGCCAAGCCGAGCAGTGTCGGGTACCAGTCCACCACATGCAGCGGCTGATCCACCACGGCACCTGGGGCGATGTGGCCCGGCCACGTGGCAAACGCCGCAACACGCACGCCTCCTTCGTAGAGCGTCCCTTTGCCGGCCCGCAGCGGCCCGTTGCTGGTGACGACGCCCGGGCTGGGGCCGCCATTGTCGCTGTGGAAAATGACGAGCGTGTTGTCACGCAAGCCCTTCTTCTCCAACTGCGTAACGATTCGGCCGACTGCTTCATCCAAGGCACTCACCATGCCCGCGTATGTCCGTCGTGGCTCGGAGAATCTGGCATAGGGTTGCAGATACTTGCCGGGCACCTGATGCGGAGCGTGCACGGCATTGAACGGCACGTAGAGAAACAACGGCGACTTCGGGTCGTGCGATTCCAGCACGCGGATGGCTTCTTGCGCAATGAGATGCGTGCTGTAACCCTCCTCGATCAGCGCCTGGTCATTGCGATGCCAGTCTAATCCCCCATCACGAATGTGAGTGAAGTAATCGATGGCGCCGTTGTAGTGACCGTACTGATGGCTGAAACCGCGTCGAGTAGGCAAGTACGCCGGGTCAAAGTGGCCCAGATGCCATTTGCCGGTGATGACGGTGGTGTAGCCTGCCTCCTGGAGGGCCTGCGGCAAAGTGCGTTCCTCCAGGGGAAGACCGTATTGTGCCCACGGGCGAACCACGCCCACTTGAAGCCCCAACCGCATCGGATATCGGCCAGTCAACAAAGCCGCCCTCGTGGGCGTGCACACCGACTGCACATAGAGCTGTTCCAGCCTCGCCCCCGACGCGGCCAACAGGTCAAGGTGCGGAGTCTTGATCTCACCTCCGTGGAACCCGACATCCGCCCACCCCAGATCGTCCGCCAGGATATAGAGAATGTTCGGTCTCGGCGCAGGCTCTGCGCTCCACGCGCCGCGCGCGATCAGCAGTGCCGGCACGCACATCCACACGACAACATAGCGAGCCGCAACATTCCGGATTTGCATGAGTGATCCTCCCCACAGATCGTACCATCCAGCGGAAGTTGCGCCACCACACACGGTTCCCTTGGGCCTCCATGACATCACCCGACGATCGCCGACGCGGTCGAGGGCCGATCACGGCTGCAGGGGTTTCTTTTCGGGACGTCCAGGGCAGAGGGTGGTTCTCGTGCTGTCGTCTCCGCTGCCGATGACTTATATTCTCTGGGGTGTGCAGTCGAGTTGCAGGCCGAAGTCGCCAGCTCGGCGACTCCGGGACAGCGTGTCGTCCCAGCTGCGCTCGGTGCGAGCCGAGCGGTTTCGGGCCAGAAAGGTGCAAGATGAGCTTTCGATCGAGAAGCCCTGTTAACCGCGGTCTCACGTTGGTTCGCGAGTTGTTGGCCATGCGCTTCGTTGTCCAACGGATCGGCATCGCGGGCTTGCCTCTGACCGGTGTTCTCTTTTGGGCCCCGGCGCTGGCCGACAGCCCTGCCACCAAGCGGCCGAACATCGTGTTCATTCTGGCGGACGACCTCGGCTACACGGACGTGGCCTGCTTCGGCAGCAAGTATTACGAAACACCGAACATCGATCGGCTGGCCGCACAGGGGAAACGTTTCACCAACGGTTACACCTGCGGTCCGAATTGCCAGCCGACTCGGGCTGCGCTCATGAGCGGCCAGTACGGGCCCCGCACCGGCGTTTACACGGTGGGCAATATCGAGCGATTCAACTGGCGCAGCCGCCCGCTGCGTCCCGTGGACAATGTCGAGAAACTGGCTCCCGAAAAGACCACGGTCGCCGAGGCCCTGCAAAAGGCTGGCTATGCCACGGGCATCTTTGGCAAATGGCATCTGGGCGAAGACCCGGTGCACCATCCGCTCCGGCAGGGGTTTGACGAGGCGGTCGTCTCGGCAGGCCGACACTTCGATTTCGCCACCAACCCCCACGTGGAATATCCACCGGGCACGTACCTGGCCGACTTCCTGACGGACAAGGGCGTGGACTTCATCCGCCGGCACCAGAATGGCCCGTTCTTCCTCTACCTGACACACTTCGCCGTCCACTCTCCGCACGAGGCCAAGTCGGACCTCATCGAAAAATTCCAGCCCAGACCGCCGGTGGGCGGGCACCGCGATCCAACCTATGCCGCCATGATTGCCAGCGTGGATGAGAGCGTGGGCCGCCTGCTCGCCGTGCTGGACGAACTCAACCTGGCGCACGACACGTTGCTGATCTTCTCCAGCGACAACGGCGGCGTGGGAGGTTACGAGCGCGAGGGGATCCAGGGTGGCAGCATCACCGACAACTCGCCGCTCAAAGGCGGCAAGGGCATGCTCTCCGAGGGCGGCATCCGCGTCCCCTACATTTTCCGCTGGACCGGCCAGATCAAACCGGGCGAGGTCTCCGCAGTGCCGATCAACAGTGTGGATCTCTATCCTACGCTCCTCGAATTGGCCGGCGCGAAGGCCGATGTCGGTTATCCGCTCGATGGAACCAGCTACCTGGAGCTGCTCACCGGTGACGGGACTGCCGCGGGGAACCGCAACCCGCTCTATTGGCATTTCCCGGGTTATCTCGGAGCGGGTGGCAAAACCTGGCGGACCACGCCTGGCAGCGCGATTCGCGCGGGCGAGTGGAAGCTGATCGAGTACTTCGAGGATGGCCACCTCGAACTCTACAACCTGTCGGACGATGTAGGGGAGAAGAACAATCTCGCAGCCGCTGAGCCCGCGAAGGCGAAGGAACTGCACGCGCAACTGGTTGCCTGGCGCAAGCAGATCGGCGCCCCCCTGCCGACCGCGCACCGGAACACCGAAACCGTGTCGCCTGACGTCCGCGCGAAGTAGAGTTCAACCAAGTCCTTGCCGGCCAGCCCCGTTAGGGACCACAAGCGGATGCCGCTGAATCTCGACACCGGTTCCACGGCATGCGTGCCAGCAACATGCCCATGCCACAAATGTCTGTGATTCCGGCAAACACCAACCCGGCTCCCACGAGCGGTTCGTCGGCCGAACTGGAGCGCGCCCGCATCAAGGAAGTTGGATCGAGCTGATCCAGGGGAACATTGCGGGCGAACGCCACGTGAACCTCCCGAAACTCGGCGGGCGTGCGCACATCGACCAGATCGATCCGCACACCCGCCTGGGACAGCTCGGCCAACTTGGCGGGCAAAATACTCCTCATGAACATCGCCTCCGTAAGGGAAATCGACGGGAACCGAATCAGGCGGTGCGTCCTTTGCGCGGCCTTCTGTCTCGTTACCGACGCACAACGTGTTCGACGGCAGCCGCCAATCGATCGATTTCGTCGGTCGTATTATAGAAGGCCAGCGACGGTCGGGCAGTCGCCTTCAGTCCGAAACGCCCCAGCGAAGGCTGCGCACAGTGGTGGCCAGCCCGCACGGCAATCCCCTCGAGGTCCAGCAAGCGGCCCACTTCCTCGGTCGGCCGTTCCGACAACCTGAACCAGCGGCGCGCAAAATCACGCGGCGGAGCGTCACTCACCGGACCGGCTGGCCAGTTCGGCGCCGGCTCGCGTCACGAGTCGCGCGAATTCGCGAATGTGAATGTCGGCGGCGATCATCCGCACCGACCCGTCGCCAAACACGACGTTCGCGCCTCCGGCGTGAAATGAAAACGTCTCGCCCGTTCCTTCACTCCCGTAGTACGGCAAAGGGAAAGACAGGCCGGCCACGTTTTCACCATTCGTGCAGTTGACGGCGCACGGTCCGGGAAAAGTCCTTCCGTCGAGGCTGCTGCCGTCGACACTGAAATCGCTGGCCGGACGAGACCAGCCACCCGCATTGACGCGTTGCACCAACAGATCCGCGCTCGCGAGCCCGTTCCGGCGATAGAGGTACGGGCGCCCGGCAGACTCGGCGTACATGATGGTGTAGGAAAGACCGTCTCTGACATCGGCCAGCGCCGGTTGGCCGTTCTTGGGCAACATGCCGCTGCCTGACCGGTCCACCAGGCCAGCTGCGAACAGTCGGTCATCGACACCAATCGTCGGAGAGTAATCGGTGGGCGCGGCGATGTCCGGGGCCCAGGGGTTGGCTTCGGGAAGCCCGTCCAGCCGCTTCGGGTTCGGACTCGAAGGGCACAGAAAGTTGTCGATCTTGCGGGACACGGCCGGCCGATTGGCCGGATCGCTCCAGTTCAGGGACTGATCGTAGTTCTGAAAGGCAACGTTCTCTTCCAAGTACGGCAGCAACAACGTCAGGCCGGCGACGCGTGGCAGCGGCGTGAGCCCGGCCGGGCGAATGCTGGAGGGCAGGTACCCTCGCTGGTCGTTGAAATTATGAACCGCCAGGCCAAGCTGTCTCAAGTTGTTCGTGCAGCTCGACCGTCGCGCCGCCTCGCGGGCCATTTGTACGGCCGGCAGCAGCAAGGCCACCAAAATCCCGATGATGGCGATCACCACCAGGAGTTCCACCAAAGTAAAACCTGGTCGTCGGACAGAATGGGACGTAAGCATGGAGAAAATCCTTCGGGTCTCGCATGCCTCCGACAGGAGTGGTCGGCAGCGAATGAGTTGGTAAGAAAAATGCCTCCCGTGTTCGGGTCAGCAGAATCCTGACAGGTTGTCAGGGAGCGATACAGCGGAAGTATTGACCCACCATGGCCAGTCTCCTACTGGGCCGCATCGCGGCGGATGCGCCGTTTTTCCGTGCGGTCGATCTGTACAATCACACCGTCCTGGACCACGATGTTGACGACGCCGAAGCGCAAACCACGGAGCGATTCGCGGATCTGCTGCAGTTCCTGCTCGCGCAGCAACTCGGGCAACTCGCTGTTTCGAATCTCCGATTCCTCGGTACCCATCACGCTGACTCCTCGGCTCTTCGCACTCATCATTCTCACGTCGCTCCCAGCCTAAATCACATAATCCGGGGAAAACACGCGTACGTGTTTCGCCGAAACGTACACGGTCTCTCCCGTGCGCAACGCCAGTTCGTGGAACCTCTCCAAGGTGAGTTCGACCTGGATCTGGCGTCCGTCCAAGGTGGCCAGCACCACTTTCGCCAGTGCTCCGGCCGGATTGACCCGCACGACCGAAGCGGCGACCGCCGGGACTCCGTTGAGCTTCCGTTCGATGTGCAGTTCGTGCGGTCGGACATAGATGTTGGTCGGCACGTGGATTCCCGGCGAGACGTTGGACCCACCGCCCGCCGTGCTGCTGAGCACCGCGCGACCCTGCTCAATGCGGCCGTGGAACACGTTGACGTGGCCGAGGAAGTCCATGACGAACTCCGAAGCCGGCGCGTGAAACACCTCGGCCGGAGTGCCGACCTGTTCGATGCGGGCCTGGTTCATTACCACCACGCGGTCGGCCACTTCCAGGGCTTCCTCCTGGTCGTGTGTCACCAGAATACTTGTCACGTGCAGTTCGTCGTGCAGACGCCGCAACCAGTCCCGCAGGCCCTTGCGAACCTTGGCGTCGAGTGCGCCAAACGGTTCGTCCAGCAACAGCACTTTCGGGTCGATGGCCAGCGCCCGGGCCAGCGCCACGCGTTGCCGCTGCCCGCCGGAAAGTTGCGACGGATAACGTCGGCCGAAGTTGTCCAACTGAATCAGCTGCAGCAGCTTGTAGACCTTGTCGTGGATCTCCTGCCGACTGGGCCGCAGGTGCCGCGGGCGGACGCGCAGACCGAACGCGATGTTGTCAAACACGCTCATGTGTTTGAACAAGGCATAGTGCTGGAACACAAACCCGACGTGCCGCTCACCCACCCGGCGGCGTGCCACGTTCTCGCCGTGGAACAGGATCGCGCCTCGGCCATCGTCATCCGGTGTCTCGAGCCCGGCGATGATCCGCAGCAGCGTCGTCTTGCCTGAGCCGGACGGGCCCAGCAGCGCCACCAGTTCCCCATCGTCGACCCGCATGCTGACGTCCTGCAGAGCCACGTAATGGCCAAACGACTTGGTAATATGTTGAATTTCAATGCTCATGTTTCAGGCCTCTGCCGGTGTCGGCTCAAGGGTCTCGCGCAGCTGTTGTTGGACTTTCCATTCCAGGTAGGTCTTGGCCGCCAGCGTGACCAGCCCCAGCAGGGCCAGCAGCGAGGCCATCGTGAACGCTGCGACGACGTTGTATTCGTTGTAGAGAATCTCGACATGCAGCGGGATCGTGTTCGTCTTGCCGCGGATGTGACCCGACACGACCGACACCGCGCCGAACTCGCCCATCGCTCGCGCGTTGCACAGGATGACGCCGTACAGCAATGCCCACTTGATGTTGGGCAGCGTGACTCGCCAGAACGTCTGCCAGCCGCCCGCTCCGAGCGACAAAGCCGCCTGCTCTTCCTCGGCGCCCTGCGCCTGCATGAGCGGAATCAGCTCGCGGGCGACAAACGGAAACGTCACGAAGATCGTCGCCAGCACGATGCCCGGCACCGCAAAGATGATCTGGATATTGTGCGACGTCAGCCAGGGACCCAGCCAGCCCTGCAGACCAAACAGCAGGACGTAGATCAGACCTGAGATCACCGGCGACACGGCAAACGGCAAGTCGATGAGCGTGATCAAAATGTTCTTGCCGCGGAAACTGCACTTGGCGATCGCCCACGCCGCCGCCATACCGAACACCATGTTCAACGGCACGGCAATCGCCGCGGTGATCAACGTCAACTTGATCGCCTGCCACGCCGCAGGATCCCGGAAACTGGCCAAGTACGCCGCGACCCCATCCCGCAACGCCTCGGCAAAGACCACGCCAGCGGCAGCACCAACAGCAGGCCGATGTACGACACGGCGATCAAGATCAGCAGGCAGCGCAACCAGAGCGGGTCATTCGACACCGCACCCAGGCGGCCTCCGGCCAGCGGACGAGTCGTCGTGGCGAGGCATGCTCAGACTCCTTCCTGGTATCCGCGGGCCGACCACCACTGCAGCAGGTTGATCGCCAGCAGGATCACGAACGACGTCAGCAACATCACCAGCGCAATCGCCGTGGCACCGGCATAATCGTACTGCTCGAGCTTCGTGATGATCAGCAGCGAAGTGATCTCGGTCTTCATCGGCATGTTTCCCGAAATGAAGACCACCGAACCGTACTCGCCCAGCGCGCGGGCAAACGACAAGGCGAAACCGGTCAGCAGCGAGGGGAGCACGAGCGGCACAATCACGCGCCAGAACGTCTGCCAGCGGCTGGCACCCAGGCTCGCCGCCGCCTCTTCGGCCTCGCCGTCGAGTTCTTCCAACGCGGGCTGCAACGTCCGCACCACAAACGGCAGGCCGATGAAGGTCAGGGCGATCGTCACGCCGAGCGGCGAGAACGCCGCGTGAATCCCCCACGGCTCCAGATACTGCCCGACCCAACCGGTCTTGGCGAAGATCGCCGTCAACGCGATCCCGGACACCGCCGTGGGCAAGGCGAACGGCAGATCGACCAGCGCGTCGAGCAACTTGCGACCCGGAAAACGGTACCGGACCAACGTCCACGCCACAACGAAGCCGAACACGGCATTGAGCGATGCGCCAATCAGCGAGGCCCCGAATGTGAGCCGATACGAAGCCAACACGCGAGGATCGGTGACCGTGTGCCAGAACCGGTCCCACGGCATCGACAGCGTGCGGAAGAACAGCGCCGACAGCGGTATCAGCACGATCAGACAGAGGTAGAGCAAGGTGTAGCCCAGTGTCAGACCGAAACCGGGCACCACGCTGCGTCGCTTTCCTGGGCAGCCTCATGGAAGCACTCCTCACTTCCCGGCCTGGGTGATTACGTCGAACTCCCCGCCATCGTTAAAATGCCTGGCCTGGGCCACCGCCCAACCGCCAAAGACCTGATCAATCGTGAACAGCTCCACTTGCGGAAACTGACCGCGCTGCTGCTCCGAGATCAGTTCGCTGTCCACCGGGCGATAGAAGTGCTTGGCGGCCAACTGCTGCCCGATCGGTGAATAGAGGTACTCCAGATACGCCGTGGCGACTTCGGTCGTCCCGTGCTTGGCGGCAAACTTGTCGACCACGGTCACCGGCGGTTCCGCCAGGATGCTCAGACTGGGAACCACGATCTCGACCTGGTCCGGCCCCAACTCCTGGGTGGCGAGAAATGCCTCGTTTTCCCAGGCCAGCAAGACGTCGCCGATGCCGCGCTGCACGAATGTGTTGGTGGACCCGCGCGCACCCGAGTCCAATACGGGTACGCGTTGGTACAATTCCGTGACGAATTCCCGGGCCTTCACCTGGGCCGCATCAATCTCCGCCTGGCGGGCGCTGTCCTTGAGCACATCCAGGCTGCCCAATTCTCGCTTCAATGCGTAGCCCCACGCCGCCAGATAGTTCCAGCGCGCTCCGCCACTCGTCTTCGGACTGGGCGTGATGATCGACACGTCTCCCTGCACCAGATCGCCCCAGTCCTTGATCTGCTTCGGATTGCCCTTGCGCACCAGGAACACAATGGTTGATGTGTAGGGACTGCTGTTGTGCGGCAGACGCTTCTGCCAGTCGACCGGAAACAACTGGGCCTTCGCGGCAATGGCATCCATGTCGTAGGCCAAGGCCAGCGTAACGACGTCGGCCTCCAGCCCGTCGATGACGGCTCGAGCCTGCTTGCCCGCCCCGCCATGCGATTGTTCGATCGTGACTTCCTGCCCCGTCTTCTTCTGCCAGTATTCCGCAAACGACGCGTTGAACTCCTGGTAGAATTCGCGCGTCGGATCGTACGACACATTGAGCAAGGTGATCTTCGGCGAATCGCCGGACTGGCTGGTAGATTGACGATGGCACCCGGCCAGGGCCAACACGGCCAGCGTGACCAGGAGGTTCTTCACAGTGAGTCGCATGAGCGGAGGTTCCTTCCAGCCAAACGAGCTGCGGGGCGGGGCCAAGCGGGTGGGGTGAATCCAACGGCCCACTACCTCAATGCAAAGACCATGCCAGAGACGCACCGGTCGTACCCAATGCAGCGCCTGTAGCGGCAAAAGCCCCCCAACCCGACTTGTCGCGACCCAGTCCGTTAAATATGATGGTTCTATTCCGTGTTATTTAATAGTCATCGAGCAAATATAACGGAACGACCGGATGGGAACCAACGACGAGCGGGATCTGCTGCCGGATATCTGGCGGGAAGTGTGCCGCCACATCGAGATCCACGCTTCGGCCAGCAACATCGCCGACGCGCTGGCGCCCAGATGCCGCTCGCCGCGTTGGTCGTGCGGCGCTATGACGCGCCCAGCCAGACTCTGCTCACGGTGGCGATCGCCGGTCCGGGGCCCGCGGAACACCACGCGGCGGCGCGCACGGCGCTGACCTCCGATCAGCTCCGCCGACTACTCGCTTGGGCGGCAGCCAGTCAGATTCGCGCGATTCCGCGGGCCGACCTGCGCCGCGGACTGTCCTTCCTCGTGCCGCCGGAGATCCCGGGCGAAGCGTGGGCGGGGCCCCTGCTGGGCGGCGAGGGATTGGCAGGGGCCTTGGTCTTTGTCGCGCCGCCCGGCGCGTCGTTTGAGCCGCGGCACAGGCAGTTAGCCACGGCGCTTCTGGAGCCGCTGTCGGTGGCCTTGGAGAACGACTGGCGGCTGCATGAGTTGGCGACGCTGCGCGAGGTGGCGGAGGCCGAACGGCGGTCGTTGTTGCGCGCATTGGCCGGGAGGAATTCCGCGAGGAGATCGTCGGCGCCGATTCCGGATTGAAGTTGGTCATGGAACGGGTGGCGCTGGTGGCCCAATCGGATGTGCCGGTGCTGATCCTGGGCGAGACAGGCACCGGCAAGGAAGTGGTGTCGCGCGCGATCCACTCCCGCTCGATTCGCGGATCCGGGCCCTTCATTCGGGTCAACTGTGGCGCCATTCCTCCGGAGCTGATCGACTCGCAGCTCTTCGGTCACGAGAAGGGGAGTTTTACCGGGGCGGCGGAAACGCGCAAAGGGTGGTTTGAGCGGGCCGACGGCGGCACGTTGTTCCTGGACGAGATTGGTGAACTGCCGCTGGCGGCGCAAGTGCGACTGCTCCGCGTGCTCCAGGACGGGCTCGTGGAGCGGGTGGGTGGCGAGCACCCGCTGCGCGTGGATGTGCGAATCGTGGCGGCCACGCATCGCGAGCTGGCGGAGATGGTCAAGCGGGGGTCGTTCCGGGAAGACCTGTGGTATCGCGTCAATGTATTCCCCATCCTGCTGCCGCGGCTGCGCGAGCGATTGGAGGACATTCCGGCCTTGGCCCGCCATTTCGCGCACCGCGCCGCCAACCACTTTGGCTTGCCGTACGTCGAGCCCAGCGGCGAAGATTTACAGGCCCTCCAGTTGTATGCCTGGCCGGGCAATATCCGCGAACTAGGCGCGGTGATTGACCGGGCCGCGATCCTGGGCAACGGCAAGAGTCTGCAGGTAGCCCAGGCGCTGGGAATCAACCGTCCGCCGCTCGATTCGCCACGGGCCTGGTCCGGTGTGTCGGCCGCGGTCGAGGTCTGCGACGGCGGCGGCGCGCAGCCAGCGTTGTCCGCCTTTCCTACCTTGGACGCGGCCATGAAGGAGCACATCGAACGAGCGTTGCGCGCCACGCGCGGACGCATCGAAGGTCGCGGCGGCGCCGCGCAATTGCTGGCCATCAACCCGCACACGCTGTGCGCCGCATGCGCAAGCTGAAGGTCGACTGGTGCCACTTCCGTGGCGCGTGACGTGCCGGCCTGTGCCGCGTCAACGCTCAGTGCGGGGGGTTGCCGAGAGTGGTCCGCCGGGCCCCGGCGGAATGCGGCCATCGAGCGACGAGAACCGCCGGAGCCCGGCGGACCACTCGCTGAGACGCACCCCAGGTATCGAACCCCGAGATTGAGAGCGGCAGGGGCACTAGTCCGCGGCGCACGCATCCAATTGGCGCCGGATTTCTTCCCGGGACAGCGCCACCGACGGCACGGCACAGGCGATTTCGTGGTCGAAATTTCGACGATGGGTCGGCTCGCGGGCGCGATCGACTTCTTCCTCCAGGGCCAGCAGCCAGACCGGCACATCGAAGCCGATGCCGGTGGACTCGCCAGCCAGAGCCTGCGTCTCGTGCTCGAGCAATTCGAACGCGTGTTTCGGCCCCGACCGCCGCGCTTCCTGCATGGCCGGTCGGACGAGCGCGCGCATGCGGTCAATCGTCATGGGCCGCACGAACCGCTCGGCAATCCGGTCGGCCACGGTCGACATGCGAATGGCATAGCTCTCCTGCAGGGCGCAGCCGAGTCAGGTACTGCTCTGCCTCCTGGCCGATCCGGTCAGTCAGAGCGCGGCGCCACAGGCGAGCGGCCTTGTCCTGGTGCCGGCTGACCAGGATTTCGTGGGCCAGGATGACCGGTTTCAAGTGCCAGCAGACGCGGTCGTACTCGGTACGCAGACGGAGGAAATCGAGCAGCGTATAGAGCATGTCGCCGCGATCCGACTGCGTCGTGGTGCTGTTATAGTCCCGGTACTCGCCGTAGTTCTCCAGGATCGCTTCCAGAATCAGCGACAGGTGGTCGATCGCTTCCTGGCGTGACAGCCGCCGATCGAGATCCTGGAGCAGTTGCAGCTGTTCGCCGCCGTCCGAGGCGCGTTCCAGGCGGGCGAGCCAGTTCCCGACACCTTGGTGCAGGATGGCCCGCACATTGCCCAGGCTGAAAAACCGCTGCGTGAACAGCTCGGCCCCGTACCGCTGGATGAAGCGTACCAGCTGGTCCCAGTTCTTCTTGTCGGTAATCCGTTCCAGCACCGACAGACGCAGCGTGCGACTGTGGCTGAGCCAGCTGGACAGCAACAGTTCGGTCAGTTCTTCCAGCACGGCGGCCACGTCCTTGGCCGGGGAGGTTCCCGGTGCGGCGGCTTTCCAAGACTCGCCCGAGATCACCAGGTTTTCGACCAGGGCCCGATATCCGACCTTGAACAACTCGTCGAACTCCGTCACCGCCCCCGGTCCGACCGGATTGTTGCGTTCCATGCCGCGCGCTGTCTCGATGAGCTGGCAGGTTTCCAACCACAAGCCGCGGCGCGGCAACCAGGCCAGCAAGTCCTGCAGTTGGCATTGGCGACACCGCGCGGCGACGATCTGCCGCGTGTTGCCTTCCTTCGACAGCGGCACGTACAGCAGCGATTTGCCGGCCAACGTTTCCCGCAATGCGGGCCACAACTCGGTGACCTGATCGTTGTGCCCGCGGAGCACGGCTGCGATGACGCGCACCATCATGGCCGCTTCGTCACCGAATTCGTCGGCCAGGTCCTCGATCTCGCGATCGTGTTCCGCCGATCGGGAGGCCAGGGCGGCCAGCATGGTTTGCCCCACGCTGGACACATCCACGCAGGTGGCCGCGATCCGCTCCAGCAAGGCATCCTTGACCAACCGCTGACGATCGTACTGCATGAGCGCATCGGGATCGGTACCGGACATCGGGATGCGGTAGCGTCGCACCCTGTCCAGCAATTCCAGCAACTGCTGATGATTGGCAATTGCCTGCTGGATCCACTGCCGCATGGTCCCCATGCATTCGAACGGTCCGACTTCCTGATCGGTCTGCGGTCCGACCCCCAGTCCCGTGCTGACCGCCGCCAATTTCCACAGCCGGGCCAGGGTACTGAGAAACGCCATCCGGTCGCAGATCCGCTGGGACTCCTGCGACAGTTCATCGGTGGTCGTGTCCCCGGTGTCGAATAGCTCGCTGTCCACGCCGTCGTCGGTGCTGTCGTTGTACACGACTCCCTCATAGGCGGCGCTGAACAGTCCGTCTTCTTCGGCGGGATCCTCCGAATCCTCTTCGTCGTCGGAGCGGCCGCTGGCGGTCGGGGCATCGGCCGGGCTCTCCGGGGTCGGGAGTGAAAAATCGGGCGCACGCCAGTATTCGTCGGCATTCGCTTCCAGGAAATCAAAGAACCTGCGCACAAGTTGCCGTGGCGACTGGGGCAACCGGTGGGCCGCGTCGGGATCCTGGGCCCGATGGAGCAGTTTGAGCAGCCACTGTTGCGACAGCTGATGAAACGAGCTGCCGCCTTGTTCCAGGGGCACCTGCTCCGCTTCACTGAGCCAGTGAATCAGGAGGGCCATGGAGGCCACGAAATCGTCGCGTTCCAGCAGTGCTTCGATGACCAGCGAGAAGGCCTTCGGCGAGTCAAACCGGTGCGCGTAGGGAGCCCAGAAACGCACGTCGCCGGCTTCCGCGCCCCCTTTGTGCCACACGTTGAGACTCTCCGCCACATGCTGCGCGGCGCGCAATACCTCCCAGGCGTCGACCGCCTCCACGCTCGAAATTTCGTGGCGCAGCAAACTGCCGCCACCAGTTGGCGGTTTCCTGAAACTGCGGCTGAATCTGCTGGCACAAATCGTGGTTGTCCTCGGCCGCAGCCGCACTCCAAATGCGCGAAAAGAACCCGAAAATCTGGTCCATCAAGGCGACGAGTTCGTCGGCGCGGTGATCGTGGACGCTGTTCTCCAAGGCCGGAAACAGACTGAAGTGGGCATCGAACCCCAACAAGTTCCAGGGGTCGAGGATCGCGCCACAACGGATGGCGCGATGGAGCAAGTCCACAATCTCGCGAGCCAACGTCAGGGACCGGGTCAATTCGCCGTCCTGCACCGCCTGGATCCCGGCCGTCAATCGGCAATCGATTTCGCACAGCATGCGAGCGGACGCGACGGGCACAATGCCAGCCTGGCGATTGGCCGCCTCGGCGTGACCCATCCGGGCAAAGATCTTGGCCAGGTGCACGTGCTCCAACTGGCTGGCCCGCCGCCGCGCCAGCCAGGCATTGAGATGTTGGCGCGCGCCGCCGAACGGTTGCCGCCGCGTGCGCGATTCCTGCTCCAGACGCTCACGATGTTCCGGCGCCGCCCGTTCGATCAACTGCTCGTAAAACGCGTCGCGGTACGCGGCCACGGAGGGCAGCAAGCTGGACAACGTCACGGTGGAATCGTGTGCCCCCGGGCCACTGCCGCTAATCCCGGAGGCCATCAAGATCGTCCCGGCCAACACCGCCGCCGCTTCAAAGAGGAGCTGCTCATAGGCGCATCCTGCCCGTCGTCCACCCGCGCCATCAGGGCCTCCAACGTCACCTGCTGGACGACAAACCGCCGATAGCGGCCGGTATTGTCGATGTGGTGCGGATCCCACTGGCCGAAGTGGTAGTTCGGACGTTTGTTGACCGGATGGTCGAAGTCGTACGCGCGCGGATCGAACGCAAGTTCGGCGAGCAGGGCCGGATCGAAATGGGCAGCCCGCAGGATGTTGTCGTCCGTTGTTCGCAGTATTTCCAGGGCCAGCGTCACCGTGGCATGATGTCGGCCGCGCTCCACACCCGCGCCTTCAATATACAAGGGCACCGGACGCACCCACTCCTGCGGATACGGCTCGTGGCGATGCGTCTCCAGGGCTGCGACCGGACGGTGTCCGATGTAATCGTTGAGCCGCGTCAGGGCCCCGGCGATGATCCGCTCCGACTCCTCCCACGGACCTCCTTGCTGCAAAATCGCCTCGCAGGCACGCCCCACGAAAAAGGCGTTAAACAGGACCTCCTCGGTCTGGTGAAACAGGAGATCGGCATGGAACTCGCGGTAGGCCGGCAACAGCCCTTCTCGCAACAGACGCAGCAGGGAACTGGCCTGGACGACGTTCGAAAACGTGGACGAACGACTCGTTAGCTCCAGCAGCCCCGCCTCCAACGCCAACACCGCGGACCGCCAAACCGGCGGGGGCCCGGTCTGCTCCGCAAACAGATCGTTCAAATGGGCCAGAAACTGCGGTTCGGGGGCGCCGGACGAGAAATTCAGGTAGCCGAGGATGCGGTCGATCAGCGGCCGTTCCATCGGGCCGAGTTCTCGACTTGCCATCACACGGACTCCCACAGACCGAAGCGACCGACCACCCAGCGACCCACCCCACAAACAGAGGGAGAACCGGAGCCGCACCCACGGATCTGCAGCACATGGTATTGGCCGGCGGCGGAGTGGTCTAGCGGTTGCAGCCACCGGCCGGAGCGTCGCCGCCGGGAATCCCCTGGCCCGACAGGACCTCGGTCCGCTTTTTTTTCACCGTGCACAGGGAGAATTCTCCAATTATGATAGAGAGGCACGAGACCAATCCTGCGCGTGGCGATTTGCTGACGCTGCGCGGCGGGGCCGCGTTCTGCGTATCGATGTGACGCGGTCTGTCAGGTTGGCACCTGTCGCTCTATTTCACGAGAGAAAAGTCAAAATGATCCGCCCACTCATCGCCCCGTTTCTCTTCCTCGTCGCCAGTTGCGGCCTGGCACCATCGCTCCAGGCGGGTCCGGACGATGCCGGTCTTATTACGGTCCACACCGCACAGAGACATGGCCTGGACCGGGCTTGGTTCACGCAGCTCAGCGGCACGCCCGTCACAGGAATTGCCGGCAATCTGCAGTTGCAGGTCAGTATGCAACGCTCGCAAACGGTCTTCCGGGTGACGGACCAGCGCGGGCTGACCTACAGCATCTCGGATCGGAACCTCGACACGTTCGGCCAGCCTTACGGTGCGGAAGGGGCCGAGAAAGCCGCCGCCGAGAAGATTCGCTTGCTCAAGCTCGAAGGCATCGACGCGACTGTGGAAAAGCGAGTGGTTCCTGATATCACGCTCTTTGCCACGACCAACCGCGGAGTTGTCCATGCCATCAACGCGGAAACTGGACGAATCCTGTGGACGACGCCCGTGGGTCAATCCCGCTTTCCGACAACCGCGGCCGCGGTGAGTGACCAGTGGGTGGCGGTCGTCAACGGGCAACATCTGTATCTGCTGCGTGCCGAGGACGGGGAACTCATCGAGCAGCGCCGACTGCACGGAGCCGTACCGGCCGCAGGTCCGGTCATCGCCGGCGATACCGTCTCGGTGCCGATGCTCAACGGTCAGCTATTCACGTATGATTTCGGCCCTCACGACACCAAGACGGCGAAAGTCTCGTACGCCAAAGGACTAGTGAGATTCCCACCCACGGCAATTGGCAATCAGGTGCTGTGGCCCACGGATAATGGCGTGATTACCGCGATAGACCCCGGACGACCCGGCGTGACCTACCGTTTGAAGCTGGAAGATGCCGTGGCCGGACCGTTGGTGTATTCCCCACCCGGCCAATTGCTGGTGGTCACCGACAACGGTTACCTGTACAGCTTCGACATCAAGACCGGCGCGGTGAAATGGCGGTTCTCCACCGGGGATCGGACGTCTGAGCCCGCCTCAATTGTCGGCGAAACCGTGTTCTTGATGAGTCGAGACGCGGGCATGCATGCGGTCAAGGCGACGACGGGCGAGGACTTGTGGTGGGCCCCGGGCGCCCGCCGGTTCGTCGCGGCGACCGAAGACAAGGTCTACGCATCCACCAACACCGGGCTCATGCTGGCCCTGGATCTCAAGACCGGCAGCGTGATTTCCGAGATTCCGATCAATCCTACCGATCGCGTGTTCGTCAACAACCAGACCGATCGGATCTACATCGGAACGAAATCGGGACTCGTGCAGTGCCTGCACGAGCAGGGCGCCTATTGGCCGACGATTCACGTCACGGGCGGCGAGTCGGCAGCTGCCGACGCGGCCGCGGCGAAACCAGGCGGCGGGACCCCCGGCGATGCCGAAGCCCAGCCCGCCGATCCGTTCGCGAAAGAGCCGGCCGACGCGGAGGCCCCGCCCAAGGATCCCTTCGACAAGGCGCCGGCTGCGGATCCCAAGGCCAACCCCTTTGAAGACGATGCCAAGAAGGCTCCTGGCGACGAAGGGAAAGCCGAAGCCGAGGACATGGAACCGAGCGGACC
This sequence comes from uncultured Planctomycetaceae bacterium, assembly GCA_963754725.1. Lineage (GTDB taxonomy): Bacteria > Planctomycetota > Planctomycetia > Pirellulales > Pirellulaceae > JAAYDI01. The sequence goes on from CAVWHV010000042.1 coordinate 96,092, forward strand.
GGAGAAGAGTGCAGATCCGTTCGGTAAGTAAATCCTGCCGAACCGCGGTCATGTCCGATTGACCGCGGCGCTGCGCCCCCGTAAACCAAGGGCATCGTTCGACGTTGCCGGCGCGAGCCCGGCAGGTTCGCCGTGCGGCCGCGCCACTTCGACCATTCTGCGGCTCACCCGGCGAGACATCTCGAAACGTTGCTGGGGGGGTGCCGTACCAATGGACACGCGGAGCAGTGGAAGCAGCACCATGGATTCTCCCGCAGTCAAACGCGCTTTGATCAGCGTCAGTGACAAACAGGGGCTGGTGGAGTTTGCCCGGGGCCTGACCACCGCCGGCGTAGCGATCTACAGCACGGGCGGCACGGCCCGCACCTTGCAGGAGGCCGGCCTGACCGTTCATGAAGTCTCCGCCTACACCGGCTTTCCCGAAATGATGGATGGCCGACTCAAGACTCTCCATCCCAAGGTGTTTGGCGGGATCCTCAGCCGTCGCGATCGCGACGACGACATGGCTGCCTTGTCCGAGCACGGCATCGTGCCGTTCGAGCTGGTGGTGGTGAACTTGTACCCCTTCGAAGCGACGATCCAGCGCGCCGGACGTCACGCTCGAGGAAGCCATCGAGCAGATCGACATTGGTGGCCCGAGCCTGGTGCGCGCGGCGGCCAAGAACCACGCGTTCGTGGCGATCGCCACGCAGCCGGGGCAATACGCGGCAATCCTGGCGGAGATCGTGCAGCACGGCGCCACGTCACTCGAACTGCGCCGACGGCTGGCGGGCGAGGCCTTCGCACACACGGCCGCCTATGATCGAGCCATCGCCGACTATTTCGCTGCTCAGGCCGCCAACGGGCAATTCCCCGCTGCGATCCACCTGACGTTGGAACGCAAGGCGATCTTGCGGTACGGCGAGAACCCGCATCAGGAAGCGGCCGTCTATCAGGGACCTGACTCCCGCGGCGCGAACCTGGTCACGGCTCGCCAACTCAACGGCAAGGAACTGTCGTACAACAACCTGATGGACCTGGATGCGGCCCTGGCGATCGCACGTTCGCTGCCCGACGCGGCCGCCGTGGTGATCAAGCACACGAACCCGTGCGGAGCCGCTTCCGCCGGCGACCTGGCCGAGGCGACGCGCCGGGCGTTCGCAGGTGATCCGGTCAGTGCCTTCGGATCGGTGCTCGGATTCAATCGGCCGGTCGACGCAGGCAACCGCCGAGTTTCTGGCTACCCCGGGGCTGTTCGTCGAGGCCATTGTGGCCCCCGGCTTCGATGCCGGCCGCGCTCGAGATCCTGACCACGAAGCCCAAATGGAAGAGCAACGTGCGGTTGATGGAGGTCGGTTCGCTGGCATCACCGCCGGCGGGAATCCACTATCGCCACATCGACGGCGGCCTGCTCGTCCAGGAGGCCGACATCCAGGCCGACGATCCGCAAGGGTGGAAAGTCGTCACCGACCTGGCCCCGACCGACGCGCAGCTGATCGAACTGCAGTTCGCCTGGGCCGTGGTGCGACACGTGAAGTCCAACGCCATCGTGCTGTGCAAAGACCGTATGCTCTGCGGCGCCGGCGCCGGTCAGATGAGTCGGGTGGATTCGGTCGAGATTGCGATCCGCAAGGCGGGCGACCGTGCGGCCGGCTGCGTGCTGGCGTCCGATGCGTTCTTCCCGTTCCCCGATTCGATTCACCGGGCGGCCGACGCCGGGATCGTCGCCATCATTCAGCCGGGAGGATCGCGCAAGGATGACGAAGTCATTGCGGCCTGCAATGAGCGACGACTGCCGATGATCTTCACCGACCGCCGACACTTCAAGCACTAGCCGTGGGCTTGGGCGTCCGCGGTCCCGGAAATCCACCCCGTGACCACCATTCTCGACCAGATCGTCGCCGTCAAGCGGCAGGAGATCGCCGCGGCCCGCCAGCAACGGCCGCTGATCGAATTGCAGGCGGCCATGCAGGACGCGCCGCCGGTGCGCGATTTCCGCCGGGCTCTCGCTGCCGGCGGCCCCATCAAGCTGATCGCGGAGATCAAGAAGGCCAGCCCGTCCAAGGGGGTCATTCGGCCAGACTTCCAGCCCCTGGAGATCGCGGATATCTATCAGCGGAACGGGGCCACCTGCCTGAGCGTGCTGACCGACCGCCAGTTCTTTCAGGGTGGACTGCGAGATCCTGCAAGCGGTGCGCCAGCAGGTCCACCTGCCCGTGCTGCGCAAGGACTTCATCCTCGATCCGTACCAGGTGCTCGAGGCCCGGGCGGCGGGAGCGGACGCGGTGCTGCTGATCGCCGAGTGCCTGGAGGACGACGAGCTGCCGCGGCTGCTCGACGCCATCGGCACCTGGGCATGGCCGCCCTGGTGGAGTTCTACGAACCACGCCACCTGGAGCGGATTCTCGCGGCCGGAGCCACGCTCATCGGCATCAACAACCGCGACCTGCGGACATTCGCGACCGATCTGGAGCATACGATCCGCTTGCGGCCGCAGATTCCCGCCGATCGCGTCGTGGTGGGCGAGAGCGGCATTCACACGCGGGACGACGCCTGCGACTCGAACGGGCCCGCGTCCAGGCCATGCTGGTGGGCGAGAGCCTGATGGCCGCTCCCGACGTGGGACGTGCGGTCCGCACGCTGCTCGGTACGGAAAAACCCGCATAGCCACCTCGCGGCGGGCACATTATGATGGTCTCGGAAACTGCCACACTCGCCTCGGCCCGCGACCGGTGCGAGCTGCGGCGTGAGCACGGCGGGCGTCCGCGACGCTCGGAACTGTTCCCTGGTCTGCCACCGGAAATGCGGAGTCGTAATCATGCCCGGCGTTATCGAATCGTTGTCGACCATCAACAGCCTGCTGCGGACCGGACTGGCCATCGTGATCGTCGGCTTCGTCGCGGCCGGCGGATGGTATGGTTACCGCGCGTACAACGCGGGAGACATGGCCTTGCAGGAGAAGGAACAGCAGCTGATCGGTATCCGCACGGAACTGAAAGCCAAGCAGGAACAGCTGGACCAACAGGCCCAGCAGCTCCAGGAACAGGGCGAGGAGATCACCGCCTTGAACGTCGATCTCAAGGTGAAAGAGGAGAAGATCCAGAAGCTCGACACGTCGCTGCGGCTGCTGAAAGTCAGCCATCGCGTGGGCTGGCTGACCGTTCTGGAACAGGATATCGACCCGCAAACGAACCAACTGTACACCGTCGGCCAGTTCGTGGAGGTGAACGACAAGGGTGAAGCGATCAGCACGCCGAAGCAGTTCCGGATCAATGGCGACGTCGTGTACATCGACAACTGGGTGGTGAAGTTCGACGACAAGTTCGTGGAACGAGCGGAAATCGACCGCTCGACGTCGCTGGTGCTGTTCCGGCGCATTTTCGGCGAGAATCAGACGCCCAACGACGGCTTTGCCATCGACACCGTCGGTTCACGGCCGCAGGCCTACGGCACCGACAGCCAGATGTCTGAGTTCGAGAAGCAGATCTGGGAGGAGTTCTGGACGATCGCCAACGACGAAGCCAAGGCCAAGGAGCTGGGCATTCGCGCCGCGCACGGCGAAGCGCCGTCGATGAAACTGCAGAAGGGGAAGTCGTACAAGGTCGTGCTGCGCGCTTCGGACGGACTGTCGATCACGCCCGATTCCAGCCCGCCGCCGGTCGTGGGTAAGCCGGCCGCCTGAGGCGGCCAACCGGACGCGTGGTTGGCAGACCTCACCACTCGCCGAACACGAGGCACGGAGGGTCCCCGCGGCCACCGGCATAGCGCACCGACATTTAGGAACTGCTGGGCTCTTCTTCGCGCAAGAGCTGCAACAAGCTGGCGCGCAGCTGCTTGATCTTCAGCCCCATCGGCAGCAGGATGTGATTGTCGTCGACCTTGGCCCGCTCGGCGTGATCCTTGTTGGCGCGATTCACCAGCAGGATGGCCGGAATGTTTCGCGTCGCCTCCAATTCGCGAAACGCGTTGAACAGGTCGACCGCTTCGTCACCCAGTTCCCCGGCCGAGATGATCACGCAATCGGCCAGGGGTTCGGTCTCCATGTGATCCTGGAAACGCTGCAGCGCACGGCTCGGACTGCCGAAGACCAGCACGCGGTAGCCGCGTTTCTTCGAGCGCGTCGCGGATCGCGTCCTGCATTTTCACGCTCGGATTCGACCAACATGATCGTGCGGTCTTCCCCTTCGCGTTCCAGCGGTGAGTCACCGACCGACGAAGTCTCATCCTGCTCTTCGGGAGCTGCCACGTACGGATCGGCCAGACGTGTGCCCGTGTCACCCGCCTTGACGCGTTTGATCACGTGGTTGAGCTCCTCGAGCATTTCGCCCGGAGTCTGAAATCGCCGTTCCGGCTTCAGGTCCATCGCCCGATTGCAGAAGGCAATCACGTAGTTGGGCAGATCCGGCAACAGCTGTCCCAGCGGCGTGGCCTCGCGAAATCGCGTCACACTCAGACGCTTGATCCGATCGCGCGTTTCAAACAGCGGCGGGCGGCCCGACAGCATGTGGTAGAGAATGCAGCCGGTAAAGTAGATGTCGCTCCGCTTGTCGTTCTTGCGCACGCCCGTGATGCGTTCCAGTCCGGCATAGTCGATACTGCGCGGGTTGGGAGCGGCGGCAATCGCCTCTTCCGACATGTCGGCCGAAATGGCCGCCAGTCCGAAGTCCACCAGCTTGGCGCGCCCGTGACTGGAAATCAGCACGTTCGACAACTTCATGTCGCGGTGCGTGACGCCCTTGCCCAACGCATAGTGCAGACCGGCCAACACGTCGCCGATCAGACGCAGGGCAACGTCCCAGTTCCAGCTGCTTGCGGACCTTGATGAAGTCGCGCAGGTTCTGCCCTTCGATGAAGTCCATCACCATGAACGGTCGATGGTGCTCTTCCAGCACCTCATAGACCGGCACGATGTTGGGATGCCGCAACGGCATCACCATCCGCGCCTCGCGGAGAAACTGCTCGGTCGTCACGTGATCGTCGGCGTAGCGCTTGCGCAGCACCTTGACGGCCCGGTCACGCTTCGTCTCGCGATGCAGCGCCCGATAGACGCGGGCGAACGTTCCCGCCCCGACCATGTACAGAACCTTGTAGTTCCCGTAGAAATAGCCGTCCCGCTTCCCGTCGACAATCCGATCCACCTGGAAATTGGTCAACAGTTCGCGGCGGACCATCAGCCCCGTGAACTGGTCGAGCGGCACGTCACGACTGCCCAGCTCGCCCCAGATCGCCTCGAGCTGATGGGCGTCGACGAGGTCGCAGTCAAATGCCCGTTGGGCGAATTTTTCCGCCGTTAGATCCGCCATCGAAAACGGAACTCCTCGTCAAGATTTGCCTTGGCCGGGACCCCGGACGTGCCCGAGACGTGTCGACGACTCCCATCGTATTCCACGCGGCCGCCAGGAAGCAACTTGGCCGTTGTCCGCGGGCCCCCTCACTCCAATCGGTCCGTCGTCACCCGACTTCTGGCGGTACGCGTCCCGCTCCCGTCGCGTCGCTTCCAGGTCGAACACCAGGTACTTCATGTCCAGACGCAGTTGGCTCAAGGCCTCCTGGACCAGCGTCAGGATCCGACGGCGACGACGTGTGCTTTCCACCACGCGATCCATCACCGGTTCAATCTGGCTGCGAAACTGTGGCGGGCAGAGCGGCAATCAACTGGCCCAGTTCGATCACGTCTTTGGGCAGTTCTTCGGCGTTGGCCGGGGTAAATCGCGGTGCGGTGCTCATCAGCGTCGTCTCCTGAGGTGTGGGGTGATGGGACCTCGAATGTCGCATTCGGCGTGCCAAAGCAGTGCGAGCCACTGGCATTTTCTTCAACTTGCTACCTGACAAGCACTTAGACAAAGTCACCCAACTTGGCGCCGCTACCATGTGGCAAGAATGCCTCACGGTTGCTCTGGTGGCAGATCGCAAATCCTGATAGAAGCCCGCTTTACGCTCGTGCACCGCGTTTGTCACACCGCGTTGTCTTTTCGCAACGACGACGAGCGCGCAAGTTGCGCGTCCAGCGACTCTGGGCCCTGGGTTGAACTTCCTGGCATGGATGCACACACGGGGAATCTCGCGAATTACCGCACCGCGGAATCAAGGCCTGCGGCACATCGGCCACGCGCCGCCGCTCGGCATTCCATCTCGCGGTGCGCCACCAGTCTGCTGGTGATCTGCACCACGTGTTCTGGTTGGCGGCGCCACGGTGTCCGCCCAGTTCCTCGATACGCACGAATCGCCGGAGAAGAGTTGGAGACAGGCCGACCACGATGGCAGTCTCCGCTTGATCCAGCATGCCCGCACGTTTGAACAGGCTCAGTCCGGACAGGCCAGCGAGTTCGTGCAGTTCCATGCCGGGGCCGGGCACCTATGTCCACTTGGTGCACGACATTCCTCCATCGCGCGTGATTGAGGAACTGGACATCAGTCTGTGGGTCAAGTCCAATCGTGCCGGTCTGCAGCTGGCCGCCCGCGTCGTCTTGCCGCGCGCGAAAGATCCGCGCACGGGCAACCCCGCTCACCATGTTGATTCGCGGCAGCTCCTACGCCCAGGCAGGCACCTGGCAGAAGCTGACGATCGACCAGACCGGCACTGCTCGTCTCACGGCAAATCCCGTTGTTGCGTTCGCAGCTCGCGACCGACGTCAGCGATCGCGAAGCGTACGTGGACCTGGTCGTACTCAATGCTTACGGCGGACCCGGACAGACGGATCTCTGGATCGACGACCTGGAGGTCTCCGGCCAAGTGTCGACGGGGACCTCGACCGAACGGCCACCTGGTCCGCAGGCACCGGACGGTCGGTAGCGGACGTCGGGCAGGTCATCGCAGCGTCCGAATCAGCGGTCGCCGCGCGGCCCTGGACGGTTCCGTGCTGACCGTGGGAGGGCGACCCAGGCTGGTGCGGGCGATCGACTACAACGGCGAGCCCTTTGCCTGGCTCAAGTCGCTGGGCTTCAATGCGGTGCGACTGCTGACTCCACCCACTCCGACGCAGCTGCGGGAAGCAGAAGGCCAGCGGCTGTGAGTCTGATCGCGCCTCCGCCGCTGAGCCAGTCACCGTCAGAGTCACGGGCCGAACATGGTGCAAGTGCTGGCCTGGGACCTGGGCGAGTCGGTATCCGCGGAGCTCATGGAACCCACGCGCCGTCTGGCGATGCAGCTGCAGAGCGTTCCCGAGTCGCTGCGTCGTCCGACGATTTGTCTTCCGCGGGACGACATTTGGCAATACAGCCGTATCGCGGACCTGATCGTGCTCGAGCCACCCGGCCCTCAGAGTTCGCTGCCACTGGCGCGACTTCGGGCGCTGGTACCTGCATGCGTGCGCGGCTGATGCGGCCTGGGCACGCAGTTCTGGGCGTCGATCCGCACCCAGATGCGATCGCCACCGTGATGGAGCAGGTGCGGGCGCTGGGCGACGCGACGCAGGTGGCCTGGTACGCTCGAGCCCGAACAGATTCAGCTGTTGGCCTACCACGCGATTGCGTCCGGCGCGCGCGGGCTGTGGTTTCGCTCCGATTCGCGGCTGGATGCCACCGATCGCCAGCCCGATCCTGCGGGCCAAGACCTTGCAGTGGCTCAATCTCGAGCTGCAGATGTTCGAAGCCTGGGCCGCCACCGGCACGCACGAAGCCGAACTGGCCACGGGCGACCCCGGCGTGCGGGCCAGCGTGCTGAAGACCGACCGATCGCGATTGCTGCTGGTGATCCGCAACTTCGCCGACCAGCAGTACGTGGCCGGATTGGCCGACGATCGCGCCCGTGACCCTGGAGGTCCCGGGCGTCCCGGCCACCGACGAAGCGTATCGCCTGGGGGAGAACGGACTGCAGCGCCTGCGTCAGGAACGCAATGCCGGCATGCGCATCACGCTGGAACGAGCGCACGCCGGTGTCGGCGGTCGTCTTGACTCAGGATCGCCTGGTCATCAATTTCCTGGCGATGGAGACTCAACAAGACTCGGCGGCAGCGCGACGCACTGGCCGGTGACATCGCCGCGCAGATGTACGCGGCCGTCGTCGAGACACACCAGCACCTGCTCGCCGCCACACCCGCCTCCCGGCTGACTCGACAGGCCATCGACGGCCAATCCCTGTCGCAGGCCCGCAGTGAACTGCAGCATTTCGAGCGACTGGTAGCGGGGGGCGGCCACGAACGGGCCGCCGATTTCCTGCAGCGCGGCATGCAGCAGCTCGCCACGACCCGCTACCACGACTGGCGAACCGCCGCCGGTGCGTTCACCTCACCCGTGGCCAGTCCGCTGTGCGTCAGTTTCTTTACGTTGCCTGCTCACTATGCCATGAGTCAGCGGCTGCGAAGCGCCACGTGGGGCCCGAATTCCCTGGCCGGCGGTGACTTCGAAGAACGTGCAACTCCTGCAGTCCAGCGGTTGGCGCAACCTGACCGGCCGGCAGCCGGATGTGTCCACCGCCGTCGAACTGTCACTCCACGCGCCCCACTCCGGACGCTCGTCGCTGCGCGTCCAGTGTTGGCCGACGCGGCCGGAACAGACGCCCGCCTTCTTCGAGTCTCCACCGATTTCCATCACCAGCGGCCCCGTCCGCGTGCAGGCCGGACAGATCCTGCGGATCCACGGCTGGGCGCGCGTCCCGACCCGATTCAGGGCAGCCTGGACGGACTGCTGATCTACGACTCGCTGGGCGGCTCGGACCTGGCCGAACGCGTGCTGATTGCCCCGGACTGGCGCGAGTTCACCCTCTACCGGGCAGCCCCGCGGGATGGGACGGTCACGGTAACCTTGGCCCTGACCGGGATCGGCGAAGTCTGGCTCGACGACGTCACGGTGAATCTGTGGGAACCGCCTGTCCGCCAGGCACGTGTGAGTGAAGACCGGAGGAATGACGAATGACGAATGACTGCGGGACATTTGCGGGAGGCCGCGACGTGCGGACTTCGTCATTCGTCATTAGTCATTCTTTCATCCCCCGGTCATTCACTTCTGGCCGCGGCGGACTTACCATAACGCTGTGGTCGCACCGCACCGACACGTGCTTTCTCCTGTCCGAGGGCAGCCTCCCCCATGCGCATCCTGTTTCTCTCGATTCCGAATCTGCCGGTTCTTTGGAGTGACCTGGGGACCTTCGCCGCCTGGTGGGGACCGGTGGCGGTGGCGGTCGTCGTCCTGGCATTTCTCGCCATCCGCTATTTCCGCCGGAAACGCGACGCGAGTCGGCATCCCCAGCCCGACTTGTTCGTCGATGTCAGCCAGTTCGACGCGTCGGGTCCACCGGCGACGGGCCCGCGGGCGGAGTTCTACGGGCTGCCGGTGCGACTGGCCGTGGTCGTGATTGCGCCGTCCGGTCGCCAGAGCGAATTACCCTCGGCGGAACTCCTTCCCGGTCTGCTGGATCGACTCGACCCCGGCTTGCCGGCGGTCGTCGCGAGCCACCAACCCATGATCTGCCGCTGGCCGATGCAATTCAGCACGCAGGGTTTTGCCCAGTCATTTTTCAATCAGGTGGCCCTGCCCGGCGATCGGGGGAAGGGGACGCCGTGGTGCAGCATTGCCGGCAAGTTGCAGGTCGGCGATCGCCTGTTCCTGGTCGGGATTGTGTGCTGCGGGCATCAGCCCAACGGTCTGGGCCAGTTCGTCGTGCAGCATGAAGGCCAGTGGTTGGATATCCTGCGGATTCGGGACGTGTGACCGATGAGCTTACGGCGCCCTGCGGAACAACTGCGTCTCGACGCCCTGGCGATCTGGCAGGCTGGCGTGGAGGCGGTGGCCAGCGAGAGGCTGGTGGCGGACAACGTCCGTGTGGAGGACGATACGCTGCAGATCGTCGATGACGAATTGCCCTTGCGGGACATTCGGCGCATCGTGGTGGTGGGAGCCGGCAAGGCGGGGGCCGGGATGGCGGCAGGCCTGGAAGGCCGCGTTGGGCGACCAACTGATGGCCGACAAGCAGTTGCGGGGATGGGTCAACGTGCCGGCCGACTGCGTGCGTCCGCTGCGCCGCATCACACTGCACGCCGCCCGGCCGGCCGGCCTGAACGAACCCACGCCGGCCGGCGTCGAAGGCTGTCGCGAGATCCTGGCCCTGGTCGGACAGCTGACCCGCGAGGATCTGTGCCTGTGCCTGCTGTCCGGCGGCGGGTCAGCCTTGCTCCCGGCGCCGGTCGACGGGCCTTACCTTGCACGACAAGCTGGCGGTCACACGGCATCTCAGCAGTACCGGGGCGAATATCCAGCAGCTCAATACGGTCCGCAAGCAACTCAGTCGCATCAAAGGGGGCGGACTGGCCCGTGCGTGCCGTGCCGGTCGCCTGATCACGCTGATCATTTCTGACGTGCTGGGTGACCCGCTGGATGTCATCGCCTCGGGGCCCACCGTGCCCGACACGACGACAGCAAGGGACGCGCTCGACATCCTGAGCAATTCCACGCGACAGGAGGCTGGAATCTCCGCCGCCGTGTTCGATCTTCTCCGTGCTCGTGCCGCGGCGAGGTCACCGGCCGTGAGCCGGACCGACTGCCGCGTCACCAACCATGTCATTGGCAACAACGCGATCGCCGTCGATGCGGCGGGCCTGGAAGCCGAGCGCCGGGGGTACTCACACGCCATGGTGGCCGCACGGCAGCTCGAAGGCGAAGCCGACAGTAGTTGGCCGGCATCTGGCAGAGATGGCGCGTCACATGCGACATTCGGCCGGCCCGGATTGCCTGATCAGCGGCGGCGAACCGACGGTGACGTTGGCCGACGAATCCGCACGCGGGTTGGGCGGCCGCAATCAGCAACTGGTGCTCGCCGCGCTGTGCGAACTCGCCGCGCTGCCGCCCCGCGCGAACCGTCACCCCTCGCGGGCCTGCTGATTCTCTCCGGCGGCACCGATGGCGAAGACGGTCCGACGGACGCGGCGGGCGCCTGGCCGACGGCCCGCTGGCAAGCGCGGCCTGCGCACAGGGACTCGACCCCGCCGACTATCTGCGGCGCAACGACGCGTATCGGTTCTTTGATCCCTTGGGCGGACTCATCAAGACCGGCCCCACACACACCAATGTGTGCGACGTGCGCGTCGTGCTGGTGGATCGGAAGGAAGTTAGCTGAGCGGAGGGAATGCTCGCGCACGCGAGCGGGCGGACTCGGAAGTCCACCCTACGGTCCAGGCAATCGGCAGGTATGTAGGACGGACTTCCAAGTCCGCCCTACGGTCCCGGCAATCGGCAGGTATGTAGGATCGAAGCTGCCTCCCACGGTCCTGTACGCTGAATTGTCGACTAGTCCCACCACCACTGACCTTCGGGCAGATCCTTGAGCGAGACTTTGCCGTACCATTCGCTCACTTTGCCGTCGTCGTCCTGCAGGACGTTGTCGGTCTTCAGCGCCTGCAACGGCTCGACGTGCACTCCGCCGCCAATGGGCGTCATCAGCGTGTTGCCTTTCCAGACCACATTCACGGCCGATTCGACTTGCTTGGGTGTCTCGTACGTGTCGATCGGGAACTGCGCTTCGTCGGCGAACACGCCGAGATCCCAGTTGGCCTGCTGATAGTAGTCCTTCTCCTGGATGAAGGCGGCGGCCACCGACATGTCGATCAGGTTGCGCAGTTCGGCATACACCGGCTCGAGGTCGGCCAGCTTCGGATACTGCTCGGTGAACGCCGTGCAGAACTCCTTGCTGGCCTTGCTCTCGCCACCACCCTGCTGGCGGCACGCCGCCCTCCTGCACGAGTTCCGATTGGCCGACCAGTTTCACGCCCCAGCCTTCCAGCTCCATGCCGAGTCCGTCCTCGGAGACGCGCACGCACTTGTAGTCGGGGACGAAATACCAGCGCTGCAGCGCGTTGCGGGACACGCTGCGCGGCATCCGCCCGAGCGACGAAGCTCGGAATCTTCACGGGGCGGCTGCTCCAGGCCGATGCCGATCAGCTTCATGCGATAGTCGGCTTCGACCAGCACCTGGGCAAAGTGCGACTTGGGCGAAATCCCCTGCACGCTGACCGTCTGCAGACCCAACGCCTCGCGCAATGTCGCCGCGAGCCGCACATCATCACCGGGACGAATGGTGCGGCCGATGGAGGCCAACGTCTGTCGCAGGCGTTCGAGACCTTCCGGCGTCGGGTCAATCGAGACGCCAATCACGTTCAACTTGTTGCCGGCCGGTGGATAAGCCCGCATCGCCGTCACAAGATCCTGCAACTGCAGGACAGGACGTCCCGACGTCAAGCCGCGTATGCGACCCACGGGGTCCTCGGCAAAGCCTTCGGCCGGGCCAGCCAACACGATGTCGCCGGTCTCGGGATAGAAGAACACGTACTGAATTCGCAACAATCCGGCGAGATACTTCATCTCGTCCGATATCGGCTGGCCGCTGTCCACCTGCTGGCCACCGCTTTCTCGAGCCGATTGAGCGAGATCTTCCGCAGCGCGCTCCGTTTGGCCAGTTTCGGATCCAAGGAGGCCATGGCCGCCTGCACAATCCGCTTGGCCTGCAATCCACCTTGGTCGGTCAGCCGCTGGACCCGTAACACGCCCTGCGCATCCACGACCACGCCGGCGTTCTGGAAGTTGCCCCCGACTCCGACTCCACCGCCACCACCTAATCCGCCACCACCAACTCCACCACCACCGAATCCGCCGCCGCCAAATCCACCGCCACCGATCTGCGCCTGGACCGCCAGGGGGGCCAGCGAGGTCAGCATCACCGCGGACACCCAGAAGGCGAATCGCGCTCTCAAACGACACCCGTCCATCATGTTTACCTCAACCTATTTATGGGGCCTACCAACGTGTCTTCCCAGCCAACTCCAGGGCTGAACGAACCGGCCATTCCACGTCCAAAGTCCAAAGTCCACGCGACGCACAGCCGCTGACGCAGCTGCCGGCACCGATGCACCCGTCAACGCATCCGAGAGCTCTTATCAGTCCAGATTATGACAGATGCAGCAAGATACTCAATATTGCGGAAGAAACAAGAACCTCGTGTCGCGTCCACGGCGGGACAGGCCGCGCCCGGGAAGAAAGGGCCATCCCCGACCTGGAATCAGAAAAACTGAGCGACAGCCACACGCAAACCGGATCTTATACCGCGGGCCAGGTCGCGGCAAGCAAGCGGGTCTGTTCAGGGACCGACTGCGGGCCCAACGCACATTCAAGCCTCGCGGCGTCCGACCCCGGCAGGTCGCCGACCGCGATTGCCGTTGCCGTTGGAAGGTTTGGGGGGCGACATGATCAACTGGTAGTATCCCGGGCCCAGCAGTTCGTCGACCCGGTGCCGCAGTTCCGCGTTGATTTCCAGCTGCAGGCGGTGCGACCGCAGGTGGACGCGACTGCCGTCGTCCAAGACAAGCACCAGTTCCAGATCGCGGTTGCCAGGATAGCCGCGGACGATTTCGCGGACTTTGGCCAGAACATCGGCAGGATGCACTCGTTGATCGATGCGAATCACGACTCCGCTGGTATAGCGGGAATCGAGTTGGTCGAGCGGAATCAGTTCGTTGACGATCAGGTTGGCCTCGTCGCCTCCCCGGCGGTCGACGGCCCCGCGCGCGAGGAGGATCGCATCGGGTTTGACCAGTTCGCCGAACTTGAGGAATTCGTCGGGCCAGACGATGCAGCGGATCGCGCCGTGCATATCTTCCAGGTCGAAGTTGGCGTACTTGGTGGCCACGGCACCCGGCCGGAGCTTGCGGACGTGGGCAATCTTGATCGCCGAGATCATGCCGCCCAGAATGACTTCCGCGCGATGCGGCACGTCGGCCAGTCCGGTCGTCGTGTGCGAACAGAACAGTCGACAACGATTTCTCGTATTCGGCCAGTGGATGGCTCGAGAGGTAGAACCCAAGCACTTCCTTTTCCATTCCCAGCCGTTCGCGTTCTTCCCATTCCGGGAGGTCGGGCAGCACGACCGTGGACCGGCCGCCTGCTTCCTCTTCCAGATCGCCGAACAGGCTCTTCTGACCGCTGCGCCGATCGGCCATGGCGGCAGCGCCGGACTGCATGGCCCGGTCGATCACGGCCGAGCAGTTGCGACCGGCGTGCGCCGAACGAGTCGAACGCGCCGGCCTTGATCAGCGTTTCGACGGTCGCTCGATTGCAGGCGGCGGCGTCCACGCGCTCGCAGAAATCGAACAGGTCGCGGAACGGTCCCCCGCGATTTCGCTCCGGCACGATCGCCTCGGCCGCGGACCCGCCGCAGCCCTTGATGGCCGACAGTCCGAAGTGGATGCGGCCGTCGCCACGGCGAAGTCGACCTGCGACCGATTCACATCGGGCGGCACGACCGTGATGTTCATGCGCGTCGAGTCTTCCATGTGCTCGACCAGCGCATCCTTGCGCACGAAGTTGCGTCCGGGAATGTCTCCCGACAGCAGCGCGGCCATGAACTCGACCGGATAGTGCGCCTTCAGGTACGCCGTCTGGTAGGCGATCAAGGCATAGGCCGTGGAGTGGCTCTTGTTGAAGCCGTAGCCGGCGAACTTCGTGATCAGCTCCCAGATCTCTTCCGCGGCCTTGCTGGCCATGCCGTTTTGCACGGCGCCGGCGAGGAACTGCTCGCGGTTGCGGTCGATGAGGGACTGCTTCTTCTTGCTGATCGCCTTGATGCAGGTGTAGGCGCTGGCCAGTTCGATGCCGCCGAGGCGGTTGAGGATCCGCATGACCTGCTCCTGGTAGACCATCACGCCATGCGTTTCACCCAGGATCTCTTCCAAGACCGGATGCTTGTACTCGGCCGTTTGCGTCCGTGCTTCACCTCGATGTAGTCGTCGACCATGCCGCCTTCGAGCGGACCCGGACGATACAGCGCATTGGTCGCGATGATGTCCCGGAAATGGTCGGGCTTCATCTTCTGCAGCAGGTCGCGAATGCCGCCGCTTTCCAGCTGGAACACACCCTTCGTTTCGCCGCGACACAGCAGGGCAAACGTGGCGGCGTCGTCCAGCGGGAACTTGAGCGGATCGATGCGTTGGCCCGTCGTCTGCTCGATCAGGTCCACGGCCTTCGCGCAGGATGGTCAGGTTGCGCAGGCCGAGGAAATCCATCTTCAGCAGACCGGCCGCCTCGACGTCGCCCATCGACCACTGCGTGATGACGTCTTCCTTGCCGGTGACGCGGCAGAGCGGCACATACTCGGTCAGCGGCCGGTCGGCGATCACCACGGCGGCGGCGTGCGTGCCGACGTTGCGGGCCAGTCCCTCGAGCTTCATGGCCAGATCGAGCAGTTCGCGGATCTCGCGATCTGTATCGTAGACCTGCTTCAGATCCGCGCTCATCTCCAGCGCCTTGTGCAGCGTGATCTCCAGCTGTTCCGGCACCATGCCGGTGATCTGATTGACGCGGGCCAGCGGAATGCCCAGCGCGCGTCCCACGTCCTTGATCGCCGCCCGCGCCGCCAGCGTGCCGAACGTGCCGATCTGCGCGACGTTCTCTTCGCCGTACTTCTCCTTGACGTAGCGAATGATGTCCGCCCGACGCTCCTTGCAGAAGTCGATGTCGATATCGGGCGCTTCCAGGCGATTCTCGTCCAGGAATCGCTCGAACAGCAGATCGTACTTGAGCGGGCAGACGTGGCTCAGGTAGAGCGCGTAGCAGACCAGCGCTCCGACGCCGCTGCCGCGGGCCGTGGCCGGCACGCCCTTGCTCGCGCGCCTCGCGCACGAAGTCCCACACGATCAGGAAGTAGTTGGGAAAACCCAGCTTGTTGATGACGTCCAGTTCGCGATCCAGGCGCTGCCACACCACGTCGGGCTCAGCTGACCGTCGCGACAGCATTCTCGGCATCGCCCGCGTACCGCTCCCGCAGCCCCTGCTTCGCACAGCTCGCGCAGGTAACGATTCGGCCGTCGTCCCGTGCGGCACGTCGAAGATCGGAAAGTGCCGCTTGCCCAGCTCCAGCTCCATGTCGACCCGATCGGCGATCTCCTGGCTGCGCGCGACGGCATCCGGCTTGATCCGGGAAACGCCTGGTACATCTCCTGCGGGCTGCGCAAGATAGTACTGGTCACCATCCATCCTCATGCGACTCGTGTCGGTGCGGAACTTGCCCGTGTTGATGCAGAGCAACACGTCCTGGACTTCGGCATCCGACGCGATCGACGTAGTGCGTATCGCAGGTGGCCACCAACGGCAGGCCGACCTTGTTGGCGACATCCGACCGCCCCGTCGCAGCGACTGCCGCTGGATCTCCGCACCGTTGTTCATGATCTCGATGAAGTAGCGGTCGCCAAACACGCCGTGAAACCACTGGGCCACTTCGATCGCTTCTCGCAGCTCCTCCTCGCCCCCATGTCCGCGCAGCAAGACGCCGATTGAATTCGCTCGACACGCAACCGCTCAGGCAGATGATCCCTTCGCTGTGCGCCGCGAGCAGCTCCTTGTCGATCCGCGGCTTGAAGTAGAAGCCCTCCAGGTAGGCCGCCGAGGCCAGCTTCATCAGGTTCTGAAAGCCGGTCCGGTTCTGGGCCAGCAGCGTCAGATGGTAACTGGCCTCCCGCATGCTGCCCGACGTCTTGTCGAAGCGACTGCCCGGAGCGATGTACGCCTCGTAGCCGACGATCGGCTTGATGCCGGCTCTTGGGGCCTTCTGGTAAAACTCCAGCGCCCCGTGCAGATTGCCGTGGTCGGTCAACGCCAGCGCATTCATGCCGTGCTCGTGCGCACGCTCCACCAGCCGATCAATGCGAACCGGCCCCGTCGAGCAGGCTGTAGTGACTGTGGCAATGCAGGTGGACAAACGGCTGGCCGTTCATAGGTGCACACGATCCGTCGTGAAAGAGTTTCTGGTGGGGAGCAGACCGTAGCCTAAGTTATCGATCCCTCGCTCGTTGTCCAGCTTCCCCTTAATCCGGATTGCCGACCTGGCGGAGATACTCGGCAACCTGCGACTGAATGTCCACCAGATTCTGCCAGCGGCGAAGATTCAGGACGATCTTCTCCTTGTCGTCGGCCGCCGGCTGAGCCGTGCTCAGCAGATTCCGGAGACGGATGTGAATGTACTCCAGCAATTCCGCCAGCTGGGCAGCCTGCCCCGGCGACAGACGTTCCGGCAATTCGGGGGGTTTGAGCGCATGCAGGGTCGCCTGCATGTTCGAGTCGTCGCCCCAGTTGAGTTCGAAGTCCAGAGCCGACTGCTGCGCGAGCCGTTCGTAGGCGTCCGGCTCCAACGTGCCATCGTCCTCGGACTGGCCCGCCCGCAGTCGGGCCAGTCGCTCCGCAATCTCGTCGCGCGACCCGAACAGCAGGACGGAGCGCCCCAGGGTCACCGTGTCCCCCACGCGCAGAATCCGCAACTGAATGGACTCGCCGTTCACCTTCGTCCCATTCGTGCTCTCGAGATCGGTCAGGACCAGCCGTTCGTGGTCCTCCTGGATCTTGACGTGAAAACGGCTCACACGTTCGTCGTTCAACTGGATCGTGTTGCCCTCTTCGCGTCCGATCGTCACCGGGGGCTGCAGGGCTTCGAAGACTTTGCCCCGATCCGACCCGTCTAGTACTCGTAGCGTCACCAACGGCATCGAAGACCGCCAGAATTTCTTGCCGAGAGCGGAACCAAAAAAGAGGAGTCGGTCGGGCGATCCTCCGCCAGTCCTGGCCGCGCCACAGACGACACCCTTGCAGCGCTTATAGCATCCGGATCGTTTGCGGGTCAAGCGTCAGGCCGTGTGATTCGAGTCCTCGCCGAGCGAAAGGGGGACTGGGCCGAGTTGTCAAGGCGCGCACCGTTCCTTAGAATTGGCGGCCAGCAGGCGCCGTCGGCGCAATTGGATAGCGCATCGGTCTTCGGAACCGAGGGTTACAGGTTCGAATCCTGTCGGGCGTACTTCGGCGGCTGCGAATCATCCTGTGGTCGCACACGCCACAAAGTGACAATTTGCCAAGCAGGTTCGGAACACACACGAGTCACCTTTCGCGGTCCGCCCGACCGCCCAACCGGCGGGAGCTGCCTTAACCATGCGACACGTTCTGTCGGCCGTCGTGCAAAACGTGCCCGGAGTGCTGGCCCACATCTCCGGGATGCTCGCCTCGCGCGGCTACAACATCGATTCGCTGGCCGTCGGCGAGACCGAAGATCCCAATCTGTCGCGCATGACCTTCGTCGTCGTCGGCGACGACCGGGTCCTGGAGCAGGTGCGCAAACAGCTGGAGAAGATCGTCACCGTCGTCACGCGTGGTCGACGTCAGCTGCCCAGAACTACGTCGAACGCGACCTGATGCTGCTCAAGGTCAAGGCGCCGCCGGGCGGCCAAGCGCAGCGAGATCCGCGAGCTGGTCGAGATCTTCCGCGGCAAGATCGTCGACGTCGGCGCCGACGAAGTGATGATCGAAATCTCCGGACGCGAGAACAAGATCGAGGCGTTCATCGAACGGATGCGCGCCTACGGCATCATCGAACTGGTGCGCAGCGGCCGCATCGCCATGGTCCGCAGCGGAACGACTCTGCAAGAATCGTCCCGCGGCCAGCCTGAACGCCCTGTGCGAATCGACACCGAGCTCGTCCGACTACATTACCTTGAACCAAGAAGTGAACCGACGACTCATGCCCGCCAAGATCTACTACGACAACGACGCGGACCTGTCGCTGCTGAAGGACAAGACGATCGCCATTCTCGGCTACGGATCGCAGGGACACGCCCAAGCCCAGAACCTCCGCGACAGCGGCTGCAAGGTCATCATCGCGCGAATTGCCCGGCAGCCCCAACTACGACCTGGCCGTCGAACACGGCTTCCAGCCGCTCTCGGCCGAGGAAGCCGACGCAGCAAGGCGACCTGATCAACATCCTGCTGCCCGACGAAATCCAGGGCGACGTTTACCGCCAGCACATCGCCCAGCAACTCCAGCCGGGCAACATCCTGATGTGCTCGCACGGCTTCAACATCCACTTCGGCCAGATCGAACCGCCGCCAGGGCGTCGATACGCTGCTGGTCGCCCCCAAGGGCCCCGGCCACCTGGTGCGCAGCGAGTTCGACAAGGGCGGCGGCGTGCCCTGCCTGATCGCCGTCAGCGACGGCGCCAGCGACCGAAACGCTTGCAGCTCGGGCCTGGCCTACGCCAAGGGCATCGGCGGCACGCGCGGCGGCGTCATCCAGACCACCTTCGCCGAAGAGACCGAGACCGACCTGTTCGGCGAGCAGGTGGTGCTGTGCGGCGGCGTGAGCGAGCTGGTCAAGGCCGGCCTTCGAGACGCTGGTCGAGGCCGGCTACCAGCCCGAAATGGCCTACTTCGAGTGCCTGCACGAACTGAAGCTGATCGTCGACCTGTTCTACCAGGGCGGCCTGAACTACATGCGGTACAGCGTCTCCAACACGGCCGAGTACGGCGACTACACGCGCGGCCCGCGGATCATCACCGACCGAGACGCGCGCAGGAGATGAAACGCATCCTGCAGGAGATCCAGACCGGCCAGTTCGCCCGCGAGTGGATCCTGGAAAACAAGGCCGGCGCCCCGGCCTTCAAGGCCCAGCGACGTCTCGAGCGCAAACAGCTGCTCGAAGAAGTCGGCCAACGACTCCGCAGCCTGATGCCGTGGATCGACGCCAAGGAAGTCTCCTAGTCCCGGACGATGGTGGGTTCTCATGAGCTATGCCGCAGACGCTGCAGGTGTACCAGGCACTCGCAGGCAGGCGATCGTGTCGAAATCACGCACGACGTGAAGGTCGGCTTCCGACACTGGAGGACCACCTGACTCCGGCACCGTGGTCCGCAAGTCGCGCGAGCGACACAGCCTGCACTTCCGCCGCAACGCCGATGATCACGTGTACCGCGATACGCTCGTGTTGCGCCGCGACGACGGCGAACTGACGACCGTGACCCTCGACGAGTTCTCCGACGCTGCGAGTCCTCGATCAGGCCCGGTGAGGCGACGGCGCATGACGATTGACCGACTCCACACGCAACACGAACGCCAGTTCGCCGACAACCGCTTCGTGTACCCGGTGCTGAGCCGGCGGTCGGGCGGCATTTCGGTCGGCGTCAATCTGAACCCGGACAAGGTCTGCAACTTCGATTGCGTCTATTGCCAGGTCAACCGCGTGTCCCAGAGCGAAACCCGGTTCGTCGAAACGCCGCCGACTGCTGGACGAACTTCGAGCGCACGCTCGAACTGGTGACGTCGCAGCGACTGTTCGAGACGGGCAAGTTCCGCGACACGCCGCTCGCACTGCGGCGGCTGACCGACATCGCGTTCTCCGGCGACGGCGAACCGACGACGCACCGGAACTTCGACGAGGTCGTCGCGGCCTGTGCCGATGTGAAACGGCAGCATCAGCTCGACACGCTGCCGCTGGTGCTGATCACCAACGCCAGCATGTTCCACCGCCCGCACGTTCAGCGGGCCTGGCGATTCTCGATGCCAACAACGGCGAGATCTGGGCCAAGCTCGATGCCGGAACCGCGGCCTACTACGAACGCGTCAACCGAACACCGTTCGGATTCTCCCACATCCTGCAGAACATCACCCAGGCGGCCATCGTCCGTCCGCTCGTGATCCAGTCACTGTTCATGCGGATTGACGGTCAGCCGCCGCCACCAACCGAATGGCAGGCCTATAGCGAACGGCTGCAGGAAATCACCGCCGCGGGCGGTCGACTGAAACTGGTCCAGATCTACACGATCGCCCGACCGCCGGCCGAAACCGTATGTCGCGCCCCTTTCCGATCACGAAGTGGACGCCCTGGTGCAATACGTACGGCACAGCACGGGCCTGAACGTGGCCGGGTTCTATGGCATCAGTCCGTAGCGCGGACCGTGCTCCGTGCCGCGACGTGAACCGAATAAACAGCCACTCAGCGATCTGCCAACAACCGACTGATCTTGCGGCCGGTGACACTCAGCGGATAGGCCGTGATCTCGGCGAGCGTGACCCACCGCAGGTCGTCGCGGGCCAGCCCGCGACGACGGCAGCTGGTCCGATAGCAGGACAAGGTGATTCGGAACCGCGTGACGCCATACTTGATCGTGGCGAACCGGCGGGCGGAACGAATCGTCAGTCCCGTCAGCTCGGCCACTCGGCGATGCAATTCCGAGGGGGCCACCGGGTCGTCGGCCACCGTCTCAAACCGTGGAAAGTCCCACAATCCGGCCCACCGTTCGTCGGCACCGCAGCGTCGCAGCAGCACACCTCCTTTCGCATGTTGAATCACCACCGCCGCTTCGTGGACCGCTTCGTAGAGTGTCTTCTTTTTGGGGTGGGGGACGCAATGCTGCAGCCCGTGCGCCCGGGCGGTGCAGAACGCCGACACGGGACACCGCGGGCAATCCGGTGCTCGCGGCGTGCAGATCGTGCTGCCCAGTTCCATCAAGGCCTGGTTGAAATCTCCGCATCGGCGGTGCGGTACCAGCAGCTCGGCCAGGGCCCACAACTGCCGCTGGCTTTCACGGCACGTCGGATCGGCGGCCAGCGCCGAGAGCCGGGACAGGACTCGAACGGTATTCGCCTCCAGGATCGGATGCCGCTGGTCCAACGCGATGGACAAGATCGCGCCGGCGGTATATCGTCCGATCCCCGGCAAGGCCCGCAGCACGTCGAGCGACGTGGGGATCCGTCCGCCGTGTTCCGCGACGATCACCCGGGCGGCCGCGTGCAACTGTCGCGCGCGACGATAGTATCCCAGACCTTCCCAGCATCGCAGCAGCTCGTGCTCGTCCGCCGCGGCCAGCGCGGCGACGTGGGGAAATCGCTGGAGGAAGCGGAGGTAATAGGGAACCACCGTCGCCACCTGCGTCTGCTGCAGCATGATCTCGCTGATCCACGTTTCGTACAGGCCGGGGGAAGGACGCCAGGGAAGTGCCCGGGCGTGCGTGGCAAACCATCGCAACAGCAACCGGCGGAAGTTCCGCTTCGACCGCTCATCGGCCAGCAGGTGCGGGGCCGGCTCGTCCTGAGGCGCGTTTCTGGGCGTCACTTCGCTGGTGGCTCCGCATCCATGTTCCGATCCGTCGCCGGTACCACCAGCTCTCCGGTGCCGGGCCGAAAATAGCAAGTCGCCCCCGTCCAGCGGATCTCCGGTTTCACGTCGGGGCGGCTGGCGTGCCACGCGAAAAGGTGCGCCCGCACGGCGGCCGTCAAGGGCTCGCGCACATCGGACCAGGTCCGAGTACCGGGTTCGATCTCCAGACACTCAATCACGTGCAGACCCAAGGGACTGACCACCGGTGAACTGACCTCGCGTGGCTGCAACCGATAGGCAGCCTGTGAGAAAATTTCCGGCATCGGCTCCTGCCGCGAGATCCACGGCAACTCGCCACCCGCCTGCCCGCTGGGCGCTTGGGAATACTTGCGGGCCGCGTCGGCGAACGAGATCTTGCCGGCCGCGATTTCCTGGCAAACCGCCTCGGCCCGCTGCCGGACCTCCGCTTGTCCCGCCGGATCGTCGGGTAGCGTGAACAGAATCTGCGCGACACGCATCCGCGTTCCGTCAAAGTCCCGGCGATGACTCTCGAAATAACTCCGCAGGTTCTCGTCGGTCAGCGATTTCTGCAAGTACTGCTCCCAGCTCAGCTGCCAGCGCATCGCCCGCTCGAACGCCGCCGCCGGAATCCCCAGCGACTGGCAGTAGTCCTCGAGTGACTTTTCCTGACGCGCCAGTTCCTCCTTGAACCGCGCGATGGCCAGGTCCAGCTGTTGCTGACTGCACGCTTCGCCCCGGCGCTCGAGGCTGGCCAACACCATTTGTTGCTGGATCAGGTGCTCGAGCGCCTCGGCCTGAGCACGGCGGCGAATGGTCGCGTCCACGGTCTGTGTGCCCAGCATGCGACGCACGTACCGCTCCACCTGCGCGGCGTAGATCTCCACGCCGTCAACCGTGGCTGCCACACCACCCGCGGCCACCGGTGAGTTCGCGGACGAGCTCGGATCCTGTGCTCGCGACGGAGCACTCAGCAGCATCGCCGCGCCAAACACGAACAGGGCAGGTCGACGGTTGGCGGTGAGCTTGTTCAAGGTAGATCGATGTCCTTCAACTCGTAGGCGATCGGCTGGCGCACGATCAGCGACGGGGTCTCGTAAACAAACTGGTAGTCCGACAAGGGGCGCTCCAGCGCGAACAGGTAGGCGATACCCACCGCATTCGGATCTTGACTCGTCACACGCTGACCGCCGAAATCGACCCGTTTTCCCTCGGCGTCGCGCAGATACGCCGCGTTCTTGTAGATCCATCCCCGGTGGGATTCCAGGGCATTGGCCGCCGTGTCGAATTCGATCCGGACGTGAACTTCGCGTGCCTCGTCGTTCGGACGCGTCTGTTGCAGCGTCACGTTCACACCCGCCCGACGTTGCGTGACGTTGGTGGCGTGTTCCAAGTCGGCAAACTCAAACCGTTCCGCCCGGGCGGGGATCAGGACGTCCAGCGTACCGCGCAGCGAAGCCAATCGCCGAGCACTGCGGTCCGGCAGTGCGAAGGGAAACTCCAGCTCGACGAATGGGACGTCCCCTTCCACAGAAGCCGCCACAGTTCCTTGCCGACCACTGACCTCCACCAGTCGACCCGAATCGTCGCGTGCCTCGAGTTTGCTGAGTGGTTGGGAAAGAAGGATGGGGGTGGCACGCGGTTCCCAGGCGATCGAAACGCGGACCCGCATTCCCGCCAAGTCCGGCACCCGCAGATCGCGGACCGCAGAGACCAGCGTCGGCTCGAAACGAAAGACACCCTGATAGTGGACTCGCGGCGACCGGCGAGCAGGCCCCGCCTGCGCCGGCGGATCATCAACCCGTGGTGGTCCCCCGCAAACGGGTCGATCGTCAAATGTCCCTCATCCAGGACCTGGTCGAGCGCTTCCCAGAACGGCACTTGCGACCAGTGGACGGTCACACGCTGGTCCACATCGTCATATCCGAGCAGGGCATTGCCGGTTTGCTGCTGGATCGCCCGCAAGGCCTCAGCCAGTGTCATGTCACCGTCGAGGTTCACAAGACGGGCCTCCACGGATCGCCGCGACTGTTCCGTCTGCAGTCGTCCGCGAACGCGCGCCAGTCGCTCGCGAACTTCGGCCG
The DNA here is from genome assembly GCA_963754725.1 of uncultured Planctomycetaceae bacterium. Classification (GTDB taxonomy): domain Bacteria; phylum Planctomycetota; class Planctomycetia; order Pirellulales; family Pirellulaceae; genus JAAYDI01. The sequence continues at coordinate 120,003 of CAVWHV010000042.1, forward strand.
ACGCCACCGCGTCCGGCGCCGGGAGCAACTCCAGTGCGTCCGGTCCAAGCTGAACCAGTGCCGCTTCGGCCGCCTGGCGTCTATCCGGACGATCGTCATCCAGCTGTCGGATCAGGCGGGCCACCTGGCCCGTCACGGTGCCGGACGGAACCGCGGGTTCCTGCCCAACCAAGAGACTGCCGACGATCCACACGGCCCGCCACATAACCGCCCTCCTCCCTCCTCGCAGCCGATGGCGACCCACCCACCGCTGCGCGGGACGTCGCCCATTGTACGCCGAAACCGGCTGGCTTGCCAAAGGTCGCCGCAGGCGCCGCGCCCGTCCGCACGATCGGTGACGGCGGCCGGCTTCTACCCGGTAGTCCAGATGTTCGGCTTGTGTGGATTGGGTAACCGCGTGAACACCGGCTGACTCGACGCGGGCGGCGAACGTGGCGTAGGTTTGTGGTGGACTCCGCATACACGCTCGGATGCCACAGGCCTTGGCTTAACTCAGGTCGTCCTCATGATCGCACGCGTCTTCGCACAGCCCCCCTGGTTTCCGACAGCGGGCCCCTGCGCGTTGCTGCTGTGGGGTGTGGTCCTCACCGGACTGCCAGAACCCGCCTCCGCCGCGGAACCGACCACCGTCCGATTCCAGCTGGATGGGGCGCCCATCGAAGGAACTCCCGTGGCCTGGACCGACGCCAACGTGCTCTTGCTGGCGCGCAACGGGTTCCTGTTGGAGTTCGCACCGCAGCAGGCCCGGGATTATCGGTTGATCTCGAATCACTTCCGACCGTTTTCGCAGAGCGAAATGCGGGGGCAGTTGCTGCGTGAATTCGGCACTCGGTACGACGTGGCGGGAACGGGTAACTATCTGGTCGTTCATCCGGCCGGTGAACGGGACCGCTGGGCCTTACGATTCGAAGACCTGTTCCGGTCGTTCGTCCACTACTTCAGCGTGCGCGGCATGCGTCCGGCCGTACCGGAGTTCCCGCTGGTCGCCATCGTGTTCCCATCCCAGCGAGACTTCGTCGAATACGTCCAGAAGACCGATAGAACGGTGCCGCCGCCTGGCGTGGTCGGCTTCTATTCACCGCAGTCGAATCGTGTGTTGTTGTACGATGTGACCCAGGGTCAAGTACCGGACGCGGACTGGCAACTCAACGCCACGACCATCATCCACGAAGCGACTCACCAGTTGGCATTCAACACGCAGATCCACAGTCGTCTGGCCGTGCCACCGCGCTGGGCCGGAGAAGGTCTGGCGTTGCTCTTCGAAGCCCCCGGCGTGTGGAACTCGCATCAATACCGGCTGGCCAAACACCGAGTCAATCCGGCTCGGCTGAGCCTGTTCCGGGAGTACCTGAACGGGCCGCGTCCCGCGGGCAGCCTGCCGCTGTTCATTCAGAATTCCGAGCGCATGTTTGCCTCCGCACCGCACATCGCGTATCCGGAAGCCTGGGCCCTGACGTTCTTTCTGTCGGAGACCGAGCCGACGAAGTATCTTCAGTATCTCGCCCGGACCGCCGCGCGCGAGCCGCTCAAGAAATACACGGCACCCGAACAGCTCAAGGAGTTCACCGATGTGTTCGGTACCGACCTGAAGATGCTCGAAGCCCGATATCTGCGCTTCATACAGCAACTGTAACCTGCGGTGCCCGACACGTGGCGAGGATCGTAGGGGTCGCAGCGCCCGCCGTTGCCGGGCGTGGCGTCGTTTTCCCGCCCGCCCCGGTTGCCCTGAGAGGACCTCCAACTAGGCTGGAAAACTTGGGCGGCGTCGTTCGGACACGTCCCAGCAGTCGGGTTCACTGGCTCGAATAGAACTTACAGCAGGCACGCCTTCCATGGACAATCTCAGTTTCAACACGTGCAAGTCCCTCTGCAACCAACTCGGAGACATGGCCGGCAATGAACTGGCGGAGTTCCTCTTGCGGCTGAAGGGGCGTCTCGAGTGGATGGAACGCAACAAAGTCGACCGAATGCCCGTCGTCCCCGACTCCCCATCTTCCTCAATGCCCCTGGCTCGTTAATCGCAACACTCCGGGCAGCAGAATTGGCCTGGGCCCTGTCTTGAAGGCGAGGGTGCCGGGATGCGATTGGGCAGTACGGATCACCCGCCGGGGACTCGACTGGCGACCGCGTGCCGCCACCGCTTCGCCCGCATTTCCTGGTTTCTTGCGTTGACGTACCGCGCGGTGCTCGCCATAATCCCGCGTTTTCGTGAACCAAAGTGGGAATGCGGCGGGCAGTCATGGACGTACACCGGCGATCCGCAATCCGCTGGATGCGACTGCTGTGGGCAGTTGGGCTTTACGCTGCGCTCACATCTCCCCTGATCGGACAGGATCAGCCGCCTGTCGATTCCCAGGCACCTGCGGCGACCGAACCGCCGGGAACGTGGCTGAATCCCGAGTGGACTGAGGACTCGCTCGCGGACGAGGCGAGTCCTGGCCCGGTGGGGTGGTTGGCACATAGTCTGCCGCACTACCGTTCCCGGTACGCCGGTCTCGGCCAGCCTCTGAAGAACACGAGTTGGCTCAACCGCCCCATGTATGCAGGCTGGTTTATTGGCGAGACCTTTGGGGGTACGTTGGCCGACGACGCTCTGGAGCTTGAGCCCAGCCTGTTCACTGGCTTCTGGTTGGGGTACGACTTGAGCCATTATTGGGGCAGCGAAGTCCGGTTAGGGCTCAACTATGGGGACGTCACGTATCTTCCGGACGGAAATACGGATACGAGTTCTCGCAGTTTCTTGGCCGATTTCAGCCTGCTTTACTATCCCTGGGGTGATTCCCGCTGGCGCCCTACGGCGCCGTGGGGCTAGGCATCGGCAGTCTCCACTTCGATGATCCCGCCGGATCTCGGATCGCGCACACGGGACTCTCCGTGCCGCTGGGCTTCGGCGTAAAGTACTTGTGTGGCAATCGGTGGGCGGTGCGTCTGGATGTGCGGGACAATGTGATTTTCGGCGGGCACAACCTGAACACCATCAACAACTGGTCGGTGATCGGTGGTTTCGAGTATCACTGGGGCAGCGTCACATCCGAGCAGTACTACCCCTGGTAGGTTTGAACCGAACTTTGCCGGTGGCGACGCAAGCATTATAATCCTGCCCCACCCGTACGCTTTTTGACCGCCTGGGACCGCGCCGGCACGGAGGTCGTCGACATGAACATTCCCCAGCCACTGAGGCCGGTTGTCTTTTGCCTGGGGGCGGCCCTGTTGCTCGCAGCCAGCGTGGCGGTCGTCCTATCGGCCGCGATACCCGTGGACCAGGCCGCCCAGCCCACCCAGGCGACCACTCCTTGCGCTCCCGCCAGCAGCCCGCCGAACCCCCGGCCGCCCCTGACGTCCCCCTCGCCAGCCCGTCCGGATGAAACGGCAGTGCGTGCCATCCTGGAAATCCGCCGCGAACAAGGGGGCCTGCTGGATGGCACGTTGCTCGACGAGCTGTCCCGTACGGGAACGGGCGATCCAACCGATGCGGCGGACGGTGGTCGCTGGCAGGACGAGGAATTCGCCCGCGCGTTACGAGGGGTTGCGACATCGGCCTCCCACGCGGCTGAGCCCTCGCTGCCGGAGCCGGCAGTGCCAGCAACCCCAGCGTCGGTGGGTGCGACGGCCCACTCCGATCTTCCTCCTCGGGGCGGAACGGGATCGCCCAACTCCGCGGTTGACGAGCCGGGGTTGGTTGATGCGCTGCGCAGCGCTGCGCGGCAACTGGATCAACAAGCCAACCACTTGGAAGACTGTCAGCGATACGCCGATGCCGATCGACTGCGCGTGCTGAGCCACCGCATCCGCCGGGAGTCACGGCGATGGGTACCGCCGACTTGGTCCAGCCCGACACAGCCCGCTGGCGTGACTCACGCCCCGCCCCCTGCACCTGCGTTCTGAGTGGAGTCCTGGCGTTCGACGGGGACACCACCGCAGCGCTCGACCGGTCACGGAAAAGGCGGCAAGGGCCTCCGGCAGGACGCGTTTTCTGCCCGATCCGGTCAATCGACAGGATCGGTACATCCATCCCTTCTTCCCGATTCTCCGGGTGTGCCGAACGATTGACAACCGGTTGGGGCCTGAGTCATGATGGACAAATGAGTGCCGTTCCGCGTGCGCCGAGGTGGAAGACGGGGTTCTGCTGTGCGCCCGGAGACGGCCGAAAAGGCGTCCATTCGCAGACAGAACGTGTTGGGTGGCCACATCTTGAGGCACAGGACATCTGTGACTGTCTGCACCGCTCGCGCTGCTCGTCGCCGGCTGGATAGGTCCACATTGGGGTCCTTTCAGTGCCCCGGTGCGAGGGGCGTTGGGTTGGGTCTGCAAGGCCGGTCAGGCAATCCCTGGCTGGGTGGGTGGGTCTTCTCAAACACCGTCAATTGACATTCGCAAATCAGGCGATCTGGGAAATCAATATGGCCACTTCGAAGGACGACTTTGGGAAGATCCTGGTCCGCCGCGGGATCATCAGTCGCGACCAGCTCAACGAAGCGGAACAGATGGCGCGGGAACAGAGCGCCAACGTCGCCGACTGTCTCGTAAAACTCGGCTACGCCACGGGTGAGGAAGTCATGCGGGCCATGGCCGAATTCCACGGGATGGAGTTTGTGGACCTGGCGGAATTCAAGATCCCCGAGGAGGTGATCGAATTGGTCCCCGAATCGGTGGCCCGCGAAAACGCAGCCTTGCCACTGGCCCAAGAGGACGACTCCCTGAAAGTGGCCATCAGCGACCCGTTCGATATTGAAACGATCGAGAAGCTGCGATTTATTCTCAACCGCAAAGTGGAAACTGCGTTGGCGCCGCGTGAGGCGATCCTGGAAGCGATCAACCGGTACTACGGCCAGGTGGAAGGCGAAAGCGCTGACTCGATGCTCCAGGAGTTCACGGACACGGCGATCGACTTCACGGAGACCGAGGATTCGGATGCGGCGGCCAGCGACGTCGTCGACGAGAACAGCGCTCCGGTCGTTCGGTTGGTCCAAGTGATGATCCAGGAAGCCGTGCAGTTGCGAGCCTCGGACATTCACATCGAACCGTTTGAAGATCGAATTCGCATCCGATACCGCATTGACGGGGTGCTCATTGAACGCGACAGCCCACCCCGGCGACTGCTAGGTGCCATCCTCTCGCGCATCAAGATTCTTGTCCAAACTGGACATCGCCGAACGACGACGCCCCCAGGACGGGCGGATCAAGGTCACTGTCGGCGAGAAAGAACTCGACCTTCGCGTCAGCGTGATCCCGACCAACCATGGCCAGTCGGTGGTCATGCGGCTGCTCGATAAAGACAGCATTAAGGTGGGAATTCGCCAATTGGGTCTGGGTGAAGAGGATTTCCGCAAGTTCCAGGGGCTGATTCGCCGCCCCAACGGAATCATTCTGGTAACAGGCCCCACCGGGTCCGGCAAGACGACCACGCTCTACGCCGCCCTGAACACGCTCAACCGGCCCGACCGCAAGATCATCACGGCCGAGGACCCGGTCGAATACTACCTGGCGGGCATCAACCAGGTGGAAGTCCGACACAACATCGGGCTCGACTTCGCCCGCATCATCCGCGTCGATGCTGCGTCAAGCGCCGAACATCATTCTCGTGGGTGAAATGCGTGATCCCGAGACCGCTTCGATGGGAATCCAGGCTTCTCTGACGGGACACTTGGTTTTCAGTACACTACATACGAACGATGCGCCGAGCGCCGTGACACGCATGGTGGATATGGGAGTGCCCGGGTATCTGGTCGCCAGCAGCGTCATTGCGGTGCTGGCACAGCGGCTGGTGCGTGTCAATCTGCAATCGCTGCAAGCATTCGTACATGCCGGCTGAGAGCGTCTTGGCGGACGCGGGAATCACTCCCGAGATGGCCAAGAACGCCACCTTTGCCAGTGGCAAAGGCTGTTCGTACTGTCAGAAGAAAGGCTACCGCGGGCGTCTGGCGATTTTCGAAATCATGGTTGTGACGTCGCGAGATTCGCGAGTTGATCTTCACCGGCTCGACCTCCACGGAGATTCGAAAAGGGGCAATTAGCCAAGGCATGACCACGCTTTACGTCGACGGAATTCGCAAGGCCCTGGCGTGGAGTCACCACCCTGGAGGAGGTCTATCGCGTGGCCAAGAAGACCGAGCAGGACGTCGTGGTGGCCTAGCGATTCGACCCCAGGGGCCGCGCAAATACGGTGGGTCGCCATCCACACAACGGGGTGGGAAAGCAACATGTTCGCACAGAGTTCCACGGGTGTGACCGCGGGGCGGTTGCCGTGGAAGCGATGAGCTGCGTCAGGGCGGACCGCGGTCCAATCGGGAGCCGGCCAGTACCGGCCCGGTTGCGACCGATAGGCACCGACGTTTGAGTTCGCCATGGCCGAGACGAATAATCGAATACTCGGCACGGTCAGACCTGCAGACCTTAGGGGTGTCCGGCCCGTCAGTTGCTCATCGCTGGTTTCAGGTCGCCATTTTCATTCGCCGCGGGGAACCCATGGCTCAGCAGATTCTGATCGACAAGCTCCTGATGGCCTGCGTCAAGCAGGGGGCCAGCGACATCCACATTACGGTCGGGCAGCCACCCGTGTTTCGTCTGCACGGACGTCTCCGGCGGCTGGAAACCAAGGTCCTGGAGTCGGAAGACACGGTCGCTTTGATGAAGAGTATTTCACCTGAGCGGTGCCAGCGCGAATTGCAGGAATCGGGTACGTCGGACTTCGGGTTCGCCTTCGGCGACAAGGCCGTTTCCGCGTATCGATTTTCAAGCAGCGCGGCGACGTCGCCATGGTGTTGCGGCAGATCCCGAACGATTACCTGTCGCCGGAGGCACTCGGGTTGGGTGATGTCGTGACCAAACTGGTGCTGCGTCCTCGCGGCCTGTTCCTGGTCACGGGCCCGACCGGGTCGGGCAAGAGCACGACGCTGGCCAGCCTGGTCAACTTCATCAACGAGAGCGTGGACCATCACATCATCACGATCGAGGACCCGATCGAGTTCTACCATTACCACAAGAAATCGACGGTCAACCAGCGCGAGATCGGCGTGGACGTCCCGAGCTTTTCGGAGGCCATTCGCCGCGCCTTGCGACAGGATCCGGACGTGATTCTGGTGGGCGAAATGCGCGACCTGGAGACGATCGAAGCGGCCATTACGGCGGCCGAAACGGGACACGTGGTGTTCGCCACGCTGCACACCAACAGTGCCCAGGGTACGGTCAACCGCATGATCGACGCGTTTCCGGGCAACTTGCAGGACCAGATCCGCACGCAGCTGTCCACCGCGCTCGATCGGCATCGTGGCCCAGCAGCTGCTGCCGCGGATCGGCGGCGGGCGCGTGGCCGCGTACGAGACGCTGGTGGTGACCCCCGGCATCGCCAACCTGATTCGCGAAAACAAGACGTTCCGTATCAACTCGGCCATCCAGACGGGTGCCAAGTTCGGTATGAAACTGATGGATGACTCGCTGTTTGATTTCTGGCGAGACGGGAAGATCACCGTCGAGGATGCGCTTGGGCAGGGCCCATCGCCCGGACGACCTGGCCCAGCGGATTGTGAACTACAAGCGTGGACTGATCGAGGAAGAAGCCGAAAGGACGAAGACGGCGAGCGAGCCGGCCGACAGTAGCATGCGGCGCAGTACGCACGCACGCGGCGGTCCACACCATGACTCAAACCAGCTCCCACTTGCAGAGGAAAACGTCACATGGCGATTCGTCGGATCGGGCAGATTCTCGTCGACCTGGGCTTCATCGACGACGATCAGTTGGAAATGCTGCTGGAGGAGCAACAGCAACAGCCCGGTGAAAAACTCGGCAAGATCGCCGAGGAGATGGGGCTGATCACCGACGATCAGCTGGTCCAGGCGTTGGCCGAGCAGATGCGGCTGCAGGTGATCAACCTGAGCGAAGCGAAGATTCCGGCCAGCACGCTCGGCCTGATCAACGACACGATGGCCCAGCTGTACCGGGTGATCCCGGTCCAGTTCGAGGACAACGAGCTGACGGTCGCGACCGCCGATCCGCAGAACCTGTCGGTGCCGGACGAATTGCGGACGTTCCTGGGTTACACCATTCGCCTGGTGGTGACCACCGAGCGGGAAATCAAGCAGGCGCTCGATCGCTTCTACAACACGGCCGGCGAGAGCGTCGAGAGCATCATCAGCGAGTTGGAGGACGACGAGGAACTGCTCAAGCAGGCCGCGGCGCTGGCGGGCGACGGCCCGATCGACCTGACCGGCGCCGAGGCGCTGGCCGACAGCGCGCCGGTCCGCAAACTGCTGAACATGGTGCTGTTGCTGGCCATCAAGGACCACGCCAGCGACGTGCATTTCGAGCCGTTTGAAGACGAGTTCCGCATTCGCATCAAGGCGGACGGCGTGCTGTACGAAATGGTTCCGCCGCCGCGGCACTTGGCCTTCGCCATCACGACGCGCATCAAGGTCATGGCCAACCTGGACATCGCCGAACGGCGGTTGCCGCAGGACGGTCGGATCGAACTGTCGGTCGGTGGTCACCCGGTCGACTTGCGGGTCAGCGTGCTGCCCACGCTGTTCGGCGAAAGCGTCGTGTTGCGAATCCTCGACCGCAGCGTGGTGTCGCTGGACCTGAACAAGGTCGGCATGGACGCGCCGACGATCGCCGCCTTCCGCGAAGTGATCGCGCAAGCCCAACGGGATTATTCTCGTGACCGGCCCCACCGGGTTCCGGCAAGACCACGACGCTGTACTCGGCGCTGAACGAACTCAACAGTATCGAAGACAAGCTGATCACGACCGAGGATCCGGTGGAATACGACATGGAGGGGATCGTCCAGATTCCGATCGATGCCGAGATCGGCAACACGTTCGCCCATTGCCTGCGGTCGATTCTGCGGCAGGACCCCGACAAGATCCTGGTCGGTGAGATCCGCGACCTGGAGACGGCGGAAATCGCCGTCCAGGCCTCGCTGACCGGACACACGGTGTTCAGCACGCTGCACACGAACGACGCCCCCAGCACGATCACGCGCCTGAAGGACATGGGGGTGCCGACGTTCTTGATCACGGCCACGCTCGAAGCCATCCTGGCCCAGCGACTGGTGCGGCGCATCTGCACGCAGTGCCGGGAAGAAGTCGACCCCGACGCCGGAAATGCTCGCAGCAACTGGGACTGAATCCCGAAGAGATGCGGAACGATGAAGTTCTATCGCGGCACGGGCTGCGACGTGTGCAACAACACGGGCTACAAAGGTCGCGTCGGCTTGTTCGAGCTGATGATCATCACCGACAAGCTGCGCGACATGATCATGGAAAACGCATCGGTCGACGAGATGCGACGAGGCAGCGCAACGGCATGGTATCGCTGCGCGACGCGGGCTTTCGTTCGTCGGACAGGGAGTCACGACGGCCGAAGAGATTCTGCGAGAGACCATTCTCGAAGCGTAAGGACGCCGCAACTCGATGCGCGACTCAGTACGACGACAGCGGACGACTCATCGGGAAGCCGGCACGGTGAGAGAACAGCAGTGACAATGGTCGGCCAGGCGGCCTCGAGCAGCTCGGGGCGACGACTGCCGCCGTGAACACGCATCCGCAAAGGACCTTGACGATGCCGACATATCAATTCGAAGCCATGGACGCCACCGGCCAGGAGATCAAGGACGTCATTGAAGCCGCGTCCGAGGACGAAGCGCAAACCACAATTCGCCAGATGGGGTACTTCGTCACGAAGATCTCCGTCAAGAAAGGGCCGGAGCGGCCAGCGAAGCGGCGGCCAAGCGGAAACGCGGGTTCGCCTTCGGCTCGGTGCGCGGCAAACACCTCTGCGCGTTCACCCGCCAGCTGTCCATTCTGCAGGACGCCGGTCTGCCGATTCTCCGCAGCCTGCGGATTCTCGAAGGGCAGGCCAAGGCCGGGCAACTGAAGAACTCGCTGATGGACGTCTGCGATGAGATCGAAGGCGGTGCCACGCTGTCCGAGGCCATGGCCAAGTCGCCCAAGGCGTTCAACCGGCTGTACGTGAACATGATCAAGGCCGGCGAGGCGGGCGGTGCGTTGGAAGTGATTCTGCAACGTCTGGCCGACTTCATGGAACGGGCCGAAGTCGCTCAAACGCAAAGTCAAAGGCGCGATGATCTACCCGATCGTCGTCGTGCTCGTGGCCGTCGGCATCTTGACCTTCATCATGCTCAAGATCGTGCCGATGTTCGAGGAGATGTTCAAGGAGTTCGAGCTTGAAACTGCCGGCCGCCACCCAGTTGCTGATGGCCATGTCCACGAACATCGCCACCTACTGGTACCTGATCCCGGCGATCCCGATCGGCATCTGGCTGTTCATCAAGCTGGTGCGCAAGTTCCGGCACGGCCGCATGGGCTGGGACATGTTCATGCTGAAAGTGCCTGTCTTCGGGCCGTTGGTCGAGAAGAACATCATGGCCCGCACGACGCGGACGCTCGGCACGCTGGTGGCCAGCGGTGTGCCGATTCTGGAAGGTCTGAACATCACGCGGGAGACGGCCGGCAACGCCTTGTTCGAACGGCTGTACGGCAAAGTGACCGATGCGATTCGCGAAGGCGAGACGATCGCCAAGCCGATGAAGGAGAACTCGAAACCGGGTTTCCACCCGGTGGCCATGTTCTTCTGGTGCCGGGCTGATCGGCGTGCCGCTGGTGCCCATCTGCTTCCTGCCCGACATGCTGCAGATCGGGACTGATGATGGTCGCGGGCGGCAGCGTCCTCGGTGGCCTGTGGTACATGACCCGCATGAACGATCGCGTGGTCGACGACCTGGTGGTGAACATGGTGGACGTCGGCGAGGAGACGGGCGAGTTGGACACGATGCTCTACAAGGTGGCCGACACGTACGACGAAGAAGTCAAGACGATGACCGACGGTTTGATGGCCTTGTTGGAACCGTTGTTGATCTGCTTCCTCGGTGGTGCGCGTCGGTTTCATCGTGATGTCGCTGTTCATGCCGTTGGTCGACTTGATTTCGAAGTTGTCGTAGTCGCTGGAAGATACACAGAAACGGTCGCCCCGCGGCAGAGCGTGGAAGTCACGCCGCGGGGCCCTGAACACAAACCGGAGGGACTTGAGATGAGAGCCAACCGACCAATCCGGCACGGCCTTCACACTGGTCGAGATGTTGGTGGTGATTGTGATCATCGCCATCCTGGCAGGGCTGCTGCTGCCGGCGATCAACATGGCTCGCAACGCCGCCCTACGTGCTCAGATCGCCATCGAAATCAAGAACATGCGAAGCGGGCTTCGAGGCGTACAAGCTGAAGTACACCGACTATCCTCCCGACTTCAGCGATCGTGACCTGGTGCGACGTCATATCTACACGGCCTGGCCCAACATCGACAGCGCCGAAGTCACGCGCGTCGATCGGGTCTTCTGGCGGAATCCGGCGGCCGCGGCCGACGATCCCGACTACCACGACACTCGCGTCAATCCGGCCGAGGCGCTGGTCTTTTGGCTGGGCGGATTCAGCACCAATCCGCAAGCGTCCGTTCACCGGCACACGGCGGCCCGTTCCTGGTCAACGCAGCTCGGGCGGTCATTACGGGCACCAATCCGGATCGCGTGGTCGGGGACGTACGAATTCGACAAGGGACGCCTGAACCTGCTGGACGACGACGGACGACTCTTTCCCGGTCTATCGCACCTCCGAAGAAGACTGTCGCCCCTACGTCTACTTCGACTCACGCACCTATGGCGGACTGCAGCAAGCCGACCGGCAGCCGGTCGTCAACGGCTATTTACACCGTCGCCGACCAATGGGAGCCGCCAAGCCCTATCTCACCATCGCGCCCATCGGCCATCCTCCGGCGATACGGCTTTGACTGGGCGAATCAAGCGACACGTTTCAGATCATCAGCGCCGGACTGGACGACAACTACGGCTCGGAACTGCTTCCTGGCCGACCACCTGTCGTATCCCCGTCTATCCCGACTGGCGTCAACTATCTGACACCGCGGCGACTGGGGACGACGACAACATCACCAATTTCAGTGAAGGCAGCAGACTGCAGGACATGAAGCCATGATCGCACATTCCATCCAGCGTCGGCTTCAGCGGGATTGTCGAGCGTTTACGCTGGTCGAATTGCTCGTGGTGATCTCGATCATCACGTTGCTGGCCAGCACGGCCTTGTTCACGATGTACGGCGTGCGCGAGGACGTGCGGGAAACACGCGCCCGCGCTCAGGTTGCCAAGATCAACGAATTGATCATGGAGAAGTGGGAGTCGTACCGCACGCGGGCCATTCCCGATTCGGATCCCGGCCGGCACCGACCCCCGCGACGGCGGCCGCCATGCGACTGAATGCCGTCCGCGAACTGATGCGGATGGAACTGCCCGATCGCATGACCGATCTGTACTTGCGCGATGGCACCGGGAACTGGGTCGTCTCAGACCACGTCGGTGGCAGATCCTACCGCCTACTTCGGCACGACTCCCGTCGGACTGTACCGCTCCTCCGTCGGCCTGGCTGCGGTTTCAGCGGCGAATTATGGCCAACGCCGCTCGGGGCAAGATCTGGTCTCCGCTGCATCGAACAGTCCGAATGTCTGTACATGATCATGGCCGGCATCCGCGAGGCCGACACGACGGGCCTCGAGTGGTTCGACGGAGAGTGAGATCGGGGACACGGACGATGACGGCATGCCCGAGATTCTCGATCCGTGGGGACGTCCGATTTACTTCCTGCGATGGGCGCCGGGTTACGCCTCGGATCTGCAGAATCCCAGTCGCCGCGAACCCGATCCGTTTGATCCGTTGCGTGTGGACCCGCGGTGGGAGAACAACGATGGACACCGATCCGAAGACGAACTGGACGATCCGTTTGCGCTGTACCCACTGATTTACTCGGCGGGCCGTGACAAGCAGTATGGCGTCGTTCGCAAGGACTATGACGATTCGACGCACTCCGCCCGACGGACGTCGAGATCGAATACGGCATGACTCATTCGGACCCGTACACCTCGGCCAGCTTGAATCCGGCGATGTATCCGTCGATGCACCGCATTTCCGACACCACCTGGCCCTCGGCGTACGGGGCTGTGGCTCAGTCGTCCGATGAACGATCCGTACTTGATCTTGCCGACGAGCGGCGATTACATCGGGCGGAAGTTCGTGACGAACAATTTCGGGGATGACGACATCACCAATCATTTGCTGGAGGTGCGGTAAGCCATGGCTCGCGAATACGCACGAAAGCACGATCGCCACGGCATGACGCTGGTGGAGTTGTTGATGGTGATCGGCATCATGACATTGCTCCTGGCGGTGTCGATTCCGATGATTCGTCCCGCGTTCCAGGATCGCTATATGCGGGAAGCGGCGCGGCAGGTCAATGCGTTTTCTCTTGCCGGCGCCAAGCACGGGCGGCCGAGCTGGGACGACCGGTGGCGAGTGTGGATCGAACGCGTCGACGCCACCGAACTGGGTTCGCGTCATGCCACCCGGTTGTACCTGGCGGAAGTGGCTGCAAGTTTCACCGGGGCGTCACTTGGATTCCCGAGCGACCGTCACGCCGACCGGATTGGTGGGGACGCTGAACCTGCCGGCCGCCGACGACATGATCCTCCGTACGATCATTGCGCCGGGCGAGAAATTCACGATCAAGTTCGACCACAAGGGGTTCGACTATTTTGGGCTGCGCCAGGCGGCGGGTCCTTTCGAGATTCAGATTCCGCTGGGAGTGCCGGCCGGAGCCGCCGCAGCGGGGCCGGGATTGACGTATGAAATCACTCGCGGTCCCGACACGGTCCGCCGTGTCTCCGTTAACGTTGCCCGGCGATAGTGTCATCGACTTGTCACTCTCAGGTACCGGCACCACGGGGCGGGAGATGGACCCCGCTGCCGTGGCACCCTGGGTGGCCACGCCGGTCATCATCATGTTCGCGCCGACCGGGCGAGTGGACTACGTGTACCTGGCGGGGAAGGCGTTCCAACCGTTCGCGCCGCTCCATTTGCTGATCGGCCGCAAGGCGAAAGTCGTTAATCCGCTCACGACCGATGTGGCGAATCCGCAGACGACCAATCTGGGCGATCCGACGAGCCTGTGGATCACGATTTCCGAACGCACCGGATCGATCCAGACGTCCGACAATGCGGACACGTCGTTTGTTCCGCCGGCCACGCCCCCGCCTCCCTTCGATCCGTCCGTGCGGCTCAAAGCCGCCCGGGAGTTTGCCCGTTCCTCAGTCCAGAAGGGAGGACGGTGATGCGATACGTGCAGCACGCAGATACGTCCGCCAGATTGACCCGGGTTGGTGCCGCGTCCCCAGCGATTAGCGCAGTGCGCCGTCGCGCCCGGGCGGGCATCAGCTTGCTGGAAGTGATGTTCTCGATCGGCGTGGTCATGATCGGCCTGGTGGGCATTGCTGCCCTGCTGCCGGTCGCCGGCGTGCAGGCCAACAAAGGTGCGGTGGCCGACGCAGCCGCTCGACACGGCGCCGACGCGATTCGCGAGTTCCATGTGCGCGGCATGGCCAATCCGAACAATTGGCGCTGGTTTGACCCGACCGGTCCCACATTTCGGCCGGTGACCCTCGCGGAACTGGTGGCCGGCAATTCGTTCTGCATCGATCCCCGCTTCGTTGCGCAAGGTGCGGTTAACTCCGATCATCTGGGACGCAACGGATTCCCGTACCTCGATGACCTGTACGCCGTTGGTACGATTCTGTCGATGCCGCGGATCACGTTGTCGCCCAGCCCACTCGTGCCGATCGATCGCTTCATGGGCAAGCTTCAGGCGGACCAGGTCTGCACGAGCAACGACGATTTGGTGTTTGATCTGCCCACCGACAGAACGATCGGACCGGTGCAGAATTTCAGCCTCACGCTCGCCGCGCCGTTTGCGCCGCTGCGACGCAGCACCAACGGTAACACTTCGTGGATGGCCACGGTTGTGCCGAAGCTCGATCGCATGGGCAATTTGACGGAGGAGTACACGCTCTCCATCGTCGTGTTCTCACGCCGGGTCATTGACGCCGCAGTGACTAACGAGAATGTGGCCAGCGAGCGTGTCGTCGGAGTGAGTCGTTTCTTCAGCGGTCAGCCGGCCGTGGGAGGCGGCGATCTGGAGCTGGCGACGCGGCGTAACAACGCGGAAGACCTGCGGCTGCGAACAGGTGATTGGGTCATGCTCTCGAGTACCAAGAGTACCGCGGCAGGCGTCGTGCAGGTGCACAAATGGTACCGTGTGGCGAATGCGGGCGAAGAGGCCGTTTTCAATGCCAGTGGCAACAACTGGGTTCGTGATGTGACGCTGATCGGTCCTGACTGGGACTGGGGACACATGGCCAACAACACTCCCACCCAGTACCTGACCCCCACGCAAGTCACGATTGCCGCGGTGTGGTGGCAGTATTCGAGAAGACGATTCGGCTCGAAACGTCCTCCTTGTGGACAAACTGAACGTGGAACGGAATGCATTCCGTTCATCCGCTGGGTGGACCCAGGAGAACAAGAAGATGGCTCGACGACATGAACCACGACGCGGCGTCGTATTGTTAATCGTCCTCACGCTTGCTGACACTGCTGATCGTGGTCGGTCTGACGTTCGCAATTCTCTCGGGCCAGTTTCGGCGCGAGGCGGAGGCCAGCGCGCGGAAGGAACGCTATGGCGACCCGGCCGACAAACTCGTCGAGCGGGCCATGTACCAGCTGTTGCGCGATACCAATCATGCGACGTCGGTCGTGCGCTCGCACAGCTTGCTGCGCGACATGTATGGCGAGTCCCTCCGCGGGCGGCAGATCGGGGCACCGGCCGTGCTCGGAGGCGGGCAGTTCCTGCAGTTCACGGCGGACTTCGCGCCCAGCGGACTGATCAGCCTCGCGGCAATCAGCCAGGGGTTGCGCACGGATGGATTCCTCAACGGCTGTGTCTTGACGTTCGTATCGGGAAATCTGGCGAATGTGAGCATGCGGGTGGTCGGGTACACGATGGACATTACCCAATCCCCGCCGCTGGCAACCTTTCGTGTGCTGCTTTCCAATCGTGATGACTCGAACATCGTCACGTCCCTGAACTTCGACCAGTTCGTCGTCAACGGGCGGGCTTTCGTGGGAACCGGGGCAGGTTATGAAGGTGATGTCAGTTCGTCGAATTACGGCCAGATCCGCCGCTCCGTGTCGATTGGCAGTGCATCCTTTCCCCACGCGTTGCTTCCCAATCGTGTGGGTGAGCCGCTGGCATTGACGCGCACCGAGTACATGCAAGGCGGTTTGAACGAGAGTTATGACGCGGCGGATTATCAGAACGCCGCTTTGGCTGCCTTGGTTCCCCATCCCACGGTTCCGGGACAGGTCCAAGTGCTGCCGAGCTTCCATCAGGTGGCGCTGATCAACTACTGGGCTCATCACAGCTCCGGGATGTGGAATCCCGCGGGTTCCTGTCCGGATCCCAATCGATACCGTGAGTTTCGCCGGTCGGTCATCTTCCGCCCGATGCCCTGGGACCACCCCAATTTTGATGGCGGGAACCCGGCTTTCGCCGCGCTAGCCCCGGTAAATCGCTGGAATCCCGGCCCCGACGCGCAGCCCGGCCGCAATGGTGTGGATGACGACTTGAACGGCAACACGGATGACATCTCCGAATTGGGCTGGCCCGGCTCGGACGACGTCCTGAGCAATGACGTCGCGTTGACGGCCGCTTTGACCAATGGCCCATGGGATGTCGACTGCGATGGCGATGGAACGCGGGATGCCGTGTGGCTGGATCTGGGCTTTCCAATTCAGACCGACGCGTCGGGACGACGCTACAAACCGCTCTTCGCCATACTCTGCACGGATCTGGATGGCAGGTTGAATCTGAACGCGCAGGGTGATCTGTCGCACGTCGCGTCGGTGCCCCCGGGTACTCAGACCGTGCCGTTGCCCGTCACCCTGCCCGGCTCGTCGGGCCCCGTGGTATCGAGCAGTCTGCCGCGAGCCCAAGGATACGGTCCGCCGGAAATCAGTTTGATGCCGCTGTTTGGCAGTGTGGCTGAATATGCCGCGTTGCTGCAGGGAAATGTGGCCCTGGGGATTCCCGGTCGCTACGGCCTCGACGGATTGCCGGGTGACGCCGGGATCCAAACCTTGGCGCTGTTGAAAATGATCGATTATCCGCCCGCTTCGCCGCTGGCCTCGCCGACGAACTACTTTCTGCCGACAACTCCCTTGGCCGCCTTTGCCAGTCCGTACGATCTGCGCGGTGAATTCGCGTTCGGCCTGGACTACCGCGGCATGCCGCTGTTTGAGCGGTCCACGGAAACCAACGTTCTGGTCAACACCGCCTATGAAATGGATCTGTCGACGAACGCTCCGCGAGGCTTCACGGCTTCGCCGGTTCCCGATATGGCGTTCTCGCCAGCGGAACTCGAGCGGCTGTTGCGAGCCAACGACGTGGACCTCTTCAGCTTGCCGGATCGGCTGTGGCACCTGGTCGATGCGTTCCGCAACAACCCCGCGGCACGGCGCAGCGTAACGACCGACAGTTACGATCCGCCGTCGCCCGGCATTCTGGCATGGCCAGAAATGCGGAGCGAATTCGCGGCGATCGGCATGGACCGTCCGCGACACATCGTGGACATCCTGCGTGCCCGGCTCATCAACATGCGTTCCCTGACGAATGCCGATCTGGACGACCCTCAAGTCCTGACGCGACTCAACAGCGACCTATCCTTGCTGTTGTCGCCGGACTTGGTCATGGGAACTCGGTTCGATATTAACCGTCCGTTTGGCAACGGACGGGATGACACCAGCCCGGTAACAGGCAGCTCGAACCAGGTCGTCGACGACCCTGGAGTCGGTGCGGCAGCGTTTCGCGGCGAAGAGGCGTCGAACGAAACGATCTGGGGCGGCATTCCCTTCGACCACGATAATGACGGTGTCGTGGGTGCCGCGGACACCGATGCGTTCCTCGCTCGCCATCTGTACGCCAAGCACTTGTACTGCCTGATGATGGCCATCAAGCCGGCGAATGTGAACATCGACTTCAGCAACGATGGATCTGTCGACCCTGTCGCGGACGCCAAGGATACGGCCTACGGCATCGCGCAGTGGGCCATCAACGTGGTCGACTTCCGCGACTCGGATTCGATCATGTCGCCGTTCGAATTCGACATCCTGCCCTTCAATGACAACGTCGGCAAGACGAACCCCAACCCCAACGGATGGGACGTGGACGGGATCCTGGGAACCGCGGATGACGCGAACCCAGAACGCGGATTGGTGTGGGGTTGCGAGCGCCCCGAGCTATTGCTCAGTGAGGCGTTTGCGTTCCACGATCGACGCACCGAAGATCTGGCTGTGGGTGGTGGCAAGACGACCAGCCCGACCGACCCCGACCCTGATTTCGATCAGCGTCTGCGCCCGCGCGGCTCGTTCTTCGTGGAACTCTATAACCCCTGGGCCGGCGACGAGCGGGCTCCCGGCGAGTTCTACTACGATGAACTCAACGGTGCCTGGTCGTCGGGCGTGATGCTCAATCAGGTGACTCCGGGACCAGCCGTTCGGTTCCCCGTCTGGCGGATGATCGTCGCCCAGGGAACGAACAAGGATCGTGATCCCGATCATTGGGACCCGGGTCAACGGATGCCGGTCACTGCGATCGAACGCAGCATTTTCTTCACACCGTTTGCCGGTCCGGTGTCGGGTACGGAAACGCCGTACTTCACCGACCTCCCGGTCGCCCCGATCCTGCCCGGCCGCTACGCCGTCATCGGATCGGCAGGCCAGTCACTCAACGAATCGGGGAATCCGCTGGACCTCGATGGTGACAGCGTACGCGATTACGTGACCACAATCGGTCGGCGCACCGACGCGCTGGAGGGTGGTGTTCCTCCTGGACTCAACTACGCACAAACGCGGCGGATTGTCCTGGAGCCCAGCCTGAACGTGAATCAGCATCAGGCGCAAGTGCTCGGCAACCTGGCCACCCCTCCGGAACCGCTGCCTCCAGATATCCAACCCGCTGTGGCCGTCGTGATCGATCAGCCATCTTCGCTGAACATCTCGGAACCGGTCACAGGATATCCTGCCACGGGCTCTGCGGGCGAAATCTGGGACCCAACCGCTGCGGATTATGAAGGGGCCTATACTCCCGCCATCGATGTTCCCCTGGATACAGACCCCGAACTGATGCAGGACGGTACCGAGAATGACTATCGCGTAGTCCACCTGCAGCGGCTCGCCAATCCGATGTTGCCGTACGATCCGCTGGCGAATCCGTACCTGACAATCGACTCGCTGTCGTGCGATCTTTCCACGTTCAACGGCGTGACTTCCGACTCCGATCCGAACAACACCAGCGGCAATCCGCCACGCATGACGACCCGGGAGCGTGGTAACAGCCTGGCTCCGACGGACCAACGAGCGTTGTGGAAGCATGAGAATAGCGTGTCGGAAGGTGCACTCCAGTCTCAGGCCAGTGTCCCGGAGACAACACCCACGCACATCCTGGATCAAATTCTGGGACACACGTTCGGATACTTGAACGAGCCATACCATCCGTACTACACGGCTGCCGGCGCCGCAGCATTGGCCCCGCCGACCGCGTTTCCGGAGCCTCCTTTGCGGAACCGGACACTGCCGTTCTACGTGGGAGCGCCGGCGCTGGATGCCACGCAGCCCCAACCATTCCCGTGGCTGACGTGGAATAACCGGCCGTTCGTGAGCCAGTACGAATTGATGCTGGTGCCGAAGTCGCGTTCCTCGCGGTTGCCCTATGAATTCGATCTCACGCCACCACCCGGACCGGATTACGCGCCGGGATCCGCAGCGCGCTTTGGGCATCTGCTGAACTTCTTCCAGACGAGCGACACGGTACTTCCCGCCTTGCCCAATGGCAGCAACTTTTATCGGCTGTTTGAACTCGTACACGTGCCGTCCCGGTTCGTGGATACAGAACTCTACTTGAACCCCAATATCTTCACCGGCAGCGCGACGCTGGGGACCGCCTACTTCCATCCGCCGTTCAACCGGATCTCTCACTATCGCGATCCCGGTCGGATCAATTTGAACACGATCTACGACGAGGGTATCTGGCGAGCGATCCTGGCCGGCCACCCCGATCCCGGCTGGCAGAACTTGGTGAGCAGTCGTCGCGGCTACGGCGGCGCGTCGACAAATATCCTGGTTCCCGACAACGATGTCCCCTCGTTCTTCACCAATCCGTTCCGGCCCGTCGGGGCAGCTGTGCTCGTGCCTCCGTCCTCTGGCCCGAACCGGCTGGACCGGCTGGAAGTCGAAACCACGTTGTTACGCAGCACATCGATCCCCTACAATGCCAATCCCAACATCCCGTTGCTGAGGAACCAGTCGACCGAACCGTACAACCACACGGAACGCAATCCGTATTTCCGCTATCAAGGCATCGATCGACTGGGAAACCTGGTCACCACACGGTCGAACGTCTACGCGGTCTGGATCACGATGGGTTACTTCGAAGTGGAGCCCAGCCCCGATGCAAATACGCCGGTCGGGCTCCAGGCGCATCCGGACGGTTTCCGGCTGGGCAAGGAACTCGGGTCCGATGCCGGAACCGTCAAGCGGCACCGCGCGTTCTACATGATCGACCGGAGCATACCTGTGGCCTTCGAACCGGGCGAGAATCACAACGTCGACCGCGCCGTGTTGCTGCGCCGCTATATTGAGTAGGAAAACTATCGCTGAACGAGTCAGCGAACGAATGCAAGTGAAGGCGCTCCCCTCGGCACCGCCTGTGCGCTGAGGGGAGCGTCGGGCTTTCTTGGGCTGCAATGCCCGCACGCCGTTGGCGTCCCCGTTTAACCGCAGGCCCAACGGGCCGCGCGCTGCAACGCCGGCAGCGCCACTCCCCGCCGAGCCGCCCCAGCTGCCAACCGTGTACCGATGCGCACGCCGTTGGCGTTGCGGTTAAACGCGCCGGAGCGTGCGCGGCTGGCAGCGCCACTCCCACGCCGAGCCGCCCCAGCTGCCAACCGTGTGCCGATGCGCGCACGCCGTTGGCGTCCCCGTTTAACCGCAGGCCCAACGGGCCGCGCTGCGTCAACGGCTGGCAGCGCCACTCACGCCGACCGCCAGCTGCCAACCGTGTACCGATGCGCACGCCGTTGGCGTCCCCGTTTAACCGCAGGCCCAACGGGCCGCGCGTGCCCAACGGCCGGCAGCGCACTCCCACGCCGAGCCGCCCCAGCTGCTATCCGTGTACCGATGTGCGCACGCCGTTGGCGTTGCGGTTAGACGCGAGCTCCCCTCGAGCTGCAAATCTGGTAACATGACCAATTCATCGGGCAGACAAAGTGACGATGCAGACAAATGGAGCCGCACGCCTTGATTCACGGCTATCACGTCATTCTGGGATTGTATGGATTCTGGCTCCCCAACGATCCGCGCGGATCGTGGTCCGAGTTCGTTGGAGCGTGGGAACTGCTCAGGTTCGGGACAACCACAAGGTCCTATGATCGAACAATGGGGCTGACAGACGAGGAAGAACGGCAGCGTCACGAGGCAAAGAAGCACCTCAAGTATCCACCCGTGATACTCAATGGCCGCCAAGCTTTGGCAGTCGGCCGTGGATTTCTCCAGGGAAAACTGAAATGTGGTCTCACGATCTGGGCTTGCTCAATCCTGCCAGAGCACGTTCACTTGGTGATTGCCCGACACCGCTACAAAGTGGAGACCGTCGCCAACCTGCTCAAGGGCGAGGCGACAAAGCAACTCCGAAAGGAAGATATCGATCCCATGGCACCGCTTGCTCGAGAAACGCGGTCGGGTAGAAGCCCGTGGGCTCGCAATGCCTGGAAAGTGTTTCTGGATTCCGACGATGCGATCGAAAATGCGATCCGCTATGTTGAAGAGAATCCACTGAAGGAGGGAAAGCTTCGACAGACATGGTCCTTCATCGACCCGTTTCGAGGGCTCGAGCGTGGCGGAGTTCAGACCTACTGGCCGTAACATCAGGTGCGCGTTTAACCGCAGGCCCAACGGGCCGCGCGCTGTGCGCCAATGCCCGGCAGCGCCATTCCCACGCCGAGCCGCCCCAGCTGCTATCCGTGTGCCGATGCGCCACGCCGTTGGCGTCCCCGTTTAACCGCAGGCCCAACGGGCCGCGCGCTGTGCGCCAATGCCCGGCAGCGCCACTCCCACGCCGAGCCGCCCCAGCTGCCAACCGTGTACCGATGCGCACGCCGTTGGCGTTGCGGTTAAACGCGCCCAACGGGCCGCGCGCTGTGCGCCAACGGCTGGCAGCGCCACTGAACTCCGCGCTGTTTCAGCTGCCAACCGTGTACCGATGAGCGCACGCCGTTGGCGTGGCGGTTAAACGCGCATGGACGCTTGCGAAATAGACGCAACAGATCATACTTACTTGGCACTGGGAGGGCGACCATGCAGGCCGTGACGTTTATTTTCGTGGTAGCCGGGACATTACTGTTCACATCGTCGGCGGGCAGCGACCCTCCTCATCAACCCTGGTATCCCCAAGCCCCACCACTTGCTCCGGCCTCTGGGGAGGTCATCCGCGTCGAGACCGCCGCACAGCTGTTTGCCGCAGCCCAACAGGTGCGGCCCGGTGGAACCATCCTGCTGGCCGACGGTGTCTACGCGATGCCTCGGTACTTCGAGCTACATACGAACGACGTGACCGTGCGTAGCGAGCGGGGACAACGCGACCGCGTGATTCTGGATGGCGCGGACAGCCAGGACGGCGAGCTGTTTGGCGTATCGCACTGTTCAGGAGTGACCATCGCAGACCTGACGATTCAGAACATCAAGTGGAACGGGTTCAAAATCAACTCGGACAAGGGCGCAACACAGGTCACGATCCGCAATTGCGTGATACACAATGTCTGGCAGCGGGGCGTCAAGGGACCGGCCGTGGGGCAGCCAGATCGCGGTAAGGCCTGGCCGACCGATTGTCGCATCGAATACTGTTTGTTCTACAACGACCGCCCCAAGCAATACTCCGACGATCCGGCCGACACTCCGGACACGTTTCGCGGCAACTACGTTGGCGGCATCGACGCCATGTTCGCCAAAGGTTGGATCATTCGTGACAACGTGTTCGTCGGCATCCACGGCCGCACCGGGGAGGGCAGAGGGGCCATCTTCCTGTGGAACGAGTCGCTCGAGTGCCTGGTGGAACGCAATGTGATCGTCGACTGCGACTGCGGAATCTGTTTGGGAAACCACTACCGTCACGAACAGACACGTTGGCACGCGGATCGCTGTATCGTGCGAAACAACTTCATTACGCGCTGTGCTGAAACCGGCATCCTGACGGCTCACACGCGCAGTTGCCTCGTCGTGCACAACACCGTGCACGATCCGGCCAGTTCCCTGCGACGACTGCTGTGGGTGCAGGACGACAACGAAGGGTTGTTGGCAGCTAACAATCTGTTGAGTGGTCCGGGCATCCTGAACACCGGACCGAGCGACGTCACTTTGCGGAACAACGTGGCCCTCCCCGACCTCACGGACCGGTTCGTCGACGCGGCAGCCGGCAATCTGCGGCTGAAGTCGGCGGTGCCGGGCAGCTGTACGCGTCTGCCAGAGGCACCTACGGATATCGACGGTCGCCAACGCGGCGAGCGTCCGACCGCTGGCGCTGCGGAGCATCTGCCGCTCGATCGCCCGGAATCAGCCGCGCCGCAGCCGGCCCGCCGCGAAGACTCGCTCGGGCCGTAGTGCCAACTTCCAAGTCCGCCGCGGCCCTGCCCTTCGCACAGACCGTAGGGCGGACTTCCAAGTCCGCCCGCCTCTCGCGTCACTCGGCCGCACGGTCGTCCGCCGCGTCTGGACGGACTTGGAAGTCCGTCCTACGGACGGGCCGCTCTCGGAAGTCTTTGCGAGAGCGAGTCCGCCAGACTCGGCGGGACGGTCGTAATACGTCCCTCCGGCGTCAGGCAAGCCACCGTGATTTGAGCCGACACGAGTTTGATGTGATCGGCGCAGCGGTACGACGTCCTGGTTGAGCGTGAATCGGACGCGACGCAACTGACTCGGTTCGACGGTGACTTCGACTTCATCGCCCAACACGGCCGGCTTATGGTAGTCGACTTCCGCGCGGACCACGGCGAATATGACTCCCTGCTCGACGTAGGACTTGATCGGCGTACCGAGTTGCTCGAGCCAGTCGGCGCGAGCCATTTCGAGCCAGCGCAGATAGTTGGCGTAGTACACGACACCTCCGGCGTCGGTGTCGGCATAGTAGACTTTGGTCTTCACGCTGGCTCCGTCTCGCACTGAAAACGTCAGAGTGCGTCGGCCTCAAACGTCTTGCCCTGGTTGATGTCGCCGGTGGCCAGTCCCAGACGGAACCACTTCATGCGTTGCTCGCTGGTACCGTGGGTGAAGGCGTCGGGACGGATGCGCCCGCTGGCCTCGAGCTGCAGCCGGTCGTCTCCGATTTGGGAGGCGGCATTGATCGCTTCCTTGAGATCCCCTTCTTCCAGAATCCGGTACTTGCTTTCGGCATCGTGGGCCCACACGCCAGCCAGGAAGTCGGCCTGCAGTTCCAGTCGCACGGACAATTGATTATTGTCGACCTGCGACAAGCGACTGCGCAGACTGTCGAACTGCTCGGTGACTCCCAGTAACTTCTGCACGTGGTGTGCCACTTCGTGGGCGATCACGTACGCCTGGGCAAAATCCCCCGGTGCGCCGTGGCGTTGGGCCAGTTCATCGAAAAACGAGAGATCGATGTAGATTTGTTCGTCGGCCGGGCAGTAGAACGGTCCCACCGCCGCTTGCGCCAAACCGCAGGCCGATTCGACGCTGCCGCGAAACACGACCATCTTGGGTTCACGATAGGTCATCCCCAGTTTGCGGAACTGCTCGCCCCAGACCTTCTCCGTGTCGCGGAGCACGACTTTCACGAAGCTCAGTCGCGCTTCTTCCTCGGGCGTGGATTTGACCGGGCCGCCGGCCACGGCCGCGCCACCGGCTCGCTGCTGCTGTGCATCGACCATCTGCTTGACCTGGTTGGGCTTGAGCCCGAATATCAACCCCAGGACGATGATCACCAGCATGCCCAGTCCGCCTCCCACCGCCGCCGGACTCATCCCGCGTCGATCTTCAACGTTCTGGCTCTCTTCACGACCTCGCCACTTCATAGCTCATCCTCTTCGGGCCTGCAGTGCCCAGTTGTACAGGTACAGGTTCGGCGTGGATCTCGCGTCCCCAGGGGAGTCGACGGCCTGCCCTGGACATGGGACGCCTCGCCGCACTGTGAAACCGTGGCCAGATCGCGTCCGGCTCCAGCGCTCCTGGAACACGGCAGAATGGACGGCGCTTCACAGAACAATTGCCAAGTTTTAGCGCTGGCGGCGAGCCTGTCAAGTAACTCGTCGGTTAGTCACGGGTGGGGCTGGCCCCGCCAGCGGGTCTTCGGTCGGGTTCGCTGCAATCGGCGCAACCGGTCCTCACAACACGAACGGCCCGCCGCCGTCGAATCCGGGGTGCGCAGACGGGAGGCCGATTCAAGGGTCGTGGCGAACGACTCCGAAGAAAGAGAAGAGAAACCGCCGGTGATTTTGCGGACGGTGATCCCCGCGCAGCGAGTGGCGAAGCGTGAATACGATCTCGAGCCCGGTCCCCGAGGCAAACCGCACTTCATTACAGGAGTACGCAGAGGAGTCGGCACGTCCCCTGGTAAGTATGGCGTTTATCGCGCCGTTGCTGGTCATCTACGAACTGGGTGGGGTGGTGCTCGGCCCGCACGCGCTGCGGAACGGAGCGGACACGTGGCTGCGGAACCTGCTGGAGACACTCGGTTTCGGGCAGTACTTTTTGTTGCCAGCTCTGACCTGCGGCATTCTCCTTGGT
This sequence comes from uncultured Planctomycetaceae bacterium, assembly GCA_963754725.1. Taxonomy (GTDB): domain Bacteria; phylum Planctomycetota; class Planctomycetia; order Pirellulales; family Pirellulaceae; genus JAAYDI01. Next base: position 145,751 of record CAVWHV010000042.1, read on the forward strand.
TGGCACCATACCCGTCAGGACGCCTGGCAGCTCCAGGGCGGCGTACTGACCACGATGCTGCTGGAATCCACGCTTTTTGCGTTCCTGCTCTTTGGATTGGCACACGCCCAACGCGCCCTGTTCCCGCCGGTGACCGCATCGCTGGTCGGCACCAGCCTGACGGCCGAGGTGTTCGCCACGTCCAGCCGGTTGATCGGCTATTGCGGTGCGGGAATTTACGAAGAGCTCCTGTTTCGGTTGATGCTGCTGCCCGCCGTGGCGGCCGCGTTCCGCTGGCTGGGATGCAAGGGCCGCAGCAGTTGGGGCTGGGGCATTCTGACTTCCAGTCTGCTGTTCTCTGCCGCACACTACCACATGTTTGCCGCGGGCGGCTACGCCTTCGACTGGTACACCTTCTCGTTTCGCTTCGCAGCAGGCCTGTTCTTCGCGGGGTTGTTCGTCGCGCGCGGATTCGGAATTGCCGTGGGAGCCCACGCCATGTACGACATTCTCGTTGAGATCATCTGAACTGCAGCGATCGGTCATCGACCGCTGCTCAGCGTGTTGCGTTCGGGGTCCGCGACGTTTGTCAAGCCCCGCTGCCTGGGCAGGAAAATCTGCCGAGAAACTGGCTTTGTTACCGTTTCAAGATCCGTTTATAATGGAGCACATTCATACTTTTCCGCTCGATCATTATCTGCAACACGCTGGGGGATTCGTCATCGTGTTGTCTGTTAGACCTAAAGTCGCCGAGCTTACTTTTCAGCTCTACGGACGTTCGTTGCACCCCGAGCTCTTCCACGTGCACAAGTCTCAGACGGTGGAACGCGGGGGCTATCTGGCGAAGATTGACATCACTTCGGCGGGTCACGTGGTGACGTGGCGTTACGGCGGGCTGACCCTGACCGAGGTTGCGGCATCGGCTCAGCATCCGCTTCCTCAGCGTCGACGTCTGTTGTCGTACAAGCTGCGCGGTGAACGCACTGACCGCGTCAAATGTCGGGGTGGGATCACCTACCAGACCGAGTTTCCAGCTCGAGCCGGTTGCTGCCGGAGGTGTTTTGGACCTTTCAGCAGGAGTTGGCGTTGGATGGTCTTCGCCGAGGCTTGGTCCACCTGTTCGATGCCAGTGGCCGCATGGAAATGGGCGCATTGAGCTATATCAACGTCGAGACGCGCAATCGCAGCATGTTGGTGCAGGCGTTCCACACGTTTCCGGACGACTACGCCATCGTCAAGAGCCAGTCGCTGTTTGAGCTGCCTCGCTGACTGGCGATTCTGCACATGTCACGCGTGGAGAAATCCGCGTATCGCCTTGTTCACATGCACAGGCTCTTCCAAGGGAGCCATGTGTCCGCAGGCGGGAATGACGACGAACTCGCTCGCGGGAATCGCGCCGGCGATTCGTTCCATCTCGGCCACACTGGAGATCACGTCCTCCTGTCCACACACGACCAGCGTGGGCACCGTGATTGTCGGCAGCCACGGCGTCGCGTCTTCGCGTTGTGCCATGCCGCGCAAGGCGGCAGCGATTCCCGCCGGCCGCGCCGACCGGATCACCTGCTCGGTGGCGGCGATTACGGCGGGGCGCTGCCGCTGAGTGCGTTCGGCAAACAGCTTCGGCATCATGGTCTCCACCAGCACCGCGGTTCCTTCCGCCAGCACGCGTTGGGCCGTTTGCAGCCTCGTCTGAGCCACCTCAGGCGTATCCGGAACGGAACGCGTGTCACAGAGTATCAAATGCGACAGACGCGCGGCGTGCCTCCGCCAGAACTGCCAGGCGATGTAGCCACCCATCGACAGACCGCACAGCGCCACGGGCTGATCGATCCGCAGGGCATCCAGCAATTCCGCCAGGTCGTCGGCGTACTGCTGCATCGGGACCGTACCGGTCGCGTCACCGCTTCGGCCGAAGCCGCGCAGATCCGGAGCAATGACGTGAAACTCCTCACCGAGTTCCGTGATCTGTCCCAACCACATCTGATGATCGAGCGGAAACCCGTGGACCAGCAGCAGGGGACGCCCGCTCCCGCGTTGCACGACGTTCAGTTGCGTTTTCGCGATGTTCACCGTGTTCATTGTGCTCACCATAGGTGGGTTAGCAAGACGCAGGCCCACTGCAACAGCAACACGAATACGAGCCCGACCAGCACCCAGTTATCGACGCCGGCAAAGCGGTGTTCGCCCAGTCCGCAGCGGATACGGTGGATCTGCCACGCCCGGTACGGAACCTGGTAGAGCACGACGGCAAAGAACAGGAGCCCCGCCGAGTTGAATCGCCAGGCCTCTGCGAATTGTCCGTGGGCCATGCTGATGAACGAACGCGTCAGGCCACAGCCCGGGCAGGGCAAGCCGGTAAATCGGAAGAACGTGCAGGTGCCGGGGAGCGGCTGGTTGAGAATCGGTACGAAGACCTGCTGACGATTGCGCACGCTCAGCGTCGCCGCCGCCGTCACGACCCCGCAGGCCAGGACCAGGATCGTCCAGTGATGCAGCGTGGAAGCACGCGGCACACGATTTCCCAGATCGGCCGCATCGCTGCCGTCAACACCGCCGGCAGGCGTCGGACGACAGACGGGCGGTTTGGCGGAACTGGAAGTGGACATTACGCGGTCAAGAGCCAAACAAACGGAAGGTCGGAGGGCCGTTGGTGATTCAGGGACCCTGCTTGGGTTCAGCGGCCGGCACTTTGGCAGCCTCCTGCTCGCGCAGCGATTTCTGAAACAATTCTAGCTGCGCCAGCATGGCGGGAGAATGGGGATCGAGGGCCACGGCACGGGTCTGGAACCGGACCGCGTTGGCAAAGTCTCCTTTGGCGTAATAGCAGCGCCCCAGCGTGTCCAGGAACCCCGATCGATCCGGCATGAGCGCCAGCGACTGCAGACTGCACTTGATCGCCTCGTCCGCATCCCCCTGGGTGTTGGCAATCAGCCATGCCAGCTGGTTATTTATCAGGGCCAGCTGAAACGAAGCCAGCGCCGGTCTTCGCCTGCCTGGGCGTTGACGCGGTCCTGGAGGTCTTTGATCTGCTGGCGAAAACTCTGCATCGCGGTGTCGATCCGCGTGCGGGTCTCCGTCGTCCAGGCCTCATCCGGGTCCGGCACGCGAAACATGCCAATCAACAGATCCGCGTCGTTGGGATCGTGTTGATATCCCTCCAGCAACAGCTCTCGGCGTTTGGCCGTGTCGCCGAGCGAAGCTTGATGTTCCGCCCGGAAGAAGAACAAACGCGACTTGGTCGATCCGATGTCGCGTCCCAGCTCCGTTTCCACCAGGGTCCGGATATCCTGGCTCGCCTCGATGGAATCGACGACTTCCTGCAGGACTTCACTGGCCGCCTGGTCCTCGTCGCAGTTCGTGGAGCATTTCCGACAGATACAGTTTCGCACGGGTCGCTTCCAAAGGCTCGCTGTCCATCAGCGAGGCCACATGGCGAAATTCCCCTTCGGCCGCATCGAACAGTCCGTCGTGTTGCAGATTGGCCGCCAGCTCGAGATGGTTCTCGGGGGATTCGGGAGTGGCCGCCAGCGCCTCGCTGCGCGGCCTCGTCGGCCTTGGACGGGTTGCCCTGCTGGCGGTGCGCCTCAGCCAGCCGATACAGCAGCAGCGGGCTGCGCTGGAAAGTCTCAGGAAACTGGGCCGCAATCTCGACCACAATCGCCCAGCTCTTCCGGTCCCGGAACCAGTCCACCGCATCCAGAATCTCTTGGGGCGTGCTGTTGAGCAGGCTGGTCATGTTCCGCATGACGGCCAGCGCCTCCTCGGGCTGGCCACGTCGCGTGAGCTGATCCGCGTACCATTTCAGTAAATCGCGTGTGATCTCCCGACTGGTCTGGTCCGGCGCATCGACCAGTCGTGACTGTTCCAGACTCGTCAGTTCCTTCCACTGGGCAACGGCGGCCGGATCATTGTCGAGCCACAGGGCGTAGGCCCGCAGCCACTCGGCGGCCGTCCGCTGACTCTTCCCCATTTTGCGCGGAGGGCAGCGGCCAGTCCCAGCTGAGTGGCTTCTTCGTCCGACACCGGGAGCCCCATGACGCACAGCGCCGCATGCTTGGAGAGTTTCTCCGCGGCCTCGTAACGGATCAGCCGACACAGCGGGCGCACCGCCTGGGCAGCTCCCAGCATCGCCAACTGCTCGATCAGGTTGCGGCGTTCGTTCTCCGGCCGATTTCCGTAGCCGCGCAGCAGCTGTTTGACTTCCGGCGAATCATCTTCGCTGGACCAGTTGACCTGCATGCTGCTGACCAGGTACCGCGCGCTCAGCGCGATTTCGATGTCGTCGCTGAACTGCGCTTCGTTGAGGGCGTCGAACGCATCCAGGCGCAGACGCAGCAGCTCCTCCTGCGCTCGCTCGCGCGTGGCGTACTCCGGGGCACCCAACTGCTCGATCAGCACCGCGATGCGCGATTCCAGATCGGCGGGCGGTGCTTCATCCTGGACGGCCGTCGGTTCGCCACCATACCCCGTGACGCCGCCCACGATCCCGACCATCCACCCCAGCAGGACACAAGCCACCGTGACGGTTTGGCCGCCGCACGCGTGATGAACCATCGAGAACACCCCGTGAAAAAACGCCCTCGCACCCCACTCAAGATTTCTTGCCGCGACCGTGCGATTCCTCCATCTCTTCGATGTAGCGTCGCAGACGTTCGTTCTCGTCTTCCACATCCTTCAGACGCAGCATGTTCTGGACTCGCTTGACCAGTTCGATCTTCTGCACCGGTTTCGACAGGAAATCGTCGGTTCCGGCCGCGACGGCCCGTTCGATGTCCCCGCTTTCGTTGAGTGCGGTGACCATCAGGATCATGATGCGGCGGGTCCGGGCATCGTCCTTGATCTTCTTGCAGACCTCAAACCCGTTCAGCTTCGGCATCATGACATCGAGCAGGATCAGGTCGGGCTGGAAGGAAGCGACTTTGTCCAGCGTGTCCTGTCCGTCCACGGCCATCTGGACCTCGCAGTCGATGTCGATCAGGTAGGCCTCCAGCAGTTCGCAGTTCGCCGCATTGTCGTCGGCGATCAGGATCCTCGATTCCGCCATCGAGCTCTCCTCCACTGCCTCGAGTCCACTCTGCATCGATTCAGGCCGTCGCCAACGCGGCGGCCGGTACGGGAAGTGCGTGCACAGCTCCCGCACCTCTCCCCGAATCCGCTCGTGCAGCGCCGCGTCGTCGGGCGATCGCAGGGCCTGCAGCATCCAAGCCGCCGATCCGCCGCATTTCATCCGATCCCATGCCGCGCGTCGTCAGGGCGGGCGTGCCGATGCGAATCTCCGGACGGATCGAGCGGCTTGCGCTGATCGAACGGAATCATGTTCATGTTGACGGTGATCCCGCAGTGTTCCAGGACGGTCTCCGCCGATCTTGCCGGTCACGTTCAGCGGCGTGACATCCACCAGCATCAGGTGATTGTCGGTGCCGCCGCTGATCAGTTGCAGCCCGCCGCGACCGCAGCACTTCGGCCAGCGTCTTGGCGTTATCGATGATGGCCTGGGCATAGACCTTGAATTCTGTCGGACAGCGCTTCGCGAAAGCAGATCGCCTTGCCGGCGATGACGTGCATCAGCGGCCCGCCCTGCGTGCCGGGAAACACGTTGCGGTTGACGTCCTTGCCGTACTCGGACTTGCACAGGATCAAGCCGGCCCGCGGACCGCGCAGCGTCTTGTGCGTGGTCGTCGTGACGAAGTCCGACACCGGCACCGGATTGTGGTGCAGTCCGGCGGCCACCAGGCCCGCGTAGTGGGCCATGTCGACAAACAGCTTCGCGCCGACCTCGCGGGCGATCTCGGCGAACCGGTCGTGCGGAATCTCGCGCGGATAGGCACTGGCCCCGGCCACGATCAACTTCGGCTTGTGCTCGCGCGCCAGACTGCGCCACCTGGTCGAAGTCGATGCGGTGCGTGTCGCGCGTCACGCCGTAGCTGATGAAGTGGTACAGTCGTCCCGAGATGTTCAGCTTCATGCCGTGCGTCAGATGGCCGCCATGCGCCAAATCCAACCCCAGCACGGTGTCGCCCGGCTCGAGCACCGTCAGGTACACGGCCATGTTGGCCTGCGATCCGGAATGCGGCTGGACGTTGGCAAACTCGGCCGCAAACAGCTCCTTGGCACGTTGCCGCGCCAGGTTCTCGACCACGTCCACGTTCTCGCAGCCGCCGTAGTAGCGACGTCCCGGATAGCCTTCGGCGTACTTGTTCGTCAGCACGCTGCCGACGGCCTGCATGACCGCCGGGCTGGTGTAGTTCTCGCTGGCGATCATCTCCAAGCCGTCTTGTTGACGCCGTTCTTCGCGAGCGATGGCGGCCCAGATCTCCGGATCCTGTGTTTCGATGAAATTCATAAGATCGTTCTTGCAGCTCAAGTGACAGACGTGATGATACGTAACGATACCGCGACAGCCGGATGTTGTGCGGTCACGTCCACCGCCCGCACGCAGCGATTCACCCGGCAGCGACACCTTCCGCCAAATCCCTGAAAAGAGGCCCCGGCGCGTGCACTTCGCGTGCATTGTTGGGGGCGCCCCCCATTCGTCAATTGGGGGAGAACCCCTCCCAGATGCGTGCCCGCTCAGCGCTCGCCGAGAATCCCGCTCGCTGGGCCGAAGAACCGCAGTTCCTCCGTCACGTGCCTGTCAGCGGGCAACATGTCCGTGGCATCGGCGTCTGTTTATTCCTGGCGCCGGATCTGGACCACCACTTCGCCCGCGTTGTCCGCCAACTCCGCGGGTGCATCGTTGATCCGCAGAAACAGCGTGCCAGCCTCCCGGCATTCCAGCTCGGCGCCCAACCCGACGATGTCCGGTTTCGCCAGTGGCGTCAAGCCCGTGAGAGCTTGCGACGCATGACTGACGGCAGCCAACAGGATTCCCAGCGGCCGTCCTGCATAGTAGCGAATCGTGACACCGCCCGGCTCGCACCACCAGACCTGCGGCTCTTGCGCTACCTGGTAGCGGCCGGCGGCCTTCAGGATGTAGGTGGCCCCTGCCTCGACGTGCACGCCCGCCGACTGCCAGCCGCGATCCGCCCGCACCCGGATCTCGCGGGAATCCGCCAGCGCGGTACCCGGAGGATCGTACACAATGGCCTCACGCTCGAAGTCATAACCGTAATCCACGTCGAGCACAAACAACTGCCACTGTTCGACCAACTGTCTTCGATCCGCCTCGAACAGCTTCCAAAAGCTCGCCGAAAACTCCGAGCCACTTTCCCGCACGTCCTCAGGAAGCTGGCGAAAACGCTGCCGAGAATTGCGGATGACCATCCAGAAATGCGGCCGCGGCCCAACACCACGCGTAGGGCTCGTTCTTCAAGTGAGCGGTCGGTCCGTAGTCGGCGATCGACTCCAGCGTCAAACTCCGCCCGGCTGCGACCTCTGTGCGGATCGAGCTTGATGCGTCCCCATTGCTCCACCTCCTCGCGATGCTTGGGGAAATAGGCAAGCTGCAGCTGCCCGTCCTGCCAGCGGTGCGTGCCCATCAGCTCTGCGATCCCCTCCATGTACCACGGAGGTCCGCATCCCTGCAGTTGCGTGTTCATGAAGGCGTGCGTGCCTTCGTGCAAGAGCAGGTGACGTCGATAGTACGCGCTGGGCTGCTCGTACACCCACAGCTCGTTGCCACGCTGATATCCGTTGAGAAACGGAGGAAGATCATCCGGCAGCAAGCCTGTGCCCTGAAACCGCTCTTTGCGATCCACGAGGTAGCCAGTCATCTTCCAGGTGGCCACTTTGTCGGCCGCCACGCGAAAGTACTGACACCAGGGAACCACGGCCGCATCAAACACCTGCGGCAATTCGTCGACCTCCGGCCGCGACGGGACATCGGTATAGAGCGTCAGATGCACTCCTTCGAGTTTGCGGATTCCCGCAACCTCCAGCCGTTGGAGATCAACCGCCTTCGGCAGGGCAGGGGGGAGGGGCGTCACAGGCGCATTGTCGATCGCCGCGACACGCTCGTCGGCCGGCAGCGTGTCAGGCACCGCACGTGAGGACGACTGCTTTGTTTGACGCTGCGCCCGAGCGACCGCGACCTTGCCGGAGGAACGCGGGCGGGAGATCGATCCATCGCTCCGGGGTGGAGCTGCACCGGTACGCTGCGATGTTCCGTCGCGCTGTGGCGACGACGGCTCGGAGGAATGGCGGCAGGCCAGCAGGTTGGCCACCAGCAGCAGCGCCAGGAGGCGAACCAACGCACCGCCCTGCCCGGCGGCGGGCTGGCCGCTGCGACAACCGGCGGATTTCATCGAGGCGTAATCCGATCGAAGTGAGACGGTGACAGATTTCCTCCTGGTCGGCTCGGCCAAGGCGTCGCCCTCCTATCCTGCGGCGGCTGCCATCATAGGCCGCCCTCGTGAATTACTTGTGGCATTTCTGACCGTGTCGCTGCTGGTCGCTGCATCAGTGACTATTGTGGCCAGGGTGCCGGCGATCGTGCAACCAACCTGTGAGCGGTGGGCCGGGCATGCACCGATGGGTTATCATGGAGAACTGGAGCGTTGGCTGCACGTACCAGGTGTGCGCGATGCGTGCGAATCGGGCCAGTCATCCACGGAAGCGAGACATGAGAGTCGAGTCGATGTTGATCCGGCGTTGTGTGGGGGGGATTTCGTTGGCGTTGTGCGTCGCTTCCGGCTGTTGGCAGGCCAGCGACCGTGAAGTCGTCGTCTATTCGGCGTTGGATGCGGAGTTCGCCGAACCGATCCTGGAGCGGTATGCTCGCGAGCAGGCCATCGAGGTCCGGCCGAACTTCGACGTCGAGTCGACGAAGACCGTGGGACTGGTGACACGTATTCAGCAAGAGCGCAACCGGCCGCGGTGCGACGTGTTCTGGAACAACGAGATCCTGCACACGCTGCGGTTGGAGAAGCAGGGCCTGCTGGAGGTCTACCGATCCCCGGTGGCGGCCGAGTTCCCGCAGAACTATCGCTCCCCACAAGGGTCCTGGCACGGGTTTGCCGCCCGAGCGCGCGTGCTGATCGTGAACACGCAGCGGGTCGCGGAGAGCGAGCGTCCGCGATCGATCGACGACCTGGTCGACGCGAAGTGGCAAGGGCAGGTCGGGATCGCGAAACCGCTGTTCGGCACGACGGCCACGCACGCCAGTGTGCTGTTCGCCGTCTGGGGCGAGCAGCGGGCCCAGGCGTTCTTCCGCCAACTCAAAGAGAACGCCCAGGTGTTGAGCGGCAACAAGCAGGTGGCGCTGGCCGTGGGACGTGGCGAACTGGCGTTCGGGCTGACCGATACCGACGACGCGGTGGTCGAGAAGGAAGCGGGCCAACCGGTCGAGATCGTCTATCCGGATCAGGAAGACGGCGGGCTGGGGACATTGTTCATCCCCAACACCGTGGCGATTATCCGCGGCGCACCCCATCCGCAGCAGGCCCGCGCGCTGGTGGATTACCTCTTGAGCAGCACGGTGGAGACCGCCTTGGCCCAGGGCCCCAGTGCCCAGTTTCCGGTCAATCCCCAGGTCTCCGTGCGATCACGAGTCGCGCCCAGCCAACCGGTGCGCTGGATGGCCGCGGATTTCGCCGCGGCGGCCGATCAATGGGACGCGGCGTCCGCTTTCTTGCGCGACTTGTTCGCGACAGCCGAGTGAGCGCGATCGATCGTCTGTCTAGAGTGCCCGGCGATGGCGACGACCGCGGCGTCCGAAGGGTGGTGGCGGAGGAGGCCCAGCCGACGGACCCGTCGCGGTGGCCTCTGGCGTCTCGTCGGACAAGTCGGCGTGGCCTGCCAACGGCGTCTCGTTGGGTGTCGCATCGAAACCGCTCAATTCATCCCGCTTCAGCTGCCGATTGATGCGCTGTTCGATCCGCGTCAACTCGGGCCCTTCTTCCGGCGCGACGAACGTGAAGGCGACCCCTTCGCGGCCCATGCGCCCGGTGCGTCCGACGCGGTGCACGTAGTCGTCACAGAACTGGGGCGTATCGAAGTTGATGATGTGCGAGATGCTCGTCACATCAATACCTCGTCCGACCACGTCGGTGGCGATCAGGCAGCGAATCTTGCCGGCGCGAAATCGTTCCATGACCCGGTCGCGACTGCTTTGGGCCATATCCCCGTGGATGCAGGCCGGGTTGTCCACGTGCTTGGAAAGCGGCGAAAGAGCGATTCGGTGCGCCGCTTGGTGCGGCAGAAGACGATGGCCTGGTGAGGTTTTTCGCGGGCCAGCAGCCGCACGAGCAGTTCGAATTTGCGGCCGTGCTCCACCGTGAAATAGGACTGCTCGATCGTCTCGACGGAGATGTCGGTGGGGGAGAAATTCAAGGTCTCCGGTTCGTACATGTACCGCTTGCGCCATGCGTTCGATCGGCGGCGGCACCGTCGCGCTCAGCAGCAGCGTCTGCCGATCGGCCGGACACTGTCGCAGAATCTTCTCGATGTCGGGTCGAAAGCCGATATCCAGCATGCGATCGGCTTCGTCGAGTACGACGATTTCCAGATCAGTCAGTTCGAGCGTGCGGCGGCTCATGTGGTCCATCACGCGACCGGGCGTGCCCACGATGATGTCGGCGCCGCGCCGGAGTTTCTCGATCTGCTCGCGAATCGGCATGCCGCCGTAGACGGCCACACAGTTCAATCGCCGGCCGTGCGACAGTTTGACCACTTCACCGCGGACCTGCACGGCCAGTTCGCGGGTGGGCACCAGGATCAGCGCTCGGGGCGACTTGCCGTCGCGCGATTCCAGCACTTCGATGATCGGGATCGCAAAGGCCGCCGTCTTGCCGGTCCCGGTGCGGGCCTGGCCGACCAGGTCGATCCCGTCGATGGCTTTGGGAATCATGCCCGCCTGAATCGCCGTCGGTTCTTCGTAGCCGGCGACTCGCAGCGCCTCGAGCGTCAGTTCGGAGAGTTCGAGATCTTCAAAGCGAAGACTTCCCTCCGGTTTCTCCGCCGGTTTCTTCTTTGGTGCCAAGGCCCTGATCACCCCTCGATATGAACTTCCGTCGCCGATCTTCGCAGGACAATGCGTGTGGCTGTAAACCTAACACTAGACTGGCCTTGGGTCAACGCCACTGGGAAGATCCCGGCGGGGAGCGGTGCGAGGCGCGTCGCGGACCACCGCCAGGTCCGCGCACAGCATAGGCCGGAATCGCTTCCCAACGCATGGGTCACGTCCGGCCTTTCTCGTTGTAGTCGCGCAGCGGGCGGCACGGTCGAACCTCCGCACCGCCTCAGGTCGCAGACCGCATCAGAGCGTGGCGGGCTTGGCGGCCGGTTTGGCCTTCGGCGAACGCTTGGCAGTCATCTTCTTGGCAGCCGGCTTGGCCTTCGGCGACCGCTTGGCGGTCACCTTCTTGGCGGCTGGCTTGGCCTTCGGCGAGCGGGCAGCCGTTTTCGGCGCAGCCTTCTTGGCCGTTCCCGCCTTGGTGGCAGTGCGCTTCTTGGGCGAACGCTTGGCACTGGTCTTCGTGGCGGTCGTCTTCGTCGCTGCCTTCGGATTGGTTGCCATCTACCATGGCTCCTCAAGTGAGGACGTCCTATTTTGGATCCGTCTGCGATATTGACGCCCGGACGTCTCAAGGCGTCAACAGTCAACCTCGCACGCGTCGCATGCGAGGCGAGCAATTCATACGTCCGAATCGCTCGTGATCACGTCCGTTCTGCGAATCAAGTCAATTGTAACGGGTTCTCGACCGTTATCGGCCACTTGCTTGATTCGCCTAACTCGCGCAATTGAATCAGCTTTGCAGGTCTTTCGTCAAGGCGAATTAACAAACTTCAGGAAAAATTTCTAAAGAGCCACAAGAGTCGCTGACGCGCACTTGCCACCGCAACACCGCGCGCACGATGATGACGCGCGCGTATTCTCCGCGCGCTCCGCACACCGCGCACGAAGAATATTTCTGCAGTATGATGGTCCTGCCTGGCAGAATGTCGTGCGACTCCAACGAAGGTTCTTGTCATGCACGCTCATTTGTCCGCCGTCACTACGTTGCTCCAGCGCACGCAACCACTCGGTCCGGAAGAACAGGACGACGTGCGCCGCGCGTGCGCGGCGATCGCACAAGCCACTCCCGACGACGTGACCGAGTTGCTCGTCGCGATGCGGCGCCGCGTCGCCGCGCCCGACCCGGTTCCGCAGGAGGTGTTCGACCACGTTCTGAGTCAGTTGGTGCTGTGGCAGCGGCAGACTGCAGACCTTTCCAACGCCCAACGTCACGAACACATCTCGTTACTGTACAACACGTTAGGCGAATCATCGCCGTGCCGCTGGCGGCTCCTGCAGTGGCTCACCATCGCCGCCCAGGACGCCGACTTGCGGCTGTTTGTCGAACTCGTGGTGGCCGCGCCTCCACCGGATGCACAAGCCGCCGCGCTGGTTGTCGCGCCGCTGTTTCAACGCACGCACTACGATGCCGTCAGTGCTGTTCCCCGCCTTGCTCGATGCGTTGCAGTTCCCTTGCCTGGCCGCCCCGGTCTTGGATCTCTCGAACTATCTGCTGCGCTCCCACCGCGTCCCGGAACACCCGGCACGCACGCACACCACAGAACTCATCGCGCTGTTGGGCAACCTCGTGCAGCGACTGGCAACCTTGGAGGAATCGCCCGTGGGCAGCGGAGAATCGTGGGAAGCCACTCGGCGACAGGTCGACGAGTCGGTGGCGCTGGTCGTGGCCACGTGTGACGCGTTGGCTCTCCTTGGCGACGCGCAGGCGACGGGAAAACTCTATCAGGCACTGGAACTCCGTCATCGGCGAATTCGCGTCGAGGCCGCGGCCGCGTTGGCCAGGTTGGGAGACCCCGCGGGTGCCGCGGCCTTGGTGGCGCTCGCCGCCGAACCTGTCGTGCGTCTTGCGCGTGCTCAGCAGCGCGGAAGAACTTGGCTTGAGCGACCGACTGGATCCCCGGTACTCGTCCGACGAAGCGAGGGCCGAAGCGATGGTGGCGGTGGAACTCGCCCAACCCACCTTCTTCGGCATTCCGCCGGCTGAACTGAAGTTAGTCGACTCGCGGACACAGTTCTGGCCCGGCTACGAAACGCCGGTCCACTGCTACTTGTTTCGCTACGCCTATCGCTTCGGCGACGGCCAGTACAGCAACGTGGCCATCGCCGGTCCCTTGGTGCACGCATTTGCCGCCGACCTGAGCGATCTGCCACCCGACGATATTTACGCCGTCTATGCCGGGTGGCACGTCGAACACGAGAGCATTTACGAGGTGCCCTTGGACAGTGCCCCCTTGGACAGTGCCCCCTGGACGGTGCCCCCTTGGACGGTGCCCAGGCGGCGTACGCGGCGGAGATCGAACGATTTGAACGCCGACTGCAAGCACAGGGATATCGGGACGTGCAGGGGGCCACGCTGGGGCATTTCTTCGGAGACCACGTATTCGTGGCCCGCGCCACCCGTGCCGGCGTGCCCGGCATCGCGGTGATCGATCTGCAGGACATCGAATGGCATCCCACGCGGACCCGACACAACGCGATCGGGCCGTATGAAGCCCTGTGTATCTACAAGGGACGCCGCCTGCTCAGGGCCTTCAATTGACACCCTTGACGTTGGTGCGGACTCGGCAGAGATACATATCGGCCGTAATGAACAACGTCCTGCCGTCTTCGCCAAACGTACAGTTGGCCGTGGCCTGCTCCGTGTTCAAGCGGCCCAGCAGTTTGCCGGCCGGAGAAAACACCAGCACGCCGCCGGGCCCGGTGGCCCACACGTTCCCCAGCGCATCGACCGCCAGACCGTCCGGCAGGCCGGGACGTTCCGGGACCCACCGCGTGGCGTCGAAGAACACCCGGCTCTCGCCCAGCGTCCCGTCATCCCGCACCGGGAACGCCATCCACACGGCCGCTTTCGGATCGGACTGCGCGACATACAACGTCTTCCCGTCCGGCGAAAAACCAATCCCGTTGGGACGGGTCATGGACTTGGTCAACAACGTCACGTCGCCATCCGGTGCCAGGCGGTACACGCCACACCAGCCGAGTTCGGCCTGCGGTCCTTCCATACCACCCGGCAATCCGTAGGGGGGATCGGTGAAGTAGAGATCTCCATCGGCCCGATACACGAGATCGTTGGGGCTGTTGAAACGTTTCCCCTGATACTGGTCGGCCAGCGTCGTCAACGTGCCGTCCGCTTCCAGCCGTCGAATCAATCGGTCGCCGTGACAGCACATGACCAGACGCCCTTGGGCGTCGAGGACCAATCCGTTGGTACCGGGCTCCGTACCGGAGAATTTCTCCTTGCCGGTGTAGCCGACCGATTCACGAAACACGCGGACGCCCTGCTCCGCGTTCCACGCCACGATGTGATTGCGCGGGATATCGGAAAACAACAACGTCCGGGACGCCGCCACCCACACCGGACCTTCCGACCACTCGAATCCGTCCGCGAGGATCTCCAGGCGGGCATCGGGCGGGACAAGTTGGTCGAACGACGGGTCCAGGCGTTCAATCGACCCAATCGTCTTGGGTTCGTCCGCTCGGATCTCCCGGCCCAGGAACAGACTCCAGCAGCACCCGACCGCCAACGCGACTCTGCACAGATCCCCGGCGTAGCGCATGACATCACCCTCCCGTTCGCCAACGACACGAATGACCGCTTTGCTGCCAGCGCCCATCGTATAACGGCTCGAGGGCCGCTGCAAACAGGCTATTCCATGATCATGTCGTCGACGCTGTGCCCCGATGGAATCATGGGCAACACGTGCTCCATGTAGGGTACCTGCACGTCGAGCACGAAGGGGCCGGTACTGGCCAGCATGTCGTCCAGCGCGTCGTTCAGATCCGCCTTCCGGCTGACCGTCGCAGCGCCGCAGCCGTAGCCCTTGGCGATCGCCACGTAGTCGGGATACCGTTCTGCGGCATAGACGCCCTGCCCGTTGCCACTGGCCTCGGCGTGGTGGATCGGCCCGAGATAGGTGTGGGCTCGATTGCCCGCCATGAAGCGGTCTTCCCACTGCACGACCATGCCCAGGTGCTGGTTGTTCAACAGGAGCACTTTGACCGGCAGGTTTTCGCAATAGCAGGTGGCCAGTTCCTGAATGTTCATCTGGAAGCTGCCGTCGCCGTCAATGTCGACGACCAGCGCATCGGGATGAGCGACCTGGGCACCCATCGCGGCGGGGAGCCCGAACCCCATCGTCCCCAGTCCGGAACTCGACAACCAGGTCCGCGGATCCCGGAACTTGTAGAACTGGGCCACCCACATCTGATGCTGGCCGACTCCCACCGTGATGATCGTCTTGCGGTCGCGGGTCTTCTGGCACAGAGTGGAGATCGCGTGCTGCTGCAGAATGCCGTCAAACTGTTCGTTGTACTGGAACGGAAAGGCCGCTTTCCACTGCTGGCACTGCTCGACCCAGGCGGCGATTTCCTGCCGCATCGAGACCACCGTCTTGTTCAGTTCGCGCAGGACCAGCTTGACGTCGCCCGACGACCGGAATGTGAGCCGGCTTGTTCTTGTTCAGCTCGGACGGATCGATGTCGATGTGGACGATCTTGGCGTGCTTGGCGAACTCCGACAGCTTGCCGGTGACGCGATCGTCGAACCGGACGCCGAGCGCCAGCAAGAGATCGCAGTCCCGCACGGCGCGATTGCCATACACGCTGCCGTGCATGCCCAGCATGTCGAGCGACAGAGGATCGTCGCTCGACAGCGTGCCCAGCCCCATGATCGTCATCACGACCGGAATGCCGGTGATGCGCACGAACTCCCGCAGTTCCTCGCTGGCGTTCGCCGAAACGATTCCGCCACCGCAATAGATCACGGGACGTTTCGCCAACTTGATGGCGGCCGCCACCTGCTGAATTTGTTCCGGTGGCGGCTCCTTCCGCCTGCCGTCATAACCGGGCAGGTTCATCGGCACATCCCACCGCGGCACGCAACTGGTCATCTGCACGTCCTTGGGCAGATCGATCAACACCGGTCCCTGGCGGCCCGTCGTGGCAATGTGAAAGGCCTCGCGCACGACCGCGCGTGATGTCGTTGACGTCGGTCACCAGGTAGTGATGTTTCGTAATGCCGCGACAGACCTCGACAATCGGCGTCTCCTGAAACGCATCGGAGCCAATGACCGGCGTGGCGACCTGACCGGTGATGGCAATCAGCGGCACGCTGTCCAATTTGGCGTCGGCGATGGCCGTGACCAGGTTCGTGGCACCCGGACCGCTGGTGGCCATGCACACGCCGGGCCGCCCGGTCGACCGCGCGTAGCCCTGGGCGGCAAAACCGCCCCCCTGCTCGTGCCGCGGCAGTACCGTGCGGATCCTGTCCTGTATCGCGTCAGCGCCTGGTGGATCGGCATGCTGGCGCCGCCCGGATAGGCGAAGATCACTTCCACGTCATGGTCCACCAACGATTGGACCAGGATATCGGCCCCGCTCATCAGCTCCGTCTTCGCCGCGGGTCCAGCTTCGATTGTCGACATGACTTCTCCTACCCACGACGTTGGACACCGGTGGGTCCGCAGTCATGGTCACGTTGTGTTGTCCGCCCAAAAGGTCGCGTGCCCCGTGGGACGCCGCCCTGACCGTGTCCGGGAGATCCGTCCGCACAGCACGAAAACAGTTAAGTCTATGTCGTGCTTGGCAGCGGTTCAAGGCACGCTGGCCGGTCACAACGGTGGCAGCAGCCAGTCGGCCTCGGTACGGCAGCGCTGTGCGTTACAATCGGCTCGTCCCGGAGCCTCCCAACGATTTGACCGTCAGACGAGGGAGTTCAGCACCCGCGCCAGGAACCGTCCCGTGTGGTTGTCGGGCAACGCGGCGATCTCCTCGGGCGTGCCGGCGGCCAGAATTCGGCCGCCGGCCTCGCCTCCCTCCGGCCCCAGGTCGATGATCCAGTCGGCCGTCTTGATCACGTCCAGGTTGTGTTCGATCACGATCACCGTAGTTGCCGCGGTCGACGAGTTGATTGAGCACGTCGAGCAGCAGACGGATATCGTCGAAATGCAGCCCCGTCGTCGGTTCGTCGAGCACGTAGAGTGTCTGCCCCGTGTCGACGCGGGCCAGTTGCGTGGCCAGCTTGATGCGTTGGGCTTCGCCGCCCGAGAGCGTTGTGGAGGGTTGGCCCAGCGGCAAGTACCCCAGCCCCACCGCCTGCAGACTGTGCAGCAGGCGCGCCATGGACGCCACGTTCTCGAAGAACTCGACGGCCTCGGTCACGGACAGCTCCAGCACGTCGGCAATCGACTTGCCGCGGTACTGCACCTGCAGCGTCTGCCGATTGAACCGCGCACCGTCGCATTCACCGCAGGGGACGTAGAGGTCGGGCAGGAAGTTCATGGCGATCTTGGTCACGCCCTGCCCCTGGCAGGCCTCGCAGCGCCCCCCTTTCACGTTGAAGCTGAAGCGACTGCTGCGATATCCCCGCTGCTTCGCGTCCCGCGTGGCCGCGAACACCTTGCGAATCTCGTCGAACACGCCGGTGTAGGTCGCCGGATTGCTGCGCGGCGTGCGGCCGATCGGCGACTGATCGATCTCAATGACCTTGTCGATCTGGCGCGTGCCCCGCAGGCTCTTGTGCGGTCCGGGCTTGGGAGCCATGCCACCCAGCTTGCGGATCACGGCCCGGGCCAAGCGATTCGTTGACCAAGCGAACTCTTGCCCGACCCGCTCACGCCGGTCACGCACACGAACACGCCCAAAGGAAAGACGGCGGTGACCGACTTGCAGATTGTTCGTCGTCACCTCTTCCATCACCACGGCGCGCGTCTTCGCCACGCGACGCCGCTGACGGGGTACGCGGATCGAACGTCGACCGGACAGGTAGTCGCCGGTGACCGACCGCTCGTCGCGGCTCACTTCGCGCGGGCGTCCCGTGGGCCACGATGCGGCCGCCCTCGTGCCGCCGGCACCCGGCCCCATATCGATCAGGTAGTCCGCCTGCCGCATGATCGCTTCGTCGTGCTCCACCACCAACACGCTGTTCCCTTGGTCCCGCAGGTGGCACAACGCGTCGATCAGACCGCTGGTTGTCGCGCGGGTGCAGCCCGATCGACGGTTCGTCGAGCACGTAGCAGACGCCGACCAGGCCCGAACCGATGCTGGTGGCCAGCCGCACGCGCTGCAACTCGCCACCACTCAACGTGTCGGCCGGCCGATCGAGTGCCAGGTAGTTGACACCGACGCGATCGAGGAAGGCAAGTCGCCGGCAGATCTCGCCGATCAGACGGATCGGAGATCGGCGCGATCGGCCGGCGGAAACTCCAGATCCGGCGAAAGAAACGCAGGGCCTCGGTGACGGTCAGGGCCGTGATCTGCCCGATCGATCTTGCCGGCCAGCCACACGCTGTTCGCTTCCGGCCGCAGCCGGGATCCGCCGCACGCCTCGCAGGTGACGCGGCCCCGAAACGCCGCCAACTGCTCCTGCCGCTGCGATCGGTGGTCGTGGCGAACTCCTGTTTGAGCCAGGTCAGCACGCCGGGAAAACGCTGGCCGTTACCATTCCCGTACAACAGCTGCTGCCGCACGGCCGGGCGGCAGCTGGGCCAGCGGTGTGTCCAGGTCGAACTTCCGGGCCGCCGCAAAGCCGCCAGTTCGTCCAGGTATTTCCGGACTTCGCCGGCGGCAGCTGCCGCCAAGGGGCGACACGCCCCGTCGTTCAAGGACCGGTCGGGATCCGGAATCACCAGATCCGGATCGAACTCGACCGTCGCGCCCAGTCCTTCGCAGGCCGGACAGACACCGTAGGGACTGTTGAAACTGAACGTGCGCGGTTCCAACTCCGCATAGCTGATGCCGCAGTCCGGGCAGGCATACCGCGTGCTGAACAGCAGGTCCCGCCACACGTTCCGCCGCTCGCGCCGGATCGAGGTAGCAGGCCAGCACCACGCCTTCGCCCAATCGCATCGCCAGCTCCACCGACTCGCCGATCCGCGCACGAATCCCCTCGCGAATCAACGACCCGATCGACAACCGCATCAATGTGGTGCAGACGCCGCGGGGCCAGCTCCGGAACCTGGTCGATGTCGTACACCTCGCCGTCGACCCGTGCCCGCACCAGACCGGCCTTGCGAATCGTGGCCAGCACTTCCTTGTGGACACCACGACGCCCACGGACCAGGGGAGCCATGATCATCGTCTTGGTGCCCTCCGGCAACGCCATGATCCGGTCCAGGATCTGCTCGGGCGTCTGCTGCTGAATCAGGGCGCCGCATTGGTAACAGTGCGACTCGCCCAGGCGGGCCATCAACAGCCGCAGATAATCGTAGATCTCCGTGACCGTGGCCACGGTACTGCGCGGA
Source organism: uncultured Planctomycetaceae bacterium (assembly GCA_963754725.1). Taxonomy (GTDB): domain Bacteria; phylum Planctomycetota; class Planctomycetia; order Pirellulales; family Pirellulaceae; genus JAAYDI01. The sequence continues at coordinate 164,924 of CAVWHV010000042.1, forward strand.
TTCTGATTGCCCGGCCGCTGGTCGATGCAGATCGTCGGCTCGAGCCCCTCCACCAGGTCGACGTCCGGACGCTCCCACTGATGAAGGAACTGGCGGGAGTAGACGGACAAGCGTCTCGATGTACTGCCGCTGCCCTTCGGCAAAGACCGTGTCCAGCGCCAGACTGCTCTTGCCCGATCCGCTCGGACCGGTGATCACCACCAGACGATCGCGCGGGATGTCCAGATCGACGTTCTGCAGGTTGTGGACACGCGCTCCGCGGATGCGAATCGTGTCGTCGGCCGGCCGGCAGGCTGCATCGGCGATTCCGTGGCGGAGGATGCTGGCATAACGACCAGGACCGGGCAAGTCGGGAAACGCAAACTTCCCACCGTAACAGAGGGTCCCACCGGTCGGAAGGGGCAATCCGTTCGCAGGAAACGACGAGGCAAACCATGAGACCCGACACGGCCGAAATCGTCGGCCTGCAGACGATTGCCCAACGCGAGGAATTATTGCTGGCACCCTATGCGATGCACAGTGTGCGATTCGCGCGGCCGAAAACACCCGGAAACGGACCATGCCTACCGAGGTCCGTTCCAGCGCGATCGGGACCGCGTGGTGCACAGCGCCGCCTACCGGCGTCTGAGCGGTAAGATGCAAGTCTTCACGGGCGACATGGGGGACTATCACCGGACACGCCTCACCCACACCCACGAAGTGGCTTCGATCGCCCGGACCATCGGCCGAGCTCTGCGGTTGAACGAAGACCTGATCGAAGCGCTGGCCCTGTTCCACGACATCGGCCATCCGCCGTACGGGCACGCCGGCGAAGAAGCGCTGCAGGAATGCCTGCACGATCACGGCGGCTTCTCCCACAACCAGTACGCCCTGACGATCGCCGAAGAACTCGAGATCCGCTACCAGCGTTTTCCGGGACTCGAACCTGACCCACGAAGTGCTGGACGGGCAGGCGGTGCGCATCGACGAAAGAACACGCTCGCTCCTGCCCGCTGCTGGAGGTGCAGGTCGTCGATGTAGCCGACAGCATTACGTACGACGCCCATGACACCGATGACGCCATCAAACTCGGACTCGTCTCCCTGCCGGAGATCGCCGACATTCCGCTCGTGCACGAGACGATGCAGCGTGTGAGGGACCAGCATGGCATGCTGGCCAGCGAACTGATGCGGAAAGCGGTGGTCCACATGCTGATCAACGTGCAGGTCAGCGATGTCCTGCAGCATGCCGGCCAAGCGCTCGCGCAGCTGCGCACTTGCGAGCGCGCGACGAGGCGCGGCAGTCGGGACTGCTGCTCGGCCCCACCCCCGGCCTGTCGCGCGCAGAAACGAGAACTGGAGGACTTCCTCTACACCCACGTCTACCGTCACCCCCGGCTGATCGCCAGTGCGGCAACGCGCACAAGGCCGGCTCAAGTCGTTGTTCCAGGCGATCTGTCGAACGGCCCGACGTGGCTTCCCGATCGGTTTCGACAGCGGGTCGACCGCGTCGGGTTGGAGCGCACGGTCGCCGACTACCTGGCCGGCATGACCGATCGGTTTTGCGAGCAGCAGTACGAGAGTATCGCTGTCCAGAGGGTCGTGGGGTAGCTAAAGCAAGGGGTGCTGGTACAATACGGGCCGGTGAATTCCTCTGCGGAATCCGGCATACTTCCTCCAACCATCGACCTGATAACCCATCCTCCGTCCGGCCTCGCCGCGTCCTGGCAGGGCCCTTGATCATGCCTTTTTTCAAATGGACAACGTGACATGGCGCTCGTCATTCTTCGCGGTGTGTTCATGTTCGTGGCCGTCGGACTGACCAGTCTCGCGATCCGTTCCAGTGCCTTGCGATCGGGCCCGTCCTGGCTTCCTTGGCTGATCTTTTTCTCGGTGATCATCGCCGCGGCCGCGGTGATCGTGGTCGACATGTTCGTGCCGAACAAGCGGATCGACACGATCTCGGCCGTCTACTTCGGGACGCTCGTGGGGATGGTGCTGACCTACGCCTTGTCGATCGCCATCAGCCCGCTCCTGGACCTGGTGGCGGAGAACTACCGCGACTCGGTCAAGATCGGCATGGGGATCATGCTGGTCTACATCTGCATCAGCCTGCTGCTGCAGACAAAGGACGATTTCCGTTTCATCATTCCGTATGTCGAGTTCACGAAGGATGTGAAGGGCCTCAAGCCGTACATTCTGGACACGAGCGTGGTGATTGACGGGCGTGTGGCCGACCTGGTGGAAACGGACATCCTGGACAACACACTGATCATGCCGCGGTTCGTGTTGAGCGAATTGCAGCGGATTGCGGACAGCAGCGACAAGCTGCGGCGTTCCCGCGGGCGACGCGGACTGGATATTCTCAATCGCCTGCGGTCCGACAAGAAGATCGACCTGAAGATCTACGACCGCGACCTGACCGAGCTGACCGGCCATCCGGTGGACATGAAGCTGGTGCTGCTGGCCAAACACCTGGAAGGGAAGATCGTCACCGGGGACTACAACCTCAACAAGATCGCCCGGCTGCACAACGTGCCGGTGATCAATCTGAACGACGTCGCCAACGCGCTGAAGCCGGTCTACTTGCCGGGCGAGGCCTTCAGCGTCCGGATCATGAAGCCGGGCGAGGCGGCCGGCCAGGGAGTCGGCTATCTGGACGACGGCACGATGATCGTCGTCGAGGACGGACGCGACCACATCGGTGAAACCGTGCGGATTTCCGTCACCAGCGTGCTGCAGACGAGTGCCGGCCGGATGATCTTCGGGCGATACGACGAGACGGTCACCGCCAGCGCGGCCAACGAAGACACCGCTTAGCGCGGGGGCCGGTCACGAGCGTGAGGCGCGCTGCAGTCGCTCCGCCGCCATCCGGCAGTATTCGGGGACGCAGTCGATGCCCACGAAGTCGCGTCCCAGTCGCCGCGCCACCACCGCCGTCGTGCCACTTCCCAGAAACGGATCGAGCACGACTCCGCCCGGCGGACAGCCGGCCCGCAGACAGGTCTCCACCAGTTTCTCGGGATACACGGCGAAGTGGGCCTCGCGGAACTTGGAGAGCGGAATCGACCAGACGGTGCGCTTGTTGCGACCCTGCGGATGAAACGCCTGATCCCAGCGTCCCTTGTGCAGATTGGCGTCCCGCCGTTCTTGCCCTGCTCGGGTGTCCCGTCGCGATGGAAGAAATGCCGCCGCCCGCCCCGCATCCGGCTCTGCTCCGTGAACGTCACGTGCGGTTCGCGAATCGCGTCGGCATCGTAGTAGTAGTGCTTGGACTTGGTCAGGAAGAACACGTACTCGTGATCGGTCGTCGGACGGGTCTTGACGGCCGAGGGCATGGCGTTGGGCTTGTGCCAGATAATGTCGCTGCGAAGGATCCAGCCGTCATCGATCAGTGCCAGGGCGACTCGCCAGGGCATCCCCAGCTGTTGGCCGTCGTCGTACTTGTCGCCCAACACGAGCCACAGCGAGCCGGACTCGGGCAGCACCCGGCGGCAGGCGGCGAAGATGCCGACCAGCCGCTGGACGTAGGCAGCGGGAGTGGCCTCGTGTCCCACCTGATCCGCACCTGTGTAGTCGCGCTGCCGGTAATAGGGTGGGCTGGTCACGATCGTATCCACGACTCCGGCAGGCAGTCGCCCGAGTTGCTCCAGCGCATCACCGCACAGGATCGAGTTCCGCCACGTTTCTCCCTGTTCGATTCCATTCATGCCGACACACCACCCTCGCGTCGCGACCAGAACTTCTCCACAGGGAGGCGCTCGCTCACATCTTGTCGACCACGCCGATACCCAGCAGGGCCAGTCCTTGCTTGATCGTGCGTCCGGCCACGTCGCACAGCACCAGGCGGCTGTTCCGCACCGCCTCCGACTCGGCCCGCAACACGTCGCACTGCTGGTAGAACCGGGAGAACTTCGTCGCCAGCGAGAACAGGTAGGTCGGTCAGCACGTTGGGACGAAAGTCCTCCAGACTCTTGTCCAGCGCGTCGCCGAACTGGACCAGTTCGATGGCCAGATCCCGTTCCGCATTCTCGGTGCAGCGGGATCGCGTAGTCGGCCGCCCGCAGCGCCGCGACATCGATGTTTCCGCGCTGAAAGATGCTCTGCGTCCGCGCGTAGGAGTACTGCATGTAGGTGGCAGTGTTCCCGTCGAGTGCCACCATCTTGTCATAGCTGAACACGTAGTCGCTGGTCCGATTGTGCGACAGATCGGCATACTTGAGGGCCGCGTGCCCCACGGCCCGGGCAATCGCCTGCCGCTGCTCGGCAGTCAGTTCCGGGCCCGCCGGTTTGGCGTCGTCGTTGGCCGCCACCACCGCCAGGGCCCGTCGAATCGCCTCGTCCAGCAGCCCTTCCAGGCCCACCACGTCGCCGCTGCGCGTCCGGTACGGCCGTCCGTCTTCGCCCAGCACCGTGCCGAAACTGATGTGCCGCAACTCGACCTGATCGTAGCCCCACAGGCGGGCCGCGGCGAACAGCTTGCCGAAATGCTCGCTCTGCCGATGATCCACCACGTACAGGATCGCGTCCGGATGCCAGGTCTCCATGCGATACTGGATCGTCGCCAGATCGGTCGTGGCGTAGAGGAAGGCGCCGTCCTTCTTGCGGATGATCATCGGCGACTCGTAGTCCGGCAGGAACACGCACTGGGCCCCGTCGCTCTCCCGGGCCAGACCCCGCGCGGTGAAGTCCTCGACCACCGCCTGCGAGTCGGTCGTGATAGAAACTCTCACCCAGCTCGTGATCGAAACGCACGTCGATCCGCTCGTAGATCCGCCGCATGTCCTGCTTGCAGAGCGGCAGGAAGCTGTGCCAGAGATCCAGGTTCTCGGCGATCGCCCGCGTGCAGTCGAGCCGTCTCCTCCAGCACGGCGCGATCGATGTCCGCATGCCGACGGGCCAGTTCCTTCGGAGCGGATCCTGTTCCACCGCCGCGATCTTGCCACGCAATTCCTCGCACTTGCCGCCGTTTCAGCGATCTGATTCTCCGGCATCGCGGATCGCCTTGCCCAACTTCTTGTCCTGCGGCTTCGCGCGCTGCTCGAGCGCGCTGCAGCCGGCACCAGCTGCGCCCGCTGATGCTCCAGCTGCCGGTCACGTTCCGCGGCAACTCGCGGACCGCGTCGTGGTAGTCGATCAGCTGCTGCACCAGCTTGTAGAGCCGTCCCAGCTCGCGGACCGGATGCGGCTCGATAGCGCCTCCACGTCCACGAGATGCTTGTATCCGTAGATGATCATCCCGAACTGAGTGCCCCAGTCGCCCAGGTGATTGTCGCTGATGACGCGGTGGCCCAGGAACTGCAGCGTGCGATAGATCGCATCGCCGATGACGGTCGAGCGAATGTGTCCCACGTGCATGGCCTTGGCCACGTTGGGGGAGGAGTAATCCACGACGAACGTGCGGGGCGACGCCACCTGAGGCGATGCCCAATCGCGCATCGCGCGCGGCCCGCTGCAACTGCTCCGACCAGCCAACGGTTCCGCAAGCCGCAGATTGATGAAGCCGGGCCCGGCCACTTCGGGCGGTTCGCACAGATCCTCCAGCTGCAAGCGCGCCACCATCTGCTGCGCCACCTCTCGCGGCGGCTGCTGCAGCCGCTTGCCCAGCGGCATCGCCAGATTGGCCTGATAGTCGCCGAACTGCGGGTCCTGCGCCGGCCGAATCAGGTCCAGCAGGTCGTCCACCGAGTCGACAAGCGACAGCAAGAGCGGGACGAAACCGCTCCCGAAGCGTGGCAAGAATGTTCATGGTCTGCTCGTTCCACCGCGTTCCCACATCCGACTCCGGCAAGTCCGTTCGTGGACACAGTGTACCAGCGCCGGCCGGGAATGCGGATACGGCTCAGAACTCCACGCGCGGCGAATCGGCCCAGAGTTCTTCCAGCCGGTAGTAACTGCCGCGCGTCCTCGTCGAACAGGTGGATGACGATACTGCCGTAGTCCAGCACGATCCACCGGGATTCGTCGTACCCTTCGATCCCCAGCCGCCGGTCGTGCAGGTCGACCTCCAAGCTTCTGGTCGATCTCTTCACTCATGGCGTGCAGCTGGCGGCGACTGGTGCCCGTGGCAATCACGAAGTAGTCGAACAGCGGCGTCTGCCCGCGCGTGTCCAGCACTTGGACGTCCTGGCCCCGGTTGTCGATCGCCGTCCGCGCCGCCGCCAGCGCCAAGTCCCAGACTGCGCTGCGATTCGGCTCGGCTCACGGTTTCATTTCTGGCTGTCGAGATGGTCACTGCGCCTCCCTGGGGAATAAATCCGTGGGAGAACCTGAACCACTCCTCCATTCTAAGCATGCCGCCGGCACGGGGAACCCATTTCTCGCCGAATCGTCCGGACACACCCGGTCGCCCACGCCCCCCACGGCCTGCCGCCCCGCATTGCCAAACCAGCGGCGTGCACTATCGTGGCACAGGTCGAGGCACAGCGGTGACAAACTCAATGGTCTTTGCGAGGAGAATGGCCATGGCCGACTGGGTGGAAGTTGGCACGGCCGCACCCGCATTCAAATTGACCGCCGACGACGGCACGAAGGTCCGCTTGTCCGCGCTCAAGGGCCAGCCCGTCGTCCTGTACTTCTACCCCAAAGATGACACGCCCGGTTGCACCACCGAAGCCTGTGCGTTTCGCGATCGCAAGCCAGAAATCGCCGAAACTCGGTGCCCAGGTCCTCGGCGTCAGCCCCGATTCGGTCGAACGCCACGCAAAGTTCCGCGACAAGTACCAGCTCAATTTCCCGCTCCTGGCCGACCCCGACCACCAGGTGGCCGAGAAGTACGGCGCCTGGCGCGAAAAGAACATGTACGGCAAGAAATCGATGGGAATCCAGCGGTCGACGTTCCTGATCGATGCCCAGGGCAAGAGTCGCGAAAGTCTGGCCCCGCGTGAAGGTCGCCGGACACGACCAGGAGGTTATCGACGCGTTGAGGGAGCTCTGAACGATCTGCGACTCTCGTGAAGCACGCTTCCCCGCCTTCGTCGCCCGCGCCGTGGATCCAATCGCCGCTTTCCCGGCGGGTCTCAGCCGTTGCTGGCTGAAAAACCCACCCGAATGGCACTTTGGGCCAACTCAAGGGCTGTAACGTGCCGTGCGCCGTCGGGCGACCGCCGCAACCGGTTCATGCCCGAGCGGGATTTCTGAGCGGATGTGCTGCCCGACGACTCGGCACTGCGGACGTCTCCGGTGGTCGGACCGGCAGCGTGACGGTCAACTGCCCGTCACGGTCCGAACGACCGTCAAAACGGGTCGGCGCCGCGGTCGCACCGAGGTTCCGACACGGTCTCGGACGCCTATTTTCTTGGGAATTATTCTTGGTATTTCGCGGACTACGCGATTATGCTGAGCCTTAGAACCAAGTGTTGGCAGCAAGCTAGGCGTAAGGGGCGTGCGCTGCCGGTTCCTCTGGAACAAGAGAAGACAGAAGGAGTTGATTCGATGGTGTTGCAATGTGGTTTTCGCCCCACGTGGGTTGCGGCGCTCGCCGTGGCAATCGGTTTCTGGGCGTCCTCCGGTCGCGCTGCCGACCCATCGGACGTGAAAGAGTCGAGCAAGGACAAGGTGCAAACGGTCGAGTTGTTCGCCGCGATGGAGGCCGGCGACATCGACGTGAAGTTGATCCCGCGCGATTCGAAACAGTCCACGGTGTTGATTGAGAACAAGCTCGATACGCCGCTGCGCATCAAGCTTCCCGATGCATTCGCTGGTGTGCCCGTGCTCAGCCAAATGGGCGGCATGGGTGGCATGGGCGGCATGGGTGGCATGGGCGGCGGCATGGGCGGTATGGGCGGCGGCATGGGTGGCATGGGCGGCGGCCAAGGCATGGGCGGCGGCATGGGCGGCATGGGCATGGGTGGCATGGGTGGTGGCATGGGCGGCATGGGCGGCGGCATGGGCGGCATGGGCGGCTTCTTCAACGTGAAGCCCGGCAAAGTCGGCAAGCTCCGCGTGCCTACTGTCTGCCTCGAACATGGCAAGCCAGAACCGAACCCGCGCATGGCGTATAAGATCGTGCCGATTGAGTCGCTGACGACCAAGCCGGAAGTCATCGAGCTCTGCAAGATGTTGGGAACGGGCAAGCTTCCGCAGTCAGCCGCTCAGGCAGCCGCGTGGCATTTCACCGACAGCTTGACGTGGGAGCAATTGGCACAGAAGGTCGGCGCGACCCACCTGTTTGGTCCGAGCGAACCCTATTTCAAGCTGCAGGAGATTCAGGCCGGCATGCAGATTGCCGCCGAGTCGATTCGCAAGGCGCAGGCGAATCCGGCCTACCGTGAGAAGGCGGATTCGTTGAGCCAGAAGTGATCCGACTCTGCCCGTAACGCGATCGATCGAAGGCGTCCTGCGTTATCCGCAGGGCGCTTTTTTCGTGGCGGTGGAGAGTGTTTCGTCGAGGGTGATCAGCCAGGCTTGCTTGTCGTACAGCAACTGCTGTTGGCGTTGTTCCAGATCCTGTTCACGAGCTTCCAGTTCGGCGGCCTGCGCGTCGAACTGCCGTTGTTGGTCTGCGCCCAACGCTGCATGGCCTCTTGTCGGCTGGCGAGTGATTCCTGTTGATGGGCCAGCGTGACGGCCAGTTGTTGCAGTTCACGCCGTTGTCGCTGGTGCGCGGACTCGAGCGCGGCAAGTTGCTGGTCCACGTGTTCGCGCAGGCACTGACGAAGGGCAGCCAGTTCCGCGGGAGTAGGTTCGTGTGACAGGCCATCCCGTGCCAGTTTCTGCGTGAGCCGTTGCTCCAGCAGCTCTCGTCGTTCGTGACGCAGTTCGGTCTGCAGTTGGTCGAGTGTCTGCTGACGCTGTGCGAGTTGTACACTTCGCTCGCGCAGTGCCCTCTGCTGCAGCTGCTGTGTTTGGCGGCGAATTCGCCAGCTCTGGGCAATCGCCTGCCGCTGACCGCGCGTGCGTTGCTGCCACCGATCTTGCTCCTGCTCCCACGCCTGCCGATCGCGGGCCAGCCAGGTTTCGCGCTCTTGCAGCACAGCCTGCCGTCGCTGCAACTCGGCCGACAGCGTCAGGCAGCGCTCTTCGTTCGCCGCTTGCTGGTGCTCGGCGATTCGCTGCCGCAGCTGTTCATGGAGTGTCTGGGTGGCGGCCGCGTCCACGTGCAGTTGGCGACGCTCCTGCTCGAGCGTCTGTTCCTCCCCGCGCCGTTGCGCCTCCTGGCGTCGGCGCTGCCGTTCGAGTTCGGCCGCCTGTTCCCGGAGTTGCTCGGTCTGGTGTTGGAGGTCGCGTTCGAGTTGGTCCAGACGTTGCTGGCGCAGGCCCAGCTGTTCCGTTTGGTGCGCCAAGGCTTCCGCCGTCGCACCCCGAACTTCCAGCTGTGCCTCGCGTTGGTCGAGCGAAGCTTGCCGCCGCTGCAACTCGGCTTCCCGATTGGCAACGTCCTGTTGCTGTTCGCGCTGCCACAAGCGGATCGAGCGCTGCTGGTCGTCGTGCAGTGCTGAGCGGGCGTTGAGCATGGCCTCCCAGCGTGCCAGATCGCGTTGCCGCACGTGCAGGTGCTGAGCGAGTTCGGCCGCCTGCTGCTGGAGGTGGTCCGACGCGTGGCTCCCCTGCTTGCCGGCCACGGCCAGCAAGACTTTGTGAGACGGTTCCACCGCGATGACGGGCGCGTCCACCAGCGCCGGGTGAGCGGCGTGGAAACGCGGCACCATCCCGTCGTCGTTTGTTCGCCCGTCCCGGGCTCGTTCGTCCGTCACCGATTATTCCCCGGATGCCAAGGGTATCACCGCCGCAACTCCCAACGACGCCAGCAATTCCCGCTGGATGGTGCCTGTTGGTCGGCCCGGCTCCCACGGCCGACCGCCAAATTCAGCAAGATTTACCCAGAGTCCTTCATCGGCACTCCTGAACTCGGATATTTAGCGCCTCTCCCCAATGGGGGAGGAGATCCGTACCTGTCGAGACTTGAACACCGCAGCCGGGCATGCGAGAATCACGACCTGTCGCGCCCGCTCAGCGACAACGACCTGCGGGAAACCACGCGCGGTTCGCTTCATTTCGGTTGGCAGCAGCGGGATCGAGGACTCGAGGTATGAGAGTTGAACCATTGGGTGACAAGGTGGTCATCAAGCGGCTGGAACCCGATGAGAAGACGGCGGGCGGGATCGTCCTGCCGGACGCGGCGCGCGACAAGCCGCAGCAGGGCCGTGTGCTTTCGGTGGGAGACGGGCGCCAACTGCCCAATGGCGAGCGGGTTCCGCACCAGGTCCGGGAAGGGGATCGCGTCGTCTTCAGTCGGTACGCCGGTATCGAGGTGGTGGTCGACAACGACGAAGTCCTGATCGTGGGCGAGGACGAGATCCTGGCGGTCCTGGACTGACGCTCGCAGAAACGGTTCCTGGGCTTGGCGATTTCCGCAACGCCGACTCATCAGGTAGAATTGAGCCGGAGCAGCGGTCGGTGTCGGACTCTTCCCCCAGTAGCTTCACCAAGGAATCGTCGTCATGATGCGTTTTTGTCGCTCGACTCTGGTCTTTCTGACCCTCTTGCGTGGGGGCGACCTCTGTGCGGACGAAGTCTCCCCGGGGGACGGGAAGGGGCTCGGCCCAGTCGTGGCGCGGGCCGTGGCGTTCCTGGAAACCAAGGGGCAGTCGGCCGACGGTTCCTACAGCGGGTTCTCGGGACCGGGCGTCACGGCGTTGGCCACGACGGCTCTGCTGCGCAATGGCCGCACCGCCGACAGTCCGACCGTGGCCCAGGGCCTGAAGTATCTCGAGCAGTTCGTGCAGCCGGACGGCGGCATCTACCAGGAAGGCACGCTCTACCGGAACTACGAAACCTGCCTGGCGATGCTGTGCTTTTCGGAGGTGAATCAGGACGGCCGCTACGATACGATGCTCAAGCGGGCCGATGCGTTCGTCCGCGACCTGCAGTGGGACGAGGGAGAAAATACGGACGGCTCCGACTTCGCCTATGGCGGAGCCGGCTACGGGAGTCACAAGCGACCCGACCTGTCGAACACCGCCTTCTTCCTGGATGCCATGAAGGCCATGAATCACGGCCAGGACGATCCGGCCGTGCAGCGGGCGCTGGTCTTCATTTCCCGCTGTCAGAACCTGGAGTCCGAGCACAACACGACGCCGTTCAGCGTGAAGAATCCGGACGGCGGGTTTTACTACACGCCGGCCGCCGGTGGCACGAGTCAGGCGGGCACGACCGAGACGGGCGGACTGCGCAGCTACGGGTCGATGACCTACGCGGGACTCAAGAGCATGATTTTCGCCGGCGTGGGTCCCGACGATCCGCGTGTGAAGGCTGCCGTCGGCTGGATTCGCAAGAACTACGGGCTGGACACGAATCCGGGCATTGGCAACGCCGGTCTGTACTACTACTACCACACCTTTGCCAAGGCCCTGGACGCCATGGGGCTGCAGGAAGTCGAAGACGCGCAGGGGGTCAAACACGATTGGCGTGACGAGCTGGTCACCGAACTGGCCGGCCGTCAGCAGCCCGACGGTTCGTGGATCAACGACAACGACCGCTGGTTGGAGGGAGATGCCAACCTGGTCACTTCCTACGCCTTGCTGGCGCTGGCCTATTGTCGCCCGGCCGCGAACTGAGGCGCCGACTTCCCGGCGCTCGCGCACTCTATCTATCCGTTGTTTTTTGATCTCACTATACTTGCGTGGGGAACTCGGCGGGTCGATGCCGGTTGCGGCAGGCTGCGTGACGGTCTTGTTCGGCCTGGGGATCGGAGGGTGTGGGACGCCAATGGTCAGGTACGTGGTGCGATACGGTGCGATGCGAGCGCTGGGCGTGCTCGCCCCGCGTGGTAACGATCGTTACCAGCGGGGCACCCGGGTCATTGCACGGACCAATCGCGGCCTGGAGGCGGGAGACGTCCTGTGCGTGGCCGATGAGGACACGGTCGACGTCATCAAGGACGCCGTGTACGGCCAGATCCTCCGCGAAATGACCCCCGATGACGTCAACGAATTGGCGCACATCAAGGCCAACGAACGACAGGAATTCGAGACCTGTCAGCGGCATGTGCGGCAGCTGCATTTGTCGATGCAGCTGATCGACATCGAGCACTTGTTTGGCGGCGAGCGGATCGTTATCTACTACCTGGCGGAACAGCGTGTCGACTTCCGGGACCTGGTCAAGCGTCTGGCGTCCGAATTTCAGACGCGAATCGAAATGCGGCAGATTGGAGTGCGGGACGAAGCCAAGTTGTTGGCCGACTATGGCGACTGCGGACAGCCTGTCTGTTGCGGCAGCCACCTGACGGAAATGCCCCCCGTGTCGATGAAGATGGCCAAACTCCAGAAGGCCACGCTCGATCCGACCAAGATCTCCGGACGATGCGGCCGGTTGAAATGCTGTCTGCGCTACGAGTACGACACCTACGTGTACCTGCAGCGACAACTGCCACCGGTCGGCGTCGACGTGATGATCGCGGCCGGCCGGGCGCGCGTGCTGGGCCATGAGATCCTGGCCCAACAACTCCTGGTGCAATTGGAAGACAATCGTCGCACCCTGATCGACGCATCGGACGTTCTGTCGGTGCTCCAGAAAGGGGCCGAATAGCCAATCGCTCGGACGCTCGCCCCTACGAGGGCGATGTCCGCCACGCATGACCCGTACCTGGCGTGACCTCAGCAGGAAAGACATGCCCTATGTCCGGACAACAACATCCGATTTTTCAGTTGCTCAAACGCGACACGCGATACAAGCTGGAAGCCTACCAGTTCGTACGAGACGCCCTCTCCTACGCCCACGACGAGCTGGGGATGGGGCAGGCGACCGAGGAGGCGGCCGAGTCGGAGGACATCCAGGCCGAGGCACATCTGACCGGCCAACAACTGTGCCAGGCCATCCGCGTGTACTCGATCGAACAGTTCGGCCTGATGGCCCGCGTCGTGCTCAATAACTGGGGCATCACTCGCACGGGCGACTTTGGCGAGATCGTCTACAACCTGATTGACATCGGCTTGATGAAAAAATCGGAGACCGACCGCCGGGAAGACTTCGACGATGTCTACGAATTCGAAGAAGCCTTTGATCGGCACTTTAAGATCACGAGATCGAAGAAATAGCACCGCGATGAATCCACGATCCGTGCCCGAACCTGCGCACCGGCTCCCCTCCGCCGATCCCCGACGCCCCAACCGTCCCCTGCTGATCGCCAGCATCGCCGCCTTGCTGGCGTGGTCGCTGTTCTTGCTGCTGGTCGCGCTGCGCGTGATCTAGCGGGACGTGTTCCGCAGCACGGCCCGAGCCTGCTCGACGACGGCCTCGGCCGTAATGCCGAAGTGCGCATACAGTTCTTCGAACGGTCCCGAGGCCCCGAAATCGCGCATGCCGACAAATCGCCCCGCCAATCCGAGGTACTTCTCCCACCCCTGCACAATGCCCGCCTCCACACCCACGCGGGCCGTAATGGTCGGGGGCAGTACACTGTCGCGATACGCCGCGTCCTGCGCGTCGAACAACTCGAAACACGGCAGGCTGACCACGCGCGCCGCGATCCCTTCGGAGGCCAGCACTTCCTGGGCGGACAGGCACAGGCTGACTTCGCTGCCCGTGCCGATCAAGAGCACCTGGGGACTGCCCCCGGCGGCCTCCCGCAACACGTAACCGCCACGTGCCACGCCCGAGGCCGCCGCAAATCGCGACACGATCGAGCGTGGGAACGTTCTGACGCGTGAGCACCAACGCCGCCGGCTGACGCGGGTGCTGCAGCGCGGCACGGTACGACTCCGCCACCTCGTTGGCATCGGCCGGACGGAACACCAGCAGGCGCGGAATCGCTCGGCAGGCTGCCAGGTGCTCCACCGGTTGGTGCGTGGGACCATCTTCACCCAACCCGATGGAATCGTGCGTGAGTACGTAGATCACACCCTGCCGCATCAGACTGGCCAAACGCATGGACGGCCGCATGTAATCGGTGAATACAAAAAACGTGCCGCAGTAGGGTCGCAGTCCGCTGACCGCCAGACCGTTGCACGCGGCTGCCATCGCGTGCTCGCGGATGCCAAAGTGAAAATTGCGGCCAGCATACTCCCCTGCCTGGAAATGCCCGGTAACCTTGGGATTGATCAGCGTCAGGTTGGAGGGCGCCAGGTCGGCCGAACCGCCGATCAGCCAGGGAATATGCGGGGCCAGCCGATTCAGCACTTCGCCGGAACTGACCCGCGTGGCCTTGCCTTTCGCATCCGGTTCGAATTGCGGAATCCCCTGCTCCCACCCCGCAGGCAGTTGGCCTGCCCAGATCGTCTTCAGTTCCGCAGCCAGCTCCGGATACTCCCGTGCGTACTGGTCCCACTGCCGCGTCCAGGCCTGCTGCAGTTCACGTCCACGCTGGCCGATGCCCGCTGCAAAGTGCGCGACCACTTCCGCCGGGACCCGGAACTTCTCATTCTCGGGCCAACCCAGGGCCGCTTTCGTCAAACGCACTTCCTGTTCGCCCAGCGGCGAGCCGTGTGCGCTCGATGAATTGGCCTTATTAGGTGCCCCGTAGGCGATGATGCTCTTGACAATGATCAACGTGGGCCGATCGGCGGTCGCTGCGAACTGCGCAACGCAGCCGAGAGCGCCGTCAAGTCGTTGGCGTCCTGGACAGCCACCGTGTTCCAGCCCAGTCCTTCGAAGCGACGTGCCACGTTCTCACTGAACGCCAGGTCTGTCTTGCCCTCGATCGTAATCGAGTTGTCATCGTAGATCCAACAGAGATTGGACAGCCGCAAGTGGCCCGCCAACGAGGCAGCCTCCGCCGCCACGCCCTCCATCAAATCGCCGTCACTGCACAAGGCGTACACGTTGTACCCGAAGAGCGAGAGGCCCGGCCGGTCGTAGTGGGCCGCATACCACTGGGCGGCCATAGCCATACCGACGCTGGTCGCCACGCCCTGCCCCAGCGGACCCGTCGTCGTCTCGATCCCCGCCGCCTCGCCGTATTCGGGATGCCCCGCACACGGGCTGTGCAGCTGCCGGAAATTCCGGATGTCGTCCAGCGACACCGAGGGCCTGTCCACCACGCGACCGTCCGCGTCTGCGGCGCGTACGCCGGCCAGGTGCAGCAGCGAGTACAGGAGCATCGACGCGTGGCCGCAGGAAAGCACAAATCGATCCCGCGCCGGCCACAGCGGGTCGGCGGGATCGTAGCGCAACGTGCGATTCCACAACGCATAGGCCACCGGAGCCAACGCCATCGGTGTGCCCGGATGACCGCTGTTCGCCTGCTCCACTCCGTCCATGGACAACGTTCGAATCGTATTGACCGCCAACTGCTCAAGAGAAGAACTGGATGCTGCCATCGTCTCGCATGCTCGTGAAATACGGGGTGTCTTTCCTGGGAAATCCGTGCGTCATGAATCCGTCGAGTCTAACCGCTGGCGACAACAGGCGTCAATCTGGCCGGCCGGTGGCCCGCCGGATGCCGCGTCGGCGCATCGGCCACGATACAATGTGTGCCGGCGGGGAAGTGCTCCGCGATGGTCCGTTGAGCTCCACGACCTGTCGTCGTTGGACTTCTGATGAACCGCCCTGCGTGATCATCCTGGTGCGATGACAGTTGGTGAAACTGAACATCGGTGCCAGGCCAGTGCCGTGATGGGGGAAGTCGACCGTGCCTGCCAGAACCAAGCTGCGCGTACGTACCGTGAGGCTGGCCGTCGGCCAGATGCTGGTGGAAGGGGGCGAGGTGTCGGCCAATCTGGATCGGGCCGAGACCATGATCCGCCGCGCGTTGCGCGCAGGCTGCGCGGTGGTGGTGCTGCCCGAGTGCTTGGATGTGGGCTGGACCGATCCGAGCGCACGCACGCTGGCCGAGCCGATTCCCGGTCCGCGTGTGCAACGACTGGCCCAATCGGCTGCGGAACAACAGATTTGCGTGGTCGCCGGCTTGACCGAACGTGACGGCGACCGCCTCTACAACTCGGCCATCCTGCTCGACGACCGCGGCCGTTTGCTGTTGTGCCATCGCAAGATCAATGAGTTAGACATCGCCCAGGATCTGTACGCGATCGGCGATCGCCTGCAGGTCGCGCGCACCACGATCGGCGTGCTGGGAGTCGACATCTGCGCGGACAATTTTCCCAATGCGCTCGACATCGGCCGCACGCTGGGCCGCATGGGTGCCCAAATCCTGCTGTCGCCGTCCGCCTGGGCTGTCGCTGCCGCTCACGATCCGATAAGCGAACCTTACGGAGACTTGTGGCGGGACGCCTACCGTCAGTTGGCACGCGCCTTTCGGATGCCTGTCGTCGGCGCCAGCAATGTGGGTCCCATCCGCGGCGGGCCGTGGGCAGGTCGAAAGTGCATCGGTTGTTCGTTGGTGATCGATGCCGACGGGCGGGAAGTTGCCACCGGTCCCTACCACGAGCCCGCGCTGGTCGTAGCCGACGTCACCTTGCACGACGACCGGCCCGCCGGTTCGGCCATCTCCGGTGCGCTTTGATCCACGATCGGCCGACGCAGCGTGAACGCCCTCGGCTAAATCTTCGCCACGCACCCAACCGTTGGAACATGGCATGTTTCTGTTTTCGGCGTCTATTTCGCCTCGCAGGAGATTCACCTGAGTCGTCGAGCGCCAAACAGCTGTGTCATAGACCCCAAGCTCCCACGAGTTGATGGCAATTTGATTTACGCGATGGCAACATGGGACTTACGCATCGGCAATTGGGTTCGAACGACACTGTCGGGGTAGCTGTGGCGTGGATCGATCGTTGATGGCGACTATCACGACAACGTCCTGGAGAACGATTTGAAACGGCGATGGTCGGTGCTGGGTCGGGAGCGGCCAAAACGGGGCCGTCCGGAGCCAAGCAACAAAGGAACGGTTTTTGCTCTCGTGATCCTATCGGTTTCGCGTACACCGGCGCCACGGTCAGTGAGTGACCTTTGCTTTGGTAGTTAGGCCCGGCTAGAATCACAGTTGGGAGGTTCAAAATGGATATCTATACCGACACGATTCGCGATCTGCCGGCCGCAGACAAACTGCAGCTTGTTGAACGCATCTGGGACGATCTGGCTGCGACGGGGGAGCCTCTCCCGCTGCCTGACTGGGCGAAGAAAGAAGCAGCACGGCGGCGTGACGAGATGTTAGCCGATCCCGGTCTCGGGTACACTCACAACGAGATCTGGAAGCGGATTGACGATTCACGAGGTGGCTAGATCAGTCCGTTATCATCCCAGTTTTGATTCTGACGTCCTCGCTGCTGCCGAGTGGTATGATCAGCGGCAATTGGGGCTTGGTTCTGATTTTGTGGTTCGCGTTCGGAATGCTACGTTGGCCCTCCTTGCGGATCCGGGACGACGAACGGCGATCGATTACGGACTTCGCTACTGGCCGGTGGAGCGGTATCCATATGTCGTGTTTTACGACCTTACTGATGCAGAGGTAATTGTGCTCGGAGTGATGCACACCTCTCAACAACCGGAAAAGTGGCTTTTACGTCGTGGATGAATAAGCGACGCCTACGCAGCGGCGGCCAATTCACTTCGTGAAATACTGTCTCACGTCGGTAGCGGACCACAACAGTACCTGTGGACAACGTGCCATACGGGCCGCCGACCAGTCAGCCGCTATCTGGGCACTACCCGGTTCTCCGACAGAGAAGCGGGCGTGAGGAAGGCGACGTCTGCCGTTGGCAGCGTGTCACCGGCGCAATCACTCGCTGGCAACCATCGCACCGGCAGTACTCTGGCACCAGCGACATGTTGACGCCCAAACT
Source organism: uncultured Planctomycetaceae bacterium (assembly GCA_963754725.1). Lineage (GTDB taxonomy): Bacteria > Planctomycetota > Planctomycetia > Pirellulales > Pirellulaceae > JAAYDI01. The sequence continues at coordinate 182,577 of CAVWHV010000042.1, forward strand.
ATGTATCTACCACCCGCGTGTGGTACATTCGGGGCTTCATGATCAGCGCCGGACACGGTGGCCGCTTGACTTGCCGCACTTCCAGCGGGCCGGGCTGATCTTCCCTGGGGCAGTTGGGGAACCTCGATGGTCAACGACGACATACCTCAGGACCGTGCTGGCGATGAACCCGATCCCACTCAGGCTGCTCTGCCAGCCCGTGCTTCGGGCGACGTGACGCTGATTCTCTCGCGGATCGAACAGGGCGAACCGCTAAGCGGCGGAGCAGCTCCTGCCGCTAGTTTACGCGGAACTGCGGAAACTCGCCGCTACCAAGATGGCCCACGAGAAACCAGGGCAGACACTGCAGGCAACCGCCCTGGTGCATGAGGCGTATATCCGGCTGGTGGATGACGACCGAGCCAAGAGTTGGGATTCGCGGGGGCACTTCTTTGCCGCAGCGGCCGAGGCGATGCGGCGGATTCTGGTGGACAACGCGCGGCAGAAACGCAGTCTCAAGCGCGGCGGCCTGCTGGCCCGCGTGGATTTGGATGAAGGCCTCACGATTGACGTGACACCGCCCGATGAGCTCTTGGCGCTCGACGACGCTCTTGCGAAGCTCGCGAAAGAAGATCCCGTGAAGGCCAACCTGGTCAAGCTGCGCTGTTTTGCGGGACTCTCCCATCAAGAGGCGGCGCAGGCGCTCGGTATATCTCGCGCAATGGCTGACCGGTACTGGGTTTACGCAAAGACACACCTTTACTGCGAGATCTTCGAGCCTGAGGAGGATACCCGCGTCTGAAAATTTTCTCCGCTTCTGTGAGGCAAACAGGCACTCGATTCCGCATTGTTTAATAGAGCCCCTTACGGAAGCCAATCATGAACAGCGACTCAGACATACTTGAGCACATCTTCTCCCGAGCGCTGCAGATAGAGCCTGCCGACGAGCGTCAGGCATTCCTGGACCAAGCTTGCGGCAGCGACGAGAAGCTGCGGCAGCGTGTTGAGAAGATGCTCAACGCCCAGCCGAAAGCCACGCCTTTTCTGGAACATCCATTCGCTGTCATCGCCCCGACCATCGACCAACCCATCGCCGAGCGCCCTGGCACCCAGATCGGCCCGTACAAGCTCTACCAGGAGATCGGCGAAGGGGGCATGGGCGTGGTCTACATGGCCCTCCAGAAGGAGCCGGTCCGGCGCAAAGTGGCGCTCAAGATCATCAAGCTGGGAATGGACACCCGCGAAGTCGTAGCCAGGTTTGCTGCCGAAGAGCAGGCCCTGGCGATCATGGATCACCCGAATATCGCCAAGGTCTTTGATGCGGGCACGACGGAAACAGGCAGGCCGTACTTCGTCATGGAGTTGGTCAACGGAGTGCCGATCACGCAGTACTGCGACGACAATAATTCCACCACGGAACAGCGCCTGGAACTCTTTGCGCTGGTCTGCCACGCGGTCCAGCATGCCCACCAAAAAGGCATCATCCATCGCGACATCAAGCCGTCTAATATTCTCGTGACGTTGCACGACGGTGTCCCGGTCCCCAAGGTGATCGACTTCGGGATCGCCAAGGCGATCAACCAGGAACTGACCAGCCAGACGATGGCCACGGGCGTCGGTCACATGATTGGCACTCCGCTGTACATGAGTCCCGAGCAGGCGGAGCGCAGCGGCCTGGACATCGACACCCGCAGCGATATCTATTCGTTGGGCGTGTTGTTGTACGAACTGCTCACCGGCAGCACGCCCTTTGATCGGGACCAGTTCAAAGATGCCGGACTGGACGAAGTCCGTCGTTTAATCCGCGAGCAAGAGCCGCCGCGCCCCAGTACGCGGATCAGTACGATGGGTAAGGCCGCGACGACGGCCTCCGAACGCCGACGGACCAGCCCCGCCGAGCTGAGCAACTCGCTGCGTCACGAACTGGACTGGATCGTGATGAAGGCACTGGAGAAGGATCGCACTCGCCGCTACGAATCGGCCAACGATTTCGCCCGCGACATCCAACGCTACCTGCACGATGAACCAGTGGAAGCCTGCCCGCCGTCGACGGCCTACCGACTCAAGAAGTTCGTGCGTCGTAACCGGACGGCGGTGCTGTCCACGGCAGCCATTGGCCTGGCACTGATCCTGGGCGCCGGTGTGGCCGCCGGGCAGGCGTATCGGGCCACGAGGGCCGAGAAAGTCGCGGAAGAACAGCTGCAGATCGCGCAGGACCAGGAACGCCTGGCGAAGCAGCAGACCCAGTTGGCGAAGAAGCAGAAGAAGCTGGCCGAAGAGGCTGCCCAGCGCGAAGGTAAGCTGCGAGCGGAGGCCGAGCAACAACGGGACCTCGCGCAAAAGGCGACCGAGCAAACCGAGGCTGCCCGCAAACAGTCCGAGGCCGTGACGCAGTTTCTGGTGGACGCGTTCCGCAGTCCGGGCACCGCGCAAGATGGGCGTACAATTACCGTCTTGGAAATACTGAATCGCGCCGAAACGCGAGTGGAAAGTGAGCTCGCCGAGGACCGATTGCTCCAGGCGAGGTTGCTGTCGGCAATCGGTCGCGCGTACTGCAGTTTGGCGCTATTTCAGGAGGCCACGCCGGTGCTCCAAAAAGCGGCCGGCCTGCTCACCGATACGCTGGGACCCGAACACGACGATACGCTCGGTTGCATGGACTCCCTCGCCTTCTGCTACTGCTGGACTCAACGGCTGGACGAGGCCGTGCAGTTGCAGGAACGCACAGTGGAACTGTTGAAAGCGAAGCTGCCTCCCAGTCACGGCAAGACGCTGGGAAACATGTTCAACCTTGCCGGTATCTATCAGGTCGCGGGTCGGACGGACGAAGCCTTGGCGCTATACAAACAAACGCTTGAGCTGACGAAGTCCAACCTAGGGCCGGATAACCAGCTGACGCTTTCGACCATGGGCAACCTTGCCACTCTCTACATGGAAGCTGGGCAGTGGGATGAGGCGCTGCCGTTGCTGGAACACATGCTGGAACGACAACAAGAGACACTGGGACCCGACGATCCGCTCGCGCATGGTCCGTTGTTCAACCTCGCCAGAACCTACCAAGCTTTGGGGAGGCGGGAAGAAGTCGTGACGCTGCATCAGCGGGCGTTGGAGATGGCGCAAGCCAAGTTTGGGCCGGAACACCCCCGTACGCTCGGGTGCATGCACATGCTCGCCGAATCCCTGTGCAGTCTCGGACGTTGGGACCAGGGCATTCCGCTGTTCGAGAAGACGCTGGAAATGAGGAGAGCCGCTTTGCCTGCTGACGATCCTGGCGTGCTGGCAACAATGAAGTGCCTCGGCGCGGCCTACCGCAGCACACACCGCTACGAGGATGCCGTCAACCTGCTGAAAGCGACTCTTGAGCTGGCGAAGACTCGGCACGGCCTCGATCATCCGAAAACGCTGAGCGTCATGGGAGATCTTGCCAAAAGCTACTTCGACGCGGGGCGCAAAGACGAAGCGGTAGCGCTGCTCGAACAGAAGCTGGAGCTCCTGACAGCGAAATGCGGCCCGGATCACCCCAGTACGCTGACGGCCAGCCACAGTCTCACCGAAGGGTATTTCGACGCGGGGCGCGAAAACGATGCGGTGGCGTTGCTCGAGCAGAGGCTCGGGCTCCTGACAGCGAAATGTGGCCCGGATCACCCCAATACATTGTCAGCCAGGGACCGTCTCACCGAAGGGTACTTCCGGGTGGGGCGACGAGATGAAGCGGCGGCACTGGCTGCGCAGACGTTGCAGCTCAAGAAGAGCAAGTTGGGTGAAGCCCACCCCTCAACGCTGGAAACCATGTACGAGCTCGCCGACCACTTGCTGGGGACGGGGCAACAGGAGCAAGCCCTGCCGCTGCTCGAGAAGACCGTGGAGCTGAGGAAGATCACGCTGGGCCCTGACCATCCGGATACGATCTCGGCCCTGGACGTGTTGAGTAACCTGCATGCGGACCGACATGAGTACGCCGCGGCGGCAGCATTGCTGTTGCACGTGAGCGAACACAGACCACTCGCCGCGGCGACCTGGTATCGGCTTGGACTTATGCACGTGGCCAGTGGCGAGAAAGAGGCCTACCAGCGCAGCTGCCACGAACTGCTCGGTCGTTACCTAGAAGGTGCTGAGCCACCGTTCCCCGGTTGGGAACTGGCATGGTGCTGCAAGTTGGCCCCGATCGGCGAAGAAGACGCGCTGCAGGTCGAGCGGTTAGCACGCGAGTCATACGCAGCTGCTCCCGACGATCAACGCGCCCGCCATGAACTGGCTTGCGCCTTGTACCGTGCAGGGAAATTCGCCGAGTCATTGGAGCACCTGCAGGCGCTGTGGGACAACGACGTGCCCGGTCGCGTCTGGTCCGGGGTCTGGCTGGCCATGGTCCACGCACGAATGGGGAATGCGCCGGAAGCGCAGAGGTACTTCGACCTGTCCGTTGAAGCCAGCAAGGAGGCGTCCTGGCCGACTGGTTCGTACACCGCGTTGGAGCACGAGCTTTTGCGACGCGAAGCGGAAACGCTCTTGGAGGCCGCGCAGGCGAAGCCAGACGAGTCACCGGCCGGTGACGGAAACAAGTAAGTTCGCACGTGAAGACGACACAACACACAATCCGTCCTTACGCCGCAGGCGTTCGATCCCGCAGCCCAGGGTCAGCCGCGCCTCGCGGCGGCACCCTGGGTCACAATCGGAACGAATGGACAACATGAGTCTTTACGCCGCAGGCGTTACATTCCACAGCCCAGGGTCGCCGCGCCTCGCGGCGCACCCTGGGTCACAATCGGAACGAATGGACAACATGGGTCTTTACGCCGCAGGCGTTACATTCCACAGCCCAGGGTCAGCCGCGCCTCGCGGCGCACACTGGGTCACAATCGGAACGAATGGACAACATGGGTCTTTACGCCGCAGGCGTTACATTCCACAGCCCAGGGTCGCCGCGCCTCGCGGCGCACCCTGGGTCACGGATAACCACATGCACGGATACCCCGAAGGGGTTTTACAGAGGGCCGCAATCACAATGACTCCGCCATCCCGTTGTGTAAAACGCCTTCGGCGTTTCGTGGCAAATTGGAACGGTCACCCAGGGTGCGCGGCCGACCACTGCTACGCAGCGGTGCCCGGCCGCGACCCTGGGCTGTGGAATGTAACCGCTTCGCGGTAAAGACAAGCCAGACAAGAATACAAAACCGGCCGGCGAGTGCCACCGCCAAGTAGCCAACTCGCCGGCCTCGGCCTGACCCCCGCGGCAATGGTCCGCACGCGGAGGGCTTCGGCGTTTCTATTGTAATGCGGACCACCTGCGCAGAGGAACTGGACGACCTGTTCGCCGAGATGGAATCCGACCCGCTCGGATTAATGAGCCTCCCGGACCTCGGGATCAAGTTTCCCGATCTGCAGTCTATCTGTTTCTTTTGTTACGCACCTTTGATTTAAGGAGTTCACCTGTGAAGTGGCATCGATGTGTCAGTGTGATGGCGACGCTGGTGTTAGCCGTAGCGGCCAGTGCGGCGCGCGCGGACATTGTGCTTGAGATGGTCACCGTGGGCAACCCGGGTAATGCGGCCGACAGTACAAGCTACGGTTCCGTGGCTGGCGTGTACAGGATCGGCAAGTATGAGGTGACGGCCGGTCAATACACGGCGTTCTTGAACGCCGTGGCGACAACCGACACGTACCGGCTGTACAACACGAACATGTGGTCGAACAGTTGGGGCTGCAAGATTCAGCAGAGCGGCTCGTCGGGCAGTTACACGTACAGCGTGGCGGCGGACCGGGCAAACGGGCCGGTGAACTATGTGAGCTGGGGTGACGCGGCGCGGTTCATGAACTGGCTGCACAACGATCAGCGCACTGGTGCTCAGAGTTTGAATACGACAGAAGATGGAGCGTACTACCTTAACGGCGCAACGACCGACGCACCGTTGTTGGCCGTTACGCGCAAGGAGGGTGCCAAGTTCTGGATCCCGACGGAGAACGAGTGGTACAAGGCGGCGTATCACCAGAACGACGGCGTGACGGGCAACTACTGGGACTATCCCACGAGCAGCGATAGTGAGCCGGGCCGAGATCTGACCGACGTCTCCGGCAACAACGCGAACTATAAGGGGGATCCGTACCCGATCCAGTCGCCGTACTACACGACGGTGGTGGGGGAGTTCCAGAATTCGGACAGCCCGTATGGGACGTTCGACCAAGGGGGGAATGTCAGCGAATGGAACGAGGAGGTCATTGATTCGTCGCGTGTTTTGAGGGGCGGCTCTTGTATCGGCCCTTCCAGCGGCTTGCTGGCCTCCGTTGGCAACAGTGGCAGACCGGAGGTCGAGCTCCGCAGCCTCGGTTTCCGTGTGGCAAGTAGTGTTCCTGAGCCATCAACGCTCGTCCTCTGGTCGTTGTTCGGCATATCCGGGGGGGGATATGGCTGGTGGCGGAAACGCAGAACCGCGTGACAACCGAAGGAAGGTGGACGGCCGAATTTGCCTGAGGTCGAGTCTGCGAGCCACCAGCCGATCGTTCGCATCACTCGCTCTGCCCGTGACAACCGCCGTCAAGCTGAAGTGGACGACCTGTTCGCCCAGTGGGACTCCGATGCGCTCGATCTGTTGAGTCTCCCAGACTTGGGATGTAGTCCACCGAGCGATCTGTCGTAAGACGAACGACCACGCACCATGCCGCCGGGTCCCACACGCCCGGCGGCTTTTCGTCGTTCTTGCTGCGGGACGTGCCGCGATGCGCGGATCGATTCATTAACTCAACCGGGTGATGGGATTCCCAATAATCGACCCTTTGCCGGTGAAGTCGGGCAACGTAAATAGCCGTGCACTCTTTCGGCAGAAATCAGCACACGCCGGTCATCATGACGCGCTGCTGCAGCAGTTGCTTGGGCCATGTCCTCTACCGCGACAACGGTAATCATATTGGCGTTGTCGACGGCTGCTGTCGGGGCATATGATCTTCCGGCTGAACTTAGTTGGATTCACCATCTGTTTCTGTCGTCTGTGAGGGATCTTCATGTTGACACGCGCACGATTAGGGATCGGATCGCTAGTTCTGCTAACTCTCGTGGTGAGTCTCTTGGTGACGGTGTTCGCCAATCAGCGCGTCCAATCAACTTGTGCACATGGGGCAAAGGCTGATGCACCGGCCGAAATTAGTTTGCTGGAATCGCCGGTCGCGGCATATACGGCTTTTCGTAACGCCCAGGCAACGAACGACTGGAGCTGTGAATACCAATGCTACACGCCTCGCCAACAAGCCCGATTCAGTCACATCATCATCATCACCGCCCTGTACCTGGAATTCGAGACGGACTTGTACCTGAAGGTCGAGGCGGCGATCAGTCGCCATGGGCTTTCCGACAAGGACTTGGCTGACTTCTGGCCCAAGACGAAGTACAAAGTCGTCGATCTGGCAGCGCCAGAGGATTCCTATGAAAAGATCCAAGCAGAATACGACGCGAAAGTGGGTCGATGGCAACGGGATGTGCTTCCCAAGATTAGGGACTGCACTGGCCTGATTGCGACCCTCCAGCCGCTGATTCGGGAGGGCGCCCGACGGTCGTCCTCCTCTTCGACGATTGCCATGACGATCCGCCAACTCGAAGGCTACGCATACGGACGCCTCCAGGACGTATGTCTCGATGGCGACCGAGCGACCGGTCGGATTCGTGTCAAATCGCGGTTTGGGGCATTTGTCGAGCCGGAATCCCTCGAGAAGAATGCGACCGACGCATCTCACCTCAGTGATACGTTGCAGTCCACAACCAAGTTCCGGAACGTTGTTTTGGAGGAATCCTCCGGATTGTATTGCTGGCTATGGGAAGTTGCTTGTGACATCCAAACGCTTGCCAAGTCCATGAGTCATCCGCGTCTTGTCATTGTGGGCCTGGCAACCGGCGACGTTGCCGTGGGCCCTTACGAGATCGACGTGGACGAAGGTGATGCCATCGGTGCAGAGGGCTATGATGCCAACGAAGGCGATAACAGTGCACTGGAGAGGATCGATAACCGGGACGAAGGCGAAGAAGATGGTTACGCCAACAACGGTACACGCACGGTCACGGAGGCCGAAGTCAAGTTTCAACGCCTTGACGGACGTTGGCTTGTTGATTCCATCGACTACCGCTAAAGCAGCCGGGGCATCGGCCTGAAGCGTTGGCAGGGGGACGACGCCCAGCCTTGATCCGCTGCGATTGACGAATGCAGCGGTCGGCACGCGACGGCAAGGGTGCTCGAGTGGCCTACCCTTGCTTGCCGACACGACAGCCATGGCAGAAGCGCACCAATTGGGTACGTTGCATTAGATCGCAGGCTGCATGTGGTAGGTGACGACGTGAAAGTACGCATTGGGATCCGCCTTAGATAGTTCACCAATCGTAAATGCGATATGGAAATCTAAGGCGTTGGAGCCATTGCCAGATATCTGAATATATTCTGCGTCAGAACCAAGCTTCTGAAGTTCGTTCGCGAATTCGACCGGCACCATTGAGCCAACGCCCCCTGCGGTCAGCCCCCCCATCTTGAGTGCGGACTACGAATGAGTCAAGCCGCCCGCTGCCAGTCCTACCAACGGGAATTCGGGCTCACGGGCAAGATGCTCAGGTGGCCCACACCTCCGCGCGTGAGCCGCCATGAGGTCGCCAACAAGTGGCGGAAGTCCCAACAAGTCGTAATTATCGCGAAGCGATTTCGTCCAACGACCGTTAAACGAATTGACCCGGCCTAACTCCGCAGGTGCATCCGGGGGTCGCTGTTGGGTGGCCGGACAGAGATAGGTAGAATTGGGGTGTCGGGAGCGCCCGATCAAACGAACGATTGCTGACTTAGTCCCGCAGGGACGACGCTAACGAAGCCCAGGGCAAGGAAACGTGAGCGCAGCGAACGTTGACGCTGCCCTGGGTACGCGGATCAAATCAACGGTAGGAACGACTCGGCCATCGTTCTCTGATCCAGATTCATGCGTTCCTGGACCGGTCGAAACGCCCTACACGCCGGTTAGCAGATAGTACCGGGGGAGGTGAAAGCACAGGAAAGGCCTCCTTGGTCACGGTTGCGATATTTGTTCCATGGGTGGACCGTTTCGCATGGCCTGTCGCCTATTGCGAAGCCGTTGTGCACGAAAGCCCGGAGGCGTTCGGAGCCGCAACGCGGCGGCTTCATCGTAGCCCGGGGTAAGCCGCGCTTCGCGGCGCCACCCCGGGTCAGCCAACGCCCCGCGCACCGCGGGCGAGCCCACGACCATGAGTACGACCGGCAGTCTCCGAGCCCGCCACGAGCCGCACCCTGCTTCGTGGCTACCGGGCCGGGCCATGCCTCGGTGTGAATAGCGCCGTCGAAAGCTCGCGAGGCTGTGCGCGGCCTGTGTCGGGCTCGGAGACCGCCGGTTTGGCACGCTGTCGTGGGCTCGCCCGTCATGTTCTCGGGTACGTGTACCCGGGGTGGCGCCGCGAAGCGCGGCTTACCCCGGGCTACGGTGAGACCGCCGCGTTGCGGCTCAGGAGGAAAACTCGCGTGTCACGAATACGAGAATTCAAATGGGACGGGACACATTCTGCATATTAAGAGGCTCAGCTACGGAACAGAAACCAAAATCATCACCACCGCGTTCTGTCCTGGCCTTTCACCTTCCCAGATAGGACCTTCCCGTGAGAAATTCCGCCCGTGTGGGTGCACACAACGGACGCACGTTCTCGGAATCTATGGGGTGGTTGATCGAATCCAATCCTGGAGTTCACCCAGCAAGACCCGCGTCTTGTCCGGGTACAGGGCACTCAGATCGGTCGATTCGCCGGGATCGGAGGCCAGATCGTAGAGTTCCGACTGGCTGCCGGCCAGATAGTGAACGAGCTTCCAATTGCCGTGCCGGATGGCAGCGCCCGCTCGATGCCCGGACCCGTGATCATGCGGGTAGTACCACGCCAGCGGTCGCTCCAGCAGCGAGGCATCCGGCACACCACGCAGCGCGCCGGCGAGCGAGCGACCGTCGAGACACTGCGTTGGCTGCGCGGGCAAACCACACAAGTCGAGCAGCGTGGGATAGAGATCGGCGGTATAACCGGGGACCGCCGTCGTAGCGGGCCGCAGCCCGGCAGGCCAGGAAACAAAGCACGACACGCGAATCCCGCCCTCGTATAGCCATCCCTTGCCCGATCGCCAGGGCAGGTTGCACGTCGGACCCGGCTGGCGTCCCGCGAGTGTGCAAAGACCGCCGTTATCGGACGTGAAGACGACAATCGTGTTGTCGCGCAGTCGAAGCTCGTCGAGCGCATCAAGCAAACGGCCGACGTTGACGTCCAGGTTCTCCAGCATGGCCGCGTAATCGGCGCGGTCCTGCCGGGCGCGGGAGATCGAATCAAAGGCCGCTCCCAGCGTCGGTGTTTCGGAATCGCCGTAGAGCTGTGCGCATCGCGCTCGGTACTTCTCCGGCAATCCGGCCGGCGGCTCAATCGGCGTGTGCACTGCATAGTGGCCCAGGCAGACGAGGAACGGACGCTGCGCATCGCGCTGCCGCAAGAAATCGATTACGCAACCGGTGAGCACGTCCGTGAGATAGTCGCCTTCCCGGCCCTGCTCAAAGTCCGGCACGTCCCAGATGGAGGGCTTGTCTCCGGGCCGACGAAACGGGAAGTCGTACGATGCGGGCTGTCCGGCACGGTTCACTCCGCGGGCCACTTCAAACCCGTGTTGGGTCGGCTGATCCGCATCCGATTCCCCGAGGTGCCACTTGCCGAAATAGGCCGTCTGATAGCCGTGCGACTGAAAATCCTCTCCGAGCGTCGTTTCGGCGGCGGGCAGCGCGATTCCCGATGACGGGTGGATCCAGTCGGTAATTCCCACGCGTTGCGGAGCCTTGCCGGTCATCAACGCCGCACGCGTGGGGGAGCAGACGGGATGACTGGAGTAGAAGTCGGTAAACCGCACACCGGACATTGCCAGCGCATTGAGGCGAGGTGTTTCATGAAACGTGGAGCCATCCACCTGCACGTCGCTGCGTCCCAGGTCATCGATCAGCACAACGAGCACATTCGGCCTGGTTGTCGCCGCGAGTAACGGCCCTCCCACGCTGGCTGCCGCTGGCTGCGATGGCTGCGATGGCTGCGATGGCAAGAGTGAGCGCCATGCGCAACAGCCGTGTCATCGTGGATTGCCTTGTTTCGACGTTGATTTCTTGTTCCCGCTCTTGCGAGGAGCGGCCGGCGGCTCCCCGTCAAACGGTTGATCGCCGTATGCGCTGCGCGGCGGTGCATCGATCTCGTGAACTTCCTGGCGTAACCGCTGCAGCTCAGCGTGAAGCTCCTTGACCGTATCCGCATAGGCGGGGTCACGGTAGAAGTCCCTGATTTCCAAGGGATCTTTTTCGCGATCCAGCAGCTCCCAGTCGTCAACATCGGGCTTGTAGTAATGAACCAGCTTGAATCGTTCGGTGATGACTCCGTAATGCGGTCGCACGCGGTGTGGCACCGGGAACTCGTAGTAATGGTAATACAGGCTCTTCCGCCAGTCGGCCGGCGTCTCGCCTTTGCACAGCGGCACCAGGCTGCGCCCCTGCATGTCAGCCGGTGCGGCAATCCCCGCCATGTCGAGAAACGTCTCGGCAACATCGAGCAGCGAGACGATGTCGCGGTTCACACTCCCCGGCTTCGTCACGCCGGGCCAGCGGACCATCAAGGGCGTGCGCGACGATTCTTCGAAAATCCACCGTTTGTCAAACCACCCGTGCTCGCCGAGGTAGAATCCCTGATCGGAAGAGCACACGACGACGGTGTTGTCGGCCAACCCTTCCTGCTCCAGGAACTCCAACAAGCGTCCCACGCTTTCATCGACCGCTTTGACGCAGGCGAGGTAATCGTGCATGTAGCGATTATAGCGCCAGCGGATCAGGTCCCGCCCGGAGAGGTTCGCGTCGCGAAAGGCCTGGTTGCGTGGCTCGTAGTAGGCGTGCCAGGCCTTCAGCTGCTCGTCGTTCATGTCGGGCGCGGGACGCAGCTTGGCGTCGAGGTCGGTGAAGGTGCGGTCGAGGCCCATGTCATGATCTCGGACGGCCAGGCTGCGCCCGGCGAAATCGTCGAACAGCGTTTCCGGCTCGGGATACCGGCGATCCTGATCCCAGCCGAGGTGCCGCAACGCCGGCGCCCATTCGCGATGCGGAGCCTTGTGCTGGCTCATCAACAGAAACGGTTTCGACTTGTCGCGGTTTTTCAGCCATTCGATCGACAGGTCCGTGATGATGTCGGTCACATAGCCCGTGTTCTGAACCTGTTCGCCGTTCCTGATCGTGGGCGGGTTGTAGTACACGCCTTGTCCCGGCAGGATGTGCCAGTAATCGAAGCCGGTCGGATCGCTGACCAGGTGCCATTTGCCGATCAGGGCCGTGGCATATCCGGCCTGCTGCAAGAGCTTGGGGAATGTCTGCTGAGCGCCGTCGAAACGGCAGTTGCTGTTGTTGTAGAAGCCGTTGATGTGCGAGTACTTGCCAGTGAGGATCGTCGCCCGGCAAGGACCGCAGATGGAGTTCGTCACCAGGCACCGATCAAACCGCACCCCTTCGCGCGCGATACGATCCATGTTCGGTGTGGCGAGCAGCTGGCGACTGTCGCCGTAGGCGCTGATCGCCTGGCAGGTCAGGTCATCGGAGAAGATGAACAAGATGTTGGGGCGCTGACCTTCGGCCGCCGGCGTCAATCGGCCGACCAGGATGGCCAGGACGAACAACAGAGTCGGGACGCCACATCGCATCGTCGTGTGCATCGAGAGATGATCCTGGGCTGGAGAACGGCCTGCACGCGGCGGGCCAACCACAAAGCTCGGTCCCCTTAAGGCACTGGTTCGGCCATGACCTGATCGAAGAACTTGACGCACTCGGCCATCTCGGACATGTTGTCCTGGAAGTTGTACGAGTACTCCAAATCGAACTGCGTGGGGGTGATACCCAGGCGTCGCAATTCCCGGATCAGCTGGGCAAACTCCGCTTTGCCGGTGCCCCACGGCACGTCGTGCCCTTCGGCGGAGATTTCGTTGAGGTCGTGGGCCTGGATCGTGATCAATCGGTCGCCCAGTTTGCGAATGCCTTCCAACGGGTTGATGCCGGCACGCATCCAGTAGCCCGTGTCGGGACAGGCACCGATGCGGTGGCTACGCCCCTGACACACTTCCAGAATCCCTTCCGGTCGCCAGTAGACAGGCGACTGATCGGGTCCGTGATTGTGGATCGCCAGTTTGATGTCGTACTCGTCGCAGAAACGCTCGATCATGTCGAGCGATTCCGGCGGCGGCTCGGAGATGAAAGTCTCGATGCCCAACTTGCGGCCGAATTCGAAAACTCGTCGACAGCCCGCCTCGTCGCCGGGAATCGTGGCATAGAAACACACCGGCATCCGCACTCCCGCCGCATCCATGTGCAGACGAATCTGCTCGAGCTGCGCGTCGGTCAAGTTGCAGTCGAAGTTCTGCGGGATGTCGGCACTGACCTTCTGAAAGCTCAGCCCGCACACAGTCGACAGGCCGAGTTGTCGGGTCTTTTCCACACCTTCCAGGAGCGTGAACGGATTGAGCCCCCACATGGCCACACCGAACTTCCAGCCGATCTTCTCGCGGGCCAGTGCGGCGGGCGTCCGTTGATTGCTGGGAATGGTCGACCCGTCGAGATCCCCCATCACGAATTGAATGGCGTTGAAGTAGAACGCCAGGATCGTGCCGTTCATGAAGTCCTGCGGACTGTGGCCGATGGTGCAGTAGACGACGCGACCACGACCGTAGTTGCGAGTCCAGGCGAGGGCGTAATCGTTATCCGCTCGTTCGAGGCCCGGGTGCGTACCCGCCGGAGGCAATGGGGTCTTGGCGGTATCGATGCTGAAAAGCACTTGCACCCGATCGCGTGAATACGGGCCGCCGACCCGAAAGAACTCGCCGACGTGCTCGAAGCCTTGACCGCCGAAGCGGTCGGTTGAGCGGATGGTCCGGCACATCGAGCTTGATGAAAACGTGTTCGTCCTGCGCCAAATGGGCGGCTCCCCGTCCGCCCAGCATGTATCCGAACTCCGGCCAGGTTTCCTGCGCCCTTGCTGAAAATCGGTAAAGGCCACCGTGGTGCCGTGGATCCCCAGCAACCCGCCACCGGCCAGCACGAATTCCAGCAGGTTCTGCCGGAGAACCGGATCGGTGAACAGATTGCCGACCGTGTTGTTCAGGCACACGGCGTCGAACTGCGCGAGGTGCTCTTTCTGAAACACGGCGGGATCGTCGGAGACCTCCGTCGTAAACGCGCCGGACTTCTCACCCATGCGGGTGAAGGCGTGATTTGCATAGGGAATGGAGCCGTGTCCGCCGTACCCGACGTTTCCGTCGTAGATCAGCAGTTTCCGATTCTTGGCAGCGGTGGCCGGCAGGAGCGCGGGCAGCGCGGCTTCCACTGACTGTTTCGCCTCTTCGGAGAGCACGCGGCGCGGTTTCTGCGCGACCGCCGTCGTCGCGCAAGTCCACAATACGGCACTGAACAGGCACAACGGTGCAAGACATCTCATCGCAAGTGCTCCTGAGTAAACCATCGGTGTTGGGACCTGCCTCGCAGCGCACGTCAGACACTCCACGGCGCCGCGCGGCACGGGACAGCAGCGTATTGGCCTCCACGTCCCCCGGAAATACTTCGCGCACGGGGTCCCATGTCAGCGCTCGGCCGGTCCAGTATGCGATACATCCCAAGTGGGACAAGATCGTCGAACACGCGCCGATTTCCACATCGCGCGCGGGCGGCGCCGCGTGCGGATGCAGTCGAGCCAATCTCGGTGGTTGTCCACAACCGAATGTGCCTTGGAGATTTCGCCATCCAGGAGATTCCTGGGGTAGCAGTTGAGGACTCCGAAACGCTCGACGTGCACCCAGCCCTCCTCGCCGACAAACAGTACACCGAAGTTGACGATCGGAGTCTGCGGGTTCCACCCCGGCGGGATCTCGTGCTTGCCCGGTTGCAGGGTCGTGGCGAGCACGATGCGCGTGCCGTCGGCATAGGTGAACGTGAGGGACGGTGCGCCGTCGATCCCGGCCGGCGTGATCTTGACAGGTCCCTGACCGTCTTTGCGCAGGCCTTCGTGTGCCGAGTCCAGATTGTGCACCGTTCCGGAAGTCATGCCTCCCGCGCGAAACGCGCGATTACAGCTCCAGGGAACGACATTCTGAGGTTTGCCCGTGTGATGGTATTGATAGCTGTAGGGATACCACGGGCACGGACCGAGCCACATCTCCCAGTCCAGTCCTTCCGGCAACGGTTCCGCGGGAAAATTCTGGTACGGGCTCACGCCGCTTTCCGAAACGTAGGCCAACTTGACGGCGCCGATGCGACCGGCATGCACGATCTCCATCGCCTTGCGGTATTCGGGCGAGTTGCGCTGCTGCAGTCCAGTCTGGAATACGCGGTTATGACGCCGGACGGTTTCGGCCATCGTGCGCGCTTGTCGAATCGTCAAGGAGATTGGCTTCTCACAGTAGATGTCTTTGCCCGCTCTGGCAGCCAGCACGCTGATAGCCGGATGCCAGCGTTCCCCCGTGGCCACGATGACGGCATCGATGTCGCGGCGATCCAACAGCTCGCGAAAGTCGTGATACGCCTGGAAGCCGTGAAACATCCCGCTCGCCTGGCGGGCGGCATAGGCTTCCTCAACCACACGGGTCGATGCGTTACGGCGCCACGGATCGACATCACTCAGTGCCATGAGCTGGACATCCGAGTAGTCCGTGAACAACCGGAAGTGTCCGCTCCCCATCATGCCGACGCCGATCGAACCGATCGTGATGCGGTCACTCGGCGCCGTTGCGCCATCCTTACCCAGAACCGATCCAGGAACCACCAGCGGAACCGCGAAGGAGCCAGCCGCGATGGCCGTTCGTTTGAGCATCGCACGCCGGGAGAAACGGACATCTCGGATAGTTGCCATGGCCGTGAATTCCTCGGGGTTCTGCTACTGCTTCCGGGCTTCCATGTCGCGGAGTACTTTGGGAATCTGCTGCCGAATAACCGCATCCTCGGTAAGCGTACGGATCTTCTCCAGTGCCGCACGTGCTTGCTCGGGATGGGACTGACTGAGTCCCTTCGCCAGCGTGAACACAGCCGGCAGGGCGGCGCTCTGGAGTTCGGGTTGATCCACATAAGCCAGCAACTGAGCCAGCGCATCGGGTACGCGCACTGCGCCGAATCGCGCGATGATCAGCGCCTTGTCCTCGGTGCGAGTGGCCAACGCCATGGCGCTACGGAGCATTTCATAGGTCGCCTGCGCCGGTCGTTCGCTGGGCAATGAAACCACACGCGCATACGCTCTCAGCGACCAGATACGATACGCGTCCACTTCGCTCCTCTGGACGATGTCGAGCAGTTCGTCGGCCACCGCCGCGTCTGGCCAATTGGCCAGCGCTCGGTGTCCCGCATCACGCTTCGCCCGGTCGGGACTCTGCATGGCCTCATGCACGGCGGCCAGCGCTTCCTCGCCACCCATCCGGGCGAAGGTCGGCAGGAGAGCACATTTTCCGGCTGCATCCGCCTGGGCCATCGCGGTGTTCAGGAGAGCCGTGCGCGTGGCGGGATCGGGGATCTGCTGGCAGCTCACCCACACGGCACGGTCCGCCGCCTCACGTTCTTCACCTGGCGAAGTCTTGCACAGCAGGCCAATCAGGGCAGACGCCTCGGCTGGCGTGGCCATGGCCTCCAACGCCAGGAATGCTTGCTGCCGCGTTTCCGCGACAGCGGATTCGGCCGCCTGGAGAAAGACGGGCACGAACAGCGGCGACCGTCGCGAGAGGGCACACCGCAACAGGACCGGTGGCGGATTCGTATCCCGCTGCAGCAAAACCCACAGCGCCTCGTTTGTTCCGTTCGCCGGCATCCGTCGCACCGTTTCGGCAGCGGCGTCGCGCACCGTGGGATCCGGAGCGTTTGCGGCGAGGTCAATCAGCGTCGGGACGTCGTCCGGCGCGGCCGAAGCGATGAGCACCGAGAGTGCCGCCCTCTGCACCGACGCGTCCGCCTGGCCGAGCAACTTCAACGCCACGGCGCGGAGCGATGGATCGCAGCGATCCTGCAAACTCGTCAAGGCAGCGATCTTGCCTGACGTCGGCAGCTCCGCAATGGCAGCGGCAACCGTGGCGAGTTCGGCGGGCTGCTGGACTCGTGTCAGACAATCGGCCGCCACGGCCCGCTTCCAGGACTCCTCGGCGGACAGTCCGGCCAGGATCCGGGTCAACGCTTCCGCGGGTCTGGCAGCCAGCAGACCGCGAAACGCGGCAGCGCGCTCCAACTCGGAATCGGCCGTCTGCAGTGATTCGCATATCGCGCTGGCGGCCGCATATTCCCCCCGTCGACACAGCGACTCCGCCGCGGCAAGCTGCGCGTCGACTATCGCCGGGCGCAAGGCCGCCGGTGCGCGGGCGGCAAATTCCTGCAACGCGGTGGCCGCGGGTTGGTTCCCGATCCCACCCAAGGCAACGATCGCGACCTCGCACAGTTCGGCATTCTCGCTGGCCAGCAAGGCTGCCAACGGCGCCACCGCTTCGGCGTCGGCCAGTCTGCCCAGCGAAGTCACTACGCCAACCTGTTGACGCCCTTCCGTCTTTCCCAGCGCCTTGCGCAGCGCCCGGATCGCCGCCTGCGTACCAAGTCCCTCCAAGGCGTAACGCGCCATATACGACAGACGTGGGTTCGGCAGCAAGTCGGCCACGGCCGCCACACACGCGTCCGAGCCGATGAGCGGCAATTGGCGGCAAGCATAATCTTTGGCCAGGTCCGTCGCCGCGCCCTGCAGCACCGCGATCAGCCGCGTCTCGAGATCCGTCCGCACCGTGTCGTCGCCGCGCGACTGGACGATCGCCAGTTCGATCGGATTCAGCACCTGGAGATCTTGCCCGGGTTCCAGTTTCGTCAACGTTTGAAATGCAACATCCAGCGCCGAGTCGTCAGGGACCTTGGGCGCTGCCAGCACGCCGTGTGCGGCCAACCCGACAAGCATGCAGACAGTTGTCATCACGGTCCGCCGCATCGGTCGCGTGGCGGCGAACAGCGCGAACTCGGCTGAAGTCAGGCGCATGCCACCGCCTGCGGAGACACCGGTCAATCTGCGAAGAAAGTGCATGTCGCTCAATTCCGCGAGGGTGTGGAGTGGAATTACGGTGCGCGGATAAGGTGTGGTCCCCACGGACGTGAAACTATCCGATGCGCAATCACGCGTCAATCAAGCGTTGCGCAACTCGCCACGCGCCGCCAAGGCGCCGCTCGGTCGGCGGCGAAACAAGCCGGTCTGGCTGCAAGCTGTGCAAGCTGAGCTGGCAGGACGCTTGCTCGACGTGGAAACTCCGCGTTCCGACCGCTGTCATCATCGCGCCCGGCGCGCCCCATCCGAGTGGTCCGCCGGGTTCCGGCGGCTCTTGTCTCTCGGAATTCCGCCGGAGCCCGGCGGACCACTCTCTGCCGCTTCAGCCTGACAGATCAGGGTGTCTGCAATCGCCGTCGCACGTTCCTCGCCGGTGGGCTCAGCGCCGCCCGCGGCGCCGCTGCCCTGGCCAGCATCGTCACGCCCGACGCGGTTACGCGTGGTACTGCGGCGAAATAGCGACCGTACGGTATTGTATAGCGACCACACGGTCACTATCATGGGGGGCATGACCCATTCTGGAGGCAGGAAGCATGCCGAGATTGAGCAAAGCCCGCCGCGAGTTATTGACCAGCCTGATGAAGGACACCATTTTCGAGGCCACGACGTCGGTGTTGTGCGAGCACGGCGTCGACGGAACCACCATGAATCGGGTGGCGGAGGCGGCGAATCTGGCGAAGAGCAGTCTGTACGACTACTTCCAGAGCAAGGAAGAGTTGCTGGCGTTCGTGGCCGACCGCGTCATGGTACCGACGGCGCAGTGGTTCGAGGACATTGCCCACCTGGATCTGCCGGCCGTGGGGAAGTTGCGGGAAATCGTCCGCAAGGCGTTCGCCAGTGCGGAGCGGCATCGGGCATTGCTTCTGCTGCTGTTACGTGACGATCTCCTGGACGTCAAGGAATCGTCCAAGCTGTCGGTCCGGTCGCGCGTTGTGCAGACGCTTTCGGCCGTATTCGAGCAAGGGATGGCGGAAGGCCAGTTTCGCCGCGAGGACACCGCCCGGCTCTCCCGATTATTCATGGCTTGCCTGGGTGAGTTCTGCGAGATGTGGCTGGCCGGGGACCCACCCGAGGAGATCGAGGACTGTGTCGAGACGCTGTTGCGGATCTTCCTGCACGGTGTTTCGACGAACGGTGTTTCGACGAACGGTGTTTCGACGAACGGTGTTTCGACGAACGGTGTTTGACAAGCCGCGTTTCGAAGAACCGGGCGAGCAGTCGCCACCAGGGGACCGACGAGTGCTGACCGCAATGAACCAATCACAGAACTGAGCCACGGGGGGACAGTCGTGAAAGGAGCACAAGAACGATGATTTCGCACCCACGCCAACGATCGCGTCTTCGGATCTTCGTCCTGCTGGGACTGCTGGTGACGGGCATCGCGATGGGCGGTTTGCATCGGCTGAAGCAGTCTCCGGACGAGTCGGTCGGAACGGGCCCGTCGTCGGCCGAGCTGAAAGGGACGGATCCGGGGCAGACGCCCGATCGGATCATCGCCTTGGAGGGGGAACGGATCGTGCTGCGACCGGTGCAGCGGAGCGTCAGTGCGGTGGGGAGTTTCTTCGGTTACGACGAAATCACGGTGACGGCGGAAGTCACGGGTCGGGTTGCCAAGGTCTATCACGACGTGGGCGACATCGTACGACCCGGCGATGTGCTGATGGAATTGGACAAGACCGATCTCGAGCTGGATCTTGAGCAGACGCGGAAGTCCTTGGAGTTGGACGTGATCCGGTTGGGTATCGACGTCCCGGACGAGCCGCTCTCGCCTGCCGAGATCGCCGTGCGCATGCGGGCTTTCGACATCAAGAAGCTCCCCTCCTGGATCCGAGCGGAGCAACTGCGGGATGTCGCCTCGTCGCGTTTCGAGCGGGCGAAACAGCTGTTCCAGGCGAATGCCATGAGCAAGGAGGAGTTCCAGCAGCGCACGACGGAATTCGACGTGGCCGAGTCCGCGTTTCAGCAGGCGCAGTATGACGCGCGAGCGGCGTTCGCGGCGATCAAGCATCGCGTCGTGCTGCTGCGGATCGCGCGTGCGTCAGCTGGAATTGGCCACCGTCCGTGTTCCGACACCGACTCAGCGTGAGAACATGCCGGCAGAGGTGCAATATGCGATCGTCAGTCGCGAGGCCACCGAAGGAGAGATGCTCAAGGACGCCCCCGGCTTGTCCACGGCGACTTTCGAACTGGTCATGGATGGTGTCCTCAAGCTGGAGGCCCAGGTCCCGGAGCGCTATGCGGCCGAGGTGAAAGCGGGGCAAGATGTACAGATTCACGTCGACGCCTATCCGGATCGCGCCTTCACCGGCAAGGTCGTGCGGATCAACCCGACGGTGGATCGTGGCAGTCGCACGTTCGGCGTGAAGGTCTACGTGGAGAATCCGGACCGGGAATTGAAAGCCGGTGGATTTGCGCAAGCCGACATTCTCACCCGCGTCGATCCGCAGGCCTGGACGGTGTCGTCCGAGAGTGTCAAGACGTACGCCGGTTCCAAGCGTGTGTTCGTGGTGCGCGACGGCAAGGCCCATACCATCTCCGTGGAGACTGGAATCGAGGGCGCCGGGTGGGTCGAACTGATCCATGCCACCCATGCAGATCTTCGGGCGGACGACATCCTGATTCGAGGTGGCCAAGACAAACTGGCGGAAGGCGTTCCGGTGCAGATCCGCAACGCCGCAGAACTCGGGAAGACCGCAGAAACTCCGTCAGCGACAAGGTAGCGACTATGACTCTGTGGGATCTTTGCATTCGGCGTCCGGTCTTCACGGTCATGCTCGTATCGGCCCCGATCGTGCTCGGGATCGTCGGTCGCAGCCGACTCGGTGTCGACCTGTTTCCCAATGTCGAGCTGCCGATCGTCGTGGTGACGACGACACTCAAAGGGGCCAGTGTCGAGGAGATGGAGACCAGCGTCACGAAGCCGATCGAACAGATCATCAACACGGTTTCTGGTATTGATGAGCTGAAGTCGACGACCAACGAAGGTATCTCTCAGGTCGTGGTGCAGTTCTTTCTGGAAAAAGACCGCGACGTGGCGGCCCAGGAGGTGCGCGATAAAGTCTCCACCATCATCTCGCAACTACCGGTCGGCACCGAGGCGCCGATCATCGACAAGATCGATCTCAACGCCATGCCCGTGATGCAGATTGCCGTGGCCGGGGCGCGTCCCATGCAGGAGATCACCGAAATTACGCGGAAGCGGATCAAGGAGGATCTGGAAAGCGTGTCGGGGGTGGGAGCGGTGATCATCGTCGGTGGCCGACAGCGGGCGGTCAACATCCTTATCGACACGGACAAGCTGACGAGCTGTAACTTGTCGATCGATGACGTGCGGCAGGCCTTGGTGCGACAGAACCTGGAGTTGCCGGGAGGCCGTGTGGACCAAGGGTCTCGCGAACTGGTCCTGCGGACGATGGGGCGCATCGGCAGTTCCGCGGGCTTTCTCGACCTGATCGTGGCCAACCACGACGGGTATCCAGTGCGCATCCGCGACATCGGCCGCGTGGAAGACTCTTATGAAGAACCCCGCAGCCTCGCTCGGCTCGACGGGCGGAATGCCGTCAGCCTGATTGTTCAGAAGCAGTCGGGGACCAACACCGTGGCGGTGGTCGAGAAGGTCCGGCAGCGATTCGAGAAGCTCCGCGAGCTGCTCCCCCCGGATATCGAGACGTTCGTCGTCAAGGATCAGTCACGGTTCATCGTCAAGTCGATCGAGGAGATGAATTTCCACCTGGTGGTGGCCGGGATACTCGTCGCGATCACGATTCTGGTCTTCATCCAGGATTGGCGCACGACGATCATCGCCAGCCTGGCGATTCCGGCTTCGATCGTGACGACCTTTGCCTTCATGTATTGGATGGGCCACACACTCAACAACATGACGATGCTCGGTCTGATCCTCGCGATCGGCATCGTGATCGACGACGCGGTCGTGATCAACGAGAACATTTTCCGCCACATGGAGGAAGACGGCGTCTCGGCGTTGGAGGCAGCCTCGTCGGCCACGAAAGAGATCTCGCTGGCAGTGTCTGCCACGACCTTGTCACTGCTGGTCATCTTCATTCCCATCGTGTTCATGGGTGGACGTATTGGCCGGTTCTTCAGCAGTTTTGGTGCGACCGTGGCCTTTGCCATTCTGATAAGCTGGTTTGTGTCGTTCACCATGACGCCGATGCTCTGCTCGCGGTTTCTCCAGCGCAAAGGGGACCGCAGCCACAGCAAGGACAGCCTGGTGTGGCGATCGATCGACGGCCTGTACGGCTGGGTGCTCCGCTGGTCGCTGCACCATCGGTGGGTGATCGTGTTGACGACGGTGTGCCTGTTCGTGGCCACCGTGTTCCTGTTCCAGATCGTCGGCTTTGACTTCGTTCCCCGCGACGACCAGAGTGAGTTTGAAGTGGCGATGACGCTCCCCGAAGGGTACACGCTCACGCAGGCCGACAAGCTCTTTGCCGAAATCGAGGGCCGAATCGCCCAACTCACGGGTGTCACGAATGTATTCACGACCATCGGCGACACCACAGGGCGCGTCTTCCGCGGCCAGGGAGACGTGACGAAAGGGACCATTTACGCCCGCCTGACGGATCTCGAGCAGCGCACGCGCAAGTGGTACGACTGGCGATTCTGGTACAACGGGATCCTCAATCGCCCTGAAACGGATCCTCGCTACTTTTCGCAATTCGACGTGCAGCGCGCCGCCCGGGAACTGATGGCAGACTACACGGACCTGCGGACGGCGGTGCAGGATTCCGCCATCTTTTCCGGAGCCGGCTTCCGACAGGCGATGGTGGATCTGAATTTGAGAGGCCCGGACCTGAAGAAGTTGCAGGGTTACTCCGAACGCGTCGTCGCCTGGATGAAGCAGCATCCCGATTACGTTGATATCGATACGAGCCTGTCGTTGCGGAAGCCCGAACTTCGCGTGAAGATCGACCGCGAGCGGGCTTCCGATCTGGGCGTTTCCGTCCAGACCATTGCTTCCATGCTGAATGTCCTGGTCGGTGGCGAGCCGGTGACGAAGTACAAGGAAATCGATGAACAGTACGACGTCTGGTTACGTGCCGAGTTGCCGTTCCGTGACCGACCGGACGCGATCGGGCGGTTGATGATTCCGTCCGCCAACGCCGGACTCGTGCAGTTGTCGAGCCTGGCAACACTCGAACCGGAAGAGGGTCCGCAGTCGATCGACCGGTTCGGGATGATGCGGCAGGTCGTCATCACGGCGAATCTGGAAGGGAACAAGCCGTTGGGTAATGCGGTCAATGAACTCAGGGCACTTGTGAACTCCATGGAACTTCCGGCCGATTATCGCTACGAGTTTCTGGGCCGCGCCAAGATGATGGGAGAGTCGAATCTGAATTTCTTGATCGCATTCCTCGCCAGTTTCCTCTTCATGTACATGATCCTGGCAGCTCAGTTTGAGAGCTTCATTCATCCGATTACGATCTTGCTGGCGCTGCCCCTGACGTTGCCGTTTGCGCTGATCTCGTTGATTCTCTTGCGAACCAACTTGAATATCTATGCCATGTTCGGCCTGTTCATGCTGTTCGGCATCGTGAAGAAGAACGGCATCTTGCAGGTGGACTTCACCAATGTGCTGCGGCGGCGCGGTTTGCCCGTCAACGAGGCCATCCTGGAAGCCAATCACACGCGCCTGCGGCCCATTCTCATGACGACCGTGATGCTGATCGCCGCGATGGTTCCGATCGCCCTGGGACGCGGCCCGGGAGCCGAAAGTCGCGCCAGCCTGGCAAAAGTCGTGCTGGGTGGCCAGACTCTCTCACTGCTGCTGACGCTGCTCGTGACTCCCGTGGCGTATTCGATCTGGGAAGACCTGCGGTCTTACGGGGGCCGGCTGGTCGGCTCCGTGCGACGTCGAAATGTCTTGCCGTCCTCCGTCGAGGATCAACCAGGCCTCTGCGAACAGGAACAATTGGACGCCGCGGTCTGAGTGGACCGTGAACCGCTGCGCGATAGTACCCGTTCACGAACACTTGGCCGAGGATCCCCTGGAAGTGCAGATTGACGAACAAGGAACCGCAGAAGGAAGAATCGAACCGTAGAGGGAGGAAGTACGGAGCGCTGACACAAATGCCTCTGCACTTCCCATTTCTGCGGAGCATCACTCGAGATCGTCGTCGCCTCCCGGCGGCGGAAACATGCCTCCCGGCGGTCCAAATCCGAAACCACCGGGCGGCCCGCCACGAAACGGGGATAGGATTTCGTTGAGTCCGGTGCGCAGCTGTTCTTCGGTCAACGCGGCGGCCTCGTCCGATTTCCACGCATGGAACCACTTCTGGAAACAACCGTCGAACTCCTCACGCGTGACCGTCTGACTCTTGTCCTGATCGAGTTCGGCCACGAACATCGGAGCCCAAAAAGTTCCCGGTCCAAACGGGACGGGAGCACCCGGACCAGTGGGTCCAGGCGGGCCCGGAGGCCCCCCAGGACCCGGTCCGAATGATCCGAACGCGTCGAGTTGTGCGCCGTCAGCGCGGCCGGCCAACTGATCGCGCACCGACTGGGCCCGCACGACGACAAACGCCTTGATCGGTTTGACCGGCGATCCGAACGGACTTGGCCCGCCGAAGCCACCGCCGAAACCGGCCTGTCCCACCGGCTCGCCGGCCACCACCCGATCGAACCGCGCCAGCTTCTCCGCCGATTCTGCCTGTACGATGGGACGCAGCACCGTGGCCAGTTCGTCGACCTGGCCTGCGATGCGTGCGGGTCGGCCGATCGTGCGGTCAAACTCCTTGAGATAGGCAAGGTAGCGTTGTTTGAATGCGCCGACTTGGAACACGCGCTCGAGAAAACGATTCGCACCGGCCCACGGTTTGTGGATACTCAGCGTCTCACGCTGCTCCTGGGTCCCGATCGGGTAGAACTGGCCGAACGAATGGTCCAGGTCCCAGGGAATGAACTGAAACTGGCGGGTCGTGGGATGCAGATAGACAACATAGTTCTGCCCCATCGCCAAGAGGCTATCCATCGTGCTGAGCCAGACGGTCACGGCCATGAACCGCGCGAATTCCTCGACATCCAGATACGCCTCCAGCTCCTCGGCGAATTGCGCATCGTCGGCGTGGGACACGAGCTGGCAGAAGGCGATCACGCGTCGTGTTTCTTCGTCGGAGACGGGTGTCTTGGGATCATAGGCCTGCTGATAGGCCTTCCACTCGTCCCCCATGTCTTCGAACATTTTCTGCGCCACCGGCTTGAAGATCGCGCCCTTCTTCGTGCCGAACCGATCCTTGGCAAAGTTGTTGTCGATGTTCTCGACCAGCGAATAAAGTCCGAGGAACTCCTGGTCGAACTTTCCGGGCACGGTGATGTAGACCTTGGCATAGGCCGTGCGCGCCGCCGGCACTCCGGCGTCGCGAAAGAGCCGATAAGCCAACACTTCGTTCATCCCACTGGCGTCAGTGACGTTGCAGTGAAAGTTGAGTTTGCTCACGCCATGGAGTTTGCGGCCGGGGAACCCCTTGTTCAGATCCACTTTCAGGGAACGCTTGAGGGAACTGCGGGACTGCAGGAACGTCCCATTGCCCTTGTAACGCACCGACACGTTGCTCAACACCTGTCCGTCGAAGTCCAGATCGGCCTGCACCGAGGGGAACTCCATTCCCATCACCGACACAATCCCGTTGCGTTTCCCTTCGGCCGCTCGAAAATTCACTCCCGGCATCGAGTTCGGCGGCGGTCCGCCACCCGCCGGTCCCATTCCCGGCGGCGGGCCAAACCCGCCGGGAGGTGCCATGGTCACATTCAGGCCATCCCGGATGCTGTCCACATCCAACGTGCCGACCTTCTCCACATCCCAAGCGTCGAACCAGCGACGCCCCAACGCCAAGAACTCCTCGGCGGACAGCTGCCGATCCTCGTTCGTGTCTCCCTGCATCACAAACACGGGGGCAATGAACATGCCTGGTCCAAACGCTCCGGGACCCCTCATGGGTCCGCCTGGCCCCGGCGGCCCAGGCGGCCCAGGGGCGCAAAAGGCCCGCCCGCAGCGCCGGGCATACCCGGCGGTCTCGCACCCGCAGGCGGCCCGAATCCGCGACCAGGCATCGGTGGCATCGGCCACCACGGGCATCGGTCCACCACCAGGCATCGGTCCACCGAAGGGTGGAGGACCACCCTGCGGCTCCATCGCATCCCACTGCTCGGACGTGAATTTCAGATGCACGGTCCAGACCTTCGATTCGTCAAAGAGCTTGTCGGCCGCTGGCGGCGGCAATGCTCCGGCATGGGCTACCATCGCGTGCAGGCCGACCGCCGCGACCAACACCAGCGGCATCAACAGCCGTGTGTGACCGGTCCGCGGGACGGACGATCGGGGCTGGCCCGTCTCGCCCCACGATGTTTCAGACAGCGGCGGAATGCGTGGCGATAACGTCGGCTGCGAATGTTTCATGGGGGTCAACCCTGAGACCGTGTTCCTACTACTCGGCGAATCCCTTTCCCTCCAGACAACATCAACCATCTTACCAAATTGTGCCGTGCGTCCTAGAGTCGGCCGTCCGGCGCTTCACGGCCAGATCTGGATTGACGTTGCGACTCCCGGTTCCCAGAATGGACGTGGTGACGGTGCGGCGAGGCGTTCACAGGGCCGCGCGACGGCGCGAGTTTTCCCGGAAATGCGTTAACACACGATGGCAACCGATGCATCCGACCTGCAGCAGGCGACTGAAAGGCCCACACGACTGGGCGTGGCAGGAGTGCTCGCCATTGCGATCGGCATCGTCGTGAGTGGCGTGCTGTCCGGACGCGTCTGGTGGTGCGAAGCGGGTGACCTGTGGCCGTGGTCGTGGGACGTGTGGAGCCGACACTGTTCGCAGCACTTGATTGACCCGTATTCCCTCTCCCATTTGCAGCACGGCATCGGTCTCTACCTGATTGTGACCCTCTTGTGGCGCCGTCGCCTGAGCCTTGACCACCGGATCCTGTTGGTGGCGCTCGTCGAGGCGGCCTGGGAGGTGGTGGAAAACACGAACTGGATGATCGAGCGGTATCGTACCGCGACGATTTCGCTCGATTACTTCGGCGACAGCATCTGGAATTCGCTCGGTGACTATGGTTCCTGCATGGCAGGCGTCTGGCTGGCCACGCGACTTCCTGGGCGTATTTCGGTCGTGTTGTTTATCGCTCTGGAAGCGATCAGCATCGTTTGGATCCGCGACAGTCTGCTGCTGAACATCTTGATGTTGCTCTGTCCCATCGATGCGATCCGCCAATGGCAGAGCGGCGGCTGAATATGACCCCACGCGTTCCGCCGGGCACCGGCCACCGGTTCCCTTGCACCGGCGGCGGCGGTAGGATCATGAGCGTCCCTGGTAGACCCATTCCCCGATTCTGTGGAGACCGTCGATCATGCGTCGCCAACTGCTTTTCGCCTCGTTCTTGTGGTCAGGCCTCCTGCTCACCTCGCGGACCATGCAGGCCCAAACGCCGGCCGGTTATACGTCCCTGTTCGACGGCAAGTCGTTCCACGGCTGGGTCGTTCCCGAGGGCGACAACGGACACTGGAAGATCGTCGATGGCGTGATCGACTACGACGCCTGCAGCGAGTCTCCCCAGGACAAGAACTTGTGGACCGCCAAGGAGTATGGCGATTTCGAGCTCGTGGTCGAATGGCGCATCAAGGAGACGCCGTACGTGAATCCCCGTGTGCCCATCATCAAGCCCGATGGCACGCACAAGCTGGGACCGGATGGCAAGGAAATTCAAACCGCGGTCCCCGATTCCGATTCGGGAATTCTTCTGCGCGGTGAAGGAAAATCCCAGGTCAACATCTGGTGTTGGCCGATCGGGTCGGGAGAAATCTACGGCTATCGCATGGACCGCTCGATGCCCGCGGAAGTCCGAGCTGCCGCCACGCCTCGCATCCATGCCGACAACAACATCGGCGAGTGGAACCGGTTTGACATCAGCGTGCGGGGGGATCGGGTGTCGGTGAAACTCAATGGCCAACCGGTGCTGGAGAACGCACAACTGCCCGGCATCCCCCAGAGCGGCCGCATTGGCTTGCAGCATCACGGCGGCAAGGACAAGGACGGTAACTGGAACAGTCCCCCAGCGCTGCTTCAGTTCCGCAATATTGCGATCAAGGAACGGGAATGACGAACCTCGGTCGTCGGACGACGGAGCTTAGGCGCTGCAAGATAATCACCTACCGAATTGGATGTAGGACGGATTGCTAATCCGTCCGTGTTTTCCTGGACGGATTGGCAATCCGTCCTACAAGGATTCGGTAACTCATTTCCTCGCAGGGCCTTACTGGCGTTCCGGCGCGGAATTGCGGTCTTGCCGGAACTGCACTTCGTTTGTTCCGGCCTACTGGCTGCGCTGGTAGGGGGTCTTCAGGTAGGCATCCCAGATCGTCAGCGCGGGCTTGGGCTGGCGATCGCTCGTCTGCATTCCCGTGTAGGCCCAGATGCGCGCCAGGTCATCGACCGGCTTGGGCAGGCTGTCGCACAGCTTCTCGA
Source organism: uncultured Planctomycetaceae bacterium (assembly GCA_963754725.1). Taxonomy (GTDB): domain Bacteria; phylum Planctomycetota; class Planctomycetia; order Pirellulales; family Pirellulaceae; genus JAAYDI01. Next base: position 211,152 of record CAVWHV010000042.1, read on the forward strand.
AGTCTGTCGTGGCAAACAGGACGACAAACGCATAGCGGTCTTTGGCCGCTGTGCGAAGCAGTAGTTCGATGAACTGCTGCTGGCCGGCTTCGCTGCCTCTCAGCGTGAGGTTAAAGGCTTTCAATTCGACATCCCGCGACGTGTCGCCCGACTCACTCACGGCGATCGGTTTTCCGAACTTGCGCGCAAACTCAAAGAAGTCCTCGGGCACGGGCCGCGGCACGTCATAGCTCATGTGCGGATAGATGCTCATGGCAAACAGGTCGCTGTGTTTCATCAACTCCGCAACCTGTGTTTCTTGATCGGATCCACGGGCGTCACTGGCCAGTTTCTTGTAGTGCAGCACTTCCGTGGTGAAGCACACGGGCAGGTCGGGGTACTCTTGTCTTGACCGCCGCGTACGTTTCGCGATGGAGCTCCATCAGCTCGGCCCATTTCTTCGCCGAGTGGGACAGCAAGACGTTGTTTTCGATACCGATCGCCAGGTACGACGGGTTCATCGTCTTGACGGCGCGCAGCACGAAGTTGAGGTAGGCCTTCTGCACTTCGAGACTGTTGAGCGCATACGACTGCCACGGCGCGGGTAGCGGTTGATTGTCCTTTTCGCCCCAGTACGGGGCGATGTCCTTGCGGTCCATATTGAGGGGCGAGATGGACAGAAAGATCTTCTTGCCCGCCGGCGGCTGGTACGCCATGTTGTTCTGCACATCCTGCGAGTACGGCTGATCGGCGAGCGATTCCGGCCAGGGAATACCGCCGATGAACATGACCGACACGATGTCGCCGTGCTCGTGGGCGAAGTTCTGTGCGGTCATGACTCCTTCCAGCGTGAGATCGGCCGGCCAGCGGGTAAATCCCATCAGGAACGGGCGGGCCGTCGGGACGGGCGAATCCTCCGCCCGCACAGACGACGCCCGCGAAAGAGCCAGTATTACAACGACCACAAGCAGGATGTTGCTGCAACGCATCATGGAGGTCCTCCCGAGATTCAGGGACATCTACTCAGAGCATACCCTCGCCGGCTGTCGCTGGTTTCACCGTCCGGGTTCAACACACGCCCGGCTCGCGCCGCCGTCGGGCCAAAACCGGCCAGCGCATATCCCCCGAAGCTGATACGCAGACCAGAGACGAGGAATGTGACAAGCATGTAATGTGCACATGACAAGCAGCGGCACGCTGCGCGACTGCCGGCTTCAGCCGGCAGAAGAGATGGTGAACCCATGCATCCCGGTGCGCACCAACGGGCCGAAAGAAGGAATGTCCGAAAATCGCTGAACTGCCGGAGTAAGATCCACGCACACATGAGACCCTTTCCTAAACGCCCTGCGCGGGCGGACAACAGAGGTGGGCAAAGAGCCGGTTGAGGAACGCCGGCAGCAGTTGCTTGTAGGTACCCACGAAATGGACCATGTGTTGCCGGATGGAGTTCTCAAATTGCTGTGGAGCCAGCCAGTTGTATTCGCAGGGCAACCAACGTAAGGCGAGTCCGTGCCGCTGCGCAACAAGGTTCAAGTAGTCTTGCTCTGGGTACCCGTCGTCGACGAACGGTCCACGCAGATGGGGGATCCACGCGCGAGCCGCCGCGACTGGTATGTACAACATGCCCACATTGAAATACGGTCCCGGGTGCGGCGTGAATCCGTGGTGTCGTTCGCACCAGTTGCGAAAGCGATCGTCGACCTGCGGCATTCCCATGTCCTGGACCACCGCCATCCGCTCATCGGCTCCTGCGAAAAGGTCCGGACACGAAGGCATGATCAGCTGGTCAGCATCGAGCAGCAGCATGGAGTTATACCGCGACTGTGCAGCGAGGAATCTCATCGCCTCCAGTTTCAGCCATGCTTCGAACCGGCCGAACTCGGCCCGCCTGTCAAAGCACCGAAATTCCAGAAAATCCGCGTTCACGCGCGCGGCATAAGCGCGCATGTGCGGAACCGTGTAGTCGGCATACCACACCTCACCCACATTGATGGTCGCTACCAGATTGAGTGTCACAGCAGAGCTCCACAAATCTCGCAGCAAGTAGCAAGTAGGCCGGAACAAGCAACCGCGGGCATTGCCGGAACTTCGGTTGCGTCAGCGGTTGCGCCGTTCCGGCACGGACCTGCGCGACCTCGTTCCGGCCTACCAAGAACTAGTCTCGCAGGAACCCGAATTGCCTCAGCGAGAGCGCGTTGCCGTGCGCAACGCGAATCGTTGCGCCTCGCCGGCTGAGTATCTCTCCCACAGGGCGAACAAACACTTCACCGGGCTCCCGATCGTGCACACAGTAGTTCCAGCCTTCGTCGATTTCCTGCCAGCGCTCGGGATGCGAGTGGCAGTAGAGGTTCAAGGCAGTCTGGTCGCCCCAATCGGTCGTTCCGCTCAAGGCCGCCGAATTCAGCATCCGGAATGCCTCCTGAAAATACTCGAGCAGGACGCCGGCCGTGCCCGCGGCAAACCCGCTGTTCAAGAACGGCCGCTGTGTGAGCAGGTCAAACGCGGTCCGGCGCGCATCGCTGTCCCGGATGCTCAACGTCCAGCGGGCCACGGCGACGTTGTCCGGATGTCCAGTGGGTTCTCGCACGGCCAGCAAACGCTCCGGATGTTGCCGGACCTCCGCCCACAGATCGGCCAGATTCGACTGAAAAATGACGTCACCCGCATCCCAATAGGCGACCGGCGTCTGCGGCGGCAGTTCGTGCAGCACCCGCTGGAAATCGAGCAGCCGTCGCACGGGAGGCAGTTGGCCATTGACGGGCAGCGAGACCAGTCGCACGCCGTCCTGGCCGTGCAATCGCTGCTCACTGGGGTACAGACCATATCCGATCGCCACCACTTCTTCCGGGTTGCCGTGCGCACGCAACGACTTCAGAAACTGGCGGCGAAACCGCGCCAGATGACGGCGATCGAAGGCGGCCAGGATCCGCGGCGGCCCGGCAGCCGAGTCAATCGGCGCGGCCGATCGCTCGCCACGCTCGCAACACGCGGGCTGCGGCGGGGCCACTTGCAGGTGTGCGGTGCGCTGACTGTGAGTAGGTGATACCAAGCCCCATTCGCCGCACATCATCACAGCAACACTGGCATTCGCAGCGTTCCCCTTGCCAACGAAAACGAATGAAATTGAGTGCAATGCGGCGAAAGAGGGTGGCTCCCATGGCCACATGCTGCCGCGGATCGTACCCGGTTCCTTCCTGCAGGTAGTCGGCTGCCACCGCCGCCAGGCTGGGACGGCACTGCAGTTCATCCACCAGAAGCTTGATGGCACGCGGCGCAAGCACGACATCATCGTCCAGGAACATCAGCCAGGGCGCGTGTCCGACGGACACAGCTGCGTTGCGCGCGAGCGATGGTCTCCCAGCGGTTGGCATCGCCCGGCAACGGGCGGCCCACGATGCGGTGCACGTGCAGCTGAACGTCGGTTTGGCAGGCAATTCCGCTTTCCACCGGTTCAGCGACGGCTGCCTCGCCACGTGTCAGGAGAACGAGGTCAACTTCCTGACCTGCATGCATCGCGGTTCAACCCACACAATAGTGGTTACGGGATCGGTCGCCGGGCAGCGGCGGATAGTAGTCGACGCTCTCGGCCGCAGTCATGCCGACGGATACCTGCATCAGCGTTTGCGCATGTTCACGGACATACACGATGCCGCGGAGTGTCTTGCCACTCTTGGCACACGACTCCTGCTCATCACTCAACGACTTCTCGATCGCCGGGCCGAGCAACCAGCGTCCGCACTTGGGGTCTCCACTTTCGACCAGACAGACGGCAGAAACCTCGTCCACCGAAAACGTCCGCGTGATGGTCAGTTTGGCCGAGATGGCGTGCGTGACGCTGAGCGCCGTGCGCCGGATCTCTAAGCCCGGGCGAATCGCATCTTTGCACAGGGTAATGAGGCCCGTCTCCGGAAATGGAGAGGGAACGGGAACGGTGCCGCCGAGATACAGGGCACGCACCTCGTCATCGCGGAGTATGTCGCACATCGGAATTCGCTCCATGGGTAAGCCCAGTCAGAAAGACGCCCGGGATCGGAGTGACCGCACCAACCTAGAACATAACGCGGTCGCCGAGCCAACGCAAGTTTTCACGGCTCGCTGCGAACCGGCCCGCCGACACGTGTATCCCGACCGCTCCAGGGCAGCCAAGTGCCCGGTTCCCACATGTCAGCTCAGGGCATGCTCCGCACGACGCGAAAGCCCCCGTACGGCTGTCGCTCGCTCGGGTTCGCGACATAGCGATAACCACACCGGGCGCTGGAGGGCTGGAAATCGTAACCTCCCCCGCGCGCCACGCACGACACGTCATCGTCAATGCGACCGGAGAAAACGCCGGCGTCGGAAACACTGCGAACAGGAAGACACCATTCCATCACGTTTCCCAAGCTGTCGAACAAGCCAAAATCGTTGGGTGTGAGGCGGGCGACAGGCCAAGTTCGATTCCCGGAATTCACCACCGTCCAGGCGTACTTGTTAAGCATGCTCACCGAATCTCCATAGAAGCGACTCGTCGTGGTGTTCGCCCGACAGGCAAACTCCCACTCGGCCTCGGTCGGCAAACGGTAGCCTGTTCGCTGGACGTAGTCGACGGGCAGCTCCATGCCCGGCCCGATGTCGGAGGGATAACACCACTGTGCGGCGGGAATCCCCTCGCGCTCACTCAGCCAGTTGCAGTAGCGGGCAGCCTCGTACCAGGTGACCATGTTCACGGGACAGGCCACTTCCGGGCTGAACTTCACGGCGTAATCGTAACCGGGATCAAACTGCAGGAACTGCTGCACGGTAACCTCGGTCGTGCCGATCGCGTACCGGTACCCCACCGCTGCCGTGCGCTGGATTTCGCGGTAGTGATCGCGGTCATCTTCGAAGCTTGGTGAACCCAGCCCCACTTCGGACGGTGCCGTGACGACGGCCATCACCTGACCTGCCGCCGTCCGATACCAGCCGTTTCCTGCCGCGGCAGGTGCCGACTCCTGTTCCTCACGAACCAGGGCCAGGTTCCAGCGGTGCGCCAGCAGTTCCAGCGCAGAGTGCAGGCCGGGGTCGTCCCGCGATTTGTCGAGTTCGTGCACCGCTTGCTGAATCTGCTCATGGGCGGTGGCGGGCACGCGCGTCGGTTCGAATTGCGCCAGAGCCAGCACCAGCGCTCGCCGCGCTGACTTTTCAGGCTCCGCCGAGATCCGGCGCACCAGTAGCAGCGGATCCACGTTCAGTTCGCAGAGATGCTGAATCAGGTAAGTACGAACGGACGGGTCGGAGTCAGCCTGAAGCAGCGACCACACGGCTGGACTGGCCTGCAACTCCAGCAGCGCCACAGCCGCGTTGGACTTCTGCCGCGACCACTGGTTGAGTTCTGCTTCGGCCACAGCCGGACGATACCAGGTGGAAGCGGCGGCCGGCTGTCCGACACTGCGATCCCACACCACGGAGAGCGAGGACGGACGGTAACCCATGGCCACCAGTGCGCGGGATCGTTCGCGGTGTAGTGGCGGAGCCGCGCCGAAGAGCGTCTGCGACTCGTAGCGCACGCCATTCCACCACACGGCCGATACGCGGAGTGCGCTGTCGTTCGAGCCGCTGTCGAGCAGTCGCAGATCCGCCTGGAACCAGCCGGCCGGCTGCGTGCGTTCGTAATCGGCCCACGGCACATCCCAACAGTCGCGATACACCGGGTTGACGCGCAGTTTCCAGCGCACCGAGCTGTACAGTGGCGATCCATCGGCGTCCCACGTCCGACAATTGGCACGCGGCACGAAGCCCGCTTCATTCAGCGGACCCCAGGCGCTCGCATGCTGGCTTTCCGGCAGACCGACGTACAGGTCGGCGCGCATCCTGTCCAGCAGGGCCGGATCAGCCACGCCCGGCGCATTCTTCACCCACACCGCGGCAAATCGGCTGGGCGTTGCCGGCTCCGCAGGACTCGAGCGGGCGTAAGCGGAGACATCCGCAGCACCGAACCCCGCCCCTGCCAGTTCCTGATTCTTCGGTGCGCAACTCCTCGGTCGAACAGTCCCACACCCACCGGCATTCTCGCCCGTCCCGCTGCCAGACAGCCGCGACCTGGGTACCCGTCGGCGTCGCGTACGGTCGCAACTGAGTGAGTCGATACCCCGTGCTGGCCAGCGATGTGATCACGCGTTCGGCCACCGCCAAGTTCAATGTCTGGCAGAACGCACAGGCGGGTGCGACGATCCCTGCCGCTTGCTCCACTTCTGCCACGATCTCCGCGGTCGGTTCCCGCCATTCCATTCCCGAGTCGGGCCATCGACGTATCAACGGACTGATCAGCTTGTCCTGCAACAGCGGAACGGCTGCGGACACATGCGACCGCAACGGTGGCAGCAATACTGCAAACTGCCGCGGGTCCGCCTCGGCAACCAAGTCCACCAGCAGCTGTGGCTTGTCGGCGGCGAAATCCGCCAGCGCATCCGTGACCGATTCGCGATCCGCATCCGACCGCTCCCCGTCTCCGTAAATCGCCACCAGTTGAGATAGCAGCGGCTGCTTCACCGGCCGCAAGAGGCGAATCCAGTCGGGACGTTGCGTGCTCGGTTCATGGATCAGCTGCGATACGATGTCCCGGCTGACTGCGGGCCACAGCCGGTTGTCGGGATCGAAGACCGAGAGCGCCGCGGCTGCACGGAGTCGCTGTGCGCCGGTGTAATTTTCGGCTCGTTCGAGCACGGTCCACAGCCGGGGTATGAACTCGCCTTTCAACGACGCCACAACCTGGCGGATCGTCGCAACCTGGTCGGGCTGGGCGGCGAGCAAACGTCGCTGGATGTAGTCCACGTGTTGGGAGTCTTTACCCACCAGTGCCAGAGCGGTGTGGAGTTTCTGCGGAGAGTCCTCGGTGGCCTGAGCGTGGGCAGCGGCGAGAAAGGGAACGGCCCACGTCCCGTTCTGATCGATTTCCGCCACGATGTCCGGAATCTGCGAGGTGTCTGCCTTCAGGAGCGATGCGACGACCGCTTGGGCATGTTGTTTGTATCGCTGGTTCTCCAGTTGGCGGCGGGCCGCGACAGCGATGGTGGCCCCCACGGCCAGCAACGCCAGGAGCACAGTCAGCCGGGTGTGATGATACCAGGCGGACTTGCGCATCATTTTCGCCTGCTCGGGCGTCCAGTCTCGACGGGAAGTGAACAACCGGATATTTGTGTCTTCCCACCACTTGGGCAAGTGGCGACGTTCCGGTTTGGCACTCCAGATTTCGGATCGATCCTGCAACCGCAATTCGGACCGACCTCGCCAAGTTGCTTTCTGTCGTCGCGTCAACCAGTTACGCAATGAGGGAACGAGGTAGTCGTGCGTGAGTTGGTAGGTCGGGGCGTACGCCGTCGGGCCCGTGTCCTGGGACGCGTCGGCGTCACCGGCTTCGGAGGGAGTGAGCAAGCGCAGTTGGTTGTCGAGAATATCGAGGACTTCGCGGAAGTGGTTTTCGCGAGTGCCATAACCAGACACTTCGAGCAGCTCGCGATAGGTGCGCGTTTGACCTTTGATATTGGCGGTTCGCTCCGGCAACAGCGACTTCAAGATCGCCCGGGCCGCTTGTTGATGGAACCGATGCGCCGGCGGCGCAGTCGACGCGCTGAAGGTCTGCTCCAGGAAGGCAACGCCGACACCTTCCGCTCCACCAACCATCCGCAAACTGACCGGCGTCCACGGCCGGTTCTTCATCATTTCGGCAAACAGAGCCAGACGCACGCAGACGATCTTATCATCTTGTGCCAGGCTCTCCACTGCCTGATCGAGAAACTGTTCTTCCTCGGCGGTCCGTTCATCGCGGGAGATACGTCCGAAGGCCTGGCCGAAGGCAGCCAAGACTCGGCGGGCATGATCGCGGTCGAAGAGATCCACGGCCATGGAATTTCCGCGTTCCACGAGCGGCAGATCCAAGTCCTGCATGAGTCGGGTCATGGACATCCAGAAATCGTCGCGTACCAACAGCAGGCCTTGCAGTTGCCGGCCATCACAGTGCCGCAAGGCATCCGTGATCTGGTCGGTGGCCCGATCGGGCCGCGCGTGCAGCCATTGCTCGAATTGATCCAATACGATCAGCACTTTTTTTCCGCCGGCGATTTCCGGGCGCTCGCGGAGCACGGCGGCCATCTCGGCCAGATCCAAGTTCGCGTCGGCCTGAGGGAATCTCCGGCGCAAGGCGTTGAGCAGGCGCACGTCCGTATCCACGCGCGTGGATTCCAGATACACGGGCGCGATGTGGGAACCCAGACGGGGAAGGATGCCCGCCTTGACGAGCGACGACTTGCCACACCCGCTCGGGCCGTACATGATTCCCACGCGACACATCGGGTCCGGAGATGTTTCCTCGATGTGCCGCATCCAGAATCGGATGCTCTCGGGCAAACCAGTTCGGTCGCGTGGACCCGGCAGCAGGTGCGGGAAGAAGTCGGCATCCGCCTCACTGAACGAGCGCAACCCGTGAGGCACAACCAGCAAGTCATCGCGTTCGGATAGCGGTGCCAGTTCGCCGGACCCGCTGCGCGCCTGGTCGCGCCAGTGCCGCAGATCGCTGGCCAGATCGTCCGCCGTAGCGTAGCGGTCGTTCATCCGCTTGCTCAGACACCGCAAACAAATCCTCTCCAGTTCGGCCGGAACCAATCGATTGAGCTGGCGGATCGGTCGCGGCTCCCGATTCGTGACTTCCTCGAACAACTCTTCGCGGTTGGCGGCCGGAAACGGTCGGCGCCCAGACAACAGCTCGTAGAACATGCAGCCGAGACTCCAGATGTCGCTGCGCCCGTCCAGCTGGTGCGTCAGTCCGCGCATCTGCTCGGGAGACATGTATGCTGGAGTGCCGGATCGCTCGCCCCGCCGACGGCGCTGGAGAGTTTCGTGAAGGGCCAGTCCAAAATCGGCGACGCGCGGTTGCCCTTGGCTGTCGATCAGAATGTTGTCAGGCTTCAGGTCGCGGTGCACGAATCCATGCTCGTGGGCAAAGGCCACCGCTTCGGCAATGGCAATCATCAGATCGGCAATCTCGGCGATGGGCGGCGGACCGCTCCGCAGGCGATGGGCCAGGTTTCCGCCATCGATGTACTGCTGGACGATGTACGGCGATTCACCCTCCATGCCCACGTCATGCACCTGCACGATGCCGGGATGGCTGAGCTTTGCGACGTGGCGTGCTTCCTGCAGAAATCGCTCCGCATCGTGGGCGGAGTCGAATCGATCGGCACGCGGGACCTTCAAGGCGACCAGCCGCTCCAGCTGGGGATCGTACGCCAGGTACACGACGCCGAAAGCTCCGCGGCCGAGCACCTGTCGCACTTGGAATCGTCCAATCTGGCGAGACGCCGACCACGTGTCCGCCGGCCCCGCATGCCACTCGATGGGATCCGACGTGGGTTCGTGCGGATAGGCGACCACCAATGTGGGTTCCCCCGATTCACCCAGCGGATCCGTGGTGCGATTCGTGGAAAACACCTGCTCCACCAGATCGCCGTCCTGCGGAAATCGTGGCCGGTATTCGTCCGCGCGCGGGGACTCGCCAGCACTACGCCGCAATTGGAGTTCCAGCGTCAAGAGATCTCTCAACAGCCGTCGACGGCTGAGCGCGGGAACGTGCGCAACGTAGTCCTCAATGCGAAGCCGCCGACCCCTCTGCCAACTCTCACGGAACTCGGACAACCAGTTCGAGTCATCCTGTGGAGAGGAAGTATCCGACGGATGTGGTACGCCGTTGCTCATGGGACTGGAACCAGTCTCAAGCCATTTCTTGCCGCGATCGAGGCCTCGCGTCGTGATGAGCCCGCAAGTACATTGGAAGACATCGGTTGCAGCAGTTCAACCCCAATGTGGAGAGACCTGCCATGAGCGAATCCCTGTTCCGGCTCTGTTTCGGCACGGCCCTGGTCGTCGGTGCGATCATGACCGCAGCCGCGGGGCAGGCTGCGGAGAACCCCACCAGCTTCACGATTCGCGCGGATTGGTTCGATCGCGGCAATGTGCGCGTCAGCGTGCCGGGCGATGCCTATGCGGACAAGTTCGCGTGCATCTGGAATGCCGGGGTGCTGCCCAACGAAGCGGAATACGATCTCGAATTTCCCGCCACCGCCGATTACACGCTGGTCGCGTTGTACACGGCACAGGACTCTCGGCCGGTCGATATCTACCTGGACGGAACTCAGGTTCAGCGAGGCTTCGCGGGAATCACCGGCAGCTGGCAGACCAGCCAAGCCCGCTGGGAAACCCAGTGCACGATGCACATCACCCAGGGAAAGCACACGATCAAATTGTCGTGCCCCGGCTCCTGCATGTGCCACGTGTGCGCATTGCGGTTCGAATCGTCGGTGCCATTTCCGCCCGAGTGGCGATTGGCCAGATCGGTGGCCGAGCGGCAGCAGAGCGCCCGGAAAGGCCTGCCGGCGCAGCCCCATTTCGTCCCCGCCGTCTCCGGCATCGGCACGGTCGACGGATCGGTCGAAGGAGTGGAATTCGCCGCCCCGCCGAGCGATCCGGTGTTCGGCCCGGCGACCCACAACGAACTGCTGGGAGACCCGCGAAGTGACCAGAACATCGCGCTGTCGCGGCGGGCACGCGTGACCATCCGCATGCCCGACAACTCCACACGACAGGTGGACGTCGAATTGTCGTGGACCAGCCTCCGACAGATGATCGCGCAGACCCGCACTGTCCTGGCTGATTTCCGGACACTCGCCGCCAACCCGGGACAATTCCTGGCGGAGGAAGAGTCCCGCCTGCAGCAATTGGATCAGGAGGTCGATCTCCTGCGCGACGGCCCGACACGGACGACACCTGGCAGCGGCTGGCAGCGGCGCACATCCGGGTCGCACAGCTCGAGCATCGAGTGATGCTCCGCAATCCTCTCCTGAATTTTGACCGACTGTTGCTGGTCAAACGGCGACTGGCTCCCACCGGACACGGCTATGCGGACGATCCTTATGGGCTGCCCTGCAACTGGCAGAGCAACTCCAGTATTCGCGGTGACGTCTGGGAGAATGAAATCGCCATCCTGGATCTCACCAACGAGTCCGGGCATATGACGACACTGTACCGGCCCGCAGGATACCAGTTCGTGGGCGACGTCGACCTCGATTTCGGCGCCGACCGGTTGCTGTTCTCCTCGCTGAATGCTCAAGGACTCTGGCAGGTGTTCGAGATCCAAGCCGACGGCAGCGGCCTGCGCCAACGCACGCCGGACCTGGAAGGCGTACACAACTACGACGCCTGCTACTTGCCGGACGGCGGCATCATCTTCTCATCGACGGCCTCGATGGCAGCCGTTCCGTGCGTCAATGGCAGCAGCCTTGTGGCCAACTTCTACCGCATGGATGCTGACGGCCATCCAATCCGTCAACTCTGCTTTGATCAGGAACACAACTGGTGTCCGACGGTCATGGCTGACGGCCGCGTTCTCTATCTGCGGTGGGAATACGCGGACACGCCGCACAGCCACGATCGCCTCCTGTTCCAGATGAAACCGGACGGCACGGGCCAGGCGGAGTTTTATGGCGGCAACTCGTACTGGCCCAACGCCCTGTTCTATGCGCGCCCGATCCCGAACCATCCGACCCAGTTCGTGGGCATTGTCAGCGGCCATCACGGCGTCCGGCGGATGGGGGAGCTCGTGCTGTTCGACGCGGCTCGCGGCCACCACGAGGCGACCGGTGTGATCCAGCGGATACCGGGACGCGGACTGCCCGTCGAACCGCTGATCGAAGACCAGCTCGTGGACAACTCGTGGCCCAAGTTCCTGCACCCTTACCCGCTGAGCGACAAGTACTTTCTGGTGGCCGCGCAGCCGACGGCGCAGTCGAACTGGGGCATCTACCTGGCGGATGTGTTCGACAACCTGGTCTTGTTGGCCGAGGTTCCCGGCTATGCGTTGTTCGAGCCGATACCGTTTCGGCCCACATCCCGGCCGCCCGTGTTGCCCGATCAGGTCGATCTCGAGCGACAGGATGCCGTCGTGTACCTGTCGGACGTGTACGCCGGTGCGGCCATGGCTGGCATTCCGCGCGGCACGGTCAAGCAACTGCGGATCGTGAGCTACCACTACCTGTATCCCAACATGGGCGGTCCGCAAGGCGTGGTGGGCATGGAAGGGCCGTGGGACATCAAGCGGATTCTGGGGACCGTGCCGGTCGAGGACGACGGTTCCGCGTTGTTTCGCATCCCCGCCAACACACCGATCTCCGTGCAACCGCTTGACGCCGAAGGCAAGGCGGTCCAACTCATGCGGAGCTGGTTCACCGGCATGCCGGGCGAAGTCGTTTCATGCGCCGGGTGTCACGAGAACCGCAACACCAGCCCAGCCACTCGGCAGACACTGGCCAGCCAACGTGCGCCACGCGACATTACTCCTTGGCATGGACCGGCCAGGGGCTTCAACTTCGAACGCGAAGTTCAGCCGGTGCTCGACAAGTTCTGCGTCGGGTGCCACGACGGACGCGTCAACGAACAGGGTCAGACGGTCGTCGATCTGCGCGGTCGCGAACGGATCACCGACTACACCAGTGCGTATCATTTCGGTGGCGTGGACGCCGGACACTTCACCACTTCGTACGTGGCTCTCCATCGCTACGTCCGGCGTCCTGGCCTGGAGAGCGATTATCACCTGCTCATGCCGCTGGAGTTCCACGCCGACACGACCGACCTCGTGCAAATGCTCACCCGCGGTCATTACGGCGTGCAACTGGACGCGGAAGCTTGGGACCGCCTGATGACGTGGATTGACCTGAACGCGCCGTTCCACGGTACCTGGACGGAAATCGCCGGTCGAGAACGAGTGGCACCCTACGCCCAGCGGCGACGGGAATTGCGTCAGCGTTTCAACAATCTGGACGATGATCCGGAGGCCATCCCCGCTGCAGGACCGACGGCCGATCGAACCGATCCTGCCACCATCCGCCGCGCCGGCCGTCGCGTCCGCACCGGTCGTTGCAGATTGGCCCTTCGACGCGGCAGAAGCCCGCCGTCGTCAACAGACGCTGGGTGCCTACGAACGAACGGTCGAACTGCCCGGTGGCCTTTCCATGGAACTCGTCCGCATTCCGCCCGGCGAGTTCGTGATGGGGAATCCGCGGCGGTACGCCCGGCGAACAGCCGCTGCATCGCGTGACGATCGAACGTCCCTACTGGATCGGACGTGTCGAGATCACGAACCGGCAATATGCCGCCTTCGACCCCAGCCACGACAGCCGGGTCGAGTCGCGTTTCGGCATGCAGTTTGGCGTGCGTGGATTCTACGTCAACGGTCCCGATCAACCCGTTGTCCGTGTCAGCTGGGAACGAGCCAAGGCGTATTGCGAGTGGCTCAGCCAGGAGACGTCCCTGTCGTTTCACTTGCCCAGCGAAGCGCAGTGGGAATATGCCTGCCGGGCCGGTACCGAGTCTCCGTTCTTTTACGGCGACGAGGGAACCGACTTCTCGCCGTTTGCCAATCTCGCTGACGCGATGCTCAGCGAATTCGTCTGCCATCCGTACCTGAAGCAGCGCGAGCCACTGCCCAACCGCAGCACGTACGACGATTGGATTCCCAAGGACAGTCGCTTCAACGATCGCGGTTTCCTGTCGGACGGTGTCGGCCTGTATCGGCCCAACGCCTGGGGACTCTGCGACATGCACGGCAATGTGGCCGAATGGACCCGGATCGGCGGACTGGCCGTATCCGTATCAGGCCGACGACGGCCGCAATGACGCCTCGCTCGCCGCGGAAAAGCGCATCGTGCGGGGCGGCTCGTGGCGAGATCGGCCGGCCCAGGCAAGTTCCGGCGCACGACGAGCCTACCGGCCGTACCAGGGAGTCTTTAACGTTGGCTTCCGCGTGGTGTGCGAGTCGGATTGAGTTGCCCCGGCCTGTGAGCACCCGTCACGACGGCACGTGCTCCGCGCGACCCGCATCCGCACCACGCGTCGGTCGCGCTGCCGCAGGCATAGCGTGAGCCACGCCGTCTCCCGTCCACTCGTCCGCCTTGGGATGGTCCAGCAAGAACTGGATGAAACGGCGAGCGGTGGCGCCCAGGTCGACCCCGCACCGGTGGAGGATGCCCAACGGTCGCACCATCTCGACGTCTGCCAAGGATACCGCCACCAACGAACCGAACTCCACTTCCCGGGCGACCGTGGGCTCCGGCAATACACTCAGTCCCGCATTGATTTCCACGGCGCGTTTGAGTGTCTCGATGTTATCGAATTCCATGACCACGCACACGTTGACCCCCCGGGCCGAGAATACCCGGTCGATTTCGCGACGAATCTGCAGACCCTCGTCGAATCCAACCATCTCCCGACCGTCCAGTTGGGCGAGCGTCACACTCTTCGCACTGGCCAGCGGATGGGTCGGAGCACACACCACGACCATCGCCTCGTTGCGCCAAGGGATCGCTTTGAGCGTCCGCGTCTGCTTCGGATAACTGATCAGCCCCAAATCCACCTTGCCGCTTTCGACCAGTGCTACCACTTGCTGCGGATGCTGATACTCCACCCGCACGTGAGCTTTCGGATGCTTGTGGAGGAAATCCTGTACGCAACGGTTCATGTGGCTCAGCCCGATCGAATAGATCGACGCCACACTGACCCGTCCCTCCACTTCCTGCCGCAAAGATCGGACTTCGTCCTCCAACGCGTAGAGCTGCTGGACCAGTCCGCGACACCCCTCGTAATACACCTCTCCTTCCGGAGTCAGAACAAAAGGACGCTTCGATCGGTCGATCAGCTTGACACCCAAGTGCTCCTCGAGATGGTGGACGATCTGGCTGGCTCCCGACTGGGTGATTCCATTCTCGGCCGCCGCCCGCGAAAAGCTCCGCCGACCCACCACATCACAGAACACACGCAAGGACTTGAGATGCATTCCACCGTCCGTCGGACAATTAGCTTTACCAACAAACCCACGCCGTCAGTATTAGAGACCCGAATACTAGCGTAGACCGAATCAGTACAGCCCGTCAACAGGCACCGTGACGCTGGAGAAAGGGCGGACTCGGAAGTCCGCCTCACAGTCCTGGCCATCGGCAAATACGCAGGACGGACTTCCAAGTCCGTCCCGATCCTTTCGACGGTAATGTCGTAGGCGCCACGAGCGAGTGGGCGGACTCGGAAGTCCGCCCGACGGTTCGAGCGGTGGCCTGGACCGGGGCGGACTCGGAAGTCCGCCCTACGGATCGAACGATCGGCTGGGCAGGGGCGGACTGTGCCCCTTGACGAGTCACAAGGTCACTCGACCTTGTGTGGCAGATATTCGTGATCGCGTTTGCGCAGCACTTCGGCCTTCACAATCGTATCGGGCTCGGCGGCATCCTTTTGGTCCGGTTCGCGGCGTTGGATCCGGCCCACCACGTCCAGGCCTTCGATCACGCGACCGAAGACCGTATGTCGGCCGTTGAGATTCGGGGTCGGCCGAAACGTGATGAAGAACTGGGACCCGCCGGAGTTGGGAGCCTGAGTTTTCGCCATGCTGAGTGAGCCGCGAAAATGTTTGCGCGCTTCCGGCTTGTTGCACTCGTCGTAGATCGTGTATCCCGGGCCGCCCGACCCATCGCCCACGGGGCAGCCACCCTGGGCCATGAACCCGGCGATCACGCGGTGAAACGTCAAGCCATCGTAGTATCCCTTGGCCACCAGGCTGATGAAATTCCCCACCGTCTCGGGGGCTTCGTTCTCGAACAGTTCCAGCACGATGTCCCCTTTGGAGGTGGTCAGTTTGACGCGGGGCAGATCGTCCGCCGCAGCCTCTTTCTGTCGGCACTCCTGCTCGTGCTTCCAGAATTCCACATATGCTTCGATATCCTTGCGGAGATCCTGTGCGTCAGCACCATGCTCGCTGCCCGGCTCCACCTGGCTCATCAAAGACAAGGCCTTGTCGAGGTTGTTGAGGGAGAAATTGGCAACGCCGCCAGCCCGGAAAATGTGGGGCATGTCGCATTGGCCTGCGATCAGCACGTCGGCCAGCATGGCGGCCGATTCGTACCGATCGTTCAGCACGTCGTCTTCGAGCATCTTGGCCAGGAACAAGGTGAGTTCACGGTCCTCGTTCGGTGCCGCGCGATAGGCGTTGGCGGCGGCCGCCACCACCGTGGGCAGAAACGCGTTGACGTCCGCAACCTCCTGGGTCCACTGCGTTTCCATCGCCTTGCGGGTCGGCTCGTCGGCCAGTTGGTAATCGTGCTTGAGCGCTCGCAGTTTCTTAATCCGCTCTTTCCACTCGCCAAATTTCGCTTGGAACTCGGCCTTCGCCTGTTGCGGGTCGGGTGCGGCGGCCTGGGCCGCGTCCTGACCGGCTGGCGCCGCCGGAGCGGCCGTCTCGGGAGCGGCCGTCTCGGGAGCGGGCGACTCCTGCGCTGCGGCAGCTGGCGGGGCAGCTGGCGCGGGAGCTTCCTGGGCCCAAGACATGCGGGGGACAAACAGCCAACACCCCGACGCCATCAAAACCACAACGGGAACGAACAAGCGACGCAACATGAAATTCTCTCCCACACACTCGACACTCAGGAATGCTTACTCATGGCCGGCGAAGTCGCACCGATCGAAACTCAAAGACTAACACAGGGGCCGTGCGCCGCCAACCGACGCGGCCCGTGCAACCCGACCTCCGCCGCCAGCCCCCCCGATGGCACTTCTTCTACTACGTGTCCAACCGCTCGCTCGGTTCGCCATTTTTCCCGCAGCCGAGGTCGATCCAACGCTCGACGGACCCGCGCGGGGCTGGCACAATCAGGGCCATGGCACGTAGAAAAGACCGACCTTCGCGGGGAGTCGACGAATCCTCCTCGCCTGTTTCCGGGACTTTGCGGATCATCGGCGGCACACTGCGAGGTCGGCCCATCGCCTATTCGGGGGACGCGCGGACCCGGCCCATGAAGCAGCGCGTCCGCGAAGCCGCGTTCAACCTGGTCGGCACGCGGGTGCTGGGCGCACACGTGATCGACTTGTTCGCCGGCACGGGAGCGCTGAGTTGGGAAGCCCTCAGTCGCGGAGCCCAGTGTGCCACGCTGGTCGAGCGGCATTTTCCCACGGCGCGGATGATCCGCGAAAATGCCGCCGCACTCCAGCTGACGGACCGCATCGAACTGGTGGCGGGGGACGCCTTCATCTGGGGCCGACAACTCGCCGCACGACCCCGGCCCGCGGTGCCCGATCATCCCTGGCTGGTGTTCTGTTCGCCACCCTACGATTTGTACGTCAGTCACACCGACCCGCTGCTCCGCTTGCTGCAGCACGTCGCCGACGCGGCGCCCGCGCTGAGCCTGCTGGTCGTCGAGGCGGATGAACGTTTCGACATGGCATCGCTGCCGACATCGTTGGCGTGGGATGTCCGCTCCTATCCGCCAGCCATTCTGGCGATCGGTGAACACGCCTGACGCGACCACGGTTGTCTCACGCGAAGTTGTGCGAGGCCACGATGACTGCTCGGCCACAGCCCCCGACAGTCCCTCGCTGCCACCGCGACGGGCAGACGACCACGGCTAACCGACAGGCCGTGCCCCGTCGGCAAAACCCGCACTGAACTGCACTGTCTGCCAACTCTTTGCAGTTCACGAACTCAAGCTGACCGGCACAGTTTCGCGCCGATTCCCTCGGATTGGGGAGCTGATCTCGACAAGCCGCGGCACGAATCGGGAATCCGATTCGATTCGCCGATGGCAGATTACCGATCCTCACTATTGTGCGGCTTGTACGTTCAGATCCTCTGCGCGTGCGGAGAGAGTAGTATGCGCAAACATGGGCACCCGACTTGGCCGATGGTCGGTGTGGCAATCGCGGTCATCATTCTGGCGGTGGCAGCCTCCTGGACTTGGTTCCCGGATGGTGGCCTCGCCGTTTCGGCTGCGGTACCTGTGGTCGCTTCGCGGACGGGGCTGGACAACGACCCGGCGGTCGTGCGAAGAACACCGACCTCGCCGCGGCGACAATTTGGCCGCACTGATCGTGAACCCTCGCAGCAGCTGACCGACAATGTCGCAGCGCACCGCACAGCTCCGACGATGCCACCTGGAGCCGAGCGCGTATTTCGCGACCCGTCCTTGGCCGCGGCGAGTCTTCTGCCGGTCGCAGACCCGCCACGGCGTACCGAGCCGGCGACGGGGGCAGCAGCCGCACCGCCTCCGGAGTCGGCATCGTCGGTCGAAACACCGGCCGGCGCCTTGGCGCGACGAGCGATCGAACATGCGCCCGACATCATGGCCTGCTGGCCGCTGCCACGGGTCGTGATCGATTCGCTGAACACGCTTCGCGAGCGTCAGGTCGCGACGGACTGGGGCCAGCACGTAGAGACCCTCCTCCGGCAACTGCACGCGGTTGAGTCGCTGGCCGATCCCCAGGCCGCTCGATTCCTGGATCAGCTGGACCAGGTCGTGGCGGAGGCCAGCTCCACCGCGCTGGAACAAACCAGCGTGGAGGATCGGACGTTGTTCATGCGCAGCGCATTTGCACTCGAGCGGCGGCTGGCAATCTGGCGGAGCGTACACCAACTGGCTCGCCCCGTGGTCAGGCCCGTGGCGATGAATGGGAGCAGCTTCGATGCGGCGACGATGAGCCGGCACGTGCGGGCGGTCGAAGACCAACTGGCACGTCTGGACAACGCCGCCACCTGGCGGACATACCTGCTGCTGGACGAAGTTCGCCAACTCGAAGCGCAACATTGGACGGCGCGTGCTGAGCAGCGGAGCCGACTGGCGCGGGAGATCCTGACGCGCCTGGACGGGGCGAACGCCACGGTGGAGCAGGAGCAGTTCTTCGCTGCATCGACGTGGCAAGAATTCACCGTCGAACTGCGCAAGTGGGTGGTGGAACCGGTGAACTACGAGTCACTTTTGGACGACTTGGAACGTCTGGAGGAAACGGGATTGGAGGATTCCGCCCAGGCCGTCGCCGAGAGCTACCAGCTGCTGCGGTGGTCCTCTTCGCCCTCGATGGTGGAGCTCGCGGACCGTCTCAACACGTATTATCGCAATGCCAACATCCGCGTGGCGATTTCGGCCGATCTGGTCAACCGCCTGCTGCCGCATCCGCAGACGGTGGACGAGAGTGTCGACGACACGTTGATGGGTGGCAGGGTCTTTGGCCGTAGTCGCGTGTCCACGCGGCTCCGACTGGTGCTGTTTCCCGACCGCCAGCAGTGGAAGATGGGACTGGAAGCCGAGGGGCAGGTCGACTCTCGCACGGAGACCAAACGCGGCCCGGCGAATTTCCACAATGCCGGACGCCGCCCAGTACCTCGCTCGCAAACTGCTCATGCTGGACAATCGCGGGCTGCGCACCGAAGAAGCGGAAGCGGCGGCGGTTTCCAATGCCGATCTGACGAAACTCGAGACCGACCTGGATGGCGTCCCGCTGGTCAATCTGTTGGTCCGGGCGATCGCCCGTCAGCAATATGACAGCAAGGCAGACGCGGCAAAGTGGGAGGCGGAAGGGCTGCTGGCCAATCGGGCACAGTCACGCCTGGACGCCGAAGTGGACAAGCAACTCCGCCAGTCCACCGAGAAATTCCGGACACAGATCCTGGAACCGCTGCAGGATCTCGGTCTGCGTCCGGAAGCGGTCGACATGGAGACCACGCAGGAACGGCTGATCGCCCGGTATCGTCTGGCCGGCAGTCTGCAAGTGGGAGCGTGTACGCCGCGGCCGCAGGCCACTTCGGACAGCCTGCTGAGCGTGCAGATTCACGAAACGGCCCTCAACAATGTCATGTCGAGTTTGCGGCTCGGTGGGCAGGACACCGATCTGCCGACCTTGATCCGCGAAATCGCCCGCCGGTTCCGCCAAGAGAATTACCAGGTTCCCGAAGACATCCCGACCGACGTGACGATTCGATTGGCCGATCAGGATCCGATCCGCTTCACCTGCTGCGACGACCGGATTGAGTTGACCCTGCGGATTGCCCGACTCGATGCCGGCGCACCCAACGTATGGCGTGACATCGAAGTGCGGGCGTTGTACCTGCCCCAAGTGGAAGGACTGCATGTGCGACTGGTGCGCGACGGCTACATCCGGCTCAAGGGCCGCCGGCTGGCGATGAGGGACCAAGTGGCCTTGCGGGGTATCTTCAGCAAAGTACTGGCTCAACATCCCCAGGTCGACCTGCTGGGCAACGTCCTGGTCCGCGACCCCCGACTGCACGACCTGCGGGTCACTCAGTTTGTGTTACGGGACGGGTGGATCGGGTTGTCGGTCGGAAGCGGCGAACCAGTCAAGGCGCGGGTGGCGGACGCGGCCAGCGGTCCACGGCGCGGATAGCCGCCCGGTTCATTCGAACCGGCCGCGAAACTCCGGGGCAGGATACTTCGCTTCGTTCTTGACCATTTTGCGGCGCATGGCCGTGTCAATGTCGATCGACAGTTCGTTCGCGATGGCCAGCGCGTAGCACACGATATCCGCCAACTCGTCGCTGACGGCTTCCAGTTTCTGGGCATCGTTTCCGATCGTCCGGGAGGCGTCGGTCGTGATCCACTGGAAGTGCTCCATCAGCTCGGCCGCCTCGATCGTCAGGGCCATCGAGAGGTTTTTCGGCGAGTGGAATTGTCCCCAATCCCGTTCCTGCACGAAGCGGCGCACGAGGTCCGCCAGCGTGGCCACCGTAGTTTCTTGATCCGACATTCCAGACCACCACTCGCGTCAGGCGACGTCAAAACCTGGCAGCGCCAGTTGCCGCGGCGGGCACACGCGTCTCAGGTACCGTGTGCGGTACTGTTCCGCCAGATGAATCATGACTTCGAGAATCAGCATGTCGGCACGGCTCATCACGTGCCGCGCACTGCGACTACCCAGCCCCGATATCATCTCTTCCAGCACATGCAAATGCAACAGCATGGCTTGCTGCGGTGTGACTGCGGCATAGGCCAGCATCTCCGCCAGGCGCTCCATCTCGGCCGACAGGTTGCCGGCACCCATGATCACGTACGCTCGCAGCAGTTCACGATAGTGGTTAGTGAGTTGCGGCGGCAATTCGAGCGGCAGGCCGCGGCGAGTGGCCGGGACTTCGTCATCATCCTGGGAGATGGCCGGCACGTCATCGCGACAGATCTCCGCCAGATCCGTGATCATGGCCCGCTGCTGCTCGAGCAAGCGATGGGCTTCCGCGTGCTCCAGTCGCAGACGATGGCGGTGGGATTGTTGCAGTCGCCGATTCTCGGTGATCAAGGCGTGGCGTTCGACGGCCCGAGCCACGACCCACATCAGGGCCCGCGTCGTGGTCGTGTGCACGCACAGGTAGGCGTCGCCGCCCGATTCGAAACACAACGCCGCCAGTTCCTGCTCGCTCGGGTCGCCCAGTACGACGATCGGCTGGTCCTCGCTGCTGCCGGCACGGATCGCATCGAGCACTTCCAACGCGTCGAGTCCCCCGACTTCGTGACTGACCAGCACCGCATCAAACAACTCGTCGCGCAACTTCGCCAGGCCCGTGGCGATTCCCAGGGCCTCGACCAACTGCACATCGCTGGCACTATCCGAAGTGAAGGCTTCGGCCAACCAGCCACCCGTGCGGTGATGACCGGTAATGAACAACACACGCATGCGGGGCGGCAAGTGACCCCAGGGAGTGGCCGGCAGTTTCTTCTCGCTGTGGTTCAAAGCCGATCCCATGGTGTGCCTTCCTTGCCACCGTCTTCGACCGGGCCCAACGCACCGGATGACCTGGTTCCTCAGGCCGCCGCGCACCGCCGAACGGGCGGCCAGAGACTTGTAATGGAACCGGCCGGACGCGTCAATGTCGTCTGGGCCGGTGTGCCAGGGCACCAGGGGGACAGGGCCAGGGGGACAGGGCGAGCAGTCGGGAATTGCGGTAAGTTCCTCGCGCACGGTATACTCGGCGGGCAGTGCGTGCCGGAAAGAGAACAGAGTGGCCCGCCGGGCCCCGGCGGGATTCGAGTCTGGCAAGGGCAAGATCCCGCCGGGGCCCGGCGGGCCACTCTGATTAACGGCGACTTCCGTGCAGAAGAGGCGTCTGGATGCGTGTGGCCTATCTCGACTGTTCCAGTGGCATCAGCGGTGACATGACGCTGGGCGCTCTTGTCGATGCCGGTATCCCGCTGGCGGAGATTCAACAGGGCATCGATTCGCTGGGCCTGCCCAGTTGTCGACTCGAAGCATCGGTCGTCAAGAAGAAGGGGTTTCGCGCCACGCACATCCGTGTGTTGTATGAGCCGGAGCACAAGCATCGCCACCTGCACCACATCACGGAAATGATCGATCGCAGCACGCTGACAAGCCCCCAGCGGGAGTTGGCCCGGCGGATCTTTGTGCGACTGGGAGCGGCCGAGGCCAAGGTGCATGGAACGACCCTGGAAAAGGTCCATTTCCACGAAGTAGGTGCGATCGACTCGATTGCAGACATCGTGGGTACTGCCATCGGCTGGCGACTGTTGGCTGTCGACCGGGTCGTCTGTTCCCCCATTCCGACGGGACAGGGGACGCTGCACATCGCCCACGGTCGGGTCAGCATCCCGGCTCCCGCGACGGCGGAACTGCTTACCGGTATCCCGCTCGCGCCGTCCGACGTACGGGCCGAGCTGACCACGCCCACGGGAGCGGCCATTGTCGCCACGTTGGCGGATCAATTTGGCGGGGTCCCCGCCATGCGTATCCACACGATCGGTTACGGGGCGGGCACGCGCGATCTCGAGGAACAGCCCAATCTGCTGCGGCTGCTCGTGGGCGAGAGCGACGAGACGCTCAGCGATCCGGCCTGGCAGGAGGACCAGGTGTGGGTTCTCGAAACCAACCTGGATGACGTGCCGGGCGAGTGGATCGCGTATTGTGCACAATGTCTGCTGGACGCCGGCGCGCTGGACGTGTACACGACTCCGATTCAGATGAAGAAGAACCGTCCGGGTATCGTGCTCAGCGTACTGTGCCAGGTCGTGGATATCGCGCGACTGGAGCAGATCGTCTTCTCGGAAACCGGTTCGCTGGGCATCCGTCGTTGGCCGGCCCATCGTCACACGTTGCAGCGGCGCGCTCACGAGGTGACCACGCCTTGGGGCAACGTCACCGGCAAGTTGGCTCGGCTGGCCGACGGGACGGTCGGCTTCGCGCCCGAATACGAGTCGTGTCGTCAGCTGGCTTTATCGGCCGGTCGCCCGTTGCGCGAGATCTATCGCGCGGCGCAGCGTGCTTTCGATCTTTCTGCCAGTCCGCTGCAGTGGTAGAAATGACGCCTGGGCGTCGTCATATCATCCCCGGGGGCCCGAGGAACAACTATGTGGCTGCTCGCTGAATGGATGTCGAACGGCATGTTTCTGGCGGGGATCGTGCTGCTGATCCTCATCATGTTCCGCCGCTCGTACCGACATCACCGTGCTCGGAATCGGCGTTCCTCCGATCCCGTTCCGCGGCGGATGCAGATCAAGGCCGCGGACCGTACCTTGTCGGAGACGCCCGACGACGTCATGAAGTGGCAGGTGGAAATGCACGAACTGGCCCGCACGCTGAAAGCCGAACTGGACACGAAGATGCGACTCGTCCAGCTGCTGATCGGCCAGGCACGGGTGGAGTCGGACCGCCTGGAACAGCTATTGTCGGTGCTGGATCCGTCCCGGATCGCCGCTGGGGAGAGGCCCGATTCCGACCGTGTAGCCGTGTCGGGGGACATTCACCCACAGCAGTCGGCCATCTATGGGTTGGCCGACTCCGGGCATTCGCCGCAGGCAATCGCCGCACGGTTGGAGGCGCCGCTGGGGGAAGTGGAGCTGTTGCTGAGTTTGCGGCCGGCCGTGCCGGCGTCCGACAGGCAAAGCGCGGGGTAATCGCGTCGAGACCACACGCATCCGGCCCACCGGCACTCCGCAGTGACCACACGGCGGCCTCTCGGCGCGCCATCGGACGGCCGGTTGGCGCGGATGTGCTTGTCGTAGGTGTTCTGACGATCCGGACTGCTGGGCGGTTTAATTCCTTGCCTGCCGCGCCAGCCCGCGCGGGTCCGCACATTCTCTTTCATCGATTCACGTTCGCGCGTCGATGTTGATATCAACTAGCCACGCCAGGGTCGCACCGGCTGCCAGAGCTGGTGCTGTGTCGGACATCGGGCCCAGAGAACAGGTCAGCACACCGTGACGAAATCGTTCCCTGATTACCTGAAGCTGCATATCGAAGAATCCTCCGCACTCAAGACTCCGACGGCCGATATTCAGGGCCTCGGCGCCGTCCTGCGCACTTTCCAGTCCGTGACGGGTTGGCAATTGAACTGCGCGGGAACCGGGTATCTTGAACCTCGTGGCACTTGGTCGATGCCGATCGGCGTGCCCGGTGTCGGAGACGGGAAGTTGGTGCTCACGCAGGACGAATCGATCCCGGCCACGGCGCCGCTGCCGCTCGAGCAGGTCCAGCCGCTAGCGCAGGCCATTGGGGACCTGGTGACCGAGATGCATCGTACGCAATCGACAGTCTGGCAACGTGAGGCAGAGCTGGCGGCCGGTATTCCGGTGACGTTGCGTCCCGACGAACAACATCAACTGGCCAGCCGACTGGAATCGGTGTTGCGAGGCGGCGCCGAGGCGATCGGCTGCCAGGCCGCCGCGTTGTACTTGCTGGACGACGCCACCAGCCACTTGAAACTGCGCGCGGCCTGGCGTCTCCCAAAGAGCCGGTTCCTCGATGCGCCTCGTCCCTTGCGCGGCGCGGTGGCCGATCTGGAAGCGCTCGTCGGCCACGCGGTGGCATTGGAGGACACGTCCCTGCTGCCCCACTGGAAGACCCCTGAAGATTTTCCAGCCGCCCTGTGCGTTCCCGTCGCGTCCACGTCCACGCCGTTGGGTACGCTGTGGTTCTTCGCCCAGCAAGTTCGCGAGTTCTCACCCGAGCAGACACACCTGGCCGAAATCGTGGCCGGGCGACTGGTCTCCGACCTGGAACGAGAAGTGTTGGTGCGGGAAGGACTGCGCGGTCGGCAAACGGATCAAGCGCGTCGCCTGTTGACTCAGTGGCAGGACGATCAGCGTCCCAGCGTGCCGCCCCTGGTGGACGGCTGGCAGATTGCCGGCCGACTGAGCGGCGACGACTCACTCGGCGGCCAGCTGTTCGATTGGTGCGTTTTGCCCGACGGCCGGATCGCCGTCGCCGCGGGCCAGGCGGATGGCATGCAGGTGGAAGCGAGCTTGACCGCCACGACGCTGCACGTCGCCTTGAAATCGCACGCCACGTACCCGCACGAAGCGCGACAAATGCTCGAACGGCTCAACGAAGCCCTGTGGACCTACTCCACCGGCAATCGGTTCGCGTCCCTGTTCTACGCCGTGATCGATCCGGAAACCGGCGAGATGGAATTCGCCGTCGCCGGTGATACGCACGCTCTGGTCGTGGGCCCGCACGGCTGTGAGAAGATTGGCGAACCAGGGACGTTGCTCGGCACCGATCCGGACCGGAGGTTCCACCAGGAACTGCGCACGATGGAGCCAGGTGAGTCGCTGGTGCTGTTCACGCGCGGCCACCTGGTGCCCGTGGAAGTCGACGTGCGGGAGTCGGACCAGGGGCGAGCGGCCGCCGCGCTCAGCGCTCTGGACCGCGCCACGGCGGAAGAAACGGTCAAGGCCGTGGCCGACGAACTGGCAGCCCAGACCTGCCCGGAACGGGCCATCGTCGCGGTGCGGCGAATATTCTGACGCGATGCGGCGCGCTGTCGCCTTCCAGCCGTTTCCCGCATCGCAGCCGGCCTGACCAGCCACTCGCCCAGAGCTTACATTCCCCCAGCGCCCAGTCCTACGAATCGTTGCAGTGTGTTCAGGGCGCGGCGGACCCGGTAGCCGGGCGTGCGATAGTCCAACTTGCTCTTGGCTTCCTTCTGGAGTGAAACAAATATCCGCCGCAACTCCGGCGGCAGGCCTTGAATCACCGGCAGCAACTGCCGACCCGCCTCCGCGGCGTCGTAGCCGGTCGAGCGGGGATGGGCAACGTGGAACCGGTAATCCCGGACCACGCGTTTGTTCAAAGCCCGGGCCGTGGCGATCGCTAGGAAATCGATTCCCCAGCCGAACTTGCAGACGCGGGGATCGACGGACGGCAACCGGTCAAGCACTTCTCGGGAGATTGCCCAGCAAGTGCAATCCGTCTGCGGGACTTCCAGCAAATCGTCGTCCAACCGCCGGAGTTTGCGCCGATTGTATTTCCAGTTCGTGTAGTCCACATTGGGCGCATAGACTCCGCAGTTGTGCCGGGCGACGGCGAACCGGCACCGTTCGAACATCTCGGCGAAGTCGGGATAAGAAGCGTCCGCTTGGATGTGGAAGAGGATGTCGCCGTCAAACAGTTCGAGGGCCTTGTTCCACTGTTCGGTGAAGTAGGCGCTGTCGCCGATATGATGCCAGGTGGAGTGGCGGAACTCGACGGTGGAGTCGCTGTTGATGACGCGCGATTCGCACAACTGCCCCAACGCGCGTTCCAGCGCTATCGCGTTGGGCTCATGCCCGACCCAATTGAACACAAATGCCTGAATCTTCATGGTCAGTCCCGCTCGAAGGACGAGTTCGGCTCACGTTACGGCTGTGGCGGAGGCGGCCCTTACGTCAGGCCGCGTCCTGTCGGGGTGCTTCAGGGTGCGGTGTGGGCCGGGAGCGACGGCCCACTCGGATACGGCGTCGCGTGTTGTGAGTTCGCTCTGCAGGAGCGGGCTGCTCCCCGACCGCGCACCTGTTCGCCTCATGAAATGCATCCAGCCATGCGACGAGGTCCGGATACTGAGTTTGGCGGTAGCCACGCCATTGAGCGTCCCCGCGCGCACGGCCCATGTGCATGGTTAACAGGTCCAGCACTTCCGGGTGGTCGAAATAGGATGTGTGGATGAGTTCGCGACCCGAGAAGGAGTCTTCGACCGCCTCCAACACACTGGAGAAAGACGGAGCGGCGAGGAGGCGGCGCAATTTCGGCGCGATGCCGCGGGCGTGTGAATTGGCGGTGTCCTCGATCTTCGTATCCAGCCACTGTGGAAGCGGCGGCCACGCCGACGGCGGTTCCAGAGTGATGGGCGTGAACAAGACGTCAATGACTTCGGTGGCCGGCCGGTTGTTTCCCTGAGCCGTCTTCACGACCCGCACACGCACGAGGTGATCCAGCATCGGGCGCAGCAGGCAATTGAAGACGGGGCCCAAGACCCAGAAGTACGGACGGGAGAGGAGTGACAAGATGTCCGACAACAGCACGCGCTCGCGGGGAGCCAGTTTGGGAACAAAGGAAACCGAGAGACTCAAGGTGGCACGCAGTCCATTGATCGCCTCGTCATCGCGAGACCAGATACCCAGCCAGCGCGACGCATAATGACTCATCGTCGCCGTTCGCAGACGCCGCTCACCCCGATGCTGCAGTGTTTCCAAGACCGGGCCCAGAAAGAACCCTGCCAAGTTTAGAGAGACGTACGCCACAAGCAACGCGAGGGCCAGCAGCAACCAGCCCTGGGGAGACGTCAAGAGGAAGTTGCCCAGTGTCTGGCCACTCGACGAATCGAAACTGCCGATGTGCACGTTGTTCCCGGACGTACTGACGTGCATTCCGAACACCTCGGCCGTTCTGAGGACCGGTCGGGTCCAGAACGACGTGGCCACGTGCTCTGCGGCAGCGTCCGTCACCCGACTACATTCCGTTCCGGTCCACGTCGCACCGAGCACCTGCCACACCCCCGTGACGGTGGTCAGCACCGGCTTGATCAAGACCACGGCTAACAACAAGTTGAAGACGTTCAAAGCGTTGAGAAAACGCCGCGTGCGATACTGCAGAAACGGCGTCCCCACGGTGGCCCAACTGCGCAGATGGTCAAGTGATTTCCCGTGTGATGTCGCCAGCTGCAACGCGTGCCAGATCACCGATCCACCGTGACTGTGCCCCACCAGGTGATAACCTTGCCCCTTTTCTTCCAGGGATTCCAGGTGGGCGAGCAGCTTGCGACTGGCCATAATGCGGGCGCGTTCGCTATTTTCGCCCGACCAACGAAAGACTTCGTGGGATTCGGGGGAAAGCACGTCGTCCGGCAAGCGGCTCTTCAACTCGTTGCTTACGGTGCTGCCATTTTGCCACCAGCGATCGCCATCGCCCGACTCCCGGGAAACGCCGGTGCCATGCACCAAAATCAACAGGTCTTTTAGAGATGTTTTCGACGGCTCGATACGAGTTGTGAACATGACCCCACTCGACTCGAAGATGCGGCCTGGCGAACGTAACGAAGGGTTGGCAGTCCGTCGGGCTCAGACCTGAGAAGAGCCGAGGGACTACTGCAGCGAGGACCTCTACTGCAGACCCGGTCGCGCGTCAAGTTCAGCTTGCCATGGCTGCTGCTCGGCCGCTCGCCTTACGCACGAAGGACACAAGCATCCCCGAGCTTCGATGGCAGAAGGTGACTTGGCATGACGGCCGGGCTTCTAGAAGTTGCGCCAGAGGCCGAACCCGATCTGCTGCTCATTGAAGTTCTCCAGCACCGAACTGTTCGTGAGGCCGTTGGAGTAGAAGAGCCCAATTCTCAACGTGCGCACGTTCCTGCCGCGCCACAGCCAGCCTGCCTGCAACATCACGTTGCCGCCAAAGTCTTCCGTCTCCAGCAGATACACGTTGGCGGCCGCAAACGGCGCACCCATAGCCTTGTCGGCTGCACGGGGGCCAACTCGGCACCAAACTGAAACTCCCATTCACCATTCTCGTCGGACCGGAAGACGTAGCCCGCTTCGCCGTAAATCCTTAGTTTTTCCGAGAGATGGATCGAGTGCCCCAGAATGATCGCTTCGCGCTCGAAGACCTGGTCAAGTGGATAAGGGAGATTGTCGGAGTAACTGCCCGTGGCTTCCGCGCGAAAGAAGCACAACTCCAATTTCGTTTCCTGCGAACCCCAGCCGACCGTCAGGGGAAACCCGAACCGCACGTCGGTGGAAGCGAAATCGAGTGCATCCCCATCCGCGCTGCGGAACTGCGCTGCTCCTTCGATGTCCAACTGAATTCCCTGAGGCCGAAAGGCGTCATAGGTCCCGTACCGCAGGAGGCCGATTTGACCTCCCACCGTCGAGAACCACGACCAGCCCCCGTCATCATTCGCGAAGAACTGGATCCCCGTGCGGGGCTCTCGGGGACCGGCGAGGTAGGGATGATAGATCAGACTGTCTGGAAACAACTGCAATCGCCTGATTTCCGACTGCGTGGAATTTTCGCCGTACGGATCGAAATCACGGTTGCCAAACAGCAGCGGTTCTCGGCCGTGGGCGGCCGACGCGGCAAAATCGCCGGGTGCCCGACCCAACACCGCGGCCAACGCACAGGTGGCCAGCAACAGGTTCCTTGGCGTAGCACCAGACACGGCGAAGGCCTGCCACATGGACATCGGGGAGATCGGAAATCGGAGAAGGGCGAACTGTACCTGACATCCGGGGACCGGCAAAGATCAAACTCGCGGGAACGCCCGCAACCCGTTTGCGAACCATGACAGCCCTGGGCCTCCGAGTTCCGTTCTCTCGTACATCCACCCGATCCCCCTGTGCTCGGGCGCGCAATGGGTTCGGGACGGCTGCCCTTTATCGGATCCCGGGTATCTGCTACAAGGCCCGCCTGGTCTTCTCGACTTTTCCAGGAAATCACTCAGACATCGGGTGTGCCAGCCATGAATGCCCTCCGCGCAATGAGCATGGATCGGCCCTGGCCCGCCCGTCGTGTCGTGTTCTTCGTCTTCGCCCTCTCGACCCTGGCCAACCCGCTGGCCCGGCGAGCTGTTCCGCAGGACACCCGAGCGCCCCAGTCGGTTTGGCCGCTGGAGGCGGCCAAAACCACCCGGCTGGTGCCGCTGTACTTCATCCGAGACGCCGAAAAGGTGATCGCCACGGTGCGCGGCCCAATGGATTTGCCCGCTCGCCCGTCAGAGTCTCCCAGGAATGAACGGCATCCGGCGCTGGATGAGGAGCGGCGGCTTCTCCAAGCCCAGCGTGCGGCGCTGCTGGCCACGCGTTCTCCGCAGCCCACTCCGCCGGCCCGGCTCACTTCGTCGACAGGCGGACTGTTCGAGGCTGCCGGCCTTGTGCCCAGACCGGCACCTTCGATCGACCAGGAGCTGGCGGCCCTCGAACGAAATCTCCGGCTGTTGGACGAACAGGACCAGGTGTTGCGGGCGGAGACGTTTCGCGACCAGTCGCAGGCGGCGACCTCAGGATCACCCGTGGTGTCCAAGGCAAGCGATTCGCCCCATGCAGTGGACCGGGTGCGGATCACGGTCGTGGGAGAGGGGCGATTGCATTTGTGCGGTCCCCGGGAGGGTGTCAACGCCATCACCCGGATGATCCACGAGATCGATCAACCCGTTGGGGAAATCAAAATCGGCATCCATGTGGCCCAATTTTCGGGGACGGAGGACGGCAAGTTCGGCAGTATTCCTGCGGTGCTGGAAAAGTACCTGGAGCATGCACGGCAAATGAGCCTGACATCGCAAATGCTCTTCCGCGCCGCGTTGGGCAATGTTGCTGCGCGCTACTACTCCGCAGATCCGAGCCGATTTGAAGAAGCCTTCTTCTACGGTCCCTGCATCCAGAATTTTCGCCGCCTCAACGGGCCGGCTGCGCTCTCGTCGCTCGCTCTGCTCGATTCGCGGGATATCGTCACGACATTGTACCTCGCGGCTGTGGCCAACCAGCAAGTGCGGCGCGAAATCCTGTCGGAGTTCCAGCGCCTGGTGGCGGCCGAATTACCGAGACTGCGCGAGGAGCACCTGCAAGCGTTGGCCGCATCGCCGGGACTGCAGGCGGGCACCCCTACGATCTTCACGCGATTGGCGAGACCGATAGCCCGGAAGGATGAGGACAGCCAGCCTGTACCGTTGCAGCTCGACCTGAGTTTTACGCAGACGATGTCCTGTCTCAGTACGTTGGGTGGGCAATCAGACTCGGCCAGCGCCATCCAGGTTGCGACGGTGCGGTTTCAGCGTGCTGTGCTGGAGCTTCGCCGAGCCGAGGCTGCGGTGGCCGCCATGCGCAATGACCGACTGTTGCTGGCGTTCAAATCCTTGAACCGCGTCCCGTCCGCACCGCTGCCGATGTTGTCAGGTGAGGCGTTGGATGCCGCCTCGTTTGGCGCCCTCGCGGATCATGTGATCGAGGAACAGGCTACACACGTCCTCGATCTTCACGAAGTCGTGCGTTCCGAAGTCGCCGTGCTGGATGGACAGCTGAAACGTCTGACAGTGGCCTTCGAGGAAGACATGCGGCGCCAGTTCTACAAACCCGTTCTGGGAGACTTGCGCCGCAACTCCAGTGCCTGGAAGGTGCAAATGGGCCAGGTCCAGACCACCACGATTCGGACACGTGACCGCATGCCCGCTCGCGTCAGCCCGGGCCAGACAGCGGTCCTGGACCGCCCTGTCCGTCCCGTGCTGCTGCAGGAGGGTCTGCAGGTGGCCCACGGTCTGGCCCAGGAAGCCCAGTCACTGGCCCAGTACGGCAGTCTGCAAGCGGTGGGCAATGCGGTCGTGCCAGGGTCCTCGGCCTTGCTTGCGCAAACTGGGTTGGCGCCGGTTCCGGGAAACCAACTCGGCCAACTTGTCGAACCGTCGGAGCGCATCACCGTCTCGGTCGGAGACGACATCTCGGTCACGCCTGTCATTCAACCCGACGGGTGCAGTGTGGCTTTCCAACTGGTCTATGCGCACACGCCGCACCGCGATTCCGATGGAAAGACACCGGTCTCGGTCGGCGTGCAGCGGCACCTTGTCGAAGCCAACGTGCATATTGCCAGCTTGGAGTTGCAGGAAGTCAGCAGGTTTCGCGTGGCCCTGGATGCGAAGGAGCACGGGAAAGGCATTCCGCTGCTGGAGGACATTCCCGTGGCGGGGGCGCTGTTTCGGCCCCGGCGTTCGGCGGCCTCGACGGTGCAAGAGAACATCATTCTGGTGGAGGCCGTCATCTACCCGACCGTGATGGCCCTCGTGGGGAAGAACTCGCTGGCACTGGAATCGCCGGAACGCCGCGACACCGCGATGTCACCGGCCGCACCTTCCGCCGCGCCGGCCGGACAGCGCGAGCTAAACGGATGGGTCCTTGAGACACTGCGGCGTCAGGCGCAAGCCAGCCTTACGGAAATGGGGGACAACGATCAGCGAATCGCCCACCCCTCCAAAGACCCTGCACGGGCCCGCATCTCACCCAATGCCCAAAGCTCGCTGTCGCCGCGCTTTCCGTGAGTGAAAAAAGAGTGCGACTCACCATATTTGACCGAGGGCCTGCAGGTGAGCTACGACGGCCGGTCCCAGTTGGGCCAGGTCGTAGCCCCCTTCGAGCACGCTCACGACGCGGCCCTGGCTGTGACGGTCCGCCACTCGAACGAGTCGCTCGGTAAGCGGACCGAACGACTCGGGCTCGAGACTCAAGTTCGACAGGCGATCGCGGGCCAGCGCATCGAACCCGGCGCTGATCAGCAACCACTGCGGCCGATAGGCGTTCAGGGCCGGCAGTACTTCCCGGTCGACGGCTTGCAGGTACGCACGGGGGCCGCATCCTCGATCCAGGGGCACGTTCAGCGTGTATCCCGCGCCGGCGCCCTGACCCGTCTCGCAGGCGTAACCGGTGCCCGGGAATGCAGGTGCTTCGGGCCGCTCGTGCAGGCTGATGTACAACACGTCCGCTCGGCACTCGAAGATGTGTTGAGTGCCATTACCGTGGTGGGCATCGAAGTCCACAATCGCCACACGCTCAACCTGGTGCCGACGCACGAGATACTCGGCGGCAATCGCCACGTGGTTGAACAGGCAGAACCCGAGCGCCTGATCTGCTTCTGCATGGTGACCCGGGGGCCGGACGGCACAGAACGCTCGCAGCACATCCCCGCGTGAGACCATGTCGCAGGCAGCCAGAATGCCGCCGGTCGCCAGGGCTGCGACGTCGTAGCTTTCGGGACCAACGCCCGTGTCGGGCGATCCGATGAAGGTAAACCCTCCTTCGCACATCAATCGCACGATTTCGATATAGGCGGGATCGTGGACCAGAGCCAGCTGGTCCGCCGTAGCCGCTTGAAACGGCACGGGCACGCACTGATCGAGGAGGCCCGCCTCGCGGACTGCCCGCAGTATCACCTGCAGACGTTCAGGCCGCTCGGCGTGCACGCCGCCGGGCACGTGCCGCAGAAACGTCGGATCATATACCCAGCCGATCTTCATCGCGTGTACATCCTCCACGTCGTCCGCCGTCACTGCATGGTAGCAAGATGGTAGCGCGTCACACGATAGGTCGCAGGAATCGCCTCCGTGACGCGACCGCGGGTGAATTCGCGGCAGACGGGCGCCCCTGCCTGAGCAAGCGGGACGCTTGCTCTACGGGGGCAAAACGGCTTGACGCGGACGGTGGGGCACAGTATCGTTCCGCGACTTGGGGCAAACTGCGCAAATCGCGTTCGACATGGAAGTCGCAATGACGAGGCGGACAAGGCACCTGCACTGGTTGGTCTGGACGGCCGTGATGGCCGGTTGCGCCAGTGGTCCACCATGCCGACCGGGGAGTTCGCCCAGTTGCCGCTTCCCAAGCTGGCGCCGGACAGTGTCGTGCTGGAAGTCACGTTCATTCGGATTCCGGAAGAGCACGTGGACTTTGAGGACCGCTTCTGGCCGGAAGCGGACGAATCGGCCTTGAACGCCGAGCTGCGTCGGCGTTTGGCGGCCAACGGTTTCCGCAGTGGCATTGTAGGAACACCGCCTCCCCCGGCGACTGCAGGAAGTTCTGGATCGGCAACCTGCACCGGATCTGGGGGGGGGCGTCACCCGTATCGAAGCGGGAACCGAAATCGCCGTGCGGACGCACCACCTGCGCAACCGCGCGGGACATCCGGGGAAGATCATCGTCCGCGGGACACCGGTCTCGAAATTCGCCGCGCTGATGTCGGACGAGGCCGGGCACGTCCGCGGCGAATCACTCGAACCAGGCGCAGTTCTATTTTTCCATTGCGTCCTATCCGCAGGGTGACGGGCAAGTCCGTGTCGAACTGGTGCCCACGATCGAGCACGGACAGCCGCGGTCGCGGTTCAAGGGACAACAGGGGGCCTGGACCGTGGACAACGTGAGTCGTCCCGCCAAGACCTACGAGGATCTGAAGGTCGACACGTTGTTGTCGCCCGGCCAGTCCGTGGCTCTCGGCTGCACTACCGTGCAACGCGGACTGGGTGAGCAGTTCTTCGCGGCGGATCCGAATGAGCAGGAACCTCGCTTGCTGCTGGTCGTCCGTCTCCAACAGACGCAGTTGGACGAACGATTCATGGACGATGAAGTCCTTGAGCCGATCACCAGCGTCACGGACTGAAGCGTGGCGTCGGGCTCCCCGCACGGTTCGGTTTCGTTGCGTGGCACGGGTTCTCCGACAGGTCCGCCAATTCCTATCGGTGCGGGAAGCTCCTCTTCCGTTGCGGGACAGCCGCGGGCGGGCAGCGTTCCGCTGCCGTGCGCGGCACGTGGAGCGGGCTGGCGGGCTGGGCGGCGTGGGGACCGGGGATTGCGGGTTTTCGATACCCTGCCGATAATGCGGGGCAACTGGCCCGGTCGCGGCCTCTGCCAGCGGCCAGACCGTGGCGGGTCGCCCCTCGCACGATTCACCCGACCTTCCGCACACAGACGATGCAAGGAGTATGTCATGGCATTGGTACCGCTACGCGTCTTACTCGATCACGCGGCGGAAAACGACTACGGCGTCGCCGCCTTCAACGTGAACAACATGGAACAGATCCAGTCGATCATGGAAGCGGCGAACGAAACGAACTCTCCGGTCATCGTGCAGGCCTCCCGCGGCGCACGCTCGTACTCGCAAGACAATTACCTGCGACACCTGATGCTGGCTGCCGTCGAACTCTATCCGCACATCCCGGTGACCATGCACCAGGACCACGGCAACAGCGTGGCGACCTGCAAGAGCGCCATCGAGAACGGCTTCACTTCGGTGATGATGGATGGTTCGCTGGAAGAGGACGGCAAGACCCCGGCATCCTACGATTACAACGTGCGTGTGACCAAGGAGGTCGTGAAACTGGCCCACGCGCAGAAGGTTTCCGTGGAAGGCGAACTGGGCTGCCTCGGATCGCTCGAAACCGGCAGCGGCGAAAAGGAAGACGGCCATGGCGCCGAAGGAGTTCTTTCGCACGAGCAGTTGCTGACCGATCCCGTGCAAGCAGCGGATTTCGTGGCCAAGACCCAAGTCGATGCGCTGGCCGTCGCCATCGGCACCAGCCACGGCGCCTACAAATTCACCGCCAAGCCCACGGGCGAAGTGCTGGCCATGAGCCGCATCGAAGAGATCCACAAGCGACTCCCCAACACGCCACCTCGTCATGCACGGCAGCTCGTCCGTCCCTCAGGAACTGCAGGACATCATCAACAAGTACGGCGGCAAGATCAAACAGACCTACGGCGTGCCGATCGAAGAAATCCAGCGCGGGATCAAGCACGGCGTGCGAAAGATCAACGTCGACACCGATAACCGGCTGGCCATCACCGGCGCCATCCGCAAGGTGTTTTTCGAAACGCCCGAGAAATTCGATCCGCGCGACTATCTCAAGCCGGCCCGGACTGCCATGAAGCAGGTCTGCGTCGACCGCATGATCGCCTTCGGCCAGGCCGGTTACGCCGACAAGCTGCGCAAAGCGGCCGGCCTGTAGGTGGATGTGCGTGATCGTGAGAATTGACGCTTCATCCGCGCAAACACGCCCGGATGGAGCAGTGCCACACCCGCACGCCGGTTTCCAGGATCTCGCGCGGCCCTGACCGCAATGGTGCTGAGCACCGCTGCGTTCACATTGCCCCGAATCGGCACCCCGACTACAATCGCCGCTCGATCGGTGTCCTCCCCGCGATCCCACCCACGTCAAGGAAGGCGTGACGATGAGCACGGATGCTGCTGAGCCGACCCGACACATTGACCCGTTTCGAACAACTGCGGTCCGGACGTGAGATCATCCGCGCCGAGGCCCAGGCACTCACGATGCTGGCCGATCGCCTGGATGACGCGTTCTGTCAGGCGGTCCACCTGGTACTGGCATGCCGCGGGAACGTGATTGTGACCGGCATGGGCAAGGCCGGCCTGATTGGACAGAAGATCGCGGCCACGTTGGCCTCGACCGGCACCAGCGCCGACTTCCTGCATCCCGGTGAGGCGGTGCACGGGGATCTCGGGCGGATTCATCATCTGGATCTGGTATTGGCGCTGTCCATGAGCGGTGAGACGGCGGAACTGACGCGGTTGATTCCCTGCCTGGCGGCGATGGCCGTTCCCTGGTTCGCGATCACGGGCAATCCGCAGAGTGCGGTGGGACGTGCCGCACGCGTGACGTTGGATTTGGGTCCGCTCAAGGAGGCCTGTTCCTTGGGACTCGCTCCCAGCACCAGTACCACCGCCATGTTGGCCGTGGGCGACGCCTTGGCGCTGGTCGTCAGTCGCTGCCGCCAGTTCAACCACGCGGACTTTGCCCGATTTCATCCCGGCGGCAGCCTCGGGCTCAAATTGGCCAAGGTGGAAGATATCATGCGTCCGCTGAGCGAATGTCGCGTGGCCGATCAGTCGCAGTCGGTGCGAGAGGTACTGGTGCGTGTCAGCCGGCCGGGACGACGTACGGGTGCCATCATGCTGATCGACTCCGACACGATGCTCCACGGACTGTTCACCGACAGCGATCTGGCCCGCGTCCTGGAACACAATCAGGACACGGCACTTGATCTGCCGATTCAACAGGTAATGACACGGCAACCCACGACCGTGCTGGTCGGGACGCTGCTGGCGGAGGCCATCGAGTTGCTGGCGACCAAGAAGATCAGCGAACTGCCGGTCGTCAACGAGGAGGGAAGGCCGCTGGGTTTGATCGACATTACGGACGTGGTGGGGCAGTCGCGCGAATTATCCGCGGCCCGTGTTGCGCACGACGGAAGACGCGGCCGACTGGCGTTCGCGTACCGTGCGGTTTCCGAACTCTTGAGCAAGGCGACAACGCACATGAAACTGGACGATCGCTGTCGCAAGATCGAACTGCTTCTTTCCGACGTCGATGGCGTATTGACCGGCGGCGGGATCGTCTTCGACAACCAGGGCATCGAGACGAAGGAGTTCCACATTCGCGACGGGCTCGGCATCCGGTTGTGGCAACGAGCCGGCTTTCGTTTTGGAATCCTCACGG
Source organism: uncultured Planctomycetaceae bacterium (assembly GCA_963754725.1). Classification (GTDB taxonomy): domain Bacteria; phylum Planctomycetota; class Planctomycetia; order Pirellulales; family Pirellulaceae; genus JAAYDI01. The sequence continues at coordinate 248,191 of CAVWHV010000042.1, forward strand.
CGCGTACTTCTCACATCGTGCGGATGCGGGCCGTGGAACTGGGGATCGAGATCGTGCGGCAAGGGCTTCGAAGACAAGCTGCCGGCCGCGCAGCAGATCATCGAGCAATGTGGCCTGCAGCCCGATCAGGTCTGCTACATCGGGGACGACCTGACCGACTTGCCGGTGATGCGCCGCGTGGGGTTGGGAGCCGCAGTGGCGGACGCCGCGGCGGAAGTGCGGGCGTATGCCCACCTGGTCACAGAAAGGGGGGGCGGCCAGGGTGCGGTACGCGAGCTGATTGAAACGCTGTTGAAAGCCAAGAACCGTTGGGATGATCTCATCCGCAAGTACCTGGAGCAGTAGTCATTCACGTGCGCAGCGTCATTGTTCGTCACGGAGTCTCCTGGTGGCAGGCCCTGATACGACTCAGCGGCTGGAACGCTGAAGTTGTCGTCACGCCGCCCGCGTGGCGTGTGCGCGGGGTGCGATGGCTGGTGGCCGTCGTAGCGCTCACGATCACCTATCAGGCTTACGCGCTGCTGGTCGTGCCCCTGATCGAGCCAGGTCCCGGTGCCGAACGAGGACAGGCGGAAGCCGAGGCGCCGATCGCCGGTGACACGCACCCTGAGTTTGCCGAGTTGTTTCCGGAAGGCGCCTGGGAGCGCGGCCGTCCCATGGTGCTGACGACCCAATGGGGCAAGCTGCTGTTCAAGGAGTATCGGCCGTCGAACGACGGGCGACTGGAACTGGTCCCCTGCACGATCGTGTTCTATGCTCCGAAGCGAGATAACCAGGGGAGCGGACGACGAGCGATTGTGTTGCAGGCGCCCGACAAAGCCGTACTCAGCTTCGCTGGACCTCTGAACCTGGCGCGCGCCGAATTCACGAAACTGCAGGGTGCGCGGCTCGAAGGGGAAGTCCGGATCACGAGCCGCGAGTCGGCTCCCGGCGCGAACGACGCGCTGAGCATCGAAACACGCAACGTGCAGATCCTGCCACAGCAGATCTGGACAGCTCATGAAGTGACGTTCGCCTACGGCCCCAACCACGGCAGTGGCCGCGACCTGTCGATCGCCCTCAGTTCGGCCGGGGGACGTGGTGCGGCCAGCGGCGGAGATGCGTTGGCCAGAAACCTGGAGACGTTCGAGCTGGCGCACGTGGACAAGCTGGTCCTGCAGGTCCCTGCTGACGGCTTGTTGGGAAACCTCCTCCCTACGTCACCATCCGCCGGCGGACCGGTCGACGCGGCCGCGTCGCGGCCGGAGGCCAGCAACGAAGTCAACGTCACGTGCCAGGGACCGTTTCGCTTCGACTTCCAGAAATCGGTCGCCTCACTGGAAGACCGCGTCGACATCGTGCGCGACAATTCCGACGGACACGGCGACCAGCTGAACTGTGATCGCCTGCAGATCTTCTTTGATCCGCCGGCTGCACCAGCAGTCACCGATCCGGCCGCGGCCGTGGCCGCCAACCACAACGCGGTGCGGAAACTGGCCGTGCGGCGGATCGAAGCGCAGGGGTTCCCCGTGACGCTGCAGGCACCCTCCGTGGCCGTGACGGCCCGCGGCCAGCAACTCGCTTACGATTTCCAGACCCGCCGCATTCTGCTGGCCGATGACCAGAACGCGTTGCTGGTCTATCGCCAGCATCGCGCCGAAGCGCCGAAATTGGAGTATGAACTGCCCGCCGAACCCCGGCGACTGGGCCGGCTGTGGGCCGCCGGACCCGGCAGCTATCAAGGACAGTTCGGCGGAACCTCCGACCAGACGCTGACCGCCCATTGGTGCGGCGTGCTGGAATTGCAGCCCCAGGACGGCCTGCACGTGTTGTCGGTGGTGCAGGGCGCCGAAATCAAATGGAACGGGACGGGCCGTTTCACGGCCGATGAACTGTACGTGTGGCTGGCGGAGGTGCCGGTACCCGAACGGGCCGACAGCCCCACCCCGCCCCCAAGTCCGCCGCCGGCGGCCGACACGACGCAGCTGGAACTGGCGCCTGCCCAACCGGACGTCCCGTCCGCCGTCGCCGCATCGCCACCCGCGTCGCCGCCGCGGACCCGGCTCACCGTCCGTCCGGTGAAGATGCTGGCCCAGGGAAACGTGCCGCTGATTCCAAACAGTTCCAGGGGCAGACACCACACCTGGAGATCTGGTTCGACCAGCCCGAAGAAAACGCCGACGGCGAAGTGGACGCCCCATCCGGGCCGCCGGCATCGCCACCGAACTCGCCTGCTCCCGGGCCAGTCGACGTGCAGGCGCCCAATGACAGTGACAAGAAATTGGAACTCACAGGCGACAGCATTCGATTGCAACTGCTGATGGTCTCGACCCGTCCGAAGGTGCGTGAAGCGACAGTCGTCGGCAAGGTGCGATTGGCGCAGCTGTCGTCCACGCCGGGCGCCTTGCCCTTGCTGATCACCGGCGAGATGCTGCAACTGCGCACGGACCCGCTCGACCGGTCGGCCGTCGATGTGAGTGGCACGCCGGCCCGCGTGCACGCGCAAGGCATGCTGTTGGAAGGCTCGAACCTGCACCTCTCTCAGCGGGAAAACCGCCTGTGGGCCGAGGGGCCCGGTCGGATGAAATTGCCGACCCTGGACACCCGACGTGAACCTGCTGCGCCGCCCGGCGGACCGCCCCCGCTGCAGACCCCGGCCTGGATCAACTGGCAAGGCGGCATGGACTTCGACGGTCAACTCGTCCGGTTTGAGCGGCAGGTGGAAATCCGCGGCATTCACACCGGGCGGCAAGGCGATCGCATGCACGTCGTGGCCATCGGTGACCAACTGCATGTCCTGCTGAACCGCTACGTGGCACTGGAAAAATCTGGCAACCACAACGACCTGGATGTGGTCGAACTGCGGTATCTGGGCGACGTATTTATCGAGAACCAGACGTTCAGCGCGCAGGATATCCTCGCCTCCCGAGATCGCATGAAGTCGCGTGACATGCTGCTCGATCGTCGCACCGGGCGGTTCCATGCCGCCGGGCCGGGTTGGCTTACGAGCACGCGACTCGACAAGGGCAGTTTGAGCAGCAGTCTCCCCACGGCGTCCCCGCCCACCACGCCAGCCGGCCCACCCGGCCGCGGCCGCCTGATCTTCCTGCGCGTGGACTACCAGAACGAAATTGAAGGGAATATCGACCAGCGCGAAGCGGTGTTCCAGCACCTGGTGCGGGCTGTCTACGGTCCCGTGCCGTCGTGGGATCAGACGGTCGAGGCCGACCGGCCCGGCGGACTCGGACCGAACGGACTCGTGCTGACCTGCCAGCGTCTGTTCATCACCGAGACGGGCGAAGAGCCCCAGCGGGGAGTCGAGCTGTCGGCGGTGGGCAAGACGCTGGTCGAAGGAGCGACGTTCACCGCCCGCGCCCAGCGGCTCTCGTATATCCAGGTGAAGGACCAGCTGATACTCGACGGCGAAAACGGACTCGCGCAACTGCAGCAGCAGCGTCGACCGGGCGAACGGCCGACCGATTTCTCTGCGCGACAGATCAAGTACTGGGTAGGCACCGGCCAGATCGAAGTATTCGGCGCACAACAACTCGATTACACGCACGTGGGGTCGCCGGACATGCCCAGCGCTCGCCTCCGTTAAATGACATTGCGTGATCATGGGAACACGCAATGTCATTTAGCTCGCGGTATGCGACGTCGCATCGGCCGCTGTGCTCCCCTGGAGATCTCGCAAGCCGGCCACCAGAAAAGTGATGGCTCGAGCGGCCATGTGATTGTAGTACTCAAAGCCGTGCCGGCCCGCCTGCGTCGTCAGGTCGCATTCGTGGGGAATCCCGAGCGACGACAGCTTCATGTGCAATCGATCGGTGCTCTCGATCCATCGCAAATCGGTCGGATCGCAACAGAAGAACTGGTGCCGCGGCCAATTCAGCGGGTGCACGTACAACGTCGCCGTGTCCTGGCGCACGGCTTCGGCATCGCTGTACATCGCACGAATGATCTCGTCTCCTTCGTGATACCGGATCTGGAAATCGATGGCCGGCGCGAGGGCCGCCACGACCGGAAACAGCTTGGGGTACTTGTAGGCCATCCGCAACGCGCCTTGGCCACCCATGCTGGAGCCAAACAGACCGATGCGGGGCGGCGCAGATTGCCAGCGCTGCCGGATGAAATCCAGTACCGACTCGCGCACATAACGCTCGGCGGTGACATGCGGATCGAAGGAGGGACACACGCGATCGGTCCACCAGGTGGGACCGGCCCACGGCGCCACGACGGGGAGCCCGTACCGTTCGAATTGGCGGAGGAACGGTCCCTTGTCGCGCAGGTTCTCCAGGTGAACGCCATGGAGATACACGAGGACCCACCCCGCGGCGTTTTGCCAGGTCGGTTGGTACACGTCACAGCGGTGTCCCTGGACGATTTCTTCCGTCCACAATCCGAGCGCATCGGACATGCTCAGCGTTCTCCCGGCAGCCCACGTCGCCGCGGCACAGGCGGCGCGGGCGACCCGCACGCGCGACCGCACCCTATGCACGCACGCGTGCAGCCGAGTCTACTCCGCCTCGCACTACGAATCCAGGCGCGCTGTGGTTAGAATGGGGTCCGCCCTGAGCATGTCGCCGAGAACTCGCTACCGGGAGGGATGGGACCGTTGAGACCGTTATTGAGCAAGGAAGAACTGCCGGAGGGCGTGGAGCGGAGGACGCGGCGGGTAACCGCCTGCTGCGGTTCGCGACCGCTGACCACGGTGGGCGTCTTGACGGGTGTGGGATTCGACATCCCGGACGAGTTCCTGGTCGGCGACAGTTTGGACTATCACGATGCGTACCGGAACCTGTCGTACGTGGCCGTCTTGGAGCCGGGGGACATGTCCGGCGATCCGGCATGAACGGACTTCGCCTGGTGCTGGTCACCCGCAGATTCTGGCCCCTGGTCGGTGGCGCGGAAACGGCCACGGCGAACCTGGCGCGCGGGCTGCGCGCGGCGGGAGCGGTGCCGACGATTCTCACGGCCCGGCACGACGCCGGGTGGCCGGGCGACATTGCCTACCGCGAGATCCCGGTACATCGCCTGCACGTTCCTCGGTTCGGGTGGGGCACGCTGCGTTACCTGATCGCGTTGTCGCAATGGTTGCGTAAGAATCGCCCCGACTTCGACTTGGTGTGCGTCGCGCGTCTCGGTCCGGAAGCGGCCACGGTGGTCGGGGCATTGGCTGGCAGCGGGATTCCGGTGGTGATTCGCGCGGAAGCCGACGAGCAGTTCGAGCCGGCGCGGCCAGGCAAACCGGCTCGTACGATCAGTCGGACGCTGCGGCGCTGCCTGCAGGCACAGGCGATTGTGGCGGCCACGCCCCACGTCGAACAGTGCGTGCGCGAGCTCGGCATGGACCCGCGGCTCGTGCATGGCATTGCCAACGGAGTGACTACCTTGTCTCCGCGCTCGCCCGCTCAGAAAACGGCCGCGCGCCGGGCCCTGGCCGCCGTCAACGAAGACCTGCGGGTGCCAGCCAACCAGCCGGTGGCGCTGTGTGTCGGCCATCTGCATCCCGACCAAGAATGGCCCGTAGTGATCGCCGCCTGGAAACGTGTGGCCGAGCAGTGGCCGTACGCCCGGCTGTGGCTCGTCGGTGACGGCCCGCAGCGGGAAGAACTCTATCGCCGCGTACGGGACGCAGATCTCCACGGCCGCGTACTGCTCCCCGGCACGTTCGACAGCACGGATGAACTGCTGCAAGCGGCCGACTTGTTGGTGGTTCCCACCTGCCGGCCCAAGGAGTCGGTCGCCGTGCTCGAGGCGATGGCCGCCGGCCTGCCCGTCCTGGTCAGCGAGGGACCGGGGCATCGGGAACTGGTGACCGACGGAGTGACGGGTCATGTGGTCGCCGGTCGCGATCCGGCCGCGTGGGCGTCGGCCATCACGAGTGCCTTTCATCATCCGATGCAGGAGGACGCGGTGGCGATCGCCGCGCTGCAACGTGTGCGTGAGATACGTTCGTTGCGTGATATGGCCTGGTCCCATCTCCAGCTGTTTCGGCAACTTGTCTCGTCCAGTGTGAGGTCAGTCCCATGACGCGCCGGATCCTGCAGATCATTCCCACACTCGATCGCGGTGGCGCCGAGAAGCAGCTCGTGTTGCTCGCCACGCGCCTCCCCCGCGACAAGTTCGACGTCCACGTCTGCACGCTGACCCGCTCCGGCCCGCTGAGCGCCTCGTTGGCCGACGCGCGGGTTCCGCTGCATACGGTCGGCAAGCGTTGGAAGTTCGACCCCGCCGCTTACTGGCGTCTGCGACGACTGATCTCCCACCTGCGTCCCAGCCTTGTGCACACCTGGCTGTTTGCCGCCAACTGCTACGGTCGCCAGGCGGCATTTCGCTGCGGAGTGCCCCGTGTAGTCGCCGGCGAACGGTGCGTCGATCGCTGGAAGGTCTGGCACGAACTGGCAATCGATCGGCACCTGGCCCGCCGGACCGACACGATTGTGACCAATAGCCGCGGCGTCGTTGACTTCTACGTGGGGCACGGCATTGCCGCCGAGAAGTTCGCAGTCATTCCCAACGGGATCGAATCCGAGGCGACTCCCAGTCCGTGGACCAAGACGCAGCTGCTCGCGGAACTCGCACTGCCCGATCAAGCCCGGCTCATCGGTGCCGTCGGCCGACTGTGGCCACAGAAGGGATACAAGGATCTCATCTGGGCCGCTGAACTGCTGAAGGTAGTGCGGGACGACACCCACCTGTTGATCATCGGCGAGGGTCCGCAACGCGCGCAACTGCTGCGTTGGCGCGACAGCCAGGAGATCGCGGATCGCGTCCATTTCCTCGGACACCGCGACGACGTGCCGGCTCTGCTGCCGCACCTGACTTGCTTCTGGCTGGGGAGTTCCTACGAAGGACAATCCAACGCCGTCATGGAGGCGATGCAGGCCGGCGTCCCCGTCATCGCCACCGACATTCCGGGGAACCGCGAGCTGGTGGTCCCCGACGAGACAGGCTTCCTGTATCCCGTCGGCGACCGCGCCACGCTGGCCCGGTTGACTCACCGGCTGCTCGACGATCCGGCCCTCGCCGAACGATTCTCCGCGGCAGCCAAACAGCGCATTCGCGAGCACTTCCGCGTGGACCAGATGGTCCAGCGCCACGTGGCGCTCTACGAGCGATTGCTGGACGGGGCCGCCGACTGATGGCGCCCGCTATCGTCGCAGGATGGGGGCGGGGAGTTCCGGCAATTCGGGCTCACCATCCGAGCTGAGTTTACGTTGCGGACTGCCAACCGGCGGTCGCGGCGCAGCGGGTAGCGCATTGACCCTGTATCAGCTGTTGGTAGGTGGCAATCCAGGAACCGGACGCGGCGGGTGCGGGCTGACGTGCTGCCGTCCGCACGGGAGCCAGTTGCGGGTTCGCGCTTTGGCCAGCGTGGCGCGATAGGTGTCGGCATCGACAAGAGGAGCCAGCGTTTCCTCGGCAGCCACTTGCGTCGGCGCGGAGGCCACGTCCGTCGGCGCGGTGACCACTTGCGTCGGCGCGGTGGCCACTTGCGCTCGGCGCGGTGACCACTTCCGTCGGCGCGGTGGCCACGTCCGTCGGCGCGGTGGCCACGTCCGGCAGTGGGGCGGCCGCCTCGGTGGGTATCGTGGCGCGCGCCCGCGAGCGCGTCTTGGCCAATAACGTGCGCGGTGCGACCGCGGACGCGTCGGGACCCACACTTTCCGTGCGGGCGACAATTTCTGATCGGTCGGGGAGCGTCACGGCGGGTTCGGCCGGATGCGATTCCGCGATGGAATGTTCCGCGCCACGACCTGCGACTGGGTGCGGCGCGCCGGCCGCCGAATTCGCCCCTACCTGGGGCTCCGAACGCGTCTCGTTGCCCGCCAGCGACTTGGGTCTCGACAGGTCGCTAGACGAGACCGTCGGCGGCCCTGGACGCCAGGTGCTGGTGCTCGGCCACGCCGCCGAACGTTCGGCACGTGGGGCAGCAAATGGGTTGGTGACCAGCGACGAGCGGGACGGCGTTTTCTCGCGATTGCCGGTGGGCGTGGGTGCCGCGACTGGCGGAGTGGGCGGCTGGTTCGCCCACGTGGGAGAAGCCTCGGTGCGGTCGGACTTCCCGGTGTTGGCGGCGGCCCCGGACGGCACCTGGGTGGCTGCCGTCCGCAGGCCGGTCTCGGTACGAAACGTGTTGGCGACAACGGTCGACGAAGCGGAATTAGCTGGCGTCCCGGCGGTCACAGGTTCTTGCCGCTGAGCGGTCGAGTGCGCCCGATGGATCCGACGTGGCGGCAGACGGCGTCACGGACTTCTTCGCCATCCAGTTCGTGTTCGGAATCTTACTTGCGGTGGTCGCCGCGGGCGCCGCGGCGGTGCCGGCCGGATCGGTGGGTGTCTGCGTCCCAGCTGCGCCGGCCGCGGGTTGAGCGGGACGCAGCATGTTCTTCACGAGGTCGGTCGGTTTCGGATCGCGTTTTGCGCTCGCGGGCTGCCAGATCCGGCGAAGTGAATTTCAGATGAGGTTCCGTGACCAGTTGGCGCGTCGAGGATGGCTCCGTGACCGTGGCCACAGGACGGCTGGCCTTCACCCGCCACGACTGGCTGGCCTTCGCCATGCTGTCAAACAGCGGGCCGTGGGTCACCGGCGCCGCGCGACTTGCTGCACTTTCGGCGGAGCCGGCGCCGGATCGGGCGGTGGGCGACGCGAAGGGCGGACTAAGGACGGCGAGCCCAACGTGTCTTTGGCCACCGCCGGACCCTGCGCACCCTCATCCATGTCGCGGTACTTGGACGGGACGACGTTCGGGTACGCGAGTTGTGACTGCGGCGCCGCACGGCGCGCAGGCGTGTCGGCGACGGACGGACCGTCCGCCGTCTTTGGTTTGTGACGGCCGAACGGCAGCCAGCTGGGAACCTGACGAAGTGATTGAGCCAGGGACTTCTTCGGGAGCGTCTGGCGCCGCGGCATCGCGGGGAGCCGTCGCCACACGCTTGGTGGTGTCCGCCTCCGGCGCGCGTCCAAACGGCTGGAACGCACGATTGCTCAAACGGGACGGTGGAGCTTTGCTGCTGCGTCGCCTGATCCTGCAGCGGTTCGTCTTCCGCTGCGACAGGCTGACTGCGGTGCAGCGAAAACCAGCTCGACTTCTTCGGTCCGGTGGCGGCGAACATCGTCGTCGCTCCCACCGCCTCCGGATCAGGAGTCGTCGAAATCCGACGGTTTTCCGCCGTCTGTTCGGCGGACGGCGGCTCTTGTTTCGGAGCCAAACCCAATGATTTGGGAGATGAGCACCCGGACACTCCCAGCAGCGCACTGAATACCAGCGGTCCCACGAGTCGTGGCCAACTTCCGCCCATTCGTCGTCGCATGTCGTTACTCCCCCCAGTACTCCTTTTTTCGGGTTAAGCCGATTGTGACGATTAGTCGTGTCAGGAGATTTCTGCCGACTTTTTGGAGAATAGCGAGCGCAGCGAGTCCCTGGACTGCGCCGTTCACGTATTTTTCCAGGTCGGCCACCCGACGAAGTGGGGTGGGTTCCCGGAGAGACCGGGCAAAATCGGCGAGGCTTCTTCCACTGTGCTGAACGGGTGGATTAGCATGGTGCGGTGTGGCATATCGCCGGTCGGCCTGAGACCTGCGACGGGGCGGCCCGGCGCCGGCCGAGGCGCACGGGCATCAGGCGGCTGTTCGATCCACACCGACCGAGTCAAACCGATCGAGTCAAACCGATCCAGGAGCAAGATCGTGGAAGTCAACCGACGCCGATTTGTTTCGACCGTTGCGGCGGCCGCAGCGGGAACGTTCTGTTGCGGGTTCACCGCGCCGCGGAGCGCGGCGGCCGGTGCGGGAGGCGCGCTGCATTTGTCCTGCAATTCCTATCCGTGGACAACGTTCTACGGTCGCGAAAGCCGGGCGTTCCGGTCGGACGACGACGCCTGCCTGGCGGAGGTGGCGGCGAGTGGCGTGGACGGATTCGAACCGGGCATCGGCGGTCCTGCCGAGATTGATGTGCTGGCCCCGCTCCTGCGCAAACACCGGCTGGAGATGCGTTCCCTGTATATGAACAGCGACCTGCACGCCGCGGACAAAGCCGACGCGAGCATCGCGAAGATTGTCGCCGTGGCTCAGCGCGCGGCCGATGTGGGGACGAAGATCATCGTGACGAATCCCAGCCCGCTGCAATGGGGTGGCGGAGAGAACAAGACGGACGAGCAGTTGGCGATCCAGGCGGAGTCCCTGAATCGCCTGGGCACTCAACTGCAGAAACTCGGAATGACCCTGGCGTATCACAATCACGACATGGAACTGCGTTGTGCGGCGCGCGAGTTCCACCACATGATGCTGGGCACGGAGCCGGCACTGGTGGCCCTTTGCCTGGACGCGCACTGGATCTACCGTGGCTCCGCGAATTCCGCCATCGCCCTGTTCGACATCGTGAAGCTGTATGGGAAGCGTGTCTGCGAATTACACATTCGCCAGAGCCGCGGGGGCGTGTGGACAGAAGCGTTGGGAGACGGGGACATTGACTATCCGCGGCTGGTATCGCAATTGCACGACTTGAACGTGCGGCCGTTGTTGGTCCTGGAGCAGGCGGTGGAGCAAGGGACTCCGCACACGATCAACGGGGTCGAAGCCCACCGCGCCAGCTGCGAGTTTGCCCAGCGCGTGTTTGCGCCGCTGGCAAGTTCCTGACTTGGTTCGGGGCAGCTCCTGGAACGGCCGCGCGGTTGCCCGGCCGCCACCTGAGCCGGTCCCGAGCCAGGGCAGATCCACGAAAGGAAACCATGAAAGTCCGCCGGTCAACTCGGTTGCTCAACACACTGGCCGGGTACGAGCAGGTCCTCGTGGTGACGCACGACAACCCGGATCCGGATGCGATCGCCTCCGGCTGGGCGCTGCGCTGGCTCATCCGCGAGAAACTCGCGAAGAACCGCGCGACTGATCGGGGGCGGCGCCATCATCCGGGCCGAGAATCGCCACATGGTCAAGCTCCTCAGTCCTCCGATCGAACTGCTGGAGGAGGTCGCCGCAAACGAACATACCGCGGCGGTCCTCGTCGATTGCTCCTCCTCCATGTCCAACCACTTGCTGTGCAGCTCGGGGCTCCGGCCGATCGCCGTCATCGACCACCACCAGATTCGCGGTGCGCGGCCACGTCTGGCCTTTCGGGACATTCGCCCGCACGTGGCGGCGTCCGCCACGATCGTGGCCAGCTACCTGAAGGAGGAACGTCTCGAGCCCACCGGCGATCTGGCGACGGCCCTGCTGTACGGGATTCAAACCGAAACGCAGGGGAGCGAAACACATTACTCGCCGCTCGATCGACGCATGGTCACCTGGCTGGTCAAATTCGCCGACCCGGGCAAACTCGCCGAAATCGAAAACGCTCCGTTGCCCCCGGAGTACTTTTCGGACCTGGTGCTGGCGCTGCAGTCCACCTTCGTGTATGACGAAGCGGCCATCTGTTTCCTGCCGCGCGTGGAAGGCCCCGAGACGGTGGGAGAAGTTGCCGATCTGCTGATCCGCTGCGAAGGAATTCAACAAGTCCTGTGCGGCGCGGTGGTGGGCGAGGATCTGTTCATTTCGGTCCGCACCGATCGCGAAGCGGGCAACGCGGCCGAGTTGGTGCACCAGACGCTGGCCGGACTCGGCCTCGGCGGTGGTCACGAACATCGCGCCGGCGGCCGAATCCGGCTGGGCCAGTGCCCCCTTACCGGCGAACCACTCACCGATGAACTGCGCAACCGGTGGCTGGCCGCCTGCGGCAGCGATCGCCAACGCGGGACCCGCCTGGTTGCCCGCCGCGAAATCGTGAAGAACTTGTAAAATACGACGGCCGCGGTTGCCATGGTCATTCACAGGGCGCCGCCGCTCCACCCAATACCGCTGCTGCGCAGCTTTGTGAAATAACCACTCTTCAAAGTGGCTTTTAACCCTTCTAAGTGTCTACTTCGTGAGATCCAATGCGCAAAACCGCAAGCAACTTCCGGCGGGGCGAGCGAAGTGCGCGCGTCGTCCAGAAAACGGCCTGGCTTCGGCCGTCAGGAGCGATTCGCGAAGCTGTGGAGACGCTACCCAAGCTCCTGGCCAGGACACACAACCCCTCTCAGGTGGCGTTTTCCTTGACCTGAGTGCGGAGCTTCTAACAATGAAACGTCGGACGCGATGAACCGGATGCTACGAGCGTTGGTCATCGTGATGCTGCGAGGTGGGGCAGCCGGTGCACAGGTGGGCTGTTTGTGCGTCGAGAGGTTCACCGGGTGGGGGTATCAGCACGGTTGAGCCGCGGGCGGCTGAAGATCCGCGGGCGATGGATCGAGCGGCATACCGTGGCAGGACTTCTGCAAGTCTCGTCCGAGGGTTGGCCGTGGTTCGAATCGGGAACCTTACTGGGGGCGGGAGTGGACGCACGGGAGTTGGGCGTGCGGGCGGCGCGGTTTTCGCGACAGCCGAAAGAGCGGGGAGTCAGCGTGTGCGCACGGTGACCGAACGCTTGCCTGAAGCCCAGGGAAAAACCGTCACGGACGACCTTGGGGACGGAGGCGATGACCATGGATGCCACCAGGCACTGTCGCGTGGAAGTGGAAAATGACACGATTATCGTGACGCCGATGTGCAGTCTGGGGGAGTTGGACTGCGACGTTTTGTCGGCGGACATGGATGGCGTGTTGAGCATTTTGCAGCAGCAGCGGGCACGGCATGTGGTGATTGATTTCGGCCACACCGATGCCTTCTGTTCCGAGTTCATCTTTCTGATGCTCAAAGTCCATCGGCGAGTGAAGGAGCAACGCGGGCGGATGGCCTTATGCGGGCTGTCGCTGCATCAGCGCGAAGTGCTGTCGCTGATGACCTTGGAGAAACTGTGGCCGTTGTGCGAGTCGCCGACGGAAGCCCGGGAGATTGTGGGGCGGCATGCGATCGACATCCTGGTGGTCGACGATTCCGAAGTCGACCTGAGCCTGGCGGGTGGATTGCTCTCGTCGAATCCCGACTACCGAGTGGCCTACGCGCGCACGGGCCGCGAAGCACTGACACATATGCGTCACTCTCTACCCGACCTGGTTGTGAGTGACCTGATCATGCCGGAAGTGAACGGACTGGAACTGGTGGGGCAGGTTCGCCAGAGCTATCCGCTGGTGCCCGTGATTCTGTTGACGGCCCATGGCAACGAGGCGATTGCGTTCGAGGCACTGGAGTTGGGGGCCGCCAGTTACGTGCCGAAGTCCCGGCAGGCGGAGCGGTTGGTGGAGACTGTCGATCGCGTGGCGGCTCGCGTCCACGCGCATCGCAGCAGCCAACACCTGCAGGAGTGCCCGGCCGACATAACGTGCACCTTCTATCTGGGGACGGATCCGGCGTTGATACGCCCCACGGTCGATCTGATCCAACACAACTTATCGGCGATCGGTACGGGAGATGCCATCGACCAGATACGGATCGGCATTGCCCTCGAGGAAGCGTTGTACAACGCTCTGTACCACGGAAATCTGGAGATCACGTCCGAGGAACTCGCCGCTGCCCGCAGCAGCGGCGCGGCCACGGCCGTCAGCGATTTGCTGCGCCAGCGGCAGACAACGCTGGAATTGCGGAATCGCCGCATTGTCGTGGACGTTCAGATCACGTCGCACACGGCGCGGTTCGTAATTCGTGATGACGGGCAGGGATTCGACCGCGAGAAGATCTCCCGCGCCGCCAAACAATGCTTCGAAGACGGCTGGAATCGTGGCACCATGCTGATGTACACGCTGATGGATGAAGTGAGCTACAACGCAACCGGCAACGAGGTGACCATGGTCAAGGTGCCCTAGTCGACCCTCAGTTCCTCCAGCACGGCTTTGATCAAGAGTGGCCAGACGAGCGTGGCATCGGCGTAGACCTCGGCGTACCGACCGCCGTCACTGGTCGGCAGGAACTTGCCCCAGCTGACTCCTTCGGCATACGTGCATCCGGACAGGCCCCCCCAGTGCACCGGCTCGGGACAGATCCGCACGCCGTAGCGAAAGCGCGGCGCGGGAAGTTCGAGCTCCAAGCGATGACTGGCGATGTCGTAATAGGGAGCCACCTGCTGAGCCCAGTTGCGCGGCACCCCACCGCCGATCGTGAAGATACCCAGGTAGCGCCGCCGTCCCGGCGAACCGCGCGTACTGTTGCAGATCCACAAACGGATTGAAGTTGGGGACCGCCTGAAACACGTCCTGCGGATCCTGCAGGCCCGGCGGCGGGCGACGCCCCGCCAGGGCTCGGGACATGGCCCAGGTGGCGAAGTCCAGCCCCAGTTCGCTGTCGGTCATGGCCGGAATGAACACCGGCACGTCCTGTTCGTAGGCGCTGCGCAGCACGCCCGGACCCTGACCCAATTCCGACAGACGCCGCCCCAGCGCGCGACAGATCCGCGCAGAAGACCAGACCCCGTCCGGTGGCGTCTCGTCGTTGAGCACGCCGCGGACCAACGTCTCGACGTCGTTGAGATTGGACTCCATCTCCAGCGTGTCGTGGACCCGGTTGTACCCGCGCTGGAACAGCGTGACGTCCGCTATCGACGGGTCGTGACGATAGTGCGTCAGACCGATCGATTCCGTCAGACCGTGCGCGATCAGCGCCCCGGTCGCCACGACCGCGTCGACCAGATGATGATCGATCATGTCGCAGATCATCCGGCCCTGCTTGGCCACCGTCATGGCTCCCGAGACCGTCAGCACCACGCGACAGTCGTGGTTCCGGGCCATCTCCAGCACAATCTCGAACGCCTCGCCAAGCTGGCGGCCGCTGAAGGCGGTCTGCGACATGGCTCGCAGCAAATCCGCAAAGGTCGTCACTTGCCCCAGGTCCAGACTCTGCAATGGGGACAACCCGTCCCGGCGGCCATCGTGCAAAGAATCTCGCTTCATTTTCTCGTCATGCCTTTGCGTTTCGCGTGCGTCATTCTCGCGACCGGCTGTCTGCCGAACAATCTACCATACGTCGGAGCCACACTTCCCCCCCCCCGAACGAACTGCACTGCATCATTTTCTGGCGTAAGTCGATGGCTGCCTGGCAGAATTGTCGCCAGGCCGCCGCTCCGCCTCCATCCACGGGTCACCCGCCCGAGGTCCAGAGGCTGGGACAGTTGCGGCCTTTAGGTTATGCTTTAGGCCCAGTGACTTCCCGATCGGAGCCGTCACGCACCTTGGAGATCGGGCAAGTGGCCCCCGTTCGAATCTGAATCGTCTCGGGGGAAACGGCCGATAAACAACAGGATCCCATTGGACATCATGTTTCTCAGAACGGCAATGCACGGCAGACAGGCCCCGGATCAATGGCGACGTACAGTGAATCGTATGAGATTGAGTTTCCGAAGCAGTCCAACGCGGAGGAAATTGCCAATACGCTGACCCACGGTTCGGCATGGTGCTGAGTGCTCGCGGGATGGTGGGGTTACTCGTCTTGGCGGTCTACCGCCAGGCGACGCTGGGGCAGTTGCTGGCGACGCTCGTCTACGGCGCGTCGCTGACGGCCGTCTACGCGGCGTCGACCTTTTCGCATGCGATTCAGGAACCGCGACGCAAGCAGTTGTTTCGCATACTGGATCAGGCGGTCATCTACTGCTTGATTGCCGGCACCTACACGCCGTTTATCTCTGACCTACATGCCGCGCGGAGCGGAAATGGGCGGTGCTTCTGGCGCGTCTGGACGTTTGCCCTCTGGGGGTTCATCTCCAAGGCCTTCCTGAAGCACCGGATCGAGGCGGTCGTGGTCGCCAATTACATCTTGCTCGGTTGGCTGCCGGCCATGGCCATGGTCAGCCTGATTCCGTTGGACTGTGTGTTGTGGATGGCCTGCGGCGGCATCCTGTACACGGTGGGGACACTGTTCCTGATGTTCGACCAGCGCGTGCCCTTCTTCCACGCGACCTGGCACGCGTTCGTGCTCGTGGCGAGTGCTCTGCCATTTCTTCGCCGTCGTGCACTACACGATTCTCTAGGCTCCGACAGCGCCCGCAACCGAATGACTTGGCTGGATGGAGACGAACAATGTCAGGGGGATCCGTCGGATTGGTCGGGGGCGGGACTTCCGAGGAGTCGAGCATGCAGGGCCGTGCGTGATCAGTGTTGGCGATGGTGGTGTGGCTGGCTGTGCTGAGTGCCTGGCCGGCTCGCTCGGCGCAGATCGCGATCGGGACCGGGATCGGGAGCGATGACGACGGTGATTCGAGCAGCGGGAGGACGCCGGACTTCCCGGACATGCGCGGCCGGGCATGCCACGCGCGGTTCGCTGCCACGCCCGTCCCGGACCGAGAGGGGCGGTGGTTCTGGGAGTCGAAGTGGACTATCGCGATTACGGCGCGGTGATCACGCGGGTCACCCGGCAGTCGCCGGCCCGCCGTGCCGGGCCTGGAGCCGCGCGACGTGATCGTGACGGTGAACGGCTACCAGATCGGATACGGTGAACAATCGGCTGTATCCGCTCGATCGCGAATTGGAATTGCGGGCCGGTCGCCGCGGCAATGTTCGTCTGCTCGTCCAGAACCAGCGCAACGGGCGACCTTGACGAACTTCGACAGTGCAGCTGGAGCGGGCGGATCGCCCGCTCCGATCCGTCGCGCGAGGCTACGCTGTCGGCACGGTCACGTCGCGGCGAGAGGGCCAGTTGCCGCGCGGAGCGGTGCTGACCGTCCGCCTGGTGGACATCACCGACCCGCGTGCCGCGCTCGATCCGATCGCGCAGCAGACGTATCGGGACCTGGGTCCGCTGCCGATCCCGTTCGAACTGGAGTACGATCCCGACCAGATCGCGCCGGGACGGCGGTACGTGTTGCAGGCGGCGGTGACGGTCAACGGCATTCCGGCCTTCCGGACGCGCGACACGTACGAGGTCTTTAGCGACCGACGCGCCGCGGCGGATCGACATGATTCTCGAATCAGCGCGTTGAGGTGCGGTTCGTGTCGAGCAGAACGGGAATCTCGTCGTGCAGGTCTTCCAGGCCGGTGAAGACCTGCAGGTCGTTCATGGTCTTCTCGGTCTCGAGCATGCTGTTGGCCACCTGATCGACCTGGCTGGACACGAAGTCCGGTTCCTGCCGGTTGACGGCCACCTCGGCCAGCGACTTGATCTTGTTTTCCAGCCGGTCGATTTCCAGCTCGACGAATTCGAAATTCGCCTCGTGCCCGATCGTAGTTGCGCATCCGATCCTGGCTGGTGGCCAGGTTGTCCTCCAGCGCACGGCGGATCTTCTGGCGCATGGTCGCGACGTGTCCTGCGGATCGAGGGTCCGCGAGTGCGTTTCTCGATCCGCTGGACATCCTGTTCGATGCGATCCCGCGACGTGGTTCCCAGGAACTGCGGCAGCGCGTTGTAGGTGAACAGCAGTCGCAGGTAGATCCACAGCAGCCGGTCGAGCCCTTCCACCTGCAGGGACTCGAAGGGCACGCGGTCCGTCGACGGTTGCCGGTCTGTTTCAGATCGGCGGCAATCCGCTGCAGGTCGAGGCAGTTTTCGCGCAGCCGGGTGTAGCGGTCGATCAGCGGGCGCGGCAGCGAGCTGCAGGATGTGCTTGAGCACCTGGTCGCTGCGTTGCGAACGCGTGGCCCGCGTCGCCATGTGCTCCTGGGTATCGACGTAGTTCTGGAACTTGGCATTCGAACCGACGAGGGCCAGGTAGCCCGGCTTCGGCGGCCAGCACCAGCGGCAGCACGACATCCGACGAACCGCTGATCGCGGCGACACCGACACCGCCGAACAGCGCCAGCAGATTCCAGCGATCTGGTAAACGCGGCTTTGAGGTATTTCCACACGGCAGTTCGCTTTCGACAAACGGCGTGACCACGCACCGGAGCTTACTTCCGTCGAGCTTACTTCTTGTTCCAGGGCGGTGATCAAGTCGCGGATGTAGATAGACCGTCTCCTGGAATTCCGGCTCGCGCTGCATGACGCGGGCCGGTCGATCGGGCGGAGGCACCTCCATCTCGCGGGCCAGCCGGCCGGGCGCGGTCCCCATCACGTACACGCGATCGCCCAGAAACACGGCCTCTTCGATCGAGTGGGTGACGAAGAACACGGTGGCCTGCACCTCGCGCCACAGCGAGACCAGCAGGTCCTGCATGTTCATCCGCGTCTCCGGGTCGAGCGCTCCGAACGGTTCGTCCATCAGGATGATCCGCGGGCGGAGGATCAGCGTGCGGGCGATCGCCACGCGCTGCCGCATGCCGCCGGACAGTTCGTGCGGGTACTTGTCGGCATCGTTGTCCACGTTCAGGCCGACGCGCTCGATCCACTGGCGGCCCAGCTCCGTCGCGCACCTTGCGCGGCACGCCGTGGCACTCCAGGCCGAACGTGACGTTGTCCAGCACGGTGCGGTGGTCGAAGCTGGTGTAGTCCTGGAAGACCATGCCGCGGTCCGGACCGGGCCCAGGCACCGGCTGGCCCAGCACCAGCACGTCGCCCACGGTCGGCGGATGCTGCGGCTCCAGGCCGGCGATCAGCCGCAGGATCGTGCTCTTGCCGCAGCCGCTCGGTCCCGAGGACGCAGATGAACTCGCCCTTGTCCGGCTGGTCCTCCACGACAAACGACACGTCCCGGATGGCCGTGAACGCGTTCGGACTGGTCCGACGTTGTAGGTCTTGGTGACCTGGCGGAACTCGACCACGTGCGGCCGCTTGAGTTCGCGTCCTTCGCGGACGTGATCCAGCACGTGGCCGATCCCACGTCGGCAGCCGCAGCATCGGCGGCAGGAGTCGCAGGCGCTCGGCCGGCGCTGGTGCGGCGGCAGGAGTCGGCAGTGTTTCGGCAGGTACGTCGGCGTCGGTCATGTCGATGGGTCTTGTTGGGACAGCTTCCGCCTTGGCCACCACGGGACCGCAGCTGGTCAAAGGGAGGTCGCGGTCTTCCAGACCAGGCTCTTCAGGTCATCCCACCCGCGCAGCACGGCGCGCAGTCCGCGGTTGAGCAATCCGTAGCCCCCGTAGCGATACGGGAACAACTGGACCTGCAGGCAGTACAGGAGCCGGTCGATGACCAGGGCCACGATCGGAATGATCAGGACGATCAGGTAGATGTGCTCGCGCGGCCCGCGACGCTGGGCGACGATGATCAGGTTGCCCAGGCCGCCCGCTTCGCTGCCGAACCGAACCAGTCTCGGCCAGCATGATGTAGCCGAACGCCAGCCCGAACAGCAGTCGAGCGGAGTCGAACACGGCGGGCATGGCCAGCGGCACCAGCACCTTGATGATGACCTGCCAGCTGTTGGCTCCCAGCGTGTAGGCGGTGTCCAGATAGCGGGAGCTGATGTCGCTGATCGCCACCGTGACGTCGGCGATCACGAACGCCACGCAGGCGATGAAGATGAACATCACCTTCTGCCACTCGCCGATCCCGAAGAAGAAGAACGTCAAGCGGGATCAAGGCGGCCAGCGGGATGTTGCGGCCGAAGATGACCACGGGCGCCAGAAAGGCCCGCATCCAGGAGAAGCAGCCGGCCAGGACACCCAGCGGCACGCCCACGACCAGCGCCAGGGCGAACCCGACCGTCACGCGGCGGAGCGTCACCAGCGTGTTGCGGGTCAGCGCGCGGTCGAACCACAGCGATCGGAACTCGCCGAACGTCTCCGCGGGCTGGGCAGCAGCGTCGGACTCATGATCCGCGCTTCCGACCTCGCCCCGCCGTCAGGAACCACCACAGCAGGAAGCACAGCACGCACCGACAGCGAGGCCCAGCACGATCACGGCCAGCGATCGCCGATCGGCCGCCGCAAGACGCGGTCCGCGCCGGGCCTTGAGATTCGCCGCGGCATACGAGCCTTGCTGCGGATTCCAGCTCCATGACACCCTCGGTGCTCTGTGTCGTCGCCCATCAATTCGTGGCGTCCGGCCGCGCCTGGCGGCCACGCCGGCCAGGCGGTCGCCGCGCTGTGCCACGCCGCAGTTAGCCGCCTGCTTCCGCCGGGTAGATCTTGATCTCGACGCGGCGGTTCTTGGCCTGGTTCAGCGGATCGTCCGGATCGGCGGGCCGGTCCCAGCCCATGCCCTCGACGTTGAACTGATTCGGATCCAGGTCGGGAACTTCTGGACCAGGGCCTCCTTGACGGCATTGGCCCGCAGATTGGACAGCTCCTTGACCAGCGTCTCCGGCGCCCGCCCGCGCATCGAACTGTCGGTGTGCCCTTCGATGACGATGCGGGCCGCGCCGAACTGGCCGGCCAGCTTGGCGATTTCTTCCAGCATCAGATCGACGTTCGGATCGTACAACCGTTCGACTTCCTTGTCCCCCTCCCGCTCCGTGATCTTCTTGTACAGGTCACGACTGTTGGGGAAGAAGTGGATCACGACCGTGTTGGTGAGGATCTCGTCTTCGGCCTGGACCTCCGAGGTGGTCTTCGGCACGAACTGCACGGTGTACTCGTCCTTCTGCGACGCGTACTTCTCTTCCTGGCCCAGCTTCTGGATGATCGAGAAGTCCATCACCTGGTCGAACGGCACCGGGCGGTGCTTGATCTTGCCGATCCGGCGGTAGAGGTAGTACGCCTGGTTCCAGATCCGCTCGAAGTTGGTCGGGTTGTTCTGGTTCAGGAAGAACTGGTAGTTCTCCGCCCAGTTGGTGCTGTGCGCGTCGGCGAACATCTTGACCGCTTCGGCGGCGGGCATGCCGTAGCCGTCGGCCATCAGCTTGGCCAGTCGTTTCCCGGGCGGCATCTCCCTTGAGCTCCTCCATGGCGTCGAAGATGCCGCGGACCAGGCCCTCGACGATCTCCGGATGGTCCTTGGCGAAGTCGGCCCGGGCGAACCAGACGTCGGCGATCAGCTTGTTGGCCGTGGCGGTGGTCACCAGCAGGCGGTTGCCCTTGACCTCGCTCAGGTTGTAGATGTCGGGCGCCCAGGAGACGGCGCCGGCGACGTCCGCCTGGGCGTTGAAGGCGGCCGCCGCCTCGAAGGCGTCCGGCGTGAAGACCATCTCCACTTCGGACGGCTGCACGCCGCCGGCGACCAGCATGTTCAGGGCGAAGTAGTGCGACGGCGAGTTCTGGGCCAGCACGAGCTTCTTGCCGCGCAGGTCGGCGACGGTCTTGATGCGTCTCGCGGACCACGATGCCGTCACCGCCGTTGGACCAGTCGACTTGCTGGTAGATCCGCGGCATGACGCGGCTGTCCTTGGGCGTGCCATCGGGTCCGACGATCCGCTCGACGAACAGGGGCACCATGTCCAGCGTGCCCCAGCCGATGTGGACTTCGCCGGCGGCGTAGGCGTCCTGCATCTGCGACCGGGTCGTCGATCAGCACCAGTTCGACGCGGAAGTCCTCGCCGTCGGGCGTCTTCCAGACCTTGCCGGCCTCGAAGCCGTTGTTGGCCAGGATGATCGGCGCCCAGCCGGCCCAGACGTTCAGCGCGAAGCGGACGGTGTTGTTCTGCCAGCGGCTTGTAGGCCGCGGTGCCCTTGACCTCGGGCAGTCGCGCCGACGGGACGAACTCGTACTCCTTGACCGTGGTGACGGCCGAGGTGTCCGCCGTGTCCTCGGGCGTCGTCGCGGTCCCCAGCTTGGACGGATCGATCTGGTTGTCACCGGTCCCGCCAGCCCCACCCGTCCCCTGTTCGGCCTTGGGTTTCGGAGCCAGGATATCGGCCCGGTAGAGGGCAAAGAGCACCAGTCCCAGAACCACCAGGGCCACTGCGACAAAGAACGCCGGTTTCGGTTTGCCAGCCATAATGAACTCCCGTCTCGCTCTCTCACAAGTTAGTGCCCGTATGTCGCCGCGCGTCCGGGCGGATCAGGAGGCCCCAATCCGCGCCCACATCTGAATTCCGACCAGGCACACAAGGACCCCACGTCGCGCCGTACTCCCGGCGGTCCCGCCCGTCAGGTCCCCGCGTCAGCCGCGAAACTGCGTCTTGGGGCGAGCCTCGCACAGTTCATGCAGCACCTGCATGACACTCAGCGCGGACATCTCGCACAAGAGTTTCGTCACCTGTTCGTGCATCTTGTCGTCCAGTTTCGGCTCGATCTCCTTCATCAGGGTCACGACGCGGTGCTCCTGCTGCTGCACTTCGTTCACGTCCACGTTGCCGTCGGCCATCGCATCGATGAACGTGCCAAGGTCTCGCGCATAGTCGTCGATCAAGGTCGTTTCCGCTTTGTCGTCCAGCCAGCTCTTTCGGGTCATATTCAAATCCTCGTACCTATGAATAAATTCCGCTTGCCACGTGCATGTACTTCGTCAGGTCCCGGCAACTTCCCGCCGCGACATTGCGCTGACAGAGCTCGGCTGGCATCCGCGTGCCCCGTGCCGGCTGGCATCACTTTTCCAGAATCTCCCGCATCGCCATCAGCCGTTCCTGCAACTTCGTCCGCCCGTCCGGCTGGGCGAGCCGTTTCTGCCAATCGGCGGGCAGGAACTCACGGTCGGTGCATTCCAGCACGGCGACCAGTTCCTGCATTTCCTTCTCCAGCCCCTGGGCCGACGGGATGAACGCGTCGAGCGCCGCTTTCAGATCCTCCTGAGTCACCGTGTCACGCCCGGCCGCCAGCACGCGGCGGCGCGCACTCAACACAATGCTCTCGATGTCGGCACCGCTCAATCCGCGCTCGCTGGTCACGGGGGGAACCGCGTCCTCGGCCAGGGCCACCTGGTTCTTGGCGGCCATCACGCGAAACATGGTGCGCCAACTCGGTCGGATCTTGCGGATAGAACAGCGGAATGTGGACCTCCGCGCGGCCCTGCCGCTTCAGGTCGATCGGCAGCAGGTCGGGGCGACTGGTCAGCAGCATCCAGATGATCTTGCCGCGATAGTCGGTGTTGCCCATCTGCCGAGCGATCATCGAGAAGACGCGCCCCGACGTGCCCGAGTCGCCTTCCGCTTCCCGGTTCCCCAACGCGGCGTCCGCCTCGTCGATGATCACGACCACCGGCCCGAGGCTCCGCAGCACGTTGAGCACCTGCTCCAGGTTCCCTTCGGTTTCGCCGACGAACTTCGAGCGGAAGTTGCCCAGCGTCACGCAGGGAATGCCGATCGAACCGGCGTAGCACTCGGCCAGAAACGTCTTGCCCGTCCCGACCGGGCCGCAGATCAGATAACCCATCGGCGCCGTTTCCAGTCGCCCTTCGCCGATCCACTGGGCGTCCTGCTTCAAGCGCGTCTTGGCCGCTTCGAGGCCGACGACCTTATCGAGCGTGTGCTTGGGCTCGACAAACGTGACCAGGCCCTGGCACTGCCGCTCGATCATGGTCTTCTTCAGACGCCGAAACTGGCCCAAGTCCGGCCCGCGACTCTCGCCTCGCGTGCGCGACAACAGGACGTTGAGATTCACCAGGTTCAGGCCGCTGGAGATTTTCGCCAGCGCGTCCACACTCAACTCCCCGTCGCCGCCCGCCGCGATCTTTCCCGTGCCACCTTCGGCAACCGAATGACTCGATGAACTGCCTGCGCGTGGCTTCGTCGGGCAGCGGAATCTCGAGGGCCGCCACGTGCGGGTTCTGCACCAGCCGCTCGTTGAGCTCCGACAGCTTGCTGGCGATCAGGCAGAACGCCATGTTCACGCGCTTGATGTACGGGTTCTGCGCCCAGGCGATCAATCGCACCAGGCGCGACGCCTCGCCCCGGGCCAGCATATTCAAATCGGCCGATGGAATCAGATGCTGAGCATACTCGAAGAGATACGCGACCCGCTTGCGCTGGTCCTGTTTCTCCTCCAGCAAGTTTCGCTGCGTGATTTGCTCCAGCGCCCCCAGCACCTGGTCCGGATCGCGCGGCCACGTGTTGAGATTCCCCAGCAGGGACGACGTGTACTCCACCATCTCCTGGCGACGCTTGGCGTCCTGCCCGGCCTCCAACCGCAACCCCCGCCCTAGATCGTAAGAAAACACGACGTCCCACGATCCGAACATCTGCCGCGACAAGAAACTCCGACAGGCTGCAAAACTCCGTCCCCTTCTTGGTCACGCAGGGAATCAAGTCGTGCACGTTGCCGTGCAGCAGGAACAGGCAGACACTGCCAGAATAGTACAGACCGGCCAGTTCCTGAGCCCACGGCGGATACCAGGCAGGCACCTCCGATCCGGGCCCGGACAAGGAAATCGTCTTGGATTCAAGGTCGGGAACAGAAGAGTCAGCCACGGCAGTCCTGGAGCGGTCACCGCTCAAAAGAGCATGGAAAGGTCGGATTCCAAACGAGCGTCAGTTCGCTTCGGTTTGACGCGGCCCAAGTTGCTTGGTGCTCTCTTCGACCACCGTCGTTTCCGGAGAGGCCAGGCCCATCTCGATTTCGTACTTCCGCAACGTATCTTCCGCCATCGATGATTCCATCGCTTCTTCGCGCTCGATTTCCTCCAGCCCTTCGGTGGACAGATCCGCCGCCACGCGCGCCTTGGCGCGATTCAGGCCGATCTTGTCGTTGAGAACCTGCTCGATCTGCCCGAAATCGGTCGTGACATCGAAATCAAAGCTCTGCGCCAACTGAGCCATCTCGGCTTCCGCGCGGCTCATCTTCAGCTCCGCGTCGTAGCGGGCGATCTTCTCGCGCACTTCACCCAATTTCTTGCTCGCGTGTTTGATCTTCTTGACGTTGTTGTCGTAGGCCTTTTCGTGCATATCGAGCTGAGTCTGGTTCTCCTTCAGCTGCTGATTGGCCCGCTCCAATTCCACGGCAAACTTGGCAGCCGTCTCCCGGTCACCCGTCTTCAAGTACGCCTTGACCTTGGCCTCCAGGGTCTCCGTGTGGCGACGATCCGACTGCACCTGCCGACTGACACGCTCCACCAAAGCCCGGTACTGCTCGAGCCCGAGACGGCCGGACTTGAGTTCTTCCACGGCCGTGTCGTATTCGTATTGCATTTGGGCAATCGGATCCGCCGACCAGAAGTAGTTCGCCAGCTTGTTAAACTGGGCCCGCACGGCCCGCCAAATCTTTCCGAAAATCATGGTATTCTTCTCACCCGTACTGGTTGTGTAGCGTGGCGTCGGCCGATCCAACCCCGGATCGCCCGTGAATATCCCCTCTAACGGGAGGTTCTAACGCAGCCGGCGCTGGATGTCAATTCGCCGCAGGCCCTCGTAACCGGGAAACCGCGAGGCCGAGATTGTTCTTGTTCCTGGCGGACGCTCAGAGTAAGTTGTGCGTCCCAGGACATTTGTGTCGCTGGGTGTCTTTCGGTCGCCAAGGATGGTACCCATGTTATGCTCTCGTCTGCAGTCAGGACATCCGCACGTCCTGCGGACCGCCGGCTGGTGGTCTACCCTGTGCTTTCTAGTCACGGTGAGCGCATCTGCAACCGCCCATGCGGCGACGCCCGCTTCGGCGTCGACCGCCGCGACTGCCGCGACTGCCCCGCCCGCAGCGGCCCCACCCACCGCCGCCGCACTCGAGAAGCAGCAAAAAGTGCTCGCCCAGCGTCGCGCCAGTCTGGAAGAGCTGCTGAAAAACGCGGCCTCCGGTCCGTCCCCCTCGGCCGGCCTGGAGACGATTCACCGAGAAACTGGCGATTGTGAAGTACTACGAGCTGGTCTGCTCGCAGCATCTGGAGGAACTCTCGCGCGGGGTGGACCTCGCGGCCGCGGTGACCCAATGGCAAACGCAACTCCACGATCTGGAACTGGCGGGTCCCGAAGAGGCAAGACCCTACCCGATCCTGCTGCTGGACGACACCCAAGACCAGTTGGCCGCCACACAATCGCTGGAAAAAACCCTGGCCACGGAACTGACCCTGGGAAAGGAAATGCAGCAAGCCGCTCACCGCATGCACGACGAAGCGGAGACCAAGCGCCGCCAGCTCAAGGAATCCCTGGAAACGACCCCCGCCGACGAGCCACGGCAATCGCTGACCGGTCAACTGGACGTGGCCGAACTGAACTGCCAGCTGTTTGCCGAACTGATTCAACTCCGGCGTACGGAAATCGCGAACAAGGAACTCGACGCTCAGGTCAATCAGGTCCGCGGGCAGTATTTGACCGTCAAACGCGACGCCGTCGCACGGGATGTCGTGTTCACGCGTGAGCAGCTGCAGATGGTGCTCGGCGAAATCGACAAGATTGAGGCGGACCTGCGCGCCCAGATTCCGCCACTGCAGGCAAAACTCCAAGAGGTCGCGACGCGCGAGCAGGACGCCCAGCCGAAACAAGCGGTCGCCGACCGCGAGCTGCGCGAAGAGATGGCGGAAGGTTGGCAGCAGGCCCGACAAAGCCTTAAACTGCAGATCACGATGATCGAGCAGCGTCTGCGCGAGCTGGTGGTGGCCCGCACGCAATGGAACGTGCGATTCAAAGTTCTCAATCACCAGACGACACCCGAACAGCTGGCCGAGTGGACCAAGGATGCCCAGCTTTACCACGACCGATTGCAGGCCGGCCGCCAGCTGCTGGAAGACCAATCCAAGGCCTTGCTCGTCGAGATAGGGCGCCACGAGAGGCAGGTCCGCATCCTGCGAACTTCGCAGGCCGATGTCGCTCCCTGGGTGGAATACCAGATCAGCTGCATGCGAGATTTGTCGCAGGCCTACGCGACGAATCTTGTGAAAGTGGAGATGCTCGAACGCATGCTGTCCAAGGTCTATAGGGCGCTGGAGATCGACCGCCAACCGACCAAAGCAGCCGACTGGTTGGCCCAGGCGCGTTTGGCCGTGGCGACGGGGTGGAATTATGAACTCACTTCAGTCGACGACCGGCCCATCACGGTCCGCAAAATCGCCCTGGGTTTGGTGTTGCTCTTGCTGGGAGTCTACGCGTCGCGTCGGCTCAGCCGACTCATCGGCAAACGCATGCTGCCGCGTCTGGGCCTGAACAGCGGAGTCGCGACTGCCGTGCAGTCCGTCTCATTCTACGTGCTGGTCGCCTGCTTCGCGTTCATGTCGCTGGAACTGATCAATATCCCGCTCACGGTCTTCACGTTCCTGGGCGGAGCCGTGGCGATCGGCGTCGGCTTCGGCAGCCAGAACATTCTCAATAATTTCATCAGCGGATTGATTCTGCTGGCGGAACAGCCGATTCGCGTCGGGGATCTGGTCGACATCAACGGCCTGTGTGGCAACGTGGAGAAAATCGGAGCTCGCAGCACCCGCGTCAAGACCGGCTCCAATCTGGAGATCATCGTTCCCAACAGCAAGTTCCTGGAAGATAACGTCACCAACTGGACGTTGTCCGATACGCGCATGCGGACGGTGGTCCGCGTGGGGGTGGCCTACGGTTCGCCCACCAGCGACGTCGACCGACTCCTGCGCGCGGCCGTGGCCCACTGCCCGAGCGCCCTGCCGGCCCCGGAACCGATCGTGTTGTTCAGCGATTTCGGCGACAACTCGCTGATGTTCGAAGTGCACTTCTGGACGGATGTCCGTTCCATGATGCAGGCCCGCAAGGCGGAAAGCGAACTGCGTCATGCGATCGACCGGCTGATGCGCGAAGCGAACATCACCATTGCCTTCCCCCAGCGCGACATTCACCTCGATACGCTGAAGCCTCTGGAAGTGCACGTGCGACAACTGGCCGGACAGGAGACGTTGAGCATTCGCCGCAAGTCGGCGGCCTAGCGCTGCGGCAAGTTCAGAACGAAGAACGAGGCGACCGCGGGAGAAGGACGTCCTGCGGGTTCGTCATTTCGCCTGCTGGGCTCGTCCGGTCATCGGCACGAAGGCCACCGGGATCACGTGCTCTTGCCGCACGCTGCCGTCCGGTTCCTTGTACACGACGACCAGGCTTTGGTAGTACTTGCCGACCGGAATCACCAGCCGCCCGCCTGGTTTGAGTTGTTCGATCAGCGGCGGAGGCACGTGGTCCGGCGCCGCGGCCACGATGATCAGATCGAACGGCGCGTGGTCCAGCCACCCGGCGTATCCGTCACCCGCCCGTACGGTCACGTTGTGATAGCCGAGCCGCGCAAGGCGCTCCGCGCCGAGTCCGCCAGCGACTCGACGATCTCCACGCTGTACACGTGTGCGCAGAGCAGCGACAGCACGGCCGCCTGATAGCCGGACCCGGTCCCCACGTCCAAGGCCACCGCGGACTTGGTGGGGTGAGCCAACTGAGTCATCAGCGCCACGATGTAGGGCTGCGAGATCGTCTGCGCATGCCCGATGGGCAACGGTCCGTCGACGTAGGCGCTATCGAGTTCCCGCTCCGGCACAAACAGGTGTCGCGGCACCGCGAGCATCGCTTCCCGCACGCTGCGGTCCGTGATGTCGCGGGCAGCCAGTTGCCGCTCCACCATCTGCCGACGTTGCTCGGCAAAGATCTCGTCGGAAGTGTGGGGGTCGGTGGTGTGCGACACGTGATGGTCCTGCGGTTGGGCCTCCTGCGGTTGGGCCTCCTGCACGGGCCGACCGGAAACAGATCGACTGGCCCACCGCCGCGCGTTCGGGTCAGTTGCCAGGTCGCGTAGGCAATGATCCACAGCGATGCCAAGACGATCCCAACAATCAGCGGACGGAGGCCTGTCATCGAAGGTCACCCCTCTGAACTGTCGCTCCGCCGGTCGCCCCAGACCATGGTTCTCGTTCGCGACGCGGGCGAACGCGGCAGGCATGCCGTCGACATCCACCGGCGAAGGAACTGTCTGCCTTCGTCGTACCAGACTGGCCACGCCGGTTCAAGCTCTTTTCCTGACCGCCGACGGCCACCCAGGCGGGCGATCCGCCACCGACCGGTGGGCTCGTGAATAACCAGCAACCAACTGACGATTCACCGAAGGGTCGCTGCAATGAACGGGATTTTCGCCTACAATGTGGGCAAGTCCAGATTTCCTGGGAGGTGATGGATGTCGCAGAAGGTCCTGCAACGACCCACGCTGGTACTCAATCGCAGCTGGCAACCGATCCAAGTTGCGACCGTCGCCCGTGCGGTGATCATGCTCTACACGGGGACGGTCCGCGTCGTCGATCCCAAGGACTATCAGACCTATGACTGGAATGACTGGTCGCGGTTGCGTCCGCATGCGGAAGAGCACAGCATTCGCTCCGTGTCCTACCAGTTGCGTGTGCCGGAGGTGGTCGTACTGGCTCATTATGACGGGATGCCCGGCACGACCGTCCCCTTCAGTCGCCGCAACATTTACAAGCGCGATCGTTACACCTGCCAGTATTGTGGCCGACAGCCGGCCATCGAAGATCTCACAATCGATCACGTGGTCCCGCGGGCACAAGGTGGCGTGTCGAACTGGGAGAACTGTGTGCTGGCCTGTTTCGACTGCAACAAACACAAGGCGGATCGCACGCCGGACCAGGCTCGCATGCGCCTGCGTTATCCGCCGCAACGCCCCACCTGGCGGCCACTCTATTCGTGGCACTCCAAGCCGATCAAGAGCTGGGCACGATTCCTGGGCGAAGCCTACTGGAACGTCACGCTGCAGGACGAATGAGCGACGCGCGATGCGGCGTTGGGTTCGCGGGCCCATTTCGGCCACGCGTCCGAATATCATCGGCGGGTCTCGTGAGTCCACCGCGACCAGGACCGGCAAGAAAGAAAGCGAGGTCGCCGGCGGAAGCAGATACCGGCGACCTCGTATTCACGCGCACATCAGCCAGAGAAGGTGGGTCCACCGCAAGGGTGGAAGTGGAGGTGGGATTCGATTTCAGGAGATCCCGCAGGACCTCAGCATGCTCAATCTAGGCAAACTCCTTTCCATGCTGTGGGTGGCCTTACGCCACATGGCCGCCAGCCTTGTTCAGGTGGACACCCAGCCAGATTTAATGGTCACCCATGGCAGGCAGGGCCGCGGGCCCGGGAGCGCGCCACGGATTCCGGAAACGGGAGTCGCCCGCTCGTCCGCAAACTTCCTGCGCGGCGAACTCACAAGTTCCAGAATCGCGTTGCGTCGCCCCGGCGACCATAGACTTGCACGATCGATAGACTCGGCCGAGTACGATCGAAGCCCCCGACTGGGGCGCCTGTCGGTCTCCGCGACCGACGACCGTGCAAGAATCTGCCTAACCATGACAACCTCGAAAACGAGAGTTGCCAAATTCGGTGGCCTGGCGATCTCGCGGAGCGAGACCCATGGCTTTGCGTCCCGGCCTCACGACCGGTTTGCCGTTTCGGTTGGCAAGACATGATGGCTCACAAGAACCATCAAGGTAACAGTAACGCTGTTATTAAATACATATGTCGCGAATGGCAGATTGTCAAAAAAATCTGTCGGTGCTATTCTCTTTCACGGCCCCACACTGCCGTGGAGAATGGCCGGACCTCGTCTCCGTGACCTCCCACTCGGAATTGGATCATACTCCCATGTCGATGCGCCGCACGCTTTTCGCCCGCTGTGGAATCCTGGTTCTCATGCTCGTCACGCTGCGCTGTCCGGCAGCCGCGGGCGCAGAGCCTGTCGATACGCCCACGCTGGCAGTTGAAACGTACACCCTCCCCAGCGGTCTGAAGGTTGCCTTGAGCCACGACCCGGCCGCTCCGCGTACGACTGTCAGCGTCGCCTACCACGTGGGCTCGAAGAATGAACGTCCGGGACTGACGGGCTTCGCTCATTTCTTCGAGCACATGATGTTTCGGGGAACGCGGAACGTGGCGAATTTTGACGAACCGCTGCAGGAAGCGGGCGGATCTCCCAACGCTTTCACCAGCGAAGACGTCACGGTGTATTTCGAGACGATCCCGAACCACTACGTTCAGCGGACGCTGTATATGGAGGCCGAGCGCATGGCGTTCCTGTCCGGTGCCTTGGACCAGGAGAAATTCGACACCGAGCGTGAGGTGGTGAAGAACGAACGACGGCAGGGGATGGAAAACGTCCCCTATGGCCTGGCCGACGAGACGTTGTGCTTTCACGTGTTTCCCCCAGGACATCCGTATTCGTGGTCGGTCATCGGATCGATGCAGGACTTGAGTCGCGCTTCGCTGGACGATCTCCGCCAGTTCTTCCTGGAGTTCTATCATCCGGCCAATGCCACGCTGACTCTGGTCGGTGGTTTTGATCCGGCGGAAGCCCGGCGGTGGATCGAGACCTATTTTGGCCCGCTGGCAGCCGGTCCGGAGCTGGCGGCGATCCAATTGCCCCCGACACAGCCCGTGGCAGCGCGGATCGTGCAGAAAGACGACGTGCAATTTCCGCGCGTGTA
Source organism: uncultured Planctomycetaceae bacterium (assembly GCA_963754725.1). Taxonomy (GTDB): domain Bacteria; phylum Planctomycetota; class Planctomycetia; order Pirellulales; family Pirellulaceae; genus JAAYDI01. The sequence continues at coordinate 279,133 of CAVWHV010000042.1, forward strand.
CTGGGCCTGGCCCACCGTCGCGGAAACGCATCCCGACGCACCCGCACTGGCACTGTTGGCAATGCTCCTGTCCAGTGGCGACGCGTCGCGGCTGATGCAGTCGCTGGTGGTCACGTCGCAAGTCGCGGTGGAGGCCAGTGCCTCGGGCGACACCAATGAACTGGGCGGCTTGTTCCAACTCTATGCAACGGCCGCCCCGGGGCACAAGGTCGACGAGTTGGAATCGTTGATGAGAGAAGAAGTCCAACGGATTCAGACCTCGGCACCGCCTGCGGAGGAACTTGCGCACGTGAAGGCCAAGTACCGCACGTCGCTGCTGGCCGGGCTGTCGGCGCCGCTGCAGCGCAACCTGGTGATCGCCCTGGGACTCGCGCAACACAACGATCCCCACTACTACCGGACTTTGTTCACCAAGTCCGAGCAGGTCACGCCCCAGGATATCCTGCGCTGGCGAAGGAGTATTTGACCGACAACAAGGTGGTGCTGGTCGTGGAGCCGGCCGGCGAAGGCGAAGCCGAGAGCCCAGCCGTGGAAGGCGGACCGCTGCCCTCCGCCACCCCCCGCGTCAAGCTCGCGGCACGATCCCCGGCGCCCGGACCCGATTGGAGCGTGATGCCGCCCGTCACCGCACGCAAAGCTTTCGTCGCTCCGCCCTTCGAACGACACAAGCTGAGTAACGGACTGGAAGTGTGGATCTCACCCTGGCGCACGCTGCCCTTGGTGTCAGCCCGTCTGCTCGTGGCCACCGGCAGCGCCGATGATCCGGCCAACAGGGCCGGACTGGCCCAGCTCACCGCGACGCTGTGGGACCAGGGAACGACCCAGCTGACATCCACGCAACTGACCGAGGCGATCGACGCGCTGGGAACCTCGCTGGAAATCTCGTCCGGCACCGATACGACCGCGTTGGGATTCACCCTGGAGACCGGCGCGCTGGCCAAGACCCTGCAGCTGGTGGGCCAGATGATCACCCAGCCGCGGATGGACGACGAGGACTTTCAGCGGGAACGACAACTGCAGTTGAGCGAACTCGCCAGCGGTCCGGACGACGTGTCGTGGATCGCTGGAAGAGTGACCCCCAGGCTGCTCCACGGAGCCGGCCATCCGTGGGCCTCGCCCGGCCAGGGTTTTCAGCGTACCGTCGAATCTCTGACGCGGGAACAGGCACAGCAATTCTATGCCGACCACTTCGTTCCCCAGCGCAGCGTGTTGATCGTCGTGGGCGATGTCGAGCCGTCCGCGCTGCTGGCGCTGCTGGAATCCACCATCGCCCGCTGGCACGGCGAGGGAGTGAGTCCGCCCCGGCTCCCCGCCGCCCAGACGGCCGCCGCCGACAAAGTGTATCTGGTCGACAAGCCGGGCGCCGTGCAAAGCGTCCTGGTCGTTGGACGTGCGTGGCGCAGCCGAGGTGATGACACCTACCTTGCCACCCGCATTGGCAACCGCGTCCTGGGTGGTGATTTCCTGAGCCGCATCAATCAAAACCTCCGCGAACGCAATGGCTACACCTACGGCGCTCGATCCGGTTTCGACTATCTTCGATCGAACAGTCGGTGGACCGTCCAGACGTCCGTGCGGTCGGAAGTGACCGGCGCCGCACTGTGCGAAATTATCTCCGAATTGACGGCTGTGTCGGACCAACGACCGCTCACCGAAGAAGAAGTCGCCGTCGCCCGCGCCGCCGAATCGAATACCTTCCCGGAATCGTTCGAAACCCCCAGCCGGATTGCCAGCTCCCTGGCCCAAATGGCGATTTTCCAACTGCCTGACGACTACTTCGCTCACTTCGTCGACCGACTCGAGGCGACCAGCCCGGCGGACGTCGCCCAAGCCATGTCGCAACTTGTCCAACGCCAAGCGGTCGCCGTGCTGGTCGTCGGCGACCGCCAGGTCGTCGAGCCGAAACTCCGGGAAGCCGGTTTCACGACCATCGAGCTCCTCGACACGGACGGCCAGCCCGTGGCCCGCTGAAACATCTACACGTTTTGCGTGATGGGCTGAGGCACTGACCGCGGTCGGCGACGTTCGCAGGTCCCTTGCACCGACCTGGCTGACCCGGGCAGTCGGCCCTACGGTTCGCGGCTCGCGTCGGGAAGTGCGAGCGCGGCACGGATCGCCGCCGGGCGATTGGTCGTCAGGGAGTCGGCGCCGAGTTGCCAGAAATGGCTCGCGTCGGCCGGCTCGTCGATGGTCCACACATGAAACTCCAGTCCGCGCGTTCGGAGTTGCTGCACGAAATCGGGATCGACGATCTGCCGATTGCCTTGCGTATTCAAGCCGTCCGCGCCGCTGCGGTAGAGCGTCTGCCATATTTCTTCGGCGCGGGGCGACCAGGCGCCGGTGGTTTCATCCTGCTGGTAGCCGACCAGCCAGTAGGCTTTCATCTGCGGCCACTGCTGTTTGCATTGGGCGATCACCGCGGCGTGGAATGAGATCACGACGATCTGGTCGAGCGGCAAGCGCGATTCCAGCACGACGGCCCGGAGCCTGGGAACAATCTCCGACTTGCATTTGATCTCGACGAAGATCTTCTTGCCGGGCGGCACAGTGGCCAGCACCTGCTGCAAGGTCGGAATACGCTCACCGCGAAAACGCTCCGCCTTCCAGGCCCCCACGTCGAGCGCCTGGAGTTGTGCGAGCGTGCAATCGGCGACGCGCAGATCCACGCCGGCCGTTCGCTGGGTCGTCTCATCATGGATGGCCACGATCTGCCCGTCGCGCGTGAGGTAGAAGTCCCCTTCGATGGCATCCGCTCCCAGTTCCCAGGCCCGGCGAAAGGCAGCCAGTGTGTTTTCCGGCGCCTCCTCGGAAGCACCGCGATGAGCGACAATCATCTGCGACTCCGCCGGACCGGCCAGGCTCAGCAGGCAGCACGCCGCCACCGCGATCCGCACCGACCGGCACCCCAGCTGGGACCATTCCATGTTTCGACTCGCGGGGACCGTGCCAAGATCAACCTCGCCGATTGAACCAGAGTTGACGGCGATTTGCAACGAGGCGTCCACGGCCGGTGTGGCGGGCCGCGACGGGCGAGTGCCTCCGGCGAACGTGCCTCCCGCGCACAAATTCTTCCCGGCCGCGGTGGGCGAGGGAGCGTTCGCGATTCCGGGATTCTCCGCTATACTTGGGCAACTTCTGCGTATCGACTTCCTGAACATCCCGCATCGTGACATCTCGGAGTGCGGCACCTTGGCATAGTTGATCGGAAAGAGTCCCATGAAGCGGCTATTCTTCGCATCGGTGCTGATCGTCACGGTCCTGGCCGGTATCGCGTACATGGTATGGACCATCGTGTCGACGCTCTATCGCGACTGGCAGATGGGAAAGGACGTGGACGCGATCAAGGCCGAGAGCGAGGTTCGTCGCCAGCGGCGGCGGGAGGACGCTGAGCGGCGACTGGATAACGGATGCGATCACGAGTTCGGTGCAGCATTTGCGGGGTTTCCGCCGGATGCCTGTCACAAGTGCGGGCTGTTGCGCGAACGTCCGCCGGGGCCTTGCGACCACGTCTGGCGACTGGCTCGGGAAGCGGTTCCGTGCAGTTACTGCGCGACGTGCGGCAAGAAGTATGTCAGCCCGCGCGTGGCGAAGAAGTAATCTCCGCCCGATTCCAGCGATATTCCCGCACACTGCCGATCACCGGTCGACCGCCTCGCTGTCCTCCGATTCCTGCTGCCGGTCGCCGACGTCGGCCGGAGCGTCCGGGTCAGCTTCCACGGTCAGCACCTGCTTGAGCTCCTTGTCATCCACAACGAGTGTGACCAGATACGGACCTGGGGGAACGGTGCCGCCGCGGCGGTATCTCGACGATCGTTGCGGATCCTGCGGAGCGTTGCCGCCGGCACCCGATGGTGCGCGACGCAGGTCCCAGGTGACACGGTGCAGGCCGGCCTTGGTCTCGCCAGCGATTTCCGTCAATTCACGCCCTTCGATGTCGGTGATTCTCAGTTCCACAGCGCCGGCATCGCGACCGAGCGAGTAGTAGATGGCCGCGCCGCTCGGCGGGTTCTCGCCGACAAACTGACGCGTGCCGCTGCTCCCGCGACTCGGCTTCGACCGCCACTTCACAGCGGGCTGCGGGCGCGTACAGGAAGGCTTCGGCGGCCAGCGTCTCCACGGTGATCTGTCGCAGCGCCGAGACATCCAGAATCCACAAGCTGCGACCGTGCGTGGCCGCTACCAGTTCGCCGGCCGTGGGATGCAGAGCGATCTCGTGTACCGCGACGGTCGGCAAGTTGCTGTTCAGTCTTGTCCAAGTCCGCCCACGATCCACCGAGACGTAAATGGAAAACTCCGTGCCGAGATACAGGATGTTCTCGTTCGTGAGATCCTCACGCAATACGTGGGTCGACCCGATCGAATCCGGAAGATTGGCCACCAGGGATTGCCACGTCGCGCCGTAGTCCTCCGAGACCAACAGGTACGGCTGGTCATCGTTGGACCGATGTCCGTCGCACGTCATGTACACGCGGCCGCGCTGGAAACGGGACGCTTCCAGGGAACTGACCCACCGCGGGCCCGGCAGCAAGGCGTCCAGCGGCTCGGCCCGGTTTTGTTTTCGGGTCCGCCGGCGGTCGCCACGGCCGGAGCATCACCGGTCCGCTTGGCGGTGAACGCGACCGTGACGTCGCCCTTGTTGACTTCCACGTTGCCCGTCATGTCGGTGCCGGCGATCGTCCCCGTGACCTCCAGGCTGGAGTTTCGCGTTTCGACCGTCAGCGTCACTTCTTCGGGTCGCCGGATCGAACTTGCCGTCACCCGATCCATCCGAGTTGGCGGACTTGAACGAACCCGTGACTTTGCCGGCCGCATCCATCCGCAGGATCATGGTGAACGTGCTCCGCTCCGCCGGCATCGATTCGCTTTGGAACCGGCCTTCCCACGTGCCCGAGACGACGTCCGGCGGGGCTGCCGCGGGAGCCGGTTCCGGAGACTCCTTCTGCGCCGCTTCGGACGTAGCCGCGGGCGGCGCGTCAGGCATGACGGCGGGCGCAGGCGGCGGTGTTTCGGCTGCCGGCGCAGGTGTGGGGGCGGCGCAGGCGGCGTTTCGGGTGCCGGGGCGGGCGCGGGCGGCGTCTCGGGAGCCGGTGCAGGTGCTGGAGCGGCGCAGGCGGCGTTTCGGGTGCCGGCGCAGGTGCCGGAGCGGGCGCAGGCGGCGTTTCGGGTGCCGGCGCAGGTGCCGGGGCGGGCGCAGGCGGCGTTTCGGGAGCCGGTGCAGGTGCTGCCTCGGGTGCCGGGACGGGCGCTGCCTCGGGTGCCGGGGCCGCTGCGGTCGCAGCGGGAGGTGTTTCGGCCGCCGGCGCAGCGGGTGTGGCCGGAGCGGCGGCCGCGGGGCTGGGCCTCCGGCGGCGTCGGTACCCGTTGGCCGAAGAGATTGACCCACGTGTGTCCGCCGTCCTTGGTGTTCCAGAGGGCTCCGTCGGTCGTGCCGACGTACAGCACACCTTCTTCGACGGGCGATTCGGCCAGCGCACTGGCCGTGCCCTCGTCGGTGCGGGTGATGTCGGGCGAGATGGCCTTCAGGTTGTCGCCTTTGAAGGGCGAGCGGAACACATAGTTGCCGGCGCTGTAATAGACCTTGGAGTTGTGCGGCGAGAGGATGAACGGCGTCTTCCAGTTGAAACGATAGGTTGTGCCGCGTGGTGGTCGGGCGCGCATGAAGCTCTCGTTCACCCGTGCGCAGGTTGATGCGCGTGGTGGCTCCGCCTTGGCTCTCCGAATAGATCTGATCGGGATCGAGCGGATCGACCTGGCAGACGAAGCCGTCACCGCCTCCGATCGAGATCCAATCGGTGTTGACCGGGCCGCTCGCCGGTCGGCGACCGCGACTCGGGCCGCCCCAACTGCCGTTGTCCTGCAGGCCACCGTAGACCGAGTAGTTGCGCCGCGGTCCCACCGCCACGTGATAGAACTGGCCGATGGCCACGTGATTGTGATGGTCCCAATGCGCACCCTGATCGTACGTCACGTAGATCCCGCCGTCGTTGCCCAGGATGACGTGGCGTCCGTCGCGCGGGTCGATCCACATGGCATGATGGTCGACGTGCACATCGCGCGCCGTGTTGTCGGACTCAAACGTCTTGCCGCCGTCCTTGCTCAAGTAGAGTTCCGTGCCCAGCACCCAGATGTGGTTGGTCGTTGGTCGGATCGACGCGGATTTGGCTGTAGTACATCGGCCGCGGGTTCAGGCTGTTGATGCGTTGCCACGTCACGCCGCCATCCTGCGACTGATAGATGCCGCCGTACTCGTGGGCCGTCGGACCCTTGCTCCAGGTTCTCATTCTGACCTCCCAGACCCGCCGGCGTACTTGCTGTTCGCTCGCTGCTGCTCTTCCGGCGACATGGGACGTCCCGGACGGCGTGATTCCTTGGGTGCGGGGTACTTGCCCAGCGTGATTTCCAGGTCGACGCTCTTGCGCTCGCGCGAGACGTCAGCTTCAGCTTGTCTCCCACCACGTGCTTGTCGATGGCCGTCTGCAGTTCGCGATAGGAGAGAATGGTCGTTGCCGTCCGACGGCAATGACAACGTCGCCCGACTTCAAGCCAGCTTCTTCTGCCGGCGACTTGGCGACGACTTCCACAATCCGCGCCCCGACGTCGGCGTCCTCGCCGCGCAATCCCCGCGTACCCAGCGTTCTCGGGAACCAGACCGATCTTCTCCGATTCGAGCACCAGGAACACGTGCTGCGGATCCTGGCGCGAGATGCTGATGCCGATCCGTCCCAGGTTGCAGGTCGGCAGCCCCTGCGTGACTTTCTGGAAGGTCGCACCACCGTCTTTCGTCAGGTAGACACCCGATCCGGGACCATACTTCTTGGCGGGATCGTTGCCGTCGAACCCGTCGCGCTGCCGTTCGTAGGTCGCCACCAACAGCGTATTCGGATCCTGCGGGTTCATCTGCACATCGATCACGCCCGTCTTGTCGTCGACATACAGGATCCGCTGCCACGTCGCGCCCCGCATCGGTGGTCTTGTAGAGGCCGCGCTCCTCATTCGGGCCCCACAGACGTCCCAGTGCGCCGACATAGACGATGTTCGGATCCTGCGGATGGATGGCGATGCGGCCGATCTGAAACGACTGCTTCAGCCCCATGTTCTTCCAGGTCTTGCCCCCGTCGGTCGACTTGTAGACACCGTCGCCCCACGACGCACTGTTGCGCGGATTCGCTTCACCCGTCCCCACCCACACGATATTCGGAGTCGGACGGGGCCACCTGCACGTCGCCGATCGACACGGTCGCTTCCCGATCGAATTGATGTTCCAACGTAGATGCCGTTGTTCGTGGTCTTGAGCAGTCCACCCGACGCCGATGGCGGCCCACCAGGTGTTCGGGTCCTTTTCGTAGACCGCCGAGCGCGGTGATCCGACCACTCATGTTCGCCGGACCGATGGAACGCCACTGCGAGCACGTCCACCCAGGCTGGCGGCAGCGTCGGCTTGACGGGACCTGGTTGGGCAGCCTGCGGCTGCGCTCGCTCGTCGCCGGCCGCCTCGGTCTTGGTGGCTCCCGGCACCGGTGGCTGACCCGTCTCGGACTCCTCCTGCGCGATGACTACGGTCGAAAGACAGGCCAGAGCGCACAACGCCAGCGTCTGCCAAACACGGTGCCTGATCATGAGTGGGCTCCGGAGGACTTCAAGGTGCGGAGTTCTTAGGGCTTAGGGCTTAGGGCTTAGGGCTTAGGGCTTAGGGCTTAGGGCTTAGGGCTTAGGGCTTAGGGCTTAGGGCTTAGGGCTTCGATCTTAGTTCTTAGATCTTAGTTCTAGTTCTTAGATCTTCGATCTTAGTCAAGTCCAAGTCCGAAGTCCAAAATCTAAGACCTCAGACGATAATGGTCGGGGAAATTCGGGCGCCAATAAGGTGGATTCACCGATGAGGAGCGGCGACTCCTAGGAGAGACATGGATGGCGAAGAAGGAGCGTAGGACTTTTACGGACGTTTTCAAGGCTAAGGTGTACCAGGCGGGCGTATGATGGGAAGGAGATTGCGACTGTTGTGGGGCGTTGCTCCGCTTCGCAACGCCCCACAACAGCAACCCCAGAGTCCACCTTAACCAACCCCATTTTCTGTCTTGACGCGCCCGACCACCTCAGACCTAAGACCTAAGACACTAAGAACTAAGACCTAAGAACTCAATTATGGCGGATGAACAGGATGTCGTCGTCCTGGATGACGTAGTCCTTCGGCTCTTGCCGCATCAGGTTATGGGCTTTGATTTCCCGTTCGCTGCCCAGCCGGACCAGGTCGGCGACCTTCATGGTTTCGGCCCGGATGAAGCCCTGTGCCAGGTCGGTGTGGATGTTGCCGGCCGCTTCCACGGCTGTGCCTCCCTGGCGGATCATCCAAGTCCGCACTTCCTTCTCGCCGGCGGTGAAGAACAGCATCTGTCCCGAGGTGTCCATGATGGTGCGGACCAGACGATCCCGGTCAAAAGGCTGGACCTCCATTTCCTGACAGAACGCGTCCCGTTCCGCGGGATCCATCGGGGCCAGTTCCATTTCCAGGCCCAGCGAGAAGGCGAAGGCGTGGCGTACCGGGCGGCGCCAGGGCTACGAAACGGTCCGGTTGATCTTCGGCATCGCTGGTGTTGATGACGATCAGTCGCGGTTTTTCGCTGAACAGCTGGAACGACCGCGTGACCCGTCGCTGCTCCGGGGTCATTTCCATGTCGCCGCAGCGACTGGCCCTGTTCCAGAGCGTGCTGCATCGGCAGCAGCGCCTGCAGTTCGGGCTGATGATCTTCCCGATTGGGACGCGGCTTCTGGACGGAGTCCTGGAGGCGTTCGATACGACCCGACACGATGTCCAGGTCGGCGATCAGCAGGTCCTCTTCGAAGCGCTGCAGGTCCGCGGCCGGATCGTTGCCGTCGAAGGCGGCCACGACGATCACCAGGCAGCCGGCCTCGCGAATCATCGCCAGCCGTGTGGCACTCCCTTCGTGCGAGCGGCTCAGCCCGGGCGTGTCGACCATCTCCAGCGTGGCCAGCGTGACTTTCTTGGGATGGTAGATCTGGCACAGATCATGCACGCGCGGTTCGGGAACCACCGCCATCGCGGACTGGGTCTTGTGGACCAGGATCGGATCGGGCGATTCGCCCGTCAGCCAGTGAAACAGCGTACTCTTGCCCGAGCCTTGATAGCCGACGATTCCGATTTTCATGCGTGTCACTCAACCCGCGGAGGGGATGCCTCAGATTCCGTCACCCTGCGACCCGATCATACCGAAAGGCCTGCGGGAGAACCATTCCCTGTGACGGCCGGGGGGAGGTGCAGGCCGGCGGACAGGAGTCGTTCCAGCTGCTCCAGTTGCGCAGTGACGGCCGCGTCGTGCTGCGGGTCGAGCGTCCAGTCGCCGAACCGGACCTGGTAGAAGGCCTGGACCACGGCTTCGGGGATCGCGGCCGCCGACGCGTGGTCGGGCGTCGCGGCCAGGAGTCGAGCGGCCTGGCGGGCGAACTCGCGCTGCGTCTGGCCCGGTCCGCGGTGCAGGCCGACCCATCCCAGAATCGACTCCAGCCGCTGGTAGAACGCGATGGTGCCGCACGGTCCGCGCGTTGCGCGAGCGGCGGATGCGGACCGTCTGGGCCAGCCGGGGCCCCACGAACCGCACCAGCTGGAACAGTCCGTACAGCAACCCGAGGGCCACCACCGCGGCGCATGCCGCCGAACCAGCGGGAATCGCTCGGCGCATCGTCCGGTGCATCCCGTCCGGCCGCACGTTGCGCCAGCCTGCGCCAAGCGTCGGCATCGATCAGGCCGGCCAGCGGCGTTTCCTGGTCCAGAGCCAAGGGTCGCAGAATCGCAGCCTGCTGTCGTCCAGAGGTCAGTCGCAGCACGTAGTCGTTCCACAACCAGCGGGCGTAGTCGAACGACTTGCTGACGCGATCGACCACGCTCCGTTCCTCGACCTGCTCGGAGTTTTCCACGCTCGGCGTCGGATCGAGCCGCAGCCAGCCGCCCCCGGCATGCCGTTCCTCCGGGCAGATCGCATCGTCAGGAATTTCCTCCGCTTTCACGTAGGCCTCGACCCACGCATGCGCGTCGCGCTGCCGGACGACGAAGTAATTCCCGACATAGTTGAATTCCCCACCCTTGTAGCCGACGATCATGCGGGCCGGGATGCCCTGGCTGCGCAGCATCAACGTCAAGGCACTGGCGAAGTACTCGCAATGTCCGCGGCGATGGTTCGCTGACGAAGTCCTCCAGCGGGTCCAGGGCGAAATTGCGGTGCTGGTTGATCTCGTCGAAATCGATGCGAATAGGTATATCGATCCTTCTCCAGGAAATGGGTCTCGAGCGCCCGGGCCTTCTCATAACGCGTTGCCGCGTGCGGCGCCTTTCCTGCACGATCTGGTCCGCCAGGGCGATCAGCTGGGGGAACTGCTTCGCGGGAGTCGAGGAACTGCAGACGCATGTTCCAGTGCGCTCCATCTGAGCTTCGTCCTGCGGTGTGGCCAGCCGGTTGGGATCGCGGGGACACCGGGAACTGAGCACCGAAGCGAAACGCGGTGGTCGCCACGCTGTATCGAAACTCGTCGTGCAAGTCGCGGCGCGAGAAGCCAACTCGATGCAGCCGACTCGTGCGCGCCCCGATCCGCAGCGAGTCCGACGTTTCGGCAATGGCATAGGCGGGGAACACGCTGAACAGCTGGCGGTTACCGGTCGGCTCGAGCAGCACGTCCTGGCGCACCAGGTCGCGCGCGTCGGGTGGCGACGCCAGGGGGATCGCCCGCCGCCGAGCCGAACTCCGACTTCCTGCCGCCATTGGCCTCGTCCGCCCGCCGTGAGGTACTTCGTCAGCACGGTGCCGCGAAAATACGGTTCCCCGATCATCGTGTAGATCTCACCCGACTTGACATTGGCGAAGCTGCACCCGCATCACGCGTGCCTTGCTCTGACAACAGCTCGACCCATGTCCTCGAACGAGATCTCGGGCGCAAAACCCACCACACTGCGCACGCCCGCGCCACTCTCCCAGTTGGCGCCGCCCGTCCGCGGGGTGATGTAGAAGAACACCACCGTGAACACGAGCATCACCGTCACCAGCCCCAGCAAGGGTGGAATCACGCGGCGCGAGAGTACGCCGGCCAGCAACGCCGTGCGGGAATCGACCATTTCCAGCGTCGGCACGCGATGCCGCGAGACAGACGACGCACCGCGTTTCTGCGCCACCTTCCGCCGGAAAAACCGCGCGGCGACTCGGCATCACGGCCCCCGTTCGCTCCACCTCGCGGATACACGAAGAACAACGCCACACCCGCCACCGCCACGATCATGTAGACGAGCAGCAGCACACCAAACTCCAGGCTGTCGTTCAGCAGCGCGGCCACCACGACCTGCAGCAGGCTGAAGATCGTCAACTGGCCATAGATGCGCACGCTCTTCTACTGGAACATCAGCACGATCTGCACGTAGGTCAGCAGCTTGGCAATGGCCTGCAGCTGTTCGTGGCTGCTCGAACCCAGGAAGCCGCGGAGCGAGAAGATGGCCGCCAGCACCATCGCCACATTGGCGAGGATCGCGGTGGAGGTGAAACCAGCGCAACGCGTCGGTGAACACCACGGAGGTACCGGCCGCCAGCAGCGTCAACACGGGCAGCAGCAGGCTGCGCTGACCCATTCCCAGCAGGATTGTGGAGAAGGACGCCATGGTCGCCAGGACGATCGACAGCGGCAAACTGCGCGTCCGGGCTGCCAGGGGATCGGATGGGGCGCGGTCATGGGGCGGCCTCGGCCAGCTGGACCGCCCCGTCGGCCGCAACGGGCCGCCGGAAGCTCCGGCCCGATCACCTGGAAATACTGCCGCAACGCGTCGCTGCGGCAGTCGATCCACGTGAGGTTGCCATAAGCACGCTGCGGCCGATGCGGATCGCGAGACCAGCTCCCATTCGTCGCTGACCGTCAGGAACGGTGCGCCGCGCGTGCTGATGACCACCACGCGGCTTTGGGCCCGCCCCAGTTCCCGCACCCGGTCCAGCACCGTGTAGATCTGCAGTCCGTCGCCGGGGACAACCTCCGCCAGATGGTCGAGCACTTCGTGGGCCATCATGCGTGGAGGCCGGACCGGACCAGTACCGCGGTCACGACCGGCCACACTGATCACGACGTGGCTGCCGCCGCGATGCGCCACATCGCTGCACGGCCGTGGCCAGGAAACTGATGGCGATCTCGGTATTGAGCAGCTCCTGTTCGTTCGGCGAGTCGGGTTCCCACAGGTCCAAGCACCAGAATCAGGTCGCGACTCCGCTGTTGCTCGAACTGCCGGACGGCCAGCTCGCCCAGTTTGGCCGACGTGCGCCAGTGGATCCAGCGCTGACTGTCACCCGGCCGCCACTCGCGCAGTCCGTAGTAATCGCCTTCCAGCAGGCCTTGTCGCCGTCCCTCGCTGTGACTTCCCTGCAGGCGCGAATCGACGATCTGCAGCCAGCGTTGCGTCAGGCGACCCAGGCGCGGACCCACGAGCAGTGTGGGACAGTCGTCCACGACCTGACTGCGACCGTACCAACCCGAACGGAAAGCGGGTCGCTCACGTGCAAGGGTCCCCACCGATACCGGCCACGTTGCGGCAGCAACACGCGATACGCAGCCGACCGCGTACTTCGCGCCGGCACGTGCGGCAGCATGAGCCGAATGCGCTGCTCGTCGCTGCGCCGCGTCACCGTCCCGCCGCACACCATCCTCGACCATCACGGTCCACGCAGCGAGACGACGGCGCCGGTTCAGCGACCGATCGACCGCCACCGTCAAGCGTCTCTCCCGGCCGAGGCCCGCGGCGGCACTCTCCGCCGCACCTCCAGATGGCGCAGCGAGAGCTGCACGAATCGCCAGTTGAACAGCAGCGGACCGATCATCAGTCCGGCCAGCACCACCAGCAGATTGACTTCCCCCAGGACCGCACCGCCCAGGATGAACAGCACGACGAACAGGAAGTACCAGCCTTCGGCGCAGATGCGAGTGATTTGACGACGCGACATACCGGGGAGCCATCATTCGCTCGAGTGACAAGCGACATCTAATCGGGTACCGGACACCTGTTCCATCAAACGCTGGATCAGTTCTTCGGTCTCCTGACGCTGCCCGGCCTGGACGAATCCGCGCGGGATCACGCGGTGCACCAGGACGGCCGTGGCCAGGCTCTTGACGTCGTCGGGCACCACGTACTGGCGGCCATCGACCAAAGCCGCCGACTTGGGCCGCCCGGTACAGACTCAACGCTCCGCGCGTGCTGACGCCCACGTGCAGTTCGTCACAGCGACGCGTCAGTTCGACGATGTCCAGCATGTAATCCGCGAGCGAGTCGTCCACGGCCACCTCGCGGACCTTCCGCTGCAGTTGCAGAATCTGGCCGCAGTTGAGCACCGGGCGGCAGATCCTCCACCGGTTCGCGGAGCCGATGCGTCGACAACACACGGCGCTCGTCGACCCGCTCGGGATAACCCATCGAGATCCGCAGCAGGAAGCGATCGAGCTGGCTTTCCGGCAACGTGTACGTCCCCTCGAACTCGAAGGGATTCTGCGTCGCGATCACCATGAACGGTCGGGGCAGCGTGCGGGTCACGCCGTCCACCGACACCTGCCGTCGCTCATCGCCTCCAACAACGCACTTTGCGTGCGGGGCGGTGCCCGGTTGATCTCATCGGCCAGCACAATGTTGGCAAAGATCGGCCCGCGGTTGTACACGAACTCGCTCGTCTTCACGTGGAAGATACTGCTCCCCACGATGTCGCTGGGCAGCAGGTCGGGCGTGAATTGCAGCCGACAGAACTCGCCCGACACGCTTTTGGCCAGCGCCTTGCCGACCAGCGTCTTGCCCACGCCCGGCACGTCCTCCAGCAAGACGTGTTCGCCAGCCAGCAGAGCCACCAGACACATCCGCACGACGTCCGGTTTGCCCAGCACCACGCCGCACATGTTCGCTTCCAGCTTCCGCACCAGTTCGCGCAGCTCGTCGAAAGACAAGTTGGACTCGACGGCCGCCGCCGTATCGTCCGGCAACGCGACACTGAGGGAATCATCCGCGGGTCTGGTCCGCTCGGAATTTCGTGGCATGCCGGATCTTTCGGGAGTCTCGGGTGCGCTGGGCCTCGGTCAGGCCCGCCTGGACACTGGCCGACACGCGACGAGAGGCACCGCGGAAATGTCCACCGCGGGCCGTTCCCGGTTCGCGTCCCGCCCGCGACGTGTACACGTCTCGACCGCGTGTCAGTTTACCAGTCGTGCAAGGTGGCGGGCAATCGATTCGCGTCCGCGTGGCCGTGGCCTGCCGACCGCCAGGCACTACAATGACGTGACGTTTCCCCCCGCGGTTGCCCGTGACTTGCCATGGTTCACTCGCCGGACTTCCGATTCTCCCGACCACCTCAGGTACCACCTGGACAATTCCCGGCGGAGCCGAGTGTGCCGGCCCCGGCTCGGGTGGATATGGCGTCTTCCACCCCCTTGCCTGACTTGCCTGGGGGACCGGGCCCCGCGTGGTACACCTGGGACCACGCTGCCACCGCATTGCCCGCCTGGGAATCCCCGCCGGGTTCCCACACCGGCAGCATGTTCTGGCTCAACGGCGACGTGCTGATGTGTGCCTGCCCGGACTGCCGAGCCCCGATGACGGTCCGGCTGTGGTTGATGCTCGCCGATTGCTGGCAGTGTGAAACGTGCGTCGAGTTGACCGAGGAGCAGGAGCGCGAAGCACAACGGGTGCTGGAGCGGCACCGGGCCCACGCCCAGCGGGCACCGGCGGCCAGCCCGGAGCGGGTGACGGAACAGGCGCATTCACGGGCTGCGGTGTCGACCGGTCCGAGAGAGTCCCGGCTCGTGCCCGCTCCCCGATCGGCGTCCGGCGCTCGCCAGCCTCACGTCACCCACGAACCGGCGGCACCGCCGCGTAGCGCGGCGCCGCAGAGCGGCAATGCCCGGCGTCGGCCCCGCCGCACAGGCATGAACTGGCTGCATGCGTTTCTCAAGAACATGCCGGCATGGCTGATCAGCCTGTTGTTCCAGGTCGTCCTGCTCACCGTCCTGGGTCTGCTCACGGAGCCCGAGGAGGACGGCCCGCACATCACGCTGTCCACCCGCGTGCACGCGCTGGTGCGGGAGGGAGGGACTACACAGATTGTCCCGCCAACCGACAGATCGGTGTACGATCTGGGCGTGCCTGACTCGGTCAACCTGGAGGACCCGGCTCAGCGTCGTGCGTTGGCGCGGGCCGATCAGGACGCGCGCGAGTTGCGGCTGGTAGACCCCGACAATCCCCACGTGCCGGATCTGAAGAAGGTCCGGCAGCAGCTGGCCAGCGCCTCGCCCAGGCAACGGACTTTGGCGGCGCGGGACCCGCGATTGCGCGTGGAGATGGTGCAGCGGGAAGGGGGCACGACTTTGACCGAGGCCGCCGTGGCCCGCGGGCTGCGATGGTTGGCCCAGCACCAGAACCACGATGGCAGCTGGAGCCTGGACCGCTTTCATCGCGTCGAAGGGTGCGACTGCCGCGACCGGGGCAGCCTGGAGAGTGAAACGGCCGCCACGGCGTTGGCCCTGCTGCCGTTCCTCGGCGCCGGGCAGACGCACCTGTCGGGGATCTACCGGGACCAGGTGGCCCAAGGGTTGCGGTGGCTCATCCAGAACCAACGGGCGGACGGCGATTTGCGCGGCAGTCCCGGCCAGTACCCGGGCATGTATGCCCAGGGGCAGGCGGCGATTGTTTTGTGTGAAGCGTTCTTCATGACCGGCGATGAAGCGCTGCGCGGCCCGGCCCAGCACGCGATCGACTTCATCGTCGCCGGCCAGTATCCGGACGGCGGTTGGCGGTATTATCCGCGTCGCGAGACTCAGAACAGGCAAGGGGACACGAGCGTCGTGGCGTGGCAGCTGATGGCGCTTCAGAGTGCTCTGGCAGCCGGGCTCTCCGTGCCCGAAGCAACGCTGGAGAACGCCGGCCACTTTCTGGACACCGTGCAGCACGACGACGGCGCTACCTATGCCTATGTCCCGCGCGAAAACCCCTCGGCTCCCATGACGGCTGCCGGCCAGCTGTGCCGCATCTATCTGGGGTGGAGGCGCAGCCAGCCGGCATTGACGGCCGGCATTCACCAACTGTTGGACCAGGACCCGCCATCGCGCACCGACCCCAACATTTACTACTGGTACTACGCGACGCAGACCATGCACCACTACGGCGGCCGGGAATGGAAAGAATGGAATCTGCAAATGCGCGACGTGCTGGTCGAAGCGCAGGAAACGCGCGGGCATGAGGCCGGTAGCTGGACTCCCGACGGTCCGCTGACAACGCAAGGCGGTCGCGTCTACATGACGTCGTTGGCTGTCTGCTGTCTCGAGGTGTATTACCGCCACCTGCCGATCTTCCGCCAGATCGAACTGGACTGACGTCGCCGCGCAGCCGCCGCACCACGAAGCTCGGCGGCCCTTCATTTCGGTTCGATGCCGGTATCAACCAGCAGGTAACCGCTCCAGAAGAAGGGATGCTCGGCCTTGAGCGCCGTATCGGTGGACGGCGCTTTCACGCGCGGCTCGAGGCTGAGATCCAGCTCCGATTCGATGGCCAGGCGGACGCTCCGCTGCCAGGCGTCGCTCGCCCCCCGATGTGGCAACTCGCGCACGAACTCCCGCATCAGGTCGTAGCTGGTGCGTCCCCCGTCGCGCCAGCGGCTGAGCAGGATGGTCCGCGCGCCGGTGGACATGAAGCCACACACGGCCAGGAACATATCGTCACCGTTGCCGCCGCGTTTGAGTGCCGTTTCGGCCGGCGTGTGGAAGCCCGGCAGCACCACCTGGTCCGGACCGCCCCACGGGGAGAGCATCCATTGCGCCAGAGGGCCGGTGGCTTTGCCTCGGTCTGCCGGCAACGGAGACCAGTCGTAAGGTCCCTTGCTATCGTTGTCCAAGTCGCTGAGCACCACGAGGCGATCGACCGACTTGGCCAACAGCATCGAGGGTGGAGCCGGCTTCACCGGCACGGCGAACACATTCGGATCATCGGCTCGCAGTTGCGTCACGACCTCCTGGGCCGCCGACTCGTTACTCTTGGCAAAGATCTCGCCCTCCACCACCGCCGTGCGCGCGTCACGCTTGCGGGGCGACTTGTCGGGAACCGCCAGCGACACCGTCGGAACGTAGCGGAGGCGGACCTTTTCGATCAACGACACTTTCTCCGTGCCGCGAGAAATCTGCAGGGCCTCGAACGGTACGTACCACAGCAGCCCGTCCGGGACGATCACGAGTTCATCGATCTCGTCCCAGGCCTCGGGGGGCGCATTGCCGGTCAGCTGCTGCAGGATCTCGGCGGCCGTATCCTTCCACGTCGTACTGCTCAATTCCTTGATCCCCAGCGGTTGATTGCGATCGAACTGCCCGAAACTCTGCAGCATCTTGACGACGTTGGCCCGGATCTTGGTGGGGGCCTCGACTTGCCAGTTGGCGTAATTCTCCTTGCCCAGCATGAAGGCGTACGTCGCGTTGCTGGTCGCGACAAACACGAGGATCCTCTGGCGAGGCTGCAGCTGTTGCTGCACGATCGACACATCGGTGGTGGGCGGGAACACAAATTCGCCCGCTTCGCGCCCCAAACCAATCGCCCACAGAATGCGCTCCTGGGCTTCGCCGATCTCGGCCAACCGCGTCTGCGCGGTGGCCTGCCGTTTCTGCGAATCCCCGCTGGCCGGCGCGGCGAGCAGAGCCGCCAAGTCCGCCTTCAACTGCTGCGTTTCCTGCGACAACTGCGCAGTAATTCGGGTAGCGGTTGAGTAGATCTTGTCGCTGCAGGCGCGCCGTCTCCGTCAGGGACTCGGGAGGCGCGCTCCAGCGTCCAACGGAGATTCATCACGCGCCCGCCCAGCGGCAGCGACGTGTAGAAGCGATGCCGGCGCAGCGCGTCGCTGATGCGCAACGCCACGTCTTTCTCTTTGCGATCCAGCGCTAAGAGCATCCAATGTTCGTAGGCCGGGAAGTGCGGCACGATCAGCACGGCCAGCGTTTCCAGGGGATCGATGGCCCAGTCCAACGGCGTGGGATCGCGCAACACGTCGGCATACAACAGATCCGCCTGCCGGGTCGTGATCCCGCCGGAACCGAACAACTTGTCCACCAACACGATCTGATACAGCCGTCGCGAACCGCCCCCCTTCGCAAACTTGATGGCGTCCGCCAAGGCAGAGCCGCCACGCTTGGCATCGCCCTGCAAATAGTGGACGTGGGCCGATACGTACTGGAACCGAGCGCCGATCTCGCCCTGCCGGCATTCGCTCCGCCGCAGTACCGCCGTGGCGCACTCCAGCAGCGTGCCGCCCCGCGAGGCATCGCCGATCGATGTGTAGTTCTCCGCCGCCGACAACAGCACCGAGGCCTCCAGGATGCGGATTTGCGAGCGACGAGCCCAGTCCACCGCCGGCCCCAACGGCTGGAAAAACTCCTGCTTCCCCGTCACCAGGTGCGTGATCATGGCCCACCGAAAGGCTTCGGCCATGATTCCGTATTGCGTGTAATCCTCGTCCGTCAACAGCGCGGCGGAATAGGTCGCTTCCAGAAAATAGGTGCCGGCCGACGGGAAGTCCTTGGCGCGAAACGCCAACTTGCCGAGCTCCAGCAGAGCCATCGACGTCAGATTGTGGTCCATGCCGGCGACCAGCAACGACTGCTGCAGCTCGGTGACCGCTTCCGTGTCTTTGCCCTTGGCGGCGTAGGCCAACCCCAACTGCACGCCGATCCAGGCCTGCGTCCAGTTGTTGGGCGGCGCAGGACGACGAGACAACGCCGCGATCAATTGGTTCGATAACGCGTCGTGTTCGCCGGCCGGCCCCAGGATCTCCGCGCGGCGACGAATGGCCAGCGCCGTGCACCGGACGATTTCCTTGGCATTGATCAACACAATATTCTGTGCAGCAATCACCCCACCTTGCTGCAACGCCTGTAAGTTCTCCGCGTCCGTGTTTCCCTGCCGACTGCCCATGCTCTCCGGTACCTGGGCCATCCGAATCGCGCGCGTCGGGTACACCCCACGTGGGCGGATTGCGGGCCGTCCGCGAGGACAACCCGACCGAGTTCGGAACGTTGATCCGCAGCAGCCAATCCTGATAGCGCAGGTACACCTGCAAAGCCGCGGAGTATTGGGCCAGCGCACCGTCCAGATCACCCATCTGGTACATGCACTCACCCATCATCGCGTGATAGGGAATCGAGTCGAGCCACACCCCTTCCGTGCTCTTGATCCGCGGTACGGCATCGAACAGGCGCCGCGCCGAGACGAAGTCACCGCTGAGAAAGGGCGTGAATGCCGCGAAGTGCTCGTCGCTGGGAACACCCCGCATCGGAACCTGTGCCTGCACGCTTCCCGCCAGGCATTGCGCCAGCATAGCTAGCATGCCCGGTAACCAACAGCGCCAGACGGGCCACCGTGGCCGCATCCCGGCAACCGAGACAATTCCCAACCGGCAGTGAGTGGACTTCATGAGTCGATTCCTCGGGGACGGCCTGGGCGGCGGGGTGCTCCACGCCGCCGCATGCGACACCTCATTTACCATGATAGCGGAGTTCTTTTGAAGCCGAGGAGTTTTTTGGCAAATCGGCGAAAGTGGCACGGCTTGGCGGCCGATATTGGAGGTGACGGTTATGCCGGTTGTAGGAAGCCATCGTAGCGACCGTCGAAGTCACGGCGAACACTTGGAGATTACGTCGATGAAGTCGAATCACTCCCGAGGCTGGGTGCACGCGATGTTGTGCGGAGCCGTGCTGGCCACCGCCGTGACGGCGACGGGTTGTCAGGTCAGTGTCAATGGTCAGACATTGCCCAGCCCGTACTACATCTACGATGACGTCCAGTACTTTCCGCCGGGGCCGGAATTCAAGCTATCGGAAGAGGCGGCCCTGATGAAGGCGTACAACGCCGATCAGCAGCTGCAGGGCCAGCAGGGTCAAGCGGTTCAGTAGTCCCGCCGCATGGGAAGTCCCCGCCTGCTCCACGGCCGGCGGGGCACTAGCGAGCGGAGTTGGCGGCCGGCGGGACCCCGGGGCTCGAAACAATCCGGCGCACCGCAGACTCCCATCGATTACACGACTGCCGTGTCGATCATTCGACACGGCTTTTTTCGTGGGGTCACGGCTGTAGCAACCGGCGCAGATAGAAGTGGAACTTGCCGAGCTTTCCGCCGTAGTTGCCGGCCGTGATGGCAGGGACTCCTTCTCCGGCGGCTGCCCGCAGAGCCGCAGCCATGGCCTGGGCCACCACGGCTTCACTCTCGCCGTCCACCACGATCTCATACACGCAGTGGGCTTCCGGATGCACCTGGCTCGCGACGCGTCCGCGCAGCGTGGGACAGAACGCATCGGATGTCGAGGCGTGCAGAGCCTTGTAACGCGAGCCAACCTTGCTGCCGCTCCGCACCACTCCGCCCGGAAAGGGAGTGATGACGCCGGCGAGCGGCCCCGTCGCAGCCACGGCGCGACGGGCCGCCGTCAACGCGGTGGCCATGTCCCGGCCCATCACGATCAGGTTCCCGCCAGCCACCCCCTTCGCCACCCCCAGCGATTCCACCACCACGAACTCGCCGTCCATGACGGGAATCCGCCAGTAACGCGTCCCGTCCAACTGCTTGCTCTTCTGGTAACCGTCCCCGAAGAAACGGATGTGTTTGCCCAGCGGAATGCGTGCGTCGGCCTGGGGAAGGCCGTCGAATACCGCGGTAGTGGGGCAGGTCATCAGGCACTGGCCCGTGCGATTCGCCACGGCTTTGGCCAACGCGTCGACCGAAAAGCCGAATGCCAGCACGGATGCGCCCGGTCGGCCATCCGGCGTCTCCTCGGCGCCGAGCATCCGCTCCACCCCGGTTTCCGCATCGCAGGCAATGACCGAGGCGCTGTAGCCGGTAAACTCGCGCAGAGCCGTATCCAGCCAATAATCGTCCCAGGCTGTAACAATCAAGCGGCAATACCGCATGCCGAAGGCCTCGGCAAACGTGTCTTCAATGAACGTGGTGCCAATGTTCAAACCACTGCTCCCTTCGGATCAGGATTCCGCGTTGGCCGCCGTCTCGGACAGCGGAAACAACGGCCTCCATGATGACGCTCGATCGGTCGGCTGCCAAGCGGAGTCCGATTCGGCAGATCGGGGACAGGTCGGGCAGGTCACAACCGGCACACTGCTCGTTCTTGGTGCCGTCGTTGCGACCGGTCCAGCGATGGGCAACCATTTTTTGACCCGACAGATGTTCTGACCTATAGCATTGGTAGCAAGTTATGCGCAGCAACACGCCGTCCTGCCGGTTCCCCAAAGGAACTACGCGGCGATCGTGTTGGTGCTTCGATCTCGCGCTGCCTCGCTGGGCTCGAACTGTACCGCCATGGAAGATCACCTCCCCAACACCGCCAACGCCAACCAGTGGAGCGAGCTCTTTGCCCGCTCGCTGGAGGAACAGCGCGAACGAGCGCAGCAACTGTTGCAGGCCGAGCGCGGCCGGATCCAGCGGATCGAACGATCGCTGGCCGAACAGCTCAAGAAGGTGACGCACGAGCTGCAGCAGGACATCTCGGACGCCGAACGCCGCGACCAGGACCTGGCTCGGCAGGCCGACGACCTGGTCGAAAAAACGGCCGAACTCACCCAGCGGCGGAAGGAACTGGACGAGCGGCAGCGGCAGTGGGAAACTCGGCAGTCGGACGCCAACCAGCGGCAGGAGGCCTTGCTGGACGAATTGCAGCAGCGCATGCAGAAACTCGACGAGTGTCGGGACGAGCTGGCCAGTCGCGAGCGTCGACTGGCCGAAGCACAGCAGGAGCTGGACAGTCGCGAGGCAGACTGGGAGCGCCGGATCAGCGGACAGGCGGCCGAGGCCACCGAGCTGGCCCACCGCCTGGAAGAAGTCGATCAGGCCCGGACCGCGCTGGAGTCGCAAACCGCAGCGCATGCCGAGGAAGTCGCCGAACTGGAACAGCAGCGGTGCACACTCGCCACCACGGCCCAGGCGTTGCGCGAACGGGAAGACGCGCTGGCCGCTCAACGGTCCGAAGTGGAACAGTTCGCCGAGTCATTGCGCGAACATGAGGAGCAGCTGGCCGAGCGCGTGACGCAGTTGCAGCAGGAAGCGGCCCAACTGGTGGAAACCCGCCACGCCGTGAATCAACAGCGGGGAGACTATCAGCGGCTGCGCGATCTGCTCGAACAGGACCGCCAGACGCTCGACGCGGACCGCCGTGAACTGGAGATCCAGAAGGGCCAGCTGGAACAGCAGGTGGCCGCCCACGCCGCGGAGGACCAGGCCCTGCAGCAGCAGGTCGCCGCGATCGACCAGCAACGCGACGAACTGGAGGAAACCGCTCGGCAGCAGCTGGACGAGGCGGCCGCGTTACGACAACAACACGATGATCTGGCCACGCAGCTCGCACAGCTCCAAAGCGCAGGAACAACTCGAACCGATCCGCAGCGAACTCGATCGGCAGCGAGTCGAGATCCAGACGCAGCGGTCCGAGCTGGAGCAGCTCGCCCAGCGGCTGCAACGGAAACAGACCGAGCTGGACGATCTGGAGGCCGCTCACCATCAGCAGGCCACCGAACTCAGTCAGCGGCGACAGCAGCTGGACGAGCACCAGGCGCATCTGGACGCCGCCCACGAACAGCTCAAACAGCGCGAACAGCAGACGCGAGACCAGCGCAAACAGATCGCCCAGCAGTTCCGCGCTCAGCGGGCCGAACAGAGCGCCGAACTCGAACGGCGCCGGGCCGAACTCGTCACGCTGGCCGCCAACGACCAGTCCCAATTGGCCGCCCAATTGGCCGACGTCACCGCGCGCTATGAGCAACTGCAAGGGCATCTGGAAGAAGCCCTGGAAAAAGACCAGTTGACGCAGGAAGCTGCTCGAAACGCTGCAGCGTCAGCACGAGGAAGTCACGCAACAACTGGAACTGGCCCAACAGACCCTGGAGCGGGAGCAAGCTCAATGGCAAGAGCGTGAAGCCCAGTGGCAACAGCGCGAGGCCCAGTGGGAACAGCGTTTGGCACAGGTGCCGGCGGTCGACTCGTCGGCCGGACTGCAGGCGGAACTGGCACAGGCCCGCCAGTCGGCCGCCAACGCGGAAGCGGAAGTGGAACAGCTGTCCAATGCACTGTCCGAGGCGCAGATCAGCGCCGAGGATCGGGATTTCGCCGCGCGGCAGGCCCTGGCCCTGGCCCACCAGGAAATCGAAGACCTCGAACAGCGGATGGCCGAACACGATCAACAGCTGGCGGAAGCCCAAGCCAGGGTCGCTGCGGACGCCGCGGCGAGCGCGCAGTGCAAACAGGAATTGCAGCAGCTTCGCACGCAGCAGGCCAGCGAGATCACGCGGTTGAACGCCGAACGGGAGCAGCTTGTCGAGCAACTCCGCGGGCAACATGAACAGGAACTGCAGGAGCTGCGGACCCAACTGGCGGCCGATCCGGCGGCCAGTGACAAGGACTTCGAGGACCTGCAGAAACTCCATGCGATGGCCATCCAGGACCTCCGCGAACTGCGGGCGGAAAAGGAGCGGCTGGCCAAACAGCTGTCCGCCGTCCACAAGAGCCCGGCGGCCAGCCCCGCCGCGCTCATCGGTTTCGACTGGGAATCCCAGAAGCAACGATTGCTGGCCCAGTTGGAGGACGATTTTGACGACAGCGACGCGGTGCAGGCCAAGGACCGCCTGACGATTGAAGGGGCCATCCGCATCACCGATGACGTGGTGGCGGCTCGCGACAAGGAAATCGCGGAACTCAAGGAACTGCTGCAGCAGCAGGCGGAAAACATCGGCAGCTTCGCCGTGGGAGCCTCCGCCGTCGCCGACGTGCTCGATCGGGATGAACTGATCAAAGCCGAACGGGACAACCTGGTCAGGATGCAGGAGGAACTGCGCGACAAGCTGCGCCACGCCGAGGTGGAAGCGTCCCTGGAGCGGGCCCGTCTCTCCCGGGAACACGCCAGCCTGGAGGAGAAACTGCGGCTCCTGGAACAGGAAAAGTCGCACCGATCTCCGGTACGTGAACCCGCCGAGCCCGAAAAATCGAAATCTTCGCGACGCTGGCTCTCCCGGCTCGGCCTCAAGGAAGAGTAAATTCTCACAAACCGCTAGGCCAGTTGATTTCTGTGCCGCGTTTGTTACGTTCGCTCTATTGGCCTTCACCACGGGTGCGGTTGGCCGCCAGCCCACCCTCAGATACCCATCGGGATGAACCATGGCGAACGAACAGCAACGGATCGAACAGAGTTACGCGCTGGCTCGCGAGCAATATGCCGCGATCGGCGTTGATGTGGATCAGGCGATCAAGCGTTTGGCCGAGGTCCCCATTTCGCTGCACTGCTGGCAGGGGGACGACGTCGGCGGATTCGAGCGCGTGGCGGACGAGCTGGGCGGCGGCCTGGCGGTGACGGGCAACTACCCGGGCAAGGCCCGCACGCCGGACGAACTGCGGGCCGATTTCGACACTGGCCCTGTCGCTGATCCCCGGCCGGCATCGCTTCAACCTGCACGCCTGCTACGCCGAAATCGGGCGGCCAGCGCGTCGAGCGCAACGAGCTGACGCCGGCCCACTTCCAGAGCTGGATCGACTGGGCGCAGCCAACGGCAGTTGGGGATGGACTTCAATCCCACCTACTTCGCTCATCCCCAAGCGGCCGACGGCTTCACACTCACGCATCGCCGACGCGGGCATCCGCCAGTTCTGGGTCGAACATGGCATCGCCTGCCGCAAGATCGGCGCGGCCATCGGCCAGGCGCTGGGAAAGACCTGCGTCACCAACGTCTGGATTCCGGACGGAATGAAGGACGTGACCGTCGATCGCAAAGGTCCGCGCGAGCGGCTGAAGCAGTCGCTCGACGAGATCTTCGCCGCGCCGATCGAACCCGGCCCACAACCTGGACGCCATCGAAGCCAAGCTGTTCGGGATCGGCTCGGAGACCTACGTGCCGGTTCGCACGAGTTCTATCTCGGCTACGCCGTGCAGAACAAGAAGCTGCTCTGCCTCGACGCCGGCCACTTCCATCCCACCGAGACGATTGCCGACAAGATCTCGTCCGTGCTGTTGTTCCTGGACGAGATCCTGCTGCACGTCAGCCGCGGCATTCGCTGGGACAGCGATCACGTGGTGATCCTGACCGACGACCTGCGGGCGATTGCGGAGGAAATCGTGCGCGGCGGATTCCTGCAGCGCGTGCACATCGGCCTGGACTTCTTCGACGCCAGCATCAACCGTGTGGCGGCCTGGGTCATCGGCACGCGGGCCATGATCAAGGCCCTGCTGGCGCGCGCTGCTGGAGCCGATCGAACGACTGCGGCAGATGGAGTCCAGCGGCGATTACACGGCTCGTCTGGCCTTGCTGGAGGAGATCAAGACGCTGCCGCTGGGCGCCGTCTGGGACCACTACTGCCACTGCCCACGGCGTGCCCGTCGGCCTGGCCTGGCTGGACCGGGTCCGCCGGTACGAGTCCGACGTGCTGGCTCAACGAGTGACCCACTCTGCAGGATGAACCAGACCATGAATGCGAATCCCTTTCTCGGCGTGTTTTTCCACTGGCTGGGCGGTCTGGCCTCGGGCAGCTTCTACGTGCCTTACAAGGGCGTCCGAAAGTGGGCTTGGGAAGTCTACTGGCTGGTCGGCGGTTTCTTCAGCTGGATCATTTGCCCGTGGGTGCTGGCGACGTTGATGACGAGTGACGTCGTCGGCGTCTTGGGCCAACAGTCCGGAACGACGCTGTTGGTGGACGTATTTCTTCGGAGCGATGTGGGGCTTCGGCGGGCTGACGTTTGGCTTGACCATGCGATACCTCGGCATGTCGCTGGGTATGGGCGTCGCGCTGGGCTATTGTGCCGCGTTCGGCACGCTGTTGCCCCCGATCTTCAAGACTTTTGTCCCGGAAATCCCCGTTTCCGAGAACATCGTCGAGATCGCCGCGACCTATTCTGGCCAAGTCACGCTGATGGGCGTGGCGGTCTGCTTGCTGGGCATCGGAATCGCGGCGCTGGCGGGCCTGACCAAGGAAAAGGAGATGTCGGCGGAGGAGAAGAAGAAGTCCATTGCCGAGTTCAGTTTCGGCAAAGGCATCCTCGTCGCGACTTTTTCAGGGATTATGAGCGCCTGCTTTTCGTTCGCCCTGACGGCGGGCAATCCGATCGCCGAAGCTTCCGCACGGGCCGGCACCTCCACGCTGTGGACCGGATTGCCCAAACTCGTGGTGGTCCTGTTGGGTGGATTCACCACCAACTTCATCTGGTGCGCCATCCTGAACTTCCGCAACCGGACCGGTTACCAGTATTTCTCACCGACGCTACGACAGGAACCGCCCAGACGAGAGGACGAAACCATCATTGAATCGGCTTTCGATGCGCCGAGCGAAGAAATGGCCGTCCTCGCGCCCGCTGGGCAACCCCGTTCGGGCGGCAGCCGTGTGCCGCTGCTTAGAAACTACTTCTTCTCCGCGTTGGCCGGGACCACCTGGTACTTCCAGTTCTTTTTCTACACGATGGGCGAAACGCAGATGGGCAAGTTCAGCTTCGCTAGTTGGACTCTGCACATGGCGAGTATCATCATCTTCAGTACCTTGTGGGGCGTAGCGCTGCTCGAGTGGAAGGGAAGCAGCAAGCGGACGCACGTGTTGATCGCTCTCGGCTTGGCCGTGCTCGTCCTGTCTACGATCATCGTGGGTTACGGTAACTATTTGAATGCTACGCTGCCCGCGGGGCACTAATGGCTTGGCCCGTTCGTGGCATGTCGAGCGAGTGCTGCGTAGGCGGCGGCCACACATCGATTTCGAATATGACGGAAGATGAACTGCAACCGACGAGCGAATTCGAGCGTGAACCAGTGCCCCAGCGTGCGCTGTTGGGTTTCAAGAGTTTCGTGGGGATGTACGCCGGCGAGCATGTGGCGGGTACCGAATTGCTGATCGGACCGCTGTTCATCGCTTCCGGCGTCAGCGCCTTCGATTTGCTCGTCGGTCTGCTGGTCGGGAACCTGCTGGCGGTGCTGAGCTGGGTGTTTTTCACGGCGCCCATTGCCACCCGAGCCCGACTCACCCTGTATTACCAGCTGGAAAAGATCTGCGGACGCGGCCTGGTCACGCTGTACAACCTGGCCAACGGCGTGATGTTCTGTTTTCTGGCCGGGGCCATGATCACCGTGTCCGCCACAGCCCTCGGACCGATCTTCCACCTGCAGATGCCGGAACTGACCGACCGCTATCCCAACAGCCTGGGCTGGGTGATCGCCACTTCGCTGGTCGGCGCGGCGATCGCCATCGTGGCGGCCTACGGGTACCAGAGTGTGTCAAAATTCGCCAACATTGCTGCGCCCTGGATGGTGCTGGTGTTCCTGGCGTTCGGCCTCATTGCCGCCCGCCGGTTTATCGACGCCACCGATACGCCGATCACGTCCCTCACCGATGTCTGGAACCTGGCCAACACCGTCGTCTGGAAAGGTGGTGACCCGCTCCCCGGTCAAACCAAGTTCACTTTCTGGCACGTCATGTTCTTCGCCTGGTTCTGCAATATGGCCATGCACATCGGCATGTCCGACCTGTCGGTATTTCGGTTTGCCCGCAAATCCTGGCATGGTGTGGCCAGCGGGGCCGGCATGTACGTCGGACACTTCATGGCTTGGATCTGCGCTTCGATGCTGTTTGCGTACCAGCTCCACGAGACGCACCCGGACGACTACATGGTGCAGTTGCTGAAGAACCATTCGGCCCGGTACGCAGCGATGGATTCGGACCAGATCAAGGCTCTGCCGACCACGGCGGACCTGCTGCGCGATGCCATGCAGGTCGAAGCGAAGATGGTCGCAGACCAACAGATCGGCGAGGGCGAGAAGAGAATCAAGGTGCCGACACCGTTGCCGGGCGATCTGGCGTACGGAGTGTGCGGGATGACCGGGCTGTTGTGCGTGATTTTTGCCGGGTGGACGACCGCCAATCCGACGATCTATCGTGCCGGTCTCGCCTTTCAGGCGATCGTCCCGCGCACGTCGCGGTTCGTCGTCACGTTGATTACGGGCGGGATCGCCACGATCGCCGGCATGTTCCCCGGCATCGCCATGAAGCTGTTGGACTTCGTCGCCATTTACGGCCTGGTTCTGATGCCCATGGGGGCGGTGATCTTCGTCGATTTCTGGCTGATGCGCAAATTCGGTTTGCGGAGCAACTACGCGGAATTCAGCCGGACCCACTTCAATTGGGCGGCCGGCCTGACCTGGTTCCTGACACTCGGCACCTGTGTGTTTCTGACGAAGTACGTCGGCATCGAGATTTTCTTTGTCAGTCTGCCAGGCTGGTTTGTGGCGGCGGTGCTCTACGTCGTGCTCAGCCGGCTTTACCAGCGGAACATCCAGCAGGAGGCGGCCAGCTAGGCTGTAGGTGAAATGCCGAGAATCGCGCTGCAGTGTATTTCCTGGACCGCGCTGGCCGCCACGTTGCTTCCCTCGATCCTGTTCCTGGCTGGGAGCATCGATCTGGCCACGTGCAGCGGGTTGATGCTGGTCGCCACGTTGGTCTGGTTCGCCACCACGCCCTTCTGGATGGGCCGCGAGCGCATCACGTAGCAGCAAATGCAAACGGTATTCCGCGTGCAATCCGTTTCGACATGGCAGCCGGCCAGCACCCGCAGGCGGGAAGACGCGGAGTGAATTCCGGGAGGTGCGAAAAGCGGGAAGACTCATGGTCGAACAACCGTCGTATCAGGTCTGGCGGGATCCGGCGTTGGCGGCGAAATTCCTCGAGGGGATTCGTGGCGGTGTGCCGTTCGCCGCGGACCAGATCGATCTGATGCTGCGCGTCGTGCGGGCCGCCGGAGTCCAGGTCGGCCGTCTGCTGGACATCGGCTGCGGCGACGGGATTTTGGGCCGCGCGCTGCTGGACCGGTTTCCCCAGGCCCACGGCACGTTCCTCGACTTCTCGGACGCCATGGTCTCCGCCGCGCACAGACCAACTGGGAACTTACGCTCACCGCTGCCAGGTCGTGCCCGGCGACTTCGGCCGCGCCGACTGGGTGGGGATGGTCGAGTCGCGGGGGCCGTTCGATGTGATCGTGTCCGGGTACGCGATTCATCACCAGACGGACGAACGCAAACGCGCGCTGTACGGAGAGGTTTACGACCTGTTGGCACCGCACGGGCTGTTCCTCAACATGGAACACGTCGCGTCCCGCTGTGCGTGGGCCGAGCAAGGGTTCAACGATATGATGATCGACTCGCTGTGGGCCTATCATCAGCGGCAGGGCTCTCCGCTCACCCGCGACGACGTGGCCCGGCAGTTCGTCCAGCGTGAAGACTGGTCGGCGAACATTCTGGCCCCGCTGGAAGACCAGCTGCACTGGCTGCGTGACATCGGCTACGTGGATGTGGACTGTTTCTTCAAAGCGCTGGAACTCGCGATCTTCGGCGGCCGTAAAGCGGGCTGCCGATTGGTGAGTTAGGAGTCTCCCATGCATCAACTTGCCGCGCTCGTCGCGATCACGATCCTGCTCGGCCAACTCGGGCTGCAGGCATCCTGGGCTGCCGAGCGGCCCAACATCCTGCTGGCCATTGCCGACGACGCTTCGTATCCGCACATGGGAGCCTATGGCTGTCCGTGGGTCCGCACGCCCGCTTTCGATCGCGTGGCCCGCGAAGGACTGCTGTTTACCCGCGCCTACACACCGAATGCCAAGTGCGCTCCGTCGCGCGCCTGCATCCTGACCGGACGCAACTCCTGGCAACTGAAGGCCGCCTGCAACCACATTCCCTATTTCCCCGCCGAGTTCCCGACCTACGCCGAAGTGCTGAGCCAGCACGGCTACTTCGTGGGCATGACCGTGAAAGGCTGGTCGCCAGGCGTCGCGCAGGATGCCCAAGGACACGATCGTCTGATGGCGGGCCGGCCGTTTAACGCGCGGACCACACAACCGCCCACGCCGCAGATCTCCTCGGCGGATTACGCCGGGAATTTCCGCGATTTTCTGGCGGCGGCGCCCCGCGGCACTCCGTGGTGTTTCTGGTATGGAAGCGTGGAGCCGCATCGGGCCTACGCATACGGCAGCGGTGCAGCCCTGGGGCACAAAACCCCTGCCGACATCGACCGAGTCCCCGGATTCCTGCCCGACCATGAAACCGTGCGCAACGATCTGCTGGACTACGCGCTGGAAATTGAATACTTCGACAGCCACCTGGCCAAGATGCTGCAGTGGATCGAACAACGCGGCGAGCTGGCAAACACTTTGATCGTCGTCACCTCCGACAACGGGATGCCGTTTCCCCGCGCGAAGGGCCAGGAGTATGAACTGTCGAATCACTTGCCCCTGGCCATCATGTGGCCAGGCGGCATCCATGCCCCTGGCCGGACCATCGACGACTACGTGAGTTTCATTGACCTGGCGCCAACCTTCATCGAGTTGGCCGGCCTGGACTGGCAGCAGACCGGCATGGCGCCCGCCACCGGCCAAAGCCTCACCGATATCTTCCTCTCCGATCGCGCGGGCCAGGTGGTACCGACACGCGATCACGTGCTGATCGGCAAAGAACGCCACGATGTCGGGCGCCCACACGACCAGGGATATCCCATCCGCGGCATCGTCAAGAACGACCTGCTGTATCTCCACAACTTCGACACGACCCGGTGGCCGGCCGGCAACCCGGAAACCGGTTATCTCAATTGCGACAGCAGCCCGACCAAGACGCTGATTCTCGACCTTCGCCGGGCGGGGACCAACGCCCGGTGCTGGAAGTTGGCGTTCGGGAAGCGCGTGGCCGAAGAACTGTACAACGTCGCACAAGATCCCGATTGCCTGACGAATCTGGCCGCCGACCCGCAGTACACCGACCGCTTGACGCAGCTGCGCGAACAACTGTTCCGGGAACTCGCGGAGCAGGCCGACCCGCGGAGGTTGGGCCAGGGGCACGTCTTCGACGAGTATCCTTACGCCAATCCGGCTCACAAGGACTTCTACGAGCGGTACCTGCGCGGCGAGAAACTGACGGCCGGCTGGGTGTCGGAAACCGATTTCGAGCCACAGCCACTCGACAATCTCGATCGCCCGTGACTCGGCGATTCCGACGACCCCGCGTGATCTTGCCACATCGGCGCACGACCCGAGCAGGGTGACCAATCGAGCAGGCTGCCGACTGCGAGTTTAACCGCAAACCCACAGCCGCGTCCGCGGCGACGGGTTGTCGCACTCCAGGAAGACGGCTCCGCACGTCACTCGCGCTTTCCAATATGCCAGAGTGTGACCAGCTCGCGACAAACGATAACACCCGACCTGCAGTGCGGCTGCCCCGAGCGCGCAGCCCGGCGCACCGATCGGACTGATCGTGATTGACATGGTTGGTGTTCGACCGATCGGCGCTCTGGGCTGGCGGTTAAACGGAAGAAAAAACGGGAGCAGCAATCTTCGCTTCATGCGGCAGGTTCCAGTTCCAGCGAGCCCC
This sequence comes from uncultured Planctomycetaceae bacterium, assembly GCA_963754725.1. Classification (GTDB taxonomy): domain Bacteria; phylum Planctomycetota; class Planctomycetia; order Pirellulales; family Pirellulaceae; genus JAAYDI01. The sequence continues at coordinate 310,538 of CAVWHV010000042.1, forward strand.
ACAGGCTGGGATCTTCGGCGAACGGAAACTCGGTCCCCACGTTGAACGTCTGCCAACCCAGTTCCCGGTCGACCACCGCGTAGCAGAATCCGAGGCGCGGATATTCGGCCGGATCGAAGCCGGTCAAGGCGGCCGCTGGAACATACGCTTCGAGCGTGTAGCCGCCCGCCTGCAACTGGCTGCGCACCTGCAGACTGCCGGGAGCCACGGGTTTGGGATTCTCCCGCGCGCGATGGATGGGCAGCCACACGGCCACCGGCTGCTGGAACTGAGGACCGTCTCCGGCAGGCAGAAACACAAATCGGTGGCAGTAACGGCTGGCGCGATGGATATTGTGCGTGTCTCGGGTATCGATCCACAGTTGCAGTCCATCGCTCTCTTCCGCTCGCGAGGCACGGCACCAGGGGGTCTGCTTCTTCCCGGCCACGCGAACCGTCAGCGCCAACCCGGTTCGATTCCACGCCGCGCGCACGTCGGCGAAGAGCGACTTGCCCTCCAGTTCGCCGAAGCTCGGGAGGCGGTACGTGGACTCCAACGGCGCGCCCGCCGCGTTCCACACCGTCCGACGATACCGGCAAGGCACGGAAAAATGAAACAAGAACGTCGGTGGCAACAAATCGTGGGACATGGTTCGTAGTTCGTAGATTTTAGTTCTTAGATCTTAGTGCTTAGTGCTTAGTGCTTGGATTCTAAGAACTAAGATCTAAGAACTAAGAACTCTTTCCGTCATTGTTTGAGGCTGGCCAACACGGCCTCCTGGTGTTCTTTCAAGAATGCCATCAAGTCGCCTTGGTGCAGATCCTCGACGGTGCGGAACTTGGAGACGCACCAGATCGCGATCCGGTCGCGTGGCATCCAGCTCGCGGTCCTGGGCGATCTCGGCGATGCGGCCGAGCGTCACGCACCCCTTGGGGCCCTGCAGCACGATGTCGAGCGATTCGCAACGTTTGGTCGTGATGGTGATCCACGGTTCGCGCTGGCCACTCAACAGCAAGTGGACCAGCACCTGATTGTTCCACAGGAACTGGCCGTCGGGGGCACTCTCCTGCAGCAGTTCGTACAACTCCTCCCAGACCGCGACATCCCACAGCACGCGTCTGCCCGGCGTAAATCCTTTGCGCATGAAATGCCAGCGCTGGCCCAGTTTCTTCCACGGCATGTGGTCTTCGGGGTTGAGTTCGGTCAGCTCGGTGAACTTCTGGAAGCCGGCCACCGCGTCGTCCAGGAACGACCAGAACTCCGGTGTATCGATTTCCTCCCAGGAATGCGAATTGATCTGCACTTCCTGCCACGGTCCGCGTAAAGAGCGGCACTTCACGCGTGGTTCGTTGCCGTAGATGGGGAGTTCGTCGAGCTGGTTGAGCGTTTTCAGACTCAGTCGATCGACCAGGTTCTGCCGCTGGAACGTATTCTCGGCGACACGGAACTTCATTTTCAACAGCCACGTCTCGCCGGTGATGGCGTGGAAGAACCAGCCCACCGACTTCTTCTCCGCAGCAATCTCCACCACGCTGCGGCTGTTCCAATCGGTGTCACTAAACGTGCCCAGCTCCTGGACCCGATCGACGACCGTTTCCAGAATTCTGCCATCCCAGCGGCAAGGCTCTCCCTTGCGTCCGACCCGATCGTGGACGTGCCAGCGGCGCCCGTCGATCTCCCAGGGCATCTTCGTCTCGCGGCCCACTTCCGTGATATCCAAATCGTCCGGTTGCTCCTCCAGCGCGGAGTCCGGGTCAAAGGGCGCTCGCGGCAAGTACGGTCCCGCCTCGAGCACGGGTGTCAACGCTTCGCTGGTGTAGGACCGCAGGGGGAGTTCCCCCTGGCCTTGCCCCTGGCGCGACGACCACGAGCGGGCGTAGGCCACCAGCTCTTCCGGCGTCCCCTGCGTGACGAGACGGCCACCCGCATCGCCGGCTTCCGGCCCCATATCGATCACCCAGTCGGCCGACTTGATCACGTCCAGGTTGTGTTCGATCAGCACGACGGTGTTGCCCAGGTCCACGAGTCGGTGGAGCACTTCCAGCAACTTGGCCAGATCCTCGAAGTGCAGGCCGGTGGTCGGTTCGTCGAGCAGGTACAGCGTACGCCCGGTATCGGGACGCGCGAGTTCGGCCGCCAACTTCACTCGCTGTGCCTCGCCGCCCGACAACGTGGGAGCCGGTTGCCCGAGCGTCAAGTAGTCCAAGCCGACGTCGCACAGGGTTTGCAGAATGCGGCGGATCTTGGGAATGTTGCGAAACAGCTGAACGGCCTCGCCGCACGTCATGTCCAGCACATCGCTGATCGAGCGGCCATGGTAGGTGACGGCGAGCGTCTCCGGGTTGTAGCGCCGTCCGCGGCACGTGTCACACTCGACCCAGACATCGGGCAGAAAGTGCATTTCGATGCAGAGTTGGCCATTCCCTTCGCAACGATCGCAGCGACCGCCAGGCACATTGAAACTGAATCGACGCGGTGAATAGCCCCGCACCTTCGATTCCGGCAACTGGGCAAAGAGCAGGCGAATCAGCTCGAACAAGCCGGTGTAGGTGGCGGGATTCGACGTGGGCGAGTTGCCCAACGCCTGCTGATCCACGCGAATCACCTTGTTGATGAACTCCACGCCACGAATCTCGTCATGCGCGCCGGGGATCACGCTGGCGCGATGCAGGCGACGGGCCAGCGCCTGGTACAGCACGTCGTCGATCAGCGAACTCTTCCCGCTGCCGCTCGGACCACTGACGACCGTCAGGGTCCCCAGCGGGAACCGGGCGTGGACATCTCGCAGATTGTTGTGCCGGGCACCGAGTACCTCGAGCCACTGTCCGGTGGGGGCCTCCCACGAGACGCACCGGTGCAGCGGGCGGCGCGGCGGCCGCACGTCGTCGCCCACGCACCTTGCGAGTCGTTTCGACTGCCGCGGGCTGCGTCGTGCGCATGCGGCGATTCGCCGGAATCGGAATGGCCTTGGCGCCGCTCAGGTAGGGGCCCGTCAGCGAGGTCACACGTGCCTCGACTTGGCGGGGAGTCCCCTGCGCGACGATTTCTCCGCCATGTTTTCCGGCCGCCGGGCCAAAATCGCAAAGGTAGTCGCTGCCCGCAATGACCTCCCGATCGTGCTCGACCACGATCAGCGTGTTTCCCAGATCGCGGAGTTTGTACAGCGCGGCCAGCAGCCGCGCGTTGTCTCGCGGGTGCAGACCGATGGTGGGTTCGTCCAGCACGTACAGGACTCCGCAGAGCCCGCTCCCTAACTGACTCGCCAGCCGAATACGTTGAGCCTCCCCGTTGGAGAGCGTGGCGGCCCCGCGCCGAGCGTCAGGTAATGCAGCCCCACGTCGTTGAGGAACTCCACGCGGTTCTTGATCTCCCGCAGCAACTCGCCCGCGATCTTGCGATCACGCGTCGACAGCTTCCATGCGTGAGACCCTGCTGCAACTGCTCCATCGGAAGCCGGCACAGCTCGTCGATCGTCTGGCCCTGGAACCGCACGGCCGCGGCATCATCGCGCAATCGGCTGCCGCCGCACACCGCGCACTCGACTTGATCGATCAGGTGTTCCAGCCGCGTACGCAACGAGGGGGACAGGCGGGCGGCCTCCTCCAGGGCCGGGTAGAGCCCTTTGAACTGGAACTGAAACAGCCGGGCCGCCGTGCGTTGGCCGGCGGGGTACACGTCGAACCGCTGATCCCCACACCCGTGCATGATAATCCGGCGATGCCGGGCGTTGAGCTGATCGAACGGCACGTCGATCGGCAGCCCGGTTCCGGCCGACAGCGCCTGCAGCATCCACTGCGACACCTGATGCTGCACGTTGGGCCAGAGGGCCACGGCACCGTCGCAGAGCGTGAGCTTGGCGTCGTGCAACAGGGCGGCCGGATTGGCCCCGGTCTGGGTACCCAGACCTTCGCAGATCGGGCACCAACCGAGCGGGCTGTTGAACGAGAAATTGTGCGGTGTCAATTGCTCGAAGCTCCGCCCGCAGCGGTCGCAGGCCAGGTGCACGCTGTGCCGCACGGTCTCCCACTGCGATTCCGGCACATCCGGCTGCTCGCGCACCACGTGCAACACCCCCTTGCCCAACGCCACCCCGCTCTCCACCGACTCGGCGATTCGTCCACGTCGCCGAGGCCTTGATCTCCACGCGGTCGACGATCACCTCCACCTGGTGTTTCCGTCGCCGATCGATGCCCGGCGGGCTTTCCAGACTGTGCGTTTCACCGTCGATGCGCACGCGCGGGTATCCGGATCCCTTGATGTCGCTCCAGAGTGACTCGTAGTCCTGCCCGACGGAGACCTCGACCGGCGCCATCAGGTAGAGGCGGGTGCCTTCCGGGTGCTTGCAGGATTTTCGCCACGATTTCGTCTGTGGTCTGCGTCCCGACCGGGATGTCGCACTGCGGACAGTACGGGGTCCCGAGCCGGGCCAGCAGAATGCGCAGGTAATCGTAGATCTCGGTGACCGTCCCCACCGTGGAACGCGGCGTGTGGCCGAGGTTCTTCTGTTCGATGGCGATCGCTGGCGACAAGCCCGTCGATGTGATCGACGCGCGGCTTCTGCATCTGGCTGACGAACTGCCGCGCGTACGCACTGAGGCTCTCGACATATCGCCGCTGTCCTTCGGCGTAGATGGTGTCCATCGCCAGCGACGACTTGCCCGACCCGCTGGGCCCGCAGAAAACCGTCATCCGGTCCCGCTCGATGTCGGTACTGACCGACTTCAGATTGTGCTGCTGAGCGCCCTGCACGCGCAGCCTGGTGGACGCACGGCCGGGCGACGGTTGTTACGCTGGACCGGGCGGGAGCGCTGTGCGTCGCGAGCCGTTGGCCAACACGGCGGCCAACGCCTGTCCAGTAAACGATGCGGCGCAGTCGGCCACCTGCTCCGGTGTGCCGGCCGTGACTACGTATCCGCCCGCCTCGCCCCCTTCCGGTCCCAGATCAATGACCCAGTCGGCCGTCTTGATCACGTCCAGGTTGTGCTCGACCACCAGCACCGTGTTGCCCGCATCGACAAAGTTGTGGAGCACTTTCAGCAGCAAGTGAATGTCGGCGAAATGCAGACCGGTCGTGGGTTCGTCGAGCAGGTACAGCGTCTGTCCCGTGCTGCGTTTCACCAGCTCGCGGGCCAGTTTGATGCGTTGCGCTTCGCCTCCCGAGAGCGTCGGCGACGGCTGGCCCAGCTTGACATAGTCCAGTCCGACGTCGTGCAGGGTCTGCAGCTTGTGACTCACGTTGGGGATGTTTTCGAACAACTGCAACGCCTGCTGGACGTCCATCTCCAGCACTTCCGCGATCGACTTGTCCTTGAACTTGACCTGCAGCGTTTCGTGGTTGTACCGATGGCCTTCGCAGACCGGACAGGTGACCCACACATCGGCCAGGAAGTCCATTTCCAGCCGATTCGAACCGTTTCCCTCGCACGCTTCGCATCGACCGCCCGCCACGTTGAAGCTGAAGCGGCCCGGCTTGTAGCCGCGCAACTTGGCCTCCGGCAACTGGGCGAACAGGTTGCGGATGTCGTCGAAGACCTTGATGTACGTCCCCGGATTGGAACGCGGCGTGCGACCGATCGGTGACTGATCGATGGCGATCAGCTTGTCCAGGTGCTCCAAGCCCTCGATCGATCGTGTGCGCACCGGTTCGCCCAGGCCGCCGTTCAGATCGCGTCGCAGTGCCTCGACCAGGATGTCGTTGACCAGCGAACTCTTGCCCGAACCGGACACGCCCGTCACGCAGACAAATGCGCCCAGCGGGATCTCGACGTCGACGTGCTTGAGATTGTTGTGGGAGGCGCCAGGATGCGCAGGCGTTTGTCCCCGATCGCACGACGCTGGGGAGGTATCTCGATCCGCAATGTCGCCGGCCAGGTACTGACCGGTCACACTGTTCGGAGCACGCATCACGTCGTCCACCGAGCCCGCCGCGACGACGTCGCCCCCGCGCACGCCGGGCCCGGGGCCGAAGTCGATCAGATGGTCGGCGGCCCGCATCGTGTCTTCGTCGTGCTCGACAACCACCACGGTATTGCCCATGTCGCGCAGGCGACGCAGCGTATCGAGCAATCGGTTATTGTCGCGCGGATGCAAGCCGATCGAAGGCTCGTCCAGGATGTAGAGCACACCCACGAGGCCCGACCCAATTTGGCTGGCCAGGCGAATACGCTGCGACTCGCCACCAGACAGTGTCGGCGCCGTGCGATCGAGCGTCAGGTAGTCGAGTCCGACGTTGACCAGAAATCCCAGTCGGTTGCGGATTTCCTTCAGGACTTCGGTGGCGATCAGGTGCCCGGTGGCATCCAGCGTCAGCTCCTCGAAGAACTCGGCCGCCTGCCGTACGGAGAGCTGGCAAACCTCCGGCAACGACTTGCGCGGCGAGTCCTGGAACCGTGGATGAGCCGTGGTGACGCACACCGCTCGGGCCTGCGCGACCAGCCGTCCGCCTCCGCATTCGGCGCACGGCAGCGTCCGCATGTACTTCTCCAGCTTGGTGATCTGCGGTCGGCTCTTGCTGCTGCGATGCTTGCTGAGCAGCTCCGGAATGATCCCTTCGTACTTGCCGCCGTACTTGATCGGGGAAGCGCCACCGCGCCACGTGAACGTGATGTGCTGATCGCCGGTGCCCCACAGCAGCAGTCGCTGCCATTGCGAATCCAGGTCGCGCCACGGCGAGTCCAGGATCGTTCCTTCGGGCAGGTCGTACTGTCGTTCGATGGTGTGGGCCACACCCTGATAGATGTGACGGCGCCACCGCCCCATCTCCTTCCACGGTCCCACGATCTCGACCGCCCCTTGCTTGAACGACCGTTGACTGTCAGGGACCAGCAGGTCGGGATCGAACGAATACATCGTGGCCGAGTCCATCGCACTGCGGGCACATGCCCTGCGGGCTGTTGAAGCTGAACAGCTGGGGACTGGGCGGTTCGAAGCTCAGTTCGCAGTCGGTGCAGGCGTAGTCGGCCGAATAGATCGCATCGGGGATGCCGGACGAGGCCGGGGCCGTTCTCGCGCCTGCGCCGTGCGCCGCGCGGGAGCGTTCTCCGCCGGTTCCACGGTCACGATCAGGGTGCCTTGCCCCAGCTTCAGGGCCTGTTCGACCGCTTCCGCCAGGCGCGGACGCGTTCCCGGCTTGGCCACCAGGCGATCGACAACCACCTCAATGTCGTGGCGCATCTGGCGGTCCAGTTGCAGCGAATCACTCAGCCGCACGATGCGTCCGTCCACGCGGGCGCGGGCGAAGCCCTGTTTGTGGAGATCCTCGAACAGGTCCCGATACTCCCCTTTCTGTTGCCGAATCAGCGGGGCCAGCACGGCGAAACGGGTGTTTTCGGGCAGGTGCAGGATCGCGGCCAGGATCTGTTCGCGCGACTGGGCGGTGATCGGCCGGCGGCACTGCGGGCAGAATCCCTGTCCCACGCGGGCGTACAGCGACGCGGAGGAAATCGTAGATCTCGGTGATCGTCCCGACGGTCGAACGCGGATTCGTGCCGCCCGATTTCTGGGAAATCGAAATCGACGGGCTCAGGCCCGAGATGTAATCCACTTCCGGCTTGGGCATCTGGCCGAGGAAGTGCCGCGCGAAACTCGACAGACTCTCGACGTATCGCCGCTGTCCTTCGGCGTAGACCGTGTCGAACGCCAGCGAGCTCTTGCCCGACCCGCTGACGCCGGTCAGGCAGATCAACTGGTTGCGCGGCAACACCACGTCGACGTTCCGCAGATTGTGCTCCCGCGCACCTTTGATGACGACATCCGAAATCGGCATATCCTGGAACCATCCGTCCGGGGAACCTCAGGGGGATCAGTGACACGGCATTGTAGTGCGGCACCGCGGCGATTTCTCAGTCCAGGGGAATCAGTTGCACGGCGTCGGCCGTCGCGAGTCCTTGCGCCTCCTCGGTCGAAATCGTCACGCGGCAGATGCCACCTTGCTCGAGCGTCACGTTCGCCCAGCGACAGGAACCCATCCGCCAAAGGTGGCTCTTTTCGCAGATCCAGGCGGAAGTGTTTCGTCGCGCGTCGGCAGCCTGCAGCCTCACCGGCACGCGTGCACCGCGATTCTCGTGCGGCCGGTAGGCCAAGCGGACTTCGTACCGTCCCGCCTGCGGCGCCGTGCAGCGGAACTCGATCGCCGCGCCGCTGTTCTCCGCCGCATAAAGATAGCCGTAGCCCACGTATCCCTTCAGCCCGTCGCCGGCACTCCACGTGCCGGTTTTCACCGCGTCGACATCATCGACAACGATTCCTGGCAACCGGGCGGGATCCAGACCGGTGGGCGGTCCTTCCGGTCGCGCGATCGGCACGTCGGTCGGAATCTCCAGCGGGCTGGTCACCGTCGCGCGGCGCGCCTTGCCGGGCAGGCGGCAGAGCTGCTGGAGATCGTCGAGGTGCTGGATGTAGATCTCGCGTGGCGTGCAGTCGAACTGCGCGCACAGCGACGCGGCCTTGCCGACGACCTCCCCCATCATGCCGCACGTCTTCATGACCCGGACGGTGCCCAAGCGCCTCGTGCGTCACGCTGATGCATCGACCGGCCATGAACAGGTTGTCGATGTTGCGGGAGTAGAAACAGCGATACGGCACGGGATAACCGCGCGTGCGGTCGACGCGATGATCGAATTCCGCGACGGAGATGAACGGGTTGTCGGGGAACTTCTCGGCGTATTCAGGCTGGGCAAAGTGCAGATCGATGGACCAGGTGGTGGGCACGATGCCATCCGGGAATTGAACCTTGGCCACCACGTCGTCCTGTGACAATACCACGTCACCCATCAGCCGTCGCGATTCGCGCGGCCCGCCCACGAAGGCGATCCAGGTCAACTGTGCTCGACGGTGTTGCTCGCGGCCGCCGCGATTCTTCATCGCCTGGAAGGCCCCATAGACCGCCCGCAAGTTCCAGTCGCGGATCGTCTCCGCCTCGCCAATCGGATCCTTGTCGAATCCGCTTTCCCAGAACCATTCGGCGTGATGGTCGCGCGGGTACGGGAAATCGTCCATCTCCAGGTCGAGCGCCCAGGGCGTGGCCGGGAAGTCGACGTCGTGATCCGACCTCCTCCCACACGCCACATGTTGCTCATGCCCATGCGCTGCTGGGGAGTCATCTCCCAATCGGCGCCGGCCAGGAAACCGACGGTGCCGTGTCCCGTGCAATCGGCAAACAACTGGCCCGTAAACCGCAACTGTTCGCCCGTGCGCGTGTCGATGCGCCCGCACCGCGACGATGTGCGTGCCGGCCATCTCGACCTGGTTGGCATGGCAATTGAGGAACAGGTCGATGTTCGGCTCCCCGCGCACCACCTTTTCCTTCACGTCATCGCCGAACTCCTCGGCACGTCCCGGAGAGTTTCGTGGCGCTGTCGGCGAATTCCTCCACGATCTCTCCCACCCGCGGGAACTCGCCTCGTCGAGTGAGTCCATTGGCCCACACGCGCACTTCACTCGAACCGTTGCCGCCCAGAACCGGCCGATCCTGCAGGAGCGCCACGCGGCACCCCAGGCGGGCCGCGGAGATGGCCGACGCCATCCCCGCATAGCCGCCACCCACCACCACCAGGTCATAACCGCTTTTTTCGGCGGGCGCGGTGGGCAATCCGCGCACTTCACGACGCCACGCAGCCAGTGCCGCACCATCGTCGGGCGGTGCCTGATTGAGGTCCTTCGTAAACAGGATCGCGTCACAGCGGCCTTCGAAACCGGTCAGATCGTGCAGCGCGAGCGGCACGTCCGTGTCCTGGATCTCCACCGTTCCGCCGGCCTGCCAGATCCATTCGGCCCCGGCAGTCCCGAACGTCTCCGCCAGCGGCGAACCGTGGACGAGCACCTGAAATCGGCCCGGCTGTCCGGGCGCTTTCCAGGGCGCTACCCAGTCCTTGGTTCGCACACACACGCGATACGTGCCGGCGCTGGGAAACGTCACCTGGGTGACCGCATCCTGGACCGGCCGGCCCAGACCGTGGGCCAGCAGGTAGGGAGAACCCATGGTCGTGATGAATTGGGTATCGAGGACCCATCCGCCGTGGTCGGCAAAACTCTCGGCTTCGACCAGGACCTGATCTGCCGGCCGGCCGAAACCGACCACAGCACCCCACACGACGACCACGACACATCCGAAGAATGGCTTGCTTGTCATGACAGACGACCTCGAATATAGACGTCCTGATCGAACACTTCGATATGCGGATGTGCGAGGCTCGGCAGCTCGGGAATCACGTCGCGACCTGTGCCGGCCACCGGCCCCGGAGCGGTTTGACCGCCGACGATCTTGGGCGCCAAGAACACGTGGACTTCGTCCACGACCTTCAGATCGAAGAGACTTCCCAGCGTTTGGCCTCCCCCTTCGACCAACAGATTCGTGACGCGGCGGCGTCCCAATTCGCAGAGCAGCGATTTCAGGCGGTCGGCCCGTTCCGCGCCGGGACAGGCCAGCACTTCGCAGCCGGCCTGTTCCAGAGCCCACCGGCGCGGCTTGTCGGCCCCTTCTTCGACCGCCACCAGCACCGGCGCGATCCGCGCGGATTGGACCAGGCGACTGTCGGTGGAAAGCGACGCTCGGCTGTCCAGCACAATCCGCGTGGCGATGCGGGGCCCCGCCGGTCGTGCAGTCAGCAGAGGATCATCGACCTCCGCCGTGCCGCGTCCGACCAGGATCGCATCGACTCGGCCCCGCAGCTGCTGCACGACGTCGCGGGATCGTTCGTTGCTGATCCAACGACTGTGGCCCGTGCGACTGGCGATCTTGCCGTCGAGGGTCATGGCCCACTTCGCGATGATCCAGGGGCGTCCCTGCCGGATCAGCGTGAGGTAGGGAGCATTCAGGTCACGGGCGGCGAGTTCCTGCACGCCCACGTCGACCCGGATGCCGGCCTCGCGCAGCAGGCGGATGCCGTGGCCAGCCACCGCCGGAAAGGGATCGGTCTGCGCCACCACCACGCGACCGATCCGCGCCCGAATGACGGCATCGGTACAGGGTGGCGTCTGGCCGGTGTGGCAGCAGGGCTCGAGTGTGACATACATCGTCGCGCCGGCTGCGTCGGTCTCACAGGAGCGGAGCGCCTCGACTTCCGCATGCGGCCCGCCACAGGCGCGGTGCCAACCTTCGCCGATGCGGACGCCATCGCGAACCACGACACAGCCCACCATGGGATTCGGCTCGACCGAGCCTTCCCCGCGCGCGGCCAATTCGATCGCGCGCGACATATGCAGCTGATCCGCGTTCATCGACGCTCACCAGTTCACGGTACCACTTAGTCGGGCACCCAGAGCTTCGAGGTTTTCTGCCCTTCGGCCGCCGCCGGGGGCGCATCGGGCGTCCACAACTGCGACGCTGCCGGCGCGGCCGACTCCATTTCGGCCGGTGGTGCCGCGGCCGGGCGACCGTCGGGCGAAATGATGCCAAATCGTACCAGCAGATTGTAGAGCGATTCCATCACGCCCGGTTCCTGCTTGTGGCGAGTCCGCAGCGTGTCGATCACCTGCTGCGCTTCGGCCCCATCGCCACGCAGCAAACGCAGTGGGAGTTCGGCCAGCAGGCACTTGGCGGGTGACTTGCCCGTCTCGGTTGCAAACTGCTTTGCCTTCAGCACGAAGTCGAGCGACTGGTCCAGATTCGCGGCCAACTCGGCCAGTATCATGCAAACCGCGCTTCGATTCACCTGATCCGCAAGACTCGGGCGCGCCATGATTTCGTTCCCGAACCGCCAAATGGCTCTCTTGCAGTGATACGCGACAGCCCGCTCAAACAAGCGCTTCAAGGTGGAATCGGCGAGCTTCTCGCTCACCACGCGTGCCCAGTCCGAGGGCGTCAAATGGACCAGTTGATCATCGCCGGCCGGCGGATCGACCGGCGCGGGTACCGGCACGCCGAGTTTCTGGCGCAGGGCGTCAACTTGAATCAGCCAGTCGTGGACGTCGGCGTACTGCTCGAGCGCGAAAAGCGCCGCGGCAAGCTGCACACGGTAGGCCGGATCCCCGGCAACTTGCTCGGGGGTCTTTCCATCCAGAGCCGCCAAGGGGACTGTCGGCCACGTATCGAGAGCCGCCTGCTGCAGGACCTCCTCGCTGACCCGCCGGCGCGTCCCGAACGGAGTCCGCGGCGGGAAGTGGATTTGCGGATGCAGGTCCAAGGGCTGTCGCGGAACCGTATCCACGAGCTCTTCGGTTCCTTCCGACGCGACTTGGTCACCCGCGATCTCTACCAGCCGGGACCGCACCTGGTCCAAGATCTCCGACTTGGGCAACGTGGTCTCCAGTCGCGCGGAACGATCGGTCTCGCGACCATACAGCCTGATGGTGGCCAGGAGGCGCGGCACGTTGAGGGCCGTGATCTCGTCGTCCGCGTCTGGCACGGGCCGATCCAGCACCATGAAGACATTCTTGGGAGGTGGTGAGTCTTCCTCGCGGAACTCGGACATGTCCCCGGTGTAAGCCACCAGCGATTTGGACGACAGCATCTGCTCGTTGAGGGCATTGGCATCGGACACGTTTACGGTCCAGTTCACCAGGGCGACACGCGCCTGGTCGACCTCATACGTCATGAGCTGTGCGAGGGATTCCGATTCCACGGCCTGATCGAAATCGACATCTGGACAAACGGCGTGTGCGTGCCACGCTTCATGTGCTTTAGGCATCGCCAGGCAGGAACGGGCCAGGGCGATGTTCCGCAAGATCGCCGGCTGACCGGGAAAGTCCGCGTTCAACTTCTCGAATTTCTCCAGCCCCTTCTTCCAGAGTCCGGCACTCGCGTCCTGGTGCGCCGAATCAAAGCGACTCTTCCACGTCGCCCCGGCAGGACAGGGCTCAAATGCCCGATCGTGTTTGAACGCCAACGGAATATGCGGAGCGCTCGAGATGGCCATCACGGCCCGCATGGAGTCCTCTTCATGGCTGCCAACGACGGCCCGCATGACGATGTGTGCCGCGCGGCCAAGTACTCGCCGTCATCGGCCAACACCTGCGCGACTTCCCCAAACGCGTCATACAGTTCGCCCGGCATCGTGTCGGTCAACAACGAGAGCGCCGTCTGGATCTCGTCCACCGCTTCCCGGGAGCGACATTTTCGCGACTCCAACATCGCGGCAAAAGTGTGGGCCAGCGGATTATTCGGAGCGACCTTCACGAAGGTCGTCACGGTGTCCTCCAGCCCCTGCATGTCCTTCATGCCCAGGAGCGTCACAATCTTGAGCGTCAGCAGACAGGGTCGGTGCGCCTTCGTCGCAAGCGTGCGGTTGATTCGGTCCAGCGCGGCGACACGTTGATCGCCCTCGATGGCCTTGATGATCTTCTCCAGTTCGCCCGCAATGTCCCGGCACTCGCAATGCTTGATCTTCTTGCCTGTGCCGCCCGGACAGTAGGAATAGGCGTCCAACATCATGTATCTGTTTTCCCTGGCGCGATAATCGGAACGTGCGACCGGAGCCGTGACGCGTGCCACGATGCGACCGGCACGAGGCCCTCCAAACCCACCCGACGACGAGTGGCACAGCTCACGAGCGGCCATCAGGCGACCGGAATTCGGCATGGTACCAGACCCGCCTGGGAACAGCCAGGGTCGGCCAAAACACGCGTCTCGGCAGCGGCCCTCGGCACTCGATCAACCCCCTCGCTTTAGGCACAAACCGACGGCGGAGGCGGCACTGGCGAAAGCCCGCACTTCAGGCAACCTGAGCAAAACGTCGCGACTGTGTCGGTCGTGAGGTCGGCAGTACCATGAATTCCGGCCGAAACAGCCCTTTGACCCTGCCGAGTGTGGCGGGTTTGCCGTAGACTCGGATCGGAGAGGCCGATACCCTAAGGAGACTTCGCAATTTGCCCTGGCTACCGGTACGTCGAGTTGTCTCGGCGTTCGAGGCCGACGTGCGTGGCGACGAATGGGTCCAGAGCCCGCCGAGGACGGCGGGGAAACAGGTGAAAAACCGTTAACGGGTGACGCCCTGTGGGGCGTTCTGTGTACCTGACCATGAAATCGGATTTCTTTGCTCGTCGAGCGCTACTGATTCTGTGTGTGGTGTTCTTCCTCGTCCCGTTCGGGCTGCGTGGAGCGCGCATGGCCCTCGAACGGATGGAAAACAACGCCTCGCACTGGCTGCCGGACCGCTTCGAAGAATCGCAGGAACTGGCCTGGTTAGGGGCGCATTTCAATGGCGAGCCGTCTTCCATATTGCTGACCTGGGATGGTTGTTCGGACAAGGATGAGAGCTACCGGCTGTTCGTCCAGAAGCTGCGCAATGAGATTCGACCGGAGACGGAGGAACTGATCGGCGACGAGCAATTCGATCGGAAAGCCGCCGACGCCGACGGTGGCACGTCCGAGGATCGCAGTGGGGAATTCGATCGCGAGTTGACGCGTGGACGCCAATGGGGAGATCAGCTGGGTCTGTTCACCGCGGGGGACGCGTATGACAACTGGGGCGGGCTCCACGAAAAGTGGCTGCAGGGTACCGGTGGGAGTTGGTACTACATCACGCCCGGCGGCGAATTTTTTCGCTGGAATGGCCGCTCCAATCTGCTCGGTATGGCAGGCCGTTTCTTCCAGCGCACGATCTTGGGCAACATGTCGCTCGACGGCACACTCCTCGCGCGTTTTGGCCGGTCACCGACCGCCACCAGCCGAAATGGTTTTCACGATGAGCCGCAGCGGCTGACGGCCCGGGTATTGGGAAGTGTCAGCGCGGGCCCGGAACTCTTGACCGCCATGTCCTCGCCAGAGGGCCCCCTGTGGCCGGCCGGGGACGTTCCGGATGAGCAACGCGGCCAGCTCGCCCGACGCCGGGCTCTCGATCGGCTGCGCGGCACGTACTTCGGCCCCGAGCCGTACGAGCATTTTCAATGGACGGCAGCCGATCTGCCGCAGGTCCTCTCGGAGTCCGTCCAGGCCCAGCTTCCTAAAGCCTGGCAGACGACTGTCGATGCCTACATCGAGAAGCTGGTACGGACGCGCTACGATGGTGAACGGTCGGAATTGCTGGCGACCTCGCTGGTGAGCAAGGAACAACATTGGAACGCCCTGTTTGCCACGTTGGGGATGGAGCCGCCGGGATTGCAGACCTGCGTCCTCGTGACGCTCAGCCCTGCCGGACAGGCCGGTCTCGATCGCGTCCTGGGACGCGGTCTCGTGGGCCGGCCGGCCGGCAAGCTCGTGAACCTGGCTGTGGAATCCGGCGTGGGTGCCCCGGCGCCGCCGTCACTTCTGCCGCGGGTCAGCCAGCCGGCGGACTCGGGAAGAGTGCTGCGGATGGGCGGTCCGCCGGTGGAGAACGTGGCCTTCGACGAGGAGGCTTCCATCACGTTTGTGCAACTGGCGTGCGGCCTGGCCGTGCTGGGGTTCGTGCTGGGCTACGCCTGCTTCCAGCGAGTCACCGTCGCCGTGATGATTTTGATTGTGGGTGCGATCAGCGCGCTCTGCAGCCTGGCAGCCGTCGGCTGGCCCGGGAGTCGCGTCGACGTGTTCCTGGTCGGCGTGCCGGCGTTGATCTTCGTACTCGGCATGGCCGGCGCGATCTTCGTGGTGCGTGCGTACCGGGCAACCGCCGCGCAGCGTGGCGAGGAAGGGGCACCGTTGCGTGCGATTGCGCGAGCCGCCTTGCCGTGCATTCTGGCCGCGGTCACGATCACCGTCGGCCTGCTGACTCTGTCGGCGAATGCCCTGACACCCGTGCGGCAGTTCGGCCTGTTTGCCGCGCTGGGCGTGGTCGCGACACTGGTAGTTCTGTCGAGTTTCCTGCCAGCCGCGCTGCAGCTTTGGCCGCCAAAATTCGAACGCCGTCGCGAAGAGACCGCGCCGAGCGGTCTGCTCCGCCGGATGGACGCCCTGTGGCGTTGGATGAGCGACTGGGTAATCGACAACCAATGGCTGGTCCTCGGGGCCGCGGCACTGGTCGTGCTGGCCGTCGGACTCGGCTTGGTCAAGCTCACAACATCCGTGCAGCTGCGCGACCTGTTCGACCAGGATACGAAGATCGTGCGCGACGTCGCTTGGATCGAGTCCCATGTGGGCAAATCCCTGCCGTTGGATTTAGTGGTCGGCGTCGACAAGAAGTGTCGGCTGGCCCCCGCCGAGGCGGGCTCGAGCCCACTGCCGACCACACCGGAGGAGACCGCCCGGCGCGACTATCAATACAGTCTGCTGGAACGCGTCGAATTGGTGGGGCACGTGCAGCATGCCGTGGAGGAAGTGTTCGGCAAGCAGGGGCTGGACGTGGTGGGAGGTGCTCTTTCAGCGGCCACCCTCGTCGCGCCGGAACGTGATCCGCTCAACACGCAACGCGGTGCGGCCACCGCCCTCGTCGAACAGAACCGCGAACGACTCGTCAGTCAAAGCTACCTGTCGACGGACAACCACGGCCAAGAGCTGTGGCGGATCAGTCTGCGAGTCAGTGCGCTGGACAAGCTGGACTACGCACGGTTCATGACGCAACTGAAACGGGTCGTGGAGCCGGTGTTGAAGGCCTACGCGCTGCGGGACGAAGTCCTGCGTGCGGTAGCCCAGCAGCGTCCGGACGTGGCGGAACCCGAACGCCGTTGGGAGGATACGAAAATTGCCGTGCTGGGCGCCTCGGATCCGTGGGAGGAGGTCGACCAAGTCACGGACGTCACGACCCTTCCCGAGAATGTGCTCGACGGAATCCTGAACCCGCAGGAAAATGCTCGGGACCGGGACGACCGAACGTTGCGAGTCCGCCGCGTGTTTGCCCAGGTGCTGGCCGACCTGCTGCGGGCCAAGGGATACCAGGGGAAACGATCCGGACGGCTGCCCAAGCAGTACATTGCCTGGCAGGATCCGCGGAAGAACCCGCTCGGCGAGAACGCAAAGTCGGAGGCCTGGGCCAAGACGCTGGCCACTTTCGACTGCGTGGTTGTACTGCAGGATCATTCTGACTACGACCTGGACTTCATTCGTCAGCACGCCAAGAGCGTGATCGACGCACGCCAGCACGCGTTTGACCCGGTGCGCGACAAAACCGCGAAACAACTGGGCCAGCCCCTCCAAGTTACCTATACGGGCCTGGTGCCGGTCATCGATCGGGCACAGCAGGCGTTGTGGTACGGCCTGATGGTCAGCACCGGTTGTACGCTCGCCATCCTTGCCGTCGGGATGATGGTGCTGTTTCGCCGGACGAAGTTGCAGGTGGTTAACCTGTGGGGCGGACTGGTCAGCTTGGTGCCGATCCTGTTCCCGATCGTGGCGGTGTTCGGTTTCCTGGGGGAGGACGATGTCGCGGTGGACATGGGCACGGCGATCGCCGCCAGCCTCGCGTTGGGCCTGTCCATCCACGGCACGATCCAATTCCTGTCCTGGTTCCGTAGGTCGCTGCGCGAAGGTCTCGACCGGCACTCGGCGATCCAGGAAGCGTCCAGTTGCTGCGCCTTTTCCATGCTGCAGATGACGCTGTTCATTTGTGTCGGACTGTCACTGTTCGCGATGAGTTCGTTCGTGCCGATCCAGCGGTTCGGATTGATCCTGTCGGCTCTACTGGGCATCGGACTGCTCAGCAATCTGTTCTTGCTGCCGGCCCTGTTGGCCGGTCCCTTCGGCACGCATCTCTGCCCGCGGACATCGGCCGCGGAATCGCCCGGCGATGTCGACGACGAGGAGTGCGATCAGGTAGAGGACGAGCCTGCGCTCGAACACGCCGGTTCCGGGGTGACGGGACCGAGGCACAGTGCGCCCCGCGAAGTCCGCGCCGCAACGGCACCGCACGTGCGACGTGACAGTTCGCACACGTAGTGCGTTGAATTATCGGGCATTCGTGCTCAGTGCTGCGAAGGAGGAGGAGCAACGGCAGCGTCGTAAGCCGCCGGCTCAGCAGTACCTGCCGGCTTCAGCCGGCACCCTGTTTGCCACCACGTTCACGTGGTGTGAAATGCAGCCAACACTCTCATCAGCTCGCTTCAGCAAGGCCTTGGAGCATGACGCACACGGCTTGTCCCGTTCCGGCCTGGCTGAGGATCGCGGCTGTGGGCTGCTGTGCCGACTGGGCCTGACCCGCCACGACATTCACCGGGCAGGCTGGATCGGGCCGGGTGAAATTGAGTGTTGCGGGAATCAGATGGTGGTGGAGCCCCGGCACGCTGGCCAGCATCTCCACGGCCCCGCCGCTCGAGCCGAGATTCCCGAAGCAACTCTTAGGCGCCGTCACCGGCACGTCTCCCAGCACGGCGCGAATGGCCTGCGCTTCGAGTGGATCGTCCTCGACCGACCCACTGGCGTGGGCGTTCACATGTCCCACGTCCGATGGCGTCAGTTCCGACATGGCGAGGGCCTTTTCCAGCGACCGCTGGATCGCCTGGCCGTGGGTGAACTGGGGGGAACACTTGACCCCGCACGACATGCCCCAACCGGCTACGCGCCAGAATGCTGGCGCCGCGTGCCATGGCGAAGTCTTCTCGCTCCAACACAAACGCCGCTGCGCCCTCGCCATTGACCGTGATGTACTTGGTAAGAACATGCACGACCAAAGTCGCCAGCGCTGTCTGTGTGACACACAGTAGTCACTTATGTGCCGCGGCGTGAGCGATCGTTTTCGGCCGGTAACTTGCCCATTCTTTGCCCCTTGCCGGCGAATATATACGGCGCCCCTGGCACCCCTTACCACCACAGGCAAGAAAGCGAAGCCCTATGACTGAACTACAATGCGAACAGGAATCTGGCGATAAGCGACGCCAAAGGGTACCCGTGCGCGACCGTCGCGGCCGCGACAATCGCCGCAACTATCTCGCGACAATCAACCGCACAATCAACCGCAGACACCCAGAATTTGGTGGGGCATTCGCAGACGCCGATCAATCGCGTCAATCGCACGTCAATCGCAGACACCCACACACGTCAATCGCAGACACCCAGAATTTGATCGTGAGTGAATCAAATCGCAAATTACGTCGCAGAGACCCAAATCGCAGACACACAGAATGTAGTGGACACCTGGTCATGGCCGGCGGCTCGGCGTGACAACCACGGCCCATCGTGGAAGGCGACACCTCCGCCGTGGGGTAGTGTGACACACATCTGTCACCCAAGTATCGCCTTCGCGAGAAAATGACTGGTCACGCTGCCTTTCCGCCGTAGAATTCCCGTGCAGCGAGGGTATTCGGCCCTCCGCGATCCGAACCGAACGGACGACTCACACAGCGTGTGGCAGGCAAGAAGGAGCAGCCGATGCCTGGCTATGCGCGCAAAGATTTGGTGCGGGAAGGGGAAGTCGCGACCTATCACTGCTGGTCCCGCTGTGTGCAACGATCCTTTCTCTATGGCGACGATCCGCTCACTGGACGGAACTTCAACTACCGTCGCGGCTGGGCGGAAGACCTGCTCGCGTATCAGGCCGGTGTGTTTGCCGTCGACGTAGGCAACTACAGTCTGCTGAGCAATCACGCGCATAACATCCTGCGTACACGCCCCGACATTGCCAATACCTGGTCCCCCGAAGAGCTGGCCCTCCGCTGGAAACGGGCGTGGCCCGAGTTTCGGGACGGGCAGTGGGTTCGGGAACCGACGGACCAGGAGCTCGAGGCACTGCTGGGCGTGCCAGAGAAGCTGGAGAAGATCCGCCGCAACCTGAGTTCCCTCTCCTGGTTCATGGTGCGCTGGAAAGAGCCGCTCGCCAAGCTCTGTAACCGGGAGATGAAAACGAGCGGCCACTTCTGGGAGGCGCGATTCGGGTGCCGTGAGTTGCTGGACGACCCGGCCGTGACGAGCTGCAGTATCTATGTGGACCTGAACCAACTGCGAGCCGGGCTGGCCCTTTCGTTGGAGGAGTCGCAGTACTCGGCCATCTGCCGCCGGATCCTGGCGGCTCGGCAGCGGGCAGCCGCCGCGTCGCGAGAGGAGTTTGAGGGCGAGGATCCGGAGAGCCTGTATGAGTTCTCGAAGTCCGCGGCCGAGGCACTGTACGCCGACTGCTGGCTCTCGCCGATCACGGCCGACGGCCCGCTGCTGACCGCCGATTCGCTCCGTGTCGACTCGCCTCCAGCCGGTTCTTCGCGGATCCCCGTGATCCCGTCGCGTCCCAGGTCGGATACGCCGCCCACGCCGGTGGATGAAGAGGGAGTGGTGCCGGCGGCGGAGAACCGCGGCGGGAATGAGGAGGCTCCGCGCCTCTGCGCCTCGGACAGCTCCGGCACTGCCGCCTGCCGTTGTGAAGGGCGAGGTCCCGAGTTCACCTGCGAAGCCACGTCGACCGGCGCGGCGACGAGCTTCGGATGCGGCGATCATGAACATCTCCTGGCCCGAGTATCTGCGCGTGGTGCAGGCGGTAGCCGCTCTCACGATAACGGACCCGCCGGATTCCACCGCCGCCAGTGCCGCCCGCGAACAGCTCGAGGAGGTTCTGACGCGTTGGGGTGTGAATCCCCAGGCGTGGCTGGTACAGCTCGCACAACTGGAACGCCGCAGCACGCGGGCCCTGGGGGCACCACAGCGGATGGTTCAGCGCGCGGCGGACGTGGCCCAGCACTGGCTTCAGGGGATCAGTCTCTGCCGCGAGATCTTCGCCGAACCGCGTTCACCCGCCGCGCGTTCGGACGAGTTCACGTGACGACCCGGGGCGTTGACCCCGCCGCCTTGAGACTGCCCCGCAGAATCGGCGCGAGATTGCCTGCCTTCTTGGCACCCCCAGCCGCGTCTGCGATCACCGTCTGCGCCGCACTCCGACCCACACGGCTTCTGCCACGCCTTTTCACCGCCAACTGCGTCTCCCAGTCCCGTTCTGCGCTGCGAGCTCCCCCGCCCGCCGCCGCCTTCGACCCATCGAATTCTGTGTGTCTTGCTTCCTCGCCGCCGCCTTCGACCCATCGAATTCTGTGTGTCTTGCTTCCTGTGTGTCTTGCTTCCCGGACAGGTCATGCGGTGCGCTGTGTTGCCGCGGTCGAGAAACTCCGCCGGCCGCTGCAGGACATTGCGCGAACCTGGGAACACGCATACGGTCGTGGCACTGCCCACCAGTACTCAGGCGCGTTGGAGCACGACGCACACGGCCTGTCCCGTTCCGGCCTGGCTGAGAATCGCGGCGGTGGGCTGCTCCGTCGACTGGGCCTGTCCCGCCACGACGTTCACCGGGCAGGCTGGATCGGGCCGGGTGAAATTGAGTGTCGCGGGGATCAGATGGTGATGGAGCCCCAGCACGCTGGCCACCATCTCCACGGCTCCACCGCTCGAGCCGAGATTCCCGAAGTAACTCTTCGGCGCCGTCACCGGCACGTCCCCCAGCACGGCGCGGATGGCCTGCGCTTCGAGCGGATCGTCCTCGACGGACCCACTGGCGTGGGCGTTCACATGTCCCACGTCGGGTGGCGTCAGTACCGACATGGCGAGGGCCTTTTCCAGCGACCGCTGGATCGCCTGGCCGTGGGTGAACTTGAGGGAATTCTTGACCCCGCACGACATGCCCCAGCCGGCCACGCGCGCCAGAATCCTGGCGCCGCGCGCCGTGGCGAATTCTTCTCGCTCCAACACAAACGCCGCTGCGCCTTCGCCATTAACCATGCCGTCGCGGGTCGCATCGAACGGACGGCAAGCCGTCTCCGGCGTGTCGGTCCGCCGCGACAGGCGGTCCACGCCGCGATACAACATCGGCGTGATCCCCAGGCGGGAACTGCTGCCACCGCTGATCATGACGTCCGCCTGTCCGCGCTCGATAATCACCGCGGCCTCGATCAACGCCAACAGGCTGGAGACTTCACCCTGGCAGATCGTGTTGTTGGGACCGCGGGCATCGTGGGCGATGCCGATGTGGCAGGCCACCATATTCGGCAAGTACATCAACATCCACAGCGGGTACATTTCCGCGGCGAAGTTGGCGCCCCAGCGTTCGAAATGAAAAACGCCCTGGTCCATGCAACGGCGATATACGGCGAGCATTTCCTCCGGTTCGCAATAGAGCATCTCGCTGCCAAACACCACCCCGGTCCGGTCGGGCGGCATCTGCCCGGCCTCCAGTCCGGCATGCTCGACAGCCAGACTGGCCGCCGAGAAACCGGTCTGGATCTCCCGGGACATCACCTTGAGGGCTTTCCTCGGTTTGACGTAGAGCTTGCCGTCAAAATCCTTGACCGCGGCGCCGATGCACAAGGGCAAGTCCCGCGGCACCGCCAGACTCCAAATGAGCCACACCACTCCGCTGATGGGTCATCGAATTCCAGTAAGCTGCGTGGCCAATTCCGATAGGACTGACGACACCCACTCCGGTGATGACGACGCTGGATCTGGAACTGCTGGAGCTGAATCCCATGGGCCAACCAAACCACCTGAACTGCCAAGAAAATCCGGAGCGCGGACCGCGGAAAACACGAGGCGATGATAGCCCGCCAGCGACGCACCTGCAAGTCATACCCGGGCGGTCAGCGGGCACGGGAAATCGAGGTCACCTGGCTGGCAAACCGCTCAGGCGGGCCGGGGATAGTCGTAGATCCGATACGTCTTTTCCAGCTTCGCCCCACCGCGTTTGAGCGACTTGTACGACAGGTGATTCGACTCGAGAACCCAGGAGAACTCGGCCTCTTCGATCCCCCACCGCAAGGCGTCGGGAACCAGTCGAGCCAGCACGACCACGCCGAGCCCCCAGCGCTGGTACTCCGGTATGACGTTGGTGCTGATCAGGCGAATTCGCTTGATTTTTCTCCGGCGGGTCAACAAGCGAATGAACCCGAAGGGAAACAGCCGACCGTCGATCAACTTGATCCGCGGGTTATAGTCGAGCAGACCGAACACCGCAGCCACGGGCCGACCATCCACTTCCGCCACCGTGGTCAGCTCCGGCACGACCAGGTAACGCATCGAGGCACTCATGTGCTTGATTTCACCGGCCGACAACGGCGTGAACCCCCAGGTGCCATCGAGGGAAGCATTGTAGATGTGCAAGAACATCTGCACTTCGTCCTGAAACCGCGTCCGATCCAGGAACCGCAACTGGATGTCAAACCGCTGCGTGGCTTCGCGCACCACGAACTCCAGCTTCTTGTCCAGCGACGCGAGCATGTCGACATGGCCCTCAGAAGGCATAGAGGTCCTGACATTTCCCGAATCCGTAACTCTCGATCAGCTCGCGCATAGTACGGCGGATTGTACGTCATCATGAACGTGGGTGGAGAATCGAATCCTTCGATCAACAGTCCGATCTCGTAGTTGAGCGACGGATTGACCGGGCCCGCGCAACAGATGGATCCCCTGGTCCGCCAACCACTGCCGCACGGCATCGAACAGGCCATGGGCCACCTCCTGATCGTCGATCGATTCGAAGAAGCCAAAGAAGCCGCGTCTTCTCGTCGTACTTCTCGTTGTGCACGTGATTGACGATGCCCGCAATGCGCCCGCACACCTGCCCGTCACGCCAGGCCAGCCAGGTCCGCACATCGGCCACCTCGTGAAACGGGTGGGGACGAAAACCGACGAGTTCCTCCAGGTTGCGCCGCAAGGGCGGAATCCAATTCTTGTCGCCACGATACAGCGACCAGGCCAGCTGCAGAAACTGCTTCTGCTCCCGGCGCGTCTCCACCGGCTTGACGGTAACGTTGGACATCAGCGCATTCCCCTGCAGTGCGAAAGCGGATTACTCTAGGGTGCAGGATTCCCTCGATCGTCAACCGTGTGGCAGCCATCCCCACGTGAAGCGCGGCCCCCAAACGAAGAACACCAGCATGGCAACCAGCCTCGAGCTTTCACGAACAGTACCCGCGAGTTCTCGTCACCGGCGCCACCGGACTGGTGGGCAATAACGTCGCCCGCCTGCTGGTCGACCAGGGCGTGGCGGTTCGCGCGTCCTGCTGCGCAATCCCCGGGACACTCGTCCGCTCGAGGGATTGCACGTCGACGTGGTGGCCGGTGACGTGACCGACATCGCCTCGTTGCGGGCGGCCATGGACGGTGTCCAGGCCGTTGTGCACTCCGCCGGTTGCGTGCTCTTGGGATGGCAGAACGCGGAACTGCACGAAGCCGTGAATCACGGCGGGACCCGGCACGTGGCGGAGGCGGCCGGCGCCGCCGGCGTCAAGGATGGTCCACGTCTCGACGATCAACGCGCTGGGATATCGGGACGCGCGCAGCGGCTGGCGGATGAAACTGGACGGCCGGCCCCAATGTGGCTTGCCCGTATGTGACCAGCAAGCAGGCTGCCGAGCGGAGCGTTCTGGAGCAGATCGAGCGGGGACTGGACGCCTGCCTCGTCTATCCCGGCCTGATGTTCGGACCCTGGGACTGGAAACCTTCCTCGGGTCGCATGTTGATCGAAGTGGTGCAAAGCGTTTTACTCCCGTGGCACCCGCGGGCGGTATTTCGGTGTGTGACGTCCGCGACGTCGCCCAGGCCATCGTCGCCGCCTTGGCCCAGGCGCCTCGGGGCCGTGCTTTCGTCCTGGCCGGTCACAACCTAACCTACCTGGACTTGTGGCGGCGTATCGCCGATATTGCTGGTGGCAGCCGTCCCTTATGCCGCAGCGGGCCGCTCTTGGGCCTGGTGGCCGGACGCGGTGGCGACCTGTGGGGCCGGTTCAGCGGGACGTGAGCCGGACGTCAATTCGGCGGCCGTTCAGCTCTCGGATCAATACCATTACTTCAGCAGTGCACGGGCGGAACGGGAACTCGGCTACCAGATTCGGCCGCTCGAGGAGTCCATCCGCGACGCTTGGCATTGGTTCCAGGAGCACGGCTACGTGTGATGGCCGTGCGCGGAACACTTCGGTGGTCAACGATGGCAACTGTCTTGGTTACTGGCGCAACCGGATTCATCGGCGGGCACCTGACTCGCTGGCTCGTCGAGCGTGGACATCGCGTTCGCTGCCTGGTTCGCACGACGTCCCAGCTGGAGATCGCTGCGCTGGTTGCCGGTGGAGCTCGTGGAGGCCTCGTTGCTGGATCATGACTCGCTGGCGCCGGCGGTGCAGGACGTGGACTGGGTGTTTCACCTGGCGGCCATGATCGCCGCGTTTCGCCGCTCGACGATGATGGAAGTCAACGCGCTCGGGCCGGCCAACGTCGCCCGCGTGTGCGCCGCACAGCCCCGTCCGCCCGTCCTGGTTCTCGTCTCGTCGGTCGCGGCCGCCGGACCGTCGCAACGCGGCCACATCAAGACCGAGTCCGAACCGGCCAATCCGATTTCGAACTACGGGCGCAGCAAGCGGGCGGGGGAGTTGGCAGCCGCGCAGTTCGCCGACCGGGTGCCAACGACCGTCGTGCGCCCCGGCATTGTGTTTGGAGCAGGCGGCATCGACCTGCTCCCCATGTTCCGCAGCATCCGCCGTCTCCACGTGCACGCCGTGGCCGGGCTGAGTTCGCCGCCGCTGTCAGTGATCTACGTGACGGAACTGGTCGAGCTGCTTGGAGCGCGCGGCGACCGACGGTCGGCGGATCGCCAGTACCGATGGCCCGGAACCGGCAGATCGCGGCTACTATTTCGCCTGCCGTCCCGAGTATCCCGACTACTTTGAATTCGGCCGCCTGCTCCACCAAGCGATCGGCAATCGTTACACGTCGTTCGTGCATTTCCCGGAACCCGTGGCCTGGCTGTCGGGCGGCGTGGGGGAGTGCATCGGTCGCGCGCGTGGCAAGCCCTACGGCCTGAACATCGACAAGATTCGCGAGGCGCTGGCCGAATCGTGGGCCTGTTCGTGCGAAGCGTCCCAGCGTGACCTGGGGTATGCGCCACGACAACCTCTGCTCGAACAGCTGCGGCAAACCGCCGACTGGTATCGCGACCACGGATGGCTCTAGCCGGGACGATTCCGGAACCGCGTAGGCCGGAACAAGCAACCGCCGGTACTCGGTGTGGGCACGATTCGCTATATTCGTAGTGTCTCGCCGTGCAGATAACCATTCGGCACCAACGTAAAGTGAGCGGCCGTATGATCCATCAGACTCGTTTTTCGTTGTCGACGCAGGGTTATCGCCACGTGCAGGACATTACGCAGCCGGTGGCCGACATCGTCCTGCGCAGCGGCGTGAAAACGGGGATCGTGCAGCTGTTCAACATTGGCAGCACAGCGGCCCTGGGTACCATCGAATTCGAACCAGGACTGCAGGTCGACTTTCCGGAGATGCTCGACCGCCTCATTCCGCCGAGTCGCGACTACCAACACGAGCAAACCTGGCACGACGGCAACGGGCATTCACATCTCCAGGCCTCGCTGCTCGGGCCCTCCCTGTCGGTACCCGTCGCGAACAACCGCCCGGTGCTTGGTACCTGGCAACAGATCTTCCATGTGGAGTGTGATAACAAGCCGCGTCATCGAGAAATCGTGGTCACCGTCATCGGCGAATAACGTACCGAATTGCTCCCACTGACTCAGCACGCGCACAGGATGAGAGCGATGAAATCGTACACCAAACAGATCACCATGAACGTCTCGGCGCGGATGGACTTTGTGAATATCACACCGGCCGTCGAACAGGCAGTGCGGGACAGTCACATCCAGGAAGGACTGTGTCTGTGCAATGCGATGCACATTACGGCCAGCGTGTTCATCAACGACGATGAACCAGGGCTTCATCGCGACTACAAGAAATGGCTCGAGGATCTCGCCCCGTTCGATCCGTCGCCGGAGCGTTATCACCACAACCGCACCGGCGAGGATAACGCGGATGCCCATCACAAGCGGCAGGTCATGGGTCGCGAAGTGGTCGTGGCGATTACCGGCGGACGGCTCGACTTCGGCCCTTGGGAACAGATCTTTTACGGTGAGTTTGACGGCAAGCGGCCTAAGCGCGTGCTGATCAAAATCATCGGGGAATGAAACCACTCCGCCGGTAGTTCGTGTGAAACCGTCGCCTGCCGAACAAGGAGCCCGCTCATGCTTCGCTACTGCGTCTGGACCTGGACACTGTGCTGGCCCGCCACCGCACTCGCCGCGACCCCCGACGTCGTCGTCTACGGAGGAACGTCGGCCGGCGTCGCCGCAGCGGTCCAGGTGCAACGCATGGGTAAAACCGCCGTCCTGATTGAGCCTGGCAAACACCTGGGCGGACTGACGAGCGGCGGATTGGGCGCGACGGACATCGGCAACAAGCAGGCGATCGGAGGCCTGGCACGCGAGTTTTATCGGCGCGTGTGGCAGCATTACCAGCAGCCGGAAGCCTGGCCGTTCCAGCCGCCGAACGAATATCTGAGCGAGCGACAGGCAGCCGGCGAAGACACGATGTGGACATTCGAGCCGCATGTGGCCGAACAGATCATGAACGCGCTGGTGAGCGAAGCGGGCGTGACGGTGGTCTTCGGCGAACGACTCGATCTGCAGCAGGGCGTCGTCAAGGAAGGAACTGAGATCGTAGCGATCCGCATGGAGAGCGGCCGCCTGTTTCGCGGCCAGCGGTTCATTGACGCCACGTACGAAGGGGACCTGCTGGCGCTGGCCGGCGTCTCCTACCACGTCGGTCGTGAAGCCAGTTCGGTCTACGAGGAATCGCTCAACGGCGTGCGAACGGAGCAGGCCATTCATCACCAGCTGCAACCGGGTGTCGATCCGTACGTCACGCCCGGTAATCCAACCAGCGGACTTCTGCCCGGCGTTCTGGCCGACCCGCCGGCGCCCGATGGCAGCGGCGATCAACGAGTGCAGGCCTATTGCTTCCGCATGTGCACGACCGACTGCGCCGCGAACCGGATCCCCTTCGAAAAGCCCGTCGGCTACGATCCGCTGCGCTATGAACTGCTCTTGAGGAATTTCGAGGCCGGGGAGACGCAAGCCCCGTGGCATCCGACGCTCCTGCCCAACCGCAAGACGGACACCAACAACAACCGCGGCTTCTCGACCGACAACCTCAACAGGAACTACGGCTGGCCCACCGGAGATTACGCCGAGCGGCAGCGGATCTTCGACGAGCACCTGCTTTACCAGCAGGGCCTGCTGTGGACCTTGGCCAATCACCCGCGAGTTCCTCCGCAGATCCGCGCCGAAGTCAGCCGCTGGGGCCACTGTCGCGACGAGTTTCCCGACCACGGCGGCTGGTCCCACCAACTGTACGTGCGCGAGGCCCGCCGCATGGTCTCCGATTACGTCATGACGCAGCACAACTGCCAGGGCCAGCGGGTCGTGAAGGACTCCGTCGGCCTGGCCGCGTACGGCATGGATTCGCACAACACGCAACGGTACGTCGACGCGCAGGGGCACGCCCGGAACGAAGGGGACGTGCAGGTGGGTGGATTCCCGCCCTACCCGATCGCCTATCGTGCGATCGTGCCGCGCGCCACCGAATGTACGAACCTGCTGGTCCCGGTCTGCCTGTCGGCCTCCCACATCGCCTACGGCTCCATCCGGATGGAGCCGGTGTTCATGGTGTTGGGCCAGTCGGCGGCCACAGCCGCCTGCCAGTCGCTCGAGGAACGGGTGAACCTGCAGCAGGTCGACGTGCCGGCGCTGCAGGCGCGGTTACGCCGTGACCAGCAGGTGCTCGCCAATACTGGCCAGCCGGTACCCGCCACGTTAGAGTAAGCAGATGCCACTCTTGTTTCAGAGCACACCGCACGGGCTTTGAGTCTGTCATCTTTGTCTAAGGAGCACCACCTTGCGTACGTCCCTCTGTGTATCGGTTGTGGTTGTGGTTGTGGTTGCAGTTGTGGGAGCGGCCTGGACCACCAACGTGGCCGCGCAGGAAGACAAGATCAATCAACCGCCGGCGGGTTTCACCGCGGCGTTCAACGGCCAGGACCTGTCGGGCTGGTACGGCATGGAATCGGTCAGCCCCGCTGCGATCGCAGCCATGACGCCCGCGGAACTTGCCGGCAAGAAAGCCACCGATACGGCCGAAGCGGTCAAGCACTGGCGGGTGGAGAACGGGGAGCTGGTCAATGACGGCTCCGGCCCTTATCTGACCACCGAAAAGGACTACGGCGACATCGAGCTGATCATCGACTACAAGACGGTGCCGAAAGCGGACAGCGGAATCTACCTTCGCGGAACTCCCCAGGTGCAGATCTGGGACTACACGGAACAAGACAAGTTCGGCATCGGCGCCGACAAGGGTTCCGGCGGTCTTTGGAACAACTCACCCCAGGCGGCCGGTAAAGACCCGCTAGTGCGAGCCGACAAACCGTTCGGCGAATGGAACCGGTTCCTGATCCGGCAGATCGGCGCACGGACTACGGTCTATCTGAATGGCCAACTGGTGGTCGACAACGCGATCATGGAGAACTATTGGGACCGCCAGCGCCCGCTGTCCGCCACGGGCCCGATTCAGCTCCAGACCCACGGCGGCGAAATCCGCTGGCGGAATATTTTCGTGCGCGAGATCCCGCCACAAGAAGCGAACTTGCTGCTGCAACATCGGGACCAAGTGGGGTTCGTGCCGGTGTTCAACGGCTGTGACCTCACCGGCTGGCAGGGCGCGATGGACAATTATGAAGTGGTCGAAGGGGCCATTCGCTGCAAACCTCACCAAGGCGGCACGCTCTTCACCCAGGAGACCTACGGCGATTTCGTGGCGCGGCTGGAATTCCGCCTGCCGCCGGCCGGCAACAACGGCCTGGCGATTCGGTATCCCGGCGAAGGGGATCCCGCCTACGCGGGCATGTGCGAGCTGCAGGTGCTCGACAGCCCCGGCTATCCCGACAAGCTCGATCCGCGGCAAGTCCACGGGTCGGCCTATGGCCTGGTGGCCGCGCGCGAAGGGTACCTGCGCCCGGTAGGCTACTGGAATTTCCAGGAAGTCACCGTGCAAGGATCGAAGCTCAAGGTCGAGCTGAATGGCACGGTGATCCTGGACGCGGATCTGTCACAGGTCAAGGAACTGATGGGAGACCATCCGCATCCCGGAATGGGCCTGACGCGGGGCTATTTCGGATTCGCCGGCCACAGCGACCCGGTCGAGTTCCGAAGTATCTGCATCAAACCTCTGTAGTGCAGATCGCCGGATGGTTCCCGCCTGTCATGCCAGGGTAGGCCGCCTGCCGCGGCCTACCCGCGCATGCAAGATGGCCTGCCGCCTGCCCTACTCCCCCAGGCGTTCCTGATCGCGGGGTGTCAGGACTTTCTCCACGGTAAGTTGCATGTGTCGGAGTTTCGTCCGGAGTGTGGCTCGGCTGAGCCCCAGGATTTCGGCGGCACGATTCTGTTGGCCGTTGGTGCGACGCAGGCGCGCAGGAGATGAGCAGGCGGTCGAAGTGTTCCAGCGCTCGCCGATAGACGTCGGTCTCACCGCGTTCGATGGCGGCTGTGACGAATGCGGGTAAGGCTCCCTGATCCACGGTGGGTACGGGCTCGGTGTCGAGGTCCGGCTCCGGCTCGGCGTTCCGCCGGGTGTGGAGTTCGACCGGCAGGAACTCCGCGCGGACCGTGGGGCCGGCGGACACGATCAGCGCCTCCCGGACGACGCTCTGCAGTTCCCGCACGTTTCCCGGCCAGTCGTAGGCTTCCAGCAGCGTCATGGCCTCTGGGGAAATCGATTGGGCGGTGGTCCCGAGTTGGCGATTGTAGCGGAACAGGAAGTAGTGGGCCAATTCGGCGATGTCTTCGCGGCGATCGCGCAGGGGTGGAACGTGGATCGTGACACCGCGCAGCCGGTAGTAAAGATCCTTCCGGAACCGGCCTTGTTCGATCAGCGCATCGAGGTCCTGGTTGGTGGCCGCCAGGACACGGACATCGGCCACGATGGCCTCGCTGCCGCCCACTCGTTCGAAGCTGCCTTCTTGCAGCATGCGCAGGATCTTCGCCTGGGTACCGGGAACCATGTCGCCAATCTCATCGAGAAACAGAGTTCCTCCATGGCACTGTTCGAACTTGCCGATGCGACGGCGTTCGGCGCCGGTAAACGCGCCTCGTTCATGGCCAAACAGTTCGCTCTCCAGCAGGGATTCCGGGATGGCCGCACAGTTGATCGCCAGGAATGGCGCCTGGTGGCGGCGACTGTGGTGGTACATCGCCCTGGCGACGAGTTCTTTGCCGGTGCCGCTTTCGCCCAGGATCAGCACGTTGACATCCTGGGGTGCCACGCGGCCGATCTGTTTGCACACCGTCTGCATGGCGGCGCCGCTCCCCACCAGACGCTCGGGCAGGTTCTCCGGGCGGTCCCCTTCCTCGACGATGGTGGGGACGTGCATCAGTCGACTAATGGCGACCGCCTGGTTCACCACCTGTTGAAGTTGACTGGCATCGAGCGGCTTGACGAGGTAGTCGTAAGCTCCCAGTTTCATGGCCTCGATCGCGGTATCGGAGCTGCCATAGCCGGTAATGAACACAATCAGGCTGCGGGGATCGATGCGTCGCAGGTCGTGAAAGACCTCGAGGCCCGAGCGATCGCCGAGTCGAATATCCAGCAAGATGACGTCGGGGGCTTCTTCACTGGCCAAGCGCAAGCCGTCGGCGGCCGATTCGGCACCCATTACCTGGATAGCGTCTTGGGCGAACACGCGCCCAATACTGAAGTGAATGCCGGGCTCGTCATCAATCACCAAGAGTTTGGGCATCGAGGTTCTCCGAGTGCTCGCTCGCCGAGGACACGTGGGACACGATTCATGGGCGGCCGGGTTGCCCGTCACCGGAGGCCGTGTTTCCTGGGACCGCCGTGCTGGTGGGCAACTCCAACGTGAACTGGGCTCCGCCTTCCTCGCGATTGGCCGCTACCAGCATACCACCATGCTCCTCGGCGATCCGCCGACTGATGGCCAACCCCAATCCCGTGCCGGTTTCCTTGCTGGTAACAAACGGTTCGAAGATCCGCGCCAGAATTGGCGGCGGGATCCCCGCACCCGAGTCGCTCACCGCAATGCGACAGGCTTGGTGGCGGCCGTCACCGGCCTGAATCGTCATCCGCAACAAGCCACCGCTGGGCATGGACTCCACGCCGTTGAGCAACAAGTTCACGAGTATCTGGTGGAGTTGTTCCGGGTCGCCGTCGACCATGACCGGCACGTCGGGGGTTTCATAGACAACGTTCACGTGCTGTTGTCTTGCGCGGCCGTCCACCAGGTTCCAAGCACGCTGCGCGGTACCCCGCACATCGTGCCTCACACGACGCAAAACCGGAGGCCGGGCGAAGTCCAAGAGCCCCTGGATGGTGCTCTCCATACGCACGATTTCTCGCTGCGCCACCTGCAGATCCTGCTCGCCAAACGACCCGCCCGGCAGTTGTTGCGTCGCAGTCTGAATGAGCAGCTTGACCGACGTCAGCGGGTTTCGCATTTCATGGGCGATGCCGGCCGCCAATTCACCGACCGCCGCCAGGCGTTCGGTCGACATGGCCTGCTGGCGCAGCTTGTTCGAGTTCCAGCACGACGTGCCGAACCCGGTCGGTCACAACTTGTGCTAGGTGCTGCAATTCGGGGAGGTCGCCAGGAGTGTGGACTTCCACCGAGCTCAGTTCCCCGTCCAACCCACCCGCGGCTCCCTTGAGCGTGACGCGGATTTGCGAAATGGAACGATGCATGCCTCGCGCGATCCATAATCCGCACAGCACTCCGACCATCGGTCCAACCACCAGGAAAGCGTAGTGCAACCCGTGCGTGACACGGTTCAAGCGGGTGCTGCGCGCCGTCGAGTCGGCCAGCAAACGTTCGTTCAGTTCCAGGAGTCGTCGGCAGGGTTCGGCCACCGCGCGGGCCAGCCGGATCAGCTTCTCTTTCTCCTCGGCCTGAGTCACCTGCGGGTTGGGGGCTCCCAGGTCCCGCAGGCATTCCTGGATGTGATCACGGTACACGCAATAGTGTTCGCGAACCGCCTTACTGAGTACCCGCTCCTGGGGTGTAAAACAACTCTGCTCCGCTTCCCGCAGTCTCTGTTCGAAAGCGGCTTGCAGCTCGGCCGTCTCAATCCGAGTCTCGCGAGGTTCCTTGCCGGACGCCTCTGCAACGGCGACCTGCAGCCGCCAGAGCCCATCCTGCATCGCCCAGGCGGCGCGAATCGTGGCGACGTTCTCCGTCAGCACACTCGCTTGGGACTCATAGACCTGGTGGACGAAGTAAGTGGAGATGCCGCTTCCCACCAACCAGAGCACGCTGACCAGGACTGTCGGGGCCACGACCCTTTTCCACATCCCACCGTTCCACCCAAGGTATTTTGGACCGCTGCCGGTTTCGATCGTTTGCCGCACGCGGGGAGAGCGAACACAATTATCCGGCTCCGTCGCGTCTGATCGCAAGGCGACAGGTGCAAGGTTGATGCCGAGGCCGCAATTCTCCTCACAACCCTCGCTGACAAACCCTAAATCATACCCGTACAGGGCTTTGCCGCCGTGAGCCCAAGTCGCGCCGAGACATGGGCGCGACGGCCTGGCGTGGACAACCCCTGACCTTGAAGGCCAAATCTTTCCCACGGATCGTGATCCCGACCCACCATGGGTCACTACCTGGCGCGGTGGCTGCGGATTCTAACACCTTTAAATACAGAGACTTCTGAGCTGACCGCGACTTGTGGCACGGCCCTTGCGTAAGAGAATGCCATCCGGCGGGTGGGAACCACAGACAAACGCGTGTGGATCACGTTCGGGGGTCGTTGGTCAACCGGTGCCGGGATGACCAGCGGGTCCGTGTTCGCAAGCGACAAAGAGATTGAGCCATGGTAGTGCGGGTCCTGGTGGCAGATCCCGATGAGTACCTGCTGCGTTGTTACCGCCACGATTTGGAACAACGAGGCTTCCAGGTTGTGACGGTGACCAGCGGCCTGGAATGTATCGAGAAATTGCGTGCGGCCGCTGGGGACGTGCTGGTGATGGAATCATCTCTGCCATGGGGTGGGGGTGGTGGAGGTGAGTCATGAAGAAATCCCCAGGTAAGACCAACCCATCCGGTGAGGACGTCGTCAGACCGGCCAACAGCCCCCTGGCGGCCGACAGTCAGCCGGCATCGCCTCGCGAGAGGGTCGTCATCACCAGCGTCAAAGTACTCGTGGCACACGTCACGTGGTTTTTCGTGGGACCGTTCATCCTCTTTCTGATGCTCATCAACATCGTGCGGCTGGGAACCGGTTGGCTCACGGCGCTGGACGCCGCGTTCTTTGTGGTCGTGGCTGCCATGCTCCTCGGCCGCTGGATCGATCAGCGATCCGGACAAGGAACCACAACCACTGGGGAACCTTCGACGTGGGACGACTTCCGGCGCTACGCCCTTCTGATGCCGCCCGTGGCGACCGGAGCATGGATCGTGGCCAATGCGTTGGGCAATCACTGGTTCTAGTGCTTGGTGCTTAGTGCTTAGTGCTTAGTGCTTGGTGCTTGGACATCGAGCGGCGCCATCACCGCCCCGTCCGACCGACCGGACGCCGAGACTGCCTCTCTGCACTCGTTTCGCACTCCGCACTTCCGCCATGCTTGAACCTGGCGGGAGTCAAAATCGACCATTCCCACCGACGTGCCGCGTCCCAAAACCCGTGCGGTGGACCGTGCGGATCCTCGCTGCGATCCGAACGAGATTTGTGCCATTTTCCCGGTCCAGGCCAGATTACCGCCCGTCGATCACTGATCGCATGGGGGGGGCGGTCTGATTCGCAATAGATTTTGTTGGGCAAAACTGGTAGGATGAGCACTCGCTATTGAAGACAAGAGGAACGATATGTCAGTACAAGACAAAACGCGGTGGAGAACTTGGGCGGATCGTCTGCGTCAAGAAATGATGTCAGGATTGACGCCGCAGGTGACGAAATCCGTCGATTCGATCACGAAAGAAACGGGGACGGTCAAATCACCATCGGTGTTGTGCAGCCGACGGTTCTGGAGTTCTTGCCAGGCCGCCCAGGGATCGAACGACGCACTGGTGAAGGCTGGTTTCGAAATCGAGTTCGAGCCGAACGAAGAACGGGAAGTCGATACCGTCACGCTGCGTCTGAACGATACCTGGAAGGCGATCATGCAGCGCGTCATGGATCGGCGCAGCAAGTAGTCGACTCGCTCAGTTCGATCCGAGACTGAGTGCGTGCCGCATCGTTCGCATTCGGCACCTGGTAAGCCGAGTGAACGCCAACAGCCCGGCGTCGCGGATTCACGCGGTGCCTGTGTTCAGCGCTTCGGCGGATCGGCTTCGCGGATCACTGCGCCGTGCTCTTCGCTGAAGATCAGCAGCGAGAAGCGGGCGACCGCGTCCAGTTGATCGGTGCTGAGTGACGTGTAGTCGAACCGCCCGCGCAGATCGGTGTACCCGTCCTTGTAGAACTCCACGCTGCCGTCGTTCATCCGGGCATAGACCTTCACGTACACCTTGCCCAGCGGCTGTTTCGACGCCTGGTGTCGCACCTGGATCTGCCCGTAGTTCTCGACAACCTGCACATCCAGCGAGTTGGCGTAATACGCCTGCGACCGCGTCTTGCCGCCACCGGCGACTTCCACCAACACGTTACTGTTCTGCAACTCGGCCGGGAGGTCCACCTCGGTCGATGTGGCATCGGCAGGCAGATCCAGGTTAGCGGTGAGGTTCGGCCGAATCGTAGAGAACTGTCCGGTGTACTGCTGCACAAACGGGTTGCGGCTGAACAGCAGCTCGATGTCCATCACGTAGTAATTGATCCGCACCTGATTCAGATTCTGGTAGCGGACGGTGATCTTCTTGGCTTCCACCTGGAAGTCGAAGTTGGTTTCCGTGGCCGCCAGTTCGGTCTGCGTCTGTTGGCGATCCTCCGGACTGACCACCGCGTGCGGCTGGCCCTGGATCTCCGCCAGTTGCTGGCCAACGGCCTGGAACGCCTCCCGCCAGCGGTCCACTGGATAGTCGGCATAGTGCGCGACGAGGGGACCGGCGAGCTGCGGATTCTGGCTGGAGAAATCCAGGTAGGCGGTAAAGTAGTCGTACTGCAACCGTGTCGGGAGTCTGTCGGGGTTCACACGATGGAAGAACTCCAACGCTTCTTCGATGCGGTCCTGGATCAGCAGGTAATAGGTGACGGCCATCAGCTGATCATCATGCAATTCCCGCTGATAGCTCAAGATCGCCAGCAGGCTGCGGTACTGCTGCAGCAGCCGATCGTTGACGATCTCGCGGCGTTGACCCAGTCGATGGGCACGGGCGTTGACCAGCGGCCGGTAATCCAGGTGCTGATGGAGATGACGGGCCACCGGGTCGATCTTCAACAGGGGACTGTCGAGCGCGGATCCGCACTGGTTTACGAACTCGTTGGCGTATTGCAGGAACACCTGGATCTGGGGTGGCGAGTTGTGCTTGATGGCGTACGACCAGAGCGTGGGATGATAGACCTGCCGCTCGGCCAACAGTTTGGTGGCCGCCTGGAAGAATGAGGCTTCCTGCATGCGAAAAGCGATCAGGCCCAAGTCGATCCGCTGCAGGTTCTCGGTCTTGAGGAAGTCCAACACTTCCTCGTCCGAACCATTCTGCGACACGAACTGCCAGGACCGACGATCGATCTTGGTCAGCTGTTCCACGGCCTGCAGCGTGACGGCGGGAGCCGACGCCAGCAGTTGTTCATTTTTCGCCACGTGGACCGGGTAATGCACGAACTGACCTGGCTGCGGGAAGTAGAAGTAGTACTCGATGGTCGTGGTCGCAAATGGCTTCAGATCGACGGGCGCTCCGTGCGTGACGTGTCCATTGAGCACGGGAATCGTGCCTTGCGGGATCTGCAGCAACAGGGTCAGTTTCTGGGGCGACGACGTGGGGTTGGTCACGACGACCTGGCAGCCGTAGACGGTCTGCACGAGGAACTCGTCGGTCACGTATTTGTCGACCTGCTGGTTGTTCACGATTCGGTAGCGGTCGTCCAGGCGAAAGAAGTTCTGGCTCACCAGGATCGGCGTTTCGCCAGCTGCCGGATCCGCTCGGCGGATCTCCTCGTGAAACACGATCAACGGGCTCTTGGCGGTCAGGATCATCTGCGCGCCGTTGAAGGTCACTTCATGTTCGGCAGACCGCAGGGGCAGATCGAGAACGCTCAACGCGAACATCATCTCGGTAAAATTCGCCGCGGTTTCCGCCACGTTGGCGGAGCGGAAGGGGAGTTTCGGGTCCTGTGCCGCGTAGTCGCGCCAGAAGGAATTCACAGGCAGGAGCGCGCCGTCCTGCACGGCGATCGGCAACTGGTAGTAGTTGTTTTCGGCCCATTCCTGCGTCTTGTCCAGTTGGCGATAGAGCTGTCGCACCGCTTTCCGCAGGCGATCCTTCGCAAAGAATTGCATGTTCTCGGCGCTGTCGGGACGACCGGCACGGCGCCGCGCCGGCGCCTTGTCCGCCGGTTCTGCCGCCAGATTTTCGGACAGGCGTTCGGCTTCCGAGTCCGACAGTTCGCTGGCCTTCTCCCTGTCGCCACCCGCGCCCAGTCCGGCATCGAATTCGGTGGCCGCGGGTGTGGCGGGCTGAATCTCGTTCACGATCGTCCCCAGCCGAACCTCTTCGCTTTGTTTCATGACCGCTCGGCTGAGCGTGTCACCGGCCTCCAGCGCGCTTCCCTGAACGGCCGTGTTGAACAGGAAGTTGAAACGATCCACGTCGGGCGGCATCACATCCACCAGGTCGGCAATCGCGCGACGGGTCCCCGGCTGCTCGTCCGCCAGGCGCTGCGCGAGCAGAATCCGTTCCACCACGTTCAACTGGGCACGTTTCCAGGGCTCGACGTATCCCTGCAGGTCGGCCCCGATCAACCACTGGTCCAGAAAGGTCTTGTCCTTCTTGTTCTGCAGGTAGGGGAGCACCACCGCTTCGAAGAACGCGGGGTCTTTGCGGAACAGGAAGTAGTTCAATTCATGGCAGGCATACTTCGAGTACTTGCCGCGTTGTTCCTCCGGTTTGAGCTGATCCCAATTCAACAGGAACCCGAACTCCACGAGCGGTGGATTGTTGGACAACGTGACCATCAGAGCCTGGATTTTGGCCAGACTGTCATAGAGCTCGAAACGACTCGTGGTGATGTCCTCCAGGCGGAAAGTCTCACCCTGGGCAACGACGGTGACGAGTTTTTGCTGCGTGAAGTGCTTGTCGGGATCCAGGCCCTGGGCCAACCGCAAGTCGGCACATCGTCGTTCGCTCTCGGGCAATGCGATCGTACGGCAGGCGGTGTCGTCGGGGTCCACGGCCACCACCCACACCCGTTGATAGGGTTTTAATAGCTGGCGATCGATGGTCACGGTCCCACTCTCGTCGGGTACCAGGTTGACGAGCACGGCGGAGCTGTGGGCCAGGAAATCCAGGAAGGCGGACTGCGGCAACGCCGCCGCAGCCTGGCCGTCGCGTTCGGCCTCCGCCAGGATCTGTGGCGCCGCGGCCGGGTCCGCTCCAAACGCCTCGCCCGCTTCCGCCTTCTGCTGGCCGGTCTCCGTGCCGCGAATCGCCCACGGGTTGAGCAGCAGGCTGGGTCGCGTCAGCATGTTGCCCGGAAACTTCGCGGCGTACTTGCGATCGATGATGTAGCGGTACTCGTCCCCCAGCTTGCGTCCCGCCGCATAGTACGATTCCACCACGCCGGTAAGGGCCTGCCATGGCTCACGATCCTGGATCCGGCCCAGATAATCGTAGACCCAGAACGCCGGTTCGTAACGTGTGGCAAACACGTGCACGCGCGCGAACTTGTCGGCATTCAGCAACTCGACGCGCAGGGCGTCATCGCCCGCGGCCAGGGGCTTGATCTGCAGCGGCTGGCGCGATCGCAGCTCCAGTTGCCGATGGCTGCCCAGCACGATCGATTGGCTGACGTCTCCGGCGGCCAGCCGGATACGGATCCGCACGCCGGCTTTCTTGAGCAGCAAGTCATAGTCGCCCGCGGGCAAGTCGGACACGGCCAGCATCCCGTCGGTAAGTTTCAGCGCTTCGAAACGATCCGCCACGAACTGATTGCCGCGCAGTTCCAGGAGGGAGACGTCGGCCCGCTGCAGTTCTGTCGCCGAGCCGCTGTAAGGCACCTGCAGTGTCGCACCGGCCTGCCCGTGGAGTGTGGTCGTGTACGAGTGCCGGTCGCCCCGCAGGACCCAGGTCCGCGGCGACTTGACCGGACTCGACACCGTCAGCTGATCGATGTCTGCCAAGGGGCCGAGCACAACTTGCCCGTTCTCGCTGGTCTGCAGATCGGACTCCACCGGCCGGCGGAAGTCGCGGTGTTTGAGCGCCACGTGGACCGCCTGGTGCGGCCGAGGCTCTCCGTTCTTTCCCAGTAATTCCAGCACATACAGGCCGCCGAAATTCGTCAGATGCAGATCGGCGATTTCGTCGGTCTTGTCGCTGCCGTTGAGCGGAAATTCTTCGCGGACGGCCAGATCGACCTTCTTGGCCAGGCTCAGATTCTGCACCTTGGCCGTCAGGTCGAACTGGATCTTGCTCAACCGCGGCGGAACCTGGAACTCGTAGGTCGCTTCGCGATCTTCGAACAGCTTGAAATCGGGCACTTCCTTCTTGGAGGCCACCCCGTCCTGGTCGGTCGAGGTGATGACCAGGCGGACATCTTCCAGCACCGACAAGGTCACCGGAGTGCCGTTGACGCGGAGCGAGGGGCGGACCAGCAGACTGGCCGTCTTGCGAGACAACAGGGCCTCTCGATCCACGTACATCCCGGCGGCCAGCTGGTAGTTCTCCGCTTCGTGGT
The DNA here is from genome assembly GCA_963754725.1 of uncultured Planctomycetaceae bacterium. Lineage (GTDB taxonomy): Bacteria > Planctomycetota > Planctomycetia > Pirellulales > Pirellulaceae > JAAYDI01. The sequence goes on from CAVWHV010000042.1 coordinate 349,930, forward strand.
CAAACCACGCCAGGGTCGACAGCTCCTGGTGACTCAAGATGATCGGCTGCCGGCCTGGCTGGGTGCTGAACGGCACCGCGATGGTGCCGTCCTCCCCGGCGCAGTATTCGTGACCGGCGAGCCACAACGACGCGTCGCGCAGAACCTGGTTCTGTTCGTCCCGGATGGTGACGATCTGCCCGACCGTGCTGGTTCGCGAGTCGTACCGCAACTGCCCTTTGCGAACCACCGCTCGGCTGTTCTTCCCATTGCCGATGAAATCGATGACATACACGCCGGGTCTGGCCAGTTCCGGAAACTCGAAGTGCCTGGCCACACGGCGGACCGCTGGTTCGGCGTACTGGTAGGTCTGCTCGAGATTCGCCACCAGCCCGTCCAGGTTGATGTCGGTGTTAACCTCACGCTGGTTCTGCTGGTAGTAGTTGAACGTGTTGATCTCATAGACCTTCACGATCAAGGTCGGCACGTTCTTGACGTGCAGGTCCATGCGCACCGGATCCGCAGCCGTGAACGAGCGGCGATTGGTGTGGGCGAAATCCAGGTCGACACGCTGCTTCAGTTCGGAGTACTTCTCGGGCGGAAGCATCGCTGACCACTGCTCGGCGTCCCCCAGGCCGAACACGATTTTCGTTTCGGCAAAGGTGTGCTTCAGGTAGGTGTCGTCCAGGAACTGCTGGTACGGCGTGTAGGTCATTTCGGTGAGGAAGAAATGCTGCAGGTAGCTGCGGACCAGCGGCTCATCGTCTCCCACGGGGGGCCATCCGGTGAGTGCATTGAAATCGGCCTGGGGGTCGGCCGCGAATTGCCTGACGGCATCCTGTTCGAGGTACTTGGGATTCACGTATCCGGCGGTGCGCGGCAACTTGATGTATTCGAGGAATCGCGGCTTGTCCCACACACCACGCTCGCGGTCCAATAAGAGTCGATGGCTCAGCACGTGCAGCTTGAGCGAATTGTGGGCCGGTGCCAACCGCTCGACAAAGCTCCACAACCGTTCCAGGTAGGCTTGCCGCGTCTCGACATCGAACTGCGCGTCCTGGTCGTCGGTCGGACGCAGGCGGGACAGGTAGACTTTGACGAACTCCAACTGATTCAACAGGTCCGGCTGCAACTTGACCGCTTCGTCCAACTGCGCCAACAACAACTGCCGATGAATTGTCAGCGATCCGAAACCACCACTCCCCGGCTGGCTCAGGTCGTCCAGGATCAGCGCCACGAGGTTGGGATGATCGGGTCGTTCCAGCCGCTCCAACAAGTTGCGGCGGCGCTCCGGGGGTACCTCGGACTGCACGAGCCAATCGAGCGCTGCGTTCTCAAAACCATCGAGATTCTGAAAGTTCTGCCAGGCGTCCTGCATCAGACGGTCGCGACTCAACAGCGCAGCATCGAGTTGAATCGGCAGATCTGGCCGAGCGTCCACGGACTGGCGCTGATGGTTGAACTGCAGATTCAACGTGCGTTGCAGAAAATCCAGCGATTGCTGAGGGTGGTGGGAATAGGTGAGCAGGGCCTGCCGGTACTGGATCTCCAGAACGCGGGGTGTGTAGTTGTAACGCTGAATCCACGCCTGCATTAACTGGTCGACGCGATCGAACTGCTCGAGATTCTGAAAATGCAGGCAGTGGTAATAGTAGAAATCCTCCGTGCCCGGAATGAGCTGCTTGAGGGCTTCCGTGCGGTCCTTGGCCAGCGCAAAGTCTTCCACATAGCCGATTTCCTCCGCCTGCGCTCCGCCGCCCAACACGACCAATACGCCCCACAGAGCCAGTGCCTTGTATCTCATAACAGTCTTTCCTTCCGCCTCACCCTATGGGTCGTTTCGGCCGGCAGTCTGGATCCAGAACATCCCCACGCAACAAGTGCCGCGCCGGTTTCCCCGCGTGTATCTGGGAAATCGTACGCTGCGAATCCCCGCATGGTAACGGACCGCGACACAGTCTTGGCGGATTAGACGACCCGCAGGATGGGAAAGTTCCCGCCGGTGCAACCGCTACAAACCGGTCCCGACAGTACCGGCGGTTGCTTGTTCCGGCCTACGCGCTTCATGATTAATCCGGGCTATACACCCGATCGGGGGCCAAGTACGCTGACGAGGCGTCCGGACGTGACCGGGAACAGAATGACAGGGAGAGGAAATTCGCTTTGAATCGAACGCGATTTGCTCCGGACTCGTGCTCGGCCTGGTTCGTCGCTCGGCGGTTTCTTGACCGCCGGAATTCGATTTCCCGTGCACGCTGGCTGGTGCCGATGCTCGGGTGGGTCTTGGCCTGGCACGCGGCAGGTTCTGCCGAGACCTGGGCCCAGACGGACAGTTGGCCGCTGACCGTGGCGGAGCAGAGCGATTTCCGCGCGACGTCCCGCTCCGCGGAAGTGCTGGAGTTCATCGACCGCTTGGCGGAGAAATGCCCACACGTCCGCCGCATCGATTTTGGAAAGACGGTCGAGGGTCGGCCGATGGCGGCCGCGGTCGTCGCCCAGCCACCCCTGCCCGAGTTGCTCGAACCACCCGCCGACGGGCGGCTGCGCGTGCTGTTGTTGGGAAACATCCACTCGGGAGAGTGCGATGGCAAGGAAGCACTGCTGATGTTGCTGCGCGAGTTGGCCCAGCAGCCGGATCACCCCTGGCTGAAGCACCTCGTGCTGGTGTGCGTTCCCAACTACAACGCCGATGGGAACGACCGCATGCGGAAGGACAACAGGCCGGGCCAGATCGGACCGGAAGAGGGGATGGGCGAACGGGCGAACGCCCAAGACTACGACCTCAATCGCGATTTCGTGAAGATCGAGGCCCCCGAGACCCAGTGTCTCATCGCGCTGGTCAATCGATGGGATCCGCATCTGTTCATCGATGCGCATACGACCAACGGTTCCCAGCACCGATATCCCTTGACCTATGATGTCCCGCACAACCCGGCGTCACCCGCCGCCGTGCGGCAATTCCTGCGGCAGGAAATGATGCCGGAGGTCACCCGTCGCCTGGAACGGCAGAACATTACCACGTATTACTACGGCAACTTCAACCGCGACTACACGCAATGGACAACGTACGGTGACGAGCCTCGACACAGCACGGAGTATCTCGGCTTGCGCGGTCGGCTGGCGATTCTGGCTGAATCGTATGCGTACATTCCGTACCAGGAACGGATCGTCGCCACGCGCGAATTCGTGCGCGCCTGCCTGGATTTCACCGCTTCCCGCGTAGATACCATCGGCCCGCTGCTCGACGAGATTCGCCACCGGGCCCTGACTGCGGGACATGCGCCGGAAGCACCATCGCCTGCGGAAGACACGCTCCCGATCCAATCGGCCGTAACGGCCGTGGAGGAACAGGTCGTGATCCGCGGATTCAAGCGAGACAAGAACGGTGACGGCCGGTGGATCACCACCAAGGAACCGCAGGACTACCGGGTCGACTTCGAAACGAACTTCCAGCCGCTGCTGACCGTGTCACGCCCCTATGCGTACCTGTTGCCGGCCAGCGCCACGGTCATCGCGGAGAAACTGCGCCGGCACGGCATCCAGGTGGAGCGGCTGGCGGAGGACGTCGCACTGGAGGTGGAATACTACAACTTGACGGCAGTGCAGCGTGCGCCCCGAGCCTATCAAGGACATCTGGCCACACGAGTGGACGTCGAGCGACAGACCGCGCACCGACCGGGCCACCGCGGAGACCACGTTATTCGGTGCGGCCAGCCGCTGGCCAACCTGATCGTCTACCTGCTGGAACCGCAGTCGGCGGACGGACTCGTAGCTTGGAATCTGTTCGATCCGGAACTGGTTCCGGCCAGCGAATACCCGATCTGGCGCGTGCCCACGCCCGTCGCACTGCCGCTGGAACAACTGACCGTGCCCGATGCGGCAGGAGGGCGAGGCAATGATGAATGACGAATGACGAATGACGACAACGTTACCGTGACGTGCCTGGACGGAAGATCCACATGGTTGATGGCCGGAGACTCTGACTCGCGGCTGGATTCGTCATTCGTCATTCGTCATTCGTCATTCGCATTCGTCATCGCCGAACCCTTGCGTGCACACCAGGTCCAATGTCGATCACTGGTGGCCTGGACGGTCCCGGGATCAAGACCGAGTTGTACGACCATCGCCTGCACTTCCTCCAGGCTCACGGACGCCTGGAGCGAATTGCGGAACATCTGTTGCTGGAATTCGTTGGCCTCCCCGGCGTAGGTCGCCACCAATTGGTCGAGCGCTGCGGTGTCCGGCGGCCGCAGCAAGTCGCGGAAGAAGACTCCGCCGCCCGGCGCCGTCACGCGCCACGCTTCCCGCAGGACGACCCGCGGGTCGGCAAAATGGTGCAGGGTGCCATTGGAGATGACGAGATCGAACATCGCGTCCTTGTACAGCATCTGCTTGGCGTCCGAAAAATCCAACTGGACACGGCCGAGCATACTGGCGATTTCGACGCGGTACCGCGCCAGGTCCAGCATGGCGCGAGCCTTGTCGGCCGCCATGACTCGACACGTCCCGACGCGCCGGCACAGTTCGATGGGGATCTGTGCCGTTCCGGTTCCCACGTCGAGCACGTCGTGCGGATCGGGATACGCCGCCAGCAGATCATCGACAAAGACCCGATTCACCTCGCGGTGGTCCATGGCGTCGTATTCGCGGGCCTCCTCGGCCGTGTCCATCAGTTCGGGCTCCAACACGCGCGGCAACATGGCTTATCGCACCTCGATCCGTTGGTTGTCGTCCTGAGCACCCCAGACCAACAACATGAGAGCCACCAGCAGATAGGCGGTCGCCATGTACACGGGAGACTGCCCGGCAGCCGCGTGAGGCAGGGTATCGGCCAGCGCCCAAGGAACAACGAGCCGTTCGTCGGGGAACGGCGAGTGAATCACGCCGAACAGGCTGCACACGCCCGCCACGGCAAAAAACGCGCTCGCCGCCCGCAGGCGGCGGTCAATGATGGCAGCCAGTGCCGATCCCCACAGGAGACTCGTCACAATGAATCCGCTGGCCAGGATCTGCATGGTCTGCAGTTGCTCCGGCAGCGGCGGCGCGAGGCTGTCGAGCGTGCGACCCACTTGTTTCAATATGCTGTCGGCAAACATCACCACGAGTTTCGCCATGGCCGGCACGCAGGCCAGCGCGACCGCCGCGTAATGCCGAGTGGGAGTCGCATGAAAACTCTGCGCGGTGATTTCCAGTCCAATGAAAATCAGGATGGGGAAAATGGCCGCTTTGGGAATTACCAGGTAGAGATAGCCGAAGTAGCCGAGTAACCCGGCGCCGCCCACAAACAGCGCGGTGGCCAGTGTGTAGGCCGAGCGGCCGCCCATCGCCTTGTAAGCCGGATGTCCGATATAGGGCGTCGTCTGAATCACGCCGCCGCAGACCGCAGCCAAGAGCGTGGCCAGCCCCTCGACACCAATGACCAGTCGCGTATCGTACTCGTCACCCGCCGCGGCCGCGCTTTCGGTGCAGTCAATCCCCCCCACGACCGTCGCCAAGGCGAACGGAATCACGATCGGCAGATAGTGGATCGCATCGTTCATGCGCGCAACCACTCGAAGCGAAACGCTTCCAGCCAGCCCGTCGGCAGCAGACCGTCGGCAGGTCGGAACTGAATCGGCTCGGGGGTGAGCAGACCGGTCCAGGCCATCACGTAGTAAATGCTCCCGGCCACCAGCAAGGCCCCCAGCGCACCGGGAACGCGAAACGGCAGCGGCACGCGGGCCACGAGTGTCGTGAGAATAATCGCTAAGGCCACCAGGCCCACTACCGGATAATGCAGAACGTCGAGCAACGGTAGGAAACTGATCAGGACCAGGGCGATGGCGGTCAGGGATCCCAACAGTCCGGCGCGCGGCACCAGTCGCCGCACCAGCCCCGACACCAAGGCACACGCCACCTTGAAGATCCCCGACAGGAAAATCGAGCAGATACCGATGTGCCAGGTGTAGACCGCCGCCTGCGATTCGTCGTACCCCAGTTGTTGTCGCGCGTGCAGGAAAGAGGGCCCCAGCACGAACAGCACCATGGCAATGGTGCTGGGTGTGTCCAACCCCAGCGGCATGGCCGTCACATCGTGCCGCCCGGTCCGCCGGGCCAGGGCCAGGGCCATCGCAAAAAACATCAAGTCGCCGAACAGCACGCCGATGGCCGTGCCGGGAACCATGTACTGCAAGGCAAACGTTGTAGGAAAGTGAAAAACTCCAGCCAGCAGGCCGACCGTCAACAGCAGGTCGGCGATATTGTCTAACATCAAGCCAAAGAAGGCATTTACGTCGCCCGGCGCAGCCCACGGAGGTTGGTTTTTCGTCACGGCAGAACCGTTGGCATGGATTTTGCGGCATCGTTCTGGTGCGTTGTGCAGATCGTGAGTGTAGGAGTGTCCCGGGCGCCTGTCAAATCTCCGGAAAATTCCTGGCTCGCCAATCCTTCGCCAAGTGCGGCCTTCCATGGTACCATGATGGAAACAATTTTCCTCGTCGCTCGACGAGGGTCGGCCGTGCGAGGCTGAATCTCCTCGAACCTTTCCTTGCGAAATGCGTACAAAATGACGGAAAGTACCCAGACCCAAACGGATTGTATCCAGCAGCTTGACCGCCACGAGAGCGACGAACGATTGCTGCTGGAGTATCGGCAAACAGGCCGCCGCGAGTTGTTCGCGGATTTGGTGCGACGATACGAGCGCGAGTTGTTCAACTACCTGCGACGATACCTGGGCGACACGGGGATGGCCGAGGACGCGTTTCAGGCGACCTTCCTGCAAGTGCACCTGAAGTGCGAGCAGTTTGAAGAGGGACGCAGTTTTCGTCCTTGGCTGTACACGATCGCCACGAATCAGGCCATTGATGCACAACGCCGCAATAAACGACATCGGATGGTCAGTCTGGACCGCGTGGGCGGTGAAGGGGACGAAACGGGAAAACTGGTCGACCTGCTCGTCAGCACCGACGTGGATCCGTTGGATCACGTGACGCAGTACGAGCGGGGCGAGTGGGTCCGCGAGGCGCTGGACGAACTTTCCGATCAGATGCGCAGCGTCGTGCAGTTGGTGTACTACGAGGGAATGAAGTATCGCGAAGCGGCCGATGTGTTGTCGATTCCCGTCGGGACTGTGAAGAGCCGCCTGCATTCCGCCATCGCGAAGTTAAACGAGTTTTGGACCGAAGCACACGTGCAACCTAAGTGATTCCGGCGATGCACGAAGATCTGCTAGGCTACTTGCTCGGCGCCTTGGATGCCGACGAGCAGCACCGAATCGAGGCCGAGTTGGCCAAGAGTCCGCAGTTGCGGCAGGAGTTGCAGAAACTGCGCCGGTGTCTGGAGCCGCTGGAATCGGCGTGGGAGGACCATGCTCCTCCGCCAGGACTGGTCGATCGGGTGTGCGCGTCGATTGATGCGCACGAGGCCCATCTCCGTCCTTCGCCGCGCAAGTCGTCCCGCCAGCGCACATCCGTCGGGGTCCCGCTGCAACGCTATTCGGTCTCCGACAGCATCGTGCTGGCGCTGGTCGTACTGATCGCCTTCACGCTGCTCTTTCCCGCGCTGGCCAATAGCCGTTACCAGGCGCAGGAAGACGGCTTGCCACGAAAATCTATGGAAGTTGGGACAAGGCCTGTTCAGCTACAGCGACCTGCAAGCGAACCGCTTTCCGCTCGTTCCGATTTCCGGCAGCCGCTCGTTCGCCGGCGTCTTTGCCCCCATTCTGCTCGAACACCAACTGCTGCCGCCCAAGAGTCCTCCCCTGATTTGTCCCGGTTCGGAACTGGCCGCCCAGGCGGACCTCTGGTCGCTGCCCGACCTGCAGGAGATCGATCAAGCGGAAGGCCGCCGGCTGATTTGGCTGCAAAACCGTGCGGGAGGCAGCTACGCGTACTGCGTGGGGTATCTCGAGAACGGACGCCTGCGCACGGTCAGAAATCAAGGTCGGGCGACCTACGCCCTGTTGTCCGACGCGCCCAGTTTCTTTCTGCCCGATCGGCGCAGCGCTCATCACGGTGGCCGCGGTCAGAACATCCTCTACGAGGACGGCCATATCACGTTCGTCACCGATCTGCACCAGGTTCCTGGCGATCATCCGCTGCGCAATCGGGAGGGCTTCGCCGAAGCGGGTGTCGATAGCTCGGATGCCGTCATTCTGCCGAGTGGCTCGCGGCCCGTCGTAGATGTCGAGTCGATCCGGGTGATCGATTCCGACACGCCCTTTTCCCCTAGCCGGACGCCGCCCGACACGTCCTCCCCCCGAAGAAAAGTCCCGCGCATCCGGATCTACGCCTCGGCGCCGGCGGCGCGGCGGAGTCCGTCGGGTCACCAGCACGGCCGGGACGCGTGTGTGGGAAGCACATGTTGCGTGTCCACCACATTGGGCCCAGCTTGGGTGTGGCGAATCGGCCTCATGCAGCTCGGAGTCGACGCTTCATCGCAGTCATCGGCAGCGAATGAACTCCTGAACTGGCAGCCACTTACATCACAAAACTCACTCACCGGGATCGTGCGCACCCCTCCTGGCATTCCCTTTGCACTGCCTGGTTACTCGCAGGCAGCCGACCACAGGCGTCCGACCGGCAACGGGCACGGGTGTTTGGGACGCACGATTCCATTCGCCACCATTCTCTCCCCCAACTCCGGCGCAGGATTCGATGCGAGGCTCCCGCAACCGCCACCGGCCCGCGAGCCCTGGTCCCCTCGGGCTCCCGTGCCGGGCGGCGGAGCACGCATTTCTGCTCGGCAGATGGAGGGCACGGGTCGAGCGTTTTGAGGCGCGTCGCGAACGTAGCCATCAGTGAAAGGACGGGGTCATGCACGTGCGGGAGTTGGTGGAACTGGGCGCCCTGGTGGCCACGCACGGGATCGACTTCATCCAGCGTTCCAACCTGCTGACCCAGCGCCGCATGGAGCAGTATTGGCTGGCATCCCGCTGCCGCCAGGAACGGTGGGCGTGCGCCTGAAGGCGTGCCGCCAACCCGCGCCGAGCCAGGCTGGTCCCGGTTGGCAGACGGTGCGACCGGTGATTCAGGAAGTGCTGGCCAGTGAGTTGTTGACACGTACGTGGGCGGCGGTCGCGTGTTGTCATGATCGGCGGCACCGCAGCTGTTTTCTCGAGCCCGTCGTGCTGAGCGTGCTGTCCGGCCACCTGGAAACACGTGACCGCGCATTACAGCTGGTCGTGTGCGGCCAGGGGTTGTCGCTGGAGGACGGGATCGTACTGAATCGGCTCCGCCGCCTGACCGAGCGTTGGACCGACATGCTGCTCGGTTACCTGGCCGGCGGCTACGACGTCGCTCAATTTACTTTCAGTGCGGCCCGCGCGCGCGACTTCGCTGCCGACCTGCGTGATGAACAGCGCGACGGCGCAGGAGACCAACCCTGGAAACTGTCCATGGCGTCACTCCGGATGGCCTTTGAGCACGGCCTGACCGACGCCAGCCCCAATCCCGACCTCAACGAACGCATTGCGGGGAGCATCCTGGCGTGTTTTCACAGCGAGATGTTCGAAGCGCGCGGAATGCTGGCGTCCCACTGGACGTTGCGGCTCGGCCAGCTTGCCGAAGATACTGCGGGTCTGGTGGACGAACTGCTGCACATGGACCAGGTCCCCGCGCGCCGCGGCTCCCTGCCCGGCTAGCGCCTCTTCGACTACACTGGGGCGTCGTCCTAGCAACTCACGATTCTCCCCTGGCCCTGCGTACCGCCGACCAGCTGCGGCGTGCCCGATAGGTGACATCGATGAAATCCAGCGGATTGCCCCAGAAAGAGCTGATGTTCGGTCATCCGGTCGGACTCTTCACCCTCTTTTTCGCCGAGATGTGGGAGCGGTTTTCGTACTACGGCATGCGGGCCTTGCTGCTGTTCTACATGACGAAGGGATTCCTCGGGTACGGCGACAGCGAAGCGTACGCCGTGTACGGCGCCTACACGGCCTTGGTGTACATGACGCCGTTTTTCGGGGGCCTGCTGGCCGACCGCATCTTGGGTTCGCGGCGCACCGTGATTTTTGGCGGCCTGCTGATGTGCGCCGGACAAGCGATGTTGATGTTTGAGAACACGGCCGCCTTCTATACGGGCCTGGCGCTGCTGGTCTGCGGAAACGGCTTCTTCAAACCGAACATCTCGACGATTGTGGGCACTCTCTATCCCAAGGGGAGCCCCAAGCGGGACGGCGGGTTCACGATCTTCTACATGGGTGTCAACCTGGGCGCCGCCCTGTCGCCATTGGTCTGCGGCTATATCGGTGAGTTGTACGGCTGGAGATTCGGCTTCGGGCTGGCTTCGCTCGGCATGCTCATTGGCGTGGCCATCTTCGTGGCGCCGACGCTGATCACTCAGCTGGTGATCATGACCGGAGCCCTGGCGACGGCCGGGGCGCTCGGCTGGTTTCATCCGGACGATATCTTCACGACGGCCGTCAACGTATTCGTGGGACTGGCGCTGGTCGTCGCCGCGATCGTCTCGTGCACCGCCCTGGGGCGCGGCGGTTTGCCCACCGAGGCGGGTGCCCCCCGCGATCCGGAAAACCTGAAGCGTCCGGTCATCGGTTTCCTGTGTGCGGATCATCTGGTGTACCTGGGCGCACTGGTGGCGATCCCCATCTTCTTCCTGCTGGTTTCCGGCTTCGCACCGCTGACCGCTCAACAGCGCGGCATTTCGCTCATCAGCCAGAGCGTCATCCAACAGCTGGAGAACAGCAACAGCGGTGTCCTGAAAGTGGCGGCCGTCGTGTTGACCGAGATCAGCCGGCCGGCCGGATTGGCCCTGTTCGCCTCGGGCCTGCTGGCGGTCGTCTACCTGGTGACCGAGACGTTTCGACTCGACCGCATCCCTCGGCAACGCATGTACGTCGTCCTGATCCTGACGTTCTTCTCCATGCTGTTCTGGTCGTTCTTCGAGCAAGCCGGCAGTTCGCTCAACAACTTCACCGACCGCAATGTTGACCGCGTGTTCGAAGAACGATTGATCACCCAAGCGGATGTCGGAAGCACAATTCGATTCCGAATACCGCCCGACGCCAAGGGGGACAGTGATCTGGGGCAACTGCCACTGCTGACGCAGGAACAACTGGGCCACGTGAACGAGAATCCTCAGGCCAGGCTGCAGATCGAGCAGGCGATACGCGCAGCGGAAAAGGCGAAGCAGAACTTGGCCTCCGAGAAGATTGAAGAGCTGGTCCGCGCGGTGGCGGATAACGAGCGGTTCACCATGAGCGGACTCACCTATTTGCGCCATGCGGCCAGCCAGCCCGTCGCTGCCGCGGAGGACAAGGTCGTGGCCTGGAAGGTGGCTCCGTCGAACGTGGGCATGGGATACGGCGGCGACGAGATTCCCGCCTCGGTATTCCAATCGGTCAACCCGATCTACATCATGCTGCTGGGACTTGTCTTCAGCATCATGTGGAGCCTGCTGGCCAATGTCGGCCTGGAGCCGAGCACACCCGTCAAGTTCTCCCTGGGGCTCCTGCAACTCGGACTCGGATTCGCGGTGTTCTGGTGGGGAGCAAACACGGCCGACGCGGATGGGATCGTGGCCATTGGATGGCTGCTGGCGGGATACTTGTTGCACACGACCGGCGAGCTGTGCCTGTCGCCCGTCGGACTTTCCATGATTACCCGCTTGTCTCCCGCGCAACTGGTCAGCACGGTGATGGGCGGGTGGTTCCTGGCCACCGCGTTTTCGCAGTTTCTCGCCGCCATCATCGCTCAGTTCACCGGTGTCTCGGAGGGCGGCGACGGAGGCGTCGCCGCACTGCCCGTGCCACTCGAAACCGTCACGGTCTACGGCGGAGTGTTCTTCGTGATCGCCCTCTGCGCGGTCGGCTGCGGCATAGTCTGCCTGATCCTGTCCCCACTGCTGAAGTACTGGATGCACACGCACGAAGAATGACGAGGGAACACGCCGGCATCCTGACTCGACGCGGACCGGGTCAGGACGATTTCAGCCGTCGCCACAGCGTGGCGGGACTGATCCCGAGTACCTGCGCGGCCTTGCTGCGGTTACCGCCCACCGACGCGAGCACCGCCTGAATGTGCTGACGTGCCATTTCCTGGAGGGACTGGCCGCCGCCCTGCCGTTCGCCCGCGGCGGACTCCGCCGATCTCACGATCGCTGCCGGCAGATCTTCCGGGCGAATCACGCCGTCTTTACACAGCACCGCCGCGCGTTCGAGGGCATTTTCCAGCTCCCGGACGTTGCCGGGCCAAGCGTAGGCGCTGAGGCAGTCGAGCGTGGTGGCATCCAGACGGAGCCGAGTCATGCCCAGGCGCACGGCCGTCTTTTCGACGAGGTGGCGAGCCAACGAGAGGATGTCCTCGCGACGCTTGCGCAGCGGCGGCACTTCCAGCTCAATCACGCCCAGCCGGTAATAGAGATCCTCTCGAAAGCGGCCGCTCGTGACCGCCAGTTTGATGTCCTTGTTCGTGGCGGCCAGCACGCGGATGTCCACCTTCCGCGGCCGATTCTCGCCGACGCGGACGATCTCCCGTTCCTGCAGCACGCGCAGGAGCTTGGACTGCATGGCGGGCGATACGATCGCCGACCTCATCGAGAAAGACCGTGCCGCCGCCGGCTTCTTCGAACAGTCCCAGGCGATCCCGCACGGCACCGGTGAACGCGCCGGCCTTGTGGCCAAACAACTCACTCTCCAGCAGCGTTTCCGGCAGCGCGCCGCAGTTCACGGCCAGGAACGGACCTTGGGCACGGGGCGAGACCTGATGGATGTGCCGCGCCAAGACTTCCTTGCCCGATCCACTCTCGCCCGTAATGAGCACCGAAGAATCGTAACGCGCCACGCGCGTGGCGAATTCGAGCACTTGGCGATAGACGTTACTGTGGACCTCCACGGGCAGCACCGCCACCGCCTTTTCCAGGCTGGCGATGCGGCGTCGCTGTCGGGCGATCTCCCGCATCTTCTCCTTGAGTTCCTTGCTGAGCCGCAGCACCTCGCCTTGAATGTCGTCGGCGTGGAAATAGGAGACGTACGGCTCGATCTCCGCGCCCCACGATGCACGGTCCTGGCCCACGGCCGAGCAAATCCGATCCCCCTTCCCTCGGCACTTGCGCTCGACGAAAAACACCTCCCGGCCCGTGCAGAACGAGGCGTAGCCGCTGGCATAACCGACCATCATCCAGCACACCGGCTCGGCGGACAGCCCCAACGCCATCCGCTGCTCGTCCGCCTCGGCCGAATCGTGCCAGGTCACTTCCATGTGGAAGCGGCCGGTCGACTCGTCGGCTTCCAGGACCTTCACGATCACGCGGACGACGCCCTGCAGCGTCTGCATCCGCGGGCCTGCCTGGATCCAGTCGGTGAGGCTGTCCCACTGGAAGATCCGCTTCATCGCCGCGGCGTCCGCTCGCCCCCAGAAGTTGCCGAACCGGGTCAACAGGCGACGCGCCTGGTCCACCCCCACCATCTCCACCAGGTCTTTGCGGAGCTGCGCCAAGGCATCGGACGAGTGCAGCACGAGTCGCCGGCCGTGCAAGTCGAACCGCCCCTCGGTCAAGTCCACCAGCTCCGAAAGTGTCAGCTCATCCGCCTTCATCGCTCACCCCAATTCGTTCAATGTGAAATATAGTTATTTCATAATGAAATACCGGCCGGCTCCGGTCAACCCGGCCGGCGGGCGGCGGCGCGACGATTTCCGAGCCGCCGGCGGGGCGGTTTCCGCCGGTCGCGCGGGCGGCGGAAAACCTGAAATTCGCCGGAAACTGTCGGCTCGCTCGCCATGCCGGGCGAGCGCGGCAAGACGGCCGACGCACCGCGCACGGGACCGATCGACGCGATTCGTCGGGCGGGCGGCACGCGACGTGCATTGTTGTGAAACCACCAGGCCCTCCGGCGCGGCACGCAAGTAGGTCCCCCGCCCATCGCATCCAAGGAGTTGTCATCATGTACGCACTGCTGGCTGCCAAGAACCGCGGACTCCAGGCGGAAGCTCTGACATTTGCCCAGGAACTGATTCGCACGCCCAGCCCTTCGCACCAGGAGGGGGACGTCGCCCGGTTGGTGCAACAAAGAATGGAGGCACTCGGTTACGATCGTGTGCTGACGGACGATTACGGGAACGTGATCGGGATCGTCTTTGGCCGGCAGGGCCAGCCGACACTCCTGCTGAGTTCCCACATGGACACGGCCGACGTCGGGGAATCCGCGGCCTGGTGCGACTCGCCTTTTGCGGGCGAACTGTGCGACGATCGGCTGCATGGACTGGGCGCATCGGATTGCAAGGCCGGCCTGGCGGCCCAGATCTACACGGCCGCCTTGCTCAAACGGTCTCTGCTCCCGCTGCGGGGGAATCTCATCGTCGCCGCGACCGTATCGGAGGAACAGGGCGGCAGCCCGGGTCTGCGTCACCTGATGCGGGACACACTTCCCGCGCTGGAAATGCGACCCGACTATGCCATTCTCGGCGAGCCCACGGCTCTGAGTATCTACTACGGCCACGATGGCTCGGCCATGTTTGAAGTGCTCATCGAGGGCCCGGACAGTTTCCAGGTCAGCGACGCGACGCACGCGGTGTTTGAGAACTTTCGTGACCAGGATCGGACGGCCCACCGCGCGGGCGAGCCCGAATGGCAGAGTCTCGGTTCGCCGCGTTTCCAACAGTCGCCCGGCTCGTCGTGCAGCGTCATCCCGTTGTTTCGTCGGTTGCCCGATCGTGAAACGGTCGGCGGCATGCTGGAGCAGATCAAGCAGGAGGCGCGGGCGGCAGCCGCCGCGGTGGCCCGAGTGGCCGTGAATGTCACGGTGCGGCGTGAGGAACGACAGCTGTACACGAAACGCACGACGATCCTGGAACAGCGGGTCGAGGCCTGGTCGCTCGATCCCTATCATCCGCTGATCACACGAACGCGTCAGGCCCTGGCGGCCGCCGGTTGTCCGGTGTCGTGTGGCAAGTGGCAACTCCCGCGGTTGGGTATGGGCACGGCCGGTGGCGTGTTGGTCAACGAGTTCCATGTGCCGGCCATCGGATACGGCCCCGGCTCCGAGGACACCTGTCACGTGCCGAACGAATCGGTGTCGGTGGCCCGGTTGAGTCAGGCCATTTATGGCACGGCGGCCATCGCGCACAGCCTGGTCGGCGTGCCTGTGTGCGGCTGGACGGTGGACGAGATCTGATGATGAACGTACTCGTCTTCAACTGTGGCAGCTCGTCGCTCAAGTACCGCCTGATCGCCATGCCGGACGAACGGGAATTGTCGGGCGGCGAGGCCCAGCGGATCGGACCGCCGACGGCCAAGCCGTCGTGCCTGGTGCTGCAATCGTGGCCCGGGTGAGAAGGAGACCCGTGTCACCCCCATGCGGGACCACGCCCAGGCGCTGCAGGAAGTGGTGCGCGAGCTGCAGGCCACGCCAGGCACGCTGCCGGACGTGATCGGCCATCGGCTCGTCAACGGCGGGCCTTCCATCACGGAACACTCGCGGGTGGACGAATCGGTGCTGGCCGAACTGCTGGCGCACCAGGACCTGGCGCCGATCCATAATCCGCCGGCGATTGCCACGATCCAGGCCTGCCGCGAGACCTTTCCCGGCCTGCCCCAGGTCGTCATCTCCGACACGGCCTTTCATCGCACGATCCCGCAGCATGCGCGCACCTACGCCATTCCACGCGCCATCAGTGCAAGACTCGGGCATTCGCAAGTACGGGTACCACGGCATCAGCCATCAGTACGTCGTGACCGAAACGGCGCGGCGGATGGACATTCCGCTGGACCGTTTCTGTGCCGTGAGCTGCCACTTGGGCAGCGGCGGTGCCAGTCTGTGTGCCGTCGTCAACGGCGAGTCGATCGACAACACGATGGGTTACTCGCCGCTGCAGGGACTGGTCATGAGCACTCGCTGCGGGGACCTGGATCCCGGGATCGCGTTGCGGTTGCTGGCCGACGCGTGCGGCGACAAGGCGGTCGTGGAGAAGCAGCTCAACAACCGGAGCGGCGTGCTGGGACTGTCCGGGAGTTCGGCCGACATCCGCGACGCGTTCGAGTCCGTCGCGGGTACCCCATCGGCGAATCGTGCCGCACACGACGACGCAGGTCTATCTGTGGCGACTGAAGAAATACCTCGGCGCCTATCTGGCGATCGTGGGCCGGTGCACAGGCGGTCATCTTCACCGACACGATCGGCGAAACCGTGCCGGAAGTCCGCGAGGCGGTGTGCGCGGGCATGCAGGTGTTCGGGGTATCCGCTGGACCCGACTCGCAACACGACTGCCCGCCAACTGCCCGCGGACGTGGCAACCGCCGACAGCCGCGTCCGTGTCTGGGTCGTGGCCACGAACGAAGAAATCTCCATTGCACGATCGACGTATCAAGCCACATGCACATTCTGATTTTGAAATCCACGCTTCGCAGTCTGATGTGCACCTCGTTTCACGGATGACGGCGACGACCCGCTCGCGGAGTCCTCGTTCACGACGGACCCGTTGGATCGGGCCGCGAGCCGCTTTCCCGACGGCGTCGCTCGAGCCAGCATGACGGGACTTCCTTCAGCAGGTCGATCTCCAGGTTCCCGACGTGATCGGTGTCCGAGTGCTGTTTGGCGGCGAGCCGTTTCCGCGGCCGGTGTTCGCCACCGATGACCGTGCTGAGGGATCTGCGAATCGCTCGTCCCGCAGGCTCCGCTGCACTTGCCGGGGTCGATCGAACTGGTGAAGGCACTGCGGAGCAGTTTTCCCGGGACGCCCGTGGTGCTGGTCTTCGAGACATCGTTCTTCGCGCATTTGCCTGCGCGCGAACGATGGTACGGTCTCGACCCGGACATGATGGCCACCCGCGCCTTCTGGCGGTCCGGGTTCCATGGCGTCTTCCATGAAGCGGCCTGTCTGGAGGCGACACGTCGGCTGGGTTCGCCCCATCCGCGAATCCTGTCCGTGTGCCTGGAGCCGCGTCCCGAGCTGGCGGCTTGCGTGGGTCGCCGGCCGGTCATGGTCACGGGCGGCAACACGCCGGTCGAGGGACTGCCCGGCGAACGATCGTGCGGCGACTTGGACCCGAGCGTGGCGCTGAAACTGGCCCACGATACGCACTGGGGTCCCGAGGAGGCCAGCCGGATCCTGACGTGTGAGAGTGGCATGCTGGGTCTCGCGGGCCGCACCGTCTCCCTGGCGGAAATCCTCGACAGACCGAGCGACAATCTGCAACTGGCTCGAGACGTGTTTCTGCACAGCGTGCTACGCGCTTGCGGAGCCGGCCTCGCCGCGCTGGGCGGTCTTGATGCGATTACTTATTCGGGCCGTTACGCGGCATCGGGTACCGCCTTGCACGCGTGGCTCAGCGCGCGTCTGCAACGAGCAACCCGCTGCGACACCCCGCATTTCATTCATGCGCGCACCCTGACCCAACACCTGCGGGACATCGTGCGCGTAGTGGCCCGGGAACGCGCCGCACAGGCCACGCTCGAATCCGAACTGACCGCCCGACGCGGCACGATCGCGATCGCCCCTGGAACCTGACTCGGGACCTGCTTCCGGTCCACATCCGTGACGTTCACTCCATCATCGCCAGATCCTGGACATCTTTGACACCCGTTACCGCCGATCTGGAAATCAAGAAGGGAAAAAACGTGCTGTGGACCCGCCGGACGGAAAATCGTGTCCCGCCGATTCTGTTCCTCGCGGAAGGCGAGACGGTGCAACAGGCGGTCAGCAAGTTTGAACGACCCGAGGCGAGCTTCTTTGAGACGCTGAACATACCTCCACGCATTGCGTTGGCTGAGATCTCGCAGAGCATCGGCCTCAGTGCGCTCGAGGGAGTTCCGTGGAAAGACTCGCCGCTGGACATCGTCAATCGAAATCGCCGACACTAATAGCGCGCCCCACCACGTCCCGCCAACGCTGAGCACGCGTCGAGCGAAAACTCGCAGCGAAACCAGACACCCTGATTTCGTCCTGATTTCGTCGGCCAGGTGCCACCACTCACAATGGACGGAACATGACGTCCCGATCTTGTGCCCCCTCTCCCCCGTTTTGTCGCCGTCGCTCGGCTCGACCATTGCGGTTCACGTGCTCGGCGACAAAATGGGGAAGAGGGTGGGGCGAGGGGTTCTACTGGCAGCGATCCTGAGCCCCCTGTTTTGGCCACATCGCGCCCCCTCACCCTGGCCCTGGCCTGATAAAACGGTCTACGTAGCTGCAGCAACTGGCGGTGCACCTCTTGTCTGTGAGCACGACCTTCCAAGTGCATCCCGTTGGCAAATCCAGGGTGTTTGATTTCTGCTGCCTGCTGAGGTGATTTCTCCGTCAGTATTCACCCTCCCTTTGGGCTCGTTGTTCTACACAAGTCGGCCTCCCGATGGAGTCCTTTGGCCGTCCAATCGAAGTCACGAGTCACTGTCGCGTAGCGACAAGCATTTCTTCGCCACGTGGATGTCGGAGCACTGGTTACGTGTGGAGAACAGATGTCTAGCAGAACAGACATGTAGTACAACGATCCCTTTGGGGGGGTCGAAGGCGAGAAACGAACCTTCGGGGAGGGCCAGTGGAGGCGCGATCAGCATGCCATCCCACCTTGTCTGAATTCATCCCATTTTATCAGACCACCCAGATTTCGTCGTCCTGGCCTCCTTGCTGCTATCAGCTGGCAGTCTGCGTCGTGGCAGAAAGTCAGAGTGTCTGGTTCCGTCTGGTTCCGCTGGTTGCCCGTGATAGCTCGTTCGACCAACATGCGGATCAAGGATCGCGAGAAAACTCCAGTCATCTCTCTTGCCCGATTTCTCAGGAATCTGCTAATCTCCCGCCCGATCTATTGGCCGAGCGTCCGCGCACGGTCAGTCGACGAAGGGATGCTAAACGAGCTGCTATTCTTGGCCGCGGGCGAGGATGCCATGAGAGACCTGAACGACTCGGTACGACCCGGATCCGTTCTGTACGCACTGTTCCTGACGGCGGTCGCCGTCGGGCTGGCGGTCGTGTCGCCCTCGCCGGGGCGGGCCGCGGAGGCCAGCTGGATTTGGACCCCGCAGCACGCCCAGGGCAAGGTGCCCGAAGTCGCCTGCTACTTCCGCAAGACGTTTACCGCGCAAGCCCCCATTCGCGTCCAAGCCACCATTGCGGCCGACGACGAATATGAACTGTTCGTCAATGGGACGAAGGTGGGCACGGGCAATGCGTTCCGTACGTTGGACGAGTACAACGTCACGGAGCATATCAAGACCGGGCGGAACACCATTGCCGTCAAAGTGACCAATCGACGCGGCTCCACCGCCGCATTGGCTGGCGCGTATTCTTGCGGGAGCAGAGTGGCGGGTGGGTCACTTACTCCACCGATGAAACATGGCGCACCAGCCTCAATCCGCTGGCGTTCTGGAACGGACCTCTGTACAACGATCGCACCTGGGAACCCGCCCAAAACTTCGGAAAACTCGGGGAGACCGCCCCCTGGGACCATGACGAGAAAGTGGCAGGGGACACCCCGCTGCATTCCGAGCGTTTTCACATCTCCAAGGAATTTGAAGTTCAGCGCGTGATCGACGCCGACACGACCGGCTCGCTGATCGCGATGGCCTTCAACGAGTTCGGGCACATCATTTTGTCCCGGGAAGGCGAAGGGCTCTGGCTGGCGGTCGACACCGACGATGACGGTGTCGTGAACGAGACGCGAGTCTATTGCAGCCTGGTCAAGAACGTCCAGGGCATCCTGCCGCTCAACGGTGACGTGTACGTGACCGGAGACGGTCCCGAAGGAAGTGGCCTGTACTGCCTGTCCGACCAGGACCGCAACGGAAATCTCGAGGCAGCCCGGCTGTTGTTCAAGTTTGAAGGCGACATAGGGGAGCATACAGCCCACGGCCTGACGCTCGGACCCGACGGCTGGATCTACGTTGTCCTGGGAAACCATACGTCGCCTCTCAAGGAGTTGGACCCGGCCAGCCCCTACCGCGGCAGCTACGAAGGAGATCTGGTCGGACCGCGGTATGAAGACCCGGGTGGACACGCCGTCGGTCGCAAGGCGCCCGGCGGGATGATCATTCGGACCGACCTGCAAGGCGACCTCGTGCAGCTCGTGGCGGGCGGTCTCCGCAACGTGTACGACCTGGCGTTCAGCCCCGAGGGTGAATTGTTCATCCACGACAGCGACATGGAATCGGACATCGGCACGACCTGGTATCGTCCCACGCGACTCTTCCACGTTCTTCCGGGCGGCGAGTACGGCTGGCGCAGTGGCTGGGCCAACTGGCCCGAGTACTACGTGGATCTGCTGCCCGAAATCGCCGACACGGGACGGTCCTCGCCCACCGGCGCCGTGTTCTACAACCACGTCATGTTTCCCGAACGCTACCGCAACGCGCTGTTCCTCGGTGACTGGTCGGAAGGCCGGATCCTGGTAGCACAATTGAAACCCAACGGTGCTTCGTACACGGCCAGCGTGGAGACGTTTCTCTCGGGTCAGCCCCTCAACGTCACCGACCTGGAGATCGGTCCCGACGGCTGGCTCTACTTTGTCACGGGCGGACGTGGCACCGGGGGCGGCATCTACCGCGTCACCTGGAAGGGGCGCGTCCCGGAGAACGTCACCGATCTGGGTACGGGCATTGCCCCGGCCATCCGCCAGCCCCAACCGCAAAGCGCCTGGGGAAGACAGCAAGTCGCCAAGGTGCGACAGAAACTGGGCGAGGATTGGGGTCCCATGCTGTTGGGCGTCGCCCGCAGCACGGCCAATCCGACACACTACCGCACCCGTGCGCTCGACCTCATGCAACTCTACGGACCGACCCCCAGCAACGCCCTCCTGCTCGAACTGTCCCACGACAAGAACGAGACCGTGCGCGGCAAAGCGGCCGAGCTGATGGGCTTGTATGCCACGGACGAGACGCGGGAACGCCTGCTCGACTTGTTCGAAGACTCCGATCGGTTCGTGCGCCGCAAGGCCCTGGAAGCCATGTCGCGCGCCCAACAACCGGCGCCGCCGGATACCATCCTCCCGCTGCTCATCTCGGACGATCGATCCGAAGCCTGGGCCGCCCGCCGCTTGCTGGAACTCAGCCCGCCCGAGCAGTGGCGCGACAACGTACTGACGTCCACCGATCATCGCCTGTTCATCCAGGGCGCCCTGGCCTTGTTGATCGCACAACCGTCCGCCGAGAACGCGTCCGCGGCACTGGAGCGAGCCAGTCAGCTGATGACCGATTTCGTCAGCGACCGCGACTTCCTCGACATGTTGCGAGTCATGCAGGTGGCCATCCTGCAGGGCCACGTCGCGCCGGAACGGCTGGGCACGCTGCGGTCCCAATTGGCCGAGGAATTCCCGGCCGGCGATCCGCTGATGAACCGTGAGCTGATCCGCCTGCTGGTATACCTGCAGGAGTCGTCGATCATGGACCGCTACTTCGACTACCTGCACTCCGACGTTTCTCATCCGGACAAAGTGCATGTTGCCATGTACCTGCGGTTCCTTACCGCCGGTTGGACGACCGAACGCAAAGAACAATATTTCCAACTCCTCACCGAAGCCAAGACCTGGGAAGGAGGCACCGGCTATCCCCTGTATCTGGGTAACGTGGCGCGCGACGTGGCCAAGCAACTGACGCCGGAAGAAAGCGTCCAGATTTTGCAGCGTGGCGCCGAATGGCCCGACGCGGCCCTGGGTGCCCTGTACAAGTTGCCGGCTGAATTGAATGACGATCTGCGCGAGGCCCTCATCAAGCTCGACCTGCAAATCGACACCCGGATCGATGCGGCCAGCCGGCAACTGATGGTCGGCAATGTGGCCGTGCTCGCGCGCAGTGGCGACGCCGCGTCGATGGCCTACTTGCGGACAGTCTGGGACCGCAACCCCGAACGTCGCGAACCGGTCGCCATGGGCCTGGCCCAGGTGCCCGCGGGTGAGAACTGGTCCTACCTGGTCCGCAGTCTGCCTGTCCTCGACAACAAAACGGCCCGCGACATCCTGCGTCGACTGGCGACCGTGGAGCAAGTGGCGGACGATCCCGAACAGATCCGGCAGACCATTCTGTGCGGATCGCGCCTGAAAGAGAACGGTGCGACGGATGCCATCACTCTGCTGGAACGGTGGACTGGCGAGACCTGCGGAACCGAAACCGACAGCTGGGAACAGAAGATCGCCGCCTGGCAGGCGTGGTTTGCCAGATCATTCCCGGAACTCCCCGAAGCCGTCTTGCCGGTCGATGCCGAAGGAAGCAAGTGGAAATACGACGAACTCCTCGAGTACCTCACGGGCAAGGAAGGATATGCCGGCGATCCCGCCAAAGGATCGCTCGCATTTCAGAAGGCGACCTGCGACAAGTGCCATCGCTACGGCGATAGCGGCGAAGCCATGGGACCCGACTTGACGTCGCTGACCAGACGGTTCACGCGGAAGGAAGTCCTGCAATCGATCCTCTACCCATCGCACATCATTCCCAGCCAATATGCATCCCAGAGTCTCCTGCTGGTCGACGGGCGGCAAATCCTCGGCATCGTCGCCCCCGGTGCGGCTGGCGAAAAGGTCGTCCTGACCAGCGAAGGTGAGAAGCTGCCGATCCCGGAACAGGACATCGACGAAATCACCCCCAGCAAAACCTCCTCCATGCCGGACGGTCTGCTGAAGGACCTCACGCTCCAGGAAATCGCCGACCTGTTCGCGTACGTCAGCGTCGATCCACCGCAGACGGTGGCTCAGCAACCTGATCCGAAAGCAACGTCCAGCGGTGAGAAAGTTCAGGAAGGACAACCCCAGGTCAAGGTAGCCCTCGACGGCCACGCGATCCCGCAGGAACACTCGATGCGAATTGATCTCGTCGGACTGCACCAATCCATCACGCAGTTTGATGATGCGTTTGGTGTGCGAGGCCACGTCGTCTTCGTGCGTCACGATGATGATCGTCTTACCCTGGATACTGAGTTGTTCGAAGATCGTCAGAATTTCCAGGCTGGTCTTGGTGTCGAGGTTACCCGTGGGTTCGTCCGCCAGGATGAAATAGGGGTCGTTGACCAGGCTGCGGGCGATCGCCACGCGCTGCTGCTGACCGCCGGAGAGCTGGGTCGGACGGTGGGAAAGCCGGTCGCCGAGCCCGACTAATTCCGCCAACTGCAGGCACCTCCCGCGATCCTCGGACGACAGACGGCCCTGGTAGTACAGCGGGACTTCGATGTTTTCGACAACCGTCAACTGCGGAATCAGGTTGTAGGACTGGAACACGAATCCGATATGCGTCGCGCGGGTGCGTGACAGCTGATCGTCGTTCATCAAGCTGACGTCGTCCTCGCCCAGGAACAGGGCGCCCCCCGTTGGACGGTCGAGACACCCCAGGACATTGAGCAGCGTGCTCTTGCCGGACCCCGAGGGGCCCATGATCGCCACGTAGTCGCCCGTCGGGACATCGAAGGTCACACCGCGCAGCGCGTGGACGGTTTCCCCCTTAAGCACGTAGTCCTTCCTGAGATTCACCAGACGGGCAGCGACGGTCATGCACTCTTCTCCGAGAAAAAACGGGGCGGCACTCGCGGGGAAGCCCCATTCTAGTCCACGGCATCCCGCTTGTCACTTCGGCCGACACCGCGGGGTGGGACAGGGCGTCGGCCTGATGCGGATCTAACCCGCTGGCACCCGTCAGGTTTCGCGGGACAGGCGGATCTCCAGCCTGCACGGTGCGCCGCCGCTCAGTCCAGGAAATCCTCTTCCTTCAGCCGCTCCGGCACGTACACTTCGGTGACGTAGCTGATGTCCTTGCTGATCAGCGCTTCGACTTCGAGCTTGAAGCCGTTCTTGAGCATCAGTTCGATTTCTTTCTGCCAGGCCTTCTTCTTTTCGAACCACGGGTAGCTGGCGATCTGCTTGGCGCGTTTGATGTCGGTATCGTTGAGGTTGATCTTGACGCTCGACGACAGCTCGCAGCGTTCGAAGTCGTTGCTGCGCAGGCCGATGTAGCGGGCATCGGGAATCGCCATGCGCTTGCGATTCGTAGGCCAGGTTGATCGAGCCCTGCTTGAGCACGCTGTAGATGTAGTATCCCCAGGGATCGTTATCGAGCAGACAGTAGACGGGCAGGTTCAGTTCGTTGTGCAGCCGGTTGAGCATCCGCCGCACGCCGCGCGGCGGCTGGCCGCCGCCGTGCGTCAGAATGCACTTGTGCTTCGTGCCAGAACTTGTCCTCGTTGAACCGTCGCCAGACGGTGTCTTTTTCGACGTGCAGGATGAACTTGGCGTTGCACTTCTTGAACTGGACCACCTCCGGTTCGACAATCGACGGAATGCTGTAGCCGCCCGAGCCCATCCGCGAACAGTCGATCTCGTCGCCGCTGTCGACCAGCGTGATGGGCCCGACCATCGTAGCCGGCGTTCTTGGCGTACAAGTGCAGCTCTTCGCGCAGCGCGTTGAGCGTCACTTCGACGTCTTCGATCACGGGATCGCATTCGGCCTGCGTCGTCGAACGTTTCCTCCTTGGTGCCTTCGATCGTGTGCTTGAGCAGGTAGAACAGACCTCGGATGCTGGTGGTCTTGCCCTGTTCGATCAGCCGCTTGCAGCCGCTGCCGACCAGCATCGTCTGCATGTAGCTCTTGGCCTGCGACAGGTTGAACAGCTCGCGGCGATTCTTGCCGCTGCCCATCTCGATGAAGCGTTTGCGACCGGTTGTACTGCACGTTGCTGAGCGACCGGGAGGGGATGTCGAGATGCGGCGCGCGTTTTTCGTTCGGCCGTCTCCACCACGCCATCGGCCAGCACGCGGAGCGACTGCATCGTCGCTTCATCCTGGGGTGTCAACACGACGTTCGACTTCGAGTCCGCAGGCGTTGCCTCCCGGCGTCGCACTTTCTTCGGCCATATCCGATTCGTCCTTGCCCTGCTGCGCGCGTTCAGAACAGTTTCCGCTGCGGATCCTGCGGTTTCGGGTTACTGATCGACGACATCCTCCGGCTTCTGCTCGACAATCAGCACGTTGTCGCCGTAGTCTTCGGCATCCTCTTCCACGCGGCGGCCGCGGTCGTCGAATCGCGAGTCGGCTTCGGCGGTCTTCTTCTTGGCCACCTCGAGCAAGCGGGCGTAGAGTCCGTCTCGATCCGCCCCGTTGATTTCGCTGACCGCTGCCGCGACTTCGCCCAGGTACCGCAGGAAGATGTTGCGGCGTTCGCCTTCCTGCTTGAGCCCGTTGCCGCCGCCGCAGGTACATGCCGAGCTTGCGTCCGACGGCCTGCAGCCCCAGTCGCAGTTCCTTTTCGATTTCCGGATAGGCGGCAATCGCTTCCTTCGATTCGCTGGTGAAGGGCACCCAGACGCTGGCGATGTGCACCATCACGCTGACCGGGCCGTTGGGCAGCGAGCCCCGCGACTGGCTCAGTCCATAGGAGCGCCAGTTCGTGCCGATGACGGCCTCCGTGATGGCACAATCGCGTTGCTTGAACTGCAGCGGAACGCGGTTGGCATACCGCAGCACCTGGATCGACTGCCCCTCGGAGATATTCACGTTCCGCATCGCGTGGTGCAAGGTCTTGATGTCGTCGCGCGACAGCTTGCCCGGCGACTTGCGCGTGCCGAACTCCGCCTCCTTGATGATCTTGTCGGCGGCGGCCGGTCCCGATGCCGTCGAACGTGTTGATCAGGAACTGTCGCAAGGTCCGCGCGTCGCTTTCCTGGAGCAATTGATGCAGTTGCTCGAGCGAGATTTTCTGGACGGCGGTCGTGCCGCCGTACGCCAGCCCCACTTCGATCTGGAACGGGTTGCCGCGGTACACCGCCGGCGGACGGGTGGCCGCGACAGTAGAACTCGCCCGGCACGACCTGGTGCAACCCCTTGAGCAGCAGTTCCTCGCCGATCGGGACGACGCAGTCGGTGGCCGGGGCGCTGATCTTCGTTTTCTGGATCGCCTGGAACAGCGAATCGGCCTCTTCGCGGCCGATCTTGCGGGTCGACGCCCGGGAACTGACGTGGGCCGTGTCGCAGATCCGCCGCGCCACGGACGAACTGACGCGCGAAAAGGAGCTGGTCAGAAACTGCGTGATCGTCGTCGCCTTGGTGGCCTTGAGCATCGTCACCAGGCGCCCCAATTCCACGCCGTACGGATGCGGCTTGATCTCTTTCGGTTCGGCCGGCAAGGTCAGGGTCGAGCGACGGTAGGTGGACTTGCTGCCTTCGGGATCGACATAGTGTAACGTCACGTGAGGATTGGCGATCGCGGTCTGCTGCAGGTAGTCGTCGACGCTGCCGCGCCCGCGCTGGTACTTCCCTTCCAGCTCAATCGTGACGCGCGTGCCGCTCGAGACCTCCTCGGGCGGTTTGCCGTCCTCCGGCGGATCGTAATGCGCGGACCATTCGATGCCGTGCCGCCGCATGGTTTCCTGACCTGCCTCTCCAGGCGGGATGTCCACACCTTCGCCGCGCCCGTTGAGAATCTCCGGAATGTTCTTCTTCGTGTCGATCTGGATCTCGTAGTAGTGCGCCGGCTTCTTGAGAGAAGTCCGGGAGATGATCTTGACCGGTTTGCCCGTCGTCAGCATGCCGTACATGCCGGCCGCACTGATCCCGATTCCCTGCTGCCCGCGACTCATCCGCAGTCGGTGGAACTTGGACCCGTACAGCAACTTGCCAAAGATCAACGGGATCTGAGGTTTCATGATGCCCGGACCGTTGTCCTGCACGGCCACCCGAAACCGGTCAGGCTGAGTCTGCTCGAGGTGCACCCAGATTTCCGGGGCGATACCGGCTTCTTCGCAGGCGTCGAGCGAGTTGTCGACCGCCTCCTTGACGGTGGTCAACAGGGCCTTTCGCGGATTATCGAAACCCAACAGGTGGCGGTTCTTGGCGAAGAACTCGCTCACCGAGATATCGCGTTGCTTGGCCGCCATGGCTTCCGCCGTCGCACGCCGACGCGGCTGGCCATTGCTGCCCACCTCCTCGGCTTCACCGGCGGGCTGACCGTTGCCCTCGGGATTCGATCGACCCGACGTGGTGCGCGGGACTTTCTTCAGCTTGCGTTTCACCTTTGCCAACGCTCGGTACTCCTTGACCCACCGGGATTCCGTTCTGGGGAAATCGTGATCCACGCAAGGGGAAGCACCCGCCGCGGCGCGGATCGGCTTGAGGGCTCAGGAAGACGGGTTTCAACGGGACGGATTATAACGATTGTGCCGGCGATCTCCCAGCCGCCTTTCCGCTTCCGACCGTCCCACGGCGTTCGTTTGCCGCATTGCGCAAATAAAGATGCACTCGTGCCCCCAGGCTGGCCGAGAAATCCTACTAGGGCGGTGTGGCTCGCGCCACATCCCCGTGCCGAAGTGCCCGCCCGCGTGGATCACCGCCAATGTGGATGGCTCCCGCGGACGCCCACCCCATGACCCGCCATGCGTCCGGACCGCCTGACTGTGCCGAAGCCGGCAAGCTGGCTCGACACCCCGCCGCCGATCGCATTCCCGCCTGCAAGGAGGAGCAATTCGATGCCTCGGATGTACCCCAAAACCACGTTGCTCGCCACGTTGTTGACCAGCGCCTGCCTGGGTCTGCTGGGCACCGCTCGCCTAGTCGCTCAGGAAGCACCCGCCGCCTGCCCCCCTGGTGCGGGTTGTTTCGCCGGCAGCGGGTTGGGCTCCAACCTCAGCACCCTGCACGGCAATGACATCACGAACTGCCGGCCGCGGACCTACGGCCAGCCCGATCTGTTCTACAACTACTACGTGCCGGGGACCTGTGGCGGTGTGCCCGCCGCGGCGTACGTCGCCCCGATGCCCGTTCCACCTCTGGTCGGTCACACGTACTACACGTATCAGCCGTTTCTCCCCAATGAGCTGCTGTATCCGCACCATCGCACTTACTACCGCTATTACGATCAAGGGCGCGGACTTACACGGACGAGCGTTTCGTGGTCGCGCCCGCCGATCTATATTCCTTCCCACTTCCGGATCGCCCGCTAGGGTTCCGGATCTCCGCTTCGACGAGGGAATCCCACCCATGACAAGATTCGTCCTTCGCCTGACCTTGGCCGCCACTTTGCTGTTGGTCGCATTGCACGACGCGCGTGCCGATGGCCGTCGCGCGATTGCCAACCGTTGGGGCGAGCGTTACGCACGGACCATGCCGTGGCACGGTCAATACTACTACGCGCCGTGGGGCGCTCCGGTGTCCCTGGTCGTGCCGCCCACGGCCAACATGCAGACCAGCATGGGCTGGGGTGTCGCGCAGACCGAAATGATGCCGATCTATCACCAGTTCTCCCGACCCTACCCCGGCGATGGCGAGGGCCTCGGCGTCGGCTTCCTGTCGACACCGCGCTGGCCCAGCCACACGGACCAGTTCGGCGTGTACTACGTCCGCGGTCCGTGGCGATGAGCCACAACAGCTGACCAGCATGGATCACCAGGCGGTTTGGCAGGACTTGCCAGCCGCCTGTTTCTTGGCGCACGTGCCGGTGGCGGTGACGACACAAGCGACATCAAGACGATGACACTTTTCGCGGGGTGGGGTCGGCTGCGCGAGCCAGGCAGCCTTTGGCACACAATGTGCATTCCTGGAATTCCTGTCGTCACTCCGAACTCCGACCGCCCGCAAACCGTTAGCATCGTCCTTCGTATCCAGCGCAACCGGATGACTCGGGCAACTGCGAAGAACGATGGATGTCGATGAGGAATCTTGGCACATGTTGATCCAATCCATGTTGTTTGCGGGCGGCCTGGCGATGTGCGCTCTGATCAGCCATTGGATCGTGCGACCGGTGCGGACCACCAACCCGTACTGGATCTAGGTGCAATGTCGCCGATCACCGGGCGTATCCAATCGAGCACTGCACAACTCAGAGCCTGGTCACTGTGGGCACCGCTGCAGCAACGCATCGACTTGTGTTTTCCAGGGTGTCTGATCAACACTGGACGTGGCTTTCAGATACCGTAGCTGCTGGCCGGCGGTCGCGCGATCTTGCGACTCGTTTCGCTGGAACAGGGCCAGCGCAAACGAGTATTTTGCACGAAACCAATCATCGCTGCCGGGCGCAGCCGTCGCATCACTTTCTGCCACTGCGTGACCGCCAGCTGGCGCGACTCGGGATCGTCGCTCTCCAGGAGCAGCTGCGCGAAGTCGATTTGGACCTGCCCGTTGTCCGGCTGATCGGCAGCGAGTTGTCGGTAGACCTTCAAGGCGTCCTGGCCGCGTCCGGCCGCACGCAGCGATTCGGCGCGGACCTGGTCGATGCGCACGCGCTGTGCGTCGTCCAAGCGGACCTTGCCGTTTTGGAGTTGTTCGAGCGCCGTCAACTGCAATTGAGCCAGCGGTTCACGCAACGTCGCGGGTGCATGTTTGACGAGCGTGGAGAGACCGTCGACCACGTCCAGCAGTCGGTCGGGGGACCCGGCCCCCAGCTGCTCGAGTCGTTGGTTCGCTTCGTCGATCCTCCCCGACTGACCGGCGATCGCTATCACGAGCAGCGACTGGGCGGTGGCCCGCCAGGCTTCATCGGCACTCTCCGCCGACTGCAATGCGGCGGCCAAAGAGCGTTCCGCATCGACAGACGCGTCGCGAAAGTAACTGAGCCGCAAGCGGGCCGAGGCCACCGCGGCGGCACGTTGCGCATCGGTCCACCGTTCAGGCCAGCGTCGGTCCGGCCCCACGACCAATTCGTCGAAATAGCGGACCGCAGCGGTCGCCATGTCTTCGGCATCGCGGCTGGCCGCTGGCTGTTGATCGATCCACCGTTCCCAACAACGGGCCAGTGCCGGCAGGATTGTCGCGAATTGTTCCGCATCGGGAGGGATGCCGCGGTACGCAGCGACCGCCGCATCCCAGGCCCCTTCGGATTCGCGCAGCTTGCCCAGCCACTCGCGTGCCACGTGGCTCGTGGGACTGTCGGGCCAGCGGGTCAGCTGTTGAGCGAGCAAGTTCGCGTAGCGTGGAGCGTCCATCGTGGCGTCACGAACAGCCTGGGCGGCGTTCCACGCGGCCAGCAGATGCATGTCGGCGGCCTGCGGCTGGGACGGCTGCTCGAGCGCCAGCCGTTCCAGACGTTGTGCGGCGCGCTGGTGCCGTTTGAGTTGCTGCTCGATCAGGGCGGCTTTGCGTTCCCAGGTGATCGCGGCCTCCGCATCGGCGACCGCGCGGGCCTGCTGGGCCGCTCGCTCATACG
Organism: uncultured Planctomycetaceae bacterium; assembly: GCA_963754725.1. GTDB lineage: Bacteria > Planctomycetota > Planctomycetia > Pirellulales > Pirellulaceae > JAAYDI01. Next base: position 379,934 of record CAVWHV010000042.1, read on the forward strand.
TGAGAATCGCCTCGTCGAATTGCTCTTTGAGATACAGATTGTCGGCTGTGCGGCCCAGGATTTCGACACTGCTCATCGTCGATCCATTGCCTGCCACGCGGAGCAATTCCAGCTCCCCTCGGCGTCCCCAATACGGACCGTGCGTTTGCTCGAGTGCGTTGACCGCCGCGGTGGCTTGCTTCTGCCACTGCCCAGCCGCGTCCTCGTCTTTCTTGTCGATCGCCGCTTTCCACAACGCGAGCATGGCCGCCAGCTGCACAAAGTCCACTTCGGGTGACGAACGGTCCCGCCTGGCGCGCACCGGAGTGAGTTCGTCCAATGCCTGTTGAGGGTTTCCGGCAGCCACGGCCAATTCAGCGGTCTCGGCCAGCGCTCGCAGTTGGATCTCGGCAGGCGCCTTGTCGCTCAGGGGAGCGGTGAGGGCGAGTTGAGCCTGGGGCGAACTCCCCAGCAACCGATGACAGGTCGCCAGATCGAGATAGACCTGCCACACGAGCGGATCGTCCGAACGGAGTTGTCGCAGAGTGCGATTGAGCTGTTCGACGGCCATGGTCAGCGCAGCCAGGCGATCCTCGCTCTCGGGGGCATAACAAAGCGCCTGGTTGCGAAAGGCGCGGGCCAGCTGAAACCGCACGTTGTTCTGTAGCGAGACCAGTTCATCGCCCGACAACGAATCGGCGGCGGTGCGATCGGTGCTACGCGCGACCTGTTCGGCCAGCTGTTTGTCAAGGTTCTCCAAGGCGCGGGTCGCCTGGCGGATTCCGGTGCGGGCCTGTTCCAACGCCGCTTGCGGCTCGGCGGCAACTTCCGCTTCGATCCGCGCCAGCTCTCCTTCGGCGAGCGAGGTCAAAGCGTCCTGCACCTGCACCAGCACCCGCCGCGGTGGATCGGCCGCCTGGGCCAGGAAATCCGCGGCGGCCGCATGCGCCGCCTGCCACCGCGCCGGACGCTCGGCCGGACCCGAGTTGACAGCCTGCTCCCCGAGAATCCGGATCAGCTCGACAGTCCAATCGACGCGCTCGCGCCGGCAGATCCGGGCGGCCCAGCTGATTGCGGCATTCCAGAACCGCCAGATCGAACAGCCGTCGTTCGACCAGCCCCTGCACGAACCTTTGGTCGCTGGAAGCCGCCGCCGCACGCCCGCCACAGCACAGCAGCAGCAGCAGCAGAGTTGACGCTAAAACCTTCATGCTTCGCTCGTCAGATCTTCTCGGACGCGGCAAACTGGATCTTCGCGAAGCCGATCCGCCGCGCGAGGTCGTACAGATCGATCACGTGCCCCAGGGGAACCTCCTGATCCGGGTGCAAGACGACCGGCGCATCACGTTTGATGGCGGCAATTCCTGCCAGCCGGCTGCGCACTTCCTGCAACGTCTCCACACTCGTGTCATTGATCTTCCACGCTGGCTGATCGGCGACCCACTGGACTCGGACGACGACCTTGTCAAAATCCTCTTCGGGTGGTGGCGGTGGCTCGATCGTGGTTGCTCCCGTTCCGGCGACCACGGCCAGCCGGCTCGGCAGCATGTACTCGGCAACCTGGAAACCGGCCGTCCATACGAAGAACACCATGAGCAGGAAGACGACATCGATCAGCGGTGTCATCTGGATGCTCACATCGCCTTGGCGCTGCAGGTAAGGAGACGACCGGCGCATCAGGGAACGTCCTCCGCACGATAGACGGCAAAGGAAACATCCCAAATGCCCGCGCGGCGCAGGCCAACAGGATCGGCTCGACAAACCGGTAGGGAACTTTGCGATCACTGCGAATGCGCACCTGCAGAGCGGATCCGACATCGCGCAGTTTCTGGCTCAATCGATTCTGCAATTCTCCGTCCGACAAGGTTCTGCCCGAGAGCATCAGCGTCCCGTCGGCCAGCACATTGACGGTCAATCGCGGAATATTCTCCTCGACGGGCAGCTGGCCACTTTCCGCGACGGGCAGAGGCAGCACCAACTGTGCCTCCTGCTTGACCAGGTGGTTGGTCACGAGGAAGAAGATAATGAGCTGGAACACGACGTCGATCATGGGCGTCATATTGATGCCCACCGTCCCGGTGACCAGGTTGCTCGGCACGCGCATCAGCGGCCCTCCCGTGCCGGCGGGGGTGGCGGTGCATTCTGGGTTTTGGCGGGAACGCGGCGGCGTTTGAGCGGTGCAAAAACGTGCAGCGCCAGGTATGCCGCCTCCGCGACAAATTGGTCGACGCGACTGCGAAAGATGGCGAAAGCCCCCAGCGATGGAATGGCGATGAGCAGTCCAGCCACGGTGGTCACCAGCGCGGTGTAGATGCCTTCGGCCAGATCGCCGGCGCCAGCCGAGCCCTGCGTTTCCGCCACCTGCTTGAAGGCCATGATCATGCCGACGACCGTTCCCAACAGTCCCACCATCGGCGCGATGTTCGCCAGGACCGACAAGTACTCGAGTTTTCGAAAGAGTCGGGTCGACTGCTCCGCCGTGGCGTCTTCCAGGGCCTTTTCGACAGCCGACCAACCGCCTTCCACTTCCGCCAGGCCTTGAATCAACACAAACGACAGGAAACTCGGCTTGGCGCGACAGGCCAGATCGGCCTCTGCGAGTTGTCCCGCCGCCAACAACTCGCGCACGTGGTCACTCAGCCCTTCCGGCATGATGTCACTGCGGCGGATCGTCAACAGATGGTCGATCATCAGGTAGACCGCAGTCACGGAGAGGGCAATCAGGAAGATCATGATCGTGATGCCGACCCAGCCACCCGAAAACACGATCTCAAAGAACCCTTGCCGCACGACCGGCGCGTGGCCACTTCCCGCCGGCTCCCCTACGGCCGGCGCCTGCCCCCACACGCAACTGACTGCCGACCAGACCGTCCCCAGCACCAGACTGCGGACCAACGCTGGTCGCAGCCCGCAACATCGAGCGTTCCGTGTCACTATGGCACCTCTTCCATGCATGCAACGCGCGCCGCGGCGACCCGACGGCAGGTGGAGCCCCGTCGCGGCCGCCTATTCGGATTCCTTTTCCTTGAACGGCAACGTGTACAGGATCAGGATGTGCTCGGCACCGGTCTCCTTGGAGACCCGCGTCTCGACTTTGTCGGGTTCCACATCCCTGAAGCGGTAGTCGTGTGAGATGATGCGTGTGCCCGGCTTCAGTTTCGCCAGCTTGGGCTTGAGATCGGCCAGCATCTGGGGCAGCAAGTACATCGGCAGCACGGTGGCCTCCTTCATGTCGGCCTGGAACAGATCCTCTTCCTTGATGGTCACCAACTTCTCGACGCCATTCTGCTTGGCATTCTCGCGGGCCTGCTGAGCCAGTTCCGGCACGATCTCGAATCCTACACCGCGGCAACCGCGCTTCTTGGCAGCCTGCACAACGATGCGACCGTCGCCGCAACCAAGATCGTAGATCACGTCATCCTTCTGGACATGGGCCATTTCCAGCATCTGCTCGACGATGTCATGCGGCGTCGGCACGTACACGCAATCCGGCCCCTTCTTGGTGCTCTTTCCATCGTCTTCGGCCGCTGCCACCCGCACCAGCAGGTGACTCCCGCTCACGAGCAGGCCGGCCACCAGGATCCAGCGAAAAAAAACACTCCGGTCATGTCGTACCATCGATGTTGCTCCGTTACCTGCCAAACACTGCCAATCGCGGCATGCGTTGGGTCAGTTCGTTGATTTTCTCGTCCGTCAGTTCGCACTTGTTCACATACAGCATGCGCAAGTTATCCAACCCCACCAACTCAAGGAGATCAGAATCCTTGACGTCACACCGATTCACGTTGAGCGTCCGCAGCGTCGCGATCGGCTTCAAATGCACGAAACCGGCACCGGTCATTTGAGTGTCGGCCAGTACCAACGTATCCAGGCGTTTCAGCGCCTGAAGGGGCGGCAACGCCTCATCGGAGATCTTGGTTCCCGCCAGATTCAACACCTCCAGCTGCGTCAGATGCCGGACATATTCCAGCGCTTGGTTGTCGATCTTGGTGTTCTTGAGCGACAACACCTCCAACTCCGTCAGTTTCTCCAAGGCGGCCAATCCAGCGATCGTGATCGGGATGTCTGTCAGATACAGTCGTTGCAGCCGCACCAAACCGCTCAGATGGGCCACTCCGGAATCATCCACGTCGCCACCACACACTTCCAGCGATTCCAATTGCGGCAAGCGGTCTAATTGTCCCAGGTCATCGTTCGTGATCGCGGACCCCACGAGCTCGACGATGTGCACGTGTCCACCCTTATCCCGGTCGATTTTCCCTCCGCGTTCTTCCAGCATTTTCATGACGGCGCCTTCACGTTCGTCCACGGGCGGCAGCGGCACGACCACGACCGCCTGGGCGTCGTCCGACGCGCCCTGCCCATGGGCGGCGGCCTGATCGCCCGAGGAACGCGAAGAACCGCAACCGGCCGCGCAGGTCGCAGCCCCGACCAATACCCAGCACACCAAGATCTGTCTCATAAGTGGTACTCTGCCATGATGAGGTCTCCCAGCGGAACAGTACCCTCGAATGTAACGCGTGCCAGGCACCCTGAGAATCCAAACGAACCAACTATTTTCGGGGAAGTTGCTCGCTGCGCTGCTCGGCAACCGGCACGAGCGCATGTTGCGGATAGTGTTGGATCAGTTCGCGGTACACGCTCCGCGCTCCAGCGACGTCCCCCGCCTTCTCCAGTTGCTCGCCGGCCGCCAGGAGTGATTCGGCGGCCAAATCACGATCGTCCGAATGGAGAATGGGAACGCGCAAGAACGCGAGGGCTGCCCGTGCCGGTTGTTCATGACGCGCCAGTGCCTGCCCCACCACGAAAGTGGGGCCCGCCTGCAACGACGCGTCGAGCTGCCGGGCCAGCTCCTGCCAGCGCTCGACGTCCTGCAAGCTCGCCGTGACCACCGAGCCCCGCCACTGTTGCGCGGCGGCCAAGAGCGCCACACGCGGATCGGGGCACGATGTGAGTTCCTGGAGCTTGGCCAGCGCCTGCTCGCGCTGCGCCGTGGCCAGCAACCAGCTGGCTCCCAGGAGAGCGGCCGCCGGGACCTGAGTATTCGCCATCCAGCGTGTCGCTTGCTGGACGAGATCCGCCGCAGGTGGACTGGGTCTCCACGCCAGGGGAATCGAGGAATACCAGGGCGTGCTCGGGTCGGCCCGCAACAGCAGCAGGAATGTCTCTCCCGCCCGATCGAACTGCTCCAGGTTTCGATAACACCAGGTCATCTGGGACAGGATGTTCCGTCGCACCCAGGTCCGGTGTTCTTTTTCCACCGCCCGCCGATAGCTGACCACGGCGTCGGCGTACCGCCCCTCCTCGTACAACTGGTCGGCATTCTGATGTTCGGGGACCTTGGTGATCTCGAAGGACACGACCCGCGCGGCCGGAATCTGCTCTTTCCGACCGCCCGCCACTTGAAGCGTCAGTGCCTCGCCCGTGTAGTCCAGTATCTCACCCGTGCGACGCGATTCGCCGGGCGTGTCTCCGCGCGCGATCACGACAACATCTTCAGCCCAGCCTGGCGCTGTGACCACCAGCCAGGTCCATCCCCACACGATGCGGCGCATCATTCGCAGGCCGCAACGACGACCGGCGGGCCTCGGCTCAGTGGGTCGCGGCATGACGGTCCTCATTGCTCCAGACTCGCATCCGCCGAAGGCAATCGCGTGACATCGACGTACACATACTGGCCACCGTTCTCGTCGGCGAGGCGGACGAGAAAGTTCCGGCCGCCGGGATTCGGCCCCGCTCCAAATTCGATCGTGTTGATCTGGGCACCCACGCGCAGATTCCGTTGGCGGACCTCTTCCACTTGATTCGCCACGAGCTGCGGCTCACCCGCGTCCGTCAGAAAGAATATCACGTCGGGACGCATGCCCAAGGCGAGCTTCAAGGCGTCCAGATGGCGAGTACTTCCGGCCGAGACGATGCCCCGCACGAAGTTCTTGGCCAGGCGTTTGGTCGGCGAGTCGCCGAACAACATTTTGGGAGGCTGCGGGTAGGCCGGATTGAAGACCGTGGGACGTTCGTTGTAGAAGACGATTTGAAACTGGTGGACATCCTGCAGATCGTCCAGGCTCGCAATCAGTTCGCGTTTGGCTGCGGCGAGAGGCCGGCCCTGATATCCGTCCGTGCTGGCCGAGCGGTCGAATACATAAACCAACTTGTTGCCCGTTCCTTCCGCGCGAAAGATGGCCGTGCGCGTAATTGCCGTTGCCGGCGCCACGGCCGCTCCCGCTGCCACCACCGCGCCCGGTCCCGGATCCGCTGGTGAATCCCGAGGCAGACGGGAGCGCCCCTTCTACTCCGGCGCCCGCAGCCGCCTCGGCCGCGGTGGGCAAAGCACCCGGCAGATCCACCGGAACTTGCTCACCGCTGGGGAGCGCCCTGCATGCTGGCTTCCGAATCGGACTGGTCGACCGACTTGGAAGCCGCCGCACCGCCACCGGCAAAATACTCGGTTTCCGCGTCGTCCCCGCGGGCCAGCACAATTCCGCCGCCGCGTCCCGGCTCCAGCCACACGCCTCGCGGGGTAACGGGGACGGCCAGCGATAATCCGACGAGCACCGTGGCGTGAAATACGACCGACAGGAGCCACGGCCGCGTCTCCTTCCACCAGGGCAAGGGATCCCCCATCGTTTCCCACGATGTGAGAACTGCGTCGGCCGGCCGTGCATCGCCCGAGTGTGGTTGCAGAACTTGCTTCGCGTTCACAAGCGCTTTGCTCATAATCAATTACGTCGTACACCGCTGGCTTAAAGTCTAGCGCGACTCGCGTTTTTCGTCAACGCAGGAAGTGGCTCGGATCGAGCGAGAATCCCTAGACGCACATGGCACGAGCGCCTAATCTTGCACAAAGTGTTGCGTTCCTGTGCACCTTGTCACCCGCACCGCGCGTAGTTGGACCTGTCGAGCAAAAAGAGTGCCCATGTCACGTCTCTGCGATCCCGCGACCCTGCAGATCGTTCCCTATCCGCATCCGACCTTGCGACGTAAGTCCAAACCCGTGCGCCGCGTCGATGCCCAGTTGCGGGAGACGGTCCACCGCATGTTTGAACTGATGTATGAAGCCCGCGGCGTGGGACTGGCGGCGAACCAGGTCGACCTCCCCCTGCGGCTGTTCATCGCCAACATGAAAGGAGACCCCCAGGAAGCCGAGGAACTGGTGTTCATTAATCCCGTCCTCAGCCGCCCGAAGGGCCTGGAAGAAGCCGAAGAGGGTTGCCTGAGCCTTCCCGAACTCTACGGCAACGTCATGCGGCCGAAGAAGATCCGTGTGAACGCATTCGGTCTGGACGGCCAGGAAATCGACATGGAACTCGACGGTCTGCTATCCCGTGTCGTCCAGCACGAGACCGACCATCTGGATGGGGTCTTGTTCACCGACCGCATGAGCACCACGGGGCGACTGTCGGTGGCGGACGTGCTGGACGAGTTCGAAACGGACTTCGCCAGCCGGCGTCAACACGGAGAAATTCCCGCGGACGAAGAAATTGAGCTGCGGTTGATCGAGTGGGAGAAACGCTACTGTTGACCGGCATCAACACGTGGCTGGTCAACAGCGTGGAGTCTCGTCGATGCGATTGATATTGATGGGAACGGGTTCCTTTGCGGTCCCCACGTTTCGCGCTTTGCTGGACTCGAATCACGATGTTGCGGCGATCGTCACGCGTCCCGTTCCACCGGCGCGTGGGCGGCAGAAAGGACCGGCCAATCCGGTCCTCGCCACGTTCGCTGCCACCGGAATCCCGATGCTCGATCCCAGCGACATCAACGACGCGGCGGTTCGCGCGCAATTGGCCCCGTGGAATCCGGACTTGTTCGTGGTTTGCGACTATGGACAGATCCTTTCGAGTCAGACGCTGGCGGTGTTGCGCCGCGGGGGCGTTAATCTCCATGGCTCACTTCTGCCGAAGTATCGCGGCGCAGCGCCGGTGAACTGGGCGATCTGGCAAGGCGAAAGCGAAACCGGGGTGACTGTCATCCACATGACGCCGCACCTCGACGGCGGCCCCTGTCTCGCGGTGGCTCGCACCGCGATCGGTCCGGAGGACGATGCCCCGGTCTTGGAACACCGACTGTCACTGATGGGTGTGCAGCTGGTGCTGCAGGCCATCGACATGTTGGCTGCCTGGGATGGTCAGGCACCGCTGGGAACGCGACAAGATGCGGCCCTCGCAACGCGCGCCCGCGCCTGCAGAAATCCCACGGCGAAGTGAACTGGTCCCAAACCGCCGCCAGCCTGGTGAATCAAGTGCGAGCTCTGCGACCGTGGCCAGGCACTTACACGCAATGGCTGCGCACCGGCGCTCCGATGCATCTGCTGTTGGAACAGGTATCGATCGACAATCTCGCAACGCCGACCGCCGGAGTGGCACCCGGCAGCGTCGTGCGAGTCGATGGCCAGATCATCGCCGTCGCAACCGGCCAAGGATGCCTGGCAATCCACCGGCTCAAGCCGGCGGGCAAACGCGTGATGGACGCCGGCGAATTTCTCCGTGGCTATCCGGTGCAGGTCGGCGAGCGATTCGGGACCTCGGAGAGCGACCGCTCGCCGTAAAACCGTTGTCCTTCCGTCCCACCCGCAGCGGCCTGAACGTCGCGGCACGGTCCCTGCCGAGCGGCGAAACTCCGCTCAACGGGGGGGAGAATTCCCTCTCGCTCGGAATGGTCCCGCTGTGTAGAATCGGTGACTCGACCTTGCAACGGACTGCCGGGGGAGAATCGCGATGGCCGACATGACTGCCTGGGATGTGGCGCTCCTGCTGATCGCGGCGTACTTCGCCGTGGTGTCCCTGGTCCGGCTGATGCGAACGCGGCGGGACGCGGTTGTGGCGCAGCTGCAGGCAGACGTTGCCTCCCAGGTGAATCAAGAGCGTGCCGAGAACCGGCGTGACCCGAGTCGGTCGGGCGCGGCCGGGGTACACCGCGTGCGGCCCGCAGTGCCAAGCGATAGGTCCCTGCCAGATTCCCGCGGAGCGGCCGCGTGCGCAGACCACGGCTGCCGTTGCGGACTCTGCCTGCCGAGTTAGTCTGGCTGGAGTTCTCATGTTGTCGTTGTTTCCCGGTGCGTGCTGATGTCGAAACGGTTGTATATCGAGACAGTCGGCTGTCAGATGAACCTGTTGGACAGCGAGATGGTCGTGGCCTCGCTGCGCAAGCACGGTTACCGCGTGACGGGCAACGTCGAGGATGCCGACACGATCTTGTTCAATACGTGCAGTGTGCGACAACACGCGGAAGACAAGATCTACAGCGCATTGGGGCGACTGCGTCGCTGGAAGCAGGCGCATCCCGAGAAGATCCTGGGATTGCTCGGCTGCATGGCGCAGAAGGAGCAGCAGAAGCTGTTTGACCGTGCGCCGTATCTGGACCTGGTCGTCGGCCCCGGGCAACTGCACCGGATCGCCGAATTGCTGGAACTCGCGGCCGGCGGGCAGCGGCAGCAGTTGGCCGTCAGCCTCGATCGCACAGGTGGCTCGTTGGAAGAGATCCGGCGCAGCCACGAGACGTTTGATCCGCTCCGCGATCCGACCATGCGTCCGACGCCGTTTCAAGCCTATCTGCGGATCCAGATCGGCTGCGACAAATTCTGTACGTACTGCGTTGTCCCGATGACGCGCGGGCCGGAGCAGGGCCGGTCGCCGCAAGAGATCCTGTCCGAGGCGCGTACGCTGGCCGAGCAGGGCTGCTTGGAGATCATTCTGCTGGGCCAGACTGTCAACAGCTACCGGTACGACGCCGACGGCCGCACGACACGACTGGCGGACCTGCTGATCCAACTGCACGACATACCGGGGATCGAGCGGTTGAAATTCGTCACGAACTTTCCGAAGGACATGACTCCCCGCCTGCTGGAAACGGTGCGCGATCTTCCCAAGTGTTCGCCCTACCTGCACGTCCCCCTGCAAAGCGGTTCCAACGCGGTGCTGCAGCGCATGAAGCGCGGTTACACGGTCGAGGAGTACCGCGACATGATGCATCGCATCCGGGCCACGGTTCCCAATGTTGCCGTCTCCAGTGATTTCATCGTGGGTTTCTGCGGAGAGACGGCCGAGGACTTCGAGCAGACGATGGCGGCCGTGCGGGAATATCGCTTCAAGAATAGTTTCATCTTCAAGTACAGCCCGCGTGCGGGCACGAAGGCTGACGAGCGTCTGTCGGACGATGTCCCTGGCGACGTGAAGCAGTGGAGAAACAATGAACTGTTGGCGATTCAAAACGCGATCAGCGAAGAAGACAACCAGCGACTGATCGGCAGGACCCTGGAAGTGCTGGTGGAGGGTCCCAGCAAGACCTCTCAGAAGCGTAGGGAGGAAGGTCCCCTCATCCAACTGACGGGGCGTACTCCCTGCGATCGCATTGTCGTGTTCGACGGTACGACGAGACAGGTCGGCAAGCTCCTCCCGATCCACATTTCCGACGTCACGGCCCACACGCTGTTCGGCGTGCCGGTCATCGAGCACGTGGGCCCGGCCCTGGTCCAACTCGGCTGAGCCGGCAGCCTTCTGGCCAAGAACGTCTCGACGACAGCGAACTACTGCCTGTTTCCCAGGCCCCTCGGCTCCGCCGCTTGCTTGACGCCCGCCCCCGGCGCGTCTACGCTCGCGGGCTTGACGTGGCGTGGAAGGAGCCAGGTCGATTCCCGGTATCGTCGCATTGGAATGTCATGACTGACGGATACGCCATCGAAGTCGAGAATCTCTGCAAGACCTACCGCGACGGCCTGATCCTCCGCCGTTCATTCCACGCGCTGAACGGAATCTCGCTCCAGGTGGGCTATGGCGAGATCTTCGGCCTGCTCGGACCCAATGGTGCCGGCAAAACGACGCTGGTCAAGCTGCTGCTGGGGATTGTCCGTGGGACGCGCGGCCAAGCCCGGATGCTGGGCCTCCCGGCCGGCGATCGCGCGGGCCGGCAGCGCGTCGGGTATCTCCCGGAGAACCTCCGCATTCCGCGGCATCACACGGCGCTGAGCGCGTTGGAACTCTACGGCCAAATGAGCGGGTTATCGCGGAGCGAGATCCGCCGGCGCGGCGGCCCACTGCTGGAGAGCGTCGACCTGGCCGATCGCGCCCAGGACTCGGTCAGGAAATATTCCAAGGGCATGGTCCAGCGACTGGGTCTGGCGATTGCTCTGCTGCACGATCCCGAACTGGTGTTTCTGGACGAGCCGACCGACGGGCTCGACCCGGCCGGCCGCGCCCAGGTGCGCCAAACGCTCCTCCGGTTGAAGGAGGCGGGTACAACGATTTTTCTCAACAGCCATCTGCTGCAGGAAGTCGAACTGGTCTGCGATCGCGTGGCCATCCTTGATTCCGGCAAACTCCGCGGCATCGGCAGGGTGGAGGAGCTGGTGGCGAACCGGGACCCGGGCATCGAACTCCAGCTCACGGTGAGCGGACCAGCCCGGGCCGTGCAGGCCGCCCTGTCGGACATGCGGGATGCCCGCATCGAATCCCAGGATGCCGAGCATCACCAGATCCACGTCTACCTGGAAACGCAGGCCGACGTGGATCGCTGCGTCGACCGTTTGCGGCAACAAGCCGTCAGCATCGAGTCTCTGGGCCGGCGACGCATCAGCCTGGAAGAAGCGTTTATGGCAGTGCTGGGGCTCACGTCCAAGAAACCATGAAACCGTACCTCGCCATCATCACCGATTCGTTTCGCGAAGCTGCTCGCCTCGCGGGTCCTGTGGATTCTGTTGATCCTCATCACGGTGATTCTCGTAGGCCTGCTTCCGCTCGGCTATCGCGCGGAACAGATGAGCGAATTCCGGCAGGGTGATTTCCTCGACGCCCGCGGTCTGGTCAAGGCCGTGCACCGCGACTTCGACCAGGACAAAACCTCGCCCGGCTTTCGGATCTGGTCGAATCTCGGCGAGGAATCGCGGACGGCGCTCAGCGACTTCCAGCAAGAGACCGAGGACAACCGCAACAAGTTCTTCGACGACCAGGCAGAACTGATCAAGGCGCTGAACGAACTGCTCCAGAATCGCGGACTCTATGAAGCAACTGTTTGGACGGACACCTTGCTGGGAACCGAGGGGCGCGAACTGTTGGCGCAGGGGATTGACAAGTTATCGGACAACGACCTCGCCCGATTGAACCGGTTGTTGATCGAGAAACCCTACCAGGAGTACTTCCGCCCTCAGCCACCCAAACAGATTGTGGCCACCTACTTCGGTGCCAAGATTTCGCCGCCGATTCGCGTCAGCGAGAAACGTGTCAAGCAGTTCATCGAACAGGCCGCCTTGCCGGCCGTCATCGGCGTGCTGGTCGGTTTTCTCGGCGTGCTGGCCGCCATTCTGGTGACGGCGCCGATCATCCCGCAGATGTTCGATCCCGGTTCGCTGAGCCTGCTACTCAGCAAGCCGGTGTCACGCTCGCTGATGTTCCTCGCCAAGTTTGTCGGTGGATGCGCGTTTATCTTGATCAATGTCACGTATCTGATCGTGGGACTGTGGGGAATCGCCGGCCTGCGACTGGGCATCTGGAACCAGGGGCTGCTGCTGTGCATCCCGATCTTCTTGTTCTTGTTCGCCATCTACTACTCCGTGTCCGCGTTCTCCGGAGTGATCTGGCGCAACGCTGTCGTGTGCGTCGTGATGACAATCCTGTTCTGGTTGGCCTGCACCATTGCAGGAATCACCAAGGGGGGTATCGAAGAGTTCGCCGTGAATTACAGGCGACTAATTCACCTGGTTCCGGCCGACAATACACTCATTGCCCTCGACGAGCGCGGGGCAACGCATCGTTGGGACGCTGAGACGGCGGAGTGGCAAGCCGTGTTTCTCGAGGGAAAAGGCGTGCCAACCAACCGCGTGCTGGGACCCGTCTACGACCTGCAGACCCACGCGTTGCTTGCTTCCCACGCCGGCAGCCGCCAATTGTTCGGCTCCAGCAACACTCTGCTGGTCGGCAAGCAGAGCGACGGTTGGACACAAGCGGACGGTCCCGCATTGCCGGACGGTACGTTCGAACTGCTGCCCGATCCCCAGGGCCGTATGCTGGCAGTCACCAACACAGGTGTCCAGCAGTTGGTCGGCGATCTGGCGTCCAACCCCAAGAAGCTCAAGGTGTTCTTCGTCGAAATCCCCCAATCGTTCGCCAAGCCGTTCCGATCAGCGGGCCCCGTCACGCCCCTGAAACTCACACAGCCGGCCACGGCGGCCGTGGATCCCCTGTCGGGAAACGTGGTGATCTACAGCCGCGGCGAGTTGGCGCTGCTGCTGCGCCGCGGCAACGACTACGCTGACGCTCAGACTGTGGCCGTGGACACCGACCAGGAATTGGGTGCCACGATTGTCTACGCCGGTTCCACCATCCTGCTGGCATTGGCCGATGGTCGCCTCCTGAACTATGCCGCCCCGGCGCTGACGTTGCGCGGCGAGTACCGGCCGGAGCCGGAAAGCCAGCCGCGGTTCGCCTGTGCCTCACCGGATGGCAAACGGTTCGCAGTCGTATTTCACAACGGACGCCTGCACCTGCTCGAACGCGCCAGAGGGATCGAGTGCCACGATGCAACTGGCCGAAGTGCGCGGCCAGAACGACATCTCGGCCGTCGCCTTCTCGGCAGACGGTTCCCTGCTGGCAGCCGATCGGGTCAATCGCGTGACGCGCTATCAGCCGGGATCGTGGGAGCAGGTTCAATCCTATGCCCCCGCGCTCACGCCTCTGGAAAACGCCTACTACTATGCCGTGGTGCCCCTCTACACGGTGTTCCCGAAACCGGGTGATCTGGACAACACGATCCAGTACGTGCTGCGCAAGGAAGAAACGATCGACATCGGCCTGCCGGGAGGCGATCTGCAGACGAAGCGTCTGCGCCTACATCCCTGGGCACCCGTGCGCAGTAGCCTGATCTTCTTGCTCGTGGTGCTGGGCCTCGCATGCCTGTACATCGAGCGGCAGGATTTCTGATCGTCAGCTCGTCCCGCGCCGCACCTGCAGATGCAGACCGCCGGTCAGACAGACGTTGATTCCCAGACATATGACGGCGGATTCCAGACACGTCACCAGCGTGAAGAACCAGGCATTTCGCACCAGCTCGGTGGCACTCATCGCCAGCCCTGCCCCCACGCACACTATTGTCAGAAACAAGAGTCGCGTGGCGACGGCGCGACGGGATACCATGGCCCACACGGACACGAACGCCACCACGCGCGAGGCACGTTCCGTAACCCGCTAACGCCAGCACGTGCGGCCAGGGGAACGCGACGTACTCGCGTAGACCGCAGAGGAGCCCCACGGCGGTCATCAGCGACAACAAACCGCCCAGCGAATACTGACTGCGACGCGGACGACGAATCGACTCCTCGCGCTGGCCGCCAGACAACACGACGCTGGCGGTCAGGCCCAACCAGCGAGCCCCGGCCAGCGGCAGCGCCACCAGGGCGGCAAACAGACACAGAATCAGGAACCACTCGGACCATTGTCCGATTCGTGGCTTCCGACAGCGGCGCGCCGAGAAAGGCGGCGGCCACGAGCACTCCCAGCAGGCGGATCAGCCAGGCCGTCCTGCCCCACACGCTCCAGATCCCCAGCAGCGAGAGTTGTCCGCAGGCCGATCCCCACAACCACAGCAGGGCGGTGTCCGGCGCCGTCGGGAGGTGGCTGGCCAGGACCAGATCCGCCAGCACGGCGGCGATCACCAGCAATCCGGCCAGCAAGTGCGTGGGTTTCATGTTGTTCTATTCTGGTTGGCCGCCGGAGGTTGTCGAGTGGCGCGCGCGGGGCCGCGTGCGGCGGCGTTGCATTCCGGGTCCCCGTGCGACACAATATGAGGGCTCTAATGATTCTCCCGGCACCGTGACTCTGTTTCTCGATCTCGGCGAGGTCCTCGTGCCCGATTCCGCACTGCAAGAAATCGTCTGCTGTATCGGCCAGCCGGTGGCCGGTAATCCGACACAGTTCATGATGCAGCGCGTGCTGGCCAGTGCCGGGCTCGATTGGTGCTATTTGACCCTCGAAGTGGCCCCGGAGGATCTGGCGGACGCGATCCGCGGCATTCGCGCCTTCGGGTTCCGCGGCGTGAACCTCTCGATTCCCCACAAGGTGGCCGTGATTCCGCTGCTCGATGGGCTGACCGAGTTGGCCGAATTGATGGGTGCGGTGAGCCGCGTGTTTCGCGAAGACCGTCGGCTCATCGGCGACAACACCGATGGCCGGGCCTTTGTGGAAGCCCTGCGCGAGACGTGCCGACCCCGCGGAGAAACGCATTCTGCTGCTCGGCGCCGGAGGAATCGCCCGGGCGATCGCCGTGCAATTGGGGCGGGCCAACGCAGCCGAGATTCTGGTGGCGAACCGGACGCCGGAACATGGCCAGGGGCTGGTCGATCGGCTGCACCAGCGACTTTCGGTCGCCGCACAGTTCGTCCCCTGGTCCGGGCAACTCGTGGTTCCCGAAAATGTCGACATCGTGATCAATGCGACCTCCATCGGCGTGCTCGACAGCGAGGCGCGCGTGCCGATCGAGCCCGCGTCATTGCACAGCTCACTGGTCGTGGCCGATGTCGTGTTCAATCCGCCGCAGACCTGGTTGCTCGAGGAAGCTCGCCGCCGCGGCTGTACCACACTCAATGGCCTGGGGATGCTGGTGAACCAGGCGGCCATCGACTTCGCCATCTGGACGGGCATCGTGCCCGACAAGTCCATCATGCGGGAAGCCGTCGAAGAGTACCTGGAAATCTGATCGCAGGTCGAGGTCGCGGGCAGGTCGCGGGCAGGTCGCGGGCAGGTCGCGGGCAGGTCGCGGGCAGGTCGCGGCGGTCGTCGACACCACTCATCCCGTGGCGAAAAAGGACTCGCGCGTCGGCGGCTCAAGGCAGCACAGGGCAATCCGGCTGCCACGGGTTTGCAGAGTCCGGTTGAACTGGACGAGCGCGCTGATCGAGGCCGCATTGAACGCTGCCACCCCGGAGAAGTCGAACAGGACTTTGCTGTCCTTGCCCAGCAGATCGGCCATCCGCGTCAAATCCTCGCGCAGGTCGCTCGCGGTTCCGTCTTCGAAAGTCTGCGGCTCCTTGAACTGGACGAGAATCATACCGGCGGCACGCGCGACTTCCAGGTGTGCAAAGGTCCCCAAATCCGGGGCGTTCGCGTCCGTTGCCGGTTTCCCCGACCTCGGTGTCAGCGCTCGGATCGCTTCCTCGCGCTGCTCGTACATTTCGAACACTCGATGCCGGTATTTCGCCATGGTTGTTCCCCGGGGCTGGGCCGAATCACTGCGCATCCGCAGGATTTTCCTTCGCGACAACCAACCTGGTCGACCGACGAAGCTGCCGCTCATTTTCGTCGACAACACGTTGTCGCACCAGTCGGCTTCCAGCCACTTGCGCACCGGCGGGCTGGCGGCGCCGTTCGGTGGGTTCATCACGCGCAGAGGTCGTTCCTCGGAGAGCCGTCCGCGGGTCTCCGCACCCGCTCTTGCCCCGGCCGCCAGGCAAGATACAATATTTGCACCTGCACCAGGTGCGGCTGAACAGCCCGCGCGGGTATCGCAGGCCTGGAAGGGGACTTCCGTTGTCGGCAGCCATAACACCACTATTATTCTCCGCCGCTGCCACCAACCCGTGGGTGGTCGGCGGATGCCTCGCGGCTGTGCTGTTCGTCCTGGTGCTGGGGGCGGTGGTGTTCTTCTACGGGGCACTCTGGCTGCAGGCCTATCTGACGGGTGCGGACGTGCGTGTGGCCAGTCTGGTCGGCATGAGTTTCCGCCAGGTCAAGCCGGGCATGATCGTCGCCGCCAAGATCATGGTCCGGCAGGCGGGCCTGAACGTCGACCGTGATCGAGGCATGAGCACCGAGCGTTTGGAGGCCCACTTCCTGGCCGGTGGCGACGTGATGCGTGTGGTTCGTGCCATTATCGTGGCGCATCGCGCCGGCATCGACATGGATTTCGACCGTGCGGCGGCGATGGACCTGGCTGGCCGCGACGTACTGGACGCCGTACGCACCAGCGTCTCTCCCAAAGTGATTGACTGTCCGGCAGCGCAGCAGAGTGGCCGGACGATGCTGAGCGCCGTCGCCAAGAATGGTGTGGAGCTCCGCATCCGGGCTCGAGTCACCGTCCGTACGAACCTGGATCAATTGATCGGCGGAGCGACCGAGGAAACGATCATCGTGCGCGTGGGCCAGGGAATCGTGACCACGATCGGATCGGCTCAGTCGCACATGGAAGTGCTGGAGAAACCCGAGCGCATTTCCAAAGTTGTGCTCCACGGTGGCCTCGACGCGAATACCGCCTTTGAAATCGTCTCGATCGACATTGCGGATATTGACGTGGGCGAGAACATCGGTGCGCGGTTGCAGACCGACCAGGCCGAAGCGGACACGCGCATGGCCCGCGCGCGGGCCGAGGTGCGTCGCGCCGAAGCGGTCGCGTATCAGCAAGTGATGCGCGCCAGAGTCGTGGACAGCCTGGCTGCGGTGGTGCGTGCCGAAGCCGAAGTCCCGGTAGCCCTGGCGGCGGCATTCCGCCAGGGTCAGCTGCGCATCGGCCGGGTCGCACCACGGCATAGCGACCAGTTGCCGGGCTCCCGACAGTTCGGATCCACCGCCTTGGGTGATCCGCGTTACTCGGCAACCGGTTTCACCGACGAGGCGTCGCGGTAGAGAGCCTCACCGAATTGCTTCCGGCCGTGATCGCGAATGATCGCCTGTCCGGCATCGGATCGCAGGAAGGCGACAAACTGGGAAGCGTAAACCTGGCCCGGCGTGGCTCCCTGCGGCTGACAAAGAGCGTGGTAGACGTTGACCAGTTCCGGATCACCACGAAAGACCACCACCAGTCGCGGCACGTCGACCTTCGCAGCAATCCAACTGCTGCTGTCCGTCATGAAGTAAGCCCCTTCCACGTTGGCCCGTTTGAGTGTGGCCAGCATGAAGTCGCTGGTGACAACATACCAGTCGCCATCGGGTGAGATCGCCGCTTGCTTCCAGATCGCCATCTCTCGCTGATGCGTGCCCGAGTTGTCTCCTCGGGAGAGAAACTTGGCCTTGGCAGCCGCCAGGCGGCGGTACGCTTCCACAACGCTCGACGCCTGGCGGATCTGCGCGGGGTCCTGTGCCGGCCCGACGATTAAGAACTCGTTCGCGCCGACCAGCGTTCGATCGGCCGCCCAGCCCTCGTGGACCGCGAGCTCCTCCGGAACCGGGGCATGCACCAGCACGACGTCGGCTTTCTTCTCCCGCAGCCAGGTCAGCGCCTGGCCCGAGCCAGCGTTCTTCCAGCGGACAGTCGTATCGTGCGTTGTGCTGAATTCTCGGGCCAAGGCCTCCAGCAACCCCAATTCCCCCGGACTGCCTGTTGCCACAGTGAACGCGTGGTCACCGTGGCCGTAGACTCCATCGAACTCTTCCGGCTTCTCCAGCACTGAGACCGCACAAATCTCCAGCGCCAACGCGGCTGCACAGAACACGAATGCCGTCGGGTTGCGCATCATACCCACGCTCGATCTGCCACAGCGACTCGTCGAATCGGCACACGCGATGAGTCGCCCCAGACCTCCTTTGGTTCGAAGACTTTCGAAGACTAATGACAACCGGCAACCGGTTTGAGTCCATCTCCGACATACAGCAGATAGAGGTGCGGCAGCGCAGGCGGATCACCGAGCACTTCGAGAATCGTCCCGAGCGTGCCTTCCACGACCTTCTCCGCCGGGTAGCTGACGTCGCACACGATGGCGACCGGCGTGTCGGCCGGGTACTTCTTCTGCAGTTCCGGCAGCAAGACGTCGAACTTCTTGAGGTGGGTGAAGAAGGCCAGGGTGCCTGACAGGCGACCGTGGCTGTCCGGCACACCCGTGTCGGTGCCGGAGGAAATGGTCACCGATCCCAGGCCGGCCACGCCTCGCTTCAGCGCCGCGTTGGCGGCATTGAATGAACTGAGCCCCGGCACAACGGTCGGCGCGAACTCGGGCAGGTGTGCTGGCACCCAGCTCCAGGGACTGAAGATCGTCGGATCGCCGTTGTCGGCGAATACGACCGTCTTGCCGTCCGCCACGAGGCTTTGGACCTGCGCCCTGAGTCGCCTGAGCTCTTCGTTGGTTTGGACGACCTGCGCCCGCAATTCGGCGCGCACGCGGCTGGATCCTGCCCACAATACTGACCGCCGCGCAACCAAGGCGACGCGACCTCCACGACGCCGGGCTGCACAAACGGGGCCAACTCGTCCTTCATCCAACTGAAGCAGTACACGCGGTCGGCGCGCCGCAGAATATTGGCTGCCCGCACGGTGATCAGATCCGGCGCGCCGGGTCCCGTCCCGACCACAAACACGCCTCCGGCCAAGGCTGTCTCCGCCGTCGGCTCAGGGACCGCCGTGTGCCCGGGGAATGGCGAGGCCGACGCGGGGCGCACGAGGATTCGCGTCACCTGTCGCACCCACCGTTCATGGCCCACGCTATCGATCACCACGAGCTGATACGGAGCGGCCTTTGCCTCGAGCGGCTGACCGTTCTTGCGATCTGCCAGCAGCACTCCGCGGCCGCCCAATTGCGGAAACACCTCGGCGATCGACAACACCACCTGGTAGCCGTCCGCCGCCTCGATCAGGACATAGGCAGAGCGGAACGGGCGCGCCAACTGCGTACCCGACTCCGGATCACCAGGACGCACACCGGCTTCCTGAAACAGCCGGTCGAGCAGCACTCCCTCGTACTTGGCCTGCTGGTCGGAGTGCGGAACGGAGGCCTCGATTTCCGTGCGGGGCAACTGCGCGAACTCGGCCGGAGAAATCGTCGTCGTCTCACCTTGGAGTCCACCCACAATCAACACGTGGGAAGTGCGCACCCCGGCGGTCGGCTCCGGCGGATTCTCGTCCGTCGAGGCCCACGCCATCGAACAGCTAACCGCGGCCAGCCACACACCCATACGCACCCGCTGTTGGAAGACGCGCGATCGAATCAGGTTCGTGGTCATTGACGGATCTCCACAGAAGTTGTCGTTCAAACTGGCGGATTGTCCCAACTCGGCTCACTCCACCGCGGCAACCTCGCCGCCCGCACGCGTGCTCAACGCTCGATACACACCCATGTCGATCGACTCGGCAATCGAGCGCACCGAACCGTCGGCCAATGCAAAATTCGCGGCGGTGGGATGCAGACTGCCGAACGCCGACAGGCGCAGGCAGGCAAACCCGGTGTCCGCCGTGTTGGATGGATAATTCATCGGAGCGAGCGTCGTCAGCGTCACATCCACGATGGCCAGCCCACCCGCCGTGTGCCACCAGCCATAATCACCGATCCGCTGCTCGCCGGCCGCAGCGGCCCAGGCGTCAAACACCACATCCGAGTGTTGGCGCTCGCCGAAAAACAGCGTATTGCTGGTGCCGTCGCGGATATCGCCGATGCGCACCGGCGATTGTCCCGGCTGCGGGATCGAATACGGCCCGGTTTCAAAGAAGATCCCATCTGCGCGGATGGGGAGAGAGCCACACAGGTAACGGTGCGTCGCCCCAGTCCCGCCGTTGCCCCCATAGCTGGTCAAGCCATGCCAGCGTTGTGACGACACGTGCTCCACAGGATTCGTGTCGATCGCGTCGGACGGGCAGACCAGCACGGGTAACACGGTCGCCGCCAGCGATTTCGGACCGCCCGTCTCGTTGTTCAGCGGATCCTTCAGGTCCAATTGGCCGAACAACTGCGTCTGTTCCATCTCGTTGAGCGTGTAGATGAACAGCGACGGACCTCGGAACTTCGGTTTGGTGGGAAACATTGCCAACTGCGCACCAGGCGCAACTTGCGCACCACATCGTGGTGATTCAGGGCAGCCAGGGCGATCTGCTTCAGATTGTTCGTGCACTGCATCCGCCGAGCCGCCTCGCGCGCCGCCTGCACGGCGGGCAACAACAACGCCACCAGAACACCGATGATGGCGATCACCACCAGCAGCTCAATGAGCGTGAAACCTCGCCGCTTCGCCGGCGTCCCGACCCGCCAGCGGCGGTTTCTCAACAGGTCGACTTCCAGCCCGCGCATACGATCCTCCCCAGGTCTCGCACCTTGACGCATCGTTGATCACCGCGAGCACTACGAGCGACCCGAAGAGTAGTCGTCAGCGAGAGGGCCTCGCCCCCCGGGCACCCACGCGCTGTAAGTGCTCTCAGAAGACTGCAAATGGCACTGCCGTGCCACTTGCAACGCGAGTATAGGGAAAAACAAAGCGGAATGTCAACCGACGCGGACGAATGTTCGCCATACGCGCCGACCGGCTGTCGGCCCAGCGGTTTCTGGCTGCACACCCTCTACGCCGATCCAGCCGTGGAAACTCCTGGCGACACCGTCGTGACCGTCACGGCTTGGGTTCCGGCAGGAAGCGCAGGATGTGGACGGGGGAGACCGTCACCAGGCCCTCGCCGATCATGGGACCCAGGGCGGAAAGTAGCGGCTCAATCCGGTCCGGGATGTCCACGATCTCGATGCGCACCGGGAGGTTCTCGCTGAGCTCCAACAAGCGCGTCGTGTGCAGTCGTCCGCTGCCCCCATAGCCCTCCACACCGCGAAGCACGGTCACGCCCGCAATGCCACGTTCTTTGCACAACTGCACGATGGCGGTGTACAGCGACTGACCGTGCCATTGATCTGTGCTGTTGACGTAGATCGTCACCAGCTTGGCATCCGTTTCGAATTTCATGTGTGCTTTCCTATCGCCGCGGCAACATCAACTCGGTCAGCGCGATGGCAACGACTACACCCAGGAAGCCGACGACCACGCTACCCGCCACATTGGCGAAGGCCATCCAGAAGCTGCCGTCGCGCACCAGCCGGAAGGTTTCCAACTCGAACGTCGAGAAGGTTGTATACCCGCCGCAGAATCCCGTGCCGACGAGCAAGTACCAGTGCTGATAGGTGGGTGGAAGCCGCTCCAGGATCAGGACCGTGGCCACGCCAAGAATGAACGAGCCGGTCACGTTGATGACGAACGTGCCCAGCG
Organism: uncultured Planctomycetaceae bacterium; assembly: GCA_963754725.1. Taxonomy (GTDB): domain Bacteria; phylum Planctomycetota; class Planctomycetia; order Pirellulales; family Pirellulaceae; genus JAAYDI01. Next base: position 401,836 of record CAVWHV010000042.1, read on the forward strand.
GGAATCCCTTCGCCCAGGCCACGTCGCCGAGCCAGCGGCCAAGCCAATAGCGGGCATTCGTGCCCGCAGCCCCGCCCACCGCCAGCAACAACAGCTGGTTGGTCAATGCCCAACCGATCCACGTACTGATCGTTTGTAGAAATTCTCGCAAGGACTCGGACTCCGGTTACTTGGTGATCCTCTACAAACTCAGGGGGTGTCGCCGGCCCGCATGACCGTCGAGGCCGCTCACCATTTCAGGACGGCGCCGGTATCCGCGCTGGTGGCCAGCGCGGCGTACTTGGCGAGATAGCCGCTCCGGAAGCGAGGCTCGGGAGCCGTCCAGTGCCGGGCCCTCCGAAGCAGTTCCTCCGTTTCCAGACGGACCGAGAGCTGGCGCCCGGGAATGTCAATCTCGACGATGTCACCCGGCTCGAGCAGTGCGATCGGCCCGCCGGCCGCCGCTTCGGGACTGACATGTCCAATGCAGGCGCCGGCCGTGCCGCCCGAAAACCGGCCGTCGGTGATCAGCGCCACCTTGTCGTCCAGACCCACTCCTTTGAGTGCCGAGGTTGGCGCGAGCATCTCCTGCATGCCCGGCCCGCCCCGCGGGCCCTCGTGCCGAATCACCACCACATCGCCAGCCTTCACGTTCCCGTTGACAATCCCGGCGTAGGCGTCTGTCTCCGATTCGAAGATCACGGCGGGACCGGCGTGCCGCAGCATCTCGGGGCGCACGCCCGCCGACTTGACCACGGCACCGTGCGGGGCCAGATTGCCGCGGAGAATCGTCAGCCCGCCCTCCTGGCTGTACGCTTGGTCCACTTCCCGGATACAGTCGTACGGATCGAACCCGAGTTCTGCGGGAGACAGGTCTCGGATCGTGCCCGTGCGCCGCGACACATTCATCCCTTCGACATTGTGCGTTCCGCCCGCGACGACCGCCGCCAGTTCGAGCGCCTCCTGACTGGCGGTCTCCGCGCGCACGTCGTACTCCGCGATGTTGTCGCCGAGCGTTTTGCCGGTCACGGTCGGACAGGCGACGTGCAACAATGCGGGTCGGCCGCGCTGGATACTCCCCAGGATCGTGGCGATTCCGCCGCAGTTATGCACGTCCTCGATGTGGTAATGGCTGCTCGGCGCGACCCGGCACACGTTGGGGGTGCGACAACTCAGCTGGTTGATCCGTTCCAGACCATATTCGATCCCTGCTTCGTGAGCGATCGCCAGCATGTGCAGCACGGTATTGGTGCTGCCGCCCATGGCCATATCGAGGATCATCGAATTGTCCACCGACTCGGCGGTGACAATCTCGCGCGGCAAGAGCCCGTGCCCGGGACCCAGTTCCTCGAATTGCAGGACCATTTCCACAATACGACAGGCGGCGCGCCGAAAGAGCCGCTTGCGTTCCACGCTGGTCGCCAGCAGCGTCCCGTTGCCGGGCAGGGCCAGGCCCAGTGCTTCGCAAAGGCAGTTCATGCTGTTGGCCGTGAACAGTCCCGAACAGGAACCGCACGTCGGGCACCCGGCCCGCTCCAAGGCCAGCAGTTCAGCGGCCGAGAGCTTGCCCTGTTGCCTGGCGGCGGCCCCCGCAAAGACATCGACCAGGTCGATCTTCTTGCCGTCCGGAGCGGTCCCCGCCTCCATCGGCCCGCCACTGACAAAGACCGTCGGAATGTTGCAGCGGACTGCACCCATCAGCATGCCGGGAATGATCTTGTCACAGTTGGGAATGCAGATCATGCCGTCGAAGCAGTGCGCTTGCACCATCGTTTCCACGCAGTCGGCGATCAGTTCGCGGCTGGCCAGCGAGTACTTCATGCCGCTGTGGCCCATCGCGATCCCGTCGTCCACGCCGATCGTGTTGAACACGAATGGAACGGCCCCGGCTTCGCGGACGCACTGCTTGACGAATTCACCAACACGGTTCAAGTGCACGTGCCCGGGGATGATGTCCGTGTAACTGTTGCAGACCGCAATGAACGGCTTGCCAAAATCATCGTCGCCGACACCCGTGGCGCGGAGCAGACTACGATGGGGAGCGCGGGCATCGCCTAACTTGACCATGTCGGATCGCACGGCAGGTATCCTTTTCTTCTGACAGCAGCGTTGGAAGTGATCCCATTGAACACTCAAGTCTAGCGGCTTGGCAGTCACCGCGCGAATAGCCCGGGTGCGTCATCTCGTTGTTCTGCACAAGTCGGTCTCCCGATGGAGTCCTTTGGCGTTCAATCGAAGTGACCAGCATTCCTTCGCCACGTTGGTGTGGGAGCACGGGTTACGTGTGGAGAAGAGACGTGTAGGCCGATCCGGGCCACAAGAGTGGGGTGGCAAGCTGCTATTCTGCGGATAGCGCACATGTCGTATGATGCCGCCTTGGCCCGACCCATGGGTGTCCCGCCGGAAGACTCCTATCGAGTCGGCAAGTCTCTGGGGGTGTGCATGTCTATCGCAAAGCCGTTGGCGCAACCTGACAGCACGGCGGACGCTTCGGTCCGGACGCTGTCGATCTGCTTGATCAATCCCAAGTTCGAGATTTCCTACTGGGGTTTCGAGTACGCACTGTCGCTGTATCCGGGCGACAAACGCAGCACCATGATCTCGGGAGCACTGCCGACCGTGGCAGGACTCTGCGGAGACCACCAGGTGTACGTGATGGACGAGAACGTGGAGGAGATCGACTGGGACTTGCTCCGCACTTTTGACATCGTCGGCGTCACGGGGATGACTGTTCAGAAGGCGCGGATCCGCGAAATCCTGGTCCGGTTACGGGACGAGCACATCTTTACGGTGGTCGGCGGCCCGCTCGTTTCCGTCCAGGAAACGTTCTTCGAGGACCTCTGCGACGTCATGTTCATTGGAGAAGCCGAGACGACTTGGCCAGCCTTCCTCGACGACTTTGCCCGTGACCAGCCGACGCAGCGCCGCTACGAACAGTCGCAGCCGACCGACATGACGCAAGTGCCTCGCCCGCGCTACGACCTGTTGAAGGTCGACCGGTACGCGTCGGGGCGCTGCAGTATTCGCGAGGTTGTCCGTTCCAGTGCGAGTTCTGCGACATCATCGTGATCTACGGTCGACGCCCGCGCGTGAAGAAGCCCGAGCAGCTGCTGGCCGAACTGGAAGAAATGCGTCAAGCCGGATTCCACTCGGCGTTCATCGTGGACGACAACTTCATTGGAGACAAGAAAAAAGCCAAAGATCTGCTGGAACAGATCATTCCCTGGATGGAGGAACACCACTATCCACTCCGCTTGACGACGGAAGCCAGCGTCAATCTCGCGGACGATCCGGAACTCCTGGAACTGATGTACCGGGCCAATTTCCGTAGTGTATTCATCGGGATCGAAACGCCCCGCCAGGAATCGCTCGAGGAAACGAAGAAGTACCAGAACCTGCGGGGCGATTCCCTCGCCGCCAAGCTGGCGAGAATCCAGGACGCGGGTCTCGACATTAATGCCGGGTTCATCGTCGGTTTCGACAACGATGACAAGAAGATCTTCGAAGACCAATTCCGCTTCATCCAGGAGAACGGCATTACGCTGGCCATGGTGGGCATGCTGCAGGCGATCCCGCGAACGCCGTTGTACCAGCGGCTGCAGCAGGAGGGGCGACTGTACGAAGAAGACCCCAACTGCAACTTCATTCCCAAACACATGAGCCGCGAAGAACTGCGGCGGGGCTACTGGGATCTGGTCACGCGGCTCTACACGCCCGAAGCCTTTCTCGATCGCTACTTCCAGGTCTTCCGGTCCCCACCCTACCTGCAGCGCCGTGCCGAAATCTGCCAGAAAGCCGGTGAGGGGAAGATCCTGCCGACACTGGCCTATGGGTTGGCCTTGCTCTGGTCACTCAGCTGCGCACTGTGGCGCGACGGTTCGCTGACGTCGATCGGCTGGGTCTATCTGAAGTACTTCTTCTCGCGAAATCTCCAGTACCGCCGCGATATCATCGGTTTCGCTCAATACATGAATCGCTGCGTCACCCACTGGCACTTCTACCGGTTCACGCGGGAAATGACCTCCGACCGATTGCGGACATATAACTCGGGTTGACCTGGGGAATGGCCTGCCGCGACTGTATTCCATCTCGTCCCTGGACGATCGGTCTCCGCAAGACGATGGGATGCGGGCCGATTCCGACGCCATCGCCGCTGCTCTTTCCTCGGCTGCCTCAAACCTGTATAGTGGCGGTGTCATGACGTTGTGACGAGCAGAGACAAGATGAAAGTTGGAACGCTCGCGGGTCGCTTTTCTCTTCCCGCCCCATTCTGTACGGCTGTGCGTTCTCGCACACGGCCGTCTCGGTTTTGTGGCTCGATCTGCTTTCTTTCTTCAGAGCCTTCGTGGTAAGCGCCATGACGGGCTCGGATTTGTTTCAGGAGAGTGCAGCAATGCCACAAGGTAAAGTCAAGAGATTGGTAGCGGACCGCGGTTTCGGTTTCCTCGAAACGGACCGAGGCGACGACTTGTTCTTCCATCACTCGGAAGTTCAGGGCGCCACGATCGAGCAACTTCGTGTGGGCCAGGTGGTGGACTACGTGGTGGGACAAGGCCGCAAGGGACCGTGCGCCACGCAGATTCGAGCCACCGTGGCCGCCTGATGCGGTTCCTGCTCAGCCACCGCCGATGACTTTCAAGCTGGCCGCAGCCGTCCCGGGACCTGGGAGTCAGGACGGGTGCGGCCGCGTTGGTGTTCTTCTCCGGCCACGCCCCCCATGACATCTTCAGGCTGGCCGTGACTCGTCATTCCCTCACCAGGTAAGGAGCGCGACATCGGGAAACAGAGAATTAACGATCAGATTCGGACCTCTCCGGTCAGTGTTGTCAACCAGGAGGGCACGATGCTGGGCGCCATGACGACGGCTGCCGCTCGACAGCTGGCTGTCGACGCGGGACTCGATCTGGTCGAGGTGGCCCCGGACGCCCGCCCCCCGGTCTGCCGCATCATGGACCATGGGAAATCCCAGTACGAACGCAACAAGAAACAGGGCGGAGGCAGCAAGGCGCGCCGCACTCAATTGAAGCAGATTCGCTTGCGGGCCAAGACCGGCGATCACGACATCGACTTCAAGGTCCGTCAGGCCGAGACGTTCCTGAAACGCAAAGACAAAGTCAAGATTAACGTGACTTTTCGTGGTCGTGAAAACGCTCATCATGAGCGGGGCCGCGAGATGCTGGAGGCCATCGTGGAGACGCTCAAGGAGGTGGCCTCGGTCGAGAAGGCGCCGAGCATGGAGAGCGGCCGCATGATGTCCATGATCCTGACACCCAAGAGCTGACGCACCATCAGTAGTTCGTCTTCGGCACCACTTTCAACTGATCATTGATCCGGGACACTCCGGCAATGGCACTGATGGCTTTCAGGATGGGCCGACGCTGCGATTCGTAGCGGAGCATTCCCGAAAGAGTGACCGTTCCCTGTTGCACGATTGTCGTCAGCGCCGACTGCGATCCGCCGCCGGCGCACGAGCCGCTTGCCCACCGTCTTGGCCAACTCTTTGTCGGAGATCCGTTTTTCACCGAACATGGTTCATTCCTTTCTGCAAGTGCGCACCGCCAAACAGCGCATGACGCGCGACGAGGGAATCAACCATATGGCCTGCATTGGGTCAGTGAGGGCAGATCTCCCGAGCAACCTCATTGTACGACCCGCAGACGCCTAAGACGCCGAGATTATTCGCAAAACGTCGATTTGGTCGGAAAGTTCGCCGACCGGCCTCGGCAGGCAGCGCGTGGGCATCGGCCGGTCCCCACGCCAGCCGGTCAACACCGCTTGCGACGAGAACGCGGATTTGCCGTCCGAACCGTTCCGCGAGACACCTGCCGGACCTGTATTTCCGCGGAAAGCGATCCTCAGGCCACCGCAACGGCTATTGCCGCAACCCGACAATGAGGTACAATATTTGTACCTGCGCATTCTGCAGCTGAACGATAGCGTCGGTACGGGAAAGCCTGGGAGGTGTAGGCATGAGTAAAGTACGGATCACGCGTGAAGATTTCCTGCAAGATCGCCAAGGAAAGACCTTTGCCGACGTCGTGAACGATGCGGAGCAGCCCTTTGACTGCGTGCTGGCGTTTTTTGACGATGCGGACCGCCAGCGACGCATGGAAGAGTCCGAACTCCACCACGACCGGTCCCCGCTGGCCGGGGTGGTCCGCGAGCTCGAATCGCAACATGACATCGACCGGTTCCTGGCCGGTGTGCATGTCCAGCGCACCACGCGTTTGCGACAGGCCATCGGGGTGCTGGTGCGATTGATTATGGAGCGCCGCGGGTGGCAGAAGACCGGCCGCAAAGGCTCGCTCGGCGTGCGCGCGGCAGGAGCCGACCGGACGCCTGCCCACAATTCCGGCGGCTTGGCGTTCTGGTTCGTGCGTGCCGAACGTTATGAACGGCCGGACGGCATGCCGTTCCGATCGGTGCGTGCTCGCTGCGAGGAACTGGAGTCCGCTTCGTCACATGTGTCGGGCAATGGAAAACGACGCCGGCGTCGTTCGACCGAACGATGATCGCCGTAACGTGCGTGGCTCACTGTGAGCTGCGCTCGTAGGACAAGGGGATGGGCATGCCACGCTACACGGGTGGTCGGACAACGCCGTAAGATTGACGACTTCCTGGGGAGTTCTGTTGCGGCGTCTCTGTCCACGCACTGACCGCACACCACGAACCTGACTCGCGAAAGCGGCGCAACATTAGCAGAGAGTGACGAATATGGCGAAAGATCGAAATACCTTTGCCAAACGGCAGCGGGAAATGGAACAGAAGCGAAAGGCTTCCGAGAAACGAGAGAACCGCAATCGAAGGAAACAACCGTCGGAGATGACGTCCGCACCCGCGGAACCGGAGTCCTCGCTGTCGCCGGCAGAACTGGCCGTGCTGGATGTCTTTCGGAAGTTCCGGATGAGCCCCGGACAAATGCTCTGCTTCTCCAGCACCGATCTCGTGGCTTTTCGTACCCCCCTGGCACAGCTCACCAACGACGGCCTGCTGGTTCCGGAGAAGTTTCACGGTGGCTACTCGCTCACGCAAACCGGATTCGCCGCGTTGCGCGACGGCGAATAGCCCCGGTCGCGGCGCCCCTTCCAGGATACGCACATCATGAGCGAGAAGAAACCGACGCCCGTCATCACGGCCGCCAAGAGCAAGACGTGTCCAGTCTGCGGGCAACGGTCGTATTCCTGGGGAGGCATACATCCTCAGTGTGCGATGGTTCTCGCCGACGCGCCGAGGAGAATGTGCCTGGCCGCGGAGAGGAAGGCGGCGGCCAAAATGAAGACGAAAATCGACGCACCCAAGTCCAGATTGTGGGAGAAGACCTGCCCCCACTGCGGGGCTCAGGTCCCCGCTCGCCGAAACGTCTGCGAATGTGGTCATACCTTCACTGGCAAGTGAAGCCTCCCCGCGGCCTCTTGACCGACCTGCCGCACGGACGTGAACATAAATCGGCCGATGACCCTGTCGACCGACCGCAGTTGCCGGCTATAAAGGACAGGGGTCGCCCACGACGCAACAGGAACCCGCGACCGGCTGCTGACGAGAAAACCCGTCTCATGCCACTCGGGTCGGGCAGGTCGGCGGCCGCCGTTGGTGAGCACGGGACGCGAGGCCAAGGTGCTTTCAGCCGCAATCCGATACGACGAGTCACGAAGGGGCCGCTGATGAAAAACTTCCAGGACTTTCTTGCACTGAATTTGCTGGCAGGTGCCGTCGTCCTGTACGCAACGTGTGGGCCGGCCGCCGGACAAGTCGGCCAACGGGGCATGAGCTCACGGGGCGTCAACGCGGTAGGATCGCGTAACTCCATGCCGCGCAGGGCTGCCCCCCCTGTGACGACCGGGCCGCTCAATAACGGCGCAATCTATCTGGTGGAAATGCCGCTGGAAGTGGTCCGCTCAATTTTGGGTATATCCCCTTCTTCGCCGGGCCGGGGTTCTACTTCGACCCATCCACAGCCAATCTCGGGGGCGGTGAAATGTCGTCCCAAGGAGACCTCGGCTCGCCAAGTGCTCTGCCCTCGAATAGTACGCGGCCGAGCATTCGACCTCGGTTGAATCTCGCCGATCCGGACGCGATGAATCGCAGGGGTGTTCTGCCGAGCATTCGCAATACGATCCTCGAGCAACTCGCCCAGGTCGCCGAGAGGCCGTTTACCGCTCCATGGTACGCCGCGCACCCGTCCGTGGTGCCGGTCAGCATGAGGGAGACAATGCGTGGACACGGCAGCAACTGGGCGGAAGCCAGTCAATGGTTGGGCATGGATGCGGAACCGCAGCGTTACGACTATCGCCCCGACAAGAACGGGCTGATCTTTGTCTATCGCAACGAGGCACGTGAAGGGCGTGCTGTCGATGCACGCAAGCCGGCCGTGCAGTTGGCCGGCAGTTCCAGAACCGGTGGCCGACGAACCGCCGGGGCTCTCCTTGGGCATCTTTGCCGCGGTCCCGCCGGTGGACGAACCGGTGCAAATTCTGTGGCACCTGGTCGTCGGCAAGTCGGGAGCTGTGTTCGGTTACCAGTACGATCTCGCCACCGACTCGGTGCAGCCGGTGGGGGAGCTCTGGATCCTGCGACACAGCGCGCGGCCTGGAAGGCCGGCACCGCCGTGGTGGAAACGGGGCTCAAGAATCTCACCGAAGACGTGGCCCGGGCACTCGTCTTCCGCGAAGACGGCTGGACGCAGCCATGGATCCTGATGCGGATCCCCGAGTCGGCGGAACTTCCGCCACAACAGGGCCAGCAGTAAGACACGCCCAGCAGTGCCGAGGGCGGTGACTGAGCGTCCCGCCGTTGTACCAGGATTCGGCCCTTCGTGGAACCGAATGCGGTTGCCCACTGAAGTATCGATGCGATTTCCGCTGGGAATCTGTCGCTCGTGCGGCATCAAAACGGCAAAGGGCTCACCGTGCCGCGGGGCAGGATCTGGATGAGTTGGTTACCGACCCAGGTCGTCGTGTATTCCACGCCGTCGACGGTTTCACGCTCGATCTTCACCGGAAGCAGGAAGGTGAGCGCACTGCTCTCGCCGGCTTGAAGTCCGTCGATGTCCACGTAGGACCCCGTCGCCTGCTCGGCGGTCGCGGCACCGACGGTGCGGGCGAGCTGCATGGTCGAGCGATCGACCCAGGTCGGGATGCGAATGCGGATCCGATCGATCGGGGACTTCGCCGTGAATTCGACGCAACCCGTCCGGGGAAGCTGGCTCCGAATGTCCACGACGTCATCGCGGTAGTCAAACAAGAGGTTGACGGTATACGTCCTCCCCTGGACGACGGTGCGTTGCCGGTAGCACTCACTCATCGCGTGAACCGCTCCGGACGTGATGTCCAGGGTGGACACGGGCCAGTCTCCTTCACGCATGCGATCGTTGGGCAACTGCATGGCATAGCCGCCGATCGAACGCTCGACCGTGCGACGTTCCGAGTCGTCCGCGGGCGGCTCGCGATCCCGGAGAAAATCGCCCAGCTCAGGCATCCGGTGCTGAGTCGGCAAGAGCATGCTGCGCAGATACCGCTCGGCCAATTCGTAGTATTCGGGAGACCCGTGTCCGCCGAGCAGGAGCGCCGTTCGGACCACGTCGCCGGTCTGGTTGATCTCACCTCGAGAAATGACATCGGCGGGATGCTCCGGATAGACTTCGTCTCCCCAGCCCCAGGAACTGAAATACTCCGGCACACCGACATCGACGATCTGTCGGCACTGCTGGAGCATCGGCGCGTCCTCGGTCTGGATGGCATACGCCGTGATGCCGCTCAAGGAAGAGGTAATCGAATGCACGTGGCCGGAGGATTTGTCCATCGTGGCAAACCGTCCTGAGGGCGTGAACATCGTATTGAGCCCCTGCCGCGCATAGGCGCCGGCCAGTCTCATGGCCAACGCGTCATCGGTGCAGTCATGATACGCCAGCAGCGCGTCCACCATCCTGGCGGCATTCGGGATCGTGACTCCGTAGCACCGATCGACCATGCCGCGTTCCGCAGCCAACTCGATCTGCCAGCGTCCCTCGGTGTCCGTGAGACCGTCGAGCGTCTCGAGCATCTGGTGCGCGGTCGTCCGAGCCCATTGCGAATCTCGACCCTCAATGAGCGCCCAGAGCCCGTACAGTCCCTCCCGCATGTTGTGAAATTCGATGCAGCGCATCCCACCCTGGGCGGGATCGATGTACGAATTGAGGTGGTCCGGGTTGTCGAAAGAACTGCGACAATACCGTTCGTAGATCGCCAGTCCGTGTTCCGGGAACGGTATTCCGGTCGCGATTTCGCCCATCATGGTTCCCAGCAGTGACCGGCCCACGACGTGGGGAATGCCGATGTTCACTGAATGGAACATCTTGCCGGTTCCGTCCGGCAGGTCATTGACGTAGAAATACGGCTCGTCGTCGTGGTCGCTGTCGAACAGGCTGTTGAGGTGCGTCATGGAGAGAGCAATGGCTTCGCGGATATCCGTGCGAACGGGGAGCTGTGCCACGTCCAGGCGTGGCGGGCGCTCGCTGAGGAATGCTGCCAGAGACGGCCAGGATCGGACGACTCGCGCTGATTTCATCCGTTCCTTCCGTCGCTGTTCCTCCGCTCGCAGCCCGCGCTGCTCGCCGGCCTGGCGCTCTGGGTCGCTCACGCACAGTCCCGCCTCGATCGCTTGACGTTCGTCATCCGCCAGCGATCGTTCGTAAAACAGCACACTCGCGATCTCCCCGTGGAAATACTGGCGTTCCAGGCCGGCGAAGTGGCGGGCACCGATACGCAGCTCATCGAACATCGTGGGAGCCGGTGTCACTGGACGCTGACCTTCGAACTTCCCGTCCACATACAGTCGCACCTGCTCGCGATCGCGCACCACCACAACCAGATGCAGACCGCCCGCAGGAAACTCGCTCGGCATCTGGTCCAACTGACCACCGGTCCGGCCCGCACCCTCCACGCTGAGTTGATTGAAGACTGTCGTCGATCCGAACAGGTCGACGGTGAACCCCGGGTCGTAGTCATGACTTGTGTGCGGATTGGCCGAACAGATGCCACCACCGGCAATCGGTGCCGCCGGCGCGACCACGGCCACCAAGGTCCAGGCGTCCATTTGGCGGGTCAGAGTCTCACTCCGCAACACGTCGTTGATTCCATCGAACACGACGGCGGCCCTCACTTCATCGCGGGCCCGCATTCTCGGCCGCTGCCGGCCTGACGCGGACACAGCGACGGGCACGACACCCGCCTTGCTCATCCAGCACGCCACGCCGTCCTCTTGGATGCCGAGCGTTGCCGAATCCGCGGCGTCCAGCCAGAATAGCAGACCGTCCCGCGGCGGCGAAAAATCCGCGGCGGCGTCCGTCGCCCACGAAGGCACGATCAAAACAGCGAGCACGGCAGCGGTATACATGGCGATTCCCTCGTGGCCTCCCGACTACACCAGTGGACACGTAAAGTGAAGATATCGAAGGTGCGTCTCCTGTCGTGAATCAGAAGTTGATGCGGACGGTGATCGACTTGCCGGTCGACGCGACGTACACCAACTGAGCGGCTGCATCGAAGTCAACGTGTGGCCGAGCATCGACCGTGACGCTGCGCATCGGCTGGCCCTCGGGATGCCTCACTCGCAGCACAATGCGTGCCGGCGGTCGACGCGTGGGTGGCTGGATGACAGCTTCCATGTAACCGTCGGCTACGGCGGACAACAGCTGGTAGCTGACCGAGCCGAATCGCGAGGGCGCCTGGGTCACCGACACCTGCATGCCTGGCTGCAGCCAGTTTGTCGTGACAAACGGTGCGAGCCACAGTTCATCGCCGCGCTCGGTCAGCAACATGGTGCGCGTCATCTGCAGAAACCAGGCGCTTTCGTGCGTCTTGTTCCACGCACCCCCATGGTTCATATGTTCCCAGAACGTCAAGTTCTCCCGATTGAGCAACACAGGGAAGGTATTGAAGTAGGTGCGAATGAAGGGGCGTACGTCGTCCCGCAGAGCGTGAATATCGGCAGTGCGCGCGTAGTGTGGCTGGAGTTTGGCGAAACCGCCGCGATTGAACCAATCCGCTTCATTCTCCGCGGCCGGGTAGGCATCGAAGATTCCATCGATCAGAAACCATCGGTCTTCCAGGTAGTCGACGATCGCGTCGGCTTCACGACCTTGCGGTGCCAGCAAGCCCAGTGGGAATCAGGTGGTTGCTCCCGACTTCGACATCGTGACCGATCGCGCTGACGCCGCCGAAGAACTCGCGTGTCAGGCCGTAGCAGTAGAGGCTCGACGGGCCGGGGGAGACCCACGTGCCGTTGCGCAGCGGCACGACCGGCATCCGCTCCCGCTGCCAATGAAAGGCCCGCAGAACGTTCTCGCGATACTCCCCAGCCGCTTGTCGCAGCGCGGCGGATTCCTGCGGCCGCACGCTCGGCTAACAGGTCGGTCGCAGCGTCCAGGCCCGCACAGTAATAGGCGTTCGCGTACAGGTAATAGGCGTATCGCTCCCAATCCGCCAGCACTCCCGGCGGCGCCAACCCATACTCCGGCACAGGTTGGCCGCTGGCATCAAGTCGGTTGGTCTTCTCGGTCTGGCGGACAATCCAGCGACAGGACTTCAGAATCTCTGGCGCGATCTGATCCAGCCAGGTCGGATCAGGATGCATCGCAAGATGCTCGTCCGAGGGTCCACAGATGTTGACCCGTGCCCATCAGCGTGTAGCCTTTGGCGAGGAGTCCGTCGGCATTGTAGCTCGCGACGAAAAAGTCGAGTCCCCGACGCGCAAACTCCTGCTGGCCGACCAGGCTCATGCCCAGGATCACCGGTTGTGCTTCGGTGTCCAACGGTCCGTAAGCATCCGACGCGATCCACGGCGCAACTCGCCGGCCGTCGGCCTCGTTGCGAGCCGCCATCAGGCAATGGACCTGAGTCGCGCGATAGACATCCTCCAGCAGTGGTTCGGGCAGGGCGATCTGCATCGCCGGGTCCAACAACTCCTGCCAGTAGCGACCGACTCGCTCCCTGAGCACCGCGACCGGTGGGAGCTGGGAATACTCGTCGCGCTGGCATGTCCAGGCCGGGATGTATACGACGAAGCGGGAGGCCGAGGCCGCGGGGAGTTGTCCACCGATTTGCACGCCGGCCCGATCGACCACCGCGGACAACGGCTCCGACTTTGCCAGATCGAGTACACTCACGAGTCGATCGCCCGCCAGCCACAACACGCGATCTCCCGCAGTTTGAGTTTCCAACGGCGGAATGTCCGGAGGACCAGACGGAAATACACCATCGAGTCTCAGCGAAACCTCGACGGCCTTGCTTCCTTGATTCTCAACGGAAATCTCCGTCACTCCCAGTGCCCGTGTCCTGCCGATCCCGTCCCAGTTGCCTGGAGAATCGTCACGAGGCGCCACCCACGTGCGCTGGCGAAGTACGACATCGCCCGAGCGGGTCGAGTTGACGACGATCGGCAGCCACCGATCTTCGAGCGTTCGCTGGCGAGTCACCGGCGGCTGTGCTTGCCCGGCATACAGATCACTCACATAGACAGGACCCACCGCGGCGGATCCGGCCGGCAGGAGTCGGGCGTCAGCCCAGTTGGCGGCGTCATTGAGGATACCATCTCCGGCATCCGTTACGTGCAGAGCAAGTTGCTGCGCCCAGTCAATGTCACACGAATCTTCCGCGGTGCCTCGCCCTGTCGCACGATTCCACTGTCGTACTGTCGCTGACCGTCGACATCGACCTGAAAGACAACCGTACCTCCGGGCTGATTGCTCGACAGCACACCCACCTCGGCTTCAAACGCCTCGTAGCGCCCCTCCAGCAAGACGTTCAGGTCTGCGTTGGCATGCAATCCCAGCCCCTTCTGATACGTCGTGTCAGCAATGCTGAGCGGCAGGGGAGTCGTCGCCTGCGACGGACGCACCGTCGTGTCGATACCCAAGACGCCGAAATCGAGTCGCGCCAATTCGACCGCCATGAGCGGGAAACGCGGGCGCCACACCAACTGGCCAAACCGAACCGCTCCGTCGCGCTCGACGATGAATTTCGCGTTGTCGCAGGCCAACGAGAGCATGGTCGGCCCGTGGTTCTGTGCAGGCCGCCAGAGTGCACGCATCGCCTGCTCGAAGGTTTGGTCGGGCATTTCGCGGACGCGGGACAGAATGGTCTGCTCGCCAGCAATCTTCTGGCGATGCGCCGCCAGAGACGTCGGTGCATCCGCCCGACTGACAAGTAAACCCAGGTCGCGGATATACACCTGACCGGCAGCCAACACATCTTCCACGGCAACACTGGCCGCGCCGCTCGGAAGTCGACAACGCAGCAACGTTCGGTCGGCTTTGCTGGACGCCGGGCGGCTGCAGACGACGGTGAGCCGCCACGGCTCGCGCGTATTGCCTGCCTGGCACGACACGGGAAGTTCCGCGTCGGAACCGACCAGCAGGCCGTTGTAGGCATCGACGGTCACGTTGCTCGCTTCTGCGGTCTCGATGCGCAGTGATTCGCGCTGCCAAACGGAATTCCCGAGGGCGCGTGGTCGCGTGACGATGACTTCGGCAGTCCCCGCAGGAATCTTCCAACGCACTTTCAGCACGCCGACGTTCTTCTGGAACTCGGGAACGGCTTCCTTCTGGATGGTGGCCGCCCAGCGGCCGTCATTCACTTCCATCTTCGTCGGCAACGGCTCCCAGCGACCTTGCCAGGGCGTCTGACCAATCGACCCCCACGAGTCTTCGCGGCCCGACGACGACCAGTACTCAAGGACCGGTGCGGATTCAAAACTCCGCGGTGACACGCATTCCAGTTCGAGTCGACGCAGGACGCGTCGTTCGGACCATTCCAGGCCGATGACACCGCCGACGACGGGATCGATCGGCACACGGTACGTCGCGTCGGACCGCGCCGCAAGCTGCGTCGTGAGAAACACATCCTGTGCGGGGAACTCCTCCAATCGACCCGCCTGCGCTCCGTCGTAACGCGAAGGGTCCGACGTCACCACGCGGGCGAACAGACCGAGGTCCACGTCGACCGTCGATTCGCCGGTCGGCAGCGGCTGCGCGGCCAGGGCCGAGGCACTCCCAGCCGCCGCGGACCCAGTGACCCAACCGACGGGATCTCGAGGAACGCAGAACAGCGCCAGCCCTGCCAGCAGCAGACTTCGACACGGGGTGAAAACGATTGCGATGGAAGGACGCGCTGTGAATTGTTGGCGGGTGTTCATAGCTGCCGTTATCCGGGGTGAACAGATCGAGATCCGTGTCGACGTCACTTGTCGAGCGCCGCGGCAATGAAGGCGAGCATCGCCAACACCAGCAACAGCAGATTAAACAATCCGAACAGGCTTCCGCAGACGATGCCCACCCAGGCATGTGCGCCGCCTCGAACGGCCGGGTTCTCGCGCACGCGACGCAGTCCCTGCAACCCGTAGTACACGGCCACCACGCCGAGCGGGAACCCCAGGCAGGGAAACAGGGAAAAGATCCCGATATAATACGACACCAACGCCGGTCCGTTCTGGCTGGGAACGAATGTCTCTACGATCGATTCCGGGATGCTGGGTGACATCCCGCCTGGCGCCACGTCCGGCATCACCGCGGTTCGCGGGGAGACGTAGGGATTGCTCGTTTCGGCCGGGGTCCAGGGATCCAGTGTCGCGGGTGACCAGGACGCATCGACCTGCGCGGGTGGCATGCCGCTGAATGCCGCCACCACATGCGGGCGCGTCATGAAGTACCAGAGCAGCGCCGGGTAGCTGAGTCCGATGCATCCACCCAGCAACCCGCCCACCAGGCCCCCCATGGCCATCGCCGCCTCGGGACCGCCTCGCGCCTGCAGTTGCTCGAACATCGGTTGCGCCACATAGAAAAGCTGCATGGCAATGCCAATCAATCCGGCCACGATCGCGTAGGCGGAGTAGCCAATCGCCAGTACGCGCCCCCACGGTCGCAAGTTCAGCAATCCGATCCCTGCGGCGATCAGCACGATGGTAGCCACAGACCCCAGCACCCAGCTGACCCGGACCCACATGTTCCAGACGGGGTTCGCATCCGGGAACGGATTCATCGGATTGGCCTGCGGCGCGACCATCGACAGTAATACAACCGAAAGGGCAATGCTCAACAGCCCCAGAACACCGAAAACAATGTTCAGCACGCCGAAGACAGTGACCGAAGTGGGGCGACGCATGGGGGCCTGCCGTTCTGGCTGAAACCAGCGAGCGATCAGAACTCTCCGCACCAACGCCACCGATTGTAGGACGCCCCTACCCGCTGTTCAATCAGCGCGGCTGCTGTCCGCGGCGCGTCTGCGTTTCGACCTGTCGCGCGACGACATCCCGTTGAGCGGACAAGGCATGCAGATCGAGCGCGAAAACCGCCTTCGCCGCTACAGGAACCGGGCCACACGGCGGAAGTGGTGGCCGAGGATGGCCAGTTCGAGCGCCTTGGGAAAGTGTCGCGGCCGGCGCAACAAAGTGGCCAGAAAGAATCTCCAGTAGGCGAGCCGGCCACGGTGCCAGACTCCGAGCAGCCACAGGGATTTCAGAAACGCCTGGAGATCCGACCGCGACAGTCTTCCGCGCTGGACGTCGGACTTCTTTTGATCCAGGAACGTGCGAATTCGCTGATAGTAATGACGCGGCTCGTAGAGCTTCCGCATCAGCTCGCGATAACCGTTGATCAGGAACTCGCGACTGAGCGCCGGACGGAAGTTGAGTGACGCCTGCGTGTTGTTGCCGGTGCTCTCCCCGTCGAGCCGTCCTTCTTGCAGCAACCGACGGTAAAGTCGCGTCTCGGGCAGCGCAGTCAAGAGTCCGACCATGGCCGTGACGACACCGGAGCGCTGGATGAAGTCAAACTGCCGTTTGAAGATGTCGCTGGGGTCGCTGTCGAACCCCACGATGAATCCCCCCATCACGTCGAGGCCCGCCCGCTGCAGGATGTGTACCGATTCCGTGAGGTCGCGACGGCAGTTCTGCAGCTTTCCGCATTCCTGCAGAGCCTCGGTGGAGGGAGTCTCCAGCCCCACGAACACCTTCTTGAAACCCGCCTGGACCATCAGGCTGCACAGTTCCGGATCATCGGCCAGGTTCGCCGAGGCTTCGGTCAGGAATCCCATCGTCGAACCGGTACGCTTCCGCCACTCGATCAGCTCTCGCAGCAAGGCTTTCGCCTGAATCTTGTTGCCGATGAAATTGTCGTCCACGACAAACACCATGTCCCGCCATCCCTGCTGACGCAGGCCTTCCAACTCGGCAACCAGTTGCGCCGGCGACTTGGTGCGAGGAACGCGGCCATTCATCACGATGATATCGCAGAACTCGCAATCGAATGGGCAACCCCGGGAGAACTGCACCGACATGGTGACATAGTGGCGCATGTCGATCAGATCCCAGCGGGGGATCGGCACGCCGGCGATGTCGGGCCGACTGGATGCGGAATAGACTGGCTGCAAGGTTCCGCGAAGCATGTCTTCCACAACTTGCGGCATCAGTTCCTCGGCCTCACCCAGCACGAAATGCTCGATGGTCGGAAAGGCCGCATGACCGGTCGTGAAGAGCGGCCCACCGGCAATGATCGGTTTACCGAGGTCGTGGCACCGATCGACGATGTCGGACACCGAGGTCTTGTGCACGATCATGGCGCTGATCAGCACGTAGTCGGCCCACCGCACGTCTTCGTCCGTCAAACGGCACACGTTCAAGTCGATCAGCTTGAGCTGCCAGTCGGTCGGGAGCATCGCCGCCACCGTCAACAGACCCAGCGGTGGGAAGGCAGCACGCTTTGAGACAAAGCGCAACACATACTTGAAACTCCAGAACGTCTCGGGCGTCGGCGGACTAATCAACAGAACTTTCATAACTCGGCTCTCGAAAGCACTGACACATTGCGCGAACGGTGAAGGATTTGTCGTTCGCCAGGGATTCTATCGAGCGCCCTGACCACAAACAAGCAGCTTTTTTCACGCTCTGCATCGATCGACTCGCGATGTTGCGTGGTGTCGACAAAACAGTGGTCGTACACAGCACGCAGAGCACTTCCGGAGCACTCAATCAGGCCTTGGACGGTCATGTAAACGATCTGTAATGATCAAGTGATACTTGTGTAATGTCTCCGTTCCAGGGATTCTGCCCACGCACATGCCACCTGTGTACACACCGCCGTGCAGCAGTCATATTGGCTGGTAGTTCCGGCGCCGGAGACGGCAGTCCACCTGGCCGTGCTGGTTACCGAGAAGTTCCACAACATTCTCGGATGTGAGATGGCGAGTTGCCCGCCGTAAGGAGTTAATGCATGATCACCACTCAGCGATCGATAGTGTTCCTTGTGGCCGGACTCGTCGCGGCCGTGTGCCGCGGACAGGCCGAGGCTCCGAGCAATCCGGGCGTCCCCTGGCCAGCGGTAGACGCGTTGGGACGGCAACTGCCACTGACAGACGAGGTCGGTTTGCCCCGACCGAACCGCACGGTCGCGATGTTCTATTTCCTGTGGCACGAAACGACCTGGCGTCAAGGACCGTTTGACGTTGCCAAGATCCGGGCAGCCGACCCGGCGGCCATGCAGAAAAATACCTCGCCACCCTGGGGACCCTTGCACTATCCACACCATTGGGGCGAGTCCATTTTCGGATACTATCTGGGCGATGACGAATCGGTGCTCCGAAAACATGCACAGATGCTGGCCGACGCCGGCGTCGATGTGATCATCTTCGACGTCAGTAACAAGGTCACCTATCGTCACAATTACACGGCTCTGATGCGCGTCTTTCAAGAGCTGCGTCGGGAGGGCAACCGCACTCCCCAGGTCGCCTTCCTGACCCCCTTCTGGGATCCCGCGTCGACGGTGCGCGAGCTTTACGATGAGCTCTACTCGAAACACCTGTTTGAAGATCTGTGGTTCCGCTGGGACGGCAAGCCACTGATCCTGTCCGATCCGAATCTGCTGAGCCAGAAAACCGAGCGAAAGGGGTACGACACGCCGGTCCACTTGGAGACCGGCCATACCGCCGGACAGACGCTGCAGGTCCCGGAACCATTCGGGGCCGTCTACGCGTACTTTCCCACCTACCGCTCCGTTGACTCCGCCATCACTCTGTCACTGCGTCGTGGTGGACCTTCCGGTGAGCAAATCAAGACGCAACGATTTCCAGGCGTGGTCGATAACGGGCGTCTTGTACTGAGCGTTCCCGAAGTCCAACCGCCGGGACTCTATTACCTGGAAGCGTCCGATGCCAAAGGACCCATCGGCTGGTGGAGTACGCCGGTCGATCAACGCGCTGACGGCACTGCCTACGCAGATGGTCAGCCGGTCGCCGGCGATCGCTGTGCGGGGCACTTGCCTTGGGATCCGACAGTCGCCGCGATCCAGACGTTCTTCACATTCCGCAAACCGCAACCGGACTACTTCCAGGGCCCGACCAGTGCCGACCAGTGGAGCTGGCTGGAAGTCTATCCCCAACACGTGTTCCAGAACTCTCGCGGCGAGAAGGAGCAGATGTCGGTCGGCGTGGCCCAGAACGCCGTCGGCGACCGACTGGGGAGCATGTCCGAACCGGCGGCGCGGGGACGCTCTTTTCATGACGGCGATCAGGCCACCGAACCCGATGCCGTGCTCTACGGTCTCAACGCGCGGGAACAATGGGAGCGCGTTCTGCAAGAGGACCCGCAGGCCGTGTTTGTGACGGGCTGGAACGAGTGGATTGCCGGACGGTTTGACGAGTTCAACGGTATCAAGACCCCGCCCATGTTCCCCGATCAGTTCGATCACGAACACAGTCGTGACATCGAACCGATGCAGGGCGGTCACGGCGACAATTATTACTACCAGCTCGTCAACTACGTGCGACGTTACAAGGGCGTGCCCCCCATCGAACACGTGTCTCCCCAGTCCATCTCGATCGATGGTCAATTCCAGGACTGGCGTACCGTTTCTCCTGAATTCCCGGACACGGTGGGAGATCCGGTTCACCGCAACCATGCGGGCTGGGGTGACGCGGGACCGTACGTCAATCAAACCGGCCGCAATGACGTTGTCGTTGCCAAAGTGAGCTATGACTCGCAGTACGTCTACTTCTACGTGCGCACCCGCGATCCACTCTCCCCCCGTACCGATCCGAACTGGATGCTGCTGTTCATCGATACGGACGCCCGGCAATCCACGGGCTGGCTTGGCTACGACGTGCTGGTCAACGCGACCAACGACTCCGAAACGACCACGACACTCCAGCAGAACGTCGGGGCCAGGTACGAGTGGCACCAGCCACTTGTCGTGGAACGCCGCATGTCAGGCAGTGAGTTGGAACTGGCGATTCCGCGATCCGCAGTGGGGCCCTGGAAGCAATCACCAAGGTGTGATTTCAAATGGGCGGACAACATCCGGGGAACTGGCGAAGCCGCCGACCTCACGCTCCATGGCGATGTAGTGCCCAACGACCGATACAGCTTTCGCGTGTGTCCCGCGGATTGATACCGCGAAGTCCCACGCGAAGAGGGCAGGCACCCGGTGAACGCTTACTGTGCCGGTCAATCCTGTCGGGGCACCCATTTGCTCCAATCAAGCGTGGTCTTGGTTTCGTAATCGCGGGGATTGAAGTTGACGCGGAGCCAGGCCCGGGGATCGCGTTGGAAGTCCGCCAGCTTCTGTGTGACGGCCGCGTGGCCGCCTTGGTTCTCCACGTCTCGCTTGAGCAACGCTTCCAGGCGTTTCGAGACAAGGGCGAACTGTCGTTCGTCATTCTGAACCATCCGCGCGTCCTGGCTGGCCAGCGTCAGCAGAAAATGGAGCGATTTCGCCCGGAGTGAGCGAGCCGTTTTCCACACAACGTCGCGCTGCACGCGAATGTCGTCCACCTGGCCGCCTCCGGCGGCGATGGCCTGGTCAAAGAGTCCGACGGCCTTGAAACCGAGGGCGGCGGAATCTTCCAGGCGCAGTCCCGCATCTTCAAACAGCCAAGGGTGGGCTTTGGGTTCTTCCGTCAGCATGAAGTTCCCCCGACGGTTCGCTTTCCAGATCGGCGTGTCCCAGGTGGCACTCGCAATGGTGACGGGCTCCCAGTCGTGCGAACCGTCCCAAGGCCGGTCCAGGCCCATCGGGCCAATCAGATAGGTCGTGTCCCAAGGATACGCCTCCACCGATTGAGCCACATATTCCCAGGCCTGCATCAGAATCGGCGCGGCCTCCGGACCATAAGGCGCGGCGATTTCCTGGAGCAGTGTATCGAGTGGCGCGTTCGGCGCTTTCATCCACGCCTTCAGCATGGCCGCATTTACCGAGAAGGTGGACGGCGCGAAACCGTAATACTCCTTCACACCGACCACGCCTTCCATTTCCTTCCAGCCGAGCATCTGCTCGTAAATCAGACGCGGAAAGAAATCCTCGATCAGATACAGCGGCTTGTAGAGCGTGTGGTCAAATTCACCGAGTACCGGGATGCCTCGCTCCTTCGCCATCTGCACCAGACGTTTCACGCCCAAGTCGGATTTGAAGGAGCGATCGTTGAAGGGATACACTTCGTTGCTGGTGGAGGGATTCAGCACCAAGCCGAAGTGTGCGGGGTTCACCTTGTCGAGGATCGCCACGACCTGGCCTTTGGAAAGCTCCCACGGCTTCCACCAGAGCCGTGCCGTCGGGCGGCACTTCTGCATTGTCTCGTTGAGCAGGTTCAGGAAATCCGGAACGCGGTCATCCAGCGGTATGCCGCTGCAGCGCGGGCAGGGCCCAAACTCGCTGCATAACCACGCTTGCTGGTCGAACGTGTAAACCAACACGTCGTTCACTTCGGGAAAGGAAGTCATGAAGTCCGTGAGCAGCTGCCGGTACTTTTCCTGTACCGCCGAGTCGAGCACGCAAGCCGGGCGCACCGGACTGTAATTGACCATCCGTGGAATGCCGAAGTGCGCGAGGGTCTTGAGCCCGTGTTTCTCCGCCTGCTGGATGCGAAAGGCGAACTTGCCGCGCTGCTCCGCGTCCAGGTCTTCCAGGTTCAGTACCTCGTTGGCCGGCTTACCGCCCCACGCAATGCTGAGCTGAACCATGTTCACGCCCAGCGCTTTGATTTGTTCCAGTTGCTCGTCACTCCAGCTGATGTCCGTCACCGACGGATTGCCCACGATGCCGACGAAGTACTGGTATCCACCGCGCGCGGCGTGGACTTCGGCCGTTTCGGCCGAGAAAGTAAGCGCCGTCGACAGAACGGCCAGAACAATCGCAGCGAGTCCTGTGCTGGCCAGCAGCAGATTTCGGAACCGTGTGGTATCGGGCGTGCGTGTGGTAGTCATTTTGACACTCGAGGGTTGCTGACGCCTGTAGCGTTCACCTTTTCACGGAAGAGACTCACACGAGGCGGAAGCTGTCTCCGTCGGACTCTTGGTTCGCAGGCACTCCAAGCTGCTTCGCCGGATGCGCTTCGCCGAATGCCCATGCGCCCAGGCTAAGTATCTGCCCCGCTGTCCGCAAGTAGGTTCGGACGAGACAGTCACGTGCCGATCGAGTTCCCCGTGATTGACCGCGGTTGTGCGCCGGCGGTATCCTGGGAACCAGTGCACGCTACGTTCATCCGAACTCGACACACGGCGCACCGCAGGCCGTCCCACCCCCCCACCATCAAGAGAGGGATTCAGCATGTCCACGCACGAGAAGTCCAAGAGCCCGGACCACACAACGCGTCGTCGATTTCTGCAGGATTCCGCGATCCTGGCCTCCGGGGCCGCGTTGGGTACTCTGGCCCTCAGTCGCAGCGTGCACGCGGCTGGCGATGGCACCATCAAGATCGGCATGATCGGGGCCGGGGGGCGCTGCAGCGGTGCCGCCTCCGAGAG
Source organism: uncultured Planctomycetaceae bacterium (assembly GCA_963754725.1). Taxonomy (GTDB): domain Bacteria; phylum Planctomycetota; class Planctomycetia; order Pirellulales; family Pirellulaceae; genus JAAYDI01. Next base: position 424,576 of record CAVWHV010000042.1, read on the forward strand.
CATGGCGGCATCGCCCGACGTGAAGCTGGTGGCGATGTGCGACCTGTTTGAAAACCGGGTGAAAGGTGCTCGCGAAAATCTGAGGAAATTGGCCCCGAACCAGGTATTGGTCGACGACGAACACTGCTTCACCGGCTTCGACGGCTACCGCAAGGTGATCGACGCGTCCGACGCCGTGATGATCGCGTGCGCCTCGAAGTTCCATCCCATGTACGCCGAGGCGGCCATCAAGGCGGGCAAACATGTGTTTGTGGAGAAACCGCACGGCATCGACCCGGTGAGTGTCCGCCGCATGGCCGACGTGTGTGAACTCGCCAAGAAGAAAGGACTCAGCGTGCTGTCCGGCCTGCAGAGCCGTTTCGACAAGGGCTGGCAAGAAACGGTCAAACGCATCCACGACGGGGCGATCGGTGACGTCGTCGCCATGCAGTCGATGTTTCTGCGTGGACCTTATCAACTCGTAGCACGTGATCCGAAACTGACCGAGACCCAATACCAGTTCAGCAACTGGTACCACTTCCTGTGGCTGTCGGGCGACGATGTGCCGCAGTCGCTCGTCCACAATATCGATCGCATGTGCTGGATTCTGCACGAACAGTCGCCCGAATGGGCTTTCGGGCTGGGCGGCCGATCGGCGTCGTTCGGTGAAGTCTACGGTGATATGTACGACCATCATACCGTCGTCTATGAATACAAGAGCGGGGTACGCTTGTACGCCCTGTGCCGCACTCAAAAGAACACCTATGGGAACGGGGGCGACATCATTATGGGCACCAAAGGTCAATGCGACCTGGCCAACTGCAAGATCTCGGGAGAAACGAACTGGCAATTCGACAAGAATCAGCGGAACAATCCGTATCAGGACGAACAGGCGGCCCTCGTCGAAGCCATCAAGAATGATAAACCGATCAACAGTGGGTATCACATGGTGAATGCCACCATGATTGGCGTAATGGGACAGGTGGCCTGCTATACGGGCCACGAAGTGACCTTTGACGAAGTCAGCAAAGCGAATCTCGAATATGGGCCATCGCCGGATGACGCCAGTTTTGAAACGCCACCCCCCTCGGTGCTGGACGAAACTGGGAACTATCCGCTGCCGATGCCGGGGATTACCGAACTGTTGAAGGCATAGCCCGCACGGGGCGCGGGCCCCCGTGCTGCTGCCTCGCAGACTGCGGACCTCGCACCAGGGAGCTGGAAGAATGAGCGTGTGGAAAATTGCCGGGATCAATTTCGATCACTTCCACATGGGGGACAACCTCCGATTCGCCTTCGACCATCCCGCCTGCGAGATTGTCGGTATCTGCGACGAGCAGCCGCAGCGCATGGTGGACGCGATCCAGAATTTCTCGATCGCCGACGAGCGCGTCTTCACCGACTATCGGCAGTGCCTGGAAACCACGCGGCCGGACATCGTGATCTTGTGTCCGGCCGCGGCCAGCCACGGTGAGTGGACAGCCAACGTGGCTCCCTACGGAGTGCACGTGATCATCGAAAAACCGTTTGCCGCCACCTTGTCCGAGGCCGACGCGATGATCGCCGCCATGGCCGGCAGCGGCCGGCAAATGGCCATCAATTGGCCCCTGGCGTGGTATCCATCCCATCGCACCACGAAGCGATTGATCGACGACGGGGCAATTGGCCAGGTGATCGAGGTACACTTTTACGACGGAAATCGCGGTCCGCTGTGGCACACGGCCGACAAGATCGAGGCCACCGCCGCCCAAGTCGCCGCCGCCAAACCAGGCAGCTGGTTCTACCAGCGATCCTATGGCGGCGGCTCGCTGCTGGACTATCTCGGCTACGGCACGACACTCGGCACCTGGTTCATGAACGGCGCCAAGCCGATAGAAGTCACCGCCGTAGTCGATGAACCGGCCGGCTTGGAGGTCGACGAGCACGCGATCGCCATTGCGCGGTACGCACACGGACTCTCCAAGTTCGAGACACGCTGGGGCACGTTGACCGACCCGTGGACGCATCAGCCTCAACCAAAATGCGGGTTCGTGGTGGTGGGAACGGCGGGCACGATCTCCAGCTACGATTACGACGCCACCGTGCGCGTCCAGGACACGACCTGTCCGGCCGGTCGCGAGTTGCCGGTGGACAGGTTGCCGCTGGAGAGCCAGAACCCGGTCGCTTATCTGGTCGACTGCCTTGAGCAGGGACGCGCCGTGGACGGGCCCCTGTCCTGGAAGATATCCCGGATCGGTCAGCAGATCGTCGATACCGCGTTTTGCAGTGCGCAGCAGAAGAAGACGCTGCCGCTGATGGAATAGTGCCTTCGTAACCACAGCACAAGCGCCCCGCCTGTGCAGACTGTCGCAGAATCATCCATCGTCCGACCAGAACTGAGCAAGCGAGACGCTTGCTCTACGGGTTGCCGCTGCATGACGAGGATCTACTCATGACACATTGCCGCCAACGGCTCTCCACCATCATGGTGCTCACACTCGTCACGACCGGATGGGTCGCAGCAGACGACATGCAGGTGTTGGACATCGGAACGCGGCGAGAGTTGTTTGCCGACCAGTACTTGATCGACACGCTCGCGCGATGTACGGCTCGTGCTGCAGACCCCGCGTGACGAAGGGATCGTGGTGCGTTTTGACCAGCCGTGGGAAGGTCCTTTCTGCGGTTACTGCACAGTCATTCAGGATGGGGCGACGTATCGCTTGTACTATCGGGGACTTCCCGCCGCCGGGCGTGATGGGAGTGCGGCCGAAGTGTGTTGTTACGCCGAGTCCGCGGACGGGGTGCACTGGACGAAGCCCGATCTGGGACTGTTCGAGCTGGCCGGTACGACTCACAACAACGTCGTGCTGGCCAACGCCGCGCCTGTGACGCATAATTTCTGCCCGCTGCTGGACACCCGTCCCGGCGTACCGGCCGAACAGCGATTCAAGGCCTTGGGTGGGACGATGGAAAGCGGTCTGGTAGCGTACGTCTCGCCCGACGGAATCCACTGGCAGCGTCTGGTCGATCCACCCGTGCTGACCAAAGAGCTGGTGCCTTTTCCGTACATGTTTGACTCACAGAACCTGGCGTTCTGGTCGGAATCCGAGTCGCAGTACCTCTGCTATTTCCGCGTATTCCAGGAAGGTATCCGCCGCATCTGTCGCACAACCAGCTCGGACTTCGTGCACTGGTCGCCGCCGGTACTGATGGAGTATCGACGGCGCGATGGGGAAGCTCCCATCGAACATCTGTATACCAACCAGACGCACCCGTACTTTCGTGCGCCGCACCTGTACGTGGCGATCGCCGCCCGCTTCATGCCCGGTCGCCAGGTGCTCACCGACGCCCAGGCTGCCGCCATCGGCGTGAACCCCCAGTACTTCCAAGACACTTCGGACGCGGTCTTCCTGACGTCTCGGGGGGACGCCTGCTACGACCGCGAATTCCTGAACGGGTTCATTCGGCCCGGGATCGGCGCTGGCAACTGGGTCTCGCGAACCAATTATCCCGCCTTGAACGTGGTCCAGACGGGACCAGCCGAGATGTCGGTGTATGTGAATCAGGACTACGTGCAGCCCACGGCCCACCTCCGCCGCTACTCGCTGCGGCTGGACGGTTTCGCCTCGGCACAGACCGACTACACCGGCGGCGAATTGCGGACCCGCCCGCTCATCTTTCGCGGGCACAAGCTGACGATCAACTTTGCGACCTCCGCGGCAGGCGGCATACGTGTGGAACTGCAGCGGCCCGACGGCACTCCGATACCCGGGTTCACACGCGCCGAGGCTGTCGAACAAATCGGCAATGAGATTCAGCGCGTTGTCGCGTGGACGGGCGGAAGCGATCTGGCCACACTCGCCGGCCAACCAATCCGTCTCTGCTTCGTCATGCACGACGCGGACCTGTTCGCCATCCGTTTTTGCGACGAATGATCGCTTGCGAGGAACGTCATGCCCACATTTCCCCGTTTGTTTCGTGCGTGCGCGATCCTGGTGGCTGTGGTTCCGGCCGGGGTCCGGGGGGACGATTGGCCGCAATGGCTTGGCCCCCAACGCGACAGTGTGTGGCGAGAAACAGGGATCCTGGACACGTTTCCCGCGGCAGGTCCCACCGTGCTGTGGCGGCAACCGGTCGGCGGCGGGTTCGCCGGGCCCGCCATCGCGGACGGACGGGTGTTCGTCATGGACTACGTGACCGACAAGAACCCCATTCCCTCCGCCAGCCGGCGCGACAAGCTGGAGGGAACGGAACGCATACTCTGCCTCTCCGCTGCCGATGGCCAGCTGTTGTGGAAACACGCGTACACGCGTCCCTACAACATCTCGTATGCTGCGGGGCCGCGAGCGACACCGACCGTGGATGGAGACCGGGTCTATTCCCTGGGTGCGGAAGGTAACTTGTACTGCCTGCGCGTGACGGACGGTTCCGTCGTCTGGTCTCACGATCTTCCCCAGCAATACGCCTTTGAGGTCCCGCAGTGGGGTTGCGCCTGCCATCCCTTGGTGGACGCCGAGAAACTGATTTGCCTGGCCGGTGGCCAAGGCAGCCTTGTCGTCGCGTTCGACAAGCGCACCGGGGTAGAGCTGTGGCGGGCCTTGTCGGCACCAGAAGCCGGCTACAGTTCGCCGGTCATCCTCCAGGCGGGCGGCGTGCGCCAGCTGATCGTGTGGCACCCGGACTCCATCAACAGCCTGGATCCCGAAACCGGCCAGCTCTATTGGAGCCAACCACTCAAACCGGATTGGAGCATGTCCATTGCCACTCCGCGCAGCGACGGACAATGGTTGTTTGTGGGTGCGATCGTGCTGAAATCCGCCTTGCTGCAACTCGCGGCGGATCGGCCAACCGCCGAGGTGGCCTGGTACGGCAAGAAGGGCGTTGGCATCGCCCCGACAACTGGCACTCCATTCATTGAAAATGGTCACATGTACGGCGTGGATCGCGAGGGTGAGCTGCGGTGTGTCGAACTGGCCACCGGCCGGCAAGTCTGGACGACCTACGCCGCGACAACCAACGGAGGTCCGACCGACAATGCAACCGCGTTCCTCGTCAAACAGGCCGACCGCTACTTCATCTTCAACGAACTCGGCCAGCTCGTGATCGCACGGCTGTCGCCGGATGGCTATCAGGAGTTGAGCCGCGCCAAGATCCTCGAACCGGTCGGCACGAGCCAGCGTCGGTCGATCGTCTGGAGCCACCCGGCCTATGCGCAACGCTGCATTTTCGCTCGCAATGACCGCGAAGTGGTCTGCGTGTCACTGGCGGCCACCCAGTAGCTTCACACCAAAGGAGCCTCCTGACATTTCGCGAAACCCGCACGCCGTAGGCATCCCCGTTTAACCGCAGGCCCAACGGGCCGCGCGCTGTGAGCGCACGGTCGGCAGCGCCACGAATCTTTCGCGCCGTCCCAGACGCCAACCGTGTACCGATGTGCGCACGCCGTTGGCGTCCCCGTTTAACCGCAGGCCCAACGGGCCTGCGCTGTGAGCGCACGGTCGGCAGCGCCACAAATTCTCAGGCTGTCCCAGACGCCAACCGTGTACCGATGCGCACGCCGTTGGCGTCCCCGTTTAACCGCAGGCCCAACGGGCCGCGCGCTGTGAGCGCACGGTCGGCAGCGCCACAAATTCTCAGGCCGTCCCAGACGCCAACCGTGTACCGATGCGCACGCCGTTGGCGTTGCGGTTAAACGCAGGCCCAACGGGCCGCGGGCTGTGCGAGCGCGGCAGGCAGCGGCACGAATCTTCGCGCCGTCGCAGACGCAAACCGTGTACCGATGGCGCACGCCGTTGGCGTTGCGGTTAAACCGCAGGCCCAACGGGCCTGCGCGCTGTGAGCGCACGGTCGGCAGCGCCACGAAATTCTCGCGCCGTCCCAGACGCCAACCGTGTACCGATGCGCACGCCGTTGGCGTTGCGGTTAAACGCAGGCCCAACGGGCCGTGCGCCGCGAGCGCACGGTCGGCAGCAGCACGAATCTTCGCGCTGTCGCAGACGCCAACCGTGTACCGATGTGCGCACGCCGTTGGCGTTGCGGTTAAGCGGCGCCCCACGGGCCGCGGGCCTGCGCGGCCGGCAGCGCCACCACACGCCACGCCCTCCCCGTTGCAAATCGTTTACTTTGCCAGCGGTGCCAGGGCGATCCAGGCTCGATTCAGATAACTGCACTCGCAGCCGGCGGTGGCGTCGGGCAACACAACGATCCCACTGGCGGGAATGGCATTGATCCAGCAGCCGGGGCGAATCCCGCCGTAGGCTTCCGTGACCTTCGCGCCCGAGAGGTCGTAGTAACCCAACGTCGCGGACCGGAAGAACAGCATATGCCGGGAACCGGCCAGGATGCCGCAGCCGTACGAACGCTGGAACTGAAACGGCACCGCTGCTCCCGTCAACAGATCCCACGCGCCACCCTCCGTGTAGACGGTCCGACCATTGATCGTAGGTCGCGAGTCGTATTGCGCAGCGATATCCCACAAACGAGTTCCGTCACCGGTTTGAAAGGCGGCCATACGCCCGCCCACTTCCGAATCGAGTCGAAACCGAGTCGGCTGATAGCTCATCAACAGGACTCCGTGGGGCTCGCTCACCGAGAGCACGGTGCCGTAGATATGGTCGCTGTTTTCCCACAACGGCTGTCCCGTACGAATATCCAGTGCGATCAGTGTTCCCGGCGGGTGATCCAGGGACTCAGGCTTCTTCACTCGATCGAAAAGGGCCGCCGGACGGTCGATGACGAACAGTTGTCCGGCGGCCACAGCGATGGCATTGTGCCGTAGCGAGTTGTGCGCCGGGTAGGTCCACAGCGTTTTCCCGGACTGCGTGTCGATGGCGAACAGATTCTTTGACTCGGTCAACTGCTTGGTCATGTCGCCACCCCGATCAACATAACGAAATGTCACGACGTGTTCCGGGTCGGCCGAGGATCCGAACAGCACACCGTCGGACCACGCCAGGTAGCCCCACGGGCGAGACACACCGTCGGCAGCAGGAACAGCCAGGAACTGGCCGGTCTGCCGGCCTGTGGCGGCGTCCAGTTGCAGGCAGCGGTCATCGCGCCGCACGTAGAGATGGTCTCCACCTAAGCAGATATTGCTGCCCGTGCCGGCCACGCCCATCAGTTCGTCGCCGTCGTAGGGCTTCAGCACATTCGGCAGCGGCACTCGCCACAGTTCGCGCCCGTTGTAGGCATTCACGGCGACGATGCCGTCCAAACCTTCGTGAAAGAGCCGCCACTGATGCACGAGGGGCGCCGGAGCGCGACCGTGTCGCGATGGCACGCTGAAGTCCACGTCGCGAAACCAGAGCATACCCAACTGGCCTTGCAGCAGGCTGTCGCCGCTGTTCGCCGTGTTCGCCGGATCCGCATACTGATGGGTCCAACTGCCGGCCCCTTCCAGCGGGCCACGCACGGTGACCTGCAGGTCCTGCGGGCGTCCGACACAGCGGATCCCGCCATCCGGTCGTAACAGCCGGGCCGATTCGGGATCCAGACGCGGGTCCGGGTCCGCATCGAGCGACCGATCCGAGACGACCAGATCGGCGAAGTAGGGCGGATATCCGGTCGCCGCCAGATCGCGATGATGGACGACAACGCGCGTGCCGTAGAGTCCAGCGGCCGACAACATGGCTCGAGCGTGGCGCACGTTGTCGGCATCCGGATCCACGGCGACGATTTGCAGGGCCGAGCGTTGTGCCAATGCCAGGGCCAGCTCACCGGTGCCGCAACCGAGGTCGAGACAGTAGCCCTCGGTGACGCCGGTACGATTCAGGATGGACTCGGCAGCCGCCGCACGCGAGCTGTGGGACGGGGCGGTGGCGGCCGGCGGGGACGCGGCGGGAGTGCGACTCGCCACCGCAGGCGGGGGCGCGAAGCAATAAAGGGACCCTCGATCCGTGCTGACCAGCAGCTTCTGATCGCACACGGCAAGGCCAAACGCGACGCCCTCGATCGGCGCTTCCCAGACCAGCGTGCGTTGGGCGCCATCCACGATCGCCACTCGATCGCGGGCGCCGAGCACGATTTGAGCGCCGGCTGTGGCAATGGCCTCACACGGTGGCAGGTTCTCCACGGACCAGCGTGCGACGAGCTCTCGGACCTTCTGCATGTCACCCTTGCGATCCGGTTTCTCGGTTTCCTGCCAGGTGTATTCGGCCAGCGTTTGACCGAAGGCGCGTACGACGCCTTCTTGCGATGCCGCCAACTGTCCCGTGCCCAGCTTGGCAATCGACGTTCCTTGGGAAGCGTCAAAGGCCAGACCACCGTTGAAGAACACCTCGTCGATCACCATCGTCAAGGCTTCGCCATTCTGTCCGTACTTCTGCAGGTGGAAGTACTGAAACGCGCCAGTGCGTCGATCGAAACAGGCGGGGACCGCACGCCCGGTGGGAACCAGCAATTGCCCGCCCGACACCACGAGGTAACCTTGTGCGGACACGCCGCTCTTGGCCTCTGCTCCGGAGTGCGGTTGGGGCATGACCAGGGCACCCGCGTCGACGTTCTTCCATAACACGTCTCCGGAAGAGGGATCGAGCGCATAGACGTAGATTCCTTCCGAGGGCCAGATCCCTGCGGCAAAGTAAACGGTGTCGTCACAGATCACTGGCCCACCGCGAGCCGGCCAGCGGGAGATCATGGCCTCGTTTCCCAGCACACGGCTGTCACTCGGTCCTCCCCGGAATCGCCACAACAATTGGCCGTCCGACAGCCGGATCGCGTACAGATAACCGTCATCGCTGGCCACCAGGGCTCGATCGCGCCACAGCGCCGGCGCGAAACGGATCGGGCCTTCCGTGAAGAACTGCCAACACACTTCGCCACCGGAGGCGGTGAGAGCGATTACCGAGCCATCGGCCGAGCTGCCGAACAGGACTCGGTCACCCGCCGCAACGACCTGGAACGTGCGATCGAACGTCATTCGTGGGCAGCGGGGCCAGGCTGGATCGGGGGCCAGCGGTGCCTGGTACTTCCAAGCGAGATCGAGCGGCAGTCCCAGTGGTTGCTCCGCATGAGCCGACCGCTGTCCATCGCCCCGGTACGTCGGCCAATCGGCACCGACGCATCGTATCGGCGACGCCAACACGACCAGGACCAACCAGAGAGTCATTCGCATTGGAGTTGTCGCTCCCATCGATTGCGACCAGATCGTCGAGCGTGACGCGACGCGAGTCTTATCTTAGCAGAAGTCTCCAGGTTCTTCCCCCACGAACGAGTTTGCACGTGGGCGGTCGACCGTCCGAGCAACGGCCATTTCCTGAGAGCGTCTGCGTGCCCGCTCGAAGACCGCCAGCCGGCAGGGAAAGGTGTCCGGAATAGGGCAGGATTTGGGCCACGGGACAGTCTAGAATGGAGGCCGGACCGTCTTGAATCACCCGGAGGAGACACCATGCGAACGGCACGTTGGCTACTGGTCAGTGGGACGCTGTGGTTGGTTGCGAGCGGCCGATGTGCGGTGCTGGCCCAGGATTCTGCGACCGAGGCGGGGGACACGCATCGCATTATCCAGAAGTTGGTGAAGCAGATCGAAGCGTTGTCCAGAGAGGTGCACACTCTGCGGCGACGACTGGACCCGGAGTTCTACAGCGACGCCGATCCACAGCAACGGCTGGCGGCGTATGACCAGCATGTCAAAATGCAGGAGTCTTCCCTGTTCCAGGACCTCAAGTGGCAGTTCCTGGGGCCGACCAATATCAGTGGCCGCGTGACCGATGTGGCCGTGCCTCTGCCGCGTGGGAAGAACTACACGATCTATGCGGCGGCAGCCTCCGGCGGCGTTTGGAAGACCGTCAACGAAGGGACCACCTGGAAACCGGTCTTTGAACACGCGGCTTCGACCTCGATCGGTGACATCGCCGTGGCCCCGTCCGATCCGAATATCGTGTGGGTCGGAACGGGGGAAGCCAATATCTTCCGCAGCTCGATGGCCGGCGCAGGGGTCTATAAGTCGACTGACGCGGGAGAGACATGGACGCACATGGGGCTGGCCGGTACCCACACGATTCCGCGCATTGTCATTCATCCGGCCCATCCCGAGACGGTGTACGTGGCAGCTTCAGGTCACGAGTGGACTTACAACGAGGATCGTGGCGTCTACAAGACGATGGACGGGGGCCACACCTGGGAGAAGGTGCTGTACGTCGATGAGCGGACCGGCGCGATTGATCTCGTGATGGATCCCGCCGATCCCCACACGCTCTACGCGGCCACCTGGCAGCGGATCCGCAAACGCTGGAACGATCCTCGCAATGAACCGGATTACACGGGCAGTGGCGTCCACAAGTCGACCGATGGCGGCGTCACGTGGACCGAGATCAACGAGGGGCTGCCGCCTGCCCAGCATCGAGGCCGCATTGGCTTGGATGTCTCCCGCTCCAATCCGCAGGTGCTTTACGCATTTGTCGACAACTACGAACCGGTTGCGGCGCCGGCTGACGAACTCGACTCTTACGGCCGGGCTCGCCAGGGAGGCATCCGGGGCGCCGAGATCTACCGCTCGGATGACCAGGGCCAGACCTGGCACAAGGTCAGCGAATCGAACCGCTACAAGCAATTGTCCGCGACGTACGGGTGGGTGTTCGGACAGATTCGCGTGGATCCGAACGACGAGAACAAGATCTACGTGATGGGCGTGCCGCTGGGGGTCTCATCCGACGGCGGCAAGAAGATCTCGTACTTGCGAGGAATGCACGGCGATCATCATGCCCTGTTCATCGACCCGGAAAATTCCCAGTATCTGGTCAACGGGAACGATGGTGGTGTCGTCGTTTCCTACGATGGCGGACAAAACTGGCGGAATTTCACCAAGCAGATCCCGGCCGTCCAGTTCTTCAATATCAGCCACGACATGGACACGCCGTTTCACGTCTACGGCTCCATCCAGGATCATGGAAGTTATCGCGGCACCGTCGATCTGCAGCGCAGGCGGGACAAAGTCCGGCCCGTGGAATTTGAACCGGCTCCGGGCGGTGAAGGATCCAGTCACGCCGTGGATGCGACCGATCCGAACACGGTCTATGCGGCTGGCTTCTACGGTCGAGTTTTCCGCCAGAACCTCGCGACCGGCGAACGAACCGTCATCGTCCCCACGGCAGGACCCGGGGAACCGCCATTGCGGGGCCAATGGGTGGCGCCGTTCGTGCTCTCACCCCACAATCCACGCATTCTCTACCACGGCATGAACTTCTTGTTCCGCTCGTGGGACCGGGGCGATAAGTTCGAGAAGATCTCGCCGGACCTGACGGGCAATGACCCGGCCAAGCGAGGAGATATTCCGTATCAGACGATCACGACGATTTCCGAATCGCCGTTCGAATTGGGACTGATCTACGTCGGCACGGACGACGGGTACGTACATGTCACGCGCGATGGCGGCAAGCAATGGAACAAGATCGTGGACGGTATTGCGCCGGACGCTGGATTTCCCGCATCGTGGCCTCGAGCTACGACAAGGCAACGGTGTACATGGCGCAGAACGGCAAACGCCACGATGATTTCCGGCCGTATCTTTGGAAGTCGAGCGACCACGGCACAACCTGGCAGAATCTGGCCGGCAATATCCCGTGCGGACCGATCAATGTCGTGCGCAAGATCCAAAACGTCCCAACGTCCTCTATGTCGGAACCGATCTCGGCGTGTATGTTTCGGTGGATGGCGGTGCCCAGTGGCAGGTGCTGGCCAACAACCTGCCCACCACGTTCGTGCACGACTTGATTGTCCACCCACGCGATGACATGCTGGTGATCGCCACGCACGGACGCGGGATGTACGCCTTGGATGTGCGGCCGATTCAAGCGCACGGGCAACCAGAGGCAGAGAAGACGGCGGAGAACGCGACCGAGACCTCGGAAGCACAGCCCGCCGAGGAGCCCGCGGCGAAGCCCGAACCCAAAGTGGAAGCCAAAGATGACAAGGACGACGACGACGACGAGGTTGGTTGACATGACAGGAGATCTGCCGATGCGTGTCCGAGTTGCCTGGCGGTTGGTCGTGGTGCTCTGCGCCGCGCGGGCGTTGGTGGCCGACGAAGGCCCGGGAGCGGACGCGGGAATTCCGGCAGCCTGGCAGGGCTCCTGGCAGCAACCGGCGGCCGGAGACCGCCCGTTGCAGATTGTGCATGGCATCCCCAGCGATCCGAAGCTCACTGACCAGCAGCGGACTGCGGCGATCGCCGCGCGGCTCGACGCGTGGCAGGCACATGGCCTGGGCGGTGTCGTCTGCAATGTCCCGTTCCACAACTACATGCAGTCCGAAGAAGATTGGAAGTCGTTGACGGAGGTCATCCGGCAGTGCCGCGAGCGGCAGCTGGTGGTCTGGATTTACGACGAGCAAGGATACCCCAGCGGAGCGGCCGGTGGTTTGGTGCTGCGTGAGAATCCCGCTTTCGAAGCGCTCGAACTGGCCTTCGATGCCGCCCGTGAGGATCCCTTCCTCGTGCGGCCTTCGTATGAATTCACGCATGCCAACAACAACTACCACGCCTCGCGGCGCTACATCAATCTGCTGGACGCCGATGCCGTGGCGTGCTTCGTGCGCCACACGCACGATCAGTATTGGAAACGGCTGGAACCGTTCTTCGGCGATCCCATCGTGGCCATGTTCACCGACGAGCCCTCGCTCCTGGCGGTCTCCTTGGGACAGATCCCTGAACAGGCACGGCGCGGCATACCGGTGCTGGATCGGCCCGACCCGAACGTCAAACCGCTGCCCGCTGTCCCCTGGTGCCGCGACCTGCCCGATCAATACCGACAGCGCTTCGGGGAAGACCTGTTGGCTCAGCGCGCAGCTTGTTTGTCGGTGACACCGAAGCGGATCAACAGGTGAGGCGGCAGTACTGGTCGCTGGTCGCGGACCTGGTTACCGAGCGCTATTTCGGTGCCCTGGGTGCGTGGTGTCAGGAACACGGCGTGGCCAGTTCCGGGCACACACTGGTGGAGGAATCGATCCTTCTGCAATCGGCCGTGGAGGGAAACGGCTTGCAGGTGCTCAGCCGCATGCAGATCCCTGGACTGGATGCGCTCTCATCCGATCCCGAGGCGGTGATTCACATCGGCTGGCTGACAGCGGGACTGCCGGCCTCGGCGGCCGCCTTGACAGGCCAGCGGCGCGTCATGACGGAAGTCAGCGATTTCGTTCAGAAAATGGGGAACGCCGGTCCGGCCAGTCTGGCCGAGATGCAGGCGACGGCCGCCTGGCAAGCGACCTGGGGTGTCACCGAGTTCACGTTGTACTACTCACAGGCCGATCGGCCCATCGAACAGTACCGCGCTATTGCGACTTTGTCGGACGGCTCAACGCCGTGCTCAAGCCGTCTGAGCGTGTCTCCGAGGTCCTGCTCTACTATCCGATGTACGATCTGTGGGCGGAGTACCGGCCCGTGGCGGAACAACTGGGCCTGCCAAGCCAGTCGACACGACTGCAGCAGATCGTCGCTTCCTTCACGCAGCTCGGCCAGACACTCCAACGCAACCAGATTCCCTTCGTGCTGATCGACCACAAGCACCTGGCGCGGGCAGAAATCGAAGCAGACGGCGCCATCCGCGTTGGTGGCCAGCGGTACCGGTCGATTGTGATTCCCAAGGGAGTCCTCCCGCCTCCCGAGGTAACCGACCTGTTGGCACGCGCAGGAGCGATCCGCCGTGGCCGTCTGCCAAGGCGACTCCGCGCACCAACTGCTCGACAGCGCGGCATTCCGCACGCATTTGCAGCCCACGTACCGCATCGAACCGGCGTCACCACACATCGCCTTGGGCCGTTTTACACGCGAAGGCCATCCACTCCTCGTGCTAGTCAATGTCGCCCGGCAAGATTACGACGGCCAGCTGTGGGTGGCTCGTGGTTTCACCTGGCACGCGCTGGATCCTGCTGCACGGTTCCCAGCGACCGTTGCCCGCCTCGGCGGAAGGAGTTGTGCCACTCCACCTCGCGCCACGCGAAACCTGCGTGCTCCTGGGAACTGCAGCCGAGTGACCGAACGAGGCCGGCCCTTGCCCGCCACCGCGATCGACCAGCACAGGGATCGGAAGTGGTGAATGCGGCGTACTTTCGTCATTCCGTCGTGCGGCCTTCGGCAATCGCTTAAGTCCCGTTGCTTTGCCGGGCCAAACGCCGGAGAATCATCAGGTACTCACCGACGTCACCGTGTGGCAGGAAGACGCATCATGACTCGAAAACGATACCTGATCTGTGCGATGCTGGTACTTCTGATCCTGCCGGCAGGGGTCCGCGCGCTGGCCGCGACGGCCCAGATCGTCCACGATCCGCAGGCGACCTGGATCGAACGTCTGGCAGCGCAAGAAGTCCGCCGCTATGTCTACGTCCGCACGGGTTCCTTGCTGACGATCGGGACGGCGTGGGGTGATGCGGACTCGGCGGGCGCGATCGTGATCGGTATCAAGGACCGAGCGATCGTGCGCGATGCGGTCCCCGAAGGTGAACTCCGCGGCACGATCGACCAGTTGGCAGCCGAACAGTACGTCGTGAAGTCACTCATTCAAGGCGACCGCAAGACGATCCTGTTGGTGGGTGGCGACGGTGTGGGAACGTTGTACGCGGCCTATCAGTTCGCGGAGCATTTGGGTGTTCGTTTCTATTTGCACGGCGACGTGATCCCCGATCAGCGCGTGGCGTGGGAGCTGCCGGACTTGGATCAGACGGGAAAGCCGCTGTTCAAGACGCGGGGCATTCAACCGTTCCACGATTTCCCGGAGGGCCCGGATTGGTGGGATGCTGACGACTACAAGGCGATCTGCGCTCAGTTGCCGAAACTGCGCATGAACTTCTTCGGCCTGCACACGTATCCCGAGGGTGGTGTGGGACCGGAGCCGACGGTGTGGATTGGCCCGCCCGGTGAAGTCGGCAAAGACGGACAGGTATTGGCCAGTTACCCGTCCCGGCATTTCGTGACCAGCAACGTCACGGGAGCGTGGGGCTATCGTCCGCGGAAAACGAGCGACTATGCGTTTGGCGAAGCGCAGCTGTTCGAACGGGACGATTATGGTGCGGCGTACATGCAGGACACGTTCCCCTGGAATGAAATGAACCCGGAGCAGTCGAACGCGCTGTTCCATCGATTCGCGGCGGTGCTCCAGGACGCCTTCGGTTTGCGCGGCAGCTGGGGATCAAGACGTGTGTCGGCACCGAGACGCCGCTCATCCTTCCCAAGCCGGTTCGTGAGCGGTTGGAGGCGGCCGGGAAATCTCCGTCCGATCCGGCCACCGTCCAGGCAGTGTACGAGGGGATGTTCCGCAGGATCATGGCGGCCTATCCGATCGACTATTACTGGCTGTGGACACCGGAAGGATGGACCTGGGAGATTGTGAAGCAGGAACGCATCGACGCGACGCTGGCCGATTTCGCCGCCGTCCAGAAAGCTGCCGAGGCTGTCGGCGCGCCGTTTCAGCTGGCCACGTGTGGCTGGGTGCTGGGGCCACCGCAAGACCCCTCGCTGTTCGACGGAATCCTGCCGAAGTCGTGGCCGGTGAGCTGCATCAACCGCAACGTGGGACACGATCCGGTGGAACGCGGATTCGCGGCCGTCGCGGGTCGACCGCAGTGGGCGATCCCGTGGTTGGAAGATGACCCGGCGATGATCATCCCTCAGTTGTGGGTAGGTCGGATGCGGAAAGACGCAGCCGATGCGCTGCGTTACGATTGCGACGGCTTGCTGGGAATCCACTGGCGCACGCGGATTCTCGGGCCCAACGTGGCGGCCCTGGCGAAGGCCGCCTGGTCCCAGGATGGCTGGAAGACACCAACCGTGGACACCGACCCGCCGGTACTGACGGGTTCCTTTGAAGAACGGCAAGTCCGCTATCCCGCCTGGCGCATGGCGTCGTGCGAGGACTTTTACAGCGACTGGGCGGCGGCTGAGTTCGGGCCGCGGGCCGGACAGCGGATCGCACCGTTGTTCGCCCGGCTGGACTGCCATCTGCCGCGGCCCGCGAATTGGGTCGACGGGCCGGGGGGCATTGTCCCCGATCCGCGGCCGTGGGGTGTCGTGGCGGCCGAATACGCCTTTGTGGAGGAACTCGCCGAACTGCGTCCCCTGGTCCGCGGGGCAGGCCACCTGGAACGTTTCGATTACTGGCTGGCCAATTTCAAGTACTTGCGGGCCCTGGGTCGGCTGAACTGCACGTGGGCCGAACTCAATGCGTCGCTGGAGTCGATGAAACAGTCCGACGACACGGCGGCTCGCAAGGAGATCGCTCTCCGCAAGGCCTTGCCCCTCCGCATCCGACTGATTCGGGAACTGACCTATGTCCAGCAATTCCTGCTCGACACTGTCTACACGAAAGGGGCGATGGGGACCGTGACAAACTGGCAGCAGCACGTGTTCCCGATGTTGTTGGACCGTTCGGAAAAGGAGATCACCGAAGCCACGGGCGAACCGCTGTCGGGCAAAGCCACGTTGCCGCGCGAGTACTCCGGTGATCCGCGGCTGTTCGTGCCCGTCGCGCGGACTTCACTGCTCAAGGGCGAGTCGCTGCGCGTGGATGCGGTGGTGATCGGCGCACCTGACAGCGTGGCGGTCCTGTTCTGGCGACCGCTGGGGGGCAGCAGCTTCATGTCGACCCCGCTGAGCGCACGTCGCCGCACGGAGTCTATCGTGTGGAATTGCCCGCTTCCGAACTGCATGCAGATCTTGAATACTATGTGGAGGTCACGACGGAACGGAAGGCACTGCGTTTTCCGCCGACGGCTCCTGAACTGAACCAGACGGTGGTGCTGGTCGCTAATGCGGAGTAATGGAGACATGAGTAACAAGACCACGGGTGCGATGACGCACCGCGAACGGTTGCAGGCAGCGTTGGCCCATCGGCAACCGGATCGGGTGTGCGTGGATTTTGGAGCAACGTTCGTCACGGGCATCCACGTTTCGGCCGTCACGCGGGTGCGGCGAGCGGTACTCGGGGACAGTGCGTATCGCGTGAAAGTCATCGAACCGTACCAGATGCTGGGTGAAATCGACGATGAACTCCGGGCGGCTCTGGGCATCGACGTGGTGGGCGTGCCGGCACGCTGCAGCCTGTTCGGCACGCAACAGACGGGATGGAAGCCGTTCACGATGAACGATGGTACGGACGTGTTGGTGACCGAAGATTTCAATTTCACCAAGAACGAGGCGGGGGATACGTTTGTTTATCCGGAAGGGGACCTGTCGGCACCCGCCAGCGGGCACATGCCCAAGACCGGCTATTTCTTTGACACCATCGTGCGTCAGGAACCGCTCGACGAGGCGCACTTGAATCCGGCCGACAACCTGGAAGAATTCTCGCTGCTCGGCCAGACCGACATGGCATACTACGCCCAGATGCGGGACTGGCTGAATCAGCGGCCGGAGTGCGGCGCCGTCCTGGTGATCCCGGGTGCCGGGTTCGGCGACATCGCCCTGGTTCCCGCCCCGTTCCTGAAGCACCCGAAGGGAATTCGTGACGTCGAGGAGTGGTACGTCTCGACGGCCGTCCGCAAGAACTACGTTTTGGAAGTGTTCGAACAGCAATGCCGAATCGCGGAACGGAATATCCAGACGTTGATCGATTTCTTTGGCGATCGAGTCGACGTGGCGTTCATTACCGGGACGGACTTCGGAACCCAGCGGAGCCAGTTCATTTCCAACGCGGCCTACCAGGAACTCTACAAGCCGTTTCACATCCGCGTCAATTCGTTGATTCATGACAAATCCGCCTGGAAGACGTTCATCCACTCGTGCGGTTCCGTCTTCAACCTGGTGCCGGAGTTCATCGAAGCCGGCTTCGACATCTTGAATCCCGTACAATGCTCCGCCGCCTGCATGGATCCGGTCGAACTGAAGAAGGCGTATGGAGACAACATCGTGTTTTGGGGCGGAGGTGTCGACACGCAGAAGACGATTGCCTTCGGGACGCCGGATGAAGTGTATCGCGAGGTGCGCCACCGGATCGAAGTCTTGAATAATGGGGGCGGGATGGTCTTCAATTCGATTCACAACATCCAGGGGAACACCCCCACTCAGAATATCCTGGCCATGTTCGATGCGATTCGCGATAGTGCGCCCTGACTCCGCCCCCAAAGGTCTCCGCGATGACAGACGAATACGAAACGAAGCGATCGTCGCCCACCCGTGCTGATCGGTTGTCCACGACTGAATTCGGTGGCCTGCTGCACGACCAGGAAGGCAGCCTGTGGTATCTGGTGTTGATCTGTTTTGTCGCGACATTGGGAGGCTTGCTGTTCGGGTACGACACGGCGGTGATCAACGGGGCGATTCGATTCTTGACCTTGCATTTCCAGTTGTCCCCGGCTATGGAAGGCTGGACCGCCGCCAGCGCGTTGGCGGGATGTGCTCTGGGCATGTATCTGGCGGGTGTCTTGAGCGACTACCTGGGACGCAAGAAGGTCTTGATTCTGTGCGCGATTCTGTTCGTTGTCTCCGCGATTGGCACGGCGCTGCCACGGACACTCGTGCAGTTCATCGTGTTTCGGGTGCTGGGAGGAATTGGCGTCGGGGCCGCCTCCATGACCTCCCCCATGTACATCGCGGAGATCTCCCCGGCACGGATTCGCGGGCGCATGGTGTCGCTCAATCAACTGGCGATCGTCTTTGGCATGCTGGCGGTGTACCTCGTCAACTACATGATTGCCAGTTCCGGGGACGAAACATGGAACGTCGCATACGGCTGGCGGTGGATGTTTGGTTCGGGCGTTTTGCCGGCGTTGGCTCTCCTGTTCTTCCTCTTCTTTGTGCCGGAAAGCCCCCGCTGGCTGGTCAAACAGGGACGTGCGGTCGAGGCCTTTCGCGTCTTGTCGCGCGTCAACGGTTCCCAGGCCGCCAGTACCGAAGTGGCCACCATCAAGGATGCGCCTCCAATCGGAAGGTGCATCGTTCTGGCAGTTGTTCGCGCCGGGGATGCGACTGGCCCTCACGATCGGCGTGGTGCTGGCCATTCTGCAACAGATCACCGGCATCAATGTGTTTCTGTACTTTGCGACCGAAATATTCCAGCGCATCGCCAAGTCGAACATGGATGCGGCACTGTTGAAGACCATCGTGGTCGGTGCGGTGAACATGTCGTTCACGCTCATCGCCATCTGGACCGTGGACCGTTTGGGACGCAAGCCGCTGATGGTGTTCGGCTATATCGGCATGGCCATCAGCCTGCTGGCGTTGGGCCGGGCAGCCCATCTGCAGCAAACGGAGACCTGGGTTCTGCTCTTCATGCTGACCTACATCGCGGCGTTTGCCCTGTCGGTGGGTCCCGTGACGTGGGTGATTCTGTCGGAGATTTTCCCCACGAAGATCCGGGGGCGGGCCATGGCGATGGCCACGGTCTGTCTGTGGATCGCAAATTACGTGGTTTCGCAGACGTTTCCCATGATGGACAAGAATGAATGGCTGGTGGCCTGGTTCCATCATGCGTTTCCGTTCTACGTCTATGCGGGATTCTGCGTCGTGGCCGTCGTCTTCCTGCTGGCGTTCGTGCCCGAAACCAAGGGCCGCACGCTGGAGGAAATCGAGAAGTGGTGGGGAAGTCGCAAGGCCGGCGGATGAGTCACCCTTCTTTTCCGGCATCGGATGGTGTCTCGGGGAATGATCTTGTGGGAGGGAGCAGAACTATGCCTTCAGGGCGGACTTCTTGGGCGGCACTCCTGGTGCTGGTGATTTCGGCGACGACGTGCCCGGCACAGGTCTACAATTCAGTCGATTATGTGCGGAGCCTGTACAACAGATATCTGAATCGTGAACCGTCGTCCAACGAACTCACGCAGTGGGTGTGGGCTTTCCAGAAAGGGACCACTCTGGCCGACGCCCAGGTGGCGTTCCTGTCTTCGGACGAAAATTTTTCGCGGCACGCGCGTAATCCGAATTCCTGGGTGTCCGGCTTGTATGCGGAGATCTTGAACCGCGCTCCGTCGCAGGCGGAGGTGTCGGCCTGGGTGAACAATCTCAACGCGTACCGCGGCGATCGTCAGAGACTGGTCCGGGAATTCCTCAAAGCGTCCCAGCAGGAACTGACCCAGCGAAAGCCCTTGCCGGCATCGGGTACCGCGGCGCGGGAAGGACAGTTGACGGTCTTGGCGCGGCTGCTGCGCGACTCGATGGAAGACGAACTGGGTGGAACCCAGCTGAATCAGAGGCTCTCGATCGTGAGCCGCAATCTGGTGAATGCCAGCCAGAGCCTGGAGCTGACGCCGACCAATCCGCCCGCGGCCTACGCGCAGGCCTACCAGAACGCCCGAATGGCGTTGGCCGCCGTGGAGAACGAATTTGGCAGCGTGCGTTATTCGGCGCCCAATTCGAGCGCCTACCTGGACCGCTATGTCCGGCAATTGGGATCGATGTCCGGGTCCGCCATGCAGCCAGGAGCGCTGCCTCCCGCGAATTCCACACAGCCGGCGATTCCGCCCGGCGGTCTGGATGTCCGGCTGTACAACGATGTCCTGCGGGCCATCACGGTGTTGTCGAGCGACACGCAGCAGCTGTTGTATCTGCTGCGAAGCATGATCAATCCCGACGGATTCTACCTGCAGATGCTCCGGGACGTCGAGTATTTCTATTCGCAAGTGGACGCTCTGGAGCATGTCCTGCGTGTGGGGATGCCGGTGGCGGATGTGCGGTCCGCCGTACTGAGGTTGCGCACTGGCCGGCGGCATCACGCAGAAGATGCGTCAGAATGCGTCCTTGGGACAGGTGGTCCAACGTTGGAACGTCGTGACCCAGGACTTGCAGCAACTCGGGGATCTGGTCGGCGTGTCGATGGGACTTGCCATCGATCCGGGTCAGCCGGTGTTGTACAACTCGCCGACGTACAACCAATTCCCTTATGCCGTACAACGGCCACAGCCGTCCCAGGCACCACCGAACGCGGTGGCCACGATTGACCAGGCGGTGGCTCGGCTAAATGCCTTCGTGGTTGGCCTCAGCCGGTATTTGCCCTACGCTCCACAGGTCGCAGGAGTGCAGCAACAGGCTCGGAGCCTGCGATTGTCCCTGATGCAACTGCGGCAAGAAGTATCGACCGGTGGGTATCCGCTGACGGTCCAGACGCAGTTGGGTCAAGTCAATCAGCTGCTGCAGGTTCTCACCGCGAGCTGGCAACAGACCGTCGATGCCACCCGGCTGGCCACTGCTCCTGACCTGAAGGAAATCACGTTGGCGGTTCAGCAATTGAACCAGATGTATGCCTACCGGTAACTCGCTGCGTCAGGTTTCCGACCCCTGCGGGGCGGATGCCACCGGCGGATGTTGGAATCAAGGATTTGGGTGATGAACGATACGATAGGAGACCGATCGATGCGTCGATATGTGATGCTTTCCGCCACGTTGCTGACCGTCTTGACCACCGGACACCTGCCGGCCCAGACCGAGACGAACCAGACGCCTGTGCTTGCGCCGACCGTGCAGTTGTCGCCAGCCGAGCAGGATTTTGACGAGATTGTGCGGAATTTCGAGAAGCGTCTGACGGAGGCGGGGTCGTTCACAGCGGACGTGGTCAGCCAGTGGGAGACAGCCGGCGGTGGCGACGCGAAAGGGACCAACGTTTTTCGCGTGGCGGTGCAGGCCGGCGGCAAACTGCGCGTGGAAGCGGGTTCGGCAGAGGCCGGCGAAGCTCAGTTCGTCTGCGTGAGCGACGGACGAGGCATCACGCGTCTCTTGCGTTCCGCCAAGCTGTACAGCCAGCACGAAGCCGCCACCACGCTGGACGAACTGCAGCACGACAGCATGACGCTCCAGTCCTTGGCGGGGTCGGGCGTCGAGTTCCTCGTCCGCCCGCAGTTTCGCGCTCAGCTCATTGCGCAGATCCGCAGCGTGGAAGACGCGGGCCGCGAAAAGATCGACAACGTGGACACTCGCCACTTTCGTCTCACGTTGCTGGACAAGCAGGTTTACGACCTCTGGTTCACGACCGGCGAACAACCGGTGTTGACCAGGCTCGTCACCACCACGGCCATCCCGATCGACAGCGAGCGGGTGATTCGACTGACCACCACGGGCGCTTTCAAATGGCAAGTGGGCGTGAAGCATCCGGAGGGAACCTTCGCGTTGGAGATCCCGGCCGGGGCCCGACGAGTCAATGATCTGCTGGCGGCGCTGCAGGAGGGCGATATCGGGCAACTGCTGGGCCAACCGGCACCCGCGTTGGAACTCACCAGCCTGCAGGGGACTCCGATCAACCTGGCCCAGCACCTGGGCAAGAACGTGGTCGTGCTGGTGTTCTGGGCCAGTTGGTGTGCGCCGAGTACGGACCGCATGGGGTCCCTCAACGAATTCGTGGCCGCCTGCGAAAAGGCCGGCGCCGCCGTCTACGCCATCAATCTGCGCGAGGACCGCGACGTCGTCAGCAAGACTGTGGCCGACCGAGGATTCCAGGGTACCGTGTTGCTCGACCCGCAAGAGAAGGCTGTCCAAGCTTATCGCATCTCAGCCCTGCCGGTGACGGTCATGATCGGCAAGGACGGGACCGTCCAGGCGTACCAACTGGGCAGCGGCGATCAGTCGCGCGAGCGGATTCGAGCCGACGTGGCGGCTTTGATCGCCGGCAAGACGCTCGTACCAAAAGGCCCGTAATCCCCCCATTTCAAGATTTCCAGCCTCGGCCATCCTTGGTAGGATGGTAATCCGCTCGGGGCAGGGTACTGCCAGGTTTCAGACACTTGACTGCGGTTATCACTGCCCGGTCGACCGACCCTGATCGGCGGACCGGGTGGCTTGCCATAAGCAACGCGTTCGGACGGCACTCTTGGGAGAAGAGGATCTCTGCTCGTCACGGACCAACCGATTCCCACCTGAAACTTGTGGAGCACCCCCGTGAACATGAAACGCCAGCCCGACCCGCAGTCTTCCTCATCCCGGCCACCCCAACCTGGCTCCGGTCAGCCCTCCACGTCTCCGGGTCAGCCGGCGGTCCGACCCGCCGCGTCGCCGCAGCCGGCGGCAGCGTCGGCGAGTTCTCAGCCATCGCAGTCGACACCACGTCCGCTGCATCCCCGCACCACCGTGCCGCGTCCGAGTTCCGGTGCACCGCCCGCGGCACCGGCGGGTGTGGCCGTGGACGACATCCAGAAAGGGCGATTGTTCTCGCTGGACGCCTATCGCGGCTTTGTGATGCTCGTGCTGGCGGCCAGCGGATTCGGCATCTTGCAACTGACGCAGTTGAAGCCGGAAGCCCCCGTCTGGAAAACGCTCGATTATGACACCTGGCAGCGGATCGGATTCAATTTCGACCACACGGCCTGGCAGAGCAATTTTGACTGGATCGGCGTGTCGTTCTGGGACTTGCTGCAGCCGGCTTTCATGTTCATCGTCGGTGTCGCCATGCCCTTCTCCTATGCGCGCCGCCAGGCCTTGGGGCAGGGTGCCGTCAGCCGCGCGGCACACGCTGTGCTGCGGGCCCTCGTACTGATCTTGCTCGGCATATTCCTGTCATCCAACTGGTCCGCGGAGACCAACTGGACATTCACCAACGTGCTGTCGCAGATTGGCCTCGGATACCTGTTCGCGTATGCCCTGATGGGGCGTCGATTCTGGATCCAGTTGATCGCCTTCGTGCTGATTCTGGTCGGCTACTGGGGATGGTTTTCCACCTACACGCCATCAGCCGGCTACGACTATGCCGCCGTGGCGCTGCACCCGAAACGCAGCTGGAAGGTCGATTCGCCTCCTGGTCGAAGAACGCCAGCGTGGCGCACAACTTCGATGTCTGGTTCTTGAACAAGTTTCCTCGTACCGAGCAGCAGCCCTTTTCTTTCAACGAGGGTGGTTACCAGACGCTGAACTTCATCCCGGCGATCGGCACGATGCTGTTGGGGGTGTTTTGCGGTCAGCTGCTGCTGAGTGACCGGCGGTGGTGGCAGAAGTTCTTCCTGCTCGTGATCGGAGGTGCCGTGTGCCTGGGACTGGGAGTGGCGGCCGGCCTGTATGTGTGCCCGATCGTGAAGCGGATCTGGACTCCTTCCTGGGTGCTGTACAGCGGTGCCTGGGTCATCTGGGCTCTGGCGGCATTCTACCTGCTGTTCGACTTGTGCCGACTCCGCTGGCTGGCTTTTCCACTGGTCGTGATCGGGATGAACTCGCTGGCCTTCTACCTGATGGGCCAACTGCTGCGACCGTGGGCTGAAAAGACCGTCCAGACCCATTTTGGCGGATTGATCGCCTACTATCTGGGACCGTCACTGACGGCCGACGATATGTTCGGCGCATGATTCCGCCGATCTGTGCCGTGATCGTGTTCTGGCTGATCGCTCTCTGGATGTATCGGCAGAAGTTTTTCGTGCGCGTGTGAAGTCTGCGGTGCTCCGGCAAGGCGACGGCGATCTTTTGTGCACGCTGACCGTCAGGTTAATCGGCCAGCGCCCCCCACGGTTCGATCTGCCGCAGCTGCTTGGCTTCCAGTTCGGCATAGCAGTCGGGCAGGTCGAAGTGCGCCAGCACGTTGGGCAACAGAGTGGCCAACGGCCAGCGGTACGTTTCCGATTCGGCCACGTCCGCATAGGATTTCAACGAGTTCTTGAGTGTCACCCGGGTCACCTGTGGCGACAGAAGAGCAGCAAAGGTCGCGGCGAGAGATCCCCAGCCTCTCGCCACGAGATGGACATTCGTGTAGCCGTGGTGTGCGAGCCAGTCCAGCACGCGCAGCACGTCGTAGGTCTTCTGTCCGAGGTAGGGCCGATCGAGCATCAGGCTGTGTATCGCATAGAAGTAATCGCAGCCGTACGGATCGTCGAAGGTGTGCGGGCCGCACGTATTGGGCATCGACTCCCCGATGCCGCGGACATCGCACGTGAAAACCGGGGCAGCGGGCTCGTTCTGCATCACGTCGCGAATCAGCGGTTCCTGCTGCAATTCCTGATCGCTTGAACGATGCGCCACATAGAGAATGGCCCGTCCATCCCGGTCGGCCGTTCCCTGGAGCGGACGCGATTCCCAGCTTTCCTTCGTCAGCCAATACACGATGGCCATGACGCCTGGCTCGGTCACCACGGCGTACGTACAGGCATAGGGGAGCGGATAACCGGTCTCCTGGGTGGACCGCAAGATGCGGAAATGCGGGGCGGGCCGCAAGACGAACGGTTGCCGTAAAGGTGGGGTGTCGGGTGCGTACTCGGCTGGCAACTTCAGCACAGATTTCACTGCCCGCAACAGCGCTTCATTCCTCACTCGGCCGCGTTGTGTCGCCAGCTGCTGCGATTTGTCCCGCGTGTGCATGAATACGGTCCGGGTGCCTTCCGATGCGGAGACCTGTCCGCGCGGTGTGCACCACAGCGTCCGGTCCTCTTCGAGTGCAATCGCGGGCTCGACCTCGCCGGGTGAAATGTGGCTGGCGACACCGAACCACGCGTACATGAAACGCCGGTTCTCTGCCGAGTAACCGTGTGTCCCTTGGCCGCCAAAGGCGGCGGCATTCTGCTCCTGACCCAGCAACTGGTAAAGGTGCTTGAGTCGATGAAAGGCAGCGGCACTGCCGCGCACGTCGAAGAAATCCCGTTCCTGCGTCAGAATCGCGACCGGCTTGGGCGCCATCGCGGCGAGGAAGTCGACGTGATCGAGTCCGAGCGACAATGCCTTGGGAGGGCATTGCTCCGTGTCCGCCGGCAGTTCGTTCTCCATGTTGTGCAGAAACGTGGTCACGAAGCAACTGGGAGCCGCCATGGTCCAGCGGCTGTCGAGACCGCATAGCCAGGTCGTCAGCGTGCCGCCACCCGAGTTGCCGGTCACACCGAGGTGACGTGGGTCGACCTCGGGACGGGTCAGCAGGTAGTCCAGCGCACGAATCCCGTCCCAGGCCCGCCACATGCCAAAGAACTCACCCACCAGGAACTGCTGGTTGCCGGCGTAGAGATGTTCTGCAACTCCCACACCGACACGCGACGACAAATCGTCCCGGACATACTGCAACCGCTCACCTTGCCCGATCGGATCGTAGATCAAACAGACGTAGCCCAGGCGGGCCAGACCTTGCGCGAAGGATTGATATGCCGGCTCCGCTTTTCCGATGTGGGAGTGTCCGCAACATCCCACGACTCCCGGCCGCGGGAAATCGACGTTCTGCGGCACATACAGATTCGCAGTGACGGGGAACGAAGGCCGGCTTTCGAAGATGACCTTCTCGATCCGATAGACGCCTCGGTCCACGATCCCGGTCACGCGCGGATTGAGTGGAGTGCGATCTGGCTCAGGACCGAAACACTGCGCGGATCTTGGCACGCACTGTGGTGACATATCGTTCGGCATCGGCGCACGTTTGCAGTTGAGCGTACGCTTGCGCGTTCTGCTCGTGCGCCTCCTGGACTTTCCGCACGAAGAACTCATGCACCATGCGCGCGAAGCGATTCTTTGGCTGTTCCGCGTCGGCGGCGAGTGCCACCTCGGCGCACCTCGCATGAAACACCGGGATTCCGATCGCTGCCGCACCAAGGATCTTGAGAGCGTTGCGTCGGTCCAGCGTTGGACCTTGCGCCGGCCCTTTGCGGCAGCCGGGCGCGCTTCACCCCACGCGCAGGTCTCACTATTCCGGCAGTCCGTGGCGAGCCCGATGTGTGACGGTTCATGGACGGCTCCTCACAGTGTGGGACCGACGGTCCAAGGCACAAACTCTTCGTCGCCGATCCCCAGTTGTTCGCTCTTCGTCTTCTTGCCGCTGGCCACCTCCAGGATCTCTTCGAAAATCTGCTTTCCGACCGCTTCCACCGGCGTTCCCTCCAGGATGACGCCCGCGTTGATGTCCATATCGTCGCGCATGCGATTGTACATCGGGGTGTTGGTGGCGACTTTGATCGACGGTGTCGGTTTGCAGCCGAAGCAACTCCCACGACCGGTCGTGAACACGACCATGTTGGCGCCCCCCGCGATCAGCCCCGTCACGCTGGCCGGATCGTAACCTGGCGTGTCCATCACGACCAAACCTCGCGTCCGGACGGGCTCCGCGTACTGGACCACATCGACCAGCGCGGTGGACCCCGCCTTGGCCACCGCCCCGAGCGACTTTTCGGCGATCGTGGTGAGCCCTCCCTTCTTGTTGCCCACCGAAGGATTGTTGTCGATGTCGACACCGAACACGCCGGTATACCACTTCCACCACGCGATGCGTTCCAGCAGCTTGTCGGCCACTTCGACCGTCTGCGCACGACGGGTCAGCAGATGCTCCGCACCGTAAATCTCCGTCGTCTCCGCCAGGATCGTCGTGCCGCCACAGGCGACAATCAGGTCCGACGCCACTCCCAACGCCGGATTGGCGGTGATTCCCGAATTGCCATCCGAGCCTCCACAGTTCGTCGCCAGGACAATTTCGCTGGCAGGAAAACGTTCGCGACGCGCGGCATTGACCAGCGGCAACAACTCGCGGACTTGCTGCACGCCCGCTTCCACCGTTTGCGCCGTTCCCCCCTGGTCCTGCATCGAGAACACGGGTGGCCTTCGATCGCCCGAAGCGACTCCCGCGATCTGCACCAACTGGTGCTCGCGCAACAAGTAGTCCATTTCGGCCTGTTCGCAGCCCAGCCCGACCAGCAGATAGGCGCCGATATTGGGGTGCTGGGCGATCCCCGCCAGCACGCGGTTGAGCATGGCATGTGCGGTGCCGCCAAACTGCAGGCCGCAACCGCTGGTGTGCGTGAACGCGACCACCCCGTCCACATGCGGGTACTCCGCAAGTTCGCCGGGGCCGAACCGACGCGCAATGTACTTGCTGACCGATGCCGAACAGTTCACCGTGGAAATCACGGCCACGTAGTTCCGCGTTCCCACCCGTCCGCCAGAGCGGCGATATCCGAGAAACGTGCGATCGGTGATTGGTGCGGGATCCGGAGGGATGCACGTGGCACTGGCATGGTCGCGGTGGAAGTCCTGCATCGCCAGGTTATGCGTGTGAACCCAGTCGCCAGGGTCGACGGCCTGCGTCGTAAGACCAATGACCTGGCCATACTTGCGGACCGGCTCGCCCTTCGCGATCCCGACCGTCGCCAGCTTGTGGCCCATCGGCACCACCGCATTCACACGGATCGTACGGCCGTTCGATTCCAGCGTGCTGCCCGCCTCCAACGGGATCACAGCCACGCACACGTTGTCCGATGCGTGAAGTTGTATGACTCGCGGATTGCCGCCGTTGGGCATGGTGATCTCTCCCTCGTATGGCGAAGCGGGTAGGACGGTCAATGCGACAGACCGGCATGCGACTCACCATTGTAACAGGAATGTCGATGGACGAAGGCAGAACCGTAGAAGGACCAACACGCAACCGCAGATTGACGAACAAGGAACCGCAGATATCAGATGTGCGGACAATCAAGCAACAATACTCCGATGTGCGGACAAGCCAGCAGCAACACTCCGAACTTGGAAGTTCTGCGGTTCCTGTCAATCTGCGGTTGCGGTTCCTTGTTCGTCAATCTGCGGTTGAGCGTGCTGGCCCATCTTCGGTTCCCCATTCATCATTCCTCCTTCTGTTAATCCGCAGGCGATCCGGCTATCATGGCAACTGCAAGTGCGGGCGTAGACTTTAAAGAAGCCGCACGTTGTCCCGCCGTGGTCGCATCGGACTTGATTTGCACCGAGGATTAACACCGTGAACGCTCTGACTTTTGTCGTGCTCCTGTCGTGTGCTCAAACCGACACTCCCGACTCGTCGTTCCTGATGTGGCCGGACAACATTGCACAATTCGTGCGTCAGAGTGTGGGCAGCAAAGATCGTCCGTTGGGGTACTCGCCGCAGCAGATGGCGAATTTTCCCGGCCGTGCCCATCGCTTGGGATATGTCAGTCAGTTGTTCGCGGCGAGCCGAACGCGTGCCGGACGAAACGCATCGTCTGGCCCGCCGGATGCTCGACAGTAGCTTCGAGCGCGCGTTGTATCGGGCGTTAGCGATTCTCGGTTCGAAGATCTCACTGGAAGTGCAGCAGGACAAACCGGCGGCCGAAATGGTTCCGGCCGACGCGAAGTCGAAAGCGGCCTGGGAGGCGTTGCCCGAGGCGGTGCGCGAGGCGGTGACGGAAATTGTCCGTGGGTCGGCCGCGGCCAGGCCGTACTTGCACGAAGCGTTCGACTGGAACGCGATCGCTCGGCAGACGGGTGACGGGCAAGCGGGCAGGCTCGGAACCGATCAGGTGTACCGTCTCGCGGCCGGTCCCTGGCTGGCCTATGGCGGCGGCGGACGCATCGTTTGCGGCACTGAGCAGTTTCAAGGCCACGCCGCTGGGCAACGGGGCCGCCGTATTCTGCTCCTCGGTGCAAGCGGCCATTCCCAGACTGCTGGCTGCCACGCAGGCCGGAGACATCCCGAAGTTCGATTCGTTGCTGCTCAAGACCAGTGCAGGCACTGTACGAGTATTGGGACCGGGGAACAACACGTATCAGGCGTCGGACGCCCGGTCGTGGACCTGGGAGGCGATGACCGGTACTCCGGTCGGCTGGCCGTGCCGATGTCGAAGTCGGCTCCGGTGGGGGTGTTGATCGACGTGGCGGGCAACGACACGTACGACGGCCGGCAGAGTCCGGCGTCGCTGGCCTGCGGTCTGTTCGGGATCGGCGCACTGTTGGATCTGGGAGGGGACGACAAGTATTTCTGTGGCGACTCGGGACTCGGCTGCGCTTGGCACGGGATTGGGCTGTTGGTCGACACAGGGGGTGATGACACGTACACGGGGCATCAATGGTGCCAAGGCGCGGCACACGCGGGGGTCGGCATGTTGATCGACGAAGCGGGGAACGACAAGTACTTTTGTCAGGTGGAGTCCCAGGGGCTGGGTTCCACGCTGGGTGTCGGCGTGCTGATCGACAAGTCGGGCAACGACCGGTACCATGCCTACGACAACGAGAACGGCCGCCGCATCACGTTTCCGTCGTCGCAGACCGAAGTCGCACGAAACGTCGCTCGCCCAGGGCTGCGGTTACGGGCGGCGAGCGGACAATACGGACGGTCGCAGCATGGCCGGCGGCGTGGGGGCGCTGTTCGACGGAGCCGGCAACGATTCGTATTACGGCGGCGTCTTCAGTCAGGCCACGGGATTCTGGTGGTCGATCGGCATGCTGGTCGACTTGGGTGGTGACCGACAAGTACCGTGGCGTTTACTTTGCGCAGGGTGCCGCGGCCCATTTCGCAATCGGTTCGATGATCGACGAGTCGGGTGACGATCATTACAACGACGCGCGCGTACTGGGGCAGACGCTGGGGGCCGCGCGCGACGGCTCGATTGGCACCTTCGTGGATGTCACGGGTAACGACATTTACTACATCCCGAAGAAATCGGCCGGCGGTGGCGACATGAACTCGATCGGCCTGTTCTGCTGACCAGGACGGCGAGGACGAATACCATCCGCTGACCCGCTCGTACATGGGTGCCGCGTCTGCCTCGAATTCGCGCGGCGAGCACTTCCGCACGGTCATGCCGACCTTGGGCATATTCGCGGACCTCAATGGCGAAGACCGGTATCCCGCGCAAGGCAGTATCCGGAACCAAGCGAAATGGTACCACGAGTCGGGACCGCAACTGTGGGGCTTCGGGTTCGACACGTAACCGCAAGTAAGGATTTGGCACATGGCGCGTTTCAACGTGTCCCTCGGACGCTGGTCGACCCAGATCTGCCGGGCACTTTCGTGTGCGGTTCTGCTGACGGTAGCGTGCGGTGGCTGCGGGTCGGGTGACAGGTCGGTGGCCAGTTCGGAGAGCGCCTCCGGCGACCGATGTGCCGGCCAAGCAAGCACCGGCTGCTTCGGCCACCGGCGAAGACGTCGCGAAGAACAGGCCGACAGCCAACCCCGCGGCCGACACCGCCTTGCGGGAAGCCTGCACACGAGGCGACTTGCAGGCCGCTCGGAAAGCCCTCGACGAAGGGGCCGACGCGAATGCGGCCGACGAAAACGGCCGCACTCCCCTGATGTGGGCCGCCTATGATGGACACGAAGCAATCGTGGCGACATTGCTGGAGAACAAGGCCCGCATCAACGACCGGGATTCCGAAGGGCGCACCGCCTTGATGTACTGTGCCAGCGGCGCGTTCCCGACCACCGTGAAGCTGTTGCTGGTCAACGGCGCGGAGGTCGATCTGCGCGACAAGGCCGAGGGATTCACGGCGCTGATGTTCGCGGCCGCCGAGGGACAGGCCGAAGTCGTCAAGGTGTTGCTGAGTCACAACGCCGATCGCACGCTGGTCGACGTGGACGGCGATACGGCCACCGTGTTCGCGCCCGAGCGGGTCACGAACAAGTGGTCCGGCTGCTGGAGCAGTAGATGGCCACACGTCGACGCGATAGATCCGTGAGTGGCCGAGAGAGTTGGGCGTTGGCATAGCATGGCTTTTGACTTTATTGCCACAACCGCGTTTGGACTGGAGGCCGTGACTCGGCGCGAGTTAGCCGAACTGGGCTATGAGGGCCGCGTGGTCGCACCGGGTTGGATTGGTTTTCAGGGCGAGTTGACGGCCATTTGCCGCGCGAACTTGTGGCTCCGCACCGCCAGTCGCGTGCTGGTGCAGGTGGCGACGTTTGCCGCTGAAGATTTCGACACCTTGTTCGAGACCACCAAGGCGCTTCCCTGGCAGGACTGGTTGCCCGCGGATGCAGCGTTTCCCGTGGCGGGCCGGTCGATCAAGTCGCAGCTTTCCAGTGTGCCCGCCTGCCAGCGGACGGTGAAGAAGGCGATTGTGGAGAGTCTGCGTCAGGGCCACGGCGCGGGCGAGTTGCCCGAAAGCGGCCCCGCCTACAAGATCGAAGTGGCACTGCTCAATAATCAGGTGACCTTGACCATCGACACGACCGGGCCCGAGCCTGCACAAGCGAGGCTACCGGCAAGCGGACGTCCGTGCGCCGCTCAAGGAAACGCTGGCTGCCGCCATGATCCTGCTCAGTTTCTGGGATCCGGAGCGACCGCTCATCGATCCATTCTGCGGCAGCGGCACGATCCCGATTGAGGCGGCCTGGATCGGCCGCCGCATCGCACCCGGCTTGCACCGCTCGTTTGCCGCCGAGGCCTGGGCGAACATCGCGCCGCAACTGTGGCAGGAAGCCCGCACTGAAGCGCGCGACGTCATGCTGCCCCCGTTCGCCGAACGACTGCTGGGCACGGATGTCGACGAGCCCTTGCTGGAACTGGCCCGCCGCAACGCGGTGCAGGCCGGAGTGGCGGACCAGCTGCATTTTCAGCGGCGGGAGTTCCACGAACTGGCCAGCAAACGCACGTACGGATGCGTGGTGACCAGCCTTCCCGACGAACAGGCCGCTGGTGAGTGGCGGAACGTCCAGTCGCTCTATCAGCAGATCCCGGAAGTGCTGCGCAGGCTGCCGACGTGGTCGCACTTCATCTTGACCGGTTATCCGGGCTTTGAATCCCTGCTGCAGAAGACCGCCGATCGGCGCCGCAAGCTCTACAACGGTCGGCTGGAATGCACGTACTATCAGTTTCACGGGCCGCGCCCCGACGGTGCGCCTCGCTGACGGTCGTCGCCGACCAGGACACGACCGTGGGCCCGGCGGACGAGTCGGCGGGGCCGGACGCGGCCATCGCGTCATCGATTGCGCCGCGGGCGAAGCCGGCCCTGGGGCCCGTGTTTGGCGGGCTCACGGCGAAAGCTCACGAGCAGGCTGAGTTGTTTCGCAGTCGGCTGGAGAAACTCGCTCGCCACCTTCGCCGCTGGCCGACCCGCCATGGCATCACCTGT
The DNA here is from genome assembly GCA_963754725.1 of uncultured Planctomycetaceae bacterium. GTDB lineage: Bacteria > Planctomycetota > Planctomycetia > Pirellulales > Pirellulaceae > JAAYDI01. Next base: position 457,157 of record CAVWHV010000042.1, read on the forward strand.
TACCGACTGTACGAACGGGACATTCCCGAGATCCCGTTGGTGGTGGACCGTTACGAGGACCATCTGCACCTGGCGGAGTACGAGCGGCCCCACGAACGCGACTTAGGCCAGCATGCCGATTGGCTGGACTTGATGGCTCGCACGGCGGCCGAGGCACTCCAGGTCGACCGCCGGCACGTGTTCCTCAAACGCCGGTTGCGCCAACGCGGAACGACACAACACGATCACGTGGCCGACGAGCGGTACGAGATCACGGTCCGCGAAGGAGGGCTCCAGTTCCTCGTAAATCTGTCCGACTACGTCGATACCGGTCTGTTCCTGGATCATCGCATCACACGTTCGATGGTCCGTGAACTGGCTGGCGGAGCGCAGCGTGCTTGAACCTGTTCGGTTACACCGGCGCGTTCTCCGTCTACGCCGCGGCCGGCGGGGCCGTGCAGACCACGACGGTCGACTGGTCGCGCACCTACCTGGAATGGGCGCAGCGGAACATGCAGCTCAACGGCTTCACCAGCCAGTCACACAAGTACGCCCGGGACGACGCGCGGGAGTTTCTCCAACTCCTGCCGTCGAGTGCGATGTTTGATCTGGCCATCGTCGACCCTCCCACGTTTTCCAACAGCAAGCGAACGGATGAAGTGTGGGACGTGCAGCGCGACTACAGCGACACGCTGACCCGCCTGTTGCAGCACATCCGGCCGGGTGGGATCGTGTTCTTCTCGACGAATTTCCGCCGCTTCAAGTTTGAACCGGAAACGATCCCGGCCGCATCCACCTTCGAAATCACTCGCCAGACCGTGCCCGCCGATTTCCGCAATCGGCGCATCCACCGCTGCTGGAAGATCGTGGCGCCGTGAAGCCCGCTCACCGGCCGATTTTGCGAGATACCGGGCCATCCTACGGGTTGCGGCCAGCCGAACCGAGTGGAAGTCCCGCGTGGGAGCACGCCGATCTTACTATGGATCGGCTATCCGACGCCCGGAAAGTGAGCGAACCTCGTCCATTTGGAGCATCGTTCTCCGACCGCCCAGCCCAATCGCGCGCATTCGCTACGACTCGTAGGATTTGCTGCAGCCAATTCGGGACACAGGTCGACTATGAGACATGCTGAACAAGCAAAGGACTGGGCCTCATGTGTTGGTTCCGCTCGATCCCCCGATGGACCGGGATACTCCTGGTCGCCGCCAGCCTGCTGGCCTCTGGCGGTTGCCAGCTCGCCGGCGACAGGGTCGCTCGTGACGAGCCGGTCGTGGCGGGACCTGCGCCCCCCCTGAATCCGCCTCGGAGCCCGCTCCCACTCCCCCTCTAAGAGCCACGGCGACAATCGCGGCATCGTCGGCCACTGAACTTGCGGCACGGCCCCCGGCCGTGCCATGCCCGCCGTCGCCCCCGGTGCGCACCGTAGCCCACGAACAGCCCGCGGATGCCGAGTCGTTGCCGCCCACACCGGAAGTACTGGACACGCACGGCGATGCCGGCTCGCCACACCGGCAACCTACGTCTCCGCTGCAGATCACGGACCTGGAGAACATGGCGTTGGCCAACAACCCGGTCATCGCGCGTGCCGCCGCGCAAATTCAAGCGGCGCATGGAAACTGGGTACAAACCGGGTTGCCCCCCAATCCCGTGCTGGGTTACGTGTCGGAAGAGGTCGGCGCCGGTGGTTCCGCCGGCATGCAGGGTGGCTTTGTCGGACAGCAGTTCGTGACCGCGCACAAATTGCGTCTGAACCGACAGGTCGCCTCCTGGCAGATCGAGCGGGCGCAGCAGGACTTGGAGGCCGAACGATTACGCGTCCTGACCGACGTGCGCACTGCCTACTACAATGTGTTGATCGCTCAGCAGCGGCAGGAACTGGCAGCCAACCTGGTCGGGATCAGCGAACAAGCCGTGCAATCGGCCGAGGCCTTGTTCAAGGGTGAAGAAGTCAGTGAAGCGGATCCGCTCCGCGCACGCGTGGAAGCCGATCGCGCGCGGATCGTGTGGGAAAACTCGCAGGCTCAGCTGCTGGAGGCTTGGCGTCGCCTGACGGCCGTCACCGGCGTTCCTGAACTGGCAGTCTGCCGACTGGAAGGCAGTCTCGATCCTTCGGCGCTGGAGATCTCGTGGGACGCGTCGCTCCAGAAGGTCTTGACCGAGAGTCCGGAAGTGGCCGCCGCCCTGGCCAGCCTCGAAGCCGCACGGTGGGCCGTCCGGCGCGCCAGCGTCGAAGCGGTGCCCAACGTGGAAGCGGTGGCCGTCGTCACACACAATACGGCCACCGGCGACACGCTCACCGGTGTCGAGGTCGGCGTGCCGATTCCCCTGATCAATCGCAATCAAGGCGGCGTCATGCAGGCTCAAGGTCGCGCCGTCGCGGCGCAACGCGATGTCGATCGGGTCATGCTGAATCTGCAGACGCGGCTGGCAGAAGTCTTTCAAAGGCACGACACGGCGCGCAATCAGGTCGACCGCTATGCGCGCAAAGGCGGAATTATCGACAGCGCCGATCAGACGCTGCGGCTGATCCGCGCCGGATACGAAGTCGAGGAGTTCGGCCTGCTGGATCTGCTGAGCCCAGCGCAGTTACTTTGAAGCACGTCTGGCCTACCTGGACTCGCTCGGCCTGCTGTGGGACTCCGTCATGGAGATCCAGGGGCTCACGCTGCATGACAGCCTGGCGGACCGTTCCGGTTCCTAAGGTGGTCGTGACACGGACTGCCGGCCGTGAGCGGCGCATTGGAGGCAGATCCTCGGTATACTGCCTGGGAACGGACACTCCCGCAGGTTGTCCCCCGCCTCCCGCGCCGTTACCATGTCCACCTGCTGGCCACACGGTTTCGCATCGGCCAGGCCGACGTTCGCTCCAAATTGTCTTGCAGCCATGAGGTGTCGTATGCGGTGTCGATGTCTTCGCAGCCCGTTGTTCTTCCTGGCCGTCCTGATGCTGGTGCCTGGCATGTCTACTTTCGTGCGATCCGAGGAAACGGAACTGGACCGGTACGTGGCGAAACCTGATGCCACCTACTCGTGGCAGGTTATCAAGACGGTCCATGAGCAGGGTCTGACTACGTTTCTGATCGACCTGAAGTCCCAGACATGGCGGAGTGCGGACGAAGTCAATCGGACCGTGTGGCAACACTGGCTGATCGTGGCCAAGCCCGACGGTGTGACATCGGATACGGCCATGTTGTACATCGCCGGCGGACGCAATGGCGGCGATCCGCCCACCGAACGGAATGAGCGCATCACGAAGTTGGCGGTCGCCTCGCAGTCGGTTGTGGCCACCCTGCTCATGGTTCCCAACCAGCCGCTGATCTTCCATGGTGACGGGAAGGAACGTGTCGAAGATGATTTGATTGCCTATACGTGGACTCAGTACTTCAAGACCGGCGATGGAACCTGGCCGGCTCGCAACGCCATGGTCAAGAGCGCCGTACGAGCGATGGATACCATCACGGCCTTGATGGCCAGTGAGCAAGGGGGCAAGCAAGCTGTCGACAAGTTCGTGATCGCAGGCGGCTCGAAACGAGGCTGGACCACCTGGATCACCGGTGCTGTCGACAAACGCGTAGTGGCCATCGCGCCGATCGTGATCGACGTGGTCAATGTGCAGGAGTCGATGCGACACCACTACGCAGCTTACGGATTCTGGGCCCCATCGGTCGGAGACTACACCGCACAGAAGATCTTCCAGCACCTCGGAACGCCCGAGATGGACAAACTGCAGAGGTTAGTCGATCCTTATTTCTATCGCGATCGCTTGACGATGCCCAAATTCATCATGAATGCTTCGGGGGATCAGTTCTTTCTCCCCGATTCGTCGCGGTTCTACTTTGATGACCTGCCGGGCGACAAATACCTTCGATACGTCCCCAACGCCGATCACGGCCTGGATGACACCGACGCGCTGGAAAGCCTGCTGGCCTTCTACCTGACCGTGCTGCACCGCAAGGCCCGCCCGGAAATCAGCTGGACGTTCGAGCCCGATGGAGCAATACGCGTGGTCTCCAAAGCTCCCGCCGCCAAGGTCGTGCTGTGGCAAGCCACCAATCCAGACGCGCGTGACTTCCGCGTTGAGACACTCGGCAAAAAGTACACCAGCACCGATCTGCAGGCTCAGGGGGACGGCACCTACATCGGAAAAGTCGATGCGCCGTCCAAAGGCTGGACCGCCTACTACGTCGAATTGACGTTCGACATCGGCGAACGCGTGCCGTTCAAGCTTTCGACTGCCGTGCGAGTCACACCCGATACACTGCCGTTTGCCGACCAGGATCCCACGGCCGGCTAGCTGGACCATGGGCGCTCACGGAAGGATTGACGAAGCAGGAACTGGAGATTGACCAACACTCAACCGCAGATTGACGAACAAGGAACCGCAGAAATCAGAGGTACGGACAAACAAGCAACAATACTCCGATGTGCGGACAAGCCAGCAGCAACACTCCGAACTTGGGAGTTCTGCGGTTCTTCCGTGGCTCGTCAATCTGCGGTTGAGTGCTCGTCCCTCTTCGGTTCCCCCTTCGCCAATCTCCCCCCTTCCGACTTCTGCGGTTCCTTGTTCGTCAATCTGCGGTTGAGTGCTCGTCCCTCTTCGGTTCCCCCTTCGCCAATCTGCGGTTGAGTGCTCGTCCCTCTTCGGTTCCCCCTTCGCCAATCTCCGCCCTTCCGGCCACTTTGGCCGGACAAACTGACGCGGGGCGGAGGCGTCACGATGGCCGGCTCGCGAGGCGATCTGCCGCGCAGAGCGAAAACCTGGCTGTTTTCTGGCTCCGAGGCCGTCCTGCAGCCCGGAAGTGCCCAGTTCTTTCTCCACTCCGTGACTTTGGCACGCCGGTTGCATTCTTCCTTGATCGTGTGCGGAACCGTCGCAAGACAACGAGGATTCCGCCGATGTGAGCAGGCCAGACCATCGTCAACATAACCAACTTAGACAAGGGAGGAACGGCACATGTTTGGAATTCGATGGCAACCATTGGGTGTGGAGCGATCGGACTGGAGTCGATTGCAGAACGAGATGGATCGGTTGTTTGAACGTTTCTCGGTCAACTTCCCACGGACGCTCGCGCATGTGGCATACCCGGCGTTGAATCTGTGGGAGGACGGCGAGAAGCTGTGGGTGGAAGCGGAACTGCCCGGTTTCGAACTGAATGAACTGGAGATCTACGTCAACGGAGGAAAGCAGTTGACGATCAAGGGCGAGCGCAAGCAGCCGGCCCAGGGAGAAGGCGTGTGGCACCGCCAGGAACGCACGTTCGGCAGCTTCGAACGCTCGCTGGACCTTCCGCACGATGTGGATGCTGAAAAGGTGTCCGCCGAGTTCAAGCAGGGGGTGCTGACGGTTGTGCTGCCCAAACGCGAAGAGGACAAGCCACGTCGCATCGCCGTCAAGATCAACTGAACCAGACACGGTTTGTTCAACAGTTCGGCAAGATACCAACATTCACACGAGAAAGAAGGAAACGACCATGATCGATACACTGACCAAGACCGGCACCTGCCAGACGCCAGACACCCAGGTCATGAAGGGCTGTTTGACATTCAGTCCTCGGTTTGACATCTGGGAGAGCGAGGATGAAATGGTCTTGTACGGAGACTTGCCAGGCGTTGCCTCCGAAGATCTGGACATTCACTTTGAAAAGGGTGATTTGAAAATCTTCGGACGAGTGGCGCCTCGCAACGTGAACATTGAGCCGCTGTACAGCGAGTACGGAATTGGCGACTTTCATCGCACCTTCTCCGTTTCGGAAGTCATCGACGCGGAGAAGATCTCGGCGGAACTGAAGAACGGAGTCCTGACCGTACACCTGCCGAAGAGCGAGGCCGTCAAACCTCGCCGGATCGAAGTCAAGAGCTGATCGGCGGTCTAGGTCCTGGCTCGGTCGACGTGCGGTGCACACATGGTGTGTGGCCGGGACGTCCCGGGCGGGCTTGCGTGCGGCGTGCCAGTGACGGCTGGCACGCCGTTTACTTCAGCTGGAAACAGGGGCAAGGCCCGGAACGTTCGTGCAGCGGAACAGGGCACGTGGCGTGCGCCGGGCCTGACCCCTTTTTCCAACCGACCCAACAACCAAGCTTCCTGCGAAAGGGGAATTAGCTATGAAGGGTGAGAAAATAATCGGTATCGATTTGGGAACGACAAACTCCGTGGTCGCCGTCGTCGAAGGTGGCGAGCCGAAAGTGATTCAGAACGCTGAAGGCAATCGGCTCACGCCCAGTGTCGTGGCCTTCACGGACAAGGGCGAGTTGGTGGGCGAACCGGCGAAGCGTCAGGCCGTCACCAACGCCCGCCGCACCATCTACTCGATCAAGCGGTTCATGGGCCGCCGCCACAGTGAAGTGGAGTCGGAAGAGAAGATGGTCCCGTACCCGGTGACGGGCGCGGCCCAGGACTATGTCAAGGTCGTCATCGACGGCAAACAGCACACGCCGCAGGAGATTTCGTCCAAGACACTTCGCAAACTCAAGGAGTCCGCGGAGTCCTATCTGGGACACAAGGTCAATAAGGCCGTCATCACGGTGCCGGCATACTTCAACGATGCGCAACGCCAGGCCACGAAAGACGCCGGACAGATCGCCGGCTTGGAGGTGATGCGAATCATCAATGAACCGACTGCCGCGGCGCTGGCCTACGGCCTGGACAAGAAGAAGGACGAAAAGATCGTCGTGTTCGACCTGGGGGTGGCACGTTCGATGTGTCCGTTCTGGAAGTGGCCGGCACCGGCGGTGGCGACACGACCAAGGTCTTCCAAGTGCTGAGCACGAGCGGCGATACGCATCTCGGTGGCGACGATTTCGACCTGACCCTCATCAACTACGTGGCCGATCAGTTCCAGAAAGAGCAGGGCATTGATGTGCGCAAGGACACGATGGCGCTGCAGCGACTGCAAGAGGCTTGCGAAAAGGCCAAGCGGGAGTTGAGCAGCACGCCCCAGACGGATGTCAATCTGCCGTTCATCACGGCCGACGCGTCCGGTCCCAAACACCTGCTGCTCACGTTGTCTCGCTCCAAGTTCGAAGAGTTGATCGACCCGTTCCTGGACCGGATTCGCAAACCGGTGGAACAAGCGTTGGCCGACGCGAATCTCAGTCCCCGCGACATCGACGAAGTCGTGTTGGTGGGCGGATCGACGCGCGTACCGAAGGTCCAGCAACTCGTGCGCGACTACTTCGGAAAAGAGCCTCACAAAGGCGTTAATCCGGATGAAGTGGTGGCGGTCGGAGCCGCCATCCAGGGCAGTGTGCTGGCCGGTGAGCGAGACGATGTACTGCTGTTGGACGTCACACCGTTGTCGCTGGGTATCGAGACCCAGGGAGGTGTGTTCACGAAATTGGTGGAACGGAATTCGACCATACCGATCGAGAAGCGCGAGATCTTCAGCACGGCCGAGAATAACCAGATGGCCGTGACGGTCCGCGTCTTCCAAGGGGAACGGCCAATGGCCGCCGATAACCGGTTGCTCAGCCAGTTCAACCTGGAAGGGTTGCCCCCCGCACCGCGCGGCGTTCCGCAAATCGAGGTCACTTTCGACATCGACCAGAACGGGATCCTCAACGTGCGGGCCAAGGACAAGACGACCGGCAAAGAAGCATCGGTGCGGATCGAGGACTCCGCCGGATTGAATGATACCGATATCGGACGCATGAAGAAGGATGCCGAACTGCACGCCGACGATGACAAGCGGAAGCGCGAACTCGCGGACGCCCGTAACCAGGCGGACCAACAGTGCTTCCAGCTGGAAAAGATGATGAACGAACAGGGCGACAAACTGAACGATGCCGACAAGGAGCCTTTGAAGAGATCGATCGACAAGGTGCGTCAGCTGGCCAAAGGAGATAATACTCAGGCCATCAAGTCGGCTCTGGAGGATCTGGAACAAGCCGCCCAGGCGTTGGGCAAGATGATCTATCAGCGGGCTCAAACCTGCGGGGCTACCGCCGACTGCGCAAGTGGGACTTGTGCGGGCAACGGCCACACTCGTTCATCCGCGACCGACGATGAGCCGATTGACGCCGAGTTCGAACTCAAGAGCTGACCGGGATCGGCAACGCCCGCAGCATAAGCGTCAGGCTTGTGCAGGGCATCGACCACCAAGGCGGGACGCTTGCTCTACGTAGCATAAGCGTCCCGCTTGTGCAGGGCGCCTGCACACGCATCGATCACCTGGGACCTCAAGCAAGCGGGACGCTTGCTCTACGTAGCATAAGCGTCCCGCTTGTGCAGGGCGCCTGCACACGCATCGATCACCTGGGACCTCAAGCAAGCGGGACGCTTGCTCTACGGGCTAAAAATCCAAGTCATAGTCCTTGATTTTCCGTTGCAGTGTCCGCACGCTCAGCCCCAGCAACTGGGCGGCTTCCGTGCGGCGCCCGTTGGTCTGAGTGAGCGCACGGCGAATGGCTTCCTTTTCGATTTCCTCCATGGTCATGCCTGGTTGAATCAGCGTGTCCGCCGCACGACCGGTACCGGACTTCGGCTCCAGATCCAGTAGTTCCAGGGCGGCTGTGGACCGAAATGTGGCTGGATTCGTCCCCAGCAACTTAATTGCTTCCAGCTTATCGCCGCCCGTGTAGTTCAGTGCCCGCTCGATCAACTGCGCTTCCACGCGCCCACAATCTCGTCGTACAATCGCTCGGATCCGGCGCGCAGGCGGTCGTCGATGAGTCGACCGAGGGCGTCATCGCGTGGTGCCATGGCCCCCCCGACCGACGGCACATCGCCCTTGCCTCGCAGATACTCCGGCAGGAAATCCGGCAGCAGGATGGGACCGGTGGTCTGCAGAATGGCTTGCCGGATCACGTTCTGCACTTCGCGCACATTGCCGGGCCAGGCGTAGTTCCGCAAGATCTCCATGGCCTCGGCGGCCACGGCGCGCACGTTCTTGTCGAGGTCACGGTTGGCCTGACGGCGGAAGTGGTCCACCAACAGGTCGATGTCGTCGCCCCGTTCCCGCACGGGCGGCAGCGGAATGGTGTACCCGTTCAAGCGGTAGAACAGGTCCTCGCGAAACTGGTTCCGGGCGACCATCTCTTCGAGGTTTCGATTCGTGGCGGCAATCACGCGTACGTCGGTGGAAATGACCTGTTCGCCCCCCACGCGTTGAAACTGCTTCTCCTGCAGGACCCGCAGCAATTTGCTCTGCAGCAGCGGTGGCATGTCGCCGATCTCGTCCAGAAAGAGCGTGCCGCCATTGCACTGTTCGAACTTGCCGATGCGTCGCTTGTCCGCGCCCGTGAACGACCCTCGTTCGTGGCCGAACAACTCGCTCTCGAGCAGCGTCTCCGGGATCGCGGCGCAGTTGACGGCCAGGAATGGCCCTTGCGAGCGTTTGCTGAACTTGTACAGCGCTCGGGCGACCAGTTCCTTGCCCGTGCCGCTCTCGCCGCGAATCAGCACGGTCACGTTCTGCGAAGCGACCAGGCCGATGGCCTTGTAGACGTCCTGCATGGCCGGCGAGCGGCCGATGATGACGTCCCCTTCTCCATCCGCCCCCAGAGCGGGCTCCGGGTCCATCGTGAGTGGCTCGACGGCCAGCCGGCGGACCTCCAAGGCCCGTTCGACGACTCGGCGAACCTCGGCCACGTGCAGTGGTTTGACCAGGTAGTCCAGGGCTCCCAGCTGCATCGCCTCGATCGCCGTATTGCTCGATCCCGACGCAGTCACAAAAATCACGGGCAGGGTCTTGTCGACGTTCCGGATCTTGCGGAAGAGTTCGAGGCCGTCTCCGTCGGGCAGCAGCACGTCGAGAATGGCGGCGTCGGCGACCGCTTGCCGGGCCAGTTTCCATCCTTCCGCGGCAGTCGAGGCAGGTAGCGCCGCATGCCCTTGCCGGGCGAGGGTCTGCACAATCAGATGGCGATCTGCCGGGTCATCGTCCACGACAAGGATGGTCGACATGGCCTGAATACCGTGGGGCTGGGTTGACAACTACAATCAACAGCGTGCGTGCCGCCGCGGGAGCCGAACCATGGGATCGGCGACCCGCCACCGGGTGAGGGCAGCGGGAGTTGATTGTCGGGGGAAGAACCTTGTTATTCAAGAGTGATCTGTTGTGAACGCCACGATTGCCGAATTCCTGCTTCGACACGCCTCGGACGCCAAAGAACTGGCCCAGCGAGCCAAGCTTCTGGCTGCCTTGACCCAGCTCTCGCCGCAGCGACGCAACGAGTTGGCGGAAGCCGTCGACATGGTGTGCCGCTCGATCGCCGCGCACGGCGGCAACGGGAAGGTCCGTTTCTCGCTGGTGCAACGCGGCGGACACCGGTGCATCGAGGTATCGGTGTGCGACCAGCCGGCCCAGGATGCGGCGGACACGTCCCGCGAGTCACCCCCGCCCTCGCCATCCGCGGATGAACTGGAATCGGCCGTCATTCAGCGCGTGGGCGAGTTGGTCGACCATTTCGAGTCGTCCGGCTGGCCGGTGGCGGGAGCCGTCATTCGCATGGCGCAGACTCTGTCTCCTGCCTTCGCGTTTCCGACGGACACGGAAGTCGCCGAGTGGGCTCAGGTGCTTCACGCCAACACCGCGTTCGACGCGCTGGCATTCGCGCTGCGTCGTGCCCGCTCGCTGGAGGCGGCACTCGACAACGCCCGCTCTTTGCAGGAATTACGAGCCGGGCTGGCCGCCCGAGCCAGCGATACTGAAAACCTCACGATGCTGTCGCTGGTGATCAGCAAGACCAGGAACGCCATCGCTATCATGGAACCGGATGGGACGATCGTGGCCGTCAATGCGGCATTCGTGCAGATGACGGGCTACGCAGCGGGAGAGGCCGTCGGCAAGCGATTTGACGACCTGCTGTTTGGGCCCAGCACCGACCTGCTTTCGACCAGTGAATATCGGCGGGCCCGAGCGGAAGGGCGGGAACTGACGCAGGATCTGATGCTGTACCGCAAGGACGGCGGCACATTCTGGGTCGAAAGCGATTTGATTCCCGTACAGAACGCCGCGGGCCAGCTCACACGCTGGATTTCCATCGGCAACGACATCACGCGACGGCGTCAGACCGAAGACGTGCTGCGTGCGGCCAAGGAAACGGCGGAAACCAACAGCCGTCTCAAGAGCGAGTTTCTGGCCAATCTCAGCCACGAAATCCGTACCCCGATGAATGCCATCATCGGCATGACGGAGCTGGCCTTGACCACCGCATTGACCGGCGAACAACGCGGCTATCTGCAGACCGTCCGTTCGTCGAGTGAAGCGCTGCTGGGATTGCTCAACGATATCCTGGACCTGTCGAAGATCGAAGCCGGCAAGATGGAGCTGGAGCACATCGACTTCCCTCTGGCCGAAATCGTCCGCGAGACGATCCAGACGCTGTCCGTAAAAGCTCAACAGAAGGGGATCGAGCTCAAATCGGAAGTCCCGGCCGACCTGCCGGCCGTCGTGCGCGGGGATCCCACGAAGCTGCGTCAGATCCTGCTGAACCTGGTCGGCAACGCCGTCAAGTTCACGGAGCAGGGAGAGGTCGTTGTGTCGGTGGCCGAACCATGGCGCAGCGATGACGAGGTGGGCCTGCACTTCTCCGTGCGGGACACCGGCATCGGTATTCCGGCTCATCAGCTCGACAATGTGTTCCAGGCTTTCCAGCAGGGGGACGCCTCGACCACGCGCAAATACGGCGGGTCCGGACTCGGGTTGACGATTTCGTCCGAACTGGTGCGTATGATGAACGGACGTATCTGGGCACAAAGCACGGTGGGTCAAGGGAGCAATTTTCATTTCACGATCCGGCTGAAGCTGGGTTCGGCGCCGGTGGCACTCCTGCCCGCGACGATGCCTCTGGCATTGCCGAGTCCGGCCCAAGTGCAGGAAGCTTCACCTCAAGCCTCTCCCGCCACGCGGCAACTGCGGATCCTCGTCGCCGATGACCACGATGCAAATCGAAGCCTGGTGACGACCGTGCTCCAGAAACGCGGGCACGTGTGTGTCGAGGCAACCAACGGACGTCAGGTCCTCGATGCGCTGGCGCAGCAGGCATTCGATGTGGTCTTGATGGACGTTCAGATGCCCGTGATGGACGGCTATCAAGCCACGGCCGAGATACGCCGGCAGGAATCGCAGCAGGGTGGCCACGTGCCAATCATTGCGTTGACCGCCCACGCCATGGCCGGAGATCGCGAGCGATGCCTGCTGGCTGGCATGGACGCCTATCTGGCCAAGCCCCTGCGTCCCACGGCACTCGTGCAGCTTGTCGAAAGCGTGCCCCCGCCCATGACCCGACGCGCAGCGCAGGCTCAGCTCGCGTCAGCCGACAGCGGCCCCGAGCCGAGTTACGACCTGCAGGCGGCGTTGGAGAGCTTAGACAACGATGTCGACCTGCTGGTCGGCCAGATGTCGTTCTTCCTGAACGACGGTCCCGTCCTGGTCGGACAGATCGATCAGGCGATCCAGGACCGGAATGCACATCAGGTACAGCTCGCTGCACATCGGCTCAAGGGAATGTTGGCTCGCTATGCCTGTCGAGAGGCCGTGGCACTGGCCACCTCCTTGGAACAGAAAGGCAAGCAAGCGGACCTCGACGGTGCCCCGGAGCTGCTCCGCCAACTGGCCCCGCGCGTGGCGCGGCTGTCCGATGGCATCCGAGAATTCATTCATCGGCACACGTCGGGCTAGGAAAGAAACGGTACGGGAAAAGGATCACGTGTGCTGCGTGAATGACGAATGACGAATGACGAATGACGGAACGGTGCGAATGATCTGGTTGCTTCTAGGGCTGGCACTGGGGACGATGGCCGGTTGTTCGGCCAGCGACCCTCAGGCGCCGGGTGCAACGACGGTGGAGGTGCTGCCAACGTCGGCCGACGAGTTGCCGGCCGATGTGGGAACTCGTCAACGCGGCGTCGACTGGCCGACTTTCCTGGGGCCTGATCGCAACGGCAAGTCACCGGAGACGGGAATCCTCACGACCTGGCCGGCCGATGGACTGCACATCGTATGGCAGCGAGAGCTGGGCGAGAGTTACGGCATTGGCGTGGTCAGCCGTGGCCGGTACTTGCAGTTCGATCGCCGGGGATCCCAGGCCCGACTGACATGTCTGCACGCCGAGACCGGTGCTGAACTCTGGGAGTTCAGTTACCCGACGTCCTATGAAGACCTGTACGGATACAACGGGGGTCCGCGGTGCAGTCCTGTCGTGGACGGCGATCGGGTCTACATTCTCGGAGTGGAAGGCATGTTGCACTGCCTGCGACTGGCCGATGGCGCAGTGGTGTGGAGGTGCGATACAGCTCGTCAATTCGGTGTGGTTCAGAACTTCTTCGGGGTCGGCAGTACGCCGATCGTGGAAGGAGACCTGTTGATCGCGGTGATTGGCGGCAGTCCGGCAGGGGATCAACGCCTTCCGCCGGGGCAATTGGACCGTGTGAGCGGCAACGGAACCGGCCTGGTGGCATTTGACAAGTACACGGGTGCCGTCCGTTACACGGCCACGGACGAGTTGGCCGGGTATGCAGCTCCCATCGTGGCTACGATTGGCGGCCGACGCTGGTGCTTTGCCTTCTGCCGCGGAGGACTGGTGGGTTTTGAGCCTCAGGCGGGCCGCATCGACTTCCACTATCCGTGGCGCGCTTCGTTGCTCGAGAGCGTCAACGCGTCCACGCCGGTCGTCGTGGGAGACGAGGTCTTCATTTCGGAAACCTACGGCCCGGGCAGTTCCCTGTTGCGAGTCAGACCGGGTGACCCGGAGATCGTGTGGCGCGACGACCCCAAACGCCGCCAGAAGTCGATGAAGATGCACTGGAACACCCCCATCTACCACGAGGGTTTCCTGTACGGCTGCAGTGGGCGAAATTCGCCAGACGCGGAACTGCGATGTGTCGAATGGCAGACGGGCGTCGTCAAGTGGACCGTCCCCACCGCGGCTCACATGGCGCTCCTGTACGTCGATCGACATATCCTCGGCCTGGACGAACGAGGCAAGCTGATGCTGTTCAAGGCCAATCCCGAGCGGTGCGAACGGGTGGCCGAAGTTGAGCCTCGTGCCGCCGCGCGGCCGTTGCCGCAGGCGGCGTCCCACAGCCCCGCCTGTTGCAGTCCCCCTGCTGGGCCGCACCCATCCTGTCCCACGGCTTGCTGTACGTGCGAGGACGGGATCGGCTGATCTGCTGCGAGCTAATCCCCGACCGGTAACCCGTGCAGCCGGTGTCGCCCTTTCTCGCGCTTGCCAGGTTTAACTGACCGACAGAGCTTCCCGGGCCGCCGCAGGTGGCCAATCGGATTAAGCCTTAAGATTGTTGCGGATATCACCGATTTCGCATCTGTGGAGCACTCCAGGTTTCATTCGATGGGAGAATCGATATGCGACGTTTCTTTGGACTGTTCGCGCTACTGGTTGGCGTGAGTTTGATCGTGACCACGACTTCGTCCGCACAGGATCCTGAAGGTCGTGTTGTCAATACAAAGGCCAAGCGTTCCGTGAAGAAGCCGGTAGAACCGGCGCGAGAGGCCCAGCCGTTGGAAGCAACCCCGGCCGACGCGAAACCTCTGGAACCGACCCCCGCCGAAACGGGCACGGAGGCGACTCCACCGGCCACCGAACAGCTGACGGACGAGACTGCACCGGCCGCGGAGGGGGGAGTCATTCGAACGTTTGAGAACATTCAGGTGACCGACGAGGAAAAGCTGCGTGCAGCCGCGGGCAAACAGGCCGCGGCGGCCGAAGAACAGCAGATGGCGGCGCGCATCCGCGGTCTCCAGGTCCTCATTGAGAAAGAGGAACAACTATTGGCCCAGCGTATGGCATACGCCGCGCGGATCCGCGAAAAGGGACTGGCCGACAACGATCAGAAACTGCTGGATCAGGCCGAACGATACGAACGTGCGGCACTCACCGAATACGAGAAAAAAGTGCAGCACTTCGAGGCCCTGCGCGTCACGAACAGCGCTCCGGACCAGACGCGCCGCGCACCGGCGCCGGCACCCTCCCGGACATCCAAGAAACCGTCCCCGACGCGACGGTAAGCTGTAACGCGTCTGCCGTAGATTGACGATTGATCAAGGCAGAACGGCAGATTGACGAGCACGTAACAGCAGATTGACGAACAAGGAACCGCAGAATTTCCAAGTTCGGCAGTCTGCTGCCGGCAACGGGATTACGCACAACCGCAGACATTGGAAGGACGAACGAGCCAGCAGCGACACGCCTTCCTTGCGCGTTCTGCGGTTCCTTGTTCGTCAATCTGCGGTTGCGTGCTGACCCTTCTTCAGTTCCCCCTTCATCTATCTCCGCCCTTCCGACTTCTGCAGTTCCCCCTTCATCAATCTCCCCCTTCCGACTTGTGCGGCGCAGGCATGCGGCGGGCCAGCAGTCGATAGGCGTGGGGGCCGCCGGCCGAGAATGTGCCGAGCGGGACGTGGGAAGCGGCTTCCATCCGCACTTCGTCGATCGACTCGATCTGCCAGCCGGCGGCAAAAGCGTCCCGCAGGTCCGCCCGCGATATGCGACGCGGACCTGGCCCCGGCGGCTCGTGCTCGCTGAAACAGAGCAGCCACAGTCGGCCACCCGGCCTGAGCACCTGGCCGATGGCATCGACATATAAGCGGCGATCGTGATCGGCGAGCACGTGAAACAGGCCGCAGTCGATGACGTTGTCGAACTGCCGCGGCAGCTGGCCGAGTGCCAGCGCGTCCATGACCAGGAAACAGGCCTCCAGGTGGCTGGCGGCGGCTTTGGCCTTGGCCTGGGCGATGACTTCCGGCACGAAATCGACCCCGTAAACCACGTGTCCTCGCGCCGCGAAGAACCGTGCACAATCGCCGGTCCCGCAGCCGGCATCGAGGATCGAACCTTCGATCTGGTCGGCCACCGCGACCAGCGCCGGTTGCGGATGGCCGATCTCCCACGGAGGCTGCTGGGCATACGCTTCCCGAAAATGGTCGGCCTGAGAGGATATGTCCGTCATGGCAACGTCACCTGCAATGCGTGGTTTCCGACAGCTCTCCGGTCGGCAGGAAAAATGTCCATCCGCCTAGCCTACGCCTTGTGGCCCGCGAATGCGAGCCCTCCGGGCACGCGCAGATGGCGGCACGCCACGGCCAGTCCCCGCGGCGGGAACCTGCCCGGCTTGTCGCTCCGCAGGCGACCCGGTAGCGTAGCGGTATTGGCAACTTGACCCGTTGGAGCGCGGGCCCGCGGTCGGTGGCCAGGGTGTGGCGGCCGGGCCGTTTCTTCCAGGAGCAGAGCGGATGATGAAGGCGTTGGTGAAACGGGAAAAGAGTGTCGGACTGTGGCTGGAGGATGTCCCCGAACCGAAGGTCGGGATCAACGACGTGCTGATCAAGGTGGGGCGCACCGGCATTTGCGGGACCGACGTGCACATCTACAACTGGGATGCCTGGGCCCAGAAGACGATCCCGGTTCCCATGGTGATCGGCCACGAGTTTGTCGGCGAGATTGTGGCCGTCGGTTCGAACGTGGCGGATTTCCGTCCGGGCGATATCGTGAGTGGCGAGGGACACGTGGTCTGTGGCCGTTGCCGCAACTGCCTGGCCGGTCGTCGACATCTGTGCAAGGACACCAAAGGGATCGGTGTCAATCGGCCCGGCGCGTTCGCGGAGTACATGGCTCTGCCAATGACCAATGTCTGGTTGCACGATCCAACGATCAACCGTGACGTGGCCTCGATCTTTGATCCGTTTGGAAATGCCGTTCACACGGCGCTCTCCTTCCCCGTGTTGGGTGAAGATGTGTTGATCACCGGCGCCGGCCCGATCGGCGCGATGGCGGCGGCCGTCGTGCGGCATGCGGGCGCACGCTTCGTCGTCGTCACCGACGTGAATCCGTACCGACTCGAGCTGGCCAAGAAAATGGGCGCCACGCTGGCCGTCGACGTGCGCACGACGCAACTGGCCGATGTGCAGAAGCATTTCAAAATGCAGGAAGGCTTCGACGTGGGGCTGGAAATGTCGGGCAATCCGGCCGCGTTCCGCGACATGCTCAAGCACATGTGTCACGGCGGCCGCATTGCCATGCTGGGCATTCCGACCGAAGACATCTCCATCGACTGGAGTACCGTCGTCTTCAACATGTTGACGATCAAAGGCATCTACGGGCGGGAGATGTACGAAACCTGGTACAAAATGACGGTCATGTTGCAGAGCGGCCTGAATATCTCGCCGATCATCACGCACCGCTTCCCGTACGAGGAGTTCGCACAAGGCTTTGAAGTCATGCGATCCGGGAAGTCCGGAAAAGTCATCCTGTACTGGAACGATCCTCTGTAGTCTGGTGCGAATGCCAGCAGACGCGAGGTGTGCCGATGGGCATTTCGATCACAGAACACTTGCAGCAACAACTCGACGAGATTCGCGCCAAGGGACTGTACAAGGCGGAACGAGTCATCACGACGCCCCAGGATGCGCACATCCGTGTGGGCGACGGCCAGTCGGTGTTGAACATGTGCGCCAACAACTACCTCGGACTGGCCGAACACCCGGCCGTGATCCAGGCCGCCCACGAGGGACTCGACCGCTGGGGCTACGGACTCTCGTCGGTACGGTTCATCTGCGGGACGCAGGCCGTCCACAAGCAACTCGAAGCCAAGATCAGCGAATTCCTCGGCACAGAGGACACGATCCTGTACACGTCGTGCTTCGATGCCAACGGCGGACTGTTCGAGACCTTACTGACCGCCGACGACGCGATTATCTCCGACGAACTGAACCACGCCAGCATTATCGACGGTGTGCGGCTCTGCAAAGCACAGCGATTCCGCTACCAGAACAACAACATGGCCGACCTGGAAGAGCGCTGCGCGAGACCAGCCACGCCCGGTACCGGATGATCGCCACCGACGGCGTGTTCTCCATGGACGGTTATATCGCCAATCTGCCCGGTATTTGCGATCTGGCCGACAAGTACCACGCGCTCGTGATGGTGGATGACTCCCACGCCGTCGGGTTCATGGGCAAGCGAGGACGCGGCACGCACGAGCACCACGGAGTCATGGACCGGATTGACGTGATCACCGGCACACTGGGGAAAGCGCTGGGCGGGGCCAGCGGCGGGTACACCAGCGGTCGCCAGGAGTTCATCGATATCCTCCGCCAGCGATCTCGACCGTACCTGTTCTCCAACTCGGTCGCGCCCCCGATCGTCGCCGGGTCGATCAAGGCGATCGATCTACTGCTGGCGTCGACCGAACTGCGCGACAAGCTGGAACGCAACACACGCTTCTTTCGCCAGGAGATCACCAAGGTCGGATACGATGTGCTGCCGGGCGAACATCCGATCGTGCCGATCATGCTCTACGACGCGGCGCTGGCCAGCCGGACCGCCGATGCGCTGCTCAAGAAAGGCATTTACGTCATCGGTTTCTCCTACCCGGTCGTCCCCGCCGGGCGTGCGCGGATCCGCACGCAGATTTCAGCCGCCCACTCGCACGAAGATCTGGTCTTCGCGCTGGAACAATTCGCCGCGGTGCGCCGCGAACTTGGCACGCCATAGCCAGGTTTTCAGGGGCTGACCTCCACGACCAGTCCCTTGGCTTCGATCTTCACGAGGCGACCTGCGGGCGTGATCCAGAACGTGTTTTTGATCGGCTCCACAAAGCACTCGAAACACTCGACCTCTTTGCCTGACACCTGCGTGTTTTTTCGTCCTTGGAACTGAAACGATAGTGAAATCACGCTCATCGATGACGGGTGAAAGGTGCGCAACTCGATCTTCTGGTTCTCCTTCAGATCAAGTTGTGAGCAGATCAGGGCGAAGGATGCGAGCAGATTGTTATCGAAGCAGTAGGTACCGGTCTTGATCGCGATATCGCGCGACAGGGCCGTCGCGCCACTGATGGTCACTTTCACCGCTTCGGGGCCAAATTCGCAGTGACTGGTGGTCTTGGTCCCATTGACGTCGAAATCGCGGTGGAACAGCCTGGGGATCGCGTCGGATTGCGCGACCAGGCGCGTTACCGAGTGGATCTTGGCACCCTGGGTGGTGAGGTCCAGCGTGCTGGTGAGTTCCAGGCCGTCCTGGCCGGCCGGCTGGCTTTTCTGCAGCCGAAACACCTCCGTGCCGAGCTTCTGTCCGTTCAGGACGTAGGTGTACGTGTAGTTCTTGTCGACATCCCAGCTCACGGGCCGAGCCGGACCCACGGCCGCCGCGGCGAGTTCCCGATTGACCGGCTCGTACGCCTGCACTTCCACCTTCGTCGGGATGACCCCACCCATGCCCTCGAACAACTTGATGTGCGTGGCGCTCATCGAATCGAGTTCGCCGGTCGTCGGATCGAACGCGACCCAGCCGTCGGCACCCAGATGGGCTTCCACCCAAGCGTGTTGTCCGAAACTCCCGCCGAAGGCTGGCGCGTACACGAGTCCTCCCACAAGCCTGGCGGGGATGCCTGCCGCACGCAGCATCGCAACCGTCAGCGTGGCATGCGGGCCGCAATCTCCCACGCGTTTCTCCAACGCCAGGCGCGCCGAGGGAGAGTCGGCGATGGCATAGCGGATCTCCTTGTGCACCCACTGGGCAATCGCCGATACGGCTGCCCAGCGATGCGTCGCACCTTTCGTCAGGTCCCGCGCCAAAGCCGCGATGCCGGCGTCGTCGCTTTCAATCAGCGGCTCTGCCTTCAGCCAAACGGCCATGTCGGGACCCGCCGGCTCGGCCGCGGGGAACGGGATGTTTTGGCTGCCTGCGAACGGAACTGAGCGGACCGTGACGGTGCCGCGAATCGTGCTTCCCTTCCGCTCGCCTTGAAATTCCTGCATCGAGGTCCGCAAGACCGAAGCGTCCTGCCCGACCGCCGATCCGATCACCGATACATCGATGACCGCCTTCAGCGAACGCACTTTCAGGAAATCTTCGAACGCAATATTGGACTGCGCGAAATGTTGCGCCAGGATCTCGGCGACCGGCGCCTGTTGAGCGTGCTGGGCCACTTTCGCGTCGGAGAGCGTCACCGTGGTCTTCTGAGCCGGAATATTCATGCGTACCAGCCGACCGCTCTGAGCGTCGACCAGAACGTCAATGCCCGCTCCTTCGAGCTGCCAGATCCGACATTCGTGTGTGGTCCCGGCGGCGTCCAGCTTCTGGGACGCACCGAGCACGAGCCGCAAGGTTTGAGTCTGCCCGACGTCCGGCAGAAACACCGTCAGCTCCGCCGCACCGTCCTTGGCCTGCGCAGTTGCGGACCGTGTCAGCAATCCCCAGTGCGAAAAATCGTTGCTGCCGAGAATCCGCGTCGCGGCCGGCAGCGACAGTTCCTTCGGATCGCCTTTGGACGCTCCTTCGGCCCACTGCCAGGTCTGCACCTTGTCGCCCGCGAATTTGCACTCCACGTGCGTCACCGCGCCATTGTTGTCCTGCGTGAGGTCGTAGTACGACGGAACACCCGTTTCGGAGTGCACGAGCGTCGTGGCGCGGCGAGTCGTTGTCCGCGTCGTGCCCAGCAGGGCGAACTTGAGCGTCGTCGTCGAACGAAGTCGCTGCAGCGTTTGGCCATCCAACGTCAGTTCATCGACGATGATCTCGGAGGAACCTATCGGCTTGCCGTCCAGCTCGAACGCGTAGTAGACCGCCTCACCAGCTCGGCTGCTGGAAATGGTTGCCAGGAACAACGACACGCCACACCAGGCCAGACAGACTCGCGACATACATGATTCTCCTTTGTTGCGCCCGTTATCGTCATAATCCATCACGAGACCGGCGGGAAGACGGGACGGTGCACACGGGACACTGGATATGCACAGTCTTGAGCAAGCGCGACGCGGGGTACCTGAGGTCTTGAGCAAGCGGGACGCGGGGTAGGCGGGGTCTTGAGCAAGCGGGACGCTTGCTCTACTGGGGTGGTTTGCAGTGGCGATCGAGCCAATCGAAGAAGATACGGTGCCAGAGAATTCCATTCTGCGGGCCCTGCACCCAGTGCCCTTCCTCCGGGAAATACAGGAACCGCGACGGTACGCCGTTGAGCTGGGCGGCCGTGAACGCTTCCATAGCCTGCGTCACCGGAATGCGAAAATCCTTTTCGCCATGGACGATCAACAACGGTGTGCGCCAATTCCCAACGAACCGGTGCGGTGAAAACTGATCGTACTTCTGCTGCACGGCCGGACTCTTCCAATACGGCCCACCCAGATCCCAATTGGAGAACCAGATCTCCTCGGTGGAGCCATACATCGATTCGAGATTGAACACGCCGGCGTGGGCGATCATGCACCGAAAACGGTCCTGGTGATTTCCCATCAGCCAGTACACCGAGTACCCGCCAAAGCTGGCCCCCACCGCCGCCATGCGTTGGGCATCGATGTACGGCTCGACCATCATCGCATCGGTGGCCGCCAGGATGTCCTGCATCGCTTGTCCACCCCAGTCGCCGCTGATCTGATCGTTCCATTGGCGAGCCAAAACCGGGCAAACCCCGTCGATTGGGCGCCACAATGACGTAGCCCTTGGCAGCCATCAAGTGAAAGTTCCAGCGGTAGGAGAACCACTGACCGACCTGGCTTTGCGGACCACCCTGGCAATACGTGATCAGCGGCCACTTCTGGAGGGGGTCGAAACCCGGCGGATAAATCACCCAACAATGCACCCGCTGGCCATCCGAAGCGGTGACCCAGCGCTCGGTGATCTGGGGAAGCTCTACAGAGCGGAGCAGGTCATCGTTGAGGTGCGTCAGCGTACGGGTGGAGGTCTCGCTCCGTTTGAGCAACTCGAGTTCCTGGGGACGCAGCATGCTTTGCGAGTCGACCAGCAGCGTCTGACCGTCGGGCAAGACACCTCGAAGGCTCCAGTTGAGCGTGCCGCGACTGATCTGCGTGATGCCCTCGTCCTGCAGATGGAGACAGAACAGCTGATCGCAACCCCGGAACTCGGACATGAATACCAGGCTCTGCGAGTCGGGCAACCAGGTCACATCGTGGGTCGTCTGGTCCAGCTTGGCCGTCAGGTCGCGGATGCTCTTGCTGGCCCGATCGAACAGCAGGATGCGATTCTTGTCCGCCTCGAAGCCGGCGCGTTGCATCGAGTGGAAGGCGATCGAAGACCCGTCCGGCGCATAGACGGGATTCGTATCGAATCCGTTCATGCCGGGCGTCAGGCACTCGGCCGACCCACTGCCGTCGGCGGGCACGACATAAATGTCGCTATCGGTCGATTCGGCCGGATCGTTGACGATTTTCGCCGTGTAGGCGATCTCGCGTCCGTCCGGCGACCAATTGAATTGTTCGGCGCCACCCGTGGGCGGCAGCGGGCAGTCCGCGCGGAGGCCGCGCATCAGGTCCACCGGTTCGCCCGCCCGTCCGTCGTCGTTCAGCCGTGCCACGTGCACGTGGCTGAACGCATAGTCGTGCCACGAGTCCCAATGGCGATACATGAGCGAATCGATGATGCGGGCATCAGCCAGCGGCAGGTCCGGGTACAGCTCGTTGACGGTCCGGTCCAGCTTCACTTCGGACGTGAAGGCCAGGTGCGTCGAGGTCGGCGAGACCTTCAGGTTCGAGACACCGGCTGCGACGGCCGTCACTTGCAGCGGAGCGGCACCGCCCAGGTCGGTCGACCAGACCTGCGGCGTCGCCTCGCGGAATTGCTCGCCGGCGGGGACCGCGACGTACAGCAGACGAAGGCCGTGCGAGGTCGTGGCGAACTGCAGCGCGTCGGCGCTTTTCAGATCGCCAATCAACAGACGGTCCTGCTGGGTCTGCAGGTCCAGCACGTGAATCTCGGAGCGGCCCTGGTTTTCTGGCAGGTTGTAGCGCCGCGCGACATACGCCACGGTGTTGCCGTCCGGACTGAGGCAGACGCTGCCGAGCCGCGTCAGCTGCCACAGACGCTCGGGCGTCAAACGCTCACCGGCGTGCAACAGCGGTTGGCAGACAGACCCTACAAGGAGACTGATCAGAATATTGCGAATCATTGTGAACTCCGGTAGACGAGGTTCCATCCGGCCAGCACTCCATTGTAGCTCGTGCCGATGGCCGGGGGCGGCACCCGCTCACCGGGGCTCGGAAGCGCCCGCAGCTTCGGCGAACGCTGGGCATCGCACGCTCATTCCCGCGGCGCGTCTCGCATTTGCACCAGATCGAACATGGCGCCCTGCCCGTCGGCGACGACCGCGAACCGACCCTCTTCGATGTCAAATGGATGCACCAGGACGTGGCCGCCCAGCTGCCGCAGCTGATCGACCGTGATGTCGACGCTCTGCACGGCGAAATAGACCAGCCAGCACGGCGGCATTTCGCCCCAGCGGTGGTCGATCTGCAGCATGCCGTTGCATTCCTCGCCGCGATTGCGGATCACGAAGTACTTGCCTAACCGCGAAGGATAGTCGGAGAATTCCCAGCCGAGCAGCCGGCCGTAGAAGTCCGCGGCTTTCTCCACGTCGCGCGTGCACAGTTCGTTCCAGCAGAAGCAGTGGAAGTCCTGGTGCAGTTCGGCGCCGAAATGCCGATCCTTCTGCCACAACCCCACCTGGGCACCGGTCGGGTCCCGAATGAACGCCAGCGAACCGGCATCCAGAACCTTCATCACCGGGACCGTGATCAGCCCGCCCAGTTGCGTCACCTCCGCACAGGCCGACTCAATGTCCTCCACGTGGATATAACTGTTCCACATGGCGGGGAGTCGTCGATCGAGCATCTCCTGGGTCATTTGTCCGAGCCCGGCTACCGACCGCCCCTCCAGTTCGAAATGGGCGTAGGGCGGACCACCCTGGGTATCGATGTCGACACTCTGCCAGGCGAACAAACGCCGGTAGAATTCGCGCGCTTCGGACATGTCACGCGCCACCAGATCGACCCAGCAGAATTGTCCGTGTTGATAGTGATCCCGAATGGCCATCGCGGCTCCTCGTTCTGTAACCGTGTAGAGCAAGCGTCTCGCTTGCTCAGGCCCTGTCGAAACCCTCGACCAGGCGTCTCGCCGGCTCCTACACAACCGGGACGGTAGAGCAAGCGTCTCGCTTGCTCAGGCCCTGTCGAAACCCTCGACCAGGCGTCTCGCCGGCTCCTACACAACCGGGACGGTAGAGCAAGCGTCTCGCTTGCTCAGGCCCTGTCGAAACCCTCGACCAGGCGTCTCGCCGGCTCCTACACAACCGGGACGGTTGTGCTACTATACCACAATCAGTCTCCGACCACCGGTGCGGGTCGATTGCGGAAAATAGCTCAAAACCCCTACGAATCGCCCCTTTTCACCGACGAGTTTTCGAGGTGCCGTGGAAATCGCTCGCCACGATCCTGCGGTTGTGCCGACACTGCACGAGGTGTTGTGTGTTAGAAACTACGCAAACCGACCTCTTTTCGCTGGCGCGCGCCGCGGGGGTGGTCGTCCGGGGATCCGGTTGCGCCCAGACGAATGGGCAGCTCGGTCTCTCCGCACGAACTCGTCGATGGGCGTCCTGCGAAGCACGGAGCCGTGATCGGTGAATATTCTTTTTGCCAGCAGTGAAGTGGTTCCGTTTGCCAAGACCGGTGGGATTAGCGGATGTGGTGGAAGCTCTGCCACGTGAGCTGGAAAAACTCGGGCACTACCCGATCGTGTTCATTCCGGCCTATCGGCAGACGCGCGTCTGCGGCCAGCCGATCGAGCCGACGGACATCCACGTGACGGTACGGGTGGGATCCAAAGACGTGCGCGGCCGTTTGCTGCGCAGCTGCCTGCCCGACTCGAATGTGCCGGTCTACCTGGTCGAGCAGGAGGGTTATTTCGATCGCCCGCAACTCTATCGCGACGGCGGCGACGATTATCGGGACAACTGCGAACGGTTCTCATTCTTTTGCCGAGCGGTCATGCAGTCGTTAGGTGTGTTGCATGTACCGATCGATATTCTGCATTGTCATGATTGGCAGACCGGTTTGATCCCGGCATATCTCAAGATCGAACATGCACTCGTGCCAGGGTATGACCGGATCGCCAGCCTGTTGACCTTGCACAACATGGCCTACCAGGGGAACTTCTGGCACTGGGATATGTTGCTGACGGGTCTGGATTGGAAGTACTTCAACTGGCACCAGATGGAGTTTCACGCCCACTTGAATCTGCTCAAGACGGGCATTGTGTTCGCGGACGCCTTGAATACGGTCAGTCCGCAGTATGCGCAAGAAATCCAGACCGAACCGCTGGGCTGTGGCCTGGCGGGCGTGCTGAGACACCGGCACGACGTGCTGTCGGGCATCATCAACGGCGTGAATTACCAGACGTGGGATCCGAGTCGCGATCCGCTGATTGCGGCCAACTACCAGGCAGACTCCTGGAAAGCGGGCAAGGCGGCCTGCAAGGCGGCGCTGCAACGCGAACTGGGACTGCCCGTCGAGCCGTATCATCCGGTCATCGGTTTGATCGGCCGACTGGCCGGCCAGAAGGGCTGGGATCTCGTGAGCGAGTTGATGCAGCGGTGGGTCGGTCATCGCGATGTGCAGTGGGCGATCCTCGGAACGGGCGACGATCATTACCATCGCCTGCTCCATCGATTGTCCGAAAGCCATCCGAACCGGGTCGCCGTGCGGCTCGAATTCTCCGACCGGTGGGCCCACCAAATCGAAGCCGGTTCCGACATGTTCGTGATGGCCAGTCGATACGAACCGTGCGGACTGAATCAGCTCTACAGCCTGCGGTACGGTTCCGTTCCGATTGTGCACCGCACTGGCGGATTGGCCGACACGATCACCGATGCAACTCCGGAGGCCATGGCGGACGGCACGGCCAACGGCTTCTCGTTCGCCACCTTCGACGTGGATCACCTCGAGCAGGCCCTCAACCGAGCCTGCCACATGTACGGGCACGAACCGGATCGTTGGCAGCAGCTGGTGACCACCGGCATGAATCAGGATTGGTCGTGGAAGCACAGCGCTCAGCGATACGTCGAGCTGTACGAGAAGATGCTCGCCCTGAAACGTCGACCATGAACCCCCTTGATATAGGGGGCGGGGCGACAGACGCGGCATTCCGGCAGGCCCCTTTGGGGGTGAGACCAATTGCCAAAACACCGCTCGCCGCGCACAATCCCGCTATGCGTTCTCGCCAGCCTGGCCACTTTGCTCCCGTGGCTTTCGAAAGGCTCTCTCCGGTGAGTTCCGTTGTCACGGACACCAGACATGCCGCAATTGCGAAAAGATCCGCTGTCGGACCGTTGGGTCATTTATGCCGCGGGGCGCGAGCAGCGTCCCAACGAGTTCGAGCGGTTGGAACGGAGGCGCGCGGACGCCCGCTGCCCGTTTTGTGTGGGACACGAGGGGGATACGCCCCCTCCGATCGCGTCCTATCGCGTCGGGGATTCGAATAGTTCCGGCAACGGGGATCCCTGGTCGGTGCGCGTGGTCCCCAACAAATACCCCGCCTTGCTGACGCGGGGAGTTGCGGAACCCACACAACGGGGCCTCTATGTCGCGGGTGATGGTGTGGGAGCCCACGAGGTGATCGTGGAGTCGCCACGTCACGTGGCCAGTCTCTCGGAACTGACCGCGGACGAAGCGCGCCTGATGATGCTAGCGTACCGGGATCGCATGCAGGCACTTCAACGGGTGTCCGGCCTGCAGTATGCGCTGGTGTTCAAGAATGTGGGGCCGGAGGCGGGGGCATCGCTGGAACACGTGCACAGCCAGATCGTGGCGACACCGATGATTCCCAGCGAAGTGCAACGTGAGTTGACCGCCTGCAAGCGGTTGCACCGTCTGCACCGGCGGTGTTTTTATTGCCAGGTGATTGAGGATGAGCTGACGCATCGCCTGCGTTTGGCCGCCGAGTCGGATCATTTTCTGGCGGTCTGTCCGTATGCCAGCCGGATGCCGTACGAGCTGTGGGTCCTGCCGCGCGCGCACGAGAGCCATTTCGAGCGACAGGAACCGGCGGCGCTGGCCGAGCTGGCCGATTTTCTCCGGCAACTCATCGCACAGCTGGAAGAGCGGCACGCGCATCTGGCTTACAATTATTTCATCCATACGGCACCCTTTGACACATCGCGACTTCGGCACTATCACTGGCATATAGAAGTTCTGCCACGTCTAACGACGACAGCTGGTTTTGAATGGGGTGCCGGTTATTTCATCAATCCGGTTCCGCCTGAGCAGGCTGCGGCGAATCTGCGGTCGCAAGGTGTGAATAAGGGCTGAGAAGCCCGGCCTTTCCGACTGGAAAAACTAGCTAAGCCAGAATGTCCGTGCCGATTACCCTAGTGAGCGGGGGCCATGATGTCCCGTGCGCTCGCGACTGTTTCGTACCGTTCCTCCCCGGCATCGCAGCAGCCATGACAAACCCAATTCGTTTCTGCCTGGTGCTCCATAATCACCAGCCGATCGGCAATTTCGACGGCGTATTCGAGCAGGCATACCAAGACAGTTATCTGCCGTTTCTGGACGTCTTTGAGCCGTATGGCGATCTGCGCCTGTCGCTGCATACCAGCGGCCCGTTGCTGGAGTGGCTGGACGATCATCATCCGGACTACGTCGATCGACTCGGACGCCTGGTGGCGGCCGGCCGCATTGAGATCGTGGGCGGCGCGTATTACGAACCGATCCTGACGATGATTCCGTCGCGCGATCGGATCGGGCAGATCCGTCGCTACACCCAGTGGCTCGAGTCGCGGCTGGAGGCCCGCGTGCAGGGGATGTGGGTTCCCGAACGCGTGTGGGAACAGTCGTTGACCAGCGACGTCGTCCAGGCCGGCATCAAGTACACGATCCTCGACGATTTCCACTTCCGCAATGCCGGACTTGTCGCCCGACCAACTGCACGGCTACTACCTGACCGAAGACGACGGTCGGTTGCTCAGCGTGTTTCCCGGCAGCGAGCGGCTGCGGTACCTGATTCCCTTTGCGCCGCCGCACGAGACGATCGAGCACTTGCGCGGGATTGCCGATCGCTTCACCAACGCGGTCGTGGTGTTCGGCGACGACGGCGAGAAGTTCGGGACCTGGCCGGACACCAAACAGCACGTCTACCAGGACGGTTGGCTGCAATCGTTCCTGGAGGCGTTGTCGGCCAACCGCGACTGGCTGCAGACAACCACGCTGGCCGAGGCCAGTCGTCCGGCGCAACGCCGTGGGGCAAGGTGTACCTGCCCGACGCCAGCTATCGCGAGATGACCGAGTGGGCGCTGCCGACCGAGCGACAACTCGAATACGACCAGCGTGGTGCACGACCTGCAGCACGACGAGCGCTGGCCGCGGGTCAGGCAGTTCATGCGGGGCGGGTTCTGGCGGAACTTCAAAGTGAAGTATCCCGAAGCGAACGAGATGTACTCGCGGATGATGATGGTCAGCCGGCGCTTCGCCGAGGTCGAGCAGCAGGAGACGAACGGCGAGCAATTGGATTGGGCGCATCGCGCCCTGTACCGTTCTCAGTGCAATTGCCCCTACTGGCACGGTGCCTTCGGCGGGATCTACTTGCCGCACCTGCGCAATGCCGTGTTCAACCAGATGATCGCCGCCGACAATCTGCTCGATCAGGCCACCGGCAAGAAAGACGCCTGGATCGAGGCCACCGTCAGCGACTTCAACTTCGACGCCCGCCAGGAAGTGCGACTGGCCAGTGATCAACTGATCTGCCTGCTGGCGCCGGCCGCGGGCGGTCACATGTACGAATTGGACGTGCGAGCGATCTGCCACAACCTGTTGGCCACCCTGGCGCGACGACCCGAGTCGTACCATCGGAAAGTGGTGCATGGCGCCAATGACCAGGACCAGGATGTGGCCAGCATTCACGATCGCGTGGTCTTCAAACAGGAAGGGCTGGACCAGCGACTGCAGTACGACCCGTATCTGCGCAAGAGCATGCTGGACCACTTCTACAGCCTGGATACCAACCTGCAGGCCGTGCGGGACGGATATGCCGAGCAGCAGGGAGATTTCCTGGGGAGCGCGTTCGAGACACGGATTCGGCGGAATCCCCACCGGATTCAGGTCCTGCTGACACGCGAGGGACGGGCCAGCGGCGTTCCCGTCAAGATCACCAAGGGGGTCACGGCGGAAGCCGGCAGCTCCACGCTCGAGATCGCCTATCTGCTCGAAGGACTGCCGACGGATCGTCCGTTGCACTTCGGCGTGGAGTTCAATTTCGCCGGACTCCCGACCCACGCCGAGGATCGGTTCTTCTACCAGGGAAACCACGCGCGACTCGGCCCGTTGCACACCCAGCTGGACCTGAAAGATACGGTCGAGCTGAGCATGGTCGATCAATGGCTCGGCATCGACGTGCGTTTGATCGCCGATCAACCCACGTCCTGGTGGACGTTCCCGATCGAGACGGTCAGCAACTCCGAAGGGGGGTTTGAACTGGTGCACCAGTCGGTGGTGGTCCATCCGCACTGGCTCGTACGCGGTGATTCCGCCGGCCGCTGGAGCATTACGTTCCAGCTGCAATTGGACACCAGCCTGGCCGAGAGCCGCCTGCAGCCCGCGATCGCTGCCGCCATTGCGGGATCCGCCTAGTCGGGGAGGCCACGATGTCGAGAACCTCGCGCACGACGCCGGACACGGTCCGGATTGCCCTGCTGCAAATGTCGTGCGTCGACGCCAAGGAGGCCAACGTCGCCAAGGCGCTCGCGCGAATCCGCGAAGCCGCCTCGCAAGGCGCTCAGATCGTCTGCCTCCAGGAACTCTTTGCGACACCCTATCCCTGCCAGGACGAGGACCACGCGCGATTCGCACTGGCGGAACCGATCCCGGGACCGACACACGACCAGCTGCAACAAGCCGCCGCGCAAGAACAGGTGGTCGTCATCAGTTCATTGTTCGAACGCCGAGCGCCGGGGTTGTACCACAACACCACCGTCGTGTTCGACGCGGACGGGCAGTCGTTGGGCAAGTATCGCAAGATGCATATCCCCGACGATCCCCACTACTACGAGAAGTTCTATTTCACGCCCGGCGATTTGGGATTCCGCTGTTTTTCCACCCGTTTCGGTCACGTCGGCGTGGGGATCTGCTGGGATCAGTGGTATCCCGAAGCAGCACGACTCATGGCGCTGCAGGGTGCGGAAATGCTGTTCTATCCCACGGCCATCGGCTGGCTGTCGACCGAGAAACCGCAATACGGCGAGAGTCAACGGTCCGCGTGGGAAACGGCCATGCGAGCCCATGCGATCGCCAACGGCGTGTACGTGGCCGCCGTCAACCGCGTGGGAACGGAAGGGCAGATTGAATTCTGGGGCTCCTCGTTCGCAGCCGACCCGTACGGAAACGTGATCCACCGCGCTGCCATCGAGCACGAGGAGCTGGTGCTGGTCGACTACCGCCGCAGCCTGATCGACACCGCGCGCACCCACTGGCCGTTCTTGCGCGATCGCCGTATCGATGCCTACGGTGGGTTGACCCAGCGGTTCATCGATTGAAGCGACTGCCGCAAACAGACACGTGGTGCAAATCTGATCATGAACAATTCCGCGACGCCGAGAGCTCAGGGATGCCGTTGGCCGGCAGAGTGGGAACGACATGCCGCGACGTGGATCGCCTGGCCGCACCGCGAACGGACTTGGCCGAGACATTTCGAACCGATTCCGCACCGCTTCGCGCGCATGATTGAGACACTCGCGCAGTTTGAACCGGTGCACGTGCTGGCCGGAACGGACGCCGTGCTGGCTCAGGCTCAGGCCATGGTCGGCCACTTGGACGGTGTCGTACTGCACGACATTCCCACCAACGACGCCTGGGTCCGGGACTACGGTCCGACGTTTCTGGCCGGACCACAGGCGGGCCAGGTGTCGCTGATTGACTGGGAGTTCAATGCCTGGGGTGGCAAGTATCCGCCCTGGCATCTCGACAACCGGGTGCCGCAACAGTTGGCCCAGCGGCTGCAACTGACGCGGTTCGTGCCGGGCGTGGTCCTCGAAGGTGGATCGATCGACGGAAATGGCGGCGGTGCGCTGCTGACGACCGAATCCTGCCTGCTCGATCCCCGCCGCAATCCCGGCCTGAGCCGCGAAGACATCGAACGGACGCTGCGTGAATTCTGTTGTGTGTCCGATGTCATCTGGCTGGTCGGCGGTCCGCTGGCCGGCGACGATACCGATGGACACGTCGATCAGCTGGCGCGATTCGTCGGACCGCAGCACATCGTGGTGGCGGTGACAGACGATCCCGCGGATGTGAACTACGGACCGCTGCAGGCGAATCTGCGGCGGCTTCAAGACGCCCAAAGGCAGTGGCGCGGCGAGTCACTGCACATCACTCCGCTGCCACTGCCCGGCCCGGTGCTGATCGATGGTCAGCGTGTGCCGGCCAGCTACTGCAACTTCTACATTGCCAACGGTTGCGTGCTGATGCCTTGCTTCGAAGACCCCGCCGACGAGGTCGCGCGGGCCATTCTGCAGCCGTTGTTTCCCGATCGCCAGGTCATCGGTCTGCCGGCCCGCGAGATCATTTGGGGATTGGGGGCATTTCACTGCCTCACACAGCAGCAACCCGCCGCCGCCCGTTAATCGGGTTTAGCGCTTGCCTTCCTCCATGCTCGCCGTAGAATGCATGTGCTTGCGGACAAGCGACCACCCTGCGGTCGGTTCCGCGAGATGTCCATAGTTGGGTGACTGGATAAAGAGCAATTCGGCCTGGCCGGGTGGCTCGTTAACGAGTAAGCCGACGTGGCTCAATACCTGAGGGTGTTCAGCCACGTCGGCTTTTTTTGTGACGCAGGACATTCGCGGCGGCGGTGAGTGCTTGTTTTGCCGGAGAACGGACAGGCTCGGGACTGTCCTGCTTGTGATCCTGCACTGAGATGCCAATCACGGGCGATGCTGGTATTTCGCCACCGGAGCCCCACCTTCATTCTGGGAGAGTTTGACCATGTTACAGTTAGCAGTCACTTGCCTCGTTATTGCTTTGATCGCCGCGTTGCTCGGCTTCGGAGGAATTGCCGGTTCGTTCGTGGGAGTGGCGAAAATCCTCTTCTTCGTCTTCCTCGTTCTCGCCGTGCTGTCGCTCCTGGGAGGCGGGTTCCGAAGAGGGCGTTACCGGGAGGCAACTTGAGACCGGGTATCCAGTGCCTGATTGGGAGGGCGCGATGGAATCCGCACCACCGGCCGGCTAGAAACTCCGGCCGGTAGCTGCGGAGATCTGCCACTGTCAACCCATGTGCCGGTGAATACACAAGATCGAGGGATAATGCCTCGTATGCTACCTGAGGAATGCAGGAGGGTTGCATGAAAGCTGAAGAGAAAGCGCTGTCGAGGATCGTCTTGGTGTCCTACCCCAAGATCGTCTTCCTGTATCCCACGTTTGTGGTGTCGCTAGCAGCAGCGATCTACCTGAGCTTTGCCCGGCCGCCTCTGGATGACACCAGCACGGCGGCGATTGCGCTCTCGGTGATGTTTCTGGGCGTGTGGGCCACGAACCTGGTTGTCTTGGCTTTCGACTTTCCTCGTACGAGTTCGTTGAGCCTCTTTTTTCTCGTCGTCGCGGTGGTGATGGGAGGCGTACTGCTGTCGGTGCTCAAACCGGAAGTTCTCCCGTACGCTGCAGAGAAGCTCAGAGCATTCCACCCCTTGGTCAACGCCAGCTTCTACTGGGTTTTTTCCATCAGCCTGGGGTTGGCTACGCTGGGCGCCATGATTGTGGCCCGCTTCGACCGCTGGGAAGCACGGCCGAACGAACTCCTGCACCACCAGGGGCTGTGGGGCGACCTGGATCGGTTTCCCGCTCCGGGAGTGCGGATCGACAAGGAGATCAGCGACGTCTTTGAGTATCTTCTGCTGCGTTCCGGACGCCTTGTCCTGCACGTGAGCAGCGAACATCGCTCGATTGTCCTGGATAACGTCCTCTTCATTACGAGGAAAGAAAAAGCCCTGACACGACTGCTGGGAACGCTCCAAGTCGCTGTCCGCCCGGAGGGTGTGGATGCGACCGAGTAGCGGACAGGCAGGCGGATGTTTGCAGATCGGATTTTGACATGGTCTCGTCCAAAGAACGTGTCGTTCGGGACGATTTGCAGGAGATGATCGTATGGCGCCCTCGGACCAATTCGCCAAATCAGCGTGGATGCTGGCGTCGATCGCCGTGGTGGTTGCGGCTCTTTACCTGGCCAAGGGCGTGCTGGTCCCCTTGACGCTGGCCGTGCTGCTGAGCTTCTTGCTCAGCCCGGTGTGCGACTGGCTCGAGCGGCACAGGCTGGGCCGTATTCCGGCGGTATTGGTGACGGCGATCCTGGGCTTCGCGGTGCTGGGCGTGGTGGCATGGATGGCCGTGGTTCAAATGACCGACCTGGCCCCCAAAATGCCTGAGTACCAAGACAACATTCAGGCGAAACTCCATTCGGTGAATGACTACTTCGTCGCCGCGCTGAGCAAGGTAACAAGAACAGCCGAGGACATCGGCCAGAATCTCCCGCAAGCGGAACAGGCCGAGGCGCCCCAGGGGACTGCCGAGCGGCCGTACTCGGTTCGCGTGCTTTCCTCGCCGGCGAGCCCACTGCAAGTCCTGGGTGGAACCTTCGGCACGCTGATCGAGGTGTTAGGCATGGCCGGCATCGTCATCGTTCTCGTGGTCTTCTTCCTGGTCCGCCGCGAGGACCTGCGCGATCGATTCATCCGGCTGGTGGGAAAAGGTCAACTGACCGTGACCACTCAGATGCTGGAAGACGCCGCCACGCGGGTCAGCCGATACCTCTCGATGCTGTTTCTCATCAATGCCACTTTCGGCATTGCGGTCGGCATCGGGCTTTACCTGATCGGCGTGCCCAACGCCATCTTGTGGGGAATCCTGGCCACGACCCTGAGGTTCATTCCCTACATCGGCCCGTGGATTGCCGCGGCGATGCCGATCGGCCTGTCTCTGGCCATCTCGACGGGCTGGGTAGCGCCCATCCTCACGGTGGCGCTGTTCGTGGTGCTGGAACTCTTCAGCAACAACGTCATGGAGCCGTGGCTCTACGGCAAGAGCACCGGCGTGTCGGCGGTGGCGGTCTTGGTGGCGGCCGTCTTCTGGACATGGCTGTGGGGAATTGCAGGACTGCTGCTGGCGACCCCGTTGACCGTGTGCCTCTTGGTGATCGGCAAGCACGTTCCCCAACTGTCCTTTCTGGACATTCTGCTGGGGAATGAGCCGGTGTTCGAGCCCAAGAAGCGCGTCTATCAGCGGCTCCTGGCGGGAGATCAGGAAGAGGCAACCGAATTGGTCGAGGATGATCTTGAGAACAGGCCGCTGGTCGAGGTCTACGACACGCTGATCATCCCGGCACTGGCTTTGGCCGAAATCGACTGGCATCGCGGCGAACTCGACGAGGGCAGGCACAAGTTCATCTTGCAGAGCCTGAGGGAGATGATTCACGAAAGGGGTGAGGGCCAGCAGGAAGTGCAGGCGAAAGAGGGCACCGAGGACGGCAACTCGCCGCGGCCGTGCATCCTCTGCCTGCCCGCTCGCGACGAGGCGGATGAAATCGCCGGAATGATGCTGGCGCAATTGTTGGCGACCGGCGGATGCCTTGTGCAGTCCGTCTCGTTTACGGCCGCGGCCAGCGAGCTGGTTGATCTCGTCGAGCGGCGCAAGCCCGCCGTGGTCTGCATTTCCGCCACGCCTCCCGCCGCCGTGATGCACGCTCGCCACCTGTGCAAGCAGCTTCGTGGTCGATTTCCGGACGGTACGCCTGGTCGTGGGATTGTGGGATGCACAAGGCGACCTGAGCAAGGCGAAAGTGCGCATCGGTGGTGGCGACACAACGCATGTCGTTGCGACGTTGGCGGAGGCGCAAGAACAGGTCCGCCTGCTGATCCAGCCACTCTTACCACCGCCCGAGAAGCAGGCACAGCCGGATGCCAGGCCAGCGGTTGTGGAGGAGGCGCACCCGTGAAACTATCCATGAAAACACTATGTTCGGTCGTATCTTTCTTGAAAGGGAGAACTGAAATGCTTCTTACTATCTTGCTCGTACTTTTGATTCTGATGCTTCTGGGCACGTTGCCGACCTGGCCTCACAGCCGAGACTGGGGGTATGTCCCGAGCGGCGGGCTGGGGTTGATTGTGCTGATTCTGCTCATCCTCTTGCTCCTGGGATATCGCTTCTGATCGGTCAAAGGAACGTTCCGTGCGTGTTCCGGAGATCTCGGAGAACCTGTTGCGGCTGATGTCCTGGCGACGGTCTCCCGATTCAGATTCCTGGGCGACCAAGGCCGCGGACGAACCGCCGCTACGCGCGGAACTTCTCAGTGTCGATCAGCTCGAACGGCACGCGAAGGCGATCGCGGTGTCGCACCGATTGGCCGAGGGGCGGGCACCTGACAAGTTGTTGCCGCGGCTGGACGACAATCAGCGGGTGCTGATCGAAACCTACGATCTCGTGACGGCGGCCGCCGATCAAAACCGCCGCATCGAACCAGCCGCCGAATGGCTGCTTGACAATTTCTACCTGATCGAAGAGCAGATCCGCGCGATCCGCCGCCTACTGCCACCCGCCTATAGCCGCGAGTTGCCGCGGCTGGCGACCGGTCTGGCTGCCAGCTTTCCTCGTGTTTATGGCATCGCCCTGGAATTGATCGCACACGTCGATGGGCGCATTGACATCATCAGCCTCAACGGCTTCATCGCCTCATATCAGTCGGTCGAGCCGCTCAAGCTAGGCGAATTATGGGCGCTGCCGCTGATGTTGCGGCTGGCGCTGATCGAGAACCTGCGTCGCGTCGCGGTGCGGATCGCTTCCGCGCGCCGCGATCGCGACCTGGCTGGCGATTGGGCGGCGCGCATGGTCAGCGTCGTAGAGCACAAGCCCACGGACTTGATCCTGGTGCTGGCGGACATGGCCCTGCGCCGACCCGTCCCTTTCCGGCGCGTTCCTGGCCGAGCTCACGCGCCATCTACAGGGGCAGAACCCGAATTTCGCGTTCGCCAATAGTTGGCTCGAACATCGCCTGGCGGATCAAGGCTTGACGACCGAGCAGCTCGTGCGTGCCGAAGGGCAAGCCCAGGCAGCCGACCAGGTGTCGATTGGCAACAGCATCAATAGCCTGCGGTTTTTGAACTCCAACGATTGGCGTCTGTTCGTCGGCGAGCACAGCCTGGTCGAGCAGACGCTGGCGAGTGATCCGTCCGGCATTTATGCGGAGATGGATTTTGCGACCCGCGACCGCTATCGACATGCGGTCGAAGGTATCGCCCGGCGCAGTCAGCTTACCGAGTACGAAGTGGCGCTCAAGGCGGTGCAACTGGCCGAAATTCATGCCCGCGAAGCGCCCGACGCCCGCGCGGCTCACGTGGGCTATTACCTGGTCGATCGCGGCCGTCCGGTGCTGGAACGCGTTGCCAAGATGCGGCTCTCGCGGGCAGTCGTGCTCGATAAGCTGCGGCGGCAGCTTCCCCTGACGTGTTACCTTACCGCCATGGGGCTCGTGACGTTCGCGGCCACGCTACTCTTGTTGCGCTGGTCGCAACAGCACGCAGCGAGCGGGCTGGCCGTGCTGCTGCTGGCCGGGCCGGCGGTGATCTGTGCCTCGAGCCTGGCAGTGGGGCTGGTCAACTGGCTGGCCACGCAATTGCTCAGTCCGCAGTCGTTGCCGCGGATGGATTTTGAGCAAGGCATTCCGCCCGAGCATCGTACGTTGGTGGCAGTACCGACTATGCTCACGAGCGCGGCGGGCATCGACCATTTGTTGGAGGGTCTCGAAGTGCGGTATCTCGCCAACCGCGACCCGTGCCTGCACTTCGCCTTGGTGACAGACCTTGTCGATGCTGCCACCGAGACGGTACCCGGCGACGCGGAACTCGTGCGCTCGCGCGCGAAGGAATCGAGCGATTGAACGCGAGGTACGCGGACGTTCGCCCCGACATCTTTTTTCTTCTTCACCGTGCGCGTCGCTGGAACAGCCAGGAAGGCGTCTGGATGGGCTACGAACGCAAACGCGGTAAGCTGGCCGATCTGAACGCCACGCTGCGTGGCGCAACAGACCGTTTCGTGGAAGTCGTCGGCCCAATTGCGATCCTCCCTGGCGTGCGGTATGTCATCACGCTCGATACCGACACGCAGTTGCCGCGCGATGCGGCACGCCGAATGGTGGGCACACTCGCGCATCGGCTGAATCGGCCGGTCTTCGATGCACAATGCGGCCGCGTCGTCGATGGCTACACGATTCTTCAGCCACGAGTAGGCGTCAGCCTTCCCAGCTCGCAGCGGTCGCGCTTCGTACGGTTGTATGTGGAGGATCCGGGCGTTGATCCGTACACACGCGTCGTATCGGACGTCTACCAGGATCTGTTTGCCGAAGGTTCGTTCATCGGCAAAGGTATCTACGACGTCGACTCTTTCGAGTTCTGCGGCGGCAACTTTCCCGACAACGCAATCCTCAGCCACGACTTGATCGAGGGTGCATATTGCCGTTCGGCCCTGCTCAGCGATGTGACGCTGTACGAAGAGCATCCTTCGCGCTACGCGGCAGAAATGGTTCGTCGGCATCGTTGGATGCGAGGCGACTGGCAGATCGCCGCCTGGTTGCTGCCGTGGGTGCGCGGGCGGTCGAGCCAGTCCATTCGCAACCCGATCTCTGCCTTGTCGAGATGGAAGATCTTCGATAATCTGCGCCGCAGCCTGGTGCCGGTCGCAATGCTGCTTGTGCTGTTCGTCGCTTGGTTCGTTGCGCCGGTCATCGCGGGGGCGGCGGCGGTATTCTTGGCGAGCGTGGTCCTGCTGCCGACGCTCTTCGCCGCCGCGTCGGATCTGCTTCACAAGCCGGTGGACTTACCGCTGCCCCTGCACTGGCGCGTGACGCTACAGTCGTTGGGACGACCGCTGGCCCAAGGCGCGTTGACATTCGTCTTCTTGCCTTTCGAAGCGTACATCAGCGCCGATGCGATTGTGCGCACCTTGGTGCGCACGGTTTGGACCAAACGCCGTTTGCTCGAATGGAAGACTGCGAGTGATTCGGAACGAGGCGGCAACGGCAACCTGAAGAACACTTTTCGCGAGATGGCTGTTGCGCCTTGCTGCAGCCACCGCAGGCTTTCTAATGCTCATCGTCGTCCATCGCGAGGCGTGGCTCTACGCCGGGCCTTGGATCGCCGTGTGGATTATTTCACCGCTGGTGGCCTGGTGGCTGAGCCAGCCGATCGGTAGGCCTGCGCTGCGACTCTCCGAGAACCAGCATCGTTTTCTGGAGAAGCTGTCGCGAAAGACCTGGCGGTACTTCGAAGAGTTTGTGGTGGCGGATGAAAATTGGCTGCCGCCGGACAACATCCAGCTGAATCCCAGCCTGGTGGTCGCTTCACGCACCAGTCCGACGAACATCGGCATGGCGTTGCTCGCCGACCTGGCGGCCTACGATTTCGGCTACGTGTCCGCCGGGCAGTTCCTGACTCGCACACAGCGAACTTTCGAAACGCTGTCTCGCATGGAACGCTACCGGGGGCATTTCTTGAACTGGTACGACACGCGGTCGCTCGCGCCTCTGTCACCCCGTTACGTTTCGATGGTGGATAGTGGTAACCTGGCTGCGAACCTCCTGGTGCTGGGCAGCGGCTGCGCGGAACTGAGCGAGGCGCGCGTCATGCCGCCGCGGATGCTCGGCGGCTTGTGCGATACGCTGCGAGTCCTGCTGGATGTGGCTCACGGCAAGGAGGGGCCGCTGGTCGGCAGCGACGTGCTACGCCTGATCGAACGTCTGATCGAGGATCTTGAGCAAACTCCCTCCGGGCTGGCGCTGCCCACGCCATGCTATCGCGGCTGACCGTGGTAGCCGCCGAACTGACCGCGGCGGTGGGAACGGATACTGAGTTGGCGTGGTGGGCGAGCGCCTTGGAGCGGTCCAGTCACGACCATCACGCCGACCTGCTGTACCTGGCGGCGTGGCAGGCCTTACCTCCGCCCCCCACGGAGACGTGGAAACTCGATTCTGGCGCGGAAAGCGAGCCGCTGAGCAGGTTGCGCGAGGAGCTCACGCGTCTGGACAACACTGCGACACTACGGGATGTCGCGAACCTGCAATCCACCGCGTTGCCGCTGCTGGAAGTGGCGTTGGAACAGCCGTCTTCCGAATCGAAGGATTGGCTCCTGCAGTTGCAGGCCGCGCTGGCCATCGCAGCGGAACATGCCGGTACGCGGATCCAAGTGCTGGAGGAAGTCGCCTCTCAGTGCCGCGACCTGGTCGATATGGATTTCGGCTTACTCTACAACTCCGCGCGCGACTTGTTCGCCATCGGCTACAACGTCAGCGAGCGGCGACTCGATGCAAGCTTCTATGATCTACTGGCCTCCGAGGCGCGGCTGTCCAGCTTCGTCGTCGTTGCGCAGGGCAAATTCGGTCAGGAGCACTGGTTCTCACTGGGCCGTCTGCTGACGAGGGCGGGCCGCGTGCCGGCACTGCTGAGTTGGAGCGGCTCCATGTTCGAGTACTTGATGCCGCTGCTGGTCATGCCCAACTATGAGAATACACTTCTCGACCGCACCTATCGCGCCGTCGTCCGCCGGCAGATCGAGTATGGAGGACTGCGCGGCGTGCCGTGGGGAATCTCCGAGTCCGGATACCACTCCTTCGATCAGCATAAGACCTATCAGTACCGGGCGTTTGGAGTGCCGGGTCTGGGGCTGAAGCGGGGCCTGGCCGAAGACCTGGTGATTGCCCCGTATGCGACCGCGCTGGCGCTGATGGTGGCTCCGGAGGCAGCCTGTCGCAATCTGGAGCGTCTGGCCGACGACAACCAGCAAGGCGCCTACGGCTTTTTTGAAGCGATTGACTACACGCCTTCGCGGTTGCCTCCGGGAGCGGATAGCATCACCGTGCGGCAGTTCATGGCGCATCACGAAGGCATGAGTCTGCTGTCGCTGGCGTACCTGCTGCTCGACAAACCCATGCAGCGCCGCTTTCTGGCCGACCCCATGCTGCGGGCGGCCGACCTGCTGCTGCAAGAACGTATTCCGAAGGCGACCGCACCGGTCTTTCCACACGCGAGCGAAATGAGCACGACGCACCTCGTATCGGCGGAAGAAACCGGCAACATGCGAGTGTTCACAGACCCCAACAGCACGACGGTGGAAGCCCATTTGCTCTCCAACGGCCGTTACCACGTGGCGGTGACCAGCGCCGGTGGCGGTTATAGCCGATGGCGTGACCTTGCGGTGACGCGTTGGCGCGAGGATGCGACGCGCGACAGCTACGGGAGTTTCTGCTACGTGCGCGATGTCCACAGCGGTGCGCTGTGGTCCAACACCTGGCAGCCGACAACAAAGCGCAGCCAGACGTATGAAGCGATCTTCACGCAAGCGCGGGCTGAGTTTCGCCGCAGCGACGACCAGATCGAGACGTACACCCAGATCAGCGTCTCGCCAGAGGACGACATCGAAATACGGCGTGTGACTCTGACGAACCGCTCCGACGCATCTCGCACCATCGAGGTCACCAGCTATGCGGAAATCGTGTTAGCGACCCAGGCACAAGACGAGGCGCATCCGGCGTTCAGTAACCTGTTCGTGCAAACCGAACTCGTCCCTGGCCGCCAGGCGATCTATTGCACGCGTCGTCCGCGTTCGGCCGAAGAGCGGCCCCCTTGGATGACGCACATGATGACGGTGCGTGGCAGCACGATCCGCGAACCGTCCTACGAGACTGATCGCACGCGGTTCATCGGCCGGCACCGGACACTCGCGTCCCCCGCCGCCCTCGATGGCCAGACGCCCCTCTCCAACGCTGATGGACCGGTCCTCGATCCTGTCGTCTGCATCCGACAGACGTTGCTGCTGCAGCCGAATGAGGCGGTGCGCATCGACATCGTCACAGGTGTGGCCGAGTCGCGCGCCGGTGTCGAAGCACTGACCGAGAAATACAGCGATCCTAGCCTGGCCGATCGCGTCTTCGACCTCGCCTGGACGCACAGCCATATCCTGCTTCAACAATTGAGCGCATCCGAAGCGGATGCGCAGGTGTATGGTCGCCTGGCGGGCTCGATCATCTATGCCTCGGCGCCTGCGTCGGGCCACGGCGAGCATTCTCAGCCGCAATCGGCGGGGGCAACCGGGACTGTGGGGCTACGGCATCTCGGGGGACGTACCGATCGTGCTGGTGCGAATACGCGACCACGAGCGCATCGCGCTGGTACACCAGGCGGTGCAGGCGCACGCGTACTGGCGGTTGAAGGGGCTCGCTGTCGACCTGGTGATCTGGAACGAAGACGACTCGGTATATCGGCAGACTCTGCAGGAAGCCATCGTCGATCTCGTCGC
The DNA here is from genome assembly GCA_963754725.1 of uncultured Planctomycetaceae bacterium. Lineage (GTDB taxonomy): Bacteria > Planctomycetota > Planctomycetia > Pirellulales > Pirellulaceae > JAAYDI01. The sequence goes on from CAVWHV010000042.1 coordinate 498,197, forward strand.
TGCCAGTCCCGAGGCGTCGCTCGTCGACCGGCCCGGTGGGGTTTTCATCCGCCGCGGCGAGCAGATGCCCGAGGAAGACCGCGAGCTGCTGCAAACCGTGGTGCGCGTCGTGCTTTTGGATGATGGCGGAACGCTGGCCGAGCAGACCGAGCGCCGCGGGCGGGCTCTCGTATCGATTCCGCATCTGAGACCGCTCCGCCGTCAGGCCGAGAGCGCCCCTCCCTTACGAGCCCCCGCGGCGCGATCTGGCGTACTTCAACGGCCTGGGCGGTTTCAGCCAAGACGGCCGCGAGTACGTGATGATCCTGGCCGAAGGTCAGACCACGCCCGCGCCGTGGGTGAACGTGATTGCCAACTCGCGCAATTCGGCACCGTCGTATCGGAAGGGGCAGGCCTATACCTGGGCAGAGAACAGCCATGAGTTCCGGCTCACCCCCTGGCACAATGATCCCGTCTCCGACATCGGTGGTGAAGCCATTTATCTGCGAGATGAAGAGACGGGGCAGTTCTGGTCCTTTTCGCCACTGCCTGCGCGCGGAAAGAATACCTATGTCGTGCGCCACGGATTCGGCTACAGCATTTTCGATTACACCGAAGCGGGACTGACCACGGAAATGTGCGTGTATGTAGCGACCGACAAGCCGGTGAAGTTCTGCAAGCTCAAGATCGCCAACCACTCGGGGCGTCCCCGCCAGTTGTCGGTCATCGGTTATTGGGAACTGGTCCTCGGCGAGTCGCGAAGCAAGTCGCTGCTGCACGTGGTGACCGAGACCGATCCGGCGAGCGGCGCGATTCTGCGCAACGTGTATAGCCCGGAGTTCGGAGACCGAGTGGCGTTTGTCAATTGTAGCGAGACGAACCGCACGCTCACCGGCGACCGCGGCGAGTTTCTGGGCCGCAATGGGCAGTTGGCGAATCCCTTGGCGATGCGGCGCGTGCGGCTCTCGGGCCGCGTGGGGGCGGGACTCGATCCGTGTGCCGCCTTTCAAGTCGCCGCTGACGCTCGCAGACGGACAAGAGCGGACCATGACTTTTACGATCGGCGCCGCACGCGGAACAGCCGAGGCCAAGGCACTGGCACAGCAGTGCCGCAGCGTCGACAGCGCTCATCGGGCGATCGAGGGCGTGTGGCATTACTGGAGCCGGACCCTGGGCGTGGTCTACTTGGAGACGCCCGACGCGGCGGTCAATTTTCTGGCAAACGGCTGGCTTGTTTATCAGACGCTGGCCTGCCGCATGTGGGCCCGCTCGGGTTTTTACCAATCGGGAGGCGCGTTTCGGCTTCCGCGACCAGCTCCAGGACGCGATGGCACTGGTGCATGCCACGCCGCAACTGCTTCGCGATCACCTTCAATACGCTGCATCACGCCAGTTTCGCGAAGGAGACGTGCAGCACTGGTGGCACCCGCCGGAGGGACGCGGCGTGCGAACGCATTTCTCCGACGATTTCCTCTGGCTGCCCTTGGCCATTTGCCGTTATGTCCTCGTGACGGGGGACACGGGCGTGCTGGACGAACGCATCCCCTTCTTGACATCGCGTCCCTTGCGCGACGACGAAGAATCGAATTACGACCTGCCGCAAGTGTCGGACGACATCGGCACGCTCTACGAACATGGGGTCCGCGCGATCGATCGGGGGTTGCGGTTTGGCGAGCATGGCTCTGCCGTTGATGGGCTGCGGTGACTGGAACGACAGTATGAACCTCGTCGGCCAGCAGGGCCGGGGCGAGAGCGTGTGGCTGGCGTTCTTCCTGTTTCACGTGCTCACGCAGTTCGCCGTTTTGGCACGGCGACGCGGCGACGAGTTGCTCGCGGACCGATATCTGGTCGAAGCCGGCCGACTGCGCGGGAATATTGAGCAGCACGGCTGGGACGGCCAGTGGTATCGCCGGGCGTATTTCGACGACGGCACGCCGCTGGGCTCGGCCGTGAACGAAGAATGCCAGATCGACGCGATCGCCCAAAGCTGGTCGATTCTCTCGGGTGCCGGCACACAAGAGCGAAGTAAACTGGCGCTCGAGAGTGTCGATCGCCGCCTCGTCCGCCGAGACGCCCGCTTGATACGGCTCCTCGATCCGCCGTTCGACAAGTCGGATCTCAACCCTGGTTACATCAAAGGCTACGTGCCCGGCGTGCGAGAGAATGGCGGCCAATACACGCACGGTGCGATTTGGACGGTGCTGGCCACGGCCGCGTTGGGAGACAGCGAGCGAGCCTGGGAACAGTTCGCGTTGATCAATCCCATTTCGCATGGGGCGACGCGGACAGAGATCTCGACTTACCGCGTCGAGCCCTATGTGGTGGCCGCCGACGTCTACGGGGTCGATCCGCACACCGGCCGCGGCGGCTGGACGTGGTACACCGGGTCGGCTCGGCTGGATGTATCGCCTGATTGTGGAGTCGTTGCTGGGTCTGCATGTGGAGGTGGACAAACTGCACATCACGCCGTGCCTGCCCGCGGCCTGGAACCAGTTCCGGATCCACTATCGCTATCGCGAAACTTTCTATCACATCACCATCCGCAACCACGGCACGAACGCGACGGTCTGCCGCAGGGCGTTGGACGGGACCGAGCTATCCGACTCTATCATCGCGCTTGTCGACGATGGCCGGGACCATGAAATCGAGGTCGAGATGCGACCGAGCGAAATTGCGACGCAGCCGACGTCGAGTGGCACCTGAGAACATGCGGTGGAATGTGGATCCCAACACGGAGCCCACTCAGCGCTTGCTTTATCTCGTTCCTCGCCATATGATTACATGCTAACGGAGCATTAACAACTTCCGCGTGGCTCCGCCAGACATTGCGGTTACGTTCAGGTCGTCGGACGACTAGATGAAGAGCAACCCGACCCTACCGGGTGGCTTGTTAACGAGTAAGCCGACGTGTTCGAATGCCTACGGGCGTTCCGACACGTCGGTTTTTTTGTTCTTGTCGGCCGGCACGGTCCGGAAAAATGGTTCCTTCACAGGTCTATGAAGTCGGTTTTCACGTCTCTCATTCTTGGCAATGTGTGACTTTCGCATGTGCCCGGGGAGTAGTCCCATGCCCAAGCTCAATCCAACCATGGCGCAGCAGGTCGCCCAGGCGATCAGCGTTTTCCAGGAGCAGCGAACGGGATACGCGCCCAAAGCTGTGACCGTGGTCCTGAGCGACGACACGCTGGTTGTCACGCTGCACGAGGCGCTGTCGCCTGCCGAGAAAGCCCTGTCCCGCACCCCGGAAGGCGCTGCTCAGGTGCAGGACTTCCACCGACAGCTCTTCAAGACGTCCGTCAACTTGCTGCGCGAGGAAATCAAACGCATTACCGGTGTCGCCGTGGGCGAAGCCGCCGCAGAAGTGGAGACGACAACCGGCGCCGTCGTACATGCATTCACGACCGGTACGATGGTGCAGGTGTTTCGGCTCGCCAGCAACATTCCTGTCGGCACCTGGAATGAGAGCTAGAGAATCAGTCGTAGAAAACGGAGTTTCAACCGTGCTGGTCTTGTCGAGGAAGAACCGGGAGTCGTTCGTGAATTGAGCGGTCGCAAGTGCCGTCGACAAAGTTCGGAAGGTCGTCATTAGAGTGTTCGAGTAAATGAGGTCGCGATTGTTGAAAGGAGAGTCTCATGAAAGGTGATGAACGGGTGGTGCAGAAACTCGACGAGATGTTGAGCGACGAATTGACGGCCATCATGCAGTACGTCGTCCATGCGGAGATGTGCCGCCAACTGGGGCTACGGTCGGTTGCATCAGGCCGTGGAAAAGCGTGCCAGGCAAGAGATGCATCACGCCGAGGAGTTGATTGCCCGGATCATTTTCCTCGAAGGAACCCCCACAGTCAGCCGGCTGCACGAGGTCCGTGTCGGTGCGGACGTCCCCAAGCAGCTTCATGCAGATCTGGAATCGGAGCATCAGACGGTCCGCATGTACAACGCGGCCATCCACCTCACAGTTGAAGCCAACGACGCGGCAACTCGGGCCCTGCTCGAGTCAATTCTGAAGGAGGAAGACCGACATGTCGACTGGCTCGAAGAACAATTGGATCAAATCTCGCAACTGGGTGTACCGCTGTATCTATCCACGCAGACTCGGGAGTAGTTCCTCTTTCAAGGTGATCAACGATTACCATATGAGTCCGTTTCAGAACCCGAGTAACGCCGCTGAAAAGCTCCAGGCGATGGTCAGCAACATGGCGACGTTGGTGCGTGATGGCCAGGAAGCCGAAGTGCCCCTCAAGTTGTTAGTGCCGGGCAACATCATCCGGCTGGCTGCCGATGACATGGTCCCGGCCGACTTACAGGTCCTTTCCGCCAAAGAATTGTTTCTGAACCGGGCGGCGCTCACCGGCGAAAGATTGCCTGTGGAACGCAAGGCCGACCCGGCGTCCAGGGACGTTCAGAACCCGCGCGATCTGCCCAACCTCTGCTTTCTCGGCTCCAACGTGGAGAGCGGCTCCGCGATGTGGGTATCTCGGTGGACATCGCCAAGGAGTCCTCCGACATCATTCTGTTGGAGAACAGTCTGCTGATATTGGAGCAGGGAGTGCTGGAAGGCCGGCGAGTGTTCAGGAACATCGTCAAATACGTCAAGATGGCAGCCAGCGCCAACTTCGGCAACATGTTCAGTGTCGTGGTAGTCATCCTCACGTCCCTAATCATCGTCGCGGTCGGCACGTGGCTGACGGTTTCGCCGCTGGCGACCACGCTTGGGTTCGTCCCGCTCCCGCCGCGATACTGGCTGTTTCTGGCCAGCATGCTGCTGGGCTGCGAGATGCTGACACAGGTGGTGAAGACTTGGAATATTCGCGGGCCTGGCGAATGACGGCGGTAATTACTAGAAGTGCATTCACCGAACAAGAGACAACAACAGGGCATTCCAGAGGAGGCGACAGATTTGACGCACATCGCCGCACCGCCGAATGACACAGCCTGGCACAGCCAGTCGGCTGAGGAAATACTGGTCCGGCTGGCTTCCACCGCGGACGGGCTTTCTTCGCAGGAAGCAGCGCAACGGCTCGCCAGCAATGGCCCGAATGAACTCAAGGAAGTCAAACCCACTAGCTCGCTCGAGGTATTCCTTGGCCAGTTTAAGAGCCTCATCATTTGGATTCTCATCGCCGCCGGTGTCATCTCCGGTCTCCTGGGTGAAGTCGTGGACTGCATTGCCATCCTCGCCATCGTCCTTCTCAATGCGGCCATTGGCTTCTACCAGGAATTCAAGGCCGAGAAGTCCATCGCGGCGCTCGAGAAGCTGACCGCGCCCCAGGCCAAGGTGCGGCGTGATAAGCAGGTCACTTCGATTTCCGCATCGGGCATCGTCACGGGTGACATTCTCGCGTTGGAAGCCGGCGATCTGGTCGCGGCTGATGCCCGGCTCCTGGAGGCGGCTTCGCTCAGGTGCATCGAGTCAGCGCTCACCGGAGAGTCGACTGCGGTGACGAAGCGGGCTACAACTTTGGAGCAGCGCGATGTCTCGCTCGGCGACCGCGAGAACATGGTGTTCCAGGGCACCAGCGTCGCAGCGGGCACCGGTCGAGCCGTTGTCGTGGCCACGGCGATGAACACGGAGCTGGGCCGCATCGCCAATCTCATTGGAGAGGCGGGTGCGGAGGCGAAGACGCCGCTTCAGCAGAAACTCGATTCGTTCGGACGCATCCTCGTCTGGGCGACGCTGGGGATCGTCGTGCTGCTGTTTGGTCTGGGGTTGCTGCGTGGGACCAACCCCTTCGAGTTATTCATGACGTCGGTCAGTCTCGCCGTGGCGGCCGTGCCGGAAGGACTGCCGGCCGTCGTCACCGTGGCGCTCGCGCTCGGCGTGTTGCGTATGTCCCGCCGCCGCGCGCTCGTACGCAAACTGCCCGCCGTCGAGACGCTCGGCTCGACAACCGTCATCTGCACGGACAAGACGGGCACCCTGACGGTCGGCGAAATGACGGTGCGCGCACTCTACGTTGCCGATGAAAGCTACGAAGTCACAGGTGAAGGCTATGGGCCGGACGGCGAAGTACGTTTTGAGGGCAAGAAGGCGGACACGCAGCAGGCCGCGCCGTTGCTGGAACTGGCTTCGATTCTCCTCGGCTGCAACAACGCACATCTCGTCCAGGAAAACGGGATTTGGACCGTCCTCGGCGATCCCACCGAAGGCGCATTGCTAGTTGCCGGTACCAAAGCCGGCGGCATCGAGCAGCACATCGAGAAGGATTGTCCCAAGCAACACGAAATCCCGTTTGATTCCGACCGCAAACGGAGCTCGGTCATTCGCCGGATGCCGGACGGGAGGCTCCGCACCTTCACCAACGGCGCGCCCGGCATGTTGTTGCAGCTCTGCACGAGCCTCTACACCCGCAACGGGATTCGCCCCCTGACCGGACTGGATCGTCATCGCATCCTGACGCAGACCGCCGCGATGGCGCAGCAGGCCCTCCGCGTGCTCGGTTCGGCGTATGGTGACCTGGGCAATCCTCCGCCAGCCGACCTCACCGCGGACGCCGTGGAGCGAGATCTTGTGTTCGTCGGCCTGACGGGGATGTATGACCCGCCCCGGCCCGAAGGCAAAGTCGCTGTGGCAAAGTGTCGCGCTGCTGGCATCCGCGTGGTGATGATTACCGGCGACCATCCGGAGACGGCCACGGCCATTGCGCGGGAAATCGGCCTCGCTTCCGCCGACGACGTGGCCATCACGGGTGTCGAGTTGGACAAGATGTCCGACGACACACTCCGCCTGCGCGTGCCCCAGATCGCGGTTTACGCCCGCGTTACTGCTGAGCACAAATTGCGCATCATTCGCGCCTGGCAAGCGAATGATGCGGTGGTCGCGATGACCGGCGATGGAGTCAACGACGCCCCCGCCATCAAAGGCGCTGACATCGGCATCGCCATGGGGAAATCAGGCACGGAAGTCACGAAGCAGGCGTCGGACATGATCGTCACGGATGACAACTTCGCCTCGATCGTTGCCGCTGTCGAAGAGGGCCGCGGCATCTACGACAATATTCGCAAGACACTCCAATACCTGCTGGCAGGCAACACGGGGGAACTGCTGTTGATGACCCTCTGCGTGGCCGTGGGTTTCCCGACGCCGTTGCTGCCGATTCACCTGCTCTGGATTAACCTCGTCACCGACGGTCTGCCCGCGCTCTGTCTGGCTACCGACCCGATCGACCCCGATGTGATGAAGCACGACCCTCGCCATCGGTCTGAACGCATCACGGACCACGGATTCCTTCGCACGATGTTCCTCACCGGCTTCCTCACCGCCGGCGTGGCGTTAGCCGTTTACGTCGATGTCCTGAAGACGGGAACCCTGGAAATGGCACGCACCTACGCTTTTGCTGTTCTGGTCTTCGCCGAACTCCTGCATTCTTCGGCGCCCGCAGTGAGACCAAGCCCGTCTGGCGCATCCCGTTTTTTACGAACATCAACCTCGCCATTGTTGTTTCCGTTTCTTTCGGCCTTCAGGTGTGGAGCCAGCACAACGCGACTTTGGGCCGCTTCCTGAAGACGTCCTTCATGCCGGTGGAGGATTGTCTCCTGCTTCTCGCCGTGGGCGCTGTTCCGCTGTTCGTGCTGGAGTTGGTGAAGGTGGTGCGGCACGCCCAGCGACATAGCAAGACGGAGCAATAACAGAAGAATCCTTCCGCAGGTGAAGAACACCCCACATGCGTAGAACTCAAACACCATTCACAAAAGCACACGTCGGCACTAAAGTCGTTCACAAATCAGCTTCTGGCGTCGGCCATTGATCTGCCGCACGAGGTGTTTTCCATGTCAACAATTACGAGCCGTGAGATTCCACTAGTACACAGACCATTTGTCGCCGGGCAATCCGTTTCCAGCGTCCAGAAGGAACTAATCCCATTGCCTTTCCCGCTCCGCGGCATACGATTGAAGCGTCGGCAGAGTCACCGCGTGACTGAGGGTGGCTGTGCCAGGCAAATTGTCGGATGACGAGATGGAGAGCAACCCGGTGCTGCCCGGGAGGCTTGTTGACGAGTAAGCCGACGTGGCCGAACGCCCTGGTGGTTCCGCCACGTCGGCTTTTTGTTTCTGAAGTCAGCCCAACGTCGTAACTCCGGATCTATCAGAGTAGGAGCACACATGGAAACTCTCGGACAAATCGTGTTACCGCTGGCGGCTATCGGGTATTCCTTGGTGTACCTGCTGGCCGGCGGAGGACTGTTTGGGGCCA
>CAVWHV010000043.1:0-70136 GCA_963754725.1 uncultured Planctomycetaceae bacterium
AGGAGTATCTGGTGCGACCGTTCTTCCACCAGTTGCCCAAGACGCCCGCGCTGGATGTGCAATGGACGCCGAGTGAGCCGGTCATGCTGGCCAAGTACTTGAGCGGCACGGATACGCTGTGCTGCTGGACCGGCAAGGCGCTCTACTCCCCCACGTCGCCGCCCGTCGGCGGCTGTGCCACGCGTGTGCTGGTGGAGTTCGACAATGTCGCGGACGTGTGCGACGTCTATCGCGGCCCGCACCCGATTCTGTTCTGCGGGGAGGCGGCCGAGGCCCGCCGCTTCAAGGCCTTCGCCCGCATGTATCGACTGACACTCGAGGGAAAGTTGCCTCGGCCACGACAGGTTGACGGGGGGACTACCCCACGACGACGCGCGGTCGTTTCGCGGGATCGGGCTCGGCCTTGTTGATCAGTTCGCGGACCAGCCAGGGCACATTGCCTTCCCCAAAGAACACGAAGCTCATGTTCGCCGCCAGTGGCACTGTGATCGGACCAGCCAAAATGGACTTCCGGCGGTTTGCCCGTCTTGGAGAGTTCCAGGGCGATCGTGGCAATCGCATGCGCAATGGAGGCACAGCGATTGACGCGGATGATGAAGCGTTCTTCGGACTGCGTGATCTCCATCAACGGCCGATGCTCAAACTGGCTGGGATCCTCCAGCGTCGCCTCGATGAACACGATCGGCTCCTCCGCCGCCAGTCGGTGGATGCGTCGAATCTGCTCTTCCTTGGAGGCCACCGACTGGTGCCCGGGACGATGCGGGACCAGCACCGGGAACTCCAGGAACTTGAGCGTATCCCAGAGCATGCGGGACGTCTCATCGACGAAGTCGAATTTCTCGAACCGCATCTCCGTACTGCGTCGCGTGCGCGAAATCATCGACACGACAATCACGGAGGCGATGAAGGCACCGGCGATCTTGATGCCGTCCGGTTTCTCCACGACGATCGCCACGGTCGTGTACAGAAACACGACGGCGATCGACACGTATGGCCAGGGAACGCGGCGGAGAGATGCCAGGAAGCGTTGTCCGCGTCCGGCCGCGCCGTCCAGGCCCGCCGTCATCGATGGCCCGTTTGTGCCATTGGTCAATCACGACCGCCACGCAGGCGCTCGTGATCAAGACCATGACGCCCGTGGCATAGGCGCCCCCTTGGGCTTCCACGCTCGCGTCAAACACCCAGGTCACCAGCAGGCCGACGAGCGGTGAACAGCATGACCATCGGGCGAAACGCTTCCGCCCACCGCGGTGCCATGCCGTAGCGAGGCAGGTAGCGCGGCACGAGACTCAACAGACCCGACATGGCGCTGGCCCCGGCAAACCACAAGATCACCACGGTCGTGATGTCGTAGATCGTTCCGAACGTCTCGCCGAAAATCGCCCCGATGGGTGCCGCACGATTCGCCATGAGCCAGGTAGGCCAGAGCGCGATTCGCGGCCGTCCCGCCGTGCTGCAAGGCCTGCGGTTCGATGAGGGTGCAGGTGACGAGGGACGATCCCATCAACATGGCCGACATGATCACGGCCGCCGTCAACAGCAGCTTGCGCGTGTGTTCGATGCGCCCCGCCGGATGACGCGGATCATCGTCCGCGATTGCCTCGGATCAGCGGCATGACGGCCACGCCTGTCTCGAAACCGCTCAATCCCAGGGCCAGCTTGGGGAAATACAGCAGGCACGCGAGGATGAGCGTGCCGATGTTGCGACGCTCCGGCCAACTCCCCTCCAGGTGCCATTCGCCCTGCCCGACGGCCGTCAGCCATTGCGAGATTTCCTCGCCGTGCGTCAGCAGGTACCACAGGCCGGAGAGGATCACGATCGCGTTGAGCACCAGATACACACTGACCACGACCACCGCCACCCCAATCACTTCGCGAAACCCGCGCAGGAACACGGTTCCCAGCAGGACCAGCAGGAACATGGTCAACGTCATGCGCCCGTGGAGCCAACTGGGCAAGTCCGCCCACAGCGGATTGTGGATCAAGTGCACGGCCGCGTCGGCCGCGGACAGTGTCTTGGTGATCACGAAGTCGGTGGCGGCGAAACCCGAGCAGCACCAGGACCAGGAACTTCCCGGTCCAGCCCTGCAACAACCCCTCGAGCATCGCGATCGATCCCTGCCCGTGCGGCGATTCCGCCACCACGTACCGGTACACCGGCAGCGCACAAAACGAGCGTCACGACCACCAACACGATCGTCGCAAAGGGCGACAACAGTCCGGTGGCATTGAAGGCAATGGAGGGCTGATAACCGAGCGTGCTGAAATAGTCGACGCCCGTCAGGCACATCACCCACAGCCAGAAACTCTGATGCTCGTGTCGTTTGGGAACGGTTGTCATCGTATGCGCAGGTTGCCCCTCAAATGCCACAGATCCGGCATGTCATCACACACCGCAGCGACCGCCGACGAATCTCTAAGCGTCTTGGTTGCTCATGATCCGCCACAGACAAAACACCGTCAGTCCCGTAACCGCCAACCAGGTTACCGACATAAACAGAATTGCCGATGCGCTCATGTGGGCCAACTCCTATTTCGACGGCGGGCCACCGCCACCAGCGCCACCGCCGCCAGGATCACCACCAGGATGGTGGCTCGCGAACAACCAGATGTACGGCACGTTCTCCGGCGGCACGCCCTTGAGCAATATCGCGGAGCCCAGATTCTGAATGCACCAGCCGGCCAGCAGCACGATCAACATGAGCGGCACCACGTACCGGATCACGTAATAGTACACGCGCGGCACACGCAAGTCGGCGTCTCGCCGAAGTTCGCCCCACATGTTGCCGCCGCCAAACATCCAGGCAAACAGAACCACCTCAATCAGCGAGAACACCACCAGACCAAACGTGCCAACCCAGAAGTCGTATTGATCCAGATAACCGCTCTTGAGCCACAACACGATCGGCAAGCCCAGCACGATCATGGCACCGCCACACACCAGGGCGGCCGTGCGCCGGCCGATCTGGAACGCCTCCTGCAGAAACGCCACCAGCGGCTGACACAATGCCACGGACGAAGTCACTCCGGCAAAAAACAGCAGGGCAAACCACAACGTGCCGAACACGCGGCCGCCCGGCATCTGCTCAAAGATGATCGGCATCGCCACAAACCCCAGGTCAAACGAGCCTTGACCGGCGATGACTCGCGTGTTGTCGAGGCCGAAGGTCGCCACCGCGATCGGAATCGCGATCGTGGCTCCCAGCACAACCTCGGCAAACTCGTTGGTGGCCGACGTGGTCAGTCCGGTGAGAACGCAATCATCGTTCGGTCGCAGGTAACTCGCATAACATTGAATCGCACCTGTGCCGATCGAGAGTGTGAAGAAGATCTGCCCGGCCGCCGCCAGCCACACGTTGAAGTCGGCGAGGGCCGCGAATTGGGGTTGCCAGACGAAGTTTAATCCGGCCCACACCGACTGGTCGGGCTTGGTCGGATCGGGAGTCCCCCACGTCAAGACCCGAACCACCAACACGATGGCAAACAAGAACAGCAAGGGCATGGCCACCTTGGCCAGTTTCTCGACACCTCCCGAGATGCCGCGGGAAATAATCCAGGTATTGAGAGCCACGGTCAACAGCCAGAATCCCAGGGCCGGCCCCAGCCCCTCAAAGAACCGGCGGTCGCCGGGCGGACTAACGCCCTGATATTCCTGCAGAAACTGGTTGGTGTGGGCCCGCGCCAACGGATTGAGAACCCGTCTGAAGTTCCTGCAGCGTCCAGTTGCGCGTCCGCATTCGCGTCCAGTTGCTCAAAGCGCGGTCTCCGCTCCGTTCCATTCGCTGCGAGACAGCCGGTTGTCGTGATCGGCATCCCGTTCGGCCAGCATGGTCGTGATCACGGCGGGTGTCACGCCGGGGATCGCCGGCGGGACTTCGCGGCGCATCTCCTCGGTGCTGACCACCATGTAGCTGCCCCGGGCCGAGAAATACGCGTACGACAGCGTCCACGATTCGATATAGGTGTAAAACACCGTAAACAACAGCGGCAGCGCAATGCCCAGCGCGCCCAGGTACTTGGCCGAGGGGGACCGCCACAGACGGGCAAACATGCCGGGGGATGTCGTGTGGCCGAACTGACCGCCGTAACGGCCCATGGTCCATTCGACCCACATGAGCGGAATACCCAACAGCAGCAGCGCCACCAGATACGGAATCAAGAACGCGCCGCCGCCGTACTGCGCCGCCAGCCGGGGAAACCGCAGAAAATTCCCCAGTCCAATCGCATTGCCGGCCATGGCCAGCACTAATCCCATCCGACTTGCCCAGCGATCACGTTCGTTCATCGTCTGTCACCATCCCCCAACCGGACGTGGAGCGCAAAGCATTTCGATAACGGCTGGCCCGCCAAATAGCAAGCCCTGCGCGGCCGATTTCCGTCCCGCCAGGGGTCGTTCCGAGCGGTCCTTGCCAGCCGCAAACCACGCCACCATCACGGTCTGCCTTCCGGCACATCACCCATCTCGACGGTGGTATTGGCGGAACCTTCCAGACATTCCGCCGGTCCTGCGAGTGGATCCGACAGTGGCACGGGCCGTTGCGGATGTACCGGGACCGCCGAACCAGCGCGCCCGGTCGAATCGCGGCCAGCCGCTATCAACGACGCCAGGATCCCCACGGCGAGAATTCCGGCAATGATCGCCAGCGAGACGAGATTCGGAATCGGATAGTGGTGCGACATCATCATCTTCACGCCGACGTAGGCCAACACGAACACCAGACTGGTCTTGAGATAGCGAAACTGGTGCATGAACCCGGCCAGCACGAAGTACATGGAGCGCAAGCCAAGGATCGCAAAGATATTCGAAGTGAACACCAGGAACGGATCGCGCGTGACGGCAAACACCGCCGGAATCGAGTCCACGGCGAACAGGATGTCACTGGTCTCAATCAAGATCAACGCCAGGAACAGGGGCGTGGCCGCCCACTGGCCGTTGAGCCGCACGAAGAACCGTCCACTGTCGATCTCGTGAGTGACGGGGTACAGACGCCGCACGAGTCGCACCACCAGGTTCTTCTCGGGATCGATGTTCTCCGTCTGCGTAATCATCATCTTGGCGGCGGATACCAGCAGCAGGCCACCGAACACGTAGATGATCCAGTCGAAGCGGGCTATCAGAGCCGCTCCCAGGGCGATCATGACGCCGCGCAGCACCACCGCTCCCATAATGCCCCAGAACAGCAACCGGTGCTGGTTCTTCAGTGGCACGCCGAAGTACGCGAAGATCATCGCGATCACGAAGATGTTGTCCATCGACAGGGATTTTTCCAGCACGTACCCCGTGAAGAACTGGGTGGCTGCCTCGCGCCCCGACAGCTGATGCATCTCCAGGCTGGCCCAGCTTCCCGGGCTCGTTTCGTAGAGGAAGTACACGCAGACGTTGAAGACCAGGGCCAGCGCAATCCAGACGCACGTCCACGCCAACGCCTCCCGGACGCTGCACCTCGTGCGCACGCCGGTGAAACACACCCAGGTCGAGCAGCACCATGACCAGGATAAAGACCAGAAAGCCGATCCACACCAAGTACGTCATTGTTTCTCCGCTTTCCGCTCCCCGATCATTCGTTGGTCCAGCGTCAGGGCCTCAACGCTCGATCGTCAAGTCGTCGATCCGCGATCATCCCTGCCGTCGCGCGGAGAACCAGCGGATCACGTAGTAGAACACCGGCGTGAAGAAGATCGCCGAAGACCGTCACGCCCAGCATGCCGCTGAAGACGGCCAAACCCAGCGTAAACCGCATCTCGGCCCCGGCGCCCTTGGCCAGCACCAGCGGGACCACGCCCAGGATGAAGGCGAACGACGTCATCAGAATGGGCCGCAGCCGCAAGCGGCAGGCCTCCACCGTGGCCTCGAAGCGCGGCTTGCCCGCGTCCTCCAGCTGCTTGGCAAACTCGACAATCAGGATCGCGTTCTTGGCCGCCAGGCCGATCAGCACGATCAAGCCGATCTGGACGAAGATGTTCACGTCGAGCTTGGCCAGGAAGATGCCCACCAAGGCGGCCAGCAGGCACATCGGCACGATCAGGATGATCGAGAGGGGCAGCGACCAGCTTTCGTACTGCGCGGACAAGCACCAGAAAGACAAACAGCACGCCCAGCGGAAATGCCAGCTTGGTGAAGAGGTCCTTGGACGCCAGAATCTGCTGGTAGGTCAGTTCGGTCCACTCATACCCCATCGTCGACGGCAGGCTGGCGGAGCCGATGGATCTCCATCATGGCGATGGCCTGACCGGAACTCACGCCCGGGGCCGCCGCACCGTTGAGTTCGGCCGACGGATACTGGTTGTAGCGGTTGACAATCGACGGACCGCTGATGTTCTTGACATTGATCAGCGTCCGGAGCGGCACGATGCGTCCCGCCGCATTGCGGACCTCGAGATTGCCGATGTCCTCCACCCGCGTGCGATACTGCGGATCCGCCTGGATATTGACCTGCCAACTGCGGTTCTGGAAGGAGAAGTCATTGACATAGGCCGCACCGAGATAGGCCTGCAGCGCCGTGTGGACTTCGTCGAGCGACACGTTCTGAGCCTTGGTTTTCTCGCGGTCGATTTCCACGTAGAGCTGTGGCTGCGCGACGCTGAACGTGGAGAACACACCCATCAGTCCGGGTTGGGAACGCGTCTCCTCGGCAAAATTCTGCACGGCGCCCTGCAGCGCCCGCAGGCCTGCACCGCGACGGTCCTGCACCTGCAACTTGAACCCGCCCGTGCTCCCCAGCCCTTCGACCGGAGGAGCCCCAAACACGGCGATCTGAGCCTCCGGGAAGTCCGCGAACTTCTGCCGCAGTTGCGCCATGATCGCCGGTGCACCCAGTTCCGCCTTGCCCGCTCGCTCTTCAAACGGCGCCAGGATGACGAACATGCCTCCCACGTTGGAGATGTTCGTGCTGAGAATGGTCGAATACCCGGCAAGTCAATCGTGTGCGCGACGCCCTCAGTCTCGCGGACGACCTCGCTGAGTTTGCGGATCAGCTGGTCGCTGCGATCCAGGCTCGCACCATCGGGCAGCTGCGCATTGACGACCAGGTAGCCCTTGTCCTGTTCCGGGATGAACCCGGTGGGTGCGGCCCGGAAGCCCAGAAAGGTGAGGAACATCAGTCCGCCATAGACCACCAGCCCGATGACGCACGTTCGCAGCAGCAGGCCGACGACGGCTCCCATAACCCTTGATCGCCACGTCGAAGACCCAATTGAAGCCGTCGAAGAACTTGCCCAGCACGCAGATTGACGGGCTTGGTCACGAACCATCCGATCACCGCGCCGACGGCGAACACCGCCGCACGGAGCCACAGCGGTGCGGCGACCCCGTGACCATGCCCCTCGGCCGCCGGCTGTCCCGCTGCCGACCAGGTCAGCGGCGAAACCGGTCAGGAAGACATACGCGATCAACCCGCCGATGATGGCGATCCCCAGGGCGGGCAACACCTCGCGCACGGCCCGCTGGCCGTGCTCCGCTTCGCTCGTGGCTGTGCGGCTTGAGCAGCAGCGCGGCCAACGCCGGGCTCAGCGTCAGCGAGTTGAATGCCGAGATGACCGTCGAAGCCGCAATCGTCAAGGCGAACTGCTTGTAGAACTGGCCGCTGATGCCCGCCATGAAGGCGGTCGGCACGAACACGGCACACAGCACCAGGGCGATCGCGATCACCGGCCCCGTGACTTCTTCCATCGCCTTGCGGCTCGCGTCACGCGGCGACAATCCCGTCGCCATCAGTCGCTCGACATTCTCCACCACCACAATCGCGTCGTCGACCACGATGCCGATCGCCAGCACCAGGCCGAACAGCGAGAGGTTGTTGAGCGAGAAGCCAAACAACCCCATGCAGGCCAACGTGCCGATCAGCGACACCGGGACGGCGACCATGGGGATAATCGTGGCCCGCCAGTTCTGCAGGAACACCAGCACCACGATGAACACGAGCACAAACGCTTCGATCAGCGTGTGGTAGACGCTGGTAATGGATTCCTTGACAAACACCGTCGTGTCGTATTCGATCCGGTACTCGACCCCCTCGGGAAACTTGGCCTTCAGTTCCTCCATCTTGGCCCGCACACGACTTGGCCGTGTCGATGGCATTGGAGCCCGGCAACTGAAAGACGGCCAGCGTCGCGGCCGGCTGGCCATTGAGGTAACTGTTGACGTCGTAGTTCTTGGCGCCCAGCTCGATGCCCTTCTCCGTCGCGCGGCCCGTCTCGTCGTACTTCGTCTTGCGCGCCACATCGCGCAGATCGCACGACCTGACCCTGCTCACCACGTTTGACAATGATGTCCTCGAACTGCTCTTCCCGCGTCAGGCGGCCCTGCACCGTGATCGGCAACTGGAAGGGCACGTTGGCCCCTGCCGGGACCGGCGGCTGACCGATGCGGCCGGCGGCGACCTGGATGTTCTGCTCCTTGATCGCCCGAATCACGTCGCTGGCGGTCATCTGCAGCGAGGCCAGCTTGTTCGGGTCCAGCCAGATCCGCATGCTGTAATCGCGAGGTCCCAGGAAGGCCACATCGCCGACACCCTTGAGGCGCGCCAGGTCATCCTTGACGTTGAGCAACGCGAAGTTGCTCAGGTACAGTTGATCGTAGCGGCCGTCCGGTGGCGATCAAATTGACGCACATCAGAATGCTGGGCGACTTCTTCTTGGTCGTCACGCCGATCCGCTTGACTTCCTCCGGCAGCTTCGCCTCGGCCACCGCCACGCGGTTCTGCACCAGCACCTGGGCCGTGTCGATGTTCGTCCCCAATTCGAACGTCACGTCCAGATTCATCTGGCCGTCGTTCGTGCAGCTGCGAGGACATGTACAACATCCGCTCGACGCCGTTGACTTCCGCCTCGATCGGCGTGGCCACCGTCTCCGCGACCGTGATCGGCATTGGCGCCGGGATACGTGGCCGTCACCTGCACGGTCGGCGGCGTCACGTCGGGATACTGGGCGATCGGCAATTGCAGCACCGCCACCACGCCGAGAATCACAATGACGATCGACAGGACGGTCGCGAAAATCGGACGGTCGATGAAGAAATGCGATATCATGTTACGTGCTTTTCCAGAAGGCCAGTGCGTACCAGCGCCGGCGAATCGAGCAGTCTGCGATCCGACCGCTTACGATTCCGGGCTGGCGGACGGCTTCACAGGTTCCACCGGGTAATTGATCCTTGCACGCTGAAGTCCCTGGACAATGATCCATTCGTCAGGGCTGATTGCTGCCGTGCCTTCCGCACTCGGCAAGATCAATCGCATGCCGTCATCCAGCAACTTGCCCGGCGCAATATCGCGCCGCGAGACAACATTCTTGTCATCCACAACCAGCACGATATCGCTTGTCCTGGTCGCTCAGAATGGCCGTGTCCGGCACCAGGACCGCCGAGTACGGTTCGCTGACCGGCACCCGCACTCTGACGCGCGATCCGGACACAAACAGACCCTGCTTGTTGTCCGCCACGCCGCGCATCTCGAATCGTTCCCGTGTCCGGATCGACGCGGTTGTCGGCAAAGTCGAGGAGCCCCTGGTGGGGATATCCTTCATCCGAATCCAACCCAAAACGGAACGGCACCTTCTGCTCGCGCAGGGTACTGGGCGACTGGTCCGCCGCAGCCGTCTGACGCGCTTTCATGTACCGTTGCAGCGACCGCTCATCGACCGAGAAGTACACGTACATGGGGTCGGTCGCCACAATCGTCGTCAGCAGCGGATCGCTGCCCCCGGCATTCACCAGGTTGCCTTCGGTGAGCATGTGCGCGGCTGATGCGACCGGCGATCGGCGCCGTGATGCGGGAGAATTCCAGGTCGAGTTCGTATTGCTTGACCTCTTCCTGTCTTGGCCGCGATCTGCGCGTCATACGACTCGGCGTCCGCCTGAACCTTCTCCAGTTCCTGCTTGCTGACTGCGCCGGTCTTGACGAGTTCTGTGTAGCGCGCCAATTCCTTTTCGGCGGCGACCTTCTGCGCTTCCAAGGCTCGACTGCGTGCGCATGCGCCTGGTCAATCTGGACCTGAAACGGCCGCGGATCCAGCTCAAACAACAACTGGTTGGCCTGCACCATGTCGCCATCCTGGAAATGGACTTTCTGGATATAGCCGCGCACGCGCGAGCGGACCTCGACGACGGAGGAGGCCCGCAGCCACCCGTTGAACGCGTCTTCGTCGGTAATCTCGCGGATGACCGGATGGCTGACTTCCACTTTGGGCGGCGGCGGTGATGACACGGCCGGAGTCTGCTTACAGCCCACCGCGCAGGTCCCCAAAAGCAATACGATGACGAACCGGAAGAGGGTGGAATTGCCTTGTATGAGCATGAGATCTTCCCCGAATGTGGATCACGAACCCCTGCCGAATCGCAGGTCGCAGCGAATCCGCACAATATACTCATCCCATGTCGTCGATGCCATACCGCCAGCGTTGACGGTGGGTCGAGTTCACTTGGCCGGTGACGGCTAATCCCCGAAGCAAATCCCCAGCGCCCGAGCCGTGCGCGCAAGTCCTCCCGTGGGAGATACTGTCTTCAAACGCCCGATTTGTTGACTCAACTCTTCAGCGCCTGCGTGACTTTATAGCCCACGAGTCCTGCCACCAGGATGGCCAGGTAGAACTGGCCAGTAATGGCCTCGGTCCAGGCCAGCATCCGAGCCAGGGGAGTCGTCGGGGTCACGTCGCCATATCCGACGGTGGCCAGCGTAATGAAGCTGAAGTAGCTCAGATCGTCGCGATGTAGTCGCACCGCGGCCACGTCTTCCCCCTTCGGCGGTGCCGTGACAAAGGAACCCGGAGATGCCGTCTCCGCAGCACCGTACAACAGGCTCCAGATGATACCCAAGAGTAGATATCCACAAACGGCACCGAAAATTGCATCTCCCGAGACACGATTCACGAGGACGGCAGCAGAATCCCGTACAGTGCGAAGACAAAGAAGCAGGCGGCCAGCAGGTAGGACCCTACCAGCAGCACTTGCCCAACCGATCCGCCGATCCCGTGGCCCAGCCACACTCCCAGAAAAGCCGCCACCCCCAGCGATAAGGCAATTCTCCGATGTTCCCTCTCTTCGAACACCAACAGCAAGACGGCCCCGATCAGCAAGGAAAAGAAGAAATCGTAGGATTTTTCGGTATCGAGCAGCCCGGATGTGAGCGGCTGTGCCACCGCGAACAGCAGCGAGGCGGCGAACACGATGGCGAAGCGCCAGCGGTGGCGGATTTTTTCAGCCGTGGCGGTCAAATGGGTGTTTCCAGGCATCGTTCTGAAAACTCTTTCAAGCTCTCTTCGGGGTTGTCAGTTCGTGACGTACGGCCGCCGAGTCATTTGCATCGCCGGACCGCCGCGAATTCCGGCTACTGCGTGGCCTCATCCCGCACCTTGCTCGCCGGGAGAATCTGCGGGATCGTTCTCGATGTGAGATACACTCGTGTCCGTGCCCGATTGCACGGCCACGAAGGCATTCAGGGCTGACTTCAGTGTCGGGTACACGGCATCCGTCCCGATCGCAGCCATCGCACCCGTGCGCTCGAGCATCTTCCGCGGCTCAGTGCGGAAACCAGCCAGCTTCAGCTGCACACCGCGTCGGGCGAGTTCCTGAGCCAGCGCTGCGACGGTATCGGCACCCGTGCTGTCGATCGTATTGACCGGGCTGCCATCGATGACCGTCCATCTCAACTCGGGTTGGGAGGCCGCCAACTCCAGCACTCGTTTCTTCAAATAGGACGCGTTGAAGAACACAATCGCGGCACCAAACCGGTACAGCAGCAGCCCAGGCGTTCCCTGCCCGTCCGCATGGTGGGCGAGGTCGTGGAAGCCCTTGAGACCTGGGACGCGGCCGAGAACCGCGTCAGGCGGGTCGCGCACTGCGCGTGAGCAGCATGAGCATGCCAACGCGACGGCGAGCAAGATTCCCTGCAGAACGTCCAAGGCGATGACGCCCACCATGGTTGCGACGGCCACGCCGAATTCCGAGCGGCTCACTCGCCAGAGCCGCCGCAGCTCGGCCAGGTCAAACAGCCCGATCGCCGCAAAGATCAGCACGGCGCCCAGCGCCGCCTTCGGCAGGTATCGCAACGGACCGGTCAGAAACAACAGCACGAATGCCATGAATGGTGCGTTCGCTTCAGTATTTCTCGGGTACGAACTTTCTGCCCTCAAGCGTGGCCTGGTCGTCGTACTTGCCCTCGGTCGATCGCTTGGGCAACTTCACTGTCTCGCGGGGCACTTCTTCGTACGGGATCACGCTGAGCAGGTGGGCAATGCAGTTCAGGCGGGCCCGTTTCTTGTCGTCCGATCGGACGAGGTACCAGGGGGCGTGTGGGGTGTCGGTGGCTTCTAACATCGCGTCGCGGGCTCGCGAGTAATCATACCAGCGGGTCCACGACTCGACGTCCATGGGACTGAGTTTCCACTGCCGCACCGGATCGTCGATGCGGGCCTCGAACCGCCGCTCCTGTTCCTTCTTGCTTACCTCGAGCCAGAACTTGATCAGGATGATCCCGCTGTCCACTATGTGGTTCTCGAAGGCCGGGCAGACCTCCAGGAATCGTTGGCACTGTTTTTCCGAGCAGAAACCCATCACGCGTTCGACGCCGGCACGGTTATACCAACTGCGATCGAAGATCACGATTTCGCCAGCCGCGGGGAAGTGCTGCATGTACCGTTGCACGTACATCTGGGTCTTCTCCCGGTCGGAAGGGGCCGGCAACGCCACCAACCGGAACACTCGCGGGCTCACCCGTTCCGTGATCGCCTTGATGGTGCCTCCCTTGCCGGCCGCATCGCGGCCCTCGAAGACTACGATCACCCGCAGTCCCTTGAGCTTCACCCACTCCTGCAGACGACAAAGTTCCGTCTGGAGTTTGCGGAGTTCCTTCTCGTAACGCTTGCCTTTCATCTTGGACTGGGCTTCGTCCGTTTCGCGTTCGGTCATGATTTTGTCTCCGGGCCTGTCGAGCAGGCCGTTACGCGTTGCCCCTCTCGAGCGGAGTGAAAATCGCTATTTCTTCGGTTCCGGTGCCGGTTCTTCGAGCCGTACCAGCAACCACTGTTGCGTCGTCCCGTCGGCAAAATGCACCAGTGCCGGGGCAGTATCCTCCGTCAAATTGGAAATCCCCGTTTCCATGATCGGCCGCGTCTTGCCGGCCACGGTCCAAGCCACTCGCTGCGTGGCCTTGTCGGCCATGCCTTCGATCGTCTGCGTGTTCTCGGTAACCGAGTTGTTCAGCGTGCCGCTGATGATGCCCTCTTTGCTGATCGCCAATTGCAGGAACATCGAGGGATCCGGTCCGGAGGCTTGTCCGTCCGGCGTCATGGCGAACACACCCAGCGGCATCCACTCGGCGTCTTCGGGAGCGACTTCCGGTGCGCTGGTGGCGATCTGCTCGGCCTGCTCCGTGTACTCTTCCGTCGACGCCACAACCTCGTCACCGTAATAGACGGAATCCTCTTCGTAGTACACGTTGTCGCCGTACGCGTAGGCTGTGGCGTCCGTCCAGCCATAGCCTACCCAGCCTGTGAGCGCAGCCCACGTGGCCCAGCGATACGGGCGATTGATCCGCCAGGCCGCCCAGCCCGGATGGTCCGACCAGAAGTCCAGCCGAGGATGGTTGTCCCGCACTTGATTGCGGATTTCGTCGCGCCGCTCAACGCGATTCTGCTGCCACTGTTGGCGATTCTCGATCCGAGCCGGCCGGTTATCAACGGCGGGCCGGTTGGCCAATCCAGGTCGATCAGCGACACCCGGTCGGTCACCCACACCCGGTCGGTCACCCACGCCCGGTCGGTCACCCACACCGGGTCGATTGCCCACGCCCGGTCGGTCACCCACGCCCGGTCGATCGCCCACACTGGGCCGTTGGGCAGGCAACGTGCCGGGACGGGTCCCCGAACCGCGCAAGAAGTCGGCGGCCGCTCCGCCCGCGACACCGCCCGCGATCGCGCCGGCCGCACCACCAGGTCGCGTCGCCGGCAGTGTGCCGGGCCGGCCTGCGCCACCGCCCGGCTTGATGTCCAGGAAGTCATTGAGCTGGCCTGCCGACGGGCGCGTGGCACCCGTGCCGGGCCGTGTTCCTGTGCCTGGTCGCGTGCCGGTGCCGGGCCGAGCAGCGGTTCCCGGCCGCGAGGCGCTGGGCGGCGTCACACTCGGACGCGCGCCGCCCGGCGCGAGCCGCTCGGCGCGCGGTGCTGGGCCGTGAGGCACTCGGTGCCGACGGCCGCGGAGCGGGCCGGCTCACCGACGGCGAACGGGGCGCGGCAGGACGCGAGTAACCGCCTCCTCCGCCCCGCGACATTCCGCCACCGCCGCCGCGTGACATTCCGCCTCCGCCACCACCTCCACCGCGACCGCCTCGGGCCAGCAGGTCACTGGCAGCCAGCACACACACCGCCGACAAGACTACGAGCAAAAACATGTACCGTTTCATGAGAGCACCTCGTGTGGGAATCGTTTTTAGTTCTTAGTTCTTAGTTCTTAGTTCTTAGTTCTTAGTTCTTAGTCCTAAGTCCTAAGCCCTAAGCCCTAAGCCCTAAGTCCTAAGTCCTAAGTCCTAAGCACCTTGTTCCAGGGTTCAGGGTTCTGTTTCGGGTTGGCGTACTACAACGACTTCGTCGATATTCGGCAGGATCTCGCCGCTGGCTTCGCGGTTGACCGACTGCCATGTAAACGTATTGTCATCGACGTAGGTGATGATATTGACCGACGAGGTCTTGCTGCCGTCGGGTAACGTGCCCGTGGACTGCACATACCAGCGCGTGTCCTTCTTGGTCCACACCCCTTCGCCAAAACCACCATCGGAATCAAAGACCCAGGAACGAATCTGCTTGGCCGCCGGGTCCCAGCCGACGAACTGCATGCCGGAAATCTCCACCCGGTTTCGCACCGATACGGTGAACGAACGCGTCATGAAGTTCTGGTTCTTGGTCCACTGACAGGTCGTTTCGATACGATTCTGCTCGTCCTGATCGAGCCATGTGCCGATCATCCATTCCAGTTCCTTGAGCTGTTCGTAGTGCGACAGGACGACTGGTACCTCCTCTTCGGTTACGCGGTCCAGTAACCACTGGCCGTCGCGTTTGATGTAGACGGCCGAGTAATCGGCTTCTTCGGGTGTCTGATCGGGGCGAGTGACCTTGGTATTTCCCTGCTCGACGGCCACATTGGGTGAGACGAATCGTACGGATTGCGTGGTGGCCTCCAGCTGGATGCCCTTCGCTTCGGCGAAGATGGCCGCGAACTGCTTTTCGATCTCTTCACGACCGACGACTTGCTCGCCGCTGAGTGGATTCGTGTAGACAGCTTCGGGCGACCACATCGCGGCCAAAGCCTTGGCGTCCCCCTGGTTGAAGACAGCCACGTACGATTCCACCGCCTTGCGAATCGCGGCCTCGTCTTCGGACTGGCGATCCGATTGAGCGCCGCAAGCCGGAGCCATACCCCAGGCCATGATTACCGCCGCCAACATCGTGCGTTTCATGCGTTACTCCTTCGTGATAGTACTCGTGTCGCTACCCACGTGATTTCGAGCCCGGCAGGCTACGAGCGGCTCATTGCCACCGGTCTGATGGTCTGGTTAATTGACGGCCCTGGCGTTCGGCGCTTGTGATTATATCCACGCGCCACCGGGTGGAATGCCGCATCTCGAAAAAATTGGAGATCCCGGCCGCCGCCCGCGTACGTTCGAAGTCCTGGTGTCGTCACCGCAGGCACCGTGAGAAAGCCAGCGGCCGATCGGGGTCGGCCCGCCCGAACCAAGTGTCTGGATCCGCATCGCCAACGGAGGTGGCCATCAATTTCCGGCTGCAGGCTTGCGTCCCACAACAATCAGGGACAGGCCGGGCGTGGGCAGCAGGTGCTCGAGCGGCTTGACAAGCCACAGCAAGCGGTCAAACCAGATCATCTGGGAAGGATTCAATCGGCGGCGCCGCAGGAGGCAACCGGAAACCAACCAGCCCAATCCGCCGAGTCGGTTGAACTGATTGGTGTAGGCCACCTCGAACCCGACGCTGCGCATTTTTTCGGACAATTCAGCGGCGGTGTAGCGGCGATAGTGCCCCAAGGCGGCGTCGATCGGCGAGTACAGACCTTTGCAGGCAGGAACGATCAAAATGCAGTGCCCGCCCTCCGGAAGAAGTCGAAAGAAGCGTTCGAGTACCGCCACGTCCTGTTCGATGTGCTCGAGCACGTTCGAACTCAAAATCGTATCCAGACGCTCCTCGTGGAGCGACTCCAGCGAATGCGGATCAGTCAAGTCAGCCTGCAGAATCCTCACGTGCGGGCAGTAACCGAGTCGTTGGCGCAGGCGGGCGATGTAGAGTGGTTCGTAGTCGGCCAGCACCAGACGCTCGCGGTCCAGTAACAACTGACTGAGATTGCCGACCCCGGCACCGGCTTCGAGCAGGCGGCGACCGAGGAACGGTGTCACCTTGTCGAGCGTCCAGCGGTTGTACTTCTTGGCTTTCGCCACCGATGTCAGTATGTAGAAACCGTCGTGGAAGGTGAAACGTCGATTCCACAGTCCGCTGCGCAAGATCTCCAGGAGGATCGTGAAGCTATCACGGAAGCGGATCTTCTTCCCTTGCTCCTTGGTGCGTCCGGCATAGTTTACAGGCACCTCGTAGAGAGGACCGCCCCACTGGGATAGGCGCGCCGTGAGTTCTGCCTCGATCGCGAATCCGGTGGACTGCAGTCGCAGATTCCGCAGTGTGTCGGCGCGGATGGCTTTGTACCCGCTGCCCATGTCCGTGAGATTGATGTCGTTGACCGCATTGGCCAACAAAGTCAGTAACTTGGACGCCACGGTGTGCCAGAACAGCATGACCCGGCGGCGATCGCCGGCAAAGCGCGAGCCAAAGACGCCGTCCGGTTCTCCCTCCCGAAACGGCGCGAGGAGATGCACGTAATCGCGGGGGTCGTATTCCAGGTCCGCGTCCTGCAGGATCGCGACATCTCCCGTCATCCGGGCGATGGCCGTCCGGATCGCGGCCCCCTTGCCCTGATTCTTGTCGTGATGCACCGCGATGATGCGCGGATCGCCGGCGGCCAGATTGTCCAGGATCTGCGCCGATCCGTCGGTGGATCCGTCATCGACCGCAATGATCTCGATCGCCAGATCCAGCGGCACGTCCAACACCCTGGCCAGAAGGGCGGACAACGTGTGCCGCTCGTTGTAGATTGGGATCAACACCGACAACTTGCGGAAATCGGCGGCCTGGCGGTAGCCTAGAAAGACGTTGGACGTGACGCACACGGCGTCGCCATCTCGGTCAGTCGTTGGGGATGTCATGCTGCCGCTCCGATCCCTCTTCTGCCGACGTCGGCGCCCCGGCGCGCAATACGAACATCGTGAAGCGGGGCAGGTCATCTTGCGGGGTTGTGTGTACTTGGCTCAGGCGAAAGCCCGCCTGCTCCCACTGCCTCAAGCGTTCGTGATCGGCGGGGGCGTCACCGTTCCCCTCGGTCCAGAAGACGGCGGTGCGGAGGCCGAGTGCTGCGGCGGCCGACGAGGTGGCTGCCGCCAAAGGATCGCGCGGATCGAATCCGTACATCGACAAACCGAGCTCGCGATAAATCCGCCGATTGCAGACATTCGCGCGGCAGTCTGCGTCGATGTTGTCGCTGTAAGGATCCAGCACCAGCGGCACGCGTTGGGGACCTCCGAATTGTCCCTCCACATAGCTCGCCACCCGCCGCATGTTTGGCGCGTCCCGCAGCAGACCGCCGCCGCGCAGCAGCAGCAATTCGAGCCCCACGCAGGTCACGGCCAGGCCGATCCACCAGATAACCCTGCCGTCCAGGCCGCGACACACGGTGCGGTGAAGCCAGGTGAAGACGACCAACAGACCGGCCGCCGCGAGCACGCACATCGCTCCGCTGGCCGGGATCATGTAGCGAGCGGAGATGATCAGTCCCGCCAAGGGCAGCGTCATCAGAATCGCGGCGAACGCCGCGGGCCAGCGGGTCTCGCTGGCCGTGGGCGAGCGAAACCTCACCGCGGTTACCGCGCCCAGCACGGCCAGCGCCGCCAGTGGCAGCGGCACCACCACGTGACGCCGACCCAACTCATACAGCCACGACGGGAGATTCAAGACGAACTTCTGCAGCGTTTTTCCGCGCTGGTGCCATGCCATGCTCGGTGCCGAATAGCCGTATTGCGCGGGATGACCAAAATGCTCCATCCCGCTGCGGACCCGGTCCGCTTCCGATCCGTCCCCCGGTTTCTGCCAGGCCGGTGGAGTGCCGTCCAGAAATGCCCAGCATGTGTAGTCCTTGGAAACCAACCCCAACTGACCCGACTCCAACTGGCGAAACAACAAAACGCCGCCGATGCCACCCCCCAACGCGGCGACCATGACCAAGGCCGCCGCCGAAGTACGCGGCGGTGGGAACTCGCCATGTGACAGCCGATGGCAACCATAAAAAATGGCCAGGTACAGCGGCAGGAACACGAGATACTCACCGCGAAACTGGACAATCGAGGCGGTCAAAACGAGCAGCCCGAGCCAAGATCGAATGGAGCACGGTCCGCCGATCGTCGCGTGCCAGATGCTCGTTGCGCCGAAGAAGGCGGCCGCGGCGAACAGGACCGGATAGTTGTCGAAGCCGATGTAACTGTTATGACAGGGAAGGAACGCAAACAGCACCAGGCTCGTCACCGCCAGGTCGTGACTTGGACGCAGTGACCGCAACCAATACCAGAATCCGATCGCCAGGCACACGTGCGCGATCAGCAGCACGAACGGAATCAGATCCGTGGGCGGACGTCCCGCAAAACTTGCCAGGGAGGCCAACATCAGCACCGGTCCGGGCGGCACGTCGATGAACGTCGCTCCAAAACCGTACTGGGTCCAGTCCTTCGCCAGTACCGCCATTTTCGGGTTCATCCCCGTGAGCGATGTTCCCAAGAGGCTCAGGTGAACGACTCGCACCAGCACGACCAGGCTCAAGAAGACCGGCAACTCCAGCCGCGGTGCCCAGCGAGACATCGGCGCATCGTTGATTTCTGACATGCTGACCACACGGACTGCTCGCCGCGGTCTCTCTCAACAACCATCGGACAGGGAGATTTCTCTGGCGGTGGTCCCCAATCGCATCCGATCTGGACCAGTGCTGGGCACGAACGAGTTCGACGCCCCATCCTGGCCACCGGGCGCCGGTTTGTCAAGTTTCCTGTGACCAGGAGAAGACGGCGGTTTGCCAGGGGGACATGCTGCCCTGGAAGAGGTGTCATCGGCAGTCTCCGACCGCACACACGGACTGCGCTGCAGGCCGAAGATCTTCCCGTTCCGTCGATGGTTCTTCACGGCATCGCGTGATTACAATAGGAGGTTGTTCGGCCGGGCTGATTTGGGGGGAGTTCCATGACTTGGCTTCAACGCTACCGGGTTCGCCACTACTTCACGAATTCGATCTGGATTCTCCCGGTGCTCAGCATGGTGGCTGCGATGGTGGCCGTCCGACTTCTTCACGGGATCGATGCGGCGTTGGGATGGGAAGCGATCGTCAATCCGGAGACCTTGCGGGCGGTATTGGGAACGATGGCGTCGGCCATGTTCACGTTCATTGTTTTCGTTTCTTCCGCCCTGCTCGTCGCGGTGCAGCTGGCCAGCACGCAGCTCACACCACGCATTATCGCCATCGTCTTCAGAGACCCAGTCACGAAGTTCTCGTTGACGGTATTCACCTTCACGTTCACTTTTTCCCTGGCGGTGCTGGTCCGGATCGACACCAATGTTCCCTACCTCACGGCGCACCTGGCCGCGTACAGTTGCCTGGCCAGCCTGGGCGTCTTTCTGTACCTGATCGATCACGTGGGTAAATCGCTGCGTCCTAGTGGGGCGGTGCGATCGGTCGCCCTGCTGGGGCGCGAAGTCATTGAGGATGTCTATCCGCGGCGTTTGTCCGAGGTGCGGGAGACGGCGAGCGAGCCGGCCCCGGCCCGCAGTGAGGGACCTACCTCCACCGTCTCGAACGGCAAGGACGGAGTGGTCCTGGCCTTCGACATTCAGGGGCTTGTCGCCCTGGCTCAGCGTGCCGACTGCGTGCTCGAATTGGTGCCCCAGGTCGGCGATTTTGTCGCGATCGGGGATCCTTTATTCCGGATCTTTGGAGGGAGAGCAACTCTGGCTCCGAATGCCTTGCGCCATTCGGTGGCGGTGGGGCAGGAACGCACGCTGGAACAGGACCCGGCCCTGGCCTTTCGGATTTTGGTGGACATCGCGTCCAAAGGGCTTTCGCCGGCGATCAACGACCCGACCACCGCGGTCTTGGCCATGGATCAGATTCACCACCTCCTTCGTAACGTCGGCAGTCGGCATCTGGACGATGAACGGGTACGCGACGCGGCAGGACGGGTGCGGCTCGCGTACCGAACACCGGGCTGGGAGGATTTCGTCCAGCTGGCCGTGACCGAAATCCGTCATTTCGGCGGCGAGAGCATTCAGGTTGCGCGGCGATTGCGGGCCATGCTGGAGAACCTGCTTGAGACCGTGCCTGACGAGCGCGCTCCGCTGCTACGCCAGGAGTTGAGCTTGCTCCAACGGTCCGCGGAACGCTTTTTTCCGGAGCCCGAGGACCGAGCCATGGCAGAGGTGAGCGACTTCCAAGGAGTAGGCAGCAAGTGCGGACCCGGTCCCGCGTGTGCCGCACCCAGCGAGCCGACGCCAAGGTAATGTCGTCCTCGTGCCCGCATTTTCGCCTGCGCGTGAGACGTGATCTGGCTGCAATTGCAATCGGGGCTCGTATCCAATTGCGCCATGGAATCAGTCCCAATCCGCGGAGGCGGCGGATCAACGGGCTGCCCGGCTGCTCGCGAAATTCTGTCCGCGTTGGAAACGTATCTCAGAACCGTCAATCACACTGAGAGATTCTCCAATGAACAACACCCGTCGCTTCGTGTCCATGCTGTCTGCTTGGCTGCTGCTGGGAGTGGCTGGTGTCGATGTACATGCGCAATTCGCTCCGTTGTTGCAGCGCATCCCGGAATCGGCGAACACGATATTCTTGCTCCATGTCGAGAAGATTTTCAACAGCCCGCTCGCGCAAAAAGAAGGATGGCAACAGCACTACGAGAAGTCAGTGGACGCGGGGATGATGCACTTGCCAGCCGACACGCTGCAGTACATCCTGGCGGGGGATCTCGACTTCACTTCTATGCAACCTGCCTGGCAAGTTGGAGCGATGACGGTCAAGAACAGATGTCAAGGAACGTATCGCGGTTATGTCGTTTGGCAGCGATGAGAAAGTCCACGCAGAGGAGTTGGCCGCGGTGCTGGTTAGTTGGAGAGGCATCCTGCTGGGGGTCACGCTTGGCGAAAAGCCGTACGGCGTTATCAAAGTCGATTTTGGCCGCGACGCGAAGGTCCTCGAGGGGATCGCCAAACAGTTTCTGCTCGACGCCTTAGCGAAACACGGAGCAATGATTGATGATCTTCAAGAATGGAACTCCCTTTTTCATTACCGCCGGCCTACAATCTGGAGGCGCGGCGGATGCGACCTGGCGGGTCGCGTTCACCGAGCGGGAAGTTCATTTACGGTAGGCGGGGACGGTCAATATGCAGGATCGGTCGGAGGCTGTTGAGGCACTGGGTCGCGTGCGGGCGGGCGATTCGCGTGCCTGGGAAGCCATCCTGGAAGAAAGCCGCGATCGGTTGCGGCGATTTGTGCGGCTGCGGATGAACCGGCGGTTAGCCGGGCGTGTGGATCCCTCGGATGTCATTCAGGAAGCCTACCTGGAGGCCTCGCGCACGTTGGAGTCTTATCTGCAAGACCCGTCTTTGCCACTGTTTCTCTGGCTCCGCCACATCACCGGCCGGAAACTCACCGATGTGCATCGCAAACACCTGGGCTCGCAAATGCGTGATGCGGCCCGCGAGGTCTCTTTATGGCAGGGTGTACCCGGTGCCACGTCGGAGTCGCTGGCCGCGCACCTGCTGGGCAAATGCACCGCGCCCTCGCAGGCCGTGCTGCAGGCCGAGCTGCAGCTCCGCATGCAGGCCGCACTCGAATCGCTCGAACCGATCGACCGCGAGATTCTGACACTGCGACACTTCGAACAATTGAGCAACGCGGAGGCCTCGCGCGTCCTGGAGCTTAACGAATCCGCTGCCAGTAAACGGTACGTCCGCGCCTGGAGCGCCTGCACGACGTCCTGGGCGACTGGCAGTCGTGGGTTGCGACACCATGAATTCGCACGATTCATCCAGTGGCCCGGATCCGTTTGATGAGGTGGCGGAGAGTTTCGTCTCGCGGTACCGGCGCGGTGAATGGCCTTCGATCACCGAGTACGTCGAACGGTATCCGCACCTCGCAGAGCGCATCCGGCGGTTGTTTCCCACGTTGGCCACGATCGAACAGGTCGTCCCCGTCCACGAATCTGCTGCCAGCGGCGTCGAACGGTTGGGTGCAGCGTTTCCTGCGTGGGAGCAACTGGGCGATTACCGCATCATCGGTGAGCTGGGCCGCGGCGGCATGGGCGTCGTGTACGAGGCCGAACAGCAGTCCCTGGGACGGCGCGTCGCATTGAAAGTGCTGGTGGCACCCACACGGGTCGAGGGTGGCCGGCGCGAGCGGTTTCTGCGTGAAGCGCGCGCGGCTGCTCGTCTGCATCACACCAACATCGTGCCGGTGTACGGCATCGGGGAAGAACGTGGCGTCTACTACTACGTGATGCAGCTCATCGCCGGCCGTGCGTTGGATGAGGTGCTGGAGGAGCTGCGGCGTCTGCGCGGAGAGGCTCCCGTGAAGTCTCCCGAGCCCCGTGATCTGCCGCTGATGTGGGCCGTGGGGTCCGATGCCTCCGGGAAGTCGTCGGAAAAGACCTATTGGCATAGTGTGGCCCGGATCGGATTGCAGGTTGCCGAAGCCCTGGCGTACGCGCATGGACAGGGACTCATTCACCGCGATGTCAAACCGTCGAATCTCCTCTTGGACATCCGCGGGAACATTTGGGTGACGGACTTCGGACTCGCCAAGGCGGACGACGACGGAGATCTCACGCACAGCGGCGATGTCCTGGGGACGCTCCGGTACATGGCGCCGGAACGGTTGCAAGGTCACGCGGATGCGCGGAGTGACGTCTATAGCTTGGGCCTGTCGTTGTACGAACTGGCCACCCTGCAACCGGCGTTCAACACGGCGGATCGCGGCGTGTTGCTGCAGCAGGTGGCGCACCACCAACCGCCGCGCCGCGCCGCCTCAATCGTGACATTCCACACGATCTGGAGACCGTGATCCTCAAGTGCATCGCCAAGGATCCGGCCGACCGCTATCGGCGGGCCGACGACCTGGCTGCCGATCTCCGCTGCGTCTTGGAAAATCGTCCGATCCAAGCGCGCCGGGCACCGTGGCACGAACGGTGTTGGCGCTGGTGCCGCCGCAACCAGGCCATCGCATCCTTGGCTGCCTGCATCGGGCTACTGCTCTGTGTCCTGGCCACTCTGGGTGCCGCGACCGCTTGGAAACTGAGCGGTCAGAATGCGACGATTCGTGACAGCCTGCAGTGCGCGCAGCAAGCGGAACGGGAGGCCCTGCGCAGGCCGACAAAGCACAGAAGGCGGAAGTGGATCAGCGCGAGATGCGGATCACCGCCAATCGCCAGCTGTTCAAGTCCTACTTGGATCAGGCGCGCGCCCAATTCGGTACGCGGCGGCCAGGACAACGGACACAGGCCGTGGCCGCGGTCCGTGCCGCCGCGGGTGTGGCGGACGACATCCAAGCCCCCCACGGCGACCGCCAACGGTTACGGGACGAAGCGGCCGTGGCGCTCTCGCAATTCGATCTGACACCACGCGAATCGTGGCCGGACGAGCTCCCTCCGACCTCGCAGAACCGCGTCGCCTTTTCGCGGGACGGCGAGTACTTTGCGCGCGCCGAGATGGGCCACAAACTGGTTATACGCCGCATGCAGGACGCCGCCGTTGTGCGAGAAATTCCTCTTGCCAGTTCGCTCGCCGACAGCCGCCCACGGCCCTTCTTCAGCCCCAGCGGTGAGTTCCTCGTGGCCAAGGGTGCCGCCGCAGATGGGAGCGATCATGCGGTGTGCGTCTGGAGCTTGGTGCACGACACGGGCGAAGCCCCCTGTGTTCGAGTGGAGGTAGCCGGTTCGCGTTTTGACCAGGCACTCGATGTCTCAGCCGACAGTCAATCGTTCACGTGCATCGGAAGAGATGGACAGGTGCAGGTGCGGAGTCTGGCGAACGGAACGCTGCTGGCGAGTCTACCCCGCACGAATGTGCCTGCCGGATTGCGACTGAGTCCGGACGGCCAACAGTTGCTCGCCTGGGCCGGTGCTGACCTCGATATCACGAACTTGCAGACGGGGCGTACTGCCGTACGCTTTACGTTGCCCGCACGGCTGGATTGTGTGACCTGGCGCAGCGACGGACGTGGGCTCGCCTGCGGGGGGGAGGACGGACACATCTATGCAGTGGACGCGTCGGACGGAACCGTGCAACGTGAGTGTGTCGGTCACCAGTCGGAGGTTCGCGAGCTGGCGTTCCACCCGCACGTCGACTTGCTCGCCAGCTCTTCGTGGGATGGCACTGTGCGACTCTGGGATCTCCGCAACGGCACCGAGGTCCTCCGCACTGCGGGCGCACTCGGCTCCTTCAGCAGCTGCGGCCGCTGGCTGGGATTCGTGGCCGGGCAAAGCGTCGGACGATGGGAAGTGAGCGACGTACCGTGGACCATGGTTCTCGCCGAGGGAGATCAGACCGTTCGCTATATCGACTTCAGTCGTGATGGCGCCTTGATCTTCTCGGGTAACCAGCAAGATGTGACTCTGTGGGATGCGGTAAGCGGTTGGCGATTGGCAACCGTCCCGCAGGCTCGGCAGGTCCGGGAACATCCCACGCGGGAGGCGTGGGTCGTCGCCGGGATGGCCGCGGCACACATCTGGCCGTATTGCCAGGATGGGCATGTGTTGCGGGTTGGACCGCCGGAAGCAACGATCCTGCAACCCTGTGATTCGATCCACGTTGACCTCCCCGGTCGACGCTGGTTAGCAACCAACGAGGATAACTTGTTCTTCTGGGACACCGATCCCTTGGCAACAATTCCACAACGCTGGACCCAGAACCGCCTGCGTTTTGTGGACCTATCGCCGGATGGTCGCTGGATCGCCGCGTCCGGCTGGAACATCCCGGATGTTCCTGTCTGGACATCCGGTCAGGTCGAACCGGTGGCAAGGCTCACGGCCCCCCGCGGCGGCTGGATCGCGTTCAGTCCAGACAGCCGCTGGCTGGGTGTCAGCCTGATCGGTCGATACGAGCTCTACCAGACGGGAACATGGACCCGGAGTCACACGTTGGCGAGTCGGGCGCCACAATTCGGCGCCTTGGCCTGGTCACCCAACAGTTGCTCGATCGCCATGGCCCCGGAACCAGGTAAGCTGCAAGTCGTCGACGTGGACAGCGGTCGTCCGCAGTTCACCCTGGAACTGCACGAAGGCGAGATCATCGCCGCTCTGGCGTTCTCGCCGGATGGCACGCGTTTGGCGGCCGGCATGCGAGGTGGAGCAGTCCACGTGTGGGACATGGGGAAATTGTCCACTGAGCTGGCCGCCCTCGGATTGGCATCCGAAACGCCCCTCGCGCGCGGAACACCGCCACGACTCGTGAACGCATCGAAGTGGTGCAGTGGGTCCACGAGTAGAATGCCGTCAGCCCGCCTCGTCCGAGTCATCCCGTTGATTCCCCCGGCCTGATGGTTGGTGCGCACGGGGATGCATGGGTTCACCACCTCTTCTGCCGGCCTTCAGCCGGCAGCCGGTCAGACCCCAGCTTCAGCTGGGGGTGAGCGAGGCAGCGTTAAACGCAAGCCCGCTTCAGCAGGCTTATCATGCAGCCTTCAGGCATCGGCGGGGCTCCACACCCTGAAGCGCTTTGAGAAGCCTCGCTGAAGCGAGCTGAGCGCGGCATCGCTACCTCGAACCCCCAACTGAAGTTGGGGGCAGACAAAGTGCCGGCTGAAGCCGGCAGTCGCGCAGCGTGCCGCTGGTTGTCACTTGCACATTACACAAGTATCCCCTCTTTCGTCTCTTGGCTGCGGACCAGGATTCTGTGACAGAATGCACGGAGTCGCCGGGACGGTATTTCTGCTTTTTTCCTCGATTTCGTCGCGGTGCCTGTCCTCGACCGCCGCTCGCCTGCGCATTACCTCACAGGCGGGTCTGAACCGACTCGTCACGGTGCGAATTCTCATCAGGCCCATTCGGAAACTCCGCGGGGGGGTCCCTTCCATGAATCGACGTGCTCGTTCACGCGTGCCGCCGTATCACCGCCGGCAACGGCTGTCACGTGTTGCTGCCATTCGAAGCCGTTCCGTCCGATTCGAACAACTTGAACCACGTACGATGCTCGCCACCAGCATCTGGGATGGTGGAGGCGACGGCCGGTCGTGGCTCGATCCGCTCAATTGGAGCGACAACGCTCTGCCGCCAACGGGTGCGGACGTCACGATCCCGAATGTCATTGCGACGAGTCGCCGTGCACCTGCCGACCAGCGGCAGCGTTTCGCTGCGGTCACTTCAGAGTGCGGAACCGTTGGTTCTCGCAGGGGCCACCCTGTCGCTGGACGGTGTTTCCACTCTCGGTCAGCTCACCATGACCGGGGGCATGATCACCGGTGATGGTGCTGTGACTGTGTCCGGACTGTTTGATTGGCGGGGTGGCATCGTCAGTTCCGCGATTCCCACGACACCGCTAACACTCACCGGCGGCCTGGAAATGACGTCCGGCACGCGGGTGCTCAGTGGCCGCACCTTGGTGCTCGAAAGCAACACGCAGTGGACGGGCGGCAACTGGCAGATCCGCGGCGGAGCCACGATCGTCAACCGGCCCGGTGCGGTGCTCGCCTTCGCCAACACCTGGCTGGACGATACCGACACCGAACACGACCGACACGTTGATCAACGAGGGGACGTTGCGCAAGAACGCCAGTACCGGCGCTGCCCAGCTCGAGTTTGACCTGTTCGACCTGCGCCGGGTGGCCGCCTCGAGGCGCTCGTCGGGACCATCGACATCCTCGGGTCGTTCACCAGTGCCGGGCACTGGGAGGCGGCTGACGGGGCCTCGATCGACTGGCAGTCGACCACGGCCCAGTCGCAACTGCGCGCCGGCACGACCTCGGCCGGTGTGGGGCCGGTGCGATTGCTCAACGGGACGGTCTCGGTCGTCGACGCGGTCACGCTGGCCGGCGCGTTTACGCAGCAGGGTGGCACACTCGACGGGGTGGGCACGCTGACGTTGGCGGGGCCCGTGGTGTGGAACGCCGGCACGCAGCAGGGTACGGGACCGGGAGAACGAACGATCATCACGGGCGGCCTGGAAATGACGTCCGGCACGCGGGTGCTCAGTGGCCGCACCTTGGTGCTCGAAAGCAACACGCAGTGGACGGGCGGCAACTGGCAGATCCGCGGCGGAGCCACGATCGTCAACCGGCCCGGTGCGGTGCTCGCCTTCGCCAACACCTGGCTGGACGATACCGACCCGAACACGACCGACACGTTGATCAACGAGGGGACCTTGCGCAAGAGCGCGAGTACCGGCACCGCCCGCTCGAGTTTGACCTGTTCGACCTCCGCGCCGGGTGGCCGCCTCGAAGCGCTCGTCGGGACCATCGACATCCTCGGGTCGTTCACCAGTGCCGGTCACTGGGAGGCGGCTGACGGGGCCTCGATCGACTGGCAGTCGACCACGGCCCAGTCGCAACTGCGCACAGGCACGACCTCGGCCGGTGTCGGACCGGTGCGACTTGCTCAGCGGGACGGTCTCGGTCGTGGACGCGGTCACGCTGGCCGGCGCGTTTACGCAGCAGGGTGGGACACTCGACGGGGCGGGCACGCTGACGTTGGCGGGACCCGTGGTGTGGAACGCCGGCACGCAGCAGGGTACGGGACCGGGAGAACGCACGATCATCACGGGCGGCCTGGAAATGACCGTCCGGCACGCGGGTGCTGCAGTGGCCGCACCTTGGTGCTCGAAAGCGACACGCAGTGGACGGGCGGCAACTGGCAGATCCGCGGCGGCGCCACGATCGTCAACCGGCCCGGTGCCGTGCTCGTCCTTCGCCAACACCTGGCTGGACGATACCGACCCGAACACGACCGACACGTTGATCAACGAGGGGACCTTGCGCAAGAACGCCAGTACCGGCACCGCCACGCTCGAGTTCGACCTGTTCGACCTCCGCGCGGGCGGCCGCCTCGAAGCACTCGTCGGGACCATTGACATCCTCGGATCGTTCACCAGTGCCGGTCACTGGGAGGCGGCTGACGGGGCCTCGATCGACTGGCAGGTCGACCACCGCCCAGTCGCAACTGCGCACGGCACGACCTCGGCCGGTGTGGGGCCGGTGCGATTGCTCAACGGGACGGTCTCGGTCGTGGACGCGGTCACGCTGGCCGGCGCGTCTGGACGCAGCAGGGCGGGACACTCGACGGGGCGGGCACGCTGACGTTGGCGGGACCCGTGGTGTGGAACGCCGGCACGCAGCAGGGTACGGGACCGGGAGAACGTACGATCATCACGGGCGGCCTGGAGATGACCTCCGGCACGCGGGTGTTGAGTGGCCGCACCCTGGTCCTGGAGAGCGACACGCAGTGGACGGGCGGCAACTGGCAGATCCGCGGCGGAGCCACGATCGTCAACCGGCCCGGGGCGGTGCTCTCCTTCGCCAACACCTGGCTGGACGATACCGACCCGAAGACGACCGACACGCTGATCAACGAGGGGACGCTCGCGCAAGAACAGCGGCGCGGGCACCGCGACGTTCGAGCCGGAGGTGGTGAATCGCGGAAGCCATCGAGATCGAAGTGGGAAAGTTGCACCTGTCCGACGCACTCGTACAGGAGTCCGGCAGCTTCACGTTGGCAGGTGGAAACATCCACAGCGACGTTTTGTTCGACATCCGTGGGGGCCAGGTGACGGGTAGTGGTCAACTGCAGGGAAATGTTCGCAATGCGGGCTACGTGCGCCCGGGTGAGACCTCGCGTGTGTTACGGGTTGCCGGAAACTTCGAGCAGACTGCGACGGGTGTGCTGGAGATCCAATGGGGTGGCGTCTCTGCAACGCATGACTTGCTGGAGATCACGGGGACGGCGGATCTGGCCGGCACATTGCGAGTCATCGCGGTAGATGGGTTTGTGCCCGATCTTCAGGCCGTGCTCACGCCCGTGGAATACCGCGCGCGGACCGGCGCGTTTTCCAGTGTTCAGGCGTTGCTCGGCGCGGGTCGAGCTGCGGTGGCCGATTACCTGCCAACGGCGGCCACGGTGACCGTTGTCGAATCGGACGCGACCGACGCGGACATCGCACGTCAGCATCTCAATTTCGGTACCGACGTGTTGCGGGATCGGCTTGCCGGTTGGTCGCAACTCATGGGCTTGCCCGACAATCCGCTGCCGCTGGTCGGCAACGGCTTTGATCAGGCACTGGACCTGGCTACGGAATTCCTCACCACAGCGCAGGCGGGTCTCCCAGCCCTCGCGCAAGAGGTGCTCAGCTATGAAGCGTTGCGAACTGCCTTGCAGGACGTCGGCCTGACCGTGGTGTGTATCGCAGGCGAGGCAGGTTGTGAGAATGGTGTGAACGTGCTGGTCCGTTTCGACCACACTCTGGAAGATCTCACAACCGAAGTTCCTGTCGAGTCCCTGACGCCCGGTGTCCTCCAGGGACTTGCGGACGCCTGGTCGTTGAACGGTAGTCTCTCGATTCACACCGACGTCCAATTTCTCGATCGTCTTTGGCGTGGACGCGAATGGCTTCTTCCTGGATGGATCCAGCCGCATTACGCTGGCGAACTTCACGATCGACGGCAGCGTGCATGGCACGGGCGATATCGGTGGCGACGAAGCGATCATGCTGGCTGGTGTCGCCAATGCCAGTGGAAACTTCACCCTCGACCTGATCCCTGCCTCGTTGGAGGGCCGTTATCGCACAGACACTCTTTGGACCGACCCTACGAACTTCCTGCGGGTCGATGTCGAGGGAGATGCTCACCTGGCGCTCGATTTCGCGATCGGTCCCGCAGTGATGACCTGGGAGGGCTTGTACCAGGTTACGACCGATGATGTCCACGCGATCGATGTACAACTGGACGAAATGCTGCTCAACGGCCAGGTCTCCTTGCCCGAATTGAAACAAGTGGTCCATGGCGTACCCCAAGACGGGTTCGTCACGATCGAAGCCGTCTACCAGAGTGGTCCAGGTACTTGGCACATCGATGCCACGGCTGAAACCTCGGCCATTTATCAGCTCGGAGGCCTGACGATCCGACAGTTGGATTTTGACGCGGACATTGGTCCGAATCTATTGGACGGTGATTTTTCTGCGCTCATGGAGGTGCCTTTTGGCGAAACAGAGGATCCGCTGGTCATCGACATCGACCTGGATTTCAATAGCCGTGAATTGTCGGGAATGATGGTGGCTTCGTTCGCCGAACGTTATGTCGGCGGAACACTGCTTTGGCTGCAAGGAGCTCAGCTGACGACGAATGTCGACGTCCAATTCGATCAACAGTCATTGTTGTTGGATTTCACGACCACCGTCGATCGAGCAATACTGTTCGTCGATCCGGTGGAAGCTCCAGGCGTCGCCCCGACGGGCGTCGCTACGCTGACGGGAGTCACGGGCACGCTCAGTCGCGACGGGGTACTGGACTTTCGCCTCGACCACGCGGTCGCAGAATTCCCGGCGTTCACGATCACCGCCAGCGGCGCTGGCGACAATCCGGCCATGCACCTGGTGATCGATCCCGATCAGGTCGATGACACTGTCGTGCTGGCGACGGTTTCGCATGCCGTGCTGACCCTGCCCAGCCTGACGGGGTCACCGGAGACCGCGTTGCAGG
The DNA here is from genome assembly GCA_963754725.1 of uncultured Planctomycetaceae bacterium. Lineage (GTDB taxonomy): Bacteria > Planctomycetota > Planctomycetia > Pirellulales > Pirellulaceae > JAAYDI01. The sequence continues at coordinate 30,813 of CAVWHV010000043.1, forward strand.
ACTTGCAGATCCGCCGCAACGGCCTGCACATCGACAGTTTGAAGATCGGCGGCAACGACGGTTTCGACGCCTCGCTCACCAACATCCTGCAGGTCACCGACATGATCGTCGAGATGCAGGACTTCACTTTGGTGGTGGCCGGCCCCGCGCGGACATTGACGGGCGAGATCACCGTGTCGGCCGATTCGGCCACGCTATTCCCCAGCGTTGGCGCCACGGGCCTGGCCCAGGCCGGGAACCTATCCGGATCCCTCGACGTGGCCAGCGGCGCTCTGTCCGTGTCGGCCAGCCAGATTGCGACGGCATTCGTCCCCAGCGTCGGTGGCGTGCTGCCGTTACAGATCGACAACGTCGGCCTGATCGTCGCCGATCTACGCGACCCGGACACTTTCGAGGCTTCGGTCACGGGCCGCTTCGACTTCTCGCCGTTCCTTCCCGATCTCGGCTTTACGCCAACCTTGAAGATCGACGGCGTGGAGATCACGGCGGCCCAGTCGTTCACGCTGGAGCTGAGTTCCGAGGGGCTGCGCGGCAGCTTGGCCCATCCCGTCCATTTCGGGCCCATCACATTGGGAATCACCGGCTTGACCATTCCAGGCACGGATACCGTCCTGGACGGCGAGCTCACCATCGGCCGACTCGGTGCCGACGGCGTGCCACAGCCGATTCCTGACACGGACGCCCAGGTGGCGGGCTTTGCCACCGTAACGGGCGGGAGCCAGTTTCCGGCCGACCTGCGCATCGACTTGCTGGGTACCGTAACTCTGCATGCCGACGGCAGCTCGACGGTCGCCGTCGCTGGCCTTGCGGCGCTGGATTTCGACGAAAACGGCGATCCCATCGTCGGCGGTGCCGCGGCCAGGTTCACGTTCCAGATCGATGCGACGCCGCTTGCCGAGGCGCCATTCCTCGCACTGCAGGTGCAAGCTGAGCTCGAAAGCGTCACGCTGGACGACATCGTCTTCGATCTTTCTCCGGCGATCCACATCGCTGTGGGGCAGGTCAGCTATTTCAATGAACCCGCAGCCGGTGATCCCGTTGCCGAACTGCTCGACGTCGTCGTGTCGTTTCCCAGCTTCCCCGAGTGGGGTGACAGCACCATCGCCAGCATTTTCGGCTACGATGACAACGACGACGGCGTCATCGACGGCTTCCAGATTGTGGACGCTTCCCTGGACCTGACCGGGGTCGTCAATAGCGCCGGTGCGCAATTGCTGCAGCTGACCGATTTCGTCCTGTCGATTCCCTCTCTGAGCTTCCGTGACGGTGCGCTGACGGGCGAGATCATCGTGTTGGCCAATTCGGCCACGCTCTTTCCCGGCGCAGAGCTCACCGCTGCGATCGTCGACAATCCAGATACCGCCGCCCCGGCTCTGCAAGGCAGTATCGATCTGGCGACCGGCGCGGTCGCACTGACCGTCGACCGTTTGTTGGCGAGTCTTGGCGGAGGTGTGGAATTCGAAGCGAACGTTGGGCTGCTGCAATTCGCACCGAACGACGCGGACGATGCCCTGGCTGTTCTCCGTACAAACGGCCGCGTTGACGATTCCGCTCTTGGAGAAAAACATCGTGCTCTCGGCGGTCGATCTGCAAGTCCTGCGCAACGGCCAATTCTCCCTCGAGAGTGCCGCCGTCGAGGCTCAAGGCGACGGTTTTCTCACGGCGCTGGGGCTGGGCGGACTCTTGCCGCTGGATCTCCAGTCGGTGACCGTCGCCGCACTCCCCGGGCAGCGCATTGCGCTGAACAACCTGGCCGCCGACATCACCGTCGTGGGCCTGTTCGATTTCTCGCTGTTCGAAGCGAACGGACTCCCCACGCCGATTATTGAAATCGGCAACCAGGTGGTCGATCCCACCGCTCCCAGCAGTGTGACGGTGACCTTCCGCGTCGAGAACGGGCAGGTCCGCATCTACAATCTCGGACCGATTAAACTCGGCTTCGAGGATTTGAACTTCGGTCCGGTCACGATCGGCGCGACGGTCACGCTGGGTGGCTACGTGGAAGGCGTCTTCGACACAAGCAACTTCGGCGCGACCATGGACGTCGCGGTCGACAACGAATCCGTGCCGTTCGAAGCCGGAATCGTCGTCACCGGCGGACTGGAGCCGGTCACCACCGGTGGCGGCACACCGGCGACCAGGCTCACCCTGGATATCTTGACGTCGGTCAGTTTCGCAGTCGACGACCTTGTCTCCTTCACAGAACTTGCAACTGCCGTTTCATCTCTCGTTGACGGTCGACCAGGACCTGCAGGTCGAGAACGCGTCTCTCACACTGCAGGGGCTGAGCGCCGCGGAAATCTTCGTCAACTTCGGCGATTACCTGAACATGACGGCCGAAGAGGCGGAGATTGTCTTTCCGGCCCCGGCCGAATCGACCGTGTGGTCGCTCTCGTTTGGGTCGCTCGAGTTGGCCTTTGGCACGGAAGTCGGTGGCAGCAATTCCCTGGCTGGCCTGGGCGGTTCGGCGGGCAACTTCCGCGTCAGTTTTGATACCGCGGCGACGGGTCTCGACGGCCTGCTGTTCACACCGCTCGACGGATTCTTTCTACAGGTCAGCGTGCCCGACGATTTCAAGTTCGGCTTGCCCGACTGGTTGCCGTTCGGCGCGCGAGAAATCGGACTGAAGTTCGACGTCGATCTTACCGACGGCCAGCCGGTGGAATTGGAGGACCTGAGTATTTCCCACCTGCTGTTCTCCGGCGGGTTAGACGGAAACGATCTGTGGCCGATCACGGGCCAGGTGGAGGGCATGGAAGTCGATCTGGGGGCACTGGCGGCCTACGGACAGCGCCTGATCGACTCCGATTATGCCGGCCTGTCAGACCTGGGGACGGCGATCGTGGAAAGGGGCCTCGCCTTCTTCGACGGGCTCGAATTCCCCATCACCAATCTCGACCTGGTCGAATTCGCCATCGAGCCCATCGACCTGGGTGGCGTGGCCATCGGCGGCGGCTTGGGACTGGGACTGCTCAACATCGACGGCGACGGGCCGGACCCCGTGACCGGGGAAATCGTGCGCGACCAGACGGCCCTCTACGGCCGCATCCTGGGTCAACTCGTCGTCAGCGAAGTCGGCATCGGCGTCGAATTGATCGTCACCGAGTACGGTCCGGTACTGGCGCGGCTGCATGCCGGCATCCCGATTCCCATCGGTGCCATCGTCGGGGCCGCTGTCGGCGTCTGGTTCTTCGGCGTGGGGGCGGCGGCCGGGGCAAACATCGGCGACTCCACCGGGTTCTTGATCAGCGGCTTCGAAGGCGGCATCAACTTCGGCGACAACCGCATCGAAATCGACGATCCCCTGGAGTTACTCGACGCCCCGATTCTGTTCAGTCCTCTGTCCGTCGATCTGAATGCCACGATTGAGAAAGTCGAAAAGGCCGCCCAGAACACGTCATGAGCTGCTGAACGACGGCGACCCGACCAACGATGGCCGCATCTACACCTGGAACGACGGCTTCACCATCACCGGCGCCGGCACGCTGACCAACAAGTACGTGGCGGGCATGATCGGCGGCACGCTGACCGTCGGCATCAACGTCGGCTTTCCCGAACTGGCCGGGGTCGACGACGAGGGGAAGACTTTCGGCGTCGAAATGTTCGCTTCGGGCAGTATTGATATCCTGGGCATGTCGCTGGCCAACACCGGCATCGTGTTCGATTTCAACGACCCGCTCAGCCCTGGCGTCCACATGGGCTTCGGCGTGCCGGGCATTGACGGCGGTCTCTTGGGCATGTTGTTGCCCGCCCAGGGGCGATTCGGCGCGTCGCTGCAAACCGACGGCGTGCTCTACGGTGGCGTGTTGGCCACGGGCAAACTGCTGACCGATATCGCGCTGGGCGGCCTGGAAGCAGGACAGGCGTTCTTCGACGAAACACTCGACGTGATCGCCGGCCGGCTCAACGCCGAACGCCTCACCCGGCTGGCTCAGGAGGAAGGCTTCGATCCGCTCTCCGACAAGCTGTGGCTGCGTCCGTCGCGGCTGCTGCAGATCGTTCTCGACGTCGACGGTACCGGCACGTTCCCCACGCGAGAAACGCAGACCATCGACCGGGAATTCTTGGTCAGTCGACTGCTGGCTCTGGTAACGAATATCGATCCGAACGCACTCCTGATTCCCGCCAACGCGGCTGACGCCATCATCAATCAGATCATGGAAGTCGGTTCGCAGCTCGCTCCCCAGTTCGACCTCGATCCGCTCGACGTGCTCCCCTTAATCCTCGACCACGCGAAACAGACCTTGCAGGGCTCGTTGGAGGAGTTCCTGTCGGTCGCGGATCCGTCCTTCTCCGTCAAGGGGTTCATTCAGCCTGTCATTTTAGGAATTCCCTTCGGTCCGCCGCAGAACGAAGTCGAACTGCGGCTGGATAAACACGGTCTGCAGTTCGGCTTCGACACCACGCTGCTGTCGCTATTCAACGCGGCGACGGCGGTGCTGTCGGCGATGGGCGTGCCGGACGCCACGGTCGGAATGACCGTCAGCCTGCCGATCGGCGACGCGATTCTGAACGCCTTGCTCGCCGAGGGACCTCTGGATCCGCTGGAGCCGAACGATCCGGGCTGGGGCATCGAACTCCACAGCAGCTTGCGGGTGGCCGGATTCGACGTGGGAACGCTCAAAGGCCTGGCAATTCCACCCGACGCGAACCCGGCCACGTTTCTCGAGGACCACATTCAATTGGTCTACCTGGCACCCGATGAGCCTCTCGATCGCACGAGAATACCCATCCATAACCTCGAACAGTACGAAGCTCTGGTCAGTCATGGCGGTATTCTGATCAGCGGTCTGATGCGGGCGCCCAAGCTGCTGACCGACCCCTTGGACGTGTTCGACGACTTGCCGAATTTGACGCCGCCGGAAAATGTACTCGATTACCCAGGCTGGTTGGGGAACATCGCCAATACGCTGACAGAGGTGGTTGAGCCCGCGCAGATCCAGTTGTTTCTCCCGTCCCTGCACAAGGCACTCGTGACCAACTTCGACAACGCCTGCCCCGCCTTTGATCCCAACCGAGACTACACGCAGGCCGAGTTGGCAGCGCTGTGTCCCGAGGAAGGTCGCGTGACGATCACCGCCGCTGCCGCCGAGATCCTCGACGATGCCTATCTGGCCGGTAACTGGGACGGCACGCTGCTGAGTATTCCACTGGGCAAGGGGCGGATCGAAGGCACTACCGAGGGACTGCTGGTCGCCATGGAAGAGCCGCTGTTGGGGCTGGAGTTGGAATTCCTGGTCGATACTCAGATCCGCACGATTAACGGTATCGACGTCGAGTTTCCCCGTGCACAAGGCTCACTGGCGCTCGACACCACCAAGAGCGAGCAGATTCTCGAGTCGTTGAGCCTGCCGCCGTATTTGCTGTCGCAATTCGGCAGCGCCAGCGGCACACTGCGTGCCTTCTCACCGGGCTTCAGCGGCAATCCCAACGAGCCCGATCGGCTCAAACGCGTGGGCGGGTTCGAACTATCAGCCCAGTTGAATGCCGACCTATTCGATGTCTTCGATGCCACTTTCGACGGTGCGCTGAACTCCAGCGGCGACTATTCTTTTGAAACCAGCGATTTGAGCTACTCCTTTCCTTTCGGAATTGGCAACGTCTCAGGAAATGCCGACTTCTCGATCGCTGGAAATAGCGACTCGTCCGATGTCGACTTCCAAGGCTCCTTTTCCGGATCGTTCACGGTTGGCAAAACCCTCGTGGCCAACGTTGCCGCCACCATCGATGCGTTTGGCTGCCTGCAGGGATCGCTCACTTATCTGAATGGGTCCGGGACCTTGTCGCTACCCGATCATGCGCTCACGCCCGGTGCATGTGGGCCGCAATTGCACGTCGATGACGCGATATTCACCGAATCCGACGCGGACGCAACGCATCAGGTCATCGTCCGCTTAACCCAACCGGCAGACCATCCTGTGGTCGTGACGTACTCCGTCGAGTCCATGAATGGCAATGCCGATTCTCGCGATAAGGCGACCGACGACGATGTGGTCTTTAAGAATGGCAACGTCACGATTCACCAGGGGCAACTTCAGGCATTGATTCCGGTCGTGATCAAGGGGGACAACACGTGGGAAACGAATGAGGTGTTCCAAGTGCGTGTGGGCAGCGCACCGGGCGTGGGATTAGCCAAGCCGGTGGGGATCATGACCATCGTCGACGACGACTTGGAGAATCTGGTCGACAGCATCATCGATGCCCTGGAGCCCAGCGATCGGGCCATTGTCTGGTATGATTTCCAGAATGCCCACAATGTGTTTGACGCCTCTGCCGATGTGGCGCCTGCCTATGTTGCTGCGACCAGCATGACGCATTCCCGGGAAATGCATTCCGCGGGCTACCCGGGACTGCCAGGTGATAATGGCATCGGCCGTGCGGCCAGTTCCGACGCGTGGGCCAACCGGTCAGGCTACTTCGAATTCACCATTACGCTTGACCATGACGACCCGCTCAATGCCTTCTTGGACCACCTCCAATTCTGGGACAAGACGGTTCCCAGCAAGTTCGATCAACTGTTTCCGGGCAAGCAGCAATGGGAAATATTCACGAGCCTGGATGATTTTGAAACACCCCTGACACGCGTACAGAGCATCCAGGTGAACGACGATTTCTTTGAGCAAAATAACCTGCCGGACGAAACGGAACTGGACAATCTGCTCGGCTGGCGGCGGCAGCGATTCTTGATCGATAGCGACCAGGAAGGCTACATTAGCCAGCGTCCGTTCGACATCACGTTTCGCATGTTCGGAGAGTTCGACGTGCTGTCGATCATCGACAATGTCGAGTTAGCTGGGAATGTCACGGCGCCGTGTATTTCCGGCACAGAGTTCTCTTGCCTCGGCCGCCTCGTGGAGGACACTCAACGGTTCGAGGATAGCATCTTGGGGCCCTGGGACATGTACCTCGACGGCCCCGGAGGCATGCTCACGGACCTGAAGAATCTGGGCGATGCCATCGATCCAACACGATACCAGGAACATCTGTGGACGGAAATTGTTGGTGCGGATCCTGATCGGACGACCATTCGCATCGTCGCCGAGCGTCCCGAGCTGTTTGTACGCGGGGGCTATCTGAATTTAGGTACGATTCGCAGCCAAAACGGATTGTTCAAGATCGATGTGTCGGGAGTTCCCGCGATCGGTATGCAGCTGGAAACCGACGGACCGCTGCGAGAAGTTGCGCTGAGTGGTCTCGCGGACGGAAGTCGATTCAAGATCGGCGGCTCTGACGCAGACTTGACAACGATTGCGTCGACCGCGGGTATTGGTTCTGCCGAGGGGATTGGCGTCGACTTGCGTTCGGCCGGCACGGTGGCGTTCGCGGCAAGTCTTGGATGAACGGGAATTGGGATGTAGCCGCCGTCACGGAAGTGGAAGTGACCGGGGGAGATTTCTCGCCGGCTGTCTCGATTCTCGGAGGTTTCGATTCGTTCACCGTCACCGATGGGAATTTTGCGTCGCCTTCGTTCGCCAGCGGTGTCGGTGCGGCCAGGCACGACGGACATGGAGATCGCATCCACGCCAGGACCGGCAGCCAGGGACTGGGTGGCTCGATCCTGGTCGGCTTGATGACGTTGGACGGGAGCCTGGCGTCGTTGGAAGCCAACGGAGGCAAGATCAACGCCGACGTCCACGCAGCCAGTATGGGTACGATTCGGGCAACCCGCAATACGCGTTCGGGCGATGCGGGCAATATCGAAGGCCGCTACGAAGGGCACTTCGATGGACTTGGTGCAGAGTGTGGGCGGAAACATCATCTCCACCCTGGTCACTTCGGATACAGCCCATCGTGACCTTACGCGTCGAAGCGTTCGCCGATCCTGCCTATCCCCAACACGGGGCGTATTATTAGCCGCCGTAGCTTTCACATTGCCGGTGGCGTCGAGGCCATTCGGGCTCACGACATGGCACTGCGGCTCGTGGCCGGCGACCGCGTGGAACTGGTGGAACTGATTGACGAGGGAGGCAGCTTCCAAGCGGATCTGACCGCCCGCTCCTTTGGCTTGGTCCAGGGACGTGCCGCCGATGTGGCTGTTGAGTTACGGACATGGCCCAGCGAGCAGCCGCCACCGGCTGGATCCGTGATATGGGAGATTGTTCCGGGCACTCCTTCGGCGTTGCTCGCTTTTCAGATCGCGGAGCTCGAGCGTTGGGCCGGACTGAGATTCACCGTGGACGAAAACGGTCAGCCGCTGCTCGTGGAACTCGAACGCCTCACGCCCGCGCTGGTGGACGAAAACGTGTCGGGCGGCGTCATTGGTCCGATCGGGGTTCCGTCCAGCTGGCATGGCGAGCCGCTGACGATCCTGATTTCCGATCCCCGGTTTGAACTCCGCCATGGCCAATTGGCGCTGAAAGTGCCCGAGTATTTGCAGGCCAACCTGCAGGGAGGAGAACTGGTGGACATATCCGCCCGTACGGCCGATGACGTAAGTCGCTGGTCGGAGACGTTCGTCGTCAGCATCGACGACAATCCGTTCCCCTGGCACAACAAGTTGCGACCCGTGGACACCGACGGGGACGATTCCGTCATGCCTTTCGACGCGCTTCTGATCATCAATTATCTCAATGCCGGCATGCCACGCACACTCCCCGGTGTCCGCCCGGCGGCCGGCAACGATCCGGTGATTTGGTACGATGTGGCCGCGGACGGCACCGTGAGTCCCCTCGATGCACTGCTGGTGATCAACCACCTGAATCGACCCGGCTCCGGGGAGGGTCGAGCGCGAGGCCGGGACTACGATGCAGGCGAGTCCTGCAGCGCACCAACGGGACGCCGAACAAGTCCGATCGAGTGCTCTGGCGGCCAATATCGCGTCCCCTGTGCCCCCGCCGCAAAGCAGTCGAGTTCACAACGCCAAACAGATCGCAGGATCGCAGCTTGCACGGCGCGATGCGTCTGCGTTGACCCAAGTCCCACCCGTGCCCATCGGCGAGTCTCCTTCCGCACAGCACCTGCGCTCTTGAGTACGATGACCAATACTATGAAACAGATTCGCAATGGCTCGAGGAAATCCTCGACGAACTCGCCGAAGGAATCAGGGGAGCCGTACATTTTTCCGCGTAAGGCAGGCAAGATCGGGAGGCTCTGTTCTGGAGGGAAGCGACAGGCCAGAAGCAGGCCACAGGGATGGGCACGGAAGATGTTGTGCCCAGGCAGGCGAACTCGTGGACGGACGTCCAACCGAACACAATCTACATTTCGCCGCTTGCCCCGAAGAATGTACGGCTCCCCTTTCGTCGATTTCATTTCCAGTGCGTGCGCACAAAATCTTCGGTTTCCGGCAGTCCACCCTGCAGCACGAGATAGCCGTTGTGCGGCTCGCGGTCGGTGATTTCGTGGTTCACTGTCGCTCGCATCCGGCGCGTGACTTCCGCACGATCGAGCGTATGGCCGAGCACCCAGCCTAGTTTCATCAGGGCCGTCTCCGGGAGCATGTTGTCCAAAGGGACGACTCCGATGTCCAGCAAATCGCGGCCGGTGTCGTAGACGTACATCTGGGCGAAACCCCACAGCGTCTGCACCGTCATGACAAGGTGGACGCCCTGCTCGACCGCGCGCTTCAGGGCCGGAAAAACCGGCCGGTTGACGTGCCCCAGTCCGGTGCCCGCAATCACGATCCCCTGGTAGCCCGGCGTCCACCAGGGCGTGGATCAGGTCCGGCTTCATGCCGGGATAGTAGTAGACGATTGTCACGCGATCGTCATACGCGACGTCGATCTTGACTTGGCGAGCGGAGTCGCGCGGCATGTAGTCGGTCGTCAGCAGTTCAAAGGACTCCAGCGATACGCGGCACAACGGAATGTCCCCGATCGTGCGGAATGTGCTGCGATAGGACGAGTGCATCTTGCGGCAGCGCGTACCGCGATGGAGCAGTCCGTACTGGTCCGAGGTCGGTCCAAACATGCAGATCTGTACCTCCGCGATCGGGCTGTGCCCGGCCGTTTTCACGGCATGGATCAGGTTCAACGCAGCATCGCTCGACGGGCGATCACTGCTGCGCTGGCTCCCCACCAGCACGATCGGGACGGGGCTGTCCTGCACCATGAAACTGAGGATCGCGGCGGTGTGACCCATCGTGTCGGTGCCGTGTCCAATGACGATACCGTCGGTACCGGCGCGGATCTCCGTGCCAATCGCCTCCGCGAGCGCGACGTAGTGCGGCCACGCCATGTTCTCCGAGAACACTCCAAAGATCTTCTTGGTGGTCATGTTGGCAATCTGAGCCAGTTCCGGCACGGCCCCGTAGAGTTCACCGGGTGTGAACGCGGGAATGACGGCACCCGTGCGATAGTCCAGTCGCGAGGCAATGGTGCCTCCCGTACCCAACAGCGTGACGCTCGGGAGGTTGGCCGTCCTGGGAAAGACTTTTTCGGGAATCTTGTAGACGGCTTCCTTGTGCCCGATCTCTTCGATCGAAGTGACGCGGTCGACGTGCAGGCCAACGTTGTAGCCCGTCTTCTGCTTGATCACGACGTGCAGGTCGTCGGCGTTCTCGCTGCGGGGCAGGATCACTCCTTCGAACACGCTTCCCGCGTTGTTGACCACTCGCACGTCGCTCCACACACGGACCTTCCACTGCGCGAGTCGCTGGCGAGCCAGGCCGCGATATCCCTTCAATTCATCCACGGTCTCGGTCATGCCTGCAGCTCCAGTAAACGGCTGCAACATCGCGGAGCACGGTGCGGGCGAAACACGACCGCGCAACTGGCTTCATGTCACGCCCATCAGGAATCGCTGCTGTTGCTCGCGCGTGCCGTCCGGGTGATCCGGGTGCCGCGTGGCCACGAGCACGCGGACCACATCGTGCCAGTTGTCAGGTGGCAGACCCAGCTTCTGCTGGTCGACCAGCTCCGCGCACGCTTCGTTCAGGATGTCGAGCGAGTTCGCTGACGATGAGTCGCCAGGCATCGGCCAGTGCCGGACGGTCGCTCAGCATGACGCGCACCAGCTCGCACCAACGCGCGTCGCTGATCGCGTCGACCGGCACTTTCTTGCGGCGCAGCCCTTTCACATGTTCACCAAAGAAGAAGCCCGCGCGTTTGAGATCGATGCCCGTCTCGCGCACCGACCGATCCACCCATCTCGCTCCTCCGCGCCGAATCAGATAGTGGACGGTGTCGCCGGTACGCCCGCCTGTCGATAGCGGGCTTCGCGGAGCCAGGGCGGTTCGGGCAGTTCGGCCGCGAGCTGGCTGACACGTTCGCGCAGGATCCGTTGGGGCGGACTGTCGGTGTCCGGGTACATGCGATCGGGGCCGGGCAGGATGCGTTCAAAGAACGTCGATCCGTCGGCAAATGGCTGCCGGGTCTCCGCCGGCACACCGACGCACGCATCGACATACCGCAGTCGGATCTCTTCGGCTGCGCAGAGCGTATCGCGCTCGACACCCCACACAACGACCACCGCATCTTCGGCGGTGCAGCCGAGCTTGTCTCGCAGCCGCCGCAGTTCCGGCGTCGCCCCGGCATAATCGGGCCATTTCTCGCTGTGCAGCAGGATCGGCTGCTGATCCAGGCAGGCGATGACTTTCACGCGGCCCGCCAGCTCATGGGCGAAATTCAAGTCCGGCTGCGTGGGCCACGACAAGGTGCCAGCCAGCCCGATCAAGCCGCACGGCGCGCACGCAGAAGGGACCGTCCAGCATTTCGAACCCCACACGATGCCCGCTCTCCTGCTTGAAGGCCAGAAACGGTTCCCGGCGGAGGAATAGGCAGGGGCGAAGCAGCGAACAGATCCGTCACGTCCACATGCTCGGTGTGGATCGACGAAGGGCCCGTGAATCCGCGGCGGTGCAGTTCGTCGCGCAGTCGCAGCAGGTTGACTTGTCGCACCGCCTCGCCATGCACGAGGCCCAGGGCCCAACCGGCCTTCGGCACTCCCTTGATCTCGACACGGCTGCCGCCCCGTACCGACACGTTGACATCTTGCCGACTGGCCCCGATCCCCACCCGCACGTGACCGGTGCTGCGGCAGACGCGACCGACCAGCAGGATCGCCTCCGCCACTTCGTCGGGCGTGCGCAGGTCCGGCCCGGTCACCGTTTCGATCAGCGGCATGCCGAGTCGATCGGTACGCCACACGATCAAGTGCCCGCGGTCCGACACTTCGCGGCAACTGTCCTCCTCCACGCTCACCTGCGTGACGCGGATTTCGCGACCACGAAAGGGCAGCTTCCCGTTGACGCCGACGATCGCCGTCCGCTGGAATCCGGTCGGAATCGAACCGTCGAGGTACTGCTTGCCGCGATGTGAACTTCGTCCACGATGTCGCAGCCCGAGCATCAGGCACTGTTCGATGGCAATGTCGAGCGCTCGCGAATTCATCAGGAACGGCGGCGTGTCGTCCATTTCGTACGTGCAGACGTTGCTGCGATGCAGCAGGTAGACGATGTTCTTCTTGGTTTTGAACTCCATCAGCGCCGTGCCGTCGTACTCGCCCAGTTCGGACAGCGTGGGCCGCATGTGCCGCAGCATCGTGCCGTCGTGCTCGCGTGTGTAGAGCCCGGCCGGACAGCGACAGAAGAGCTTGCGATCGGTCAGCAATTGCTGATGCACTTCCAGCCCGCACATCAGCCCGATTTCTGCGTAGTCGATTGGTTCTGGCATCGAGGTGTCGTGGTTCCTGGGTTCGCCCTGGGCCGTGGCTGAGATGCCGCACATTCTATCGGTCCAGACGAACCAGGCAAATCCGTAGCCGCACGCGACGCTTGACATCCGTTTGTTGGCACGCCAAGTTGATGAGGCGGCGGCGGTTCTTTCCAAGCAGGTGAAATGCAGTTCGCGAGAACGTGTTGTTTCACATCTCTGGGGATACCCCAGGGCATGTTGCCTACACTGAGCGTTGCGGCACATGAGCGGCCGTGCGCTGCGCGCACGATCCGCTCATGTCGGACCAGACAGGTTGGAGGAACCGCCGCTGCTTTGCAGAAGGGTGGCCGATGCACACGCCGGAAATGATTGCCCGTCAGTTGGCTGCTTGCTTCACCAACGGCACCTGGGAAGTCAGCGAACTAGCACAGCGGGGCATGCAGCGTGGTGGGGCGGGACTACCGCTGGTTGCACCGGTTGGCTGAGCGGCTGACCGACTTCTTCCCCGGTGACGCGTCGACCATGTCGGCGGCAGGTTACACCGATTCCTGCATGCGTGATGCGGGACTTCCAGCGGGCCTGCCAGCGGTACGCACTGCGATTGCGGCTTGTGTGGGACAAACCGCCCGAGATGTTCCCGACGTCAGGCGGACCGCCCAGTACCTGGAGTATACCAGCCATTGTGACGGCCTCCGGCTTGGCCGATTGGCTGGATGTGACGACCAGCCACCTCGACTGGTTCGCGGATCGGCGCGGAGCCGCAGCGGCAACCGGCACGGGGCGATTGCCACATTACCGCTATCATTGGCTGGCCAAACGTGTGGGCGGATCAGCCCGCTTGATCGAGGCGCCCAAATGGCGGCTCAAGACGATCCAGCAGAGGATCCTGCACGGAATCCTGGACTTGATACCGCCCCATGAGACTGGTCACGGCTTCCGCCAGCACCGATCAATCCGCTCCTACGTGGCTGCCGCATCTCGGCCAGGCCGTGGTGGTGCGGACCGACTTGCGAGACTTTTTTCCGTCGATAGGTCGGGCCGCGTCAATGGGCTTGTTTCGAAACCGCCGGGTATCCGGACCGAAGTGGCCGCGCTCCTGGCAGCGCTGTGCACCAACCAGGTTCCCGATGACGTGTGGCAGGATTTCCCGCAGTATGGATCGACTGAGGACCGCTGGTACCACGAGCGGCTGTATCGCGAGCCGCATCTGCCGCAAGGAGCCCCCACGTCGCCGGCGCTCGCGAATCTCATCGCCTATCGGCTCGACTGTCGACTGCAGGGATTGGCTGCAGCAGCCGGAGCCTCGGTATACGCGTTACGCGGACGACCTGCTGTTTTCGGGCGGCAGCGAATTTGCCGCGCGGGTCCGCCGCTTCCTGCCCCACGTCTGGTCGATCGTTAGGACGAGGGATTCGCGGCCAACATGCGCAAGACGCGGATCATGCGGCAGGGCGGCCGACAGTGTGCTGCCGGACTGACCATCAACCGTCATGCCAACATTCCTCGCGACGAATACGATCGGCTCAAGGCGACACTCTGCAATTGCGTGCGCCGGGGTCCGGACAGTCAGAACACGGCGGGCGTGCCGGAGTTTCGTTCGCACCTGGAAGGACGCGTGGCCTACGTCGAATCCGTCAATCCGCTGCGCGGTACGCGTTTGCGGGATCTGCTTTCGCCAGATCAACTGGCCAGACGTCTGACGTTCCAACAGATGCCGATCGTGCAGCGTAGGTCGCGGAAGACCTGTACAATGTCGCACGTTTCGATTCACGAATGACCTTGTGAGGGCGCGATCATGAGCGGGGGTGGTATTCGAGGTTGGGCGATGGTGGTGATTGGTCTGGCGGGGGCGGCCACGGCTGGCCCGCGTTCTCCCAGGAACCTGCCGACTCGGCCGCGTGGACCGCTCAAGTGGAACAGAATGCTCCGGCTCATCCGACGGCCGCGTTGAAGAACGGTGAGCCGCGCAAGGTGCTCGTCTTTTCGCTGGCGACCGGTTATCAGCATGCGGTCATTCCTTACGTCGACCAGGTCTTTCAGATCATCGGCCGCAAGTCGGGTGCTTTCACCGTGACGATTTCGCGGGACATCCAGGACTTGTCGTCCGGTAACCTGCATCAGTACGACGTCCTGGTGTTGAACAACACCTGTTCCGTCGGGTCACGTCGGAACTTGTTCTTGGACGTTCTGGAAACCGACCCGCGTTACAAGGATCTTACGGAGCAGGAGCGGCAGGAGCGAGCGGCTTCGCTCGAGCAGGCTCTGCTGGACTTCGTGCGCGGCGGCAAGGGATTGGTCGCCATGCACGGAGCACCGACCTTGCTCAACAACTCGGCCGAGTTCACGAAGATGGTCGGAGGCGCATTTGACTATCATCCCCCGAGTCAGCAGGTGACGGTCCGGGTTGTGGAGGCCGATCATCCGCTGGTGGCCGCATTTCGCGCGCAGGGACCGTTCGTGCATCCGGACGAGCCCTATTGCTTCACCGGCGCCTACGACGCACACGACTTCCGCCCCTTGTTGTCCTTCGACACGCAAGGCGTCAACGATCCCCAGGGCCGTTTCGACGATCAGGTGCGGTACGCCGCCTGGATCAAGCCGTATGGCCAGGGCGGGTATTCTTCTGCTCTCCCGGGCATTACGCCGACAGCTACACCAACCCGGCCTTATTGCAGTTCGTCCTCGATGGAACCCAGTACGCGGCGGGCGATCTGACCTGCGACGACTCAAAGAAGTAGCCACCGTCGCCCTCCGATGTGTCACAGCAGGGCATCTCGACCAGTTTCAGCCGCGAGCTTGCGATTTCCGACATGAGTTCCGCAGTGCGACGGAATTGGTCTGCGGTCAACCATGCGACTGCTAGAATGGCACCTCGTCATCGTCGGACTCGGCTTCCGCGAACTGTTCATTGATCGCATCTTCATCGACCGGCGCTTTACCAGCCAGCAATCGGTAGGTGGTCGCCTCGGCGTTCAGAAAGAACTTGACTTCGCTGTCCGCATCCCGCTGCCATTTGCGGCCGCTCAAGCGAAATTCCACTTCCACTTCATCACCCACGTGCAGCTGGTCGACCTTGTCGCAGCCGTCCTGGGTGAAATCGAGCGGAACGAAGTTGACGAAGCGGCCACTGGTGTTCTGTTCGAGCACGACGAGCCGCTTGCGAAAACCTTTCTGCCCAAAGGTCTTCGTCTGGTCGATGAAATGTACGACGCCCTTCACTTTTCCATCACTCATCGTGCGATCATCCCTACAGAAACGCGTCTGACGGCGGAGCCCATTCGAACACCCACGGCGGTGTCCGTATTACAGCAGTTGACGGGTTCCAGCGGAAGCCCTGCCAATCGGACCGCCCCCGGAGCCCGAACGGTCGCGGTGGCCGGCCTAGGCAACCCCTTGGGGGACCCCCTAGGATCTAGGCGGGTGAAATCGAGTACCATGCGGCTGGCGGATACGCCGCCCCGATCGCAATTCGCTGCCAGCAGCACGCTTGCGTGACCTGAGGGCTTTGTGTCGCTGATGTTTGACGAGATCCTGTCCTGGCTCAAGGAAACGACCAGCCGCGACTGGACTGGTTGTGGAACGAAGCCGATCGGGTTCGCCGCGAGTACGTCGGCGACGGCGTGCACTTGCGTGGTCTGCTGGAAATCGGCAACTTCTGCGACCGGGCGTGCCTCTACTGCGGGATTCGTCAGCCCAACGTTCGCCTGCCGCGATACCGGATGACCTCCGACGAAATCCTGGCCGGGCCCGCGAGGCGGTCCGCCGCGGATACGGCACGGTCGTCATGCAGTCGGGTGAGGATCCGGCCCTGGATGTCGCCCGGTTGTGTGCTGTGATTCGGGAGATCAAGAGCCAGACCGCGTTGGCCGTGACGCTGAGCCTGGGTGAACGCAGCGCTGGCGAACTGCGGGCTTTGAGGGAAGCTGGAGCCGATCGCTATCTCCTGCGATTCGAGACATCGAACCTGGACTTGCTGCACGAGATCCATCCGCCGAGAGCGGGGGAAGCCAAGGACCATCGTCTGGCGGTGTTGCCGGTGCTGCGGGAGATGGGGTTTGAAGTCGGCAGCGGGGTGATGGTGGGAATTCCTGGCCAGACGTACGCGGATCTGGCACGCGACGTTCTGCGGTTCCAGCAGCTGGATCTCGACATGATCGGAATCGGCCCCTACATTCCTCACCCCGATACTCCGTTGTTCGGCCGCGCCGCCCAGGCCGGTCGACCTGGCGCCGAGCAGGCAACCGCGGACGAACTCACGACGTACAAGATGTTGGCGCTGGCGCGCCTGGCGTGCCCGCGAGCCAACATTCCCAGCACGACGGCGCTGGCCACGATCAATCCGCGGACCGGCCAGATGCTGGGCCTGCAGCGGGGGGCCAATGTCATCATGCCCAACCTGACGCCGCTGAAGTATCGTCAGCAGTACGAGATCTACCCCAACAAGGCGGGATCGCAGCGGACACCCGAGCAAAGTGACGAAGTGGCGCGCGAGCAGATTGAAGCCTTGGGGCGGTACGTGGCCACGGGACGCGGCGACTCACTCAACCGCTTGGCGCGGCGACAGGTGCCTGTTCTCTGACCAGTGGAGTAAACATTCATGACCGCAGCAGGTCACGCGCGAGGACTGAGCAAGAACGCCCACGATTTCATCGATGACGCGTTCCTGACTTCGTTGCTGAATCGCCCGGCCGATGCTCGGCAGGTGCGAGACATCATTGCCAAGAGCATGGCCAAGGAGCCGCTGGCAGTGGAAGAAACCGCCGTGCTGCTGAATGCCACTCAGCCGGAATTGGTCGAGAGCATCTTCGACGCGGCTCGGCAGTTGAAGCGCGACGTGTACGGAAATCGCATCGTTCTGTTCGCTCCGTTGTACATCGGCAACGATTGCACGAACGAATGTGAGTACTGTGGTTTCCGTGCCTCGAACCTCGAGGCGGTCCGCCGCACGCTGGATCGCGAGGAGTTGGCCACCCAGGTGTTGGCGCTGGAACGTCGCGGACAGAAGCGGCTGATTCTCGTGTTTGGCGAACACCCTCGGTACTCGGCCGAGTTCATCGCCGAAGCCGTGCGGACGGTCTATTCGGTGCGGGAGGGGCACGGAGAGATTCGGCGCGTCAACATCAACGCGGCGCCAATGGACCACGACGGGTTCCGCACGATCCGGGAAGCGGGTATCGGGACCTACCAGATCTTCCAGGAAACCTATCACCACGCCACGTACACGACCGTGCACCCTCCGGGAACGAGCAAAGGTGATTACCTGTGGCGTCTCGATGCGCTCGACCGCGCATGGGAAAGCGGTTGCGATGATGTCGGGATCGGGGCCTTGTTCGGCCTCTACGACTGGCGATTCGAAGTGCTGGGACTGGTCACCCATGCCCGGCACCTCATGGACAAATTCAACTGCGGCCCGCACACGATCAGTTTTCCGCGTCTGCGGCCCGCGTCGGGTGTGCGGTTGACGGAAGAGTGGGCGGTCAGCGACGACGATTTCAAGCGACTCGTCAGCATCCTGCGTCTGAGTGTGCCGTACACGGGCATGATCCTGACGGCGCGGAGCCGGCGGAGGTGCGGCGCGAGATCCTGGCGTTTGGCGTCTCGCAGATCGATGCCGGCAGTCGCATCGAGCTGGGTGGATACACCGAGGCGGGCGATGCGCAACAACAGGTGCAGGAACGCGAGCAATTTGAACTGGGGGACATTCGTTCGCTGGACGAAGTGATCCGGGAACTGCTGGTCGAGGGCTACATCCCCAGTTTCTGCACCGCCTGCTACCGGCTGGGACGGACGGGGGAGCAGTTCATGGAATTCGCCATTCCCGGGTTCATCCAGCGATTGTGCACGCCCAATGCCCTGACCACGCTCAAAGAGTACCTGATCGATTTCGCTTCGCCGGCTACGCGAGCCGTGGGAGAACGGTTGCTCGAGCAACAGCTGGCCGAGATGCCCGACAGCGACGAGAAACGCGAATTGATGCAGCGGCTGCAGCGGATCGAGTCCACCGACGATCGCGATTTGTGCTACTGACGCCATCCACCCACAGGGCACCTGCTCCATGTCATTTCGAACTGAGTCCGACTTGCTGGGATCGCTGCCGGTGCCGGCGGAGGCGTTGTACGGCATTCATACGCAGCGGGCCCTGGAGAATTTTCCGCTGAGCGGTCGGCCGGTCAGCCGCCACCTGGTGCACGCCTTGGGCATGGTCAAATTGGCCTGTGCGCGGACCAATCACGAGCTGGGGCACTGGCCGGCGGACAAGTTCGCGGCCATTGAACGAGCCTGCCTGGAAATGATGGACGGGAAACTGGATGACCACATCGTGGTGGATGCGCTGCAGGGTGGCGCCGGCACGTCCACCAACATGAACGTGAACGAGGTGCTGGCCAACCGGGCCCTGCAGCTGCTGGGCACATCGCCGGGCTCGTACCGACCTCGTGCATCCGCTGGACGACATCAATCTGCACCAGTCGACCAACGACACGTTCCCAACCGCCCTGCGAATTGCGGCCATCGACCAGCTGCGCGGACTGGAACGTGATGTGACCTCGCTGCTCGAGTCGTTTCAGCGCAAGGAACACGCGTTTGCCGGCGTGGTCAAGGTGGCCAGGACCCAGCTGCAGGACGCGGTGCTCACCACGCTCGGTCGCAGCATGGGTGCCTATGCCGACGCCATCGCCCGCGATCGCTGGCGGATCTACAAGTGCGAGGAACGCCTGCGGGTGGTGAACCTGGGCGGGACCGCCATCGGCACCGGACTGGGAGCGCCGCGGAAGTTCATCTTTCGCGCGATGGATCACTTGCAGCAGATCACGAACATGGGTCTGGCTCGGGCGGAGAATCTGATTGATGCCACGCAGAATCTCGATGTGCTGGTCGAGGTCAGCGGCATGATCCGCGCGCTGGCCTGCAATCTGCTGAAGATCAGCAACGATCTGCGGCTGCTGGCCTCCGGCCCGGATGCCGGGTTGGGTGAAATCCTGTTGCCGCCGCGCCAGGCCGGCTCGTCCATCATGCCCGGCAAAGTCAACCCGGTGATTCTGGAGGCCGTGGGACAAGCGGCCTTGTCCATCTCGGCGCACGATCAGGCGTTGATGTCGGCATGTTCGCTGGGCAACCTGGAGTTGAACCAGTTCCTGCCATTGATTGCCGATTGCCTGCTCACCAGCCTGGACCTGGCCCGAAACGCCTGTCGGATGTTCGTGCAGCAGTGCCTCGACGACCTGCTGGCCAACCCGCCCGCTGTGCGCAACACGTCAACACGTCCACGGCCACCGTCACGGCGCTCGTCGACCTCATCGGATACTCCGCCGCCCAGGACGTCGCGCGGTGTGCGCGGGAACAGGACCAGTCCATTCGGCAAGTCGTTCTCGACAGACAACTGCTTACCGCCGATGAGTTTGACCGGGCCGTGGCGCCGGAAGCCGTCACGCAACTCGGATCGCGCAGCGTGCGCGGCGCGCAGGGAGGTGCCGGATGAACGGAGCACCTCGCGGCAATCGATTGCACATCGCCCTGTTCGGACGCCGCAACGCCGGCAAGAGCTCACTGCTCAATGCACTCACGCGGCAGGACGTCGCGATTGTCTCGGAAATTGCCGGAACCACGACCGATCCGGTCGAGAAACCGATGGAGCTGCTGCCGATCGGACCGGTCGTCTTCATCGACACGGCCGGGATCGACGATTGCGGAGCGTTGGGAGAACTGCGCGTGCAGAAAACGCGCGGCGTCTTCGATCGCGCGGATGTGGCCATCGTCGTCGCGGCCGCGGGAGCGTGGGGGGACTTCGAGGCGTCTCTGCTGCGGGAACTCCAGGAACGCAAAACGCCACACGTCGTCGTCTTCAACAAGGCCGACCTGGGAAGCCCGTCGACGGAGACTCGACAGCGATTGGCCGAGTCCCACACGCCGCTCGTGGAGACCGTGGCCACACAAGGAACCGGACTCCTCGACCTCCGAGAGGCGCTGATCGAACTCGTTCCGAAGGACATGCTGGACCCGCCCGCCATTGCTGCCGATCTGGTTCCGGCCGGCGAAATGGCGGTCCTGGTCGTCCCGATCGATATGGAGGCCCCCAAAGGCCGGCTGATTCTGCCGCAAGTGCAGACGATTCGCGATCTGCTGGACAACGATGCGTATTGTCTGGTGGTCAAAGAACGCGAGCTGCGCGATGCGCTGGACCGCCTGCGGCGACCTCCCGCACTGGTCGTCACCGATTCACAGGCGTTCCTGCGCGTGGCTGCCGATACACCGCGGTCGGTGAAACTGACGTCGTTCTCCATTCTCTTCGCACGCCACAAGGGAGATCTGGTCGAGTTCGTGCGGGGGGCGATGGGTATCGACAAACTGCAGGCAAGCAGCCGCATCCTGATCTGCGAAGCGTGCACCCATCATCCGATCGGGGACGACATCGGGCGCGTCAAAATTCCTCGCTGGCTGAGGCAGTACACCGGCAGCGAACTGGAATTCGTCCACTACCAGGGCCATGATTTCCCGAGCGACCTGAACGGGATTGACCTGGTCGTGCACTGCGGATCGTGCGTTCACAATCGGCGCGAAATGCTGTCGCGGATCCTCAAGTGCCGTCGCGCCGGAGTGCCCATCACGAACTACGGCCTGACCATCGCCTATACGTTGGGAATTTTCGAGCGGGCCCTGGAACCGTTCCCGTCGGCACTCGCCGCGTCCACCCGTAGCACAACCGTTCCGCGTTGGGCCTGAGCAAGCGGGACCGGTCTACGACGGTGTCGGGGGTGGGACCTGAGCAAGCGGGACGCTTGCTCTACACGGGACTGCGGGCCTTGTACTTGGTGTGCAGCAGGTGGTGCGATCGTTCACCAAGTGGTTGGCCGAGGAACTCTCGATAGAGGTCCGCGACGGCCGGGTTTTCATGCGACTTGCGGAGCGTTTTGCCTTCGTCCTCCTGGTAAATCGCCGCGATGCGGGCCTGACGCACGCGGTCATCCGTGAAACGCGGTTGTCCGCCGCCGCCGATGCAGCCACCGGGACAGGTCATCACCTCGACGAAATGATAGACCTTTTCACCGGACTTCACCGACTCGATCAGCCGATGCGCATTGGCCAACCCGTGGGCGACGGCGACCCGCAACTCGACGCCATCCAGGAACGACCAGTCGGGCAACGGTTGCTCGATTTTCAGGGACGCTTCTTTGACGCCGGTGAGCCCGGCCACCGGAGCGACGTGCAGGTTGTCCGCCGGCAACGGACGTCCGGTGACGATTTCATAGGCCGTTCGCAGCGCGGCCTCCATGACACCACCGGTATTGGCGAAGATGTCGGCCGCCCCGCTGGACAATCCCAGTGGAGCATCCATGTCTTCGTCCGGCAGGGACGGAAAGTCGATGCCGGCCGCGCGGATCATCTTGCCCAGTTCGCGCGTGGTGAGCACGGCGTCCACATCGCGTCCGCCGCTGGCGCACATCTCGGGCCGTTGACATTCGTACTTCTTGGCCGTGCAGGGCATCACCGACGTGACGAAGATCTGTTCGGGCTTCAGGCCGAGCTTGCCGGCGTAGTAGGTTTTCGCCAGGGCGCCGAACATCTGTTGCGGCGACTTGCAGGTCGACAGGTTCGGGAGAATCTCGGGGTGGAAGTACTCGGCGAACAGGATCCAACCTGGCGAGCAGCTGGTGAACATGGGCAGGGCCGCATCCTGTTTGTCGACCAGCGCCCGTCGGAGTCTGCGTGAGCAGTTCCGTGCCCTCTTCCACGATGGTCAGGTCCGCGGCGAAGTTCGTGTCGAAGACGGAATCGAATCCCAGCCGTGCGGAGGGCAGCCGTCATTTTGCCGGTGACCAGAGTGCCCGGCGGGTAGCCGAAACACTCGCCCAAAGCGGCGCGGATGGCCGGGGCCGTCTGCACCACCACGTGCTTGTGCGGATCGTCGATCGCGTCCCACACGCGATCGACCTGCGACTGCTTCGGTGATGGCCCCGACGGGACAGACCGCGGCACACTGACCGCACTGCACGCAGGCCACGGTGCTCAGGTCTCGATTGAAGGCCGGACCGATCGCCGTGTCGAAGCCCCGCCCCTGCGCCCACAGCGCGCCGACGTGCTGCGTCTCGGCACACACGCTCACACAGCGACGACACTTGATGCACTTGCCGTGATCTCGCATCAGGCCTGGTGTGGAGATGTCGATACGTTTGCGAGTCTTCTGTCCCGCGTAGGTGATCGTCCGAATCCCGAGTTCCGCGGAGAGTTCCTGGAGTTCACAGTCTTCCCGGCGGTCGCAGGTCTGGCAGTCTCCATCGTGTTCGGAGAGCAGCAGTTCCACGACCAGTTGCCGCGCCTGCCGCACGCGCCGCGTGTTGGTGCGGACCCGCATCCCCTCGGCAACCGGCATGGAACAAGAGGACGCCAGGTTGATCATCCCTTCGATTTCGACGACACAGACGCGGCAGGCTCCGATCGCCTGCAGTCGTTCGACGTAGCACAAGGTCGGAATGCGCACGCCGGCCGTCCGGGCAGCGTGCAGGATCGTTGTCCCCTCGGGTACTTCGACGGGCGCATCCATTGATCGTCAGACGGACCATAGTTTCTCGCTTCTCCACCACACGGATTCAGTGTCTCGTTCGGCGACTGCGGCTGGCAGCCCCCGCCACGTGGACGAGTATCTTGCCTCAGGATCTCCCCGCACTGTGAGCCGGTTCGCCAACTCCATTGGTGCGCCGTCCATAATCGCAACGCAGGCAGCGTTGTGCCTGGCGCACGGCCAGCGCCTCGCGCCACGGCTGTTCCACTTCGTCAAAGTTGTTGCAGCGCCGCTCGACAGGAATCAGCGGCAGGTGCTCGCGAGCTTCCAGCGACGGCCCGACATTCGGATCGAAGAACGTGTCGACTTCCTGCAGTTCCCGCCAGAAGGCGTGTTCTTTTCCGGTCAGGTACTTGTCGATCCCGACCGCGGCACGCTCACCCGCCGCCACCGCCTCGACCACGGACGAGGGTCCGCTGACCGCATCGCCGCCGGCAAAGATCCACTTGGCGGAAGTCTGACCGCTGACGGCATCGGCGATGATGAATCCGCCGCCACGCGTATCCAACGACACGTCGTCGCAAATCCGCTGCGGATCGAGTTGCTGGCCGATGGCCACCAGCACCTGATCGGCGGGGATCACGAAGGCTTCGCCACCTTCTTCGGGACGGCGCCGGCCCGAGCGATCGAACTGGCCGAGTCGCATCGGCTTGCAGCGCACTCCGACCACGGCGCCGCCTTCGGCGACAATCGCTTCCGGGGCGGTCAGCAACTGCAGCTTGACTCCTTCGTGCAGCGCCTCCTCGATTTCTTCCTTGTACGCCGGCATGACTTCGCGACTGCGACGATATACGACGGTGACTTCTTGGCGCCCAACCGGACGGCGGTGCGGGCGGCATCGATGGCCGAGTTTCCGCCACCCACCACGACGACCTGTTCGCCGACCTTCACCGACCCGCGCAGGTTGTAGATCCGCAGGAAGTTGAGTGCATCGGTGATCCCTTCGGCATGATCGCCCGGGATGCCAAGATCCAGGCCACGGGGTGCTCCGACTCCCAGGAACACCGCTTCGCATCCTTCGGCCCGCAACGACTTGAGGGAGAAATCGCGGCCCAGTTCCATGTCGGTCAGGATCTCGACCCCCAAGTTCTCGATCATGCGCACTTCGCGGGCCACGATCTCGCGGGGGAGACGGTACGCCGGAATGGCCTGGACCAGCATCCCGCCGGGGCGCGGTTCCGCTTCGTAGACCTTGGGCTGATAGCCCAGGCGGGCCAGGAAGTAGGCGCACGACAACCCGGCAGGACCTGCCCCGATGATGGCGATCTTGCGGCGAGCGTTCTCCGGACTCTCGCGCATCTCGGGCAGTTGAATCGTCACTTCCTGATCGACCATGAAGCGCTTGACGCCCCGGATCGACACCGGTTCGTCCAACGTCGCTCGACGACACTTGTCCTCGCAGGTGTGGAAGCACACCCGCGAGCAGATCGCCGGGAACGGATTTCGCTCCCGATGCAAACGCAACGCTTCGGCACACCGATTCTCGGCCACCAGCGACACGTATCCCGGGATGTCCACATTGGCGGGACAGGCGCTGGAGCACGGTGCGTAGACCAGATCCGGGCAGACGCCGGCCCGGCAGTGCCGATCGCGAATGTGCTCGACGTACTCGTGTCCGAAATGGCGAATCGTCGACAGGACCGGGTTGGGAGCTGTCTGTCCCAAGCCGCACAACGACGACTCCTTGATCGACTCGCCCAGATGAATGAGTCGTTCGACGTCGGCCTCTTCGCCCTTGCCGGAGCAGATCCGTTCCAGGATCTCGAGCATGCGTTTCGTGCCCACGCGACAGGGAACACACTTGCCGCACGACTCCTCCTGGACAAATTCCAGGAAGAACCGGGCCACGTCCACCATGCAGCTGTCCTCGTCCATGACGATCAAGCCGCCCGATCCCATGATCGCGCCCAGTTCGGAGAGCGACTCATAGTCGAGCGGAACGGCCAGGTGTTGCTTGGGAATGCAGCCACCCGAGGGGCCACCCATCTGAGCCGCCTTGAACTCCTTGCCGGCGGGAATGCCGCCCCCGATGTCGTAGATCAGGTCGCCCAACGGCATGCCGATGGGCACTTCGACCAATCCGGAGTTCTTGATGGCGCCGGCCAAGGCAAACACCTTGGTGCCGCGGCTCTTCTCGGTGCCGTGCCGCGCATAATCGGCCCCGCCGCACCAGAGAATCCGCGGCACGTTGGCGTACGTCTCGACGTTGTTCAGCAACGTGGGCTTGCCCCACAGCCCGCGTTGAGCCGGGAACGGGGGACGGGGACGTGGTTCACCTCGATTGCCTTCGATCGAGGTCAGCAGAGCCGTCTCTTCCCCGCACACAAACGCGCCGGAACCCATCCGGATTTCGATGTCAAACGCGAAACCGGAACCCAGGATGTTCGCGCCCAGCAACCCGCGCTCTCGCGCCTGGCCAATGGCCACTTTCAGTCGGGCCACCGCCAGCGGATACTCGGCTCGCACGTAAATAAAGCCTTGCCGGGAACCGATCGTGAACGCGGCGATCGCCATCCCTTCCAAGACCGCGTGCGGATCACCTTCCAGGATACTGCGGTCCATGAAAGCGCCGGGGTCTCCTTCGTCCGCGTTGCACACGACGTACTTCACGTCGTCCGTGGCCTTCCGCGTGAAGTCCCACTTGCGCCAGGTGGGAAATCCCGCACCGCCTCGTCCGCGCAGACCCGACTTGCGCAACTCGCTCAACACGTTGTCGGAACTGCGGTCGGTTAACACCTTGGCCAACGCCCGGTAACCGTCGTCGCCAATATAGTCGTCGATCTTCTGCGGATCGATCCGACCACACTTGTCCAACACGACCTTGGTCTGGCGACGGAAGAAATCGATTTCATTCAGCCGCGGCACGTGCCGCCCGTCCGGCCGGCGATGCGTCAGTCGATCGACCACCACGCCTTTGCCCAAGTGCTCGCGCACGATCTCCGCGCAGTCCTGGGATCGCAGGTGCTCGTAGAACACGTCGCCGATGACGACCACCGGGCCACCGGAGCACGGTCCCAGGCAGCCCACTTCGCAGATCTCCGCTTTGTTGGTCAAGCCCTGGGCCGCCAGCTGTTCGACCAGCGTTTCCTGCACCCGTCGCGCCGGAAGCAATGCAACTGGCTCCCATGCAAATCCGAATGGGAACAATGCCGTCCGTCTTCCGCTTGGCCTGCTCGCTCCGCACGGCGTTGCGGACTTCATCCAACTGTTCTTCGTTGGAGAGTATCTGGCTCATGCTTTCTCCCCTACTGCTTCACGCTTCGTCGCTTCGCTCTTGGCGGACACGCGGTACTTCTCCAGGATTGCCCAGGAGCTGTCCCGAACGCACCCGCTCGTGGACGTCATCGTCAATCATGATCACCGGGGCCAACCCGCAGGCACCAAAGCAACGCCCGACATCCAGCGAAAACACCTGGTCCGGCGTCGTCTCGCCAACCTCCACCCGCAACGCGGTGCGCAAGGCGGCGAGCACATCCTTGCCACCTCGTACGTAACAGGCGGTCCCCAAGCACACGCGGATGATGTGGCGACCGCGGGGAACCGTGGTGAAAAACGAATAGAATCCAACCACGCCAGCCACCTCGCTGTACGACTTGCCCAACGCCACGCTGATCCGCCGCAAAGCGGCATCGGGCAGGTAACCGAAGATCGCCTGCGCGATCTGCAGCACCGGAATCAGCGCCCCCGGCACGTCACGATATTGCTCCAGCACATCGTCCAGCTGGGCGTAACGTTCCTTGTCCGTCACATCGTGGCACGCGGTACAACGCACACTTTCCGCGGTCATCGACTTGCCTCACATTGTGAAAAAATACACAAAACGATCGCGAGTTCCGGCCAGACAGTTCTGTCGTTGGTCGAATCCACTCACTCATCCTTGGCGGCAGATTGAAAGAGAAAGAGGCGCGACGGTGGAGAAGATCCATTCCATGCACATAGCGAATCACGGCGACACTACCACCATCTACATTGAATCGCCGACACACCGAACGTTACGCATCACGTGGCCATGCCCAGCGACGAACCCTGAAGCTCTTGTTGCTCTTCTGTCAACCGTACTGTCTGGCGCGACATTGTCAAGGATGCGTGCCTCGAATCCGACTCCAAAGAAGTACAGCGACCGCACCGCCGCACGCACACGTGGATCCTTCCGAACATTTTTGCCAATAAACGCAATGAATCATGTGCAAAGTGACGCCTTGGCCGGGTCGTGACCTGATGCGGCGCGCTTCATCGCGCCGGCGCTGCAGCGACGTTGGTCGCGGTGTGCGACGGGATCGCTCCGCACCGCAAACGCGCGTCTTCCCGTTCCTCGTGCCGTTGCCATGCGTAGCGTGCGCCGGCGACCGCAATCCACATCGCTTGGAGAAGCAGGAACGACACGACGAAGCGTGCACCACCGCCACCAAAACCGTAACTGTGCAAACCGACTCCGAGCACGAAGTTCACGCCGTACCAGGCCATGACCACCAGCGCGAAACCCAGGGCACATAGCGCTGCCAACCCGAACGGGCGCACCCAGCCGGCGTAACGTGCGTGCAGCACCGCCAGGTATCCCAGCAGCGTGACGAGTGCCCAGACTTCCTTCGGATCCCAGCCCCAGAAACGTCCCCACGCGTAATCTGCCCACACACCACCGAGAACGGTGCCTGCCGCCAGCAGCAATACGCCGACCTGCATGGTCCGGCAGGTGAACAAAGTGAGAGCGTCCACCGCGGTGTGCTCGCCGGCTCCTGCCAGGAAATACCCCAGCGTGATGTTGCTGATCCCCAACGCCAGCGCGAAGGCCGCGTAGCTCAGCGTGATCGTCATGACGTGCGTGACGAGCCAGAAGTTGTTACGGAGCACCGGTGGCAGCGGACGCAAGCTCGCATCCAGCACGACGGGACAGTTGTCGGCCAGGATCAGCGTCACCGTCGCGACGGCGGCCGCCGCCGCGGATGTGGATATACCGCTGGCCGCAGACGGCTGCGAATAACATGCCCAGCAGCATCACACCCAGACCGACGTACACGACCGACTCGTACATATTCGTCACGGGGGCTCGTCCGGAGATCACTCCGCGCAATACAAACCCGACGACGCCCGCGGCCGTTCCGAGCAGTGCCAGGCTCCAACCTCCGATCAGGAACATCCTCCATCCCGACCCCACGTTCAGCAGCAGGCACAGGCAGGCGAGCAGCAGGCAGACCCAGGCACAGCGAAACGGCATCCACTGGTTGTACAGCACCTCGAGGCGGATCGTCGTCGGTGACGCGTAGTCACCGAGTTGAGGTCCCAACGTCGCCAATCTTCAGCAACCAGTTTACCGACGCCGCACGGAACTCGTCCGACGACCCTGTCGCGTATGCCGCGCGCACGGTTGTGAACAGCGATTGGACCTCACGCAGCTGGCCTGTCGGATCCGTTTGGTCATCGAACCTGGCACGTGCCAGTTCAGCCACCGACATCCACTGCGGATGCTTGCTTCCCTTGACCGGCAGCACGAACAAGCGGTCTCCCATCCGGTGGTGTTGGTATGTCCCGTAGCGATCGGCCAGGTCGAGTGCCTTCTTCTCATAGGTGCTCAATTCCGACTCTTGTCTGCGCAGCAAGCCCTCCGTCCACAGCACGAACGGGCGTTCTTCGTGAGTGCCCGGGACTTCGACCTTGACTTGGCTGAGGTCAAACGGGGAGATGTACTTCTGGCCTTTCTCGATCCCCAAGGCAGTGCGCAACTCCGAGATCGTCGACAGGAATCAGCGGCAGGCGGTCCCACTTGTCGGGCTGATGAGGACCGAAGTAGTTGTTCGACGAGTGCTTGCCGGACGCACTCTGCGTGCCAGGCGTCCGATCCCATCCTTGCCACTCCAACAAGAGCACCAGATAGAGTTGCACGCCATCCAACTTCCGACCCGTGTCGGGATCGGCCAGTGACGAGCGATGTGCGACCGATCGCAGCGTCTCGCCGGCCAGGCTGTCGAGCGGTTTCACGCGTCCGCCATCTTGAGTGGCCAGGGACTGCCACGGCTGCCAATCGAACCGAGCGTCCGAACCCGCCGCGGCGGAACATGGCGTCATGCCGGGCAGCAAGAGAATGATTGCCGCGACAGCGTATCTGTGCATGGAAGATTCCCTGGAGGCTTAGGCGCTGTAAAACAATAACTTGCCGAATTGGATGTAGGACGGATTGCCAATCCGTCCTACGACGATTCAGTAACTCAATTCTTGATAGATCGTTAACGCAGCGTGCGAACGCTGTCGGTCTTGGTTCGGAACAGTCCGAGCGGTGGGGGCACTGCGGACTCTGTTGAATCGAGCAGTGCTGGAGGATCGTGTTCCGCGTCGGAGTTCACTTGTCGCCGCTCACCGAGGACGGCCACATGCCGGAGACATCCGGGAACGCATGGCGAACGTGAGGAAGATTCCTCCGCAGATCATCAAACTCCCGAAGTACTTGCAGAACCGTCCGGGATCGTGACGCCGCTGTGAACACGGACACTTGGACATTGCCCGGCAGTTCCTGGAAACTGGATTGATAGAACGTGAACTTGCCGCGCGTTAGCGGTTCGTTCTGCGCAATCTCGCCCGAGAACGGCGTACCCTCGGCCGTGTCCACCAGTTGGATGGTACTGGCAATCGCCGCGTCGCCCCGTGCGTCCCGGATTGAGCGCTGCGATGGATTTTCTGGCAGTTCGATCGTACACGCCAAGAGGCAGCTGCTGGTATCCGAATGTCACTGCCACGAAACCGCGTGGCGTAAATACGGTTTGCAGTCCATACTCCCCGTCGCTACGGCTCAACCAGAGCTCACGCTGTTCCCCATCGACGGACAGGTCGACCAGCACGGCGGCTTCCTCCGCATCGGTTGGCTGCACGTCGACCGGCAGCGGCGTGAACGTGACTTCTCGGCGTGCCTGCGGCAGGTGGCTGACCACCGAAATGTCGAACTGGCCTCCGACGGGAATCTTCTTGTTGAGCACAACCTCCGCGGGATCAGCCAACGAGCCGTCGACGACCTGACGACAGTACAGCTTGCCCGCTGGCGACTGGACGAAGACAGCGCCGGGCGTCTGAGGAATGTGGGCATGGTGATACCAGAACTTGACAGGACAGACACGTCCGAAGACGCCGTCCAGATTCAACAACGGGGCCTTGGCGAACGCCAGTTGCCGGATCGGTTCCTTTTCACCCGGCAGGTGCACGCGCAGCTCAAGCACGGGATTGCGAGGCTTGTCGCTGCGGGCGACGAATTTGCGACCGTCGGGCATCGGTTTTGCGTCCGGATAGTAGTCGACGATTTCCACGCTGGCGCCCGAGTCACCCAGCGGCACGGTCTGGCCCTGCTGGTCGTCGATCCTCGCGCGGTACATCTGCCCATTGAAGTGCATGGAGAGGACACCTGCGGTTCCCAAGTCGTCCGTCGGCGGCTGCAGGAAGTCTTGCAGCATCGACTCGACTGGAAGGGGCAGCAGGGCGTACCTCGTTGGGCCGACGAGGACTTCGCCACCGTACGCGGAAGCGGTCAGCCAATCCTCGGCGACGGTCTGGCCGAGTCGATCGGACAGCGCGAGTCGCAGGGCCGGACCTTGGTTGTCTTGTGTATCGGCGACCCAGTCGACGTGCGGCCTGGCATGACGATAGAACTTCAGGACTTTGAGCCCGAGACTTTGCGATTCGCCGAACTCAAGGGTCTTTCCGTCCCGCCAATCCACTGCCCCGGGGTGGAAGGCAAATTGACTCGCGAGCCGTCCGGTGGCGGTGGGACGCTCGACCGTGATCAGGCTCCGGTCGCGCCGCAGCGCTTTGTCGGTCCGCTCCCCCTCGCGCAGCGTGATCTGCCCTTCGATGCCATACTGAAACGTCGTCATGGCTCCGACCAGCAGAACCAGCAGACCGGCGTGTGTGACGAAGAACCCGATGTGTTGTCTGCGCCCCGGCCAACGGAGCAGGGTCGCGGCCAGAATGTGCCAACCGAGCAGACCGAGTAGCCCGAGGAACCACGGGCTGGTGTAGACCAACCACTGGGCCAATTCGCGGCCCCGGGTCGCTTCGAGGATGGTTGCCGCGGCGAGCACGGCCGCCAGCAGGACGAGCAGTACGACGGCCGTCTGGGGAGAGCCGCACACACGCACGAATCGCGACGACGTCGACACGAGGCGCCCCAGCCATCGAACAGGAACAACAGGTTTCATGGACCACTCCGTGGGTCAGGCGTGCGTGGATGCCGGACTGGCGAATCAGGACTTGAACCGGAACAGTTGAGTCATGGCCTCCAGGAGGTCGGCAGGCACGCCGTCCCGCGAGCCGGCTCGCAGTTGACGCCAGCGGCCGATGCATCAGCTTGTTGGTCAAGCGATCAAACGAGCGGCGGATCTCGAGCTGCATTCCCTGGTCCAGGTGAGACAGCTTCTTCAGGAGCCGCTGCAGCTCGCCTTCCTTGGAACGCGAGTAGGCCTCTATCAGCTGCGCGACGATCGGCTTGGCCGCACTGAAGTTGACCTCCACCATGAATCGATCGGTCTCTGCGTCGACGATCCGGACAGCTTTGGGCAGTTCTCGTTGGCGTTCGGCCGCATTTCGCTCGCACACCGCCTGCAGGTCGTCCACCGAGTACAAGAACACGTCGGAGAAACGGCCGATCGTCGGCTCAAAGTCGCGCGGCACGGCCAGGTCCAAGATCAAGACGGGGCGACCCGCACGAGTGCCGTGAACCTGCGCGAAGTCCTTCACCGTCACGATGGGGCGACTGGCCCCTGTCGTGCTGATGACCAGATCCGCGGCCGCGAGGGCGGTCAACAGTTCGTCCCAGGGACGCACGCGACCGGCATGCCGTTGGGCCAGTGCCACGGCCGTTGGCAACGTCCGGTTGACGATGGTGATGTCGGTCACGCCGAGATCGTGCAAGTACGCCAGCGATTCCTCGGCCATTTCGCCCGCACCGATCACCAACGTGATCTTGTCGTCGAAGCGTTCAAACACCTGCCGCGCAAAATCGGCGATCGCCACGCTGGGAATGCTGACGCGGCGTTTGTGGATGGCCGTCTCGGTGGCCACGCGACGAGCGACCTTGGTCGCCCGCTGGAACACGGCATGCGTAACGGGTCCGGTGGCCTCTTGCTCGGTGGCAGTCTGGTAAGCGCCCTTGACCTGCGCGGAGATCTGCGTTTCCCCGACCACCATGCTGTCGAGGCTGCTGGCCACCAGGAACAGGTGGCGAATGGCGTCGCGTCCGTGCAGATCGTAAAGGTGCTCCGTCACGTCCCGCGGATCCACCTGCTGTTCCGCTGCCAAGGCTTCCGCCAGCTCGGCGCAGGGAGGCGCATCGTTGCGCTGGGTGGCCGTGTACAGCTCCACACGATTGCAGGTCGAGAGCAGGACGACTTCCAGCTGCGGGAAGCGTTGTCGGAGCCGATGCAGCGACTGGCGAACCCGCTCCGGCCCGAACGAGAAACGCTCGCGAATGGCGACGGGTGCATGGTGATGGCTGCACCCCAATAGCTGCACGTGCATGAGATTCCTTTCTCGAGCTCCGCGGTCCTGGCGCAAGTGGCGGGATGGTAACGCACTGGGTGCCGCAACGTAAACACCGGTTTGGGCGGCATAACGGCCTGGGAAAACGCCACCCTCGAGCGACTGCGCAGCAGATCAGCAGCCAGGCCGCAGGGCGGACTTCCCAGTCCCGCCCCTTGTCCGACAACGCATGCATCACCATTCTGGTGGGGCCGCCGCGGACTCAACTGGCAGACGTCGCTACGCGACGACGAAATTCTCCGCACCTGGTCGACCCGTCCGCAGCCTTGAAAGGCTGGGCTAACGGCAGACGCGGCTACGACCGCAAAGACGAACCGTTCAGAACAAGACGACCGACGAAGCGCCGGCCTCGAGCGCAGGTTCCACAATCGATAGAGCTTGCCCGTGCCTCCAGGTTTGAGCCAGTCAGCGGGCGATGTGGGGGCGATTTTGGACGGTCTTTTTGCAGGTCTTACAAAACCGTGACATTTCTTACAAAAGTTTGAAAGAACCAACTGTTTTGGGGGCGATGCAATAGATGGTAACGAGGAGTACTCCACGGTCGGAGTCTCGCGGTAGAGCCCCACACGTAACCGCCAGGTGCGAATGCGACCCATCCGGCACTTGGACCAGCAATTCACCGGGATGGGACTGTCCCTGGTAGCAAGGAGGCGAAGTCGTGCACGACAATTATCGCTCCCACCACTCAAATCATCGCTCGACGGCCGTTTATGTTCTGCTTGGCTTGGCCTGCATGACGGTCGCTTCCTGCGGATTGCGACCGCGCAATCCGGAGCGGTCGGACACGGAGCTAGGCCGTGAGTGGCCACAGAGCCCGCAGCAGCCTGCCATCTTTCGAGAGGCGTCGTACGGAGTACTGCGGGACGCAGTTCCCACGGTGGAAGGAGCAGAATTCGTCAATGACGATGAACTCTGCTTGAACTGCCACAAGGTCTACTCCGAGTCGATGCAGCAGAATGTGCATCGGGGCATTGGCACCGACGGTCACGCCTGCGAGGCATGTCACGGTCCGGCCAGCGCCCACTTGAAGACGCGTGGCAAGGAACCGGGACTGCTGTGGAACTTCCGCACGATGCGACCGGCCCAGGCTGCGGAAGTGTGCCTGAAGTGCCACGAGCAGGACGCCTGCTCGCCGGGCGCTCAGTGGCGCACGTCGGTGCACGCCCACAACAATCTGACCTGCACGAGCTGCCACAACGCGCACTACAACGTTCCGCCGGGAACGAAGCCCACGACCGAACCGGGCGAGGTCGCTCAGACTATCAACGGTCAGACCATCACCCAGGTCAGCTATCAGGCGGCGAACACCACATTGCCTTCGCTCTCTGGTCAGTCCAACAACTTGGGCGCCGTGGCTCCGGGCGTCTGCTATCGCTGTCACGGCGACAAGCAGGACATGCAACAGATCGCCGGCCCGCACCAGATCTGTGGCCCGAACAATTTCAATTGCACGACCTGCCACGACGCGCACGGCAAGATCCTGGAAAGCTCACGGCAGCAGCTGCTGCTTGAATTGCCATCAACCGGGCTCGCCGGTCATGGCCTGGCATACGTTCGACGCACGCCATCATGGGAGTCGCCTGCACCGATTGCCACACGCCGCACGCCAGTGCGAACGTGCCGCAGATCGTGGGCATCAGCCACTTCGACGTCGCGCGTCCGAAACGCCTGCCGATGTCGGTGAATGATCCGGTCGTCTGCTTCAAGTGCCACGCCGACGTCTTCGCCAAGTTCTCGATGCCTTCGCACCATCCCTTGAAGGAAGGCAAGATGTTCTGCGGCGATTGCCACGATGCGCACGGCCAGATGGAAGGCAACCTGCGAGCGGAAACGCTCAATCTCTTGTGCTGGAAGTGCCATGCCGAGAAACAGGGCCCCTTCGCCTACGAACACCCGCCGGTGACTGAGAACTGCTCTTATTGCCATTCTCCGCACGGCACGGTCGCCAATAACCTGCTGCAACAACCCGCCACCTTCCTCTGCTTGCGATGCCATGTCGGGCACCGCGACGGCAATCACGGCGGTGGCGCCCGCATCAACATCGACACCATACCTCAAATCCGGCCAGGCTTTTACACGGACTGCACGACGTGCCACTCCCAGATCCACGGTAGTGACCTGCCGTCGCCACACTTCCCGGGCATGTTCCGATAAGGTGGCGGCCGTCAGGACATTCAATCGTGTCATCCGTATGCAGATTTAAGGGGGAACAAGGAATGAAACCCAATCGCTATATGCTCATGTTGGCGGTCGTGCTGCTTGCGAGCGGCAACGGACTGCTCGCCGGAGACTCGGCCGGTGGAAAGGCAGTGACAACGTCCTTCACGGACACATCCGATTTTTCCGACTACTACGCGGGCTCTCAGGACCAGCCGGCCGCGGTGGCCCAGGAGCCAGCGGAACCCAAGACCGAAGCGGCGGACACACCCGCCGCGACGGCCGCCGCCAGCGGCACGGACTACAACTCGCCGCTGTGGTTGAACAATCCTGCGTTGGCCTGGGAACCGCTTCCCACCAACAACTGGCTGGCCACACGATTTGGCTGGTGGGCTGTCGGCACGAATGGCTCGAAGGCCATGGTCGGCGAGTGGCAGGGACTGCAGGAGTCCTCGCCGTTCTACGACGTCGACGGCTTGACCTCGGACGGCAGACGATCCGCGAATTTCTGGATCAGTGGCCCGGAAAGCGAAGCGAACATGGCCGGGCTGGAATTCTACAATGGCCCGGGCCTGTCGTTCGACTTGGATTATCGCCGGTTTATTCATCGTTTGGGCGTGAAGCCGATTGGCGGCCCGGTCGTGCCCGGCGGAACTCCCCGTTCACCAACATGCCGCCGGAAGGTGGCTTCTACAATCCGGCGCTGGCCGAACAATACGCCGGGCTACGTCATGTTCGGCTCGAACTACCCGCCAGCGGAACAGCGGCGTCGTCGGTGCCGACCTCATCAACGCCGGCGATGACTACGCCATTCGTGTCCAGCAGTTCGACGCGGACGTGAAAGGGCAAGATCACGGAGAACCTCAGCTGGCGGATTGGTTTCTGGGGCATGAAGAAGGAAGGTACCCGGCAGGCCAACACTCAGCAGCACTGCTGCGTCGGCACGAACCCGCCCCAACCGTGGGCCAGCCTGCCCGCGGCACCAGCTGCCATGTGATGACCCAGGGACAGAACATCGACTGGTTGACCACCAGGTCGAGCCGGGGATCGCCTGGCAGTCGGACTGGTTCTCGGTGGAATATTCTCGGACCATGCGGTCGTTCCAGCAGGATGATCAGATCGCGTTTGGAGACTACGGCGCCTGCGAGTGCCGACCTACGGTTTCCGGGCCAATGGGCTACAGCAACTGGGCGCCACCGAGAACTACACCGAGATCGACCGGGTCAAGGCCTGGAGCCAGATTGCCCCGGACACCGACCTTTACGTCCTCGGCTGGGTCGGCAATACGCACAACAAGTTGCGTGAATCGGACCGAAAATTCTACGGCGTGGATGGTCGGATCACGAATCAGAGCATCGACGGCCTGACGGTGACTGCCTACGCCAAATCGCACGTGCAGAACAACTCGGCGGACACGCAGTCCCTCAACTCGCGTTACCCGGGCGACCCGTACTTCCTGGAACCGCGGCCGCCACAACAGATGTTCACGCCGAACAACAACTACCTCGGGCTGGTCGACCGTGAATGGACCACCATTGGTCTGAAGAACCGCTGGCGGCCCTTCTACGACAGTTGCGGCATCGCCAAGGGGTTTGCACTGGTCGGCGGTTACGAGTCGGCGCAGATGCGCGCAGCAATGTGACCTACAATCTGGATAACCTGGGTCCCTTCACACAACCGACGACGGTCAGCAATATGTTCTTCGCCGGCGTGCAAGAGGACTGGTCGCCTGCTCTCAACACGTTCCTTCGTTACCGAGTGACTACCAATTCGTGGCCCATCGTCGGTGTCACCGAACGGCACCAGCTGAGTCTGGACGCGGCGATCAACTCGAACCAGCCCGAACACGTGGGGCAGGTCGAGATGGGCGGTACGTGGAGCGTGGCAGATGACCTGATGATCAACGGCATGTTCTGGATCGAGAACAGCTACAATCATTCGCAGTACGTCAACTTCTCCGAGACGGCCTATCCGTACACGCTCAGTGCCTGGTACACGCCGAATGCGTGCTGGTCGTTTGTCGCGGGCTACGCCAATCTGACGAACTGGATCACCCAGGACATCACGCTGGGCCGCGAAAACGGTCCGGCACCCGAACTCGTGGCCTGGACCGTACCGTGGAACTTCACGGGCAAGTCCGACGTGATCAACCTGGCGGCCAGCTATGCCGCGTCCGAAAAGTTGCGGCTGATGAGCCAGCTGGAGTACGTGCGGGCCGAGAATTACTTCCAGCACCGCAGTCTCCGCCCACGGCCACTCGCCCTACTCGGACCTGCCGGGCTACAGCGCGGTCGTGAGCGATATCTATCGTGTCACGGCCGGGTTCGACTATCTGATCCGACCGCGGATCGACGCGTTCGTTCGCTACAATTTCTACGACTTCATCGGTGACACTCAGGCCTACAACAGTGGCGTGGCCCACATGTTCCTGGCCGGTCTCTCCGGTACGTTCTAGAAACGAGCGTTTGGCACACGACCATTTCCCAAGGCCCTGCGGCATAACAACCGCAGGGCCTTGGTCGTAGCATAACCGTCTCGGTTGTGCTTGAGCAAGCGGGACGCTTGCTCTACAGCGTCGGACAACGGTCTCGGTAATTCCCGAGCAAGCGGGACGCTTGCTCTACTCCGTAGCCCGACGGTCTTGGTGGCGCCGAGCAAGCGGGACGCTCGCTCTACTGCAGCAGCGACCAGACGATGCCGGCCAGGGCTGCCAGGCCGACCAGGAGCGCAATCAGCCCCAGGGTCCGAGCGCCGCACAACCTGACGCGGTTGGGGGCCGTCAAACGCAGGTCGTCCAGACGTCCCTCGGCGCGCAGCCGGGCGAGCATTTCAGGCCGCTCGTGCTCCATTTCCTCTTCGCTCACAATCCCCGTCAGCACCGACACATCCATGGGGAACTTGTCGGGGCGGAAGTGCGTGCCAAAGAAATGGATCGCGAAGACGAATCCGGTGGCCAGCAGGGCCAACGTCGAATGGACCACCTTCGCGACGTTCACCGCCTCACCCGGCAGGAACATGCAGAACCAGTTGGGGAACCAGAGCACCAGTCCGGTCACGCCAATGAGGATGGTGTCCGACGTCGCGCCGAAGAAGTCGAACTTCTCCCAATACGCCCATCGTTCAAACGTCGGCTTGGGACCCCGTCCCACGAACCAGCGGACCATCGCACTCAGATCCTTCGCGTCACGGAGATTCGGCAACGGCGAATCCGGGCCGAAGATGACTTCGCGACGCGTCTTGCCCTCCCGGCGTCGCACGAAGTAGTCGCGCGAGAGCAGCAGAACATACGCGAAAAAGCACCCGAACATGGTGAGCGAAAACACGCGATGCCAGATCCCGGTCGAGGCGAATCCGCCCAGCAAGGCGGCCAGCCACTTAGCCCAAGCATAGTCGCTGAACTTGAGCGGCAAACCGGTCAGCGCAACCCGAGGAAGGACACGACCATCACCGAGTGGGCCACCCGATGAAACGGCCGGAATCGCAGATAACCCGCATCATTGGGTTTGAGTTGTCGAGGGCGTCCGTGACGCCGCACGTCAAACAAGCCCCGAATGAACCAACAAATCGCGTGCAAGCCGAAGAACCCGAACACGACGATGATGAACGTCAACACGCCGCGGTAAAACCAGAACACCAGCGGCGACCGCTTCACATCGTGGTGATCCGCATGCGGATCGAAGCTCGCCAGGTTCGGGGCCATATTGACATGGCACGCTCCGCAGGTCTTCACCCGATTTTCCGGCGACATCAGCGAGTTGGGATCGGACAGCGGCAGGATGTCGTGGGATCCGTGGCAATCGGAGCACTTGGCGCCCTCGGTGTAGCCCAGATTTGACAAGGCGCCGTGCATGCTCATGCCGTACCGGGTGTACAGATCGATGTGGCAGTTTCCGCAGCGATCCGGTTCCCGATTGCGGAACTTCGCGGAACGCGGATCGGGCAGGTCGTGACCCACGTGACAGTCGGTGCAACTGGGCTTGCGGTGGATCGTGCCACCCGGCGCAGACTGCTCGGTGGCCCCGCCCGGTCCATTCCCCATCCCATGCACGCTCAGCTTGAGGCGGTCTTCGATGAAGCGGTGGCAGGCGCCGCACGTGGCGGCCACATGCGTTGCGTTGAGGCGCGACTCAGGGTTCTGTGCATTGCGAATTCCGTGGGCACCGTGACAGTTCGCGCACACGGCCGATTTGATGAGCCCGGACTTCACCAGACCCTGCCCGTGCACGCTGGTCACATACTCGTCGCGCACGACGCGTGGCAATGCCCGCACGTTTCGACCTGGTTCTGGACGAACACGGGTGATTTCATGTCGTGAACAGTGCGCATCTGATGAGGATCTTCCCAGTGGCAGGCCGTACATCCCCCGCGCCGCGGAGACTCCCTGCGCATTCTTCGCACCGATGGCGGTCTTGTGGTCGCTCGTCAGCAGTTTCTGCCGCGCTTCGTCGTGGCAGTGTCCGCAGGTATTGACGAGCGCAGCGGAGCGACCGAGGATTCTGGATCCCC